>JAXLXL010000001.1:0-455000 GCA_046327935.1 Deinococcaceae bacterium
GGGAGCGAGGAGAGCGATGAGGCGAAAGGGGTGAGAGGAGAGAAGAGAGAGAAGGAGAGGGCGTTGAATTTCGTGAGAGAGTGGGATGGGGATGGTGTGGGTGTGATCGGTTGAGCGTAACATGTGGATATTGTATGGGTTTGCAAGCTTCTAGGTGAGGTATGTGTAATTGAGGGAAAGATGAAGAAAGTGGATTTCGTACAAATATTTTTCGCTCTATGAAAAGGGCAAACCGTAATGATGGATAATTTGCCATCTCATAAGTTTCGCAAGACATGGGTATACGACAAAAAGAGCAACATGTACCAGAAAGTCTAAGCTCAGATCATCGGTGATACAGCGTTCAGGAAGGCTGGGAATCGATTGAGGTTCCAAATAGGACAACCGTGCAAGAGTTTACGCGAGACCTGAAACGAGAGGGAGACAGTTAAAGTATCCGTGGGTTGAAAAGCCAAAGAATTCAAACGCAAGTAAGGCATGTCCGAGTAGGCCGTTTTGGCCTATGCAACGCTATTCTTGCACAAAGGATACTCATGCTGGATACACACCACCTTCTCCATGAACACCTTGACCTCTTTCTCGATACCCAAGAAGATACCCTCATCCCCTCTCTCCTTCTACTGAAGTCAGGAGAAATGACCCAAACTGGAAGCATGAAAAAAGGCGGGAATCAGACCTGGTTTACTTCTCACCTGACGAAAGCCCAGCTTCCAGGCCTGCTCTAACTCGGTCAGATTCTTTGCACACAAATTCTGAAGCCTCACACGTTTGATCCAAGACGCGGCCCGGCCCGGAAGGTGCCGTAGTTGGGCCAAGACGGGGTGCCGCTTTGGCCAAGACCACAACTTCTTTCGGTGAAATCCGGGCATTGTCAAGCAAAACCACCCGTGGACCTTCCAGATACCTCGGGAGGTGCTTGAAGAACTTCACCACCTGTACAGCACGAATCGCATGAGGACAGCTATGCTGGTAGGTAGCTTGCTTGCCACACAGGGTCATTCCGCCGATGATTGACAGGTTTTCCCAGTGACCGTCGATGGGGATCACTGGTGTGTCGGACAGCTTCCATGCAACGTCCTTCCAGTTTTTTGCGAGTAAGCTTTTGTGGCCTCCACTGCATCTCACCAGTTTGATACATTTCTGCTGATTTCAGTAGCTGCATTTTCGGAAGGATTTCCGCAAGCAGTGTCAAAGTAGCCATTCTGACACCCAAAGTAAAGCACACCTTTTTGTTTGAACCACTGGGGACTTAACCCTCGGTGGATTTTTTGACAATTTCAATGGCACGTTCCAGCATTTGATCCGTAATTTGAAAGTGCAGCACGAAGCGGACTGAATTATCGTCCAGGGTATTGACCCATAAACCTCGGTCTCGCCACATTTTGACCTTTTGTGCCGCGTCGGGAACCTGAACATAAAGGATGTTCGTCTGTACGGCCCGAAGGTCCAAATCCAACCCCATTTCTTGGAGGGCCTCTGCCAATTGACGTGTTCTTCGGTGGTCTTCAGACAGGCGCAGTGGGCCTTCATTGAGCGCGACCAGGCCTGCGGCAGCCAGAATTCCAGCTTGTCGCATGCCGCCGCCCATCATTTTTCGGTAGCGCCGGGCCTCTTGGATCCAGGTTTTGGGTCCCACCAAGACACTGCCAACCGGTGCGCCCAGTCCTTTTGAAAGACACAGGCTGACTGAATCGAAATGCTGGGTGATCTCGTGGATGGGTGTTCCCAGGGCAACTGCCGCGTTGTAGGCACGGGCCCCGTCCAAGTGGAGGGGCAATCCTTCATCTTTTGCCAACTTGGAAATGCTGCACAAAATGTCCAGGGGCAAAACGGTTCCGCCCGCTTTGTTGTGCGTGTTTTCCAGGGAAATGAGGCCACTTGGACTTTGGTGAATGCTGCGCCGGATCGCTGCCCGTATCTGTTCCGGCTCAGGAATACCCAGTTCCACTGGAACAAAACGTGGAACAACCCCGCTGAACGCGGCCATCATGCCCAGTTCCCACTCGTATATATGGCTCCCAGCTGCACAGATAACTTCCTGACCGCGCTGGGTGTGTGCCGCAATCGCGACCTGATTGGCCATTGTTCCACTGGGCATAAACAGCCCAGCTTCGAAGCCTGTTCTCTGAGCGACCTCTTGTTCTAATAGATGGACAGTTGGGTCTTCCCCGTAGACGTCGTCACCGACCGGAGCTGTCGCCATGGCCTGCCGCATGCTCTCGGTTGGTTGGGTTACCGTATCTGAACGCAAATCGATGATCACCGTTACATTTTACCGAAAGTGTGCGCTAAGCAATGACCCGGACACGGAAATCCAGATGGGCAAGGTCAATGTCGGCAATTTCAACCTGGAGCTGGTCTCCCGGAGAAAAGGGTCCCACAACAGACGTCTCCAGGGCCAGTTCAGGTATGAGCAAAATGGCGCGAGGACCAGCGCGTTCGACCACGGTCGCTGTGCCTTTCCATGCGGGATGGTTGAGCAAATAGACCAAGCACCAATGTCGCAAGCTCTTTCGCTCGGCTTCTTTGACGGCAGCAGAAGCCAAATCTGCAGCGCCAATCCGAGACAACACCTCTGTGATGGGCAACATCGGCAAATCGGACAAAAATGCCCGGAGCTGTTGGTGAACCACAAGGTCCAAGTAGCGTCGCATGGGACTCGTCGCTTGTGCGTATTCGGCCAGACCCAAGCCGACGTGGACAGCAGGTTTGGCATTCCACTTGGTGCGGCCCAGAAGTTTGCGTCGCGCGTACATGGTGACCAAGTCCCCCGATTCAGAAATGGAGCCAGATGCTGCATAATTCAACTCTTGGCTGGCGAACGGAATGGGAATGTGGTTCCTAAGGGCAAATTGTGCGGCAGCCCAACCTGCCAGCATCATAGATTCTTGGACGAGGTTTCGACTGGCTTCGTGGCCTATCGATTTGATTTCGATGTGTCCATTTTGCACCTTGATTTTGATTTCAGGAAGATCCAGTGAGACTGCCCCTCGATTCAACCGTTGGCGTTTGAGACTGTGTGCAATGCCATCCAAGGTTTTGAACGGTTCAGTGTCCAGGAAGCGACTGGCTTCTTCGTATGTGTGCCGTGTGACTTTGACCCACGTCGGATGAACCCGGACATCTGTGGGGATGTACTGGACGCCGTCTTCTGCCTCGACTGCCTCACATTCAATGCCAAAAGACAATGCCGCCGACACGTTGCTCAGACCCAAGCCCAAGGTTTCAATCGCTGTTTCAGGTAGCATCGGAAGAATGCCTTCTGGGAGGTAGAGCGTCGCGCCCCGTTTTCGCGCCTCGATATCCATTGGGCTGTCGGGAAGAACCAGTGCCGCAGCATCCGAAACGTGAACCCAAAGACACAGATTTCCATTTGCCAAGATTTCCAGAGAGATCGCATCATCCGGGTCCAGACTGCCTTCATCGTCAATCGCGTAGGCACCCAGGTGGGTCAGGTCCAATCGATCTTGATCCATCCGGCTTGGAATTTCACTGCTAAATCGAGATAAAGTCGCTCCAGAACGCGTGGGATGTGGGTTTTTGTAGGTGTCCCAGATGCCAATTTTGAGAAGCAAGGCATGGGCAGTCTCTGGTGTTTCGGGCTTGTAAAGTGCGGCCAAAACGCGGCTTTTCTTGGTTTTTCCGTATGCAAGTTGTTCCACCTCGGTCAAGAATGGGCGGTCTGTGGGCAAGGTTGTGTGGGATTGAAGCCGTCCAATGAACGCTTGCCAATCTTGTTCCACTTGGCGTTTGCGCTGTTCTTCTTGCTGTCTGGCTTCAATGGCCTCTGCGGTTTTGGGAACCAACTGTTGTGGTGTGCCCTCAAAGTAAAGGCTTTCTTGGAGGTTTTTCCAGAGCAAGTAGGCTTGTGCCGGACTATCTTCTCCAGAAATCATGGAAAGCATTTCGCTCAGGCTGACCGGATGCCCTTCTAAAATTTCCCAGATGGCTTTGATGTCCTCTTGGAATTCTTGTCCTGTGATACCCAAGTTGTCCAGGATTTTTATATCGGCCAATGGCCCCGGGTGCAGCAAAACGATGTCTTTGGTCCGAACCCGTTCTTGCCCACCAGAACTCACTTCAATTTCAATTTTGTCGCTCACGGAAATCACCCGTGCAATTTTGTTTTTATAAAGTACCAAATTTCCTGATGAAAAATTCATAATACATAGCATAACCAAAAACAGACGAGGGGGCATCCCCTCGCTTTTTACCGACAAATTTGCGATTTATGAGACCATTTTACTGGGATAAAGCCTGGCGTTTGTTGTACAAAAGAGACGCATAAATGGACGCCCCGATAAAGGCCACGCCGATGAGACCGGTGACCATTTCGGGAATGTGTAGTCCGCCCATTGAGAGCAGCATAATGGCTGCAAGTGCACCAATTCCGTAGTGTGCGCCGTGCTCGAGGTAGCGGTACTGTGCGAGTGTGCCCTGATGTACCAACAGCAAGGTCAGTGATCGGACAAATGCAGCCCCTATGGTTAGACCGGCGGCAATGATCACCACCTCCTTGGTGATGGCAAACGCGCCAATCACCCCGTCAAGCGAGAAGGACGCGTCCAAAACCTCAAGGTAGATAAAACTGGCGAGACCAGCACTGGCTGCACCCGTTGTCAGTTTATCTGTGTCGAACAGTCCGCCCAGTCCGTCCACAAAAATGTACGTTAAAATACCTACGACACCCGCGAGCAGGGCAGTGTATTGTTCATGTTCAGGTACCAAAAAGTGAACGCAGAGCAACAGCAAAACACCCGTGATCAGCACCTGTACCGTTTCCAGCTTACCGATTGCAGCGAGCCGTTCTTCCAGCCAACCGAACCAGTGAACGTCCTTTTCGGGGTCCAACAGGTAGTGAAAAAAGACCAGTGACAGGAAGGTGCCACCAAAAGCAGAGATGGCAACTTCGGATTTTTCCAGGTATTCGCCGTATTTTTCACCATTGTTGAGGGCGAGGTTTAAGACCTCTCCGAAACCCAAACCCGACACAAGCGACACGATCAAGATTGGGAAGATAAAGCGCATTCCGAATACGGCAATGAAGATCCCCCAGGTGAGAAAACGCTGTTGCCACACAGGTGACATGTTCTTCAGGACTGAGGCATTGACCACAGCATTGTCAAACGAAAGGGAAACTTCCATGACACCCAAAATGAGCGCGATAAAAAGAAACTTGAGAGCCAGATTGAGGTCACCATGGGAAATCCCAAATGCAAACGCGCCAATCAAACATAAAATACTCAACCCTATTGAAAAACCAAACTCTCTTACAATCATAGTCCTCCCAAACACAAACCCGAGCAAACCCTTGGGTTTTCGCTCGGGCTGGGTATGTTCACACGTTATACGTTGACGCCATGGTCTTTGGCCAGTGCGTACAGACCTCCAGCATACCCTTGTCCCACAGCCCTGAATTTCCACTCTGTGCCGTGACGGTACACCTCTCCGAAAATCATCGCGGTTTCAACGGAAGCGTCCTCTGACAGGTCATAGCGGGCAATTTCTATCTGCGTGTCAGCATTTGCAACACGAATGAATGCATTTCTGACCATACCGAAATTCTGTCTCCGGGCATCGGCATCGTGAATGGTCACAGGGAAAATAATTCGGGTTATCTCTTGTGGGACCCGAGAGAGGTCGATGCGAATGGCTTCATCGTCACCGTCGCCTTGTCCAGTCCGGTTGTCCCCCGTGTGTTCGACAGAGCCGTCAGCGCTTTTGAGCTGATTGTAGAAGATGAAATCCGCATCCGAGCGGACCTTGCCGTGTTCACTCAACAGAAATGCACTAGCGTCCAAATCGAAATCGTTGCCCGATGTCGACCGAGCGTCCCAGCCCAGTCCCACCAAAATACGTGTCAGGTTGGGATCGGCCTTGGATAGAGAAATATTGCCGCCTTTGGATAATGAAAGTGCCACAGTGTCCTCCGAATTACAAATTGGCTTTCATAGCCGGGAGCAGATCTTGAAATGTACGTCCAGAAGAGAGTTCTCCAATTGCATGCATCTTCCACTCTCCGTTGTGCCGGTAAACTTTGGCCATCACCTGTGCCGTGTGTGGTCCACCAGAGCTCAGGTTGTATTTCGCAACTTCTTTTCCAGTGTTTTTATCTATCAGACGACAAAACGCCGATTCAATCTGGCTGAAATTTTGCCCTGTGAAGCTGTTGACCACAAACACCAGAGATTGAACATGCGTGGGGACTTGGTCCAACTGGACGACGATTTGCTCGTCATCGCCGTCGCCTTGTCCAGTTCGGTTGTCGCCAGTGTGCAAAATAGAGCCGTCCTGGCTGCGCAATTGGCGAAACCAGACCACATCGACCATGTTCTGCTGGCTGTCGAAGAGGACGCAAGAGGCATCGAGGTCGATTTCTTGATCGCCTCCGCCGAAACCCAAGAATCCGCGCTTTTTCTTGGCATCCCAGCCCAAACCCATGACGACAGCACTGAGGGCGCCTCCACCTTCTTTGGTGAGTGAAATTTTTTGGCCTTTGGTGAGATTGATGGACATGTCGTTCTCCTTTCGGTGTGACAAATGATTTCTACAGAAAACCATTCTAGACGGTTTTACTGAAGAATCGAATACACACCCACAATACGTCCTCCGAGCTGTAAAGTTCGATTTGCATCCGATTCAATCACAGAATCGGGTTTTTCACCTTCGAAAAAGAATACCGGACGCGCTTCTAGACCAATATTTCCGTTCTGATCGAGTCGGTCGAGTGTTGCGTCCAAGTTCCAATCTTTGGCCCACAGGCGTTTCAGGGCAAAGAGTGCTTCGCTGCCCGTTTGGGTGATGTAGGTTTCGACTTCAGGCAGATTTTGGCCCAGCCATTCTCGCCTCAGGTGACCGGGTCGTCCCATCAAGGCTGCATTGTTGAGGGCCAATTCGATTTTTTGGATTGCGTTATCCAGAAGAGACGATTCGCGTATGAGAATTTGAGCTCTATGACAACATTCTTCAAGATGATCTTCGTCAATGCGTTCGGGGCGAATGCCCGAAAAAAGAGCCAAAAGCCGTTCTGGCAAGTTGTTCGATCGGTAAAAAACGGCTTCGAAATCTTGAGACAGCACAAAACCTTTGGCCATATCTGGGCTGGACCACGCGCCCAACAGTTTTGCTTCTCGGCCTACACTCAATTCGTGCTGGTGTTCGGCCTCTTTAAAGGTAAACATCGCTCCATTTTAGCGGAGGTTTAAGGTTCAATTTTGGGCAACAGCTGTTTGGGTGCACAAGGTGCCAATTGCTCTTTGCCCACCTTGGATTGGTCTACAATGGCTGTTTCACTGTGGTCCAAAAAGCCTTGGCATCGGGCCAATTCCATCAGGAAAATGGGATCGTTTTGGGCCCTCGAACGCAATTCCTTGAGCCCATTGATTTCGGCCTCAAGTGTCTCAATTGTTTGTTTTTCCTGAGCCATCTGTTCCACTTTTTGTAGGCTTCGGACAATCACATAGCCGATAAAGAGGGTCATCTGCATCAAACCGATTGCCGCAATCAGACTGATCAGAATGTGGTGATAGGAAGGACGCGGCACGGGCAACAGTATATCGGGTTTGGGTCTGGGACAAAACAGCAGGCCAGTCTCGAAGGCTGCTTCCCCAGGTGTCTATCCATGAATATTCATGGCCGGTTTCAACATTTTTTAGGGCAATCACAGTACGTACGCCATGAGCGCTTTTCTGCGATATTCTTATTGTATGTTTGACAACACCAAATATCCCGAGGCATTTGGGGATTCCAAAGAGGCTTCCGAAGGATTCGCACATAGCGAAGATTTGGCTGGACAGGTTATTGCCATCACCCAAGCCGAAACCGGATACGGTCGCTCCATCGCATTGGCCCTGTCGCGCCGATCTGCAACCGTCGCGCTCTTTGGAAACAACAGTGAAATGACTGCGCAGTTGGCCTCCTTTATTGAGTCTACGGGTGGGAATGCCATTCCCATTCGGGTGGATGCCGCAAGCTCTTCCGATCACGCCATGGCTCAAGAAAAGGTATTGGAACTCTACGGCCACCTCGACGGCGTTGTGCACTTGGCCAACCAAGAGAGTGCCGCTTCTTTTGGCTTTCTCACGATGTCGGAGTGGGTCGATCTCCTCAACATCAATGTCCGTTCAACCTTGGCCATACTGCATGCCATTCACAGACAAACCCCCCAAACCTGGCTCACCGTTATTGGAACCAGCGATGCAGAAAAACTTCACCTTCAGGCGATCCGGGGGGCACTCGAAGGGCTTACGCGCTCTGCCCGTTTGGAGGATGTGCGGTGCAACCTCTTGCTGCCCAATCGGATATCCGGGGGAGAAATGTACGACCAAGAACTGTGTGAGATGGTCGCACTGTTGGCCAATCCCAAGCTGTCCCACATCGGGGGAAATGTGATCGAAGTGCCACTGCCCCACCTGCCCGGACCCCACGGCGAAGGATTGGCAATTGATCCACTGCCAGAAGAAGATTGTGAGTGACTGAGCTGTTGGTATCCAAAGCAAGTGGGAAAGGATGAGGTTGAAACACCCATCGGCCTACTTTTCAGGCATGTCGGTCTCTGTCTGGTGAATCAAAAGTATCCTAAAAAGCCTACCCACGGTTTCCGCGAAGGGGTTCTTGAGGTTTAGATGCAATATTTTTTTGGAGCGAAGGACGAGAATAAATGCCCTGTACGGTCACGAAATCGCGTTAGAACCGTGACGACCAAAGTGGATTGCAAAATCGCTGAGCCCAAGACAAACCCCTTTTGCGCCAAGACTTAAACTGATGTTGGGCGGCATCAATGCGGTGGTTTATCCTCCCATTTTCCCATCTCGGGTAACCCCTTATATGAGTCGTTTCTCTTTTGCTTGAGACAACCATCCTGGGTACTCAGCGAGCATGGATTCATACAATTCTTCGTCGGCTATGTGTTCAGGGTCTTCGACGCAGAAAAAATCAGCGTTGTCCAGAAAGCGGCCTGTCATGTCGTCCAATTCCTCCAAGAAACTGAAGTCACTGCTGAACAGAGCGCTGAAGAAGCCCTTTTTCTGGCCTTTTTTTGAAGCACCAATGCCGACAAACTGCCAAAAGATGGCTTCGTGGGACGCTTCTGTGATCTGTTTCCTGGAGAAATCTTTGTCGTGGGCGTCTCCGTCGGTCAAAAACAAAACGTACGTTGGCAAATCCCACGGCATCTTTTTGGGATTGTAAAAGCGGCGAATCTTGTCCATGGCTTTTCCATAATGGGTTCCGCCTTCCAAAGGGTAACGTTCAAGCATCTGCACAATAAAATTGTGAAAATTGTCGGGAGACATGCTGCCGGCCTCATGGGCGTTTTGGCCAAAGAGGAAGATATCGATCGAAAAGTCGTCGTCGAACCGCGTTCCCAGGGCCAAAACCTTTTCCGCAAGACGCTGTATTTTTCCGCTCTGATACAGACTGGACATCGATGCTGAGATGTCCAAACACAGCGCCACTTTGGCACGGTGATCCGAAAGTCCTTTTTTGTCCAGGCTCACCTGGGCTTTTTTGATGAGGGAAACCAAGTGGGGCTCTTTTTGCGCGAGCTGCTTATCCAGATCAACGCGACGCTGCTTGACCAAACTGACCGTACCGGGTCCCGGAGCAGGAGAAACACTCGGCTCATCAAGAGCCTCGCCGCCAAAACTTTCCAAAAGTGCCTTGAGACCTCCGTTAAAACCCTGACCAATGGCCCCAAAACGCCAGCCTTCTTTTCGGTACAGTTCGGCAATCATCAGCGCCTTCTCTTGACCGAAATCTCGGCCTTGGTATTCGAAGCGTGCGCATTCTCCCTTTGGGTCGAACAAACTGAGGTGTCCATTCGAAAGCTGAGACATCGTGCCCTGTTCGAGTGTCGCCGTGAAAACCAGCCGCTCTATGTGGGGTGGAACTTGGGTCAGGTGGATCTCGAAGCCGTGACCTGCCATGCAGATGGCCCCTTCGGGAGAGCGCGGTTGATTGTAAAAAATAAAATACCGGTCATCGGATAGTTTTCCTTGAGCGTCCAAACCAAAACATGAGACGTCGGCAGACAGGGAATCCAGGCGGATGGAAACCTGGAGGTGCTTTTCGGAGGTGAGGTCATCGAGTTTGGATTTTTGTCCACGTAGGTGATTTTTCATATATGCTCCCGAAGTCTGAATGGCGATGGTGTGTTGTTTGGGATTATAAACCACGGTTTCTGGCAGCTGTGTGCGTATGATGAACAGATATGTGTCGTGTGTCTGTAGGGTTGTTGGTCTGTGGTTTGGTATGGTCGTCTGTTTCTGAAGCTCGGGAACTCAAGGTGGGTCTGGGTTATTTGCCAAACATTCAATTTGCTCCATTTTATGTGGCTGACGCGCAGGGTTTTTACAAAAAAGAAGGTCTAGAGGTCCAGTTTCAACATGGATTTACCTCTCAGTTGATGCCCCTGTTGCTCTCAGGAAAATTGGACTATTTGGTCGGAGACGCAGAAGATGTGTTGCTGGCCCGATCGGCAGGACAACCCGTGAAATATGTGTTCGCAATGTACCAGAAAGTCCCGGTCGCACTCTTCAGTTTGGCCAGCCGGAACATCGTTTCCGGGTCAGATCTCAAAGGCAAAACGGTTGGATTTGCCGGTGCCTACGGATCGGGATACTATGCCCTGCGTGCCATCTTGAAAAAATACAAACTCACCGAGCGGGACGTCAACCTTCAAGCGATCGGGTTCACACAACTCGACGCGGTCCAATCAAATCGGGTGGATGCGGCTGTGGGCTTTATCAACAATGAGCCTCTGGTGCTTCGCCGAAGTGGTGTTGCCCTGAATGTCATCGAAGCGAGCCCGTACTATCCCATGGTCGGCAACGGCATCATCACAATGGACCGTTCCCTCAGAGAACCTGCCGGGGTGAAGGCATTCTTGGGTGCGACCCAAAAGGCGTTGGCCTGGACGATCGCCAATCCAAAAAAGGCTTTTGAGACAAGTAAAAAGTACATCGATCGTTTGGATGATGGGCAATTGGATGTCCTGAACACCTCCATTTCCCTTATGCAAAGTCCATACACCACCCAGCATGGCCTCGGGTACAGTGATCCCAGCGCTTGGTCGAAAGCCCTTTCTTTCCTCAAATCCGAAGGACTGATCAAGACCTCACTGTCTTCATCGGTGTTTTTTTCAAATGCATATTTGACACCCCATATCCGCTGACCCAAAGAGGTATTTCTTGGAACGTTTCGCACACACGCGGGGAATTGTCCTGCTCGTTTTGGTGACCCTATTTTGGGGAACCACATTCGCCCTCATCAAAGACATCACCCAATCGGTTTCTCCCTATTTGCTCACCGCGCTCAGGTTTGCCATCGGCGGCCTTATTTTTCTGCCATTTTTGCGTTGGGATCGGCAACTTTGGAAAGCGGGTCTGATTTTGGGCATTTTGAATTTCCTCAGTTACATTACCCAAGCTGTGGGTTTGACACTGATTTCGAGCAACAGGTCGGCGTTTATCACGGGTCTCAACGTCGTTATGGTTCCAATCGCTTTGGCTTTGCTGATGCGCCGTTGGCCGATCGCAAAAGTCTGGTGGGCGGCTGGTTTGTCCATTTTGGGTATTGGACTCATTTCCTTTGACAGCCTGATGGGTTTTTCGGCAGGCGATCTGTGGACACTGGCGTGTGCATCGATGTATGCAGGTTATATTCTGTACCTTGAAAAATCGAGCCACCACAATGCCTTGGCTTTGACGGCCATCCAAATGGTGGTCGTTGCGCTGTTGAGCGGGTTGGCCAGTGGATTCGAACTGACCCAGACGGGATGGCCCGAAATTCCTGCTTCTGCATGGGGGGGCATTTTCTATTTGGCGGTCATGGCAACGGCACTGACCACCTTCCTCATGGCCTACGGTCAAAAAACGGTTTCTGCAGCAGAAGCTGCCATTGTCTATTCGCTCGAACCTGTTTTTGCCGCACTGTTTGCCTACCTTTGGGCGGGGGAAACTTTGGGTTTTTTGGGTGTCATTGGGGGTTGTGTCATCATCGGGGCCATGGTGTTGAGCCAGTGGCCGCAGCGTTTACCAAAACCCGAGCCGTGAGCCTTTTAGAGGACGCCAAATTTACTTTTTGGGAAAAGCACGCTATACTGCCACTGAAAGTCAATCCAAAAAGACTCTGTGCAGCGAAAGTTTTGCCGACACGTGTCTCTTGTCTGGGAGTAAGAATGTACAGTGAAATCATGTTGCAACTGGAAGACCTCGATCTGAATATTGAAAGCCATGGGGAGATTGGTTTCTTCGATATGGTGTGCCCAACGGCGAAAAGCCACCGAAATTGTTAGATTCCTTGTGAACCGGACGTCCGATGTAAAGGGCCTTTGCGAGATGGATGGAAGGTGGGCCCCTTCTTCGTTTCTTCTGATTTTCCAAAAGCCTTAACCGATCTCTCGAGGATCGACGCTGTTGTAGTCCGAATTCAGGTTGTCGAAGCTGACCCGGTTGCTGCTGAACTGTACCCGAACCGTTCCCACAGGGCCGTTGCGCTGTTTCCCGATGATGATTTCGGCAACACCTTGTTGGTCACTGTCTTTGTTGTAATACTCATCTCGGTAAATAAACATAACCAAATCGGCATCTTGCTCGATCGATCCGCTTTCTCTGAGATCCGAAAGCATGGGTCGGTGGTTTTGCCGCTGTTCGACCGCGCGCGACAGCTGGGAGAGCACCAAGATGGGAATGTTGAGTTCTCGGGCAATGCTTTTGAGGCCTCGGGAAATTTGGCTGATTTCCTGTTGGCGATTTTCGCCTCCACCCCGGCTGTTTCCACCCTGCATGAGCTGCAGATAATCCACAATGACGAGATCGAGACTGCCAAATTGGCTGAGGATCCGTCTGCATTTGCTGCGCAGGTCACTCACGGTCAGATTGGGATCGTCATTGATGACCATGGGCATGTTTTTAAAGAGCTCAGCTGTGTCCAACACCCGGGTGAAGTCACGGTCCCCCAGTTGTCCGGCACGCACACGGCTCATTTCAAGTCGCGCCACACTGCACAGCATCCTCAAAACCAATTGCACAGCAGGCATTTCCAAAGAGAAAACCACAACCCGTTTTCGTGCGTGCAGTGCGACCCGTTGGCCAATTGAGAGTGCCAGTGCCGTTTTACCCATACTTGGACGTGCCGCCAAAATATTGAGACTTCCCGGTTGCAGTCCCATGATATAGCCGTCCAGATCGTGAAATCCCGTCGCGAGTCCGTCACCCAAACCACCGGTTCGGTGCATGTGGGTGATGAGTTCAAACGTTTCGTCGACCACCGGTCCAATCGTCTGAAAATCCTTTCCCTTTTGGGCTTGGTTGATTTCCAAGATCATCTTTTGAGATTGGTCCAAAAGATCTTCCAGTGAACCTTCGGCATTGTATGCCCGCTGCATGATTTGACCTGAAGTGGTGATCAGTTGTCTCAGAACGTATTTTTCCTGCAAAATTTTGAGGTACGCTTCCGCGTATAGGGCTGTGGGAACGGTGTCTGGAAGGCTTGCCAGATAGGAAATACCGCCGATATCCTCCAGTTGGTTTTTAGAACGCAATTCGTCGACCAGAGTCACGAGGTCTATGGGAATCCCTCGGGCGCTCAGTTGGGCCATGGCCGTGTAGATTTTTCGGTGAGACTCTCGGTAAAACATGGCTGAGTGAAGATCGCTCAGTTGTTCCCAAACCGTATTGTCCAACAAAATGCTTCCCAAGACTGAGGATTCCGCTTCGAGGCTGTGTGGGGGAACGCGGTTGATGGCATCCATGCGGCCCCATCTTAAACCCTGCCGCAAGACCATTTGTGAGAAAGCGTCCTCCGTTTAAAACCACACGCCATACCCAATTGCCCACCGAAAAAACTGATATGCTGTTAACCGAACGCACCCAAATTGCACCCTGGGTGTCGATACAGATTTGATGAACCGTTTAAAGTCCCTTCTCGAGAATGGGGTTTTTTAAAAATGTGGTTTCATGCATGCGGCGCGCGACCCTTGTGCCCTGTTTTGTGTGATCTGTCCGAACAAAGGAGCTCTATGAAGCCAAACTCAAATGTTGAGGTCATTCCCTTGGGAGGCATGGGAGAGATCGGCAAAAATATGATGGTCATTCGCTATCAAGACGAGATGTTTGTCATTGATGGCGGCTTAGCTTTTCCAGACGACCTTTCACCCGGTGTCGACTTGGTGATTCCCCGAATTGATTACTTGCAGAAATATGCGGGACTCATACGGGGCTGGATTTTGACGCACGGGCACGAAGACCACATCGGTGCATTGCCCTATATCCTTCCTCGACTGCCCAAGATTCCCATGTACGGTCCGCCCCTTGCCCTGGGTTTGCTTCGCGAAAAACTGTCGGATTTTGGCATTCGAGACGACCAAGTCAGCCTCAATACCTTCACGGACGACGCCACTCTCAAAATAGGGCGTCATTTTGTCATTGAAGTGGTGCGCATGACCCACTCGATTCCCGACAATTTTGCCTTGGTGATCCGCACCCCTGCTGGAACCATTGTGCACTCTGGGGATTTTAAGTTGGATCCGCATCCGGCAGATGGCAAGGTCAGTCAACTGGACAAGCTCGCTGCAGTTGGCCAGGAAGGCGTTTTGCTTCTAATCTCGGACAGCACCAACGCAGAGCGGCCTGGAACAACGCCCAGTGAGCTCGAAATTGCACAAAATATTGAGGCGATTGTCGCCGAGGCCAAGGGTCGGGTGTTCATCACCACGTTTGCCTCGCATATCCACCGCACCCAAAATATTGTCAATATCGCTGAAAAGTACCGAAGGCGTGTGGTCTTGGAGGGTCGGAGCATGGTCAAGTACGCGAGTGCGGCCCAACAGCTCGGCATACTTCAAACCAAGGAGCCGTTTCTCGCTTCGGATGAAATGGCAGATCTCGGTGATTCCCAAGTGCTTTTTATGTGTACGGGAAGTCAAGGGCAACCCATGAGTGCCCTCAGTCGCCTTGCTGTCGGCACCCACTCCAAAATCGCATTCAAGAGGGGTGACTGGGTGCTATTGTGCTCCAATCCCATTCCAGGCAACGAGGATGCGGTCAATCGGATCATCAATCGCCTTTACCAAATCGGGGTTGAGGTGTTTTGCCCTCCCAATTACAAAATTCACGCTTCTGGGCATGCGAGTCAGGATGAACTGCGTACCGTTCTCGAGTTGGTGCGTCCCCAGTACTTCTTGCCATGGCACGGTGAGCCACGGCACCAGGTCAGCCATATGCGATTGGCCCAATCGCTCAGCCATCCACCCAAGCGGACACTCATCGCGAGCAATGGGGATGCCATTGTGGTCGGAGAAAATACATTCAAAATTGCAGGCCGAGTGCCATCCGGGGAGACTCTGGTCGATGGTCTCGGTGTTGGCGACGTGTCAGAAGAGGTTTTGACCGATCGGCAAACCATGGGCACCGACGGTGTTTTGGTGGTCATTGGCCTCGTGCATCCCACACCGCACGTTGAATTGATCACAAGGGGTTTTGCACGTTCCAATAAGGATCTTGAAGATTTGATTCGGGGCATAGCCATGGAAGTGTTGGAAGCCGGGGTGCGCGAAAAACGCAGGGTCGAAGAAATGCGAGACGATATTTACGGTGCGGTCCGGAAATTCGTTCGCAAAATCACAGGGCGCAGTCCGATTGTGATTCCCATTTTGGTGGAGTGAGGTAAACCGCCGATTCTGCTGTTCCGGGTTTGAACCGCATTCTGGTAGAGTCGGATTGTGGATTCCGTATACGTGCAGAGCCTCAAGCCCCGACCGCGCATCGAATACCTAAATGCTTGGGTGTACCGTCCGCTTGCCCATCTTGTGGTCAAGGCGCTTTTAAACACAAGCATCAAACCGCCGCACATTGTCTTTTTTCACACCTTTTTGGGCCTGATGGCTGCCCGGGAGATATCAAAGACAGGCGGTGGGTTTTGGGCCGCCCTGTTGATCAACCTTAAGACTGTTCTGGACAATGCCGATGGCCAGTTGGCACGTGCACGCAAGGAAACCAGCGAAATGGGGCGGTATCTCGACACCGAAATGGATTGGGTCGTGAATGCGGCGCTCTTTTATGCCATTGGAACCCGTGCAGACAAAAGGCGATGGTCTGTGTTGGCTTTTGCGGGACTGAACCTGATTCTCACACTCGATTTTCAGTGGGAGGCGGCTTACCAGCGGGCCCGAGGAAAGGTTTTTCGCACACTGTCCGATCAAATAGAGGGTTCACCTCATGTCCTGGCTCTTCTCCAAGGTATTTACAGTGTCATCTTTTCTCCCCAAGATCGCTTGGTTGAGGGGTTTGACGCGTGGCGCTGTCGTTCACTTCGGATTTCAGAAGGCACCGAGGATCAGTTGGCCTACACGCCTGCGTATACGACAGCGATTCTTTCTAATTTTGGGCTCAGCACACAAATGGCATTCTTGTCTGTCTTCCTGATTGCACGCCGACCTGTGGGATACCTCTGGTCGATTGCCCTACAATGGGGTGTCATTCTCTGCATTCAATACGCGCGTGAAGCCCAAGTCAAACGGCACTTAAAGGTATTCCCATGATCCATAATGTTTTTTCGACAACCCACACATCGGCTTTGGCGGCATTTCCCACGGTTTGTGTTGGTGCTTTGGTCAAATGCCAGGGACGCTACCTGATCGTTCAGACGACAAAATGGAAGGGGGCTTGGGGTGTTCCGGGTGGAAAAGTCGCCTATGGTGAGTCGCTTACAGATGCACTTGCACGGGAATTTTTGGAAGAGACGGGACTTGAACTCTTCAATGTTCGGTTTGTGCAGGTCCAGGAGGCCATTGCGTCTGTGGAGTTTCATCAGCCTGCACATATGCTGCTCTTCGATTTTTTTGCGGAAACCGATACGGTGCATCTCGCCTACAACGACGAAATCTTGCGGCATGCTTGGGTGACCGTGGACGAGGCGCGGGCATACCCACTCAATTCGTTTACCGTGAACGTCTTCACTCGGTTGGACCCATGAAATCCAGGACAGCACTCATCACAGGAGCGGGCCAAGGTATTGGTGAGGCGATTGCGTTGGCATTGGCACAGGGCGGCTATGACATTGGCCTGCATTACCGTTCCAGCGAATCCAAAGCCCAAGCGTTGGCTAAACGCATTCGCACATTGGGGCGTCAAGTTGTGTTGCTTCGGGGAGACTTGACCCGTCCGGAAGAAGCGAGGGGTGTTGTTTTGGGAGCGGAAGAGGCGCTTTCAGGTTTGGACGTTTTGATCAACAATGTGGGCAATTACCTATATAAGCCTGTTTTGGAGACATCGGCTGAGGAGTGGAACGAAATTCTGGCAAGCAATCTGAGCAGCACGTTTTACACGTGCCAAGCTGTCATTCCCCTGATGCGCGGACGAAATCACGGTCGGATTGTCAATCTCGGCTATGCGGGCGCACAACACCTTTTGGCTCGACCTGGAATCGTTCCATACGCAATTGCGAAGGCGGGTGTGTTGGTTTTGGGCCGCTCACTGGCCAAAACCGAGGTTGCTTACGGGATCAGCATCAATACCGTCGCTCCAGGTGTCATCGAAAACAGCGTTACACAACCCAAAAAGGAAATTCCAGCCGGTCGGGTGGGCGCATTCCAAGAGGTCACAGATGCGGTGATGTATTTTGTTGAGGCAAGTGCGTATGTGACGGGTCAAGTGATCGAAGTGGCCGGAGGATGGAACCTGTGACCCCCGGCGACCCGATCAGTCCAAAATGCGCTTGAGGTGAAGGAAAATTTCGTACCAATCCTGTTTGTCTCTTGGGCGTTTTCCCCGCAACTCAATGCGAGCAAGGGTTCGTATCCAGTCCGGTGTCAGCTGTCCACCCAAAACAGGGTCAGCTTGCAGTTCAGCCAGTCCCTTGGGCAGGGCGCCTTCCGTTCCCATGCCGTAGAATTCCACGGGTTCCAAAAGGTCGTGCAGGGTGATTTTGTATGCAGCGGCAAGGGTTTGCAGGGTATCCAAACTGGGGTTGGTGCGTCCTCTCTCCAAATCACTGAGATAGGGAACACTGATTTCGGCTTGTGCTGCGATATCTTTCAGGCGCAGTTCTCGTTCTAGGCGCAGTTCACGCAACCGTTGATGCAATTTCATGGTGGTCCTTTCCAGCCCCAGGTCAACGTATTTCCAGGGCTTTATCTGGATGGTATCACCCATTCCAATTTAGATCAATACAGAATCGACGGAGCTTCTTCTTGATTTGACCTATATTTTTGCTATAATCGTAAAGTACTAAGGTGACTTATGAATAAGACTATCTATTTTTCACTCAGCCTAAGTAAAAAATAGGCTAGATCGTCTTTTATAAACACTTTCAAGGAGCGTGTATGAATCTGACCAAGTTTTGGCGAAACACAACCATGATGCTGTTGTGTTTTCTTTTTACCTACTGGCTTGTTCTGTTTTGGTTGATTCCCAGTGTCAATTCTGCAGTTGCGGGATTTAAGGCACCTGTGATCTGCGCTACGTTTGCATTGGGGTGTCTCTTTGGGGACCGTGCCCAAAGGTACCGAACCCCTGAACGATTCGAGGTCTAGATGATAGGCTGGCACCATGCGTTTTCGACCTTTTGATGAGCGGGACCACGAAGCACTGCACCAGTTGGACTTACGGATTCTCCGACAAGAAGATGCCCAATTCGACGAACGGTCCGATCGAGAACGGGAGGGGCGAATACGAACCTCTTTGGCTGCGCTGCGGTTTTACCAGCGCAGTGAGCATTCTTTTGTTGCCGATGAGGGTGACGTGGTGGCTGCACTTTTTGCACAGAGCATTTGGCAAGGCGACAAGCCCTGTGTTTGGATTTCTAAAATTCTCGCCGATTCCACGCAGGCCCATTTTTCTGTGAGGGTCTCTGGCCTTTTGAAGGCTTGTATAAAGAGTGCGTTTGATACGGGTATTTATGAGATTCAGGGCTGTTTTAATCCTGGCGAGCTTGAAGTTGCCGGCCCACATGGTTTCGGATTTCAGGGAATTCAGGCCATTTGCCACCTGGGGAGCCGTGCGCACACGGCCCTATTGCGGAACGCCTCAGACACAGGAATGGATGTTTTGTAACCTGAATTTCGATTCAGTAGGAGCGATACAGGCCAAGTACAAAGCCATCGAGAAGCTTGATATGCGCAGTGACCTTTGGAGAGAAAGAATTGAGATGAGCGAGTGCTGTCTGACAGTAGCATTTTTTGTGGAGCGTGAATTACTCCGTGCCCACGCTCGAAGGGTTGGCTGCACGTGCTGGGATGCACGACTGCCTTCGCATCTTGGTCCGTCTTCATGACTTTTTTGCCCCGCAGGGGGCAGACCTACCAGAAGATCTGCCACTCTCCAAAGATCCCTGCCTGCTGCTCGCAAACGCCTTTCTGGATTTCGGGATGCGTGCCTGAAACACGCAGAAGTGCTAGCTCAGTCTTTCTCGGGGCTTCTGTATCTTGATATAAGCACAGACGTTCAATCGTGTAGTGAGCGCAATTTATTTGCGGGCCATGGCCAAGCGTGCACATTCCAGCCCAAATCGGATCAATTCCATGGCTGTTTCTGAAATAGAAATGTGGGTATCTGTTTTCGTGTTTTCCTTAAAGGCAGAATTTCTTTTTCTGCAAACGTTTTGTTCGGTGCATCGTCGTTTCTTTCTCCTTTTGGGAATGCTGTCTTATTCAAGATAACTGGATGATATCTTAACTTGAAGACGCAACCTGGTGCACGAGAGGACGACCATTTTGGATAACCCAAGATAAGGAGCAGGGGACCGTCCAATACGGTCCCCTGCCTTCGATTTGGAGCTCGTGGTCGGGATTGAACCGACGACCTCTCCCTTACCAAGGGAGTGCTCTCCCACTGAGCTACACGAGCACTTGATGGTGGGCAGGGCTGGATTCGAACCAGCGTAGGCGTCAACCAACAGATTTACAGTCTGTCCCCTTTAACCACTCGGGCACCTACCCATACTTCCATACACGGCTCCAAAATACCCGAACCTCTTGGAGCCACCCATCGGAATCGAACCGACAACCTTCCGATTACAAATCGGGCGCTCTACCAGTTGAGCTAGGGTGGCATCCCCTTCAAGCTTTGGAGAGGGAAAAAATCCCTGTTTCCGCGCAAAGAATCGTAGCACAGCTCTCGTGGGGTGTCAAGGTTCAGACAAAAAGAAAAGAAAACATCTTTGAAAATCACTGTCTGGGATGCTCGATCAATTCGATCAATGTTCCTTGGCCCCACTTGGGATGCAAGAACACCACACGCGTTCCTCCACGCCCGCTTTGGGGTTTCGGAGTGAGCAGTACCCCTTCTGCCGATAACCGAACACACTCGGCATTCAAATCGTCGACCCGAAATGCAATGTGATGCAATCCAGGTCCCCGGGTGTTCAAAAATTTCGCAATGGGACTGTCCGGAGAGGTTGGGGCCAACACTTCAATGAGGCTGTCACCGCTTTGAAACACCCGGACGCGCACCTTCTGCTCCTCAACGTCTTCATCTTCGCCCACAATTGAAAAACCCAATTTGACATAAGGCTGACTGCCCTGGTCGAGGTCTGCTGTGGCAATGGCAATGTGATCTACAGGCCAATTCATCATACCTTTACTCCAAAATCCAACCCATACCCAAAAAGGTGCGGGACAAATTGAGACTGGAAAACGACACGCTGCCAGAGGCAATGGGTGTGGTGGGATTGGAACTTAAAAGGGCCACATCGTAGCGGAAAAGTTGGCTGTCGCTCAACAGCCACGCGTAGTTGTCATTTGAAAATGTCACACCCTGAACCACAGAAAGCGAGTTGTTTTCGGAGACGCCCGTTTGGGATCGGAAACGGATTTTTTTATTGGCCGAAGCTTCATTGCCAGCATCCCAAAATGCCGCTCGAGAGGCATTGCTCCACATTACGGTCGCTTTTTCAGGCAAATTGATGTCCTTTGAGAGCTCTCCCGAAGCGGTATCGATACGTTGAATGGCCGATGCTGTCAGTGCGACAGGCATTTGGTTGTACAGCCCGAGGGAGAAAATGCCATCGACCACTTTGGGCTTGTAGTCGGCAGGTAAAATATCCCCAGATTCCTTCAGTTCGAGGTTGTACAATTCACTGCGCGTTCGGTCTTGCACGTTTGGTTTGATAAAGAACAGCCGATTGCCCGAGGCCAAGTATGGAAATGCCAGTTTGTTCACGGTCTCTATCCTTTCGCTGATGGGACTTGGGTTGGCCAACTTGACCAACTCTTTCTTTTTCTCCAAAGAATAGACCCAAATGTGTTGGACGGTCGGATCGTCGACCGAGCCACACTGAAGGAGTGCGGACAAAAGCTTGTCGTCGGTGCTGACACGGAAGTTCTGAATGGAGCAAGGGGCACCGGATGCACTTGTGCCGGGAGAAATTGTTTCATCTGCAGACAAACGTGGGGGATTGGACGTCTCTGCAGTGCGAATGCTTGCTCGGGAAATGATCCCAATGCG
This sequence comes from Deinococcaceae bacterium, assembly GCA_046327935.1. Taxonomy (GTDB): domain Bacteria; phylum Deinococcota; class Deinococci; order Deinococcales; family Deinococcaceae; genus JACMOA01. The sequence goes on from JAXLXL010000001.1 coordinate 21,444, forward strand.
GTTCCGAAATCCCAGGTAGATTTTGGATCCGTCACCGCTGCTTTCGATGCCCACAGGCGGCGGGTCACTGGCCTGACTTGTGAGTGGATACACCCGAATTTTTGAAGTGTCTACGCTAGGGGACAATCCAGAAGACGGTTGCAACGGCAGAACGTCCAATTGATAGATGTTGGCCTGTGGATTTTCCAACAGAGCGAGTTGGATAGGCACCCCTGAATCCTGAGATCCAGAGAAGAAAAACTCGATTATGCTGCAACTTGTCATTAGGCAAGACAAGGATACCAGTGGAAAAAACAGCCAGTTTATCTTCATCGATTTGCCTCCGAAAGTCCGTCAAAAATGGTGCGCGTACCCTTACTGTCAACCTCCAGGAGACTGGTTTGTGCATTTGTTCCACCTGGAATCAACCATGAGAACTTGACAGAGTTGTTGGACAAATTGAGCTCTCCCCGCATGGCCCAGCAACAGCGGTTGATGAGCAGACCAATGGTGGGTTGGAAGGGGGCTGCACTCTGGGTTGGAGGTGCCGTCAGCGACCACGTATAACCTAGACCTGTTTCGAGATAGGCGGTGGGCGCATTTGCCGGTCCAAGTGCAGTCACAATCCGAAGAGGATCGAGTTTTATCGTTTCGTCATATCGATTGTCTGTTCGAAGATTTCGATTGTAGCTGGCTTTTATTTGTACAGCCAGACGGTCTTGAACAATTTCTTGAGCACCCGACAGGGACAATCTCTGCAACATTGAATCTGTCTGTTTCAATCCCGGTAGGAGCAGATCCAAATTGGCATCCCATTTTTGCCTTACGCCTGTTGAGCTGTAGGCGGCTGAAAAGACCGGTTTATCCCAATCTGCTTTCTTGAGATTAAAGTTGATGCCTCCATAGACACTGCCATAACTGAGACTCCATGACGAACTCGAACGGCCACCGTCGTTCCAACTGCCTTGCAATGTGGCCTTGAGCGCTCCTTGGCCTTCGCTGGGATCTTCGGTTTCCACTTTGTCATCCGGCAATAGAAAATCATGGGAAACTTCAAATTTCGTTTTGCCGTAGGCTAAACTTTCCAGGCCTTCTATCCGAGGGTTTACAAATGAATAGGTCTCACGCACCCCAATTTCCAGGCCGTCTGCTCCGGATATCCCAAGTTTTTTGGAGGCATTTCCCCGGAAATCCAAGGAGGTGCTGGTCCATACGCCCTTGTTGAGGTCTTTGTTGAGCGAGAAGTTGAGGCTGCCTTGTCCGTCTGGATCGACCAAGCTGGTCCGCAACAACAGGGGATCAAATTGGTCGGAATCTCCTGCGGTTTGCGCCACCCGCCAAGCCGTCCCGGCGCTGAAGGTCCAACCGCCCTTGTTGAGGCTGCTGGACAAGCTCCAACTGTCGATTTCTCCCCATACACGACCCGTTGCTTTGTAAATCTGACGCCCTTGCCGATAGGTGATATTGAGGGGAAGTTCTGGAATCAGATTGCCGAGCGTCACATCGACCCCAAATTGGGCTGGCTTTTGTTTGTCATTGGTGGGTTGTGTCAGATCAATGGCCTGCGACGCGGTCAGGACAATGCCAGAAATCGGTTGCAGGGTCGCACTAAAGGACATATTTTTACTCTGCGTCGAACGCAAAGGCGGTGCATCAAATTGGAAGGGACTCTGTCCTTCGATGCGGGCGAAATCGTATTGGACCTTGAAGCTGTTTGAACCGATAACCTGGGTCAAACCTGCACTCAAACGGGTGTCCACGGCACGGTTTTCATTCGTGTAAAATTTCCCCTGATAAATGTTTGTGAGGTCAAATGAAGCACCAGACCACAATTTGACCCCAAAATTCAAGTTGTAATCCAGCAAAAAACGGCTTTCTTCAGAGAACTTCAATTGGCTGATCGGATCGGCTGTCGCTGCAGCAAGCGCTTCGCGGTTGCCCAAGTTCGTCGGCGCAAAATAACGTCCCACTGTAAATTTCGTGTCCAAACCGAGGCTGATTCCGCCCAGGGAGGCTTTCCACGCTTTGGGATCGACCATCACTTCGGGACGCTTGAGCACCCGAGAAGGTGCGGCCGTTTTGGGATCGTGAATGTACTGGTTGAAGTATTTGGCGGAAAAATCGAAATCTGGTGTACTGGTCGATAAATCTATGTCGGCTGTGGTGATGTTTTTGAGTGTCGCGTCCTGGCGCGTGTCGGCCCGTTGCACCTTGGCCGCAAATTGGACGCCCTTATCGTTTAAGGCGACATACCGGCCTTTCCAATCCAGGTTGTAGTCGTACAGGTATCCGCCCACACCATCGACATACTTTCCATCTGCAGAGAGGGGTTTGGGATCCAGTCGGGACTCTAGGTTGAACACATTCGGCGCGCCCGTCAATTCTTTCAAGACATCGTAGGACTTCAGTTTCACGCCAAAACCGACAGCTGGATCGCGGTGTTCGTAGAATCTGAGGTAGGAAATGCCGTAGGTTTGCTCTCCCGCAACAAAGGGGAGATCTGCACCCAAGGTCAGGCCATCGGGGTCGGCATTCCCAAAAGAAAATTTCGGTTGGAGTTGGTCGTTGCCCAGAAAGCTGATGAGAACGGGGAGGTAAAAAATCGGGTCGTCCGCCAGCAAAATCTGAACACCGTAGGCAATCAGGCGGTCTCCCGGATAGATCACCAGACGGTCTGCCCGAAAGGCATAGTCGTTTGGGTTTCGGCCGCACTTCGCACAGGACGTAAAATACCCTTTATCCACTTCAATTTGCCCTGGAATGCGACGGAGTTTTTCTCCACTCACATCCAGTGTGCCTGTCGAGATCAAGACATCTTCGCCCTGAACGTCTTCTGCACCAATATTGACGACCAGATCGTCCCCTTCCAGTTTTTGAGAAATCTCTTTGTTGTCCTTGTCGGTCGATACGCTCGTGTAGATTCCACGGCCAACCAAGGTCAGGGTCCTCTGGGTCTTGTTGAATTCAATGCGTTGAGCAACCATTGTGCTCTTGTCGATGGACAGCTCGACACGGGGCCCAGAGATCACGATGAACTCTTGTGTTTGTTCACGTCCCGTTTCATCTTTGACCACGACATTGCGGAGTTCGAGATTTTGGGCCTCGATGATCTTGATTGTGCGAGCCAAAACACTGCCAAAGCCCGATAAAACAGCGAGGGCAACACCCATAGAAATCGATCTGTGTCTTTTCAAAGTACGGCAAGCACAGCCACAAAAAAAGCGAGAGAGGCTCAAACGGAGCCTATCCCCAATCAACGTACACCCCAAACCAGATGACCCAAAGCGTCACCCTTCACAAAGAAATTCAATGTAATCCATCCCAAAGCCACGGAGAAAATTTTACCCCTTTTACCTGACGAACAATGAACAAACCTCTTGTTTCATCGCATTGACGCCAACATTTTCTTGGCGTTTTCAAGGTCGATCTTGTCCCAGTAATCTCTCGGTGTCAGTTTCACGGCAATTTCGAGTTGGCCAATGGCTTTTTTACGATTGCGCTGGGAGACTTTCATCAAGGCGTTCGCGTATTCCAGACGGTGAATGATGACCCCCGGCTCCAAAGCAAGGGCTTTTTGGATGTTGGGCTCAACCTCACTGTTGCGTCCCCCGGCAACCATGGGGACTTCGGCGTGCCACAAGGCCAATGCGACATAAGGTGCTGCCATTTTGGGATCCAGACGAATCGCCAACTCCAATTCGCTGCGCACTTCACTGGCCAGCCCCAAGCTTTGCAAGACACCGCGAAACTGTGCCAGTCGACCCAAGGCGCGGGCCAGCTCCATGTGTGCCTCTGCATTTTTAGGGTCGAGTTCTATGGCTTTTCGGGCGTACTGTTCTGCCTTTTCGTAAGAGGCTTCTCTTTGGCTTTCGGGAAACAAACTTGCACCCAAAGACAGTGCCTTTGCGGCCAATGCATACCCGTCTGATGTGTTCAGCGCAACAGCGACCGCGGATGAGGTCGCGACATCGCCTTTGGCGTACAGAGATACCGCGTCGTTCAGTGTTGAAGCCCAAGCTGAAGATGTCCATACCATGACAGCAATGATCCACCCGTTTCGCACTCTTTATCGCCTCCCCATTCTGCCATCAGAATATACCAATTGGGGTACTTTAAGAACCCACTTGTGAAAACAGGTTTGGTCAATGCAATACGCGTACAGCTTCCCATTTGTCCTCTGGTGCTGTAAAATTTCGTTGTCTAAATGAAATCTTTGGCCTGTAGGGTGTAGCATCGTTCAAAGGAGAAACCATGTCTGTTCAATCTGCAAAAGCTGTGTGGAAAGGAAGCCTAAAAGAAGGTTCGGGAAATGTCGAGCTTGAGAGCAAAGTTTACGAGGGTCCCTATACGTTTGCTTCACGGTTTGAGAACGCAGGCGGCACCAACCCCGAAGAGTGGATTGCTGCTGCTCATGCGGGATGTTACACGATGTTCCTTTCAGCACTTCTCGGAAAACACAACATCACACCCGAATACCTGGAGACGACAGCCAAAGTCCATTTGGGTGAGGGTCCATCCATCACACAGATTGACCTGTACCTCAATGCGCAAGTCAGCCAAGCCAGCACTGAATTGTTACATTTATTGGCCCAAGAAGCCAAGGAACAGTGCCCCATTTCTAAGGCACTTGCGGCTGTACCTGTCATCCATCTGACCGTCAACATCCTCTCGCCTGTGTGATATCTGCATGTTGACAGGCAATTACACCCTAAAGGGACAGAACCCGAATGGAACAGCTTACAAAGGTACACTTGAAGTTCAGGAAACCAATTCTGTGTTTTTATTGACTTGGCAAATTGGGAGCAGCGTTCACCGCGGGACAGGTTTGCTCACAGATGACATATTGTCTGTGGTGTGGTCGACCGGCAGCGAATCCGGACTGGCGACCTACAGGGTCGCGGGCAACACGCTCTCAGGTTCCTGGATTGGTTTTGGTGGACTCATGAAAGGTAAGGAAACAGCGACCAGGGTTCGGTCTGAGCTTAATTAGGACGGTGTTATCGCTTAAGTTTTAGGATTTTCAAACTCGCAAGAAGGGTGAGTACTAGAGAAATTGCCCCTGCCCACAGGAGTTTTTGTGGACGGGGGTCGCTCATTTTGCCAACCGGAGGCAGTGTCCGTTTGGTGTACAGTCCCGCCGCAGGCTGTAAAGAGAGAACGTCAACAGGCGAAGGTGAGGACACGACGGGACTAAACAATCGGCGCATGCCTGTCTCGGTCGTTGGTTCAAGGTAGCCTTTCTGTGAGAGTGGGTCAAACACCCGACTGGTCAACCAATATCCATAACTGCCGGAAGGAATTTGCGTGTCCAAAACAAGAGAACTGCCCTCCACAGAAACCTGGACATTCGATTCAACCGCAGTTAAATCCCTTTGATCCCGCTGAACAACGGTTTTGTAGGGTGTAACTGCAATGTGCCATTGCCAGCCCGTCCCAGACGCAGTTTCAAAGCCTGTATCCGCCAGATGAACCTGGCCGCCCATGCCTGTTTGAATGAAGAGATCGAGGTAAGGTGTCGAAAATCTCCGTGGGCTGTTCAGGGCATTGCTCAAGCGGGCAAACCCAATTTTGAATTCCAAAACCCCTTGGCGATCGAACACGGCAAAGCTGCGAATATCCAAACTCTTCTTCTCTGCGTCGGATAAATCGCTGGGCAAAATGTAACGCCCATCTCCATAGGCATCGCCAGAGGGATCCAAGACACTGAAGAGAAGCGTGGTTGCAGTCAGCATAATTGCCTCTATTGTATGGCCTTTCTTTCCGTCATGTTGTTTGACCCTTGCAGCCTGTTGAAAGGATTAGAGATTGTATGAATTTGTCTAGAGAGGGAATTTAGGAATAAGGGTATGTGCTAGACGGTGTTTTGGTATGACACGTAAGCCCTATCCATTGGACTTAACAGACATATTCTTGATAAGGGCTCTCAACCCCATGATTTCCCTCACTGGCACCCTATCTATCATTGCTGTCGTATTCTCGGGACCATCTGCTGAATGGGCGTACATCTCCCAAATTTCAGTCAAAAAGACCCCAAAGGGCCTGGAGAGAGGCGAGGTACGACGAAATACCCCCTCTATGTCTTTGAGATTCCACACAGGTTCATACACTCTCTTATTCCTAAATCGCTTTCCCGGATAAGTTCATACAGTCTCTAATTTATTTTGAAACGCCGAGTCACTTCAGTAATAACTGATATTTTTTATACGCTTTCACTACCCGTTCTCTCAAATCCTTGGAGTATGCCCTCATTCACCTATTATACTGACAATTGCTATATTTTAGCTTTACCATACTGACAAAGTATGGTAGTATCTGACAATATGGTCGTCTTTCTGTCATACAACCTAAATAAAGATAAGGCGTCCCTTTGATGTTTTTTTTGATACCTTGATTTCGAATCAAATAAAAAGAGCGAGGTTGATCACGTTATGAAGAGACAAGAAGCACAATCTGCGGAGAGTATGTTTATTCAACTTGGCGATATTTTAAAAGAGATGGGATTGCTATATTATATTAGCAAAGCATCCGGGAGATCCTATGTTATCGATCATATTTTGCTTGGCAATCGCATGCCGCTGTATCTTACAGTACTGGAGAACACTTTCACTGTCCTTACGATATCACAGTATCCCTTTCAGTGTCCGCTAAAGCGCATATCCGACTGCGCTGAATTCATAACATTGCTCAACTGGGGGCTTCCGTCTGGAAACTTCGAAGTCTATATGAAAAGTGGAGTTATTCGCTATAGAGACAGTGTGAATTTTGCCGACACATCCATTGACGATGCTGTTGTCAAAAATCTGTTAGGATCTTCACTTTCCAACATCGACTACTATATATATGCGATCTATGCATTCATCCGACATGAGAAATCACCTCAAGACGCGGTGTGGTCTGCGGACGATCCATTATATCGCCGGGTGTATTTCAATGAAATTTTCAAGATTTGAAAAAGATATCTGTGCCCGCTAGGTACAACCCCTGTATGGCCTTCTATGACCGACTGTTGAACCGTTCCACTTCGCACAGATTTTCTGTAAATATCTACTGAATGGCTTTTTGCAAAACCTCAGTCTGAGAAAACCACGAATGCAGCGACTAGAAAGGCGTCGTTCTCGGCACGCGATCCCAAAGTGACACGAAGGCAACCTTCGAGGCCAAACAGGACATCTTGCCGCCGCACCAATATACCTCTCTCCAAAAGAAACCGATATGCATCCTCAGCATTGGGCGTTCTAAGAGAGTGTATGAACCTGTGTGGAATCTCAAAGACATAGACGGGGTATTGCGTCGTACCTCGCCTCTCTCCAGACGTCTGCGGGTCTTTTTGACTGGAATTTGGGAGATGTACGCCCATTCAGCAGATGGTCCCGAGAATACGACAGCAATGATAGACAGAGTGTCAGTGAGGGAAATCATGGGGTTGAGAGCCCTTATCGAGGATATATTCGTTACGTCAAATGGATATGGCTTACAAGTGATACTAAAACACCGCCTAGCACATATCCTTATTCCCAAATTCCCTTTCTAAACAAGTTCATACAGTCTCTAATAACTGGCATTTTTTATACGCTTTCACTCCCCATTCTCTCAAATCCTTGGAGTATGCCCTCGTTCACCTATTATGCTGACAATATGGTCGTCTTTTCGTTATACAACCTAAATAAAGATAAGGCGTCCCTTTGATGGTTTTTTTGATACCTTGATTTCGAATCAAATAAAAAGAGCGAGGTTGATCACGTTATGGATATACAAGAAGCGCAATCTCTGGAGAGCATATTTATTCAGATTGGTAGTATTTTAACTAAGATGGAATGGCCGTACAGCATCAGCACGCGCAGGACAACCTACTCGATCGACCATACATTCTTTGGTGAAGACATGCCGCTCTATATCTCAGTATTAGGTCCTTTATCTATCGTTGCTGCGATATCAACTTATCCATGCATCTGCCCGCCCGATCGCATACCCGGTTGCATGGAGCTCATATCATTGATCAACTGGGGACTTCCATATGGAAATTTTGAGATTCACATTGCATCCGGAGCCGTTCGCTTCAAAAACACAATCGACTTTTCCGACACATCCATAGATGATCAATTGATAGAGACCCTGCTGGAATCAGCACATTACAATATTAACTACTACGCATATCTGATCTATGATTATATCTTCAACAATAAATCGCCTCAAGAATCACTCAAGTCAACCAAGGCCGGTGTTCACCCCATTAAATACGGTTTAGAGAAAGTAAAAAATTCGGTAGCTTATAAAAGTTTAAGAAGCGTGTGCCACTAAAGCTGTTAGGCCCTAACTCCACTGGAGGGTTTAAGATTTCGGCAATGCGGGCGAGATGGAACGTGGTTTTGGAGAGGAGGGCCCGAATGAACATGGCCGTGAACTCGGGCTATCTCCGCGTCTTGGCCCAACTACGGCACCCGAGAAGGGGCCAGATCGCCACTTGATCTCGAATCATTTGATGTGTTTCTGTTTCTAGGCTTCGAGCACGACCAGGACGAAGTTTAGTAACTATAGCTTAACCTGCTTGGTGTGGCACGAATGCAGGTTCGATCAGCAGTGTAACTTATTTTGAAACGCTGAGTCACTTCAGTAATAACTGGCATTTTTTATACGCTTCCACTACCCGTTCTCTCAAATCCTTAGATTATGCTCTCATTCACCTATTATACTGACAATTGCTATATTTCAGCTTTACCATACTGACAAAGTATGGTAGTATCCGACAATATGGTCGTCTTTTCGTTATACAACCTAAATAAAGATAAGGCGTCCCTTTGATGTTTTTTTGATACCTTGATTTCGAATCAAATAAAAAGAGCGAGGTTGATCACGTTATGAAGAGACAAGAAGCACAATCTGCGTTGAGTATGTTTATTCAGCTTGGCGATATTTTAAAAGAGATGAGGTTGCTATATTATATCAGCGACGCATTCGGAAAATCCTATGTTATCGATCATATCTTGTTTGGCAATCGCATGCCGCTGTATCTTACAGTACTGGAGAACACTTTTACTGTCCTTACGATATCACAGTATCCCTCAGAGTATCCCTTTCAGTGTCCGCTAAAGCGCATATCCGACTGTGCTGAATTCATAACATTGCTCAACTGGGGGCTTCCGTCTGGAAACTTCGAAGTCAATATGAAAAGTGGAGTTATTCGCTATAGAGACAGTGTGAATTTTGCCGACACATCCATTGACGATGCTGTTGTCAAAAATCTGTTAAGATCTTCACTTTTCAACATCGACCACTATATATATGCGATCTATGCATTCATCCGACATGAGAAATCACCTCGAGCCGCGGAGTCGTCTGCGGATGATCGATTATATCGCTGGGTGTATTTCAATGAAATTTTCAAGATTTGAAAAAGATATCCGTGCCCGCTAGGTACAACCCCTGTATGGCCTTCTATGACCGACTGTTGAACCGTTCCACTTCGCACAGATTTTCTGTAAATATCTACTGAATGGCTTTTTGCAAAACCTCAGTCTGGGAAAACCGCGAATGCAGCGGCTAGAAAGGCGTCGTTCTCGGCACGCGATCCCAAAGTGACACGAAGGCAACCTTCGAGGCCAAACAGGACATCTTGACGCCGCACCAATATACCTCTCTCCAAAAGAAACCGATATGCATCCTCAGCATTGGGCGTTCTAAACAGAAAAAAATTCGTCTGTGAAGGGTAAAAATGCCAGACAGGGTGGTGTTGAAGCCGTTCAAACATGCGAACTTTTTCGGCATTCACATGGCGCACCTGGTTGTCCATGTATTCAGGGTGTTCAAGCGCAACCTTGACGGTTAAAGCTTGCCAGGGCGTGCAGGAAAAGGGCATGACCACTTTTTGCAATTCCATTCCCAGATCGGGATGACAAAGCGCATAGCCCATCCTGAGGCTGGCGAGCCCCCAAGCCTTCGAAAATGTTCGGACCGACACCCAGTTGGAACGGGTTTTAATCCAATCCCTGTAATCCGTCCCCGAAAACTGATGGTACGCTTCGTCTAAGACAACCATCCACCGATGATTGGCATGTTCTGCCAATGCATTCAGGTGGGCGTCAGGTTCCAAATGCGCGGTGGGAACCTGAGGTTGAGGCAAATATACAATACCGGACCCGGATTTCAATTCTTTGGACAGTTCATCCGGATTGACCGTCAGGTCATCTTGAAGGGCCAGTTCAGTGAGTGGGCATTCGAATAAACCGGCTTCAAGTGCGTACAGGGGAAAACTCGGCTTGACCGTTAAGATGCGGTGACCCAGGCCTGACAGCTGCAACAGCGTTCGGATCATCAGGTTGCTGCCTGTCGTGACCACAACACCTTCAACCGGCCAAGACTCGTAGTCTGCAATGGCTTTTCGAACCTCCAGCGCATCGACTTCTGGGTACCGGTTCCAAGGGACTTTGGAAAGCCGTTCCATGACTTGGGCCTTCAATTCTTCTGGAAAGTCAAATGGGCATTCGTTCTGATCGAGTTTGATGGGAGCTGAAATGGGATTGAAAGGATAAGGTGGGCTCTGCTTTACAGCCAAACGCACGGGAAATGCTGGGGTTTCCTCAGGTGAATACATGGTCTTCATCATACTTTGGAAACCGTTTCAGGCGTATTCAATAGACCGTTTTTGAAACTGAGTGGGTGCAACCTGAACAGATCGACGTCACGTACGAAATTAATTCTTAGAGACCGTCTTACAGCGGGTTTCATAATTATTAGGAATTAACAAAGGACATAAAATGCTTTTTATATCCTTCTATATTTTCAGGAGTTACAGCCTCTACGCATTCTTGAATGATATTTTCTATGTTATCTATTGTTTTACTTGGATATCTTCTTATTCCATTCTTTATTTTCGAAATCGATTCTTCTATTGGATTCAATTCTGGACTATAGGGAGGTATATATAGTATTTCTATTCCATTCTCTTCAAATAAATCTTTTACAGATTTCGTTTTATGTACGCTTAAATTATCCATTACTATTTTTCTAATACCAATCTTTTTGATTTCTTCGCAAAATATCTCTATATATTTTAAAAATACGTCAGTATTCATTGTTCCATCAATTATAAACGTGCACACCATTTTCATATGTAGAATGAGTATTACATTTCTCTTTTTCCTTCTTTTTGATCTATTTATTTTGCAATATAGTCTTTTTTTATGACTCCATCCATAGAGGGTTTCACAATCTATATGTACGCCAAATTCATCTAAAAATCCAATTTCATTTAAATCACTTTTCAAAATCTCTTCAATAAATGCCTCTCTTTTTATTATATTTGATGGTGTTTCTTTTTCAAGTGCGATATAAGTTTTTTTTATACTTTATCCCCGCACGTTGAAACGCTCTATACATTGTCGCTTTTTTCACGGTCACACCATACATTTTCTCCCATTCTTGACACGCTTTTTCTAAGGTAATATCCGGCATACTTTGTACCATTGCTCTTAGATTTTCAAAGTCTGCAATATCTATACGGGGTGGCTTTTTAGTTCCTCTTTTTTTAGGTTCCAATACATTGTTGTCATCAAGCTGCAAGTATCGTCCAACAGCCGAGGAAGAAACATTATATATTTCTGCAACCTCTTTTATTGTGTATCCTTCATAGTATTTTTCAACTATTCTTTTTCTAAGATCTAAACTATAAGTTACTGGCATACATAGATTTTACCACATTACATTCAAAAATAAAATATCCCCAAAATTAATAAACTTGCTGTAAAAGAGTCTAACCTGTCGAGGAGCCGCTGTAGGATACTCTTTTTTTATACCTCGCTCCCCCTCGACTTTCCACACTGGAAGACCGTTTACACCTACTTCGCCAAATGGAAAATGTCCGGTCTCTGGGAACAGATCAACGACACCCTCAGAACCACGGTCAGACAGGCTAGGGAGTGTCGTCACGAGATAATGATATAATTAAAAGAATAGAGCTCTTTCGAAACTAAAATTACAAGAGTTCAAAGTTATAGATACCTGCTATGTCCAAGACGAGTGCCGTTTGGGCCAAGACGCGGACAAGCCCCTTCTGGGATGCTGTTCTGCCCAAGACAAAAGAATGGAAGAAGAAAAAATTTACGTTTCAAAGAGGAATTTTATTCAGCAAGACGTATTATTGAGTCAACATTCTCTTCACTGATAAGAGCGGGAATCCGTTTCGGTCAGATAAAATCTCTTGCCTCCCTCCGACTCCAAGTTGCGTTTTTTGTCTTATCCTATGGCATATCATTTTTGAACCCCTAGATGAGGTTGCGCTATTCTCCACTTCTAGCCACACCGCAGAGTCGATTCAAAATACCGTCTAAGAAAGTAAAAAGACTGATTTTTTGAGGCAAACGATCCTGAAGGCAGACGGCCAGAATCTGGTTTTTGCAGCTGGGCGTTGTTCTGAATATGCACATAACAAAAAACTTTTACAGGACAGAGTTTTTTGCTTTATTGATCTATGACCTGGTCCAAACCCAGGCTATGTATCAATAAACTGTGAAGCTTATCTCAAGGAATTTTTAATAAACCCACACACCCAAGCACATCCAAGCCGTTACAGTGTCTTCTAGTTTTTGGCTTCCAGATATGAGAGAAGGCAGCAGTGCATAGATGTGGTAAATGTTGTTTAGGGTCATTTTTTCGTTTTTGTCTTTGTTTAGATGTCCCAACAATAGGGTTAAAATGATACGACCTGTTATGTTTTGTCTGTTCTGCTGGGCGGCATGGTGTTTCGCACAACCCAGTGGCCTTTTCACACTCAAGCTGTCACCTGTTGCGCAACGCGTTACAGTGTCTTTAAATTCAGAATCACCCATTGAGTTTCAAGACAACAAGATCAACCTTCAGGACATTTCCTCCAAACTGAAATCAGGTCCGAACACAATCCAAGTCGGGTGGAAGGGACTCAATCGGTCTGGTAACATTGCCATACGCTCCAAAGATGGTGAAGTTCTCTTCAACTACCCATTTGACGATACCAAACAACCTCCTCAAGGAAATCTAAAATTCATTCTCGTTATCGATAAACAACACAGCTTGGCCAATACAGGTATGGGCTCCTCCCCTGTCCCAAAACTGGAAGTCAAGATGGCCAGTGGCATTCTATCTCTGGTTCTGAATGGCCAAACCCTAGGGGATTACGCTGGATCAACCAACCGGTTCCTCTACAGCTTACGTGACGGCGCAAACACCCTCAAGGTCCGATGGAGCAAGGACTTTGGGTCCTCCCTTCCTGTTGGCGCACTTGAACTCAAGCAGGGCAATCAATCCCTCCTCTTTTGGAACACAGACCAAGTCAGAACACTCCAGGGTGAGGCTTTGCTTTCATTTCGGGTATACTGACACGCTGAAACAACCCAAGTACCTACCAGATAACGCATCTTTTTCCATTCTACTGGAAGTTCCTTAAATATCAGGAATCTTGGGCGTTGCCAAAAGAAGTCGGAATGGTATCTTTTATTTCATCCAATATCCAAAAGATGATGGAAATCGCTGTATCTGTTTTCAGTGCCTTACAAAAAATCCGATGGACAAAAATCCTGATTGAGAGAATGAAAACAGAGGGATGAACCATCACGTCGTTTCCCCCGAGAGACCCTCTCAAAGAACTTATAGCCGTCTTGCAAGCCTCCTTCAACATCTTGGGCTATACGGCATTGTCCGCCTTCACGGCGCCAGACTCGATTTCATGGCCATGTTCATTCTGGCCCTTCTCACCAAACCACGTGCCGTCTTGCCCGCATTGCCGAAATCTTAAACCAGTCAGGGACCAAGCCATATGCAACCCGTTCTGCAATTTGATGTCAGGGGTATGTCATCAGAACTGTGATTAATATGTCAGGGGTCTTATTTTAAAGTATGCGTGGGTAGAGAAACCCAAAAATTCAAAAGCAAGCGATGAATGGAAACGTGAACCACCGTGTTCTGCGTTGGGCTGTTTATTTGCTTGAAAAAGGATACATATATGTTAGACACCGCTTACTTGATCGATCAACACCTGGACCTATTTCTCGATATACAGGACCAATTCACTTTTGCCTTTCTCTCTTCAATCTTAACTACCGATAGTCAGGGTACTTCAAGAGGCTAAAAAACATCTGGATAATTTATAATATTAAAAGAAATATTTTTCCTATAAACACGTGTAAATGTATAAAATGGGTCCGCATTCCATATACATTTCACGTGTTCCAATTTCTATTTGTTATACAGATTCGGTTCCATCCCAAATTCCCTCACCCATATATTCCTCATCTTTTCTTTTAACTTCTCTTCTTTCCTTTTTTCTCCCCTCTCCCGATACACACCCATCAACCTCTTATATCCCTCCTCTTCCATCGGCTCATACTCCACTGCCTTCTCCAACCACTTCACTTCCCTCTCTCCCATTTCTATCAGCTTTTCATACCTCCTTTTCCTCAACTCCTCCCTCTTTACCTCAAACCATTCCGATTCTGCCCCATCCATCCACACACCTCTCTCCAATTCACACCCTTCCATATCTTCTATATCCAATTCCCATACGTACCCTTCTGATACCCTATAGTATCCCTTCTCCTGCTTGATTCCATCTTCTATTCCCATTCCCTCCAATATCTTTCTCAATCTGTAGATAGAATCGGAAAAATAATCTGCGCTTAAGTGTGATTCTCCCCATACAGAATCTATTATTGTTTCCCTACTTGACTCTTTATTTACAATTAGAAATACCAATATTTCTCTTGGCTTTCTATTCCCAATACCATACACCTTCTCTTCAAACCTTATCTCCACTCCATTGATCGTTCTTATCGACACCTTTCTATTTCTTATATTCTCTTCCCTTATCCTTCTCGAAAATACCCTGTCCCTCTCAATCACACCCTCATATCTCCCATCCACCTCTCTTCCCAAATATACATTTCCCCTCACCTTCATATACCCATCCTTCAATCCCTCCATTCCCCTCTCTATTCTCCTCATTCCCTCCTCTACCTTCCCCAATATGCACATCCCTATCCCTATGTGTATCTCCACTCCCTCACATTCACATCCCAACTCATACCCAGACATATGTTTCAATTCTTCATAGGCAATCTCCGCCTCTGCCTTTCTTCCCATCAGGCACATCAATTCAAATGCAATTCCCTTTAATTCTGCTTTCTCTGCATACCTCAAACCCTCCTCATATTCCCCAACCATCAACAAATACACCGCTGCAAAATGTGATAAATATTCCAACCGTACGTCCAATGATTTCAATTCCTCCCATGTTTCCTTCGCTTTCTCCCATTCATCCATTCCCATCCAACCTGCCAACATGCCATCCAATGTGATGGCAAGGTAATTGATATTCTTCTGTTTCTGAAAAATACCCATTGCTTTATTCAAAAGGTGCATTCCCTTTGCATATTTACCATCAATCACGTATCCTTTACCGCATATTGCCCAACTCACTGCTTTTTGCCTCAGATTTTCTTGTTCATCTGTTTTACACAGTATATCGGATATCAATTTTTCTTTTTCGGACGTTTCTCCTTCGAAATACAAATACATTAACTTTTTTCTCATCAATGTCAAATTGTTCTTCAAATGAGATTCAGATAATCCATTATCCAACCACCTCAATGCCTTTTCTCTATTTCCCAAACAGAATTCAATTGAACTCAATTCTTTATGTATATCCTCAGATCTCCCTCCCCTTCTGTAGGCTTCTTCCAATAGCCCCCTGGCTTCTCTTGAAAACTCCTTATCGTATAAATTGAAAGACGGATTATACGGATAACAAACCGCATAGGTTTCAAAAAGATCCAATGGCAGCGATTCAATATCCATGTCCTCAAAAAAACGGTACACCGTAGAATATTCAATCCTGCCTAGATAGCTCAAATACACACTTCGAATGATCCTGTAAACATCTTCATGCCGTCCTGCATTCTTGTAGTGCTTCAATGCCTCAATCGGTTTTCCTTCTTGTTCCATCCGTTGTCCAGCCAAACAATGCACTGTTTTGTATGCTTCTTCATCTTTTTTGAGTAATTCTTCTAAAAACAGACGCAAAATCCGGTGTGGTTTGTATGAGTCGTGTCCAAGTGGGACCAAAAGGTGTCCGGCACGCCACAGTTCCTTCAGAAGATTGCCTGGCAATCCAATCCTTTCAAAGACACTTTGGGTCCAAATCGCATGGGTTGCGAGTGTTGGAAATTGTGGACACAGGGAGAGGGTATCGGAGAGAAGTTCTTGTATAAGCGCGTGTGGATCGAAGAAATGAGAAGTGGAGGAGCTGTGAAGGGAGAGACCCGCGGGCCAACCATCGAGAGAAGAGAGAGTAGAGGGAGAGAGGGTGGGGTTTTTGATGGAGAGGTAGTGTGTGACTTCTGAAGGAGAAAAGCGAAGGTGGTGTGCATCGAGGATCAGGGCGAGGTTTTTAGAGAGAAGGTGGGAAAAGTTGAGGTGATGGGGGGTGTAACCGGAGAGGAGAAAGAGAAAGAAGGGGAAGTTTTGGAAGAGGAGGTTGAGAAAAGAGGCAGAAGAAGGGGAAAGGTGTTGAATTTGATCGAGAAAAAAGTTGAAAAGGAGGAAGGTGTTGGAGGTCAGAGAAAGGCATGGGCGAGGGAAGAAGGGGAGAAATCAGGGAAGAGAGCGGAAGAAAAGGAGGAAAAGGGAGAGGAGAGAGCGCAGAGAGGAGAGGAAGAGAAGAAGGAGAGATCTTGGGAATCGTCAGAGAGGGAGAGCCAAGGAGAGGAAGAGACGGCGTACTGAGAGAGGAGGGTGGTTTTACCGAAACCAGAAGGAGCGAGGAGAGCGATGAGGCGAAAGGGGTGAGAGGAGAGAAGAGAGAGAAGGAGAGGGCGTTGAATTTCGTGAGGGAGTGGGATGGGGATGGTGTGATCGAACGATTTTGGCATGTTTGTATTTTAGCAATGGAATGTTTCGGTGGGTGTTTGATACAGCAAATATGTTCAGTCGGACACGCTGCTTAAACTTTCGTAAGGTACTTGTCTTTCATACCCATCTCATCTAGAGGCTGAAAAATGATAGGCCATAGGATAAGACAAAAAGTACAACTCGGAGTCGGGGGGAAGCAAGAGATTTTACCTGACCAAAACTTGGCCTAAACGGCACCCAAAAAGGGGCCAGCCCGTGTCTTGGTCAGAGCGGCACACTATGCGGCCAAGCCGCTTATTCTGAAATCAGGGTGGCTTGTCATAACCACCATTTACTACCTATGTCAACCCCTAAATGAGGTTACGCCTAAACCGCATAGTCTTGCTAAAATGAGCTAAGCGTGTTAGGCTATTTTCAAATTTAAAGAGAGAAAGGCAAAAGTGAATTGGTCCTGTATATCGAGAAATAGGTCCAGGTGTTAATCGATCAAGTAAGCCGTATCTAACATATATGTATCCTTTTTCTATTTATCCTTTTTCAAGCAAATAAACAGCCCAACGCAGAACACAGTGGTTCACGTTTCCATTCATCGCTTGCTTTTGAATTCTTGGGTTTCTCTACCCACGGATACTTTAAAATAAGACTCCTGACATATTAATCACAGTTCTGATGACATACCCCTGACATCAAATTGCAGAACGGGTTGCATATGGCTTGGTCCCTGACTGGTTTAAGATTTCGGCAATGCGGGCAAGACGGCACGTGGTTTTGGAGAGAAGGGCCAGAGTGAACAAGGCCATGAAATCGAGTCTGGCGCCGTGCAAGACATGCCACTCTGTCCAAGACGATTCAGGAATTCGAGCTTAAGCTTTTGTAAGGTACCGAAGTAACGAGACTGTATGAACCCGTGTGGAATCTCAAAGACATAGACGGGGTATTGCGTCGTACCTCGCCTCTCCCAGGCCCCTTTTTGACTGGAATTTGGGAGATGTACGCCCACCCAGCAGATGGTCCCGAGAATATGAAAGCAATGATAGATAGGGTGCCAGTGAGGGAAATCACGGGGTTTAGAGCCCTTACCAAGAATATGTCTATTAAGTCCAATGGATAGGGCTTACGTGTCATACCAAAATGCAGTCTAGCACATACTCTTATTCTCAAATTCCCTCTCTAGACAAATTCATACACTCTCTAGCACACTGAAATCACAGCTTGCACTGACTCCATGCGCACATAACCCCACCTCTGTCAACCCCTAAACCACATAGTGTTTTTTAATAACTGTTTGAGACCAAATCTAATAGGCCAACTGTCATAAAACTTGGCCTATTAAATCTTTCTCATTTCTACCGCAACAATCGATATAAACGCTCATAGTTGGAAATCTCATAGGGATTTTCAATCCGGAATTGATTGACAAAGACAGTGGGTGTGCCTTGTACACCCAATTTCACCCCTTCAGAGCGTTCCGATGATACCTTGTTTTTGTACGTGTGTGCCTCCAGGCAGCGTTTGAAGTCGCCCAGATTGAGTTTAAGGTCTGCAGCAAGATCAAGGAAAACGGCCTGTGTGTCTTCAGCGCGGATCCACGAACGGTCGCGGAACAGTTGGTCGTGGTAATCCCAGAAGTGCCCTTGTGCACCTGCGCATTCCGACGCCTCTGCAGCTGGAATGGCTTTGAGATGTATCTCACTCAGGGGCATGTGGTGAAATTCCAATCGAACATCTTTGGGCAATTTTTTCTTGTACCCAATGAGGAATTCAGATTCGAGTTTTTGGCAATATGGACATTCAAAATCGCTGAATACCCGAATGACAATGGGCGCTTTGGGATCCCCTACAGCATTTTTGGTGCTCAAGAAGTTTTTGGAGGAAACCTCTGCCAGAGCGACATCCATCACCCAAGTGTTCTTTTGTGCGTACAGGCCGATGGCGTAGGGCTCAGCCAGTATCTGAACAGGTTTTTGGGCCGTTGCTGCGCCAATGGTCTGTCCATTTGCCTTGACGTAATCCAAGAGACTCGAGCTGTACGCACGTCCCGTCAGGGCATCCAACCACTGACCTGCGTCTTGCGGTCGGGAAGGAGAGAACGTCACCAATCCGCGTTTGAGCCATTCCCCTTTTGATTCCAACTGTACAGTGACATTTAAACTTTTAAACGTTCCAAGGCCTGCAGGCTTCAATCCATTCATAAGCTCAGATGCCAAGAGCTTCGAGGTGGGCTCAGCAATTTGAGCCTGACTGGCTCCACCTATCAGACACAATAAAATACATACAAAACGCCTCTTCATTGCACCAGCCTACCCCGGGCACAACAAAAAAGCGAACCCGAAAGGGTTCACTTCTTATCGTTGGTAAAATTTATCGAGGGAAGCTGAACGACGCGCTGCTGCTGATACCGGTTACTTCAAACTCAAAGTACTCACCCGTTGCCGAGGTACCAAAAAACGCAAGATTCATACTTAAGGTGTAGGTTTTCGCATTTTCTTGTGCCAAGCCGATCAATCCATCGATTGTGTTGAGATAAAACTTGGTGGGCGCTTCGACATTGCCTGGATAGGTATCCTTGTCGGTCAATTTACAAGAGTTGCCTTCGGATCGTTTGGAGCAGGTAAACCCAGAGGGAATGTAGATATTGCTTGTTTGGACGACCTCTGGGGGGTATTGTGTCAAGTCTTCACCGTTCAATATGTAGCGCTCGATCCGGTAGCCTGTGATGTACGCCGCCTGCGAGCCGGGTAGGGATGTGAAGATAAACTCGATGGCTTTGCGTGGACCTTCCACAGTGTCACTGATTTTACCTTTGTCGTCCTGAGATCTTTTCACAATGCCAAAGGCATCACTGTTTTTGGCATTGATGGCAATCCCCACTTTGTTTCGGAAGTCGTAAGAGAAGATATCCCCATTCGCACACGAACTTAAGGGGAGACCCAAAGCCAGAACACATACCCATTTTGTCCATTTCATAGTTGAACCTCCTGATCCAGTTCACGCAGAGCCGGGTTGAGGATGTAAAAAGCCAATCGCTTCATTCCCGTCAAAAAATCCATGTTCTCTACGATCACGTCTCTCCACTCCACTGCGCGTCGAACTTGACCTTCATTGTCCTCCATACGTGGTTGCAGCACAATGGGTGAAAAATTTAAAATGCCTTTGATCCCTAATTCGACCAATTTCTGAGCAGACTCTTGTGCTTTGTCCGTCGGCACCGTTAACAAAACCATGTCAATGGGATCTACATGTGAGCCAATAAAATCAGCACACTCACTGGTATGTTGAATTGTCAGAGCACCAATACTTTGCCCCACTTTTTGCGGATCAACATCAAAGAGACCGACCACATTGAAACCATAATCCAAGGTGCCCGGATAGTGTGCGATTGCCTGTCCCAGACGGCCCATTCCGAAGACGATGACATTCCAAGGACGGTTGAGTCCCAAAACCCTTCGGATCTCCCGTTTGAGCACACTCACGGTGTAGCCCATGCCACGCGTTCCAAAACGTCCAAAATAAGCCAGGTCTTTTCGCACTTGAAATGCAGACACTTGGGCCTGTTCAGCGAGGTGTCCACTGGAAGTGCGGTTCACACCCCGACTTTCGAGCTGCTCTAAAATCCGAAGGTACATCACCATTCTGGACACGGTGGCACTGGGAATGTTTGGTAGGTGCGTCATCAGCGCACCACGAAAGAGTCATGGCCCTGCATTTGCAGTTTGGATTGCATTTCGGCTGTGTTGGATTCCAAAACGGGTCCGACCAAAACCCGGATCAAGCCATTTGACGTCGTTTGCAAGGAAACAGCGTATCCTTCTTGTCTCAGCTGGTCTGCAAACACCTCTGCCGAAGCTTCATTGCGGTAGGCCCCAACCTGCAGTGAGACCGATCCCGTAGATGGGGTTGGCACTTGCGTTTCTGTTACCTGTGTGGGAGTGCCTGGTTCAGCCGGGGTTACAGCATCTTTGGACCGAGACGGTGCATACACAAAGAGGTTCTCATGGATGCGGCCTATCTCCCCCGAAGCCAAGTCGGCGTCCCTGCGGTTCGCAAATGGACCGGTCAAGACAACCCACGTGTCGTTTTGGCTGGGCAAAACGTAGGTCGGGTAGCCAAGCGTTTCGATTTTGTCAGCCACGTCTTGAGCGGCAGATTCTGAGCTGTATAAACCCGCACTGATTCGGTAATCCGATTTGCTGGGAATGCCAACCCGAGCCACTGTGACCCGTGTGGACGGTGCCGTCACAGGAGCCGCCTCTTCCGGCTGTTTGGGAGCGCGCGTTATCTCCGAAGTTTCCCGGTTGGGTTTAGACACCGACTCAGATGTCGATTCCGCCTTTTCCGTAGGAACAGGAGACGTCTTTGGCGTCGGTTTGTCCAGAGGCACCGAAGGAATTTCCGGGACGGATTCTGTTTCCGTGGGCTTGGTTTCGCTCTGTTCAGGTGAAGTCGGCACCTTTGGAATGGAGGGCTCGACTTGTGGACGGACCGTCGGTTTCGGTGTTTCGGCAACCGTTTCAGGCTGCCGTTTCACACGGCCGACTTCAAATACAAGCGTGCCCTGGGTGAGCACAATGCCAAACCCTGCCACCAAAACCAGAATGAACACCACGATCAACACATCGGGCCAATTGCGTCTCATCCAAGACATTACTTCCCTTTTAACTCCTTTTGGGCTGCAGCATAGCCCAGAGCGGCCGACTGCTTAAATGCACTTTGGGACTCACTTTCCAGACCCAGACCCCGACGTGCCCAACCGAGGTTGTACCACGCTTCTGCATTTTTAGGCGCCATTTTGACCAGGGCATCCAAGACGGTTTGTGCTTCACTGTAGCGCTGGAGGGCCAGGTATGAGGCTCCCAAGTTGGACAAGACCATTGGGTTTTCAGGTGCCAACTTGACCGCCGATTCAAACGCAGTTGCAGCTGACGCATATTCCTTCAGCGCGTAGCGACTCAGTCCCAACCACAGCAATCCTTCGGGTGTGGTCATGTTTTGCAAGAGTTTTTCGGAAACGGCATACTGCTTGTTGCGGTAAGCATTTTTTCCGGCAATCAGGTTTGCGGTTGACACATAGCTGGGATCTGAGGTCAGTTTTGTGCTCGCCAAGGCCATTTTGTAGGCTTCTGTGAAATTGCCCTTGGCATCGAGTGCCAATGCCAATCCAAGTGTGGCTTCCAGGCTGTTTGGATTCAGCTCCCGAGCCGCGGTCAGTGCGACCAAAGCCTTGTCCACCAGCTTGGCATCGAGGGCCAGTTTTCCGAGTTGGTACTGCGCAGACGCATTTTTTGGGTTTCTTTGGGTGGCCTCTTCGAACGCTTTGAGTGCGCCACTTTTGTCATTTTGGCGAACCAACAGCTCGCCCTTTTTGGCCAAAAGCATAGAGCGATTTTCATCCGACAGGGTCAAGGCCAACCCACGATCCAATTCGCGCAGACCCCGGGCCGCAAGGCCTTGGCTGACGTAAATGTCTGCGACCAAAGCCAAAGCCTGTGCATTTCCCGGGTCTTTGGCAAGTACGGAGTAGGCGTAACCGAGCGCCGAATTGACTTGGGTCGGATTGGCTTTATCTGCTTTTTGGTTGCTTTGGTACAGGGCTTCTGCCAAAGCAAGAGACAGGGCCGCGTCACCGGGTTGAAGGTTGAGTGCCTCGCCGAGTGTTTTGGCCGCATCGGCATACAGACCCTGGGACATTTGCAAGGTGGCCAGGGAGCGATAAGTGACATCCATGACTTCAGGAAGCACTTTGCCTTTGCCTACTTTTGCCGCTTCCGAGAAGGCAGAAATGGCCAAAGAGGTTTCGCCCAATCGGGTGAGCACAACGCCCAGGTTGTAAAAACCCTCCAGACGACTGGGCATGATTTGCGTCAGCAAGTTGAATTCGAAACGTGCGCCAACCCAATCGCTCTGTCCAAGCAGTGCGAGTCCCAAGCCGAAATGTGCGTCGTAGTTTCGGTAATTGAGGGCAACGGCCGACTCAAAACGCTGCTGTGCATCTTTGTATTGCTCTTGATTTAGAAACGAACGACCTTCGTCCAGTTGAGCCTGTTGCTCTGGGGTTGGGGCAGCAAGGGCCTCTGTTTCCAGAAGCAGTGCCTCGGTTTGGCTGTTACCGCTCTGAATGGTGGCAGCTGCCTGTTGTGCTTTGCTTAAGATGGTTCCGATGGGCAACGTGGAACTGGTTGCAGCATCAATGGTTTGCCCAACAGCTGTGGTTGTCGCGACCTCACCGAGCGTCTGGGCCTTACCAACAGAATGGGTCGCCAGGACGAGGGCCACCATGGGCAACATTCGAAGATTGATCTTTTTGGATGTGGACACTGCGCCTCCTAAATGTACAGCACTTCAATTCGAATACATCTTACCATGACGAATCAAACAGGCTCCCCTTAACCTAAGGCTAAAGATTTTCTGAATTCGACGGCTTAGAACCAAGAGATCTCTGTCTCCACCAGATGGAATTTTCGGAACACATGTCTGCATACCGGGATGTCGACGGGTGGCACGGGCATCCAATGTATCTCAAAAACAAACGTTGCCGCCGCCCAATGCGTTTGGGTTTTTGTTTGGGGGACCGGCCTGCTCTCTCCGTATATTTTTTACTGAGCGTACATTTTGCGGTATAGTATTGATATATGAATAAACAGAGCGAAAACGGTGGACTGAGGGTGTTTTTTATAATGTGGTTCACCCAGACACTTTCTTCTATCGGGAGCGCCGTTACAATATTTGTGATCAACGTGTGGCTTGCCAAAGATGTTTACCCGTTGCCGCATCAAAGACCAACATTGGCGCTGGCCCTATCCAGCGTCAGTATTGTGTTTTTTTTGGCCAGTATGCTTGCTGCTCCCATTGCGGGCGCCTATGCCGATAGAAGTGATCGGCGTCGAATGATGACCCTGGCCAATCTCATCAATGGGCTGAATTCCCTTCTGATTTTGCTGGGCGTGGCAACTGGACACTTGAATCTTTTTCTTTTGCTCCCACTCATAGCCATAAATGCTGTGGTGGATTCATTCCACATTTTTGCGTTTGAGACTTCTTATGTCTCTATCGTACAAAAGGCTCAACTTTCGCGTGTGAATGGCATGATGCAAACCTCTCGTTCACTGAGGGGTATTTTGGCTCCTCCCATAGCAGCATTTCTCGTTGCTCTACCTTTGATTGCTGTGAATGCACGTGGCGGTTCTGCTCCAAACCCACAAAGTGGCGTGATGGCTGCCGTTTTCATAGATATGGTGACATTTTTTATTTCAGCGGCTGCATTGTCTGTTTTGCCCATTCCATCGCCGAAACCCAACCTGGATGCGCATAAAAATGTATGGCATGGCCTGCGTTTTGGATGGAATTACATCTGGGGCCGTCGTCCACTATTTTGGTTTTTATGTGTATTTTCTGCCACGAATCTTGCTATAGGACTCGTGAGTGTGATGAATCTTTTGGTCGTAAAAGAAGGTGTCCACGAAACATGGAAATATTTTGGATTGACATTTGAGCAAGCCTATGCACTGCTTGGCAGTGTCGGCGCGATTGGAGGATTGCTCGGTGGCGTTGTGATGGGCATTTGGGGTGGACTCAAAAAGCAAAAGGTGCGTGCGGTCTTCTGTGCGTTGTGCGTCATTGGATTGGGTTTTGGCCTGTACATATCTTCGACGTTTGTTGGGGTGGTCATTGGCGTTTTTTTATCTGTTTTCAGTATCCCCATAATGGCCGCACATTCACAGTCCATCTGGCAAAGTCAAGTTCCGCCCGAGATGCAGGGACGCGTGTTCGCAGTGCGTAAGTTGATCGCCCAGTGGACGGCACCGTTGGGTAACCTACTTGCTGGCGTTCTGGGCGGTCTTTTGCCGCCAACGGCTGTGGTCGCAACCGTTGGTTTCATGCTGTTGATCACTGTCGTGATCCAGTGGGTTGGGAGAGGTGGTGCAAACGTGGAAGATTTTGAACACCTTGAAAGCTTGGCCAAAGACCGATGATCCAAGTTCCTACTTGTGTTTTTGCTGGTACTGGTTTATATTTTATTGAAGGAGAACTTATGATGAACATTCCGAGTGTCGCCGAAGCAGTCCAACTTCAAGTCAATGCCTTCCAGCGTGAACGTCTAAAACGAATCGATGATTTTGATTATGGTCCTTTGGCGAAGAGAATGAAAAAAGAACTCCCAAAAGAAGGCGTTGACGCAACTGATGAATATATTTCACAGGGCATTTTTGCTTTGAAGCAATACTATGCTGTTGCTTTACTTGATCCTAAAAACCGCCATGCTATAGCACTAGAGCTTGATCCATTTTGGCATACGCACATTCTTTTTACCAAAGAATATGTCCAGTTTTGTGATGACGTCTTCGGTCAATATATCCATCACGTTCCCCTTGATAACGATGATGCCTTGGCCGTTGATGAGGTTCTGGAACTGTACACATACACGCTAGGGATCTATAAACAGATGTTCAGGGTCGATACCATCAACGGTTACTGGTCAGAACCTGAACGTTCTAATATGGTTTGTCTCCATCAGTTGGTGTGCAATCCAATCGTGCATTCCCAAGGGCTATTTCCAGCTGTCTATTGCTGAATTAAATAGATCAAAACAGCGCTTTCAGATTTGTATCTTCTGAAGCGCTATTTTGTCTTTGAAAATCTATGGGTTGATGCTTTGTGAGTCCACCCACTTCGTGTCGAACACTAGGGCACCTGCAGGGCCAACTGTCCACAGGCTGCGCCTGCGTCGCGTCCACGGGAACGCCTGACAGAGACGTCCAAACCGTGCCATTGCAATCGATCAAAAAAGGCTTGGATGTCTTGTTCCGTACTTTCTTCAAAGCCACTGCCGGGCCAGGGGTTCATGGGAATCAGATTCACATGGGAGATCAAGCCTTTGAGGCGGTCTGCCAAAAGGTCTGCCTGCCAGAGGTGGTCATTGATGCCTTTCAGCATGCTGTACTCAAAGGTGATTCTTCGACCGGTCAAATCTTGATAGCTTTTCGCGGCTTCGATGATCTCTTCAATTTCATTTGCGGCAGCGGTAGGAATGAGTCTTCGTCGGGTTTCTTCGTCTGGAGCGTGCAGCGAGATGGCCAGCTTCACCTGAACATCTTCGGTTGCCATTTTTCGAATACCTTTCGCTAGCCCAACCGTTGAGAGGGTGACACGGCGGCTGGACAATGGCTTGCTCAAGCAGGTGAAACTGCAATTCATCTTCTGCAGAAGCCAAACGACCGGAATCGATCACAACGTGCGACGCTCCACGCAAGAGTGTTTTCTGGTGCTCTCGAAGCAGCATGGAAAGTTTTTGATACACCGACTCGATCTCTGGGCCCACAGGCAATTTCCGGTAACTTTTCAACAAACGCAAAAGCAACAGGATTTCCCTCTGGCTCAAAATGCTCCGATCCAACGCAAAACCAGGCATGATTCCAATGCCTCCACCGCGACCTTTGAAGAGCACAACCGGAAGGCCAACCGCTTCCAGTTCAGTGACATCACGGTAAATGGTTCTCTTGGAGACACCGTATCGATCGGCAAGAAATTGAGCAGTGACACGCTCTTGCTGCATCAAAAGTGTGATCGTATTGAGCAGTCTGCTGAAGCGGTCAGTCATGTCCCGACCCTGAGCGCCGCCCAACGCCAAAGTCAATAGCACACCCACCGGCATACGGGAATGCTTCTTTTAAACCGAGCCGATACCGGTTAAAATGCGATAGGTCAAGTTGTTTCACAACAATCGAAAGTCTTAGAATTAAGTTTCGGGAACTCCTAGAAATAAGGCAAGGAGGTGGTGACGTGGAACGATTTGAAACTGCAAAAGATACAGAACCTCCCAGTCACACTACCGCCTTAAACCCTGCATTTAGGAGCCGACCATGTGCCCTTTCTATTTTCCTGCACGCCTTTTGGCTGCACCCGTCCATAAAATAAACAGCCCAGGAGGTCCAACGTGATCGAATACTTTCGCAGCCTGGGCGGAAAACTCGTGCGCATCGATCACTTCATCGAAGGATGCTGGATCAATGTGATCGAACCGAGCACAGAAGAACTCGAACACCTCTCACGGGAACATGGCATTCCCATGGATTACCTCAGTGGACCGCTCGACTTGGACGAACGGCCGCATTTTGAAAAAGAAGACGGCATCATTTCGATTGTCATGCAAACGTCTTACCCTCTCGGCGAACACTCGGATATTCCGTACGATACAATCCCGCTGGGCATTGTGCACACCGACCACTGCATATTGACGCTCTGCCCGATGGAAAATCCAGTTTTGCGTGAAATCAAAAACGGCCGATTGAGGCACGTTTCGACTGCCAAAAAAAATCGCTTCACCTTGCAAATTTTCCTCAGGGCAGCACAGCGCTTTCTCGTGGATCTGAGACACATCAATAGACAGGTCGATTTGGTCGAAGACCGATTGGAAACATCTACACGAAATAAGGAACTGCTCGACCTTCTGAAACTCGAAAAATCTTTGGTTTACTTTAAGACAGCGGTCAAAGCCAACGAACTGATGATGGAACGGGTCAAGCGCGACCGGGTGTTTGAGATGTACCCGGACGACCAAGAACTCCTCAACGACGTGATTGTCGAAAACCTCCAAGCCATCGAAATGACCGACATCACCACGAACATCTTGACCTCCATGATGGGAACATTTGCCTCGGTGATCTCAAACAACGTCAATGCCGTGGTCCGATTGCTCACAACGACAACCATTTTGCTGGCCATTCCCACCTTGGTTTCCAGTGTCTTTGGCATGAACGTTCCACTGCCTTGGCACAACGATCCCAAAGCCTTCTTTTGGGTGATGGGTTTGGCACTCGGACTCTCTGGGTTGGTGGCCATGGCCTTTTGGCGACTCAAATGGTTTTAGGCTGTGTGTGAGGACCCCAAAGGACATCGGATGGATCATCCTGTACACCTTCTGCGAGTATTAGAGAATTCTTAAAATACTACAGCAAGTTTCTTTAATATCGGGAATTTCTTGGAAGCTAAAACACATCCAGGTAACACTTTATCCATGTTTCAGTGTTTCAAAAATGATGAAAACTGCTGTAATACAAAGTAAAGATTCACTTCCTTACAGCACCACGCATATCAATTGCAGTGTCACCAATTGGTCAGACTTTATTTCGCTCGCTTCGCTTTTGAATTCTCCTGAGGTTGTCCCATAGTACCTTTGAGCTTTTCTTTTGCATAGCAAGCATTTTGATTCTGTCTGGGAAAAGACGTCAATATGATTAAAGTTTTCGCCGTGGGTATATCGCTTTCAATTTTCTGCGTGTAGATCGATACTTTTAATGGGTACCTTATCGAATTCATCCATTCCAGAAGGTACGGTTCAAAGCCAAACCGGGGAGCCCATTTTGAATCAACAGCAACAACGCCACACAGATCACGCTATGCTGATCACCATGCACTTCACTCCGCAGATGCTGGGCCCGTCGACATTGGGCTCTCTGGAGCAGGAAACACTCTTGGCAGACGGTTTGGGCGGTTTTTACATGATGACCGCTTGTGGGGTTCCAACCCGAACGTACCACGGCTGGGTACGCAGCCGCACACCTCCAGTCAATCGCGACCTCAGCTGGATCATGCCGCTTGAAAGCGTTCAAACAGTCGGTCGTTCGACAGAATTCTATTCCTACGAAATGACTCCTGGGTACTTCGTTGGGAAAGGGATACACCGTCTGTCTGGCTGCGAACTTGAATACGGCATACCGACACAGACGTACTTCGATATTGGTGTGCATTTCAAACGGACCACCGCAGTCCTGCAAGATTCGGGAACACTCGGGTACTTCTATGAAATCTCAAATGCCACGACCTGCTCACTGCAATTGGGCGGACTGTTTTCCGCGCGAGATATGCACGCTGTTCGACACAAACCACCAAAATTCATATATGAGCACAAAGATCACGGTCTACACCTCCAGGACGAAGAAGGCCATCACCTTCACATCCAACTGTATGGACTGAATCGCGACATTCAATGGACAAACCTTCGGGAACAACAGTTGTATTTTCGGGCTGAAAAGGAACGTGGAGAACCCTGTGAAGATCATGTCTGTGAAAGCACGCTGTTGCGAGAACAATTGGATCCTGGACATCACCGATTTGCACTGCTCATTTCTGACGCAATTTTTGTAGGCGATCCATGGGAAGCATTGCATGTGGAACAAGAACGCCGAAAATTGATCATTCAAACGGCATTTCAAACCTCTGGCCTACAAGACGACGTTGTGGCAACATTGACCCTTGCCGCAGATGCCTTTTTGGTACAAAGGGCCTCAAGTGGAGGTCACAGCGTCATTGCGGGTTATCCGTGGTTTACAGACTGGGGACGCGACACCATGATTGCCCTCTCGGGTCTGACGCTCACAACAGGTCGCTTCGGGGAAGCCCGTTCTGTGTTGTCCACTTTTTTGAAACACGTCAACGTTGGTCTGTTGCCGAACCACTTTTCAGACGATGGCACAGGTGCAGGTTACAACACTGCGGACGCGACATTGTGGCTGTTTATTGCCCTGGAACGCTATCTGGATGCAACCAACGACACGACCTACATCACTGAAATTTTGCCCGTACTGAAAGGCATTCTGGAATTTCACATCGCAGGTACCCAATTTGGAATCGCTTTGGATCCGACAGATGGTCTCCTTTGTGCGGGAGAACCGAACGTTCAACTCACATGGATGGACGTCAAGATCCACGACTGGGTTGTGACGCCACGCCACGGAAAAGCCATTGAAATTTGCGCACTTTGGATCAACGCTTTGGCCATTTTCATCCGATTTTCAGAGGCCACAAGCAACGACCCCATATTTACAGAACAGTGCAACACCATTTTAAAGCAAGCCGAAACATCCTTTTCCAAGTTCTGGGATGTGGAAAACCTGTGTTTTTATGATTACATCGACCCATCAGGTACGCCCAACACGCAATTGCGTCCCAATGCCATCATCGCTCTGGCACTCCCACACACGCCCTCAACATCTCAGCAGCGACAAAAAACCCTGGACCTCGCACGCACACACTTGGTCTCACCGTTTGGTATGTACTCGCTCTCACCCGACGACCCACAATTTAAGGCCAAATTCACAGGATCGCAATTGGAACGCGATGCCGCCTACCATCAAGGCACTGTCTGGGCATGGCCACTCGCCAGCTTTTTGGAATTGCTTTGGAAGGAAACACACAGCAAAGAGGAAGTATTGTCTTATATGCAGCCCACCCTGAATCACCTGTTTGAAGCTGGTCTCGGGTCGATTTCTGAGGTGTTTGAAGCCGAGAGCGGACAACCCAAAGGATGCCCTTTTCAAGCTTGGAGTGTGGCGGAATTTTTGCGCATCTATGCCCTTGCGTGCAAACCGGGAACTTTTGAGACAAACATGAACTCTAAGCAGTAGAGGTTGAGGTTGAGCGAATGGTCTGACAAAGATTTGGTCGCGCTGGCTCGGAAAGACCCGAACGCATTTGAGGATCTCATGCGCCGTCACGGTCCTCGGGTTGCGGCATTGGCTCGATCCCTGGTCGGAGAAAGCCACGTCGATGATGTGGTGCAGGAGGTATTTATTTCTGTGTATAAGGGACTCAAACATTTCAGGGGGGACGCAGAATTCTCAACTTGGATTCACAGAATTGCGCTCAATGCGTGCTATGCCAAACTCAAACGTCCAACCGCCGAAGCCTTGGAACACGATGTCGTATCTGCCATCAGCGTCCAAAAAAATGCCGAGCAACAGCAGTTGAGAGAACTCATTGAGCTTGGTATGCAAAAGCTTCCTCTAGAACAGCGTGAAGCGTTTGCACTTCGAGAATTCAGCGGCCTGGACTACGATGCCATCGCACAGATTTTGGAATGTCAACTGGGAACCGTCAAATCGAGAATTGCCAGAGCAAAAACATCCCTCAAAGCATTTTTGATGGCAAAGGGGGTGTGTCCCTGATGGATTCTTGGGATGATTGGATGACACAAGCCACTGGTATTCACGAACGTGATCTCCTGGCCGTCGAACGTGGACTCCAAGGCGTCAAACGCTACCGACGCAGACGTGTTTGGATTCGCGCAACGCAGATAGGAACCCTTTGTGTTGCGCTTTTTTCAGGTTACCTTTGGGGATTTTCGAGTCCAAATGTCGAAGCCCAACTGGCCTACGATGCCTACAGTGAAGCGGCAGGTGCTTGGTAGTGCACAAATATCTGCTTGTTCTCCTGTGTTTGTTCCTCTACTCTTTTTCAATATCAGAAACTTTGAAAGATTTTTTGGGTGTATTTAAATCAGCAGCTCCCAAAGGTGTTGTTGAGATCCGCATTGTCTTCCCACCACGCAAAGAACCGATCAAACACGCCACACGGTTACCCAAAATTGAAATATTTCCATCATTGTTGGAAAAAAATTTCGAAATCGTACGAACTTCCACGGAATATTTCTTGGAACGTCCAGTCAGTCGCATCGAATTGAAACCCAAGCAAAAAGGACGATCACATTGGATTTTTTGGATCGACCAAACGTGGAATACACCGCTTGCCTTCGAGGAACGGCGCTTCGACGGACAACTGTTGCGGCGCGCTTCATATACTGTCCTGGACAATCAGTTGCTGCCAAAAACCAGACACCTTGTCTGGAAAGCCCAACCGCTGCTCAACCAGACCATCAACCGTGCCATTGCCGGTTTTACACCTCCAAACGGCTTTGAAGCTGTGGACATCAAGCAGCTCAGCCGCGGCAAAATCTCAACACTCGAAATTATATACACAGACGGCATCAACTCATTTCCACTGATTTTGACTGATCAAAATACGCGCGGCGAAGGCATCGCCACCCGACGGGTCGGATCTGTTTGGGTGTGGATGGTTGGAAGCCTGACCCAACACCAATTGGACAGCAGCTTATCCGGCATACAAGAACCCATCGAACTGGAAACCTTGCAAAAATTCGCAGAACAATTTCCGAGCAAGCCATAATCTGGGAGGCATCATGCTCAATCCGTACAGAAAAGAACTCACCGCTGACGATGCTGCACATTTGCTGGCCAGGACTGCATTTGGAGGCACAAACGAGACAATCTCGCGCTTTATCGGCTTGGATGCCGACACCGCCTTTCGCAATCTTTCTGCGCAGGAAAGCCAAAAAACCGAAAACCCGTTTGATCCACAAGATGCAATCAATGTGAACGCAGCCATCAAAATCACCCAGATGCACTGGCTGTTTGAGATGATTCACAGCCCACAGCCATTCCGGGAAAAACTCGCCTTTTTTTGGCACAACCATTTTCCCGTGGGAATCGACAAGGTTCGCTTTCCAAATGCACTGCTGGGATACCTTGATGTCTTGCGGCGCTTTGAACTGGGTCGCTTTTCAGAACTGACAACTGAGATTGCCCGAACGCCAGCGATGTTGCGCTACCTGGACAATGATCAGAACGTAAAAGGCAAACCCAATGAAAACTTTGCGAGGGAACTGTTTGAATTGTTTACCCTGGGGATTGGCCACTACACAGAAAAAGACATCCAAGAGGCAGCCCGAGCGTTCACCGGTTGGACATTCCGGCGCTTGAAGAAAAAAGACATCGAAGCAGAAGCTGAATTCATTTTTCAAAAAAACAAGCACGATGGCGGCACAAAAACCATTCTCGGTAAGACCGGAAATCTCTCTGGCGAAGACGTCATTGAAATGGCCACAGCACACCCGCAAACGGCCCAATTCTTGTCTCGAAAAATCTGGACGTTTTTCATCTCTCCCAATCCATCTCCAGAACAGATTGAAGCACTGAGTGATGTGTGGCGCGGTTCTTCTGGCAACCTGGAGGAAATTTTTCGGGTGGTGTTTACCTCAGAAGTTTTTTTCACACACAAAAAGACACTCATCAAAAGCCCGCTTGATTTTGTCGTCGGGGCCCTAAGGGGACTTAATTTTCCCGTTCAAGAGGAAAAATTCTACAGAAATGTACTCCAGGTGCTCACGGGTTTGGGACACGCGCCTTTTGATCCTCCCAATGTTTCAGGCTGGGAAGGCGGACGCAGTTGGATCAGCGATGGCGCACTCCTCACACGAACCCAACTCGCAGCCACAATCACCATGAACAAACGCATCACAGAAAAAAACCTCTCTCTTGCACTCCTTGGCCAGGACAAAAGTCCACTGACTGGCCTTTTAGGCCATTTGACAGCCAACCAACAGGCCTACCTGATGCTGGTATCACCCGAGTTTAATTTGCTGTGAAAGGAAATCCATGACCAGTCGCCGTGATTTTTTAAAGCTCTCCACATTGGCCATCACACTCACTTCTGGAATGCCGCAGTTCCTAGCACGTGCAGCCGCCCAAGCTTTGGGAGATAAGACACTGGTGGTCATCCAATTGACCGGCGGAAATGACGGACTCAACACATTGGTCCCCTTTACAAATGGTGCCTACTACGCAAACCGTCCCAACATTGCCATTTCCAAACAGGATGTCTTACCCATCTCTCAAAACCTCGGCATGCATCCAAACCTCAAACCCCTGATGTCGCTGTGGGACTCTGGAAAACTCGCATTCATGGAATCTGTCGGCTATCCCAATCCCGACCGGTCACATTTCAAAAGCATGGCCATTTGGCACAGCGCAGACGTAAGTGGGGCGTCCAAAGAAGGCTGGATTGGCCGAATTGCTGAAACCATCGGAGACCCATTTTGCGCCACATACCTGGGATCGGTTGCACCTGCAGCACTTCGCACAGAAGATCTGGTTTTGCCTGCCATTTCATCACTGGAACGCTTTCAACTCAAACTTCCAAAAGGCACAGATTCTGCTTTTGAGGCCATGATGTCCCTCCCGCGTCAAGGAGAAGCCGCCTTCTTGGCCACAGCCACGAAACACATGATGGTCAACACGCAAAATGTCCAAAAAAACCTTAAAAAATACAAAGCAGGTTCGCGATATCCAGAACACGCTTTTGCAGAAAAACTAAAATCCATTGCACAACTGATTGCAGCCGGTGTCGGACAAAAGATTCTGTACACCGAACTTGGAAGCTTTGACACCCACGCGGGGCAGCGCGCTGACCAAGATCGCCTTTTGGGTGAGTTGGCCACGGGTCTGGAAGCATTTACGTTGGATCTTGAAGTTCAAGGACTCTCTGATCGCGTGATGGTCCTGGCCTTCAGCGAGTTTGGCCGCCGTGTTGCTGAAAATGACTCAGGCGGAACCGACCATGGACAAGGAGGTGTGATGTTTGCTCTGGGCGGCGGTATCAAAGGGGGTATTTACGGTGATTCACCCGATCTCGAGCGGTTAGACCAAGGCGATCTCATCTACAAACAAGATTTCAGGGGCGTGTATGGGAGAATCCTGGACCGTTGGCTCAACATTCCTGCTGCGGGCATCTTGGGAGGACGCTTTGAAGGACCAGCGTTTACGGTTTAGTGCTTTTGTGTGTCTGTGCACGCTGTTGTCAATGGCAAGTACAACAGCCCGACCTGTCTATCGACTGCAAGCCATTGCACAACTGCACATCCCGGGTTCTCCACTCAAAAAAAGCACAATGGCTTGCACATATTGCCACCAAACAGACCAAGGAGGTGCATCATGGAATCCTTTCGGTGTACGCATCCGCACTGCGCTCCATGAGCGCCCCGATCAGAGCTTTGGCCAAGCACTCTCGGGTGTATTGTCATCTATGAAAGACAGCGACCAAGACGGTTACGAAGATGTTTTGGAGGTTTTCGCAAGCACACAACCGGGAAACGCAAAGTCTACCCCCACAGAATCAAGGCCCTCTCTTATGCAGCGCTTCGAAACAGCTGGAGGAATGGATCCGTACGAGACCCCGAAGTAGTTCTGGTCAATTCCAAAGGAGGAAAAACTCACCAAAGCAAACCCTGAGGGGTGTGCTTCCCACACACGGCAACCACTCAAGCGACCTAACGACGCAAGGGCAACTGTTCCAATCCACGCAAATGCACGTTGGTCCTCCACTTCAGGGCGCCGGTCGACACATCCAATTTCAAACGGTCCAGCAACGGCAAAAAAACCTCAAAGGCAATGCGACCTTCCAAACGTGCCAGTGGCGCTCCCAAGCAAAAATGGATGCCTTGTCCAAAAGCCAAATGCCTGTTCGGATTTCGCATGACATCGAAGGACAATGGACGTTCAAAGCGCGCCTCGTCTCGATTCGCGGATGCCAACGCGCCCAGCACCATGTCTCCCCTACGCACGTGCATTCCAAAACACTCAAAATCCTCCACAGCATAACGCTCTGTCGAAATTTCAACTGGACTGTAAAAGCGAAGCATTTCCTCTAGGGCACTTTCCATACACTGAGGATGCGCTTTAAGCTGTTCCAACTGATCTGGATGTTGCAACAATGCCAAAACGCCATTGCCTATCAAATTGACTGTGGTCTCATAGCCTGCGGTGGCCAACAAAAAAACCATCGCAGACAGTTCATCTTCAGTCAAACGGTCATGCTCAACATGCGCCTGCAAAAGTGCGCTGATCAAATCGTCTTCTGGACACGAACGCTTTTGGGCAATGATACGCTTCATGAGGCGTGAAAAGCGATACAGGTGAGGCAGAACCAGCAACATCTTGAGTGGGGAATTGGCGTTCAAGGCCGCACCTATGCAACGGTGAAATTCCCTTCGATCGTTCAAGGACAGACCCAAAATCTCTGAAATGACCGTCAGGGGAATCGGCAATGCGTACTCACGGATACAGTCAAACGCAGTCTGCCCCTGAATGCGATGGCACAGCGTTTCACACAACTCTCGAATCCGTCCACGCATCTGATCAACCCGCTTTGGCGTAAAGGCCAAGTGGACCAACTGGCGCAAACGGGTATGGTCCGGCGCATCCACATCCAACATGTTGCGTTCCATTGCAGCCAAAAACCCCGGCATCGAGGATTGCTTTTTCGCTTGTCTCGCAGACAAAACACTGTGCCGGTTTTTGACCAATTTGTTGTCCTTGAGCATCGAAAGAACATCGTCGTAACGTGTGAGCAGCCACACGGCTTGGCTTCGATTGTGGAGTCGGAGAACCGGTTGAGATTCTCGCCACTGTCCGTAATGCACATGTGCATCCCGCTTAAACCGAGAGGTACCCAAAGTGGACAACGCAATCACATTCATATTTTTCCCTACTTTTGGTGCGCTGGGAGGGAATCGAACCCACGACCTAAGCCTTAGGAGTGCCTCGCTCTATCCTACTGAGCTACCAGCGCAAACGGATCGATTATACGACGTTTTGACTGACAGACCAACACTCAAACGTACAGGTACTTGTCCCATTCAGGCCGATTTTCTGCTTGGTACCCATAGATATACATCAAAAAAGAAGGCGCCCTGGGCGAAATGCCCAACGTCAGACCCGCCTCTTCTGGAGATCGATTGCCCTTTCTCTGATTGCACGAACGGCAAGCGGTCACCACATTTTCCCAAGTGTGCGGACCGCCTCGGGAACGCGGAACCACATGGTCAAGTGTCAAGTCCGTTTTTTTTCCACAGTACTGACACGCATAACCATCTCTGCGCAAGACATTGCCGCGGGAAAATGGAACAGGCTGAACCCTAGGGCGGCGAATGTAACGCTTAAGCCGAACGACACTGGGAACGGGCCAAACGGTACTCGGTGAACGAATGACACTTTCTGTCGACTCCAACACCTCAGCAATCCCATATTGGAGCAGTGTCACAGCGCGCTTAATAGAACACACTTGCAATGCTTCATAGGAGGCATTGAGCACCAAAACACATGGCTGATCCAAATTGAGTACCGTAGACAAGACATCACCCTGATAAAATATAGGTCAAACCCTTAGGACCCATATTAATTGTTCTGCGAAATCTCTGGATGAGCCATTCACCTGACCACACAAAAACCATCCCGAAAACGCACACCCTCCAAGGGACACCCGCTGCCTTTTACTCAATATAAACGCTTTCTTTTTTTAGGACAGGCACATGGTAAGTCAACATGCATAGGCAACAATCTCTAGAATCCACTACCATTGCGGCATGCATCTCAGATTTCATTCCACCCACGGTCAGATTCTCGACCATGAACTGCAAATCAGCCTTCATGAACTTATGGAGGCGTTTATTCAAGAAATTATTCCACACGAAAAACCCACTCCATTTGAAGATCACAAACGGGTTTGGGAAAAACCCTTTGATCAATACGAACTACGGCGTTTTTTTGTCTTTATAGATGGTATATTGGCCGGTTACATCTGTTTTTTCTGGGCTGCGGATGATGTGAAAAACAGCCACACTGTGCAATGTGAACTGTTGTACATTCTCAAGCCCTACCGTCAAAAAGGTTTGGGGAAAGCCTTACTCAAGTTCGCTCTGGAAGCATTGCAAAAAGAAGGATTTGGTTCCGCTTCTCTCAAAAGCTACGAAAACGTTAAAGCGGGTCATCATTTTGTATCCCAACTGGAAGCCACCCATGATCTCGACTCCCGCGTCAATCGATTGGTCCTTCAAGACGTCAACCGCAACTACATACAGTCCGCCCTAGAGCGCGCCCCAATGGACCGGTTTATTCTCGGCTGCTTTGACGAAATGTACCCAGAATCCGAACTGGAAGCCCGATGCGAACTGATCAATGTGATGGAAACGGCGCCCAGATCGGCAAGCCGAGAGTATTACCGGATTGATGCACAATACATGCGTAACTACCTCGAGCACCTGCAATTTCATGGCATCGTGTCTTGGTTTATGTATGTCAAGGAACGTGCAACCCAAAGGTACGTCGGTTACACAGAAATTCACTATGCACCGTCCAATCCAAGTGAAATCAGACAGCTTGGCACGGGCGTCCTCCCAGAATACCGAGGCTTTGGATTGGGCTCTTGGCTCAAAGCGGCCATGCTCGATCGGATACTCAAAGAGCGACCCCATGCCGAATACATTAACTCCGACAATGACAATGTCAACGACCCTATACTGCACATCAATGCGCGTCTGGGATTCAGGATTTTGGTTCAGGTGCACTACTGGCAAATCAACATTGTAAGGGCCCTAGAAACACTCAGCGCCATAAAATGAGCGCCATTCAAGGACATCTACTGTTCCCGTAATAAAAAAGCACAGGAATCTTGGGAGCTGTCAAAGTAACCTTGGTTCAGGCTAAGGTTGGGTTTCCCAAAATGATAGTCCCGGGTACGCTGGGGTTTGGTTATAACTTCAACGCCTGAATGACGTCATGATTTTACCCGAGCTGTTCTCCTCTCTCGATGGTTTTTGTCAATCTTTTACAGCCCTCATCCTAAAAATACTCTTCCAAAGCTGAAAAATATCCGTCTCTGTGAACTGAATACAGCAAGTTTATTAATTTTGGGGATATTTTATTTTTGAATGCAATGTGGTAAAATCTGTGTATGCCAGTAACTTATAGTTTAGATCTTAGAAAAAGAATAGTTGAAAAATACTATGAAGGATACACAATAAAAGAGGTTGCAGAAATATATAATGTTTCTTCCTCGGCTGTTGGAAGATACTTGCAGCTTGATGACAACAATGTATTGGAACCTAAAAAAAGAGGAACTAAAAAGCCACCCCGTATAGATATTGCAGACTTTGAAAATCTAAGAGCAATGGTACAAAGTATGCCGGATATTACCTTAGAAAAAGCGTGTCAAGAATGGGAGAAAATGTATGGTGTGACCGTGAAAAAAGCGACAATGTATAGAGCGTTTCAACGTGCGGGGATAAAGTATAAAAAAAACTTATATCGCACCTGAAAAAGAAACACCATCATGGAATAAGAAGATATCCAAGTAAAACAATAGATAACGTAGAAAACATCATCCAAGAATGCGTAGAAACCGTAACTCCAAAGAATATAGAAGGATATAAAAGGCATTTCATCTCCTTCATTAATTCCTAATAATTATGAGACTTGCTGTAGGACTCCTTCAAGGCACCGCAGCGAGGATCACTTTTGGGTCAATCTCATCTGTGGACTGGATCCTTTTTGGGCGATCAGGCCGCACAGTGTGCCGTTTTGTCCAAGATGCGGACTGGCCCCTTCTTGGGTGCCGTTTTGTCCAAGACGCGGACTGGCCCCTTCTTGGGTGCCGTTTTGTCCAAGACGAAAACGACGGCCACAGGAACGACAATTGCCGAAATCTTAAACCCTCAAGTGGATCCGCTATCCAACGCGCAACGGACCCGTCATTTCCTAGAGTTTGACCTCCCACACATGTTGATTGCTCAGTTTGTCTTAGCCGCTTCACCCCTGGCCGAAAAGTCATTTCCATCGACCGAACCGAACATTTTTTTGGCAGAAAAGTGGTAAACACGTTGGTTTTTGTGGTGTATTAGAAAGGTATTTGGCTATTCCATTATCTTTAGTGGAACACGATTCTTAAGCTTTTGTAAGGTACTGAAATTAAACCGAATCCCTTTTCTTTATCCGACTTGCATCGCAAAAAACGAACACCTCCCTTGAATCAACCCAACCCAAGACACAAAAACTTGATGTGCAATCCAGTAGGCTGGCAAGATGTTAGGCTTCGACATTGAATCCGTCTTGAGGGCTGTCTCCTATCCGGGTATTTTTGGCATTATTTATTCAGAAACTGCATTTCTGATTGGGTTTTTTCTGCCCGGAGACACACTGCTTCTCAGTGCAGGTCTACTGTCTGTGGGCGACGACGCCATTTTGTCCCTGAAGTGGGTGATTCCCACAATCATCGTGGCTGCCATTCTGGGAGATACAACCGCTTACCTAATCGGTCGGCGCTTCGGACCCAAACTCTTCAGCCGACCTGAAAGCCGGTTTTTCAAACCCGAATATGCAGAAAAGGCACACGCATTTTTTGAACGCTATGGAAGCCTCACCCTCACCTTGGCAAAATTCATTCCGGTTATCCGCGCACTGGCACCCACAATGGCTGGAACCAGCCAAATGCCCTACCCACGTTTTTTATTGTTCAGCACACTCGGTGCAGTGCTCTGGGGCAGCAGCCTTCCAACCCTGGCCTACTACCTGGGACGCCTCATGCCACCGGAAATCATCGAGCGGTACGTACTCCTCGCGGTTGGCATTGTTCTTCTTTCAGCCATTTCGGTATCCCTGTATGCAGTCTTTTCCGGTCGAAAGATTCACTGATACACACCCAGGCCCACAAAAGGCTATACTTGGGCCATGTTGGCAAAAACCAAAAGCATAGCATTGATGGGGGTGGACGCCCGCGAAGTTGTCGTGGAGGTCGATGTGGCCACTGGACTTCCAGCATTTCAGATTGTGGGATTGGGAGATCAAGCGGTCAATGAATCCAAGGAGCGGGTTCGGGCCGCCATCAAAAATTCTGGATTTGTCTTTCCCGCAGCGAGAATCACCGTTAACCTTGCGCCCTCAGATTTGCGAAAAGAAGGGGTTTTGTTCGATTTGCCCATTGCGCTGTGTCTCCTCGCAACACAGGGGTTGGTTCCAC
The DNA here is from genome assembly GCA_046327935.1 of Deinococcaceae bacterium. Taxonomy (GTDB): domain Bacteria; phylum Deinococcota; class Deinococci; order Deinococcales; family Deinococcaceae; genus JACMOA01. Next base: position 61,713 of record JAXLXL010000001.1, read on the forward strand.
TCTCGGCACTCGAAAATACCCTGATTGCGGGGGAATTGGCGCTCGATGGAGAACTGCGTCCCGTGCATGGAATCCTCAATCTTCTGATGAAAGCATCGTCTCTGGAGCACCGTGCCCTCATTCCCTGGAGCAATGCAACCGAAGCTGCCATTTTGAGTGACGTGGAAAGCCATACACCCCAATCCCTTTTACAAGCGGTCCATCACCTGAATGGCACGCAGCCTTTGCCGAGAACGGTCAAGCAACCGACACACGAACAGCAGGTCGAGGATTCTCGGCTGTGCCTCAGCGACATCAAAGGGCAAATTCAGGCCAAACGGGCCCTTACCATTGCAATCGCAGGGGGGCACAACCTCCTGTTGATGGGGTCTCCGGGGTCTGGGAAAACGATGCTTTCACGGCGCTCTGTGAGCCTGTTACCCACACTCACCCAAAGTGAAGCCCTTGAAGTCACCCGAATCCACAGCGCGTCGGGCATTTTGGGCAGCCAAGGCCTGATCACCGTTCCACCTTATCGGTCACCACACCACAGCGTCTCCGATGCCGGATTGATCGGCGGAGGCAGCGTTCCCAAACCTGGAGAGGTGAGCCTGGCCCACCACGGCATTCTGTTTCTGGATGAACTTCCGGAATTTTCAAGCCGAGCCCTCGAAAGTTTGCGACAGCCCCTGGAAGACGGTCAAGTGACCATCAGCCGTGCGCGTGCCACCGTCAGTTACCCGGCAAAATTTCAATTGATTGCCGCCATGAATCCGTGCCCCTGCGGGTATTGGGGAGACCCCATACACGGCTGCATGTGCTCGCCTCTCCAAAGGCAACGCTACAGCGGAAAAATCAGCGGCCCACTGCTCGACCGCATCGATTTGGTGGTTGAGGTTCCCCGCCTTTCCATCGAAGAACTCAGCAGGGCCCAATCTGGAGACCCGAGCACCGTCCTCAAGGCAAACATCCAAACGGCGCGTCAAGAGATGCGCGCTCGACAAAAACACATCAACAGCCAACTTTCCGGAAAATTGCTGCGAACCCACACGCAGCTCGATGCCAAATCCCTCCAATTGATGACCGTTCTCTCACAGCAGCTTCAGTTGACCGGTCGGGGATTTGACCGCATTTTACGGGTCGCGCGCACCATCGCAGACCTGAGTGGGGCCACCTCCATCCAAGAACACCATTTGGCAGAAGCAGCAATGTACCGTCCCAAACAGCTCACACATGCCTAAACGATTAGGTTTTGATGTGAATGACCGTGACGCCGTGTCCGCCCTGATAGGGCTCCGCGTCATGGAAACTCTCCACGCGTTTATCGGTTTTAAGGTAATCCCGAATGAGGCGGCGCAACACGCCTTGGCCTTTGCCATGCACAACCCGAAGGGGACTCTCTTTCAATGCAAAGGCTTCGCCGACAAAGGCCCGAACGTGCTCAACCGCTTCTTCAACATGCTTTCCACGCAAATTGACCTCTCGCTGAAATGAAGTCACAGCCCCTGCAAAAGATTGCACTTTGGTCGGTGCCTCGCGTTTGAGTCGAACATCCCTGCGTCGAACGTTGATCTTGAGCACACCCAACTGAACGACCAATTCGTCGCCCCGAACGTCCAGAACCTGACCCACAGTGCCATAGGCAGGTACATCGACAAGGCTTCCGACACGCACATCTTCAATCTCAATCCGCGGCGACAGCGCCGAACGCTCAGCTTGGGCGACATGCCGAAGGGCCTTCAGTTCCTCCAGAATTTTGGGTCGAGCCAATTCGTCGCTTCGGATCCGAACCTTCATTTGGCGAACTTGATCGTAGGCTTCGCGGTAAATCTGATCGACGCGTTCAGAGGCCTCTCTCAAAATCTGGTTGCGTTCGTTTCCAATGTTTTGTCGGGCAAGGTTGAGTTCCGCCAACTCACGTTCAGCCTCCATGCGCATCTGCTGGCTGTTTTGCAACTCGTCTTGTGTGCGGACATACGCCTGTTCCAAGTGCTCCAAGAGAACCTCAAGACGCCCCTCTTCGGGACCCAAGATCGCCTTTGCCTGCGCAATGACCGATGAAGGCAATCCCAAACGCTCAGCAATGGCCAAGGCATAGGAGCGACCGGGTTGTCCCCTGAGAAGTTGATAGGTTGGCATCAGCTGTTCGACATCAAAACCCATACTGGCATTGAGCAGTCCGGGGGTTTCCAAAGCAAACTGCTTGAGGGGAGCAAGGTGACTCGTCACAACGCCACGTGCACGCTTGGAAAGCAATTCCAACAGAATGGATTGGGCCAGTGCAGCACCCTCTCCAGGATCTGTTCCCGAGCCCAATTCGTCAATCAACAACAGCGTGTTCGGACTTGCATGTTTGAGAATGGTGTTGAGGTGCTGAAGGTGTGCGGCAAAGGTCGAAAGGTTCGCTTCAATGCTTTGATCATCCCCGACATCGACCAAAATGTCCCCAATGATGGGCAATTCCGCACTGTAGGCAGGCACATACATGCCACACCCAAACATCAAAGCAATGAGACCCAACGTCTTGAGCGTAACGGTTTTTCCGCCCATGTTTGGACCGGTAATCAGGAGCAACCGGGTTTTCTCATCGAGCTCCAGGTCATTGGGAACAGCCTGCGCAATGAGGGGATGCCTCGCTTGGACAATCCGAAACGAAAAGTCATGGGTCTGTGTGGGACGACAAAGCTTCCACTCTCGGGCCAAAAGCGCTTTGGCCGCAGTCAAATCCAACTCGGCAATGACCGAAAAGGTTTGGTCGAGATCGGGTTCAAGGGCCACCATACCTGAGATTTCGAGCAAAATCCGGCGGACCTCGGCTTCTTCTTCCAAAAGGGTTTTGGAAAGTTCATTGCCCAGGCCGACAATGGCCGCAGGTTCCACAAAATAGGTTTGTCCTGTCGAAGACACATCGAGCACGATGCCCTGAACTTGATTGACAAAACTGGCTTTGATCGGAACCACAAAACGGTCCCTACGCTGGGTAATGAGGTGCTCCTGGAGCATGTCCCCCCAACGTTCCATAATGTGGGTCAATTTTTCACGGATTTCATTCTTGAGGGGTTGAATCCTTCGGCGCAATTGCCGCAACTTGGGACTGGCGTCATCTCGAAGTTGGCCGTCCCTGTCGAATTTTTCAAGGATCACACGCACAATCGCGGCGTGTTGTCCCATCGATTCCACCAAATGCCGCAGGGGTCCTCGAGAATGCTCGGCAATGCTTCTCCGCAGTGTTGCAGCAGCGTCCAAAGTATAGGCCACTTCCAAAATGTCACTGCCGGACAACACCTTACCTTCACGGGCCCGTTTCACGGCATCGCGGACATCAACGACGCCACCGAGATGCAACGAAACGCCAAACAGCGCATCCTCAATTTGGTCTAGTTCATTCGCAATGAGTGCGCTGTCGGATGTGGGTCGCACAGAAAGGGCACGCTCAATGCCATATTGTGTAGCACAGCGTTCAGCCAGAGCGGAACGGATGTGCGGAAAATCAAGGATATTCAGTGTGTGATCGTCAAAGTGCATAGCATACCAGGCTCCCAAAGGCCACTCGACAAATTCGAGCTTCGACCCTCAGTATAGACAAATCCCCTCAAAAACCCGTCGCTCAAATAGCGTATGTCTCCCAAGAAACACTTGACCGGTCTGCAGAGGCCAGACGGATGTTTCGCAAAACCCTTCCCAAAGAAAGGCGTGAGGTTAGGCCCTTCTATACAGAGAAATGCCAGCCCGGTCAAAGGCCTCCTTGATCCGGCGGTTGAACTCGCGACCCAACGCATACTGCTCCTTCGGAAAAACCTTGAAGAGTGCCCGCAACTGAATGCCATCCGGTAAAAACTGTGTGACGCCGTCAACCGTAGGGGCTTCCAAAAACAACGGATGCCAACGGTCATCCGCATACAGCTCTTGAGCGACACGTTCCAACGTCAAAAGGGCCATATCCAAGTCGGTATCCAGCGTGACAATAAGGTTTGCAACAAAACGCGACCAGTCTTTGCTGGACACACTTACGGTCAAAATTTGGCCATTGGGAACGACATGCACCGTCCCATCCAGAGCACGAAGTTGGGTCACACGGAGGGTCAGCTTCTCCACACTTCCTGAGAGTGAGCCCGAGTTGATCGTAATGACATCGCCCACACCGTACTGATCTTCCAGAAGGATAAAAAAGCCAGTCAACAGGTCTTTAATAAGACTCTGGGCACCGAAAGAAATGGCCAAGCCTAAAACCGACACACCCGCGAGCAGCGTGGTCGCATTGATCCCCAGGTTTTGCAAAACCTCGATTCCCGCAACAGTAAAAACAGAAACCCTCAAAGTGGAACGTACGATGTCCCTCAATGTGGTCGCGCGGACATTACGCCGGTTGAATTCATCGGAGGAGACCACGACACGCTGGGACAGGTTTTCGATCAAGAGCAACGCGAGGTATGAGAGTGCAACCACAGCCAACGTTCGCCCGATGGTGGCATTGAACCAAAAGACAACGGCATTGCCCGAGGGGTAAAGATACGACAGTTGTGTCAAACCCAGTGCCTTGACCGTCACAATCAGGGCAAGGTAGGCGCTGACCACGTGCCAGATGCGGCGCAAGGTTCGTTCAAGTGTTGGAGAAAGCGATACACGAAGCAGTTGCTCCAAAAACGCGCATCCCAAACGCCAGACACCCGCGACAATCCCCAAAGCGAGGACGACAGAAAAGAGTGTTTGCGGCTCCGTCAATGCACTTTGCAATGTCATCCAAATATCCATGGGCTACATTTTGGCAAGAGATTCTTTAAGTTTGGAAAGCGTTCCCGACTGAACCACGCTCTGGGCATACAACAGACCTTTTTCGACAGCCCTTGCGTCTGAACTGCCATGACCGATAAAGACCAAACCTTGCACCCCCAGCAGTGGAGACGCCCCATACTCGCTCGGATCCAGTTTGGCCCGAACTTGACGAAAAGCTTGCTTGGCCAACAAACCACCCAGACGGGTCCAAAGGCTGGATTCCAAAGACTCCCTGAGCCAGGACATCAACATTTTGGCCTCGCTCTCGATCGTTTTCAAAACAACATTGCCGGTAAATCCATCGGTTACAACAATATCTGTCGTCCCTTTAAAGAGATCTGATCCCTCGACGTTTCCATAAAATGAGATCCCAGACGTATTCTTGAGCAACTGATGCGCCTCGATAACCCCTTGGCTCCCTTTGTGTGCCTCTTCTCCAATCGAAAGGAGACCGACACTGGGATGCTCAACACCGTAAACATCTCTCAAATGGTGTGTGGCCAACAGGGCCCACTGTGCGTAGTGCCTGGGTTTGACATCCGCGTTTGCACCCATATCCAACAAAAGCCCTATGCCTTTTGCATGGGGAAACCGTCCCACAATGGCCGGTCGATCGATGCCCTTCAGACGTCCCAACGTGAGCAGCGCACTGGCCATGGTTGCACCGCTGTGTCCCATGGAAACGACCGCAGACGCCTGACCCGACTTCACCAGCCGCATGGCCACCTGGATGCTGGATTGGCTATGTTTTCGAATATCACTGGCATGGTCGTCCATGGTCATGACACCCGAAGCGTGCACAATATCGATTTCCCGATGCTGTTCCTGTCTCAACAACTCTGTGTAAATGCGATGTTCATCTCCCACCAAAACAACGCGGATTCCAAGGGCATGGGCCTTCAATGCACCTTCAATGATCGGTGCAAGTCCGTGATCTCCCCCCATCGCATCCAAAGCAATGGGCAATACAGAAGTATCAGACATTCATTTCCTCACATAGAAAAACCCTCCCAATGGGAGGGACATAAACAATTCGACTTAACTTTCTGGCCAACCACTGGATTCCTCCTCCGGTTGTGTAAACCCAGATGGAGACAAATAGTACGGCTTGGTATCCAAACTGCGTGTTTCGGAAGGCAAGCGGTAACCTGGGCGTTCCACATTCGCTCGAATTTCTTTGAGATCGACGTACTCATCTGCGGCATTTCGCAGCTCATAGGAAGTCATCTCAGGAATACTGACGACAACAACCCGCTTCCCCTTTGCCCGAAGAATCTCCACTGATCTCTCAAAGTCACCATCCCCCGTCAGAAGAATGGCTGTATCGTAAAGATCGACCGTTGACAAAAGGTCTGTGACCAATTCGATATCCAAATTGGCCCGGCGGTGGAGACTTTCAGTGCTCTCTCCGTCCACAGACTCACGAAGGGACTTCGTCCTGACTGTATATCCCATATAGGTTAGGGCATCGACAAAGCGCTTCTGCTTGTCATCCATTGGATAGGGGACTGCAGTGTAGTAGAAGGCATTGTAAAGTCGACCCGTCCTGGAGAAGTGCTCCAAGATCTTGCGATGGTCGAAGTTCCAGCCCAATCGCTTGGCTGCCGCATAGACGTTGGCTCCATCAATGAAGAGTGCGACTCGTTCCATGGCTTAAGCTCCTCTGAAAAATAGGAATCTACCGTGCGTTTGATAAGTTTGGCTTGTCTTCAGCAGCAGTTCTTCCAGCATATCCTATGCAGATTCTCAGGTAAAGTCTAATCATGATAACGATTCTCGGTTTCATGAAACCTTTAACACGTCTTCTTTAAGAACCCTTTAAGGAAATACGCGTAGATCGCTCTTTATTTCACCAAGCACGGCAACCGGGTGTCCCTCGCAAGCATAGGTTCTGTTCTGGTTTGCAGATGGAGGTAACCAGGCCCACTTTGCGCGTCCGAAAATATCGTTGAGTGAGACAGTTCCAAACAACCGAGAGTCCTCACTGCCACCAGGAGAACGGTTGTCACCCATGACAAAATATTCCCCTTTGGGTACCCGCAATTCCTTCTGAATGGGAATGCCACCGAGGTCACTTCGGGCAAAATTTGCCAAACTCGATTCGCGATCCCAGCAGCTCTGTTCCTCCCAATAGGCCGAAATAGACCCAAAAACCACTTGACCATTTACACGGACCTGACCCCGATCCAACGTCACGCGATCTCCGCCAACGGCAACGATTCTCTTGATGAAAAAAGGACGGTAATTCCACAACCCAAACAGCCGATATGAGCTGTTTGGCGCACCCAAAGGTGGCTTAAAAATGACAATATCACCACGTTTAAATGCACCAATGCCCAACCGATGCAGCCAGATCTCATACTTTGGAATCCACACATATTCACCGCTGCGAAGGGTCGGCATCATGCTGACACCATCCACAGCTGTTGCGGTTATCACAAAGGTTGTCGCTGCCCAAAAAGGGAACAGAATCCAAAATGCAATCTTGAGCTCCCGAAAGATGAGAGACCACAACGGCCCCACGGCCTTCAAACGGATGGATGATTCTTTGCTTTCAACGTCCTGTGCTCTACGCCACATTGGGTCGATATCCTCACACGATCAGACCCCACCGCCTGATCGCCAAGCCAGTCTAGCGCTTTTTCAAGTTTTAAATGAAAAAAGAGGACACGTGCGTGGCCTCTCTGGTGGGATGTGTAGGACTCGAACCTACGACCCAGTGATTAAAAGTCACTTGCTCTACCGACTGAGCTAACATCCCGGGTTGCCTGTCTTCCAGACGGCGTATGGAATTATAGGGCGGGATGCGCAAAGGTGTCAAGCCCGGCAGCCCGAACGATTACTTTATTCGAGGTGTGTACAGATGCCAAAGTGCATCCACACGGTCTTGGACCCGCTTGGACATTTTGATTTTATCCGGCCAAACCCGATCAAAGCCCTCTTCCTTCAGTTTTGGGGTTGCGTCCCAGATGAGTTTTCCCTGCATCCACTCGACATCCCTTTCTGGATCAATGTTGTTCAAAACCGTCCACCAAATATCCATGGGATCACTGACATCTGTCCACTCGTCGCATATGACAACGTGGCGAACCTGTTTGGCCTCGGGCGCCTGTGCCAAGTGACGACCCAAGAGCATGCCTTCAAAAGGTCGATTTTTGCGCAGAGCAATGTACCAGTAAGGGCCCGAAATTTCACTTTTCAGGATTTCAAAACCATCTGTGTACGCAGAAGCTCTGTCTGGTTCGCACACGGAGCATAAAACCTCCTCTTCGGGCCACGTTTGCGTCGCGTCGACAATGAGCTTTCCACCATAACCCCACGCCCGACTGGAATGGTCAAGCACATCCATTGGACCACGGCTTTTGAGAACGTCGCGTGGCACGCAAATCTTAGAGAGAAGCTCGAGCAAAACGTCCAAGCGATCGACCGGTACGCCTTCATCCACGACGACAATAACCTTTGCGAACATCATCTGCCCCAGACCGAGAAGGCCTTGCGCGACCTTGTACGCGTGTCCTGGATACTCTTTTTTGATGGCAACCACGACCAAATTGTGGGCCACACCCACAGGCGGCAAATGGTAGTCTCTGATTTCTGGCAAAACCATCTGAGCAGCAGGCAAAAACAGGCGTTCCGAAGCCTCAATGAGATAGGCGTCTTCCATGGGCGGACGACCGACAATGGTTGCCGGATAAACAGGGGAGTGGCGCATCGTCACAGCCGTGACATGGAACAGCGGATAGCGATCGACTGGCGTGTAAAAACCCGTGTGATCCCCGAATGGACCCTCATCCACCCACGCCTCTTCGGGATCCACATAGCCCTCCAGAATAATCTCAGCATTGGCTGGCACATCCAAATCCACCGTGATGCCCCGAACAATCGGTTGTCTCTGTTTCCGAAGGTATCCCGTGAGGACATACTCCGACAAACCCGGTAAAGGGGGCAAAGGCGCTGTGGCCGCATATATCAACGCAGGATCTCCGCCCAAAGCGACCGCAACCTCCAACTTTTTGCCCAGTTTCTTGGCTTTTTGCAGGTGCTTGGCGCCCGTTTTATGTCGCTGCCAATGCATGCCGGTGACATTTTTTCCCATCACTTGCATGCGGTACATCCCCAGGTTGTCGTCCCCGGTTTCCGGGTCTCGCGTGATCACCAGTGGCAGTGTGATAAAAGGACCCCCATCCTGAGGCCAAGAATGCAAAATGGGCAGTCGATACAGATCAATGTCATTGCCCGTCCAGACGACCTCCTGCACGGGCGCGCTCCGAACACGTTTGGGCTTGAGGTGCAACAGAGCTTGGGCTTTGGGCAGTTGCGCAACAAGACCGCCGACACCATCTCTGATATTGAATTTCAACAATGCTCTGAGGTCTACAGCCAATTGGTCCAGACTGGACACACCCAGCGCCAAAGCCATGCGCTCCCGGGTTCCCATGAGGCCAATGGCCAAAGGAATATCGCTGTCCAAGACATTTTCAAAGAGCAAGGCTGGACCACCTTTTTTTACATACCGATCAGCAATTTCAGTGATTTCCAGGTAACGGTCCACAGGTTGATGGATGCGAACCAGTTCCTGTCGGTCCTCGAGAAGGCGGATAAAACGCTGCAAATCAGAAAACGACATACTGTTGAGCTTAACGCCCAAGCCACACAAACCTCTAGGGACATCTGGACATTCCAAAAAAATTTCTGTAAGGGTTTGAGGAGGCAGGTTTAGATTGCTCACGATTGTATCGATTCAAGTATCGTGAATTGGAAAGACGATGCAGTATCAATCCACTGCGCTCCTGAACGTGAATCGTGAAACGGGTCAGCGTTTTACGTTCCATTAAATTGTTAAAATGAGGGCTTGGCAACCTCAGGGGAATTGCGTGAACACTGACCAAATTTATCCAGCACACATCAAGGAAGTCCTTCCAAGCAGTCCGGCAGAGCGCGCAGGCGTGCGTCCAGGTGACCAACTTTTGCTTGTCGATGGCGAACCGATCACAGACATTTTGGCTTACCGAAACAAATTGGAACGGGGCCGCGTGACACTGACCATTGCGCAGACAGGTCCAAACCGAGAAATGGATCTCAAAAATGCCCCCAGACTTGACTTTACGGTCGATTGGGAGGAGCCAGGCCTGGAATTCGAAGAGGTTCTCTTTGATGGCATCAAGAAATGCGCCAACAAATGCGACTTTTGCTACATCCACCAAATGCCCCGAGGGTTCCGCAAAAGCCTGTACATCATGGACGATGATTACCGATTGTCATTCCTCTACGGATCGTTCGTCACACTGACAAACCTCACCGAAGCAGATCTGAACAGGATTGTCGACGAAAACCTCTCCCCCCTGTACGTCTCTGTGCACACCACTTCACAGGAACGCCGGCAAGACCTCATGAAATGGTGGCGCCTCAAGGTCAAGGACGACCGAATGACCGACATTCGCCACATGATTGAACGTCTGGAATCGATCGATTTGTACACACAAATTGTGATGCTGCCAGGTCGAAACGACGGCGATGCCTTTGAGGAGACCCTGGAATATTTGGCCCACCGTCCCAATGTGATTTCGGTTGCCGCAGTTCCAGTGGGATTGACCGATCACCGAAACCGTTTGAGTCAGATTGAAACCTTCGATTCAACCCAAGCCAAAGACGTGCTCCGCCGCGCACACAAATGGCGGCAACAAATGCTCAGTGAGCGGGGAACCCGTTTTGTATTTCCCTCCGACGAGTTTTACCTGATTGCCGGCGAACCCATTCCCACCGAGGAAGAATACGAAGGTTTTCCCATGCTGGAAAATGGCGTGGGAATGATCCGCGATTTTTTGAACGAACCCATGCCACCGCTGCCCCCTGAAGTGTCTCCAAGAAAAATCATCTTGGCAACGGGAACATTGTTTGCAGAAACCTTGTCACGCGCCCTAGAGCCGCTGAAAAGCATTGAAGGTCTCAATTTTGAAGTGAGGGCCATCGTCAACCGAGCCTTTGGAAGTGCGACCACGGTCGCCGGGCTTTTGACAGGATTGTGCTTTAAGGCTGCCATTGAGCCAGGAGAAGCAGACCTTTTGATTGTGCCGCCCACAACACTCCGCTACGGCACAGAACTCATGCTGGACGATATTTCACTTTCGGATCTCGCAATACACCTTGGGTTTCCAGTGGCCGCTGGAGGCAGCACCTTGGCTGAACTGGTCCGACTGATCCTGGGCAACACCGTAGACAGCAACCCCTCATTTGGCTGGTCTGCACACGCAGTGAAAGAACAGAGAGGTCGCGCCTGATGGACAAGTCGACACAAAAGCCCTTACCCCTCCTGCTGGACCTTCAACCTCAAGACTTTCCACTGGAAGGATACCGAAAAAAACAGCTCCTAGAGTGGATCTATAAAAAAGGCGCCGAGACGTTTGACGCGATGACCAACCTGCCACTCGAACTGCGGGCGACACTGGCCACACAGTACACCCTTCATCCATTTTCGGCAGCCCAAACACATGCATCCCGGGATGGAAGCGTCAAATACCTGTTCACCCTAAACGATGGCAAACAAATGGAAGCCGTGTATATGCCGTACGCGGACCGCCGAACGATTTGCATCTCGACGATGGTGGGTTGCCCCGCGGGCTGCCAATTTTGCGCAACGGGCCGGATGGGATTTGGACGAAACCTGACCGCTGGAGAAATGGTCGGTCAAGTGCTCTATGTGGCGCGCACTCAGGGAATTCCGCCCGGGGATATCCGCAACCTGGTGTTCATGGGAATGGGTGAACCCCTACTGAATTACGCCAACACCATGGATGCCACACGGCTGTTGCTTTCCAAAGCAGCCCTGGGAATGTCCAGCCGCCGTGTCACCCTCTCAACGGTTGGGCTAGCGAAAGGTATTCGAAAAATGGCAACCGAAGATGTTCAGGTGAAGCTGGCCATCTCGCTGCACGCTCCAGACGAAGAAACCCGACGAAGACTCATTCCTACCGCTGCCGCAAATGAAATTGAAGAGATCATCGAAGCCGCGAAAAGCTATCAAGATTTGACCGGTCGAAGAATCACCTTTGAGTACAGCATGCTGAAAGGCATCAATGACCACCTCTGGCAGGCAGACCTTTTGGCAGACCGCCTCAAAGGCTTGATCTCCCATGTGAATCTGATTCCCATGAACCCTTGGCCCGGCAGTGGCTTTGAAGAAAGTACGGAACAAGACATCCAAGCCTTTTTTGATCGATTGCAATGGCACGGTTTGGACGTCTCTGTCAGGCGTTCCCGTGGACGCGACGCAGGCGCAGCCTGTGGACAGTTGGCCCTTCAGGTGCCCTAGTATTCGTCACGAGAGGATCATCATTTTTGAAACACTAAAGCAGGGATAAAGCGTTATCTTGATGCGTTTTAGCTTCTCGAAGAATTCCCGATATTAAAGAAATTCGCTGTATGTGCCAAAATACATAAATAACCTAAACTTAGGTCAATGTATGCGTTGGGGTGCATCGGTGTCCTCGTTTTCAACAGATTGATCTCATGGCACCAAACTCAATTTCATGATCCTATGGGTGTTCATTCTCGTTCCTCTCTATAAAAAAGCAACTGCACGGACAATTCAAAAATTTTTTCTGGAAATTAGACTTTTGTAGGATACTGGGTGCCCACGCTCCAAAGCACAGACGAGGCATTCTCTGAAAATTCGGCAAAACCTGTATTCTCAGGGACTTGGGGTACAATCTCGAGCATGATGTTGACCGCCGACTCACGGCACAGCCTTGAGGTGAGAAAAGCCCCATGCTGACCGAAAAACTGATGGAAATAGAACGGGAATTTGGAAACCTGGAGCGGGAAATGGCGAATCCAGAAATCTTTTCCAACCCGGGTGAATACACACAAATCAACCGCAGATACGCCGAACTTGCACCCATTGTACGGCTCTGGCACGAATACAAGGCGTGCGAAACCGAGATCGAACAAGCCCAGGATCTCTTGAACGACCCCGAAATGTGGGAGTTGGCCAAATCGGATCTTGAACACAACGCCAAGCGCAAAGCCGAAATCGAAAAAGAGCTGGATATGCTTCTCCTGCCCAAAGACCCGAGAGATGAACGCAATGTCATCCTTGAAATTCGGTCTGGTGCAGGCGGAGACGAGGCCGGCCTGTTTGCAGCGGATTTGCTCCGCATGTACGCGAGATATGCCGAAACCCAACGCCTCCACATGGAAATCCTGGACGAGAGCCCGTCGACACTGGGGGGTTACAACAAGGTGGTCGCCGAACTTTCCGGCGGTGGCGCCTACCGCACCTTTAAATTTGAAGCGGGGGTTCACCGGGTTCAACGCGTTCCAGCAACAGAATCCCAAGGGCGGATTCACACCTCAACGGTCACCGTTGCCGTGATTCCAGAGGCCGAAGAGACCGAGCTTGACCTGGATCTTTCAGACATCCGGATTGATGTGTATCGGTCGCAAGGTGCTGGGGGTCAGGGGGTCAACACAACCGATTCTGCTGTTCGGGTAACCTACAAACCCGGCACACCTGAAGAACTGATTGTCGTCTGTCAAGATACCCGGAGTCAGATCAAAAACCGGGAAAAAGCCCTGATGGTGTTGCGGTCCAGACTTCTGGAAGCCAAACGCATGGAAGAGGAAGAAAAATCACGCTCCGAACGTCGGGCAATGATCGGTGGCGGAGACAGATCTGAGAAGATTCGCACCTACAATTACCCGCAAAATAGGGTGACCGATCACCGGTTGACCGGAGAACACAAAAATTTCCCTTTGGATACCGTTATCGAAGGCAAACTCGATCCGCTTATGGAAGCTTTGGCCTCTTGGGATCGAGAAATTCATTTGGAAGAATTGGCTGAAAAAATCCAATGATGCCTTCACAGAACCACAACAACAATGGCTAGACGGGATCTTTTGGTTGCCGCTGCTATTTTACGTGACCGTGTGGGCCGTATTTTGTTGGTTGGCAACGACTGGCAACGCATGGGACGTGTGCGTTACACATTGCCCGGAGGTACGGTTGAATTCGGGGAGAACGCCCATGAAGCCATGGTTCGCGAAACCCATGAAGAGACGGGTCTCACAATCACACACATTGACCGATTGGCGTATTGTGTCCACATCGAAGACCAGCGGCGAAGTGAACGTGCCATTGCCATGGTCTTTGAAGCAAAGTGGGAAGGATTGCTCAATCCACGAGACCCCGACGGCCTCATCGTGGATGCGTGTTTTTTCCCACCAGAAGAGGCCATTGCCAAATTGGACAGTCCCCCACTCCGTGACCCTCTCTACGATTACTTGAATGGCGAATCCTCCGGCCGCTACTATGCCTTTAAAGGGTGGAACGGTCGGGGCGGTCTGCGCATCCCCCAAAAAATATAAAAACCATGGCACGACTCACAGCATATCTCTCTAAGCAGGCATTTTTGCACAACATCGAAACCCTCAGCCAAAGGGCTTTCGGTCAAGGAATGCCAGCTCGGATTTTGTTTCCCGTCAAAGCCAATGCCTACGGGCACGGCCTTCTCGAAATGGCCCATACGGCAGAACCTGAACGCGAAATTTGGGGATTTGCCGTTGCAACCGCGGATGAGGCTTTTGAATTGCGCGAAGGGGGCATCCAAAAACCCATTCTCTTGCTCACCCCTGCCGAGACTGCAGACACACCCGCACTTCACAGCCTCAAGGTCCGACTGACGGTCAGCTCAGCCACAGATATCGAAAATGCCAAACCCGGTTCGACCGTCCACCTGAAAATCAACACAGGGCTCAACCGCCTGGGTGCGCGCCCCCAAGATATTTCGCAATTGATTGATCTGATAGGCAAAAAAGGCCTTTTGCTGGAGGGCATATTTTCCCACTTTGCGTGTGCCGATGACGATGACCCAACGTCCGCAGAGCGACAGCTGCACATCTTTGAACAGAGCACCGGGGCTGTCCCCTCCCCAACCATCAAACACATCTCCAACTCTGCAGGCGTATTCCGTTTTGGACCCCGTGCCGCCTTTGACCTCATCCGGCCGGGAATTGCCCTGTACGGTTACGCACCCAATCCCACTTGGAAAACCCACTTGGGACTTCAACCTGTCTTGACCCTGAAGGCACGGATAGCCCATATTCAACAGGTCCAACCGGGCGAAAGTGTCTCTTACGGTGCACTTTGGACCGCCCAAACGCCGACGCAAGTTGCGGTGATCTCAGTGGGCTACGGTGATGGCTACCCTCGAAATGCGACGAAAGCCCACATCGAAATACAAGGGGCGATCCGCCCCATCCTGGGTCGAATTTGCATGGATCAAATGATGGCAGATGCAACAGACCTCAACATCCACGTCGGCGACGTTGTTTCCTTGTGGGGATCCAATGCGATCACCGCCACCGAGGTTGCAAAAACCGCAGATACCAGTGACTACGAAATCCTCACCCGACTGGACGCCAAACGCGTTCGGAGGCTGTGGGTTCCTTGAGAGGAGGCTTTTTGAAATCCATAAATCTCAGTGAAGCGGTCCATATTTTACGATCAGGACAGATTTTGGCCGCACCGACAGACACGGTCTGGGGCATGCTCTGCGATCCCTACAACACAGACGCACTTGAGCGGATGTATCAAAGAAAACAGCGTCCCAGACACAAGGCACTTCAATGCCTCTGTGCATCTACCGACATTGCGGCCTCTCTGTGTGATCTCTCCAACCCTGACATCTCACACGCATTTTCAAGGCTCAGTTCCTTTTGGCCCGGTGGATTGACCCTGTTGGTTCCAGCAAAACCGAGTGTCCCCGAACTGCTCCGTCCAGAAGGCATTGTGGGTGTTCGGGTTCCAGATGACCGCCCGTTGCAATGGCTCCTGGAAACGTGCAATGGGTTTGCCGCGTGCAGCAGCCTCAACCTCAGTGGCCTTGAACCGGTTGTTTGTGAAAGCCAAGCGGATCTCTACCGAGACCTCTACGATGCGCGCCTGGATTCGAGGCCTTCTGGAGGCCGTTCCAGCACGGTTTATTCGATTCCTCTAGGACGCATGGTTCGCCTGGGAGACATTTCCCAAGAAGACATCGAAGGAAAGCTCAGATGAGCGATTTTCGCATCTTGTCTGCAGCCCTGCTGGCCTCTGGTCGCCCCTTGAACGACTCGGATCTGGCCCACATTCTCAAACTCAAACCCAATGATGTGCCCAAAAAAGTGGAAGCCTTTAAACAGCACCTGGAAACCCTGGACTTGGGTTTTACACTGGAAACCATTGCCGGCGGTTACCGATTGATTGTCGATCCACAGTTGACGGAGGCCCTCGCACCGGTGTTGGCTCCACCCGCACCAAGCCCACTTTCCCGAGCCGCACTCGAGGTTTTGGCCATCGTCGCCTACCGTGGACCGGTCACCCGAGCAGAGATTGAAGCCATGCGGGGCGCAAGTTCGAGTGCCTTGGTCACTTTGCAAGAGCGAGAATGGGTCAAAGTGGTGGGCAAAAAAGACACATTGGGACAGCCCCTTCTGTACGCGACAACCCAAAAATTTCTCATTGATTTTGGACTCAACTCGACCGAAGACCTTCCCGACACAGAAAGCAAAGGGTTTTCAAACATTTTGAGAAATTGATTTTCAACGTTTCAGTGCGAAAAAGCCGTACCCAACAGAAACCCACACAATCCAATGCCCAGATGCATTTGCGCTACGCCCATAGATAGGCGTACGCCAAAGTGCACAGCCCGAGTGCCAAATACGTGCGCTACAGTTCGCTGTGAAGCCCTATGGGACCCATGCGGCATTTTTTCAAGGTTTCCAGAAACGTCATTTTACCCAAATTGGGCAACGTCTCAATTTGCACATTCAAGAGGTCTCGCCCGCATGCCCCCCCAAAAACTATGGAATAAAAATTTCACAATATACTTTACTGCAACAGGTTTCTCCAGTTTTGGCAGCACCCTCACCACTGTGGCTTTGGGCTACTTGATCTACGAGAAAACAAACTCAACCACCGGCCTTGCGATCGGTCTGGCCATCTTGGCTGGGACGGCACTCTTAAGCCCCATGGCAGGCGCTCTTGTGGACAAATACCCCATCAAGCCCATTTTGGTTTTGGGCGACCTCCTCCGTGGCCTGTTGCTTTTTCTACTCATTTTCGCCGCTTCAAGCGGCTATTTTCATGTCGGTATTGTCTACGGAGTCAATCTCGTCAACAGCCTGATGGGTCTTTTTTACAGACCAGCCATCGGCAAACTGATGCCGCGCATGGTTCCCAAATCCGAACTGATGCGGGCCAACGGCCTGATGGGTTCCATGTACGACACGACAGGGATCTTAGGGTACTTACTTGGGGGGACACTGGTCGCATTTCTGGGTGCGACACCCACCATTGCGATCGATGCGATGACGTTTTTGATGATGGGCCTGGCCTTTATCGCCATCCATACCGGTGACGCCCCCATCCGATCCAACAACACGGCTGCCGTTTCCACAGATCAGGGAAGCTGGTCTGTGTTCCAATACATGGTCAGCAGTGGCATGGTCGTCTGTCCCCTTCTGATCTTCCTCAGCTCGGTTTACATTGCGCCGTTTCGGATTGCCTTACCCGTGCAGTTTGACAGCCGAATATTCGGTACGTTTTTCGCGATTTACACGGTCGGAACGCTGCTTGCAGGTTTGTCAGTTGCTTATTTCAATACACGCCTGTACCGCCGCGACCTCTTGATTGCCAGCGTACTTTCGGCGCCTGCTTTTTTGTACATGGCAGCGCTGTCCACAGACTTAACCGCCTACTTCGCCGTCGCCTTGGTCCTCGGATTCCTCAACGTGCTGAGCAGCACCATTGCCTATTCCAGCATACAGATGCTCATCAAAGACGACATCCGTGGACGCGTGTTTGGCATCATGGGCATGATCGAGCACGGTGGCATGCCCATCGCGTACCTTGCCCTCTCTCAAATGATTGCCGTCTACCCCACTGCATGGATTTATACGGTCTTTTCAATGCTCCTCTTTGCCGCATCGGTGGGCACTGCCCTTTTCATCTTTCAGAAAAATCTCTTGAGCCCACTTCCACACAAGGACCCAGCATGAACACACTGAATGAACTCGGATGGAATGCACACTTCGAATCGCTGTACCGCACATTTTCAAATGAAACGTGGGAGCCGGCCAGGATCAGTTTTGTAGAGCGCACACAGTATGGCGCCCTAACCGTACACGGCGAAAGGCGTGCCATTCTTTCGGGTAAACGCCAACACTTTGATCGAAAGTCCATTGTCGTCGGTGACTGGGTGCTCGTTTCCCCAATGAATGATGACACTGTCTATATTCACCACGTCCTGGAACGCAAAACCCTAATTTCCCGGGCATTTATGAAAAAAGACTGGGCCTATTCGAGTGGTCTGGAAAGGCAGGAAATTGCAGCCAATATTGACCACATTTTCATTGTCGTGGCCGCAGACCATGACTTCAGCGTTCGCCGCATAGAGCGCTACCTTGCGTGCGCCTCTCAATCACGCGCACAACCGATCATCCTGCTCAACAAAATCGATCAAATCGACCAGGCGCGCCCTTTGATTGAAGCCCTTCAACATGCAGCACTGGACACACCCGTCATTCCACTTTCTGTTCTAACCGGTGAGGGCCTGGAACGATTGTCCGATTACCTCAAAGAGACGATCGCCATCGTGGGCTCCTCTGGTGTGGGAAAATCCAGCCTGATCAATGCCCTCTGCGGTAGAGAAATCCAAACATACGGATCGATTCGCAGCCGAGATGGCAAAGGCAGGCACACAACCACCCGACGGGACCTGATTGTTTTGGGCGGAGGCGGCATATTGATCGACAATCCCGGCATACGCGAAATACAGGTTTGGGCCGAGGAAAATGATATCCAGAACGTCTTCTCCGATATCGAAACACTGGCACTCCAATGTCCGTACCGAGATTGCACACACACAAAAGAACCGGGCTGCGCTGTGCAAAAGGCGGTCAATGAAGGTCATCTGGAGTCCGAAAGGCTGCGCAATTTCCGTCGCCTTCTGGAAGAAGCGAACCGGGTTGAATCCCACAATCGAAAAGATTTTGCCAAAAAGGAAGCCCGGGTCCGAAAACAACGCATTGACCAACACCTGCGCATGAAGGGAAAACGCTAAAACAACCTGAGTTGGGGTTAAAGATGGTTTTTTGGGTGGATGACCATACGCAATCGTCTTGCTCACAAGATAGCACTCATCTTGGTCAAAACAACACCCAAAAAGGGGCCTGACCGCTTTGTCCGGGCAATAAAGGCTCCAATTTGAGCCAAAGTGCATCCTCCAGATGGTATCTCCGATACCCTTTTCTCATGTTTTCAATTGTCTCATGGTCTCGCGACGATACTCTCTAGAATACGTTTTGGACAGGCTGGTTCATGTTGCAGATAATTGGTTCGGTGATCTCGTTGTTGGTAAGGGCTTCCATCTGTTTGCATATGACAAAACAGCCGTGGAAGATCCACGGCTCCTAAAACGTTGGTCGAGGCGGCGAGATTTGAACTCACGACCCCTACCACCCCAAGGTAGTGCGCTACCAGGCTGCGCTACGCCTCGACTAAGGTTCTCGTGAGTTGGAACATGGGGTTATCTCACAAGGCAGAGAGAATGTTACCTAAAAGTGCCCTGAAAATCAAGGGCCAGTTGGGATAATTTTTGTGCTATAGTGGCCAATTGCCGACCTAGGGGTTGTATTGGGCTTCTTGGATCGGGACATACAAATGTTGAGGAATACAAATCATGCCTTGGAATGCAGAAACAAAAGCTGAAATCATCAAAGGGTTTGCCAAAGACGCAAAGGATACAGGTTCAACTGGCGTACAGATTGCCTTGTTGACCGCTCGAATCAACACACTTTCCGCACACCTGACCGCCAACAAAAAAGACAAACACGGCCAACGTGGACTGCAGATCCTGGTCGGTCAACGCCGCCGTTTGTTGCGTTATATGGCACGTATAGATTTCGATGGATACCTCGCTCTGACCGATAAGTTGGGAATCCGCCGTGGGCAAATATCCGTCAAGTAAACCTGTCTAGGACAGTAACCCCGTCTCCGCTTGGAGACGGGTTGTTTTGTTTTGCTTCATATTGGGCACAAAGCCCTGTGGTTACGTCGTATAATGGTCTCGTTTGAGTTCAGTACGCAGGAGGAAATCTATGTCTTACCGTTTTCTAGCACTGGGAGTGATTGCTGCAGGCCTGGTTGGATGCCAGCAAAATATTGCTCCTGTCGGTGATATTTCGAAATTGGTTGGCACCTGGAATGGGTTTTGGACAGGGCAGGATGGGGTTGCGTCTAAACAACAGGGTTCCATGACGCTTGTTGTGTCAGCCGATGGACAGGTGACATGTACCCTTTCCAATGCCACACGCAGCGGACGAACGACAAACTGCTCAGGTTCAATGGTCGCAAATCCCAATCAGGCCAATCAGGTTGCTCTGACTGCGGACTATACCTACCCCAACGAACCCAAAGTCACGGCCTCTGGTGTGGCCACGTTTCTTCCCAAAGATCTCACCATCAATCGGAACAGTGACACCATCATTGGCGCTGTGAACAATGTGGCTGCAGTGGGTGGAACCGTATCGGGAGAGGTCGGGAATCTCTACTTTTCACTCACCAAATAAAAACCGACCCTGAGTAACCCCTCCAGTTCCGCGCTGGCAGGGGTTTTGTGTTAGAATGCATCTTTGGGATTTCATGCCTGCTTTTCGGCGGCTTGGGGCGAAGGGTGTCCCCGGGTTGTTTTAGGGCTGGAGTTCAAAAATCTTTTTATAACGCCCTTGAGGAGAACTATGTCGTATATCGGAATGAAGCAGTTGCTGGAGGCTGGGGTTCACTTTGGACACGAGACGAAACGTTGGAACCCAAAGTTTAAACGCTTTATCTTTGCCGAACGCAATGGGATCTTCATCATCGATTTGCAAAAAACGCTCAAGCAAATCGATCGCTCTTTTGATTACATCAAGGATCTGGCCGAACGCGGTGCCGTGATTCTGTTCGTTGGAACCAAAAAGCAAGCCCAAGAAATTGTAGAACTCGAGGCGCGCCGCTCTGGAATGCCTTTTGTAACCCAGCGTTGGTTGGGTGGCATGCTGACCAACTTCCGAACCATTCGCAGCCGTATCGATCGCCTGCACGAATTGGTGGATATGTTCGAATCGGGAGCCATCAACGACCGTCCCAAACCTGAACGCATTGAACTTGCAAAAGAAAAAGATCGTTTGGAGCGGTACTTGGGTGGAGTGCGTCACATGACACGCTTGCCCGACGCACTGTTCATCATCGATCCCACCAAGGAAATGATTGCGGTGCAAGAAGCGAACAAATTGGGCATTCCCGTGGTTGCTTTGGCCGATACAGATTCCGATCCAGATGTCATTGACTATATCGTTCCTGGAAACGACGACGCAATCCGTTCCATCCAGTTGATCACCAGCCGGGTGGGTGACCTTATGGTCGAGGCCCGTGGCGGCGCCGAAAATGTTTCCAGCGCCAGTGTGTTGCTGGGTGAAGACGGAATGGAAATAACGGATACAGCCGAAGACATTACAGTTGAAGTTGAAGTCTAAGCATCACTTTGCACACACGTGTTGATTTGAGGTGAAACACATGATGGAATCCATTAAAAAATTGCGCGAAATGACAGGCGCTGGCATGATGGATGTCAAAAAGGCGCTTTCGGATGCGGCCGGAAATGAAGAGAAAGCCGTCGCATTGCTTCGGGAACGTGGCATTGTCAAAGCAGCCAAAAAGGGTGACCGGGAAGCCAAAGAAGGTCTTGTGGCCTTTGTCATTTCGGAGAACAAAAAGACCGCTGCCATTGTCGAAGTGAACTGTGAAACCGATTTTGTGGCTCGAAACAGCGACTTTCAGGCATTGGTCAGCGATTTTGCCCAAGCATTGCTGTCCAATCGCTCATCCTCTTTGGAAGGGTTTAAAGAGAGTGCGATGAAAGGCTCAACGGTTGCTTTGGAGTTGGCTGCTGCAGCTGGGAAAATCGGAGAGAACCTTCTTCTCAGCCGGGTGCAGTATTTGGAAACGACCGGCTCCATCGGAGGGTACGTTCACTCCAATGGAAAAATCGGCGTTTTGGTCGAACTTTCTGGTGAAGGAGGCCAAGCCCAAACGGTGGCCAAAGACATTGCGATGCATGTTGCAGCGGAGCGTCCACGTTACCTGGATCGCAGCGAAGTCAACACAGCCGATCTGGAAGCTGAAAAAGAGATTTTGACCAACAAGGCCATCAACGAAGGCAAGCCCATGCAAATCGTGGAAAAAATTGTCTCGGGCCAGTTGTCCAAATTCTATGAGGACAATGTTCTTCTCGAACAGCGGTTCGTCAAAGACAATGCTGTGAAGATCGCAGACATTCTCCCTCAGGGGATGTCACTCAAATGCTTTGTCCGATTTGAGATAGGGACTTAAACACAATGCATTGCGCGGCGGGACATCCCGCCGCTTTTTTTAGAATTCACAAAGAAGGTGAACGATGGCATACCGGCGAGTTTTGCTCAAATTGTCAGGGGAATTCATGGCCAACAGCGATGGTTTCGGGATTTCCCTGGAGGCCACACGCGCTCTGGCTCAAGAAATCCAATCCGCTAAAGTGGCTTCAGATGTAGAAATGTGCATTGTTGTCGGGGCGGGAAACCTCTGGCGGGGCGCGCGCAATGGTTCCAGCATGGATGCTGCGACAGCAGATTACATGGGCATGTTGGCAACGGTAATGAACGCCATTGCTTTACAGGATGCACTTGAGCATCTAGGAGAACCCACCCGAGTTCAAACCGCCATTCAGATGAGTCAGGTAGCGGAAACCTACAGCCGCAGACGGGCCATTCGCCATCTGGAAAAGGGCCGGATTGTCATTTTCGGCGGTGGAACTGGAAATCCGTTTTTTACCACAGACACCGCTGCCACACTGAGGGGACTTGAAGTCAGTGCAGATGCGGTCTTGATGGCGAAAAATAAGATTGATGGTGTTTACGACGACGATCCCAGGAAAAATCCTCTGGCCAAAAAGATTGACAACCTCTCGTATATGGATGTCATCCGGGACAACCTGCAGGCGATGGATTTGACAGCCCTCACCTTATCTAAGGAAAAGGATCTTCCAGTCATCGTGTTCGACATTTTCGAGCCCGGCAATTTGCTCAGACTCATCAAAGGTGAACGTGTGGGTACTTTGATTTCCAATGAGGGCTGACTTCAACATCGCTCACGTTCTATACTTGTGTGGCTTAAAGGAAATGCTGAGGAGGAATGATGAAGGAAATCTACGATACAACCCGGCTCAAAATGCAAAAAGCATACGAGACATTGGAATCCAACTTGCTCACACTCAGAACAGGTCGTGCCCATCCCGCCATGCTCAAAAAAATTGTCGTTGACTATTACGGCTCAACCATGCCCATCGATCAAGTGGCTTCCATCACCTCTCCCGATGCCAGAACCCTACTCATCACCCCATGGGACCGCGGTGCGATGTCTCCCATAGAGAAGGCGATTCGCGATTCGGACTTGGGCCTCAATCCAAACAACAAAGGCGATGCGATCTTTATTTCCGTTCCGATGCTCAACGAGGAGCGCCGTAAAGAATTGATCAAAACAGCCAAAACCTATACAGAGGATGGAAAAATAGCCATTCGAAATGTGCGCCGTGAGGCCATTACAGAAATTGGCAAGTTGGCCAAAACAGTCAGTGAAGATGAAATCAAACGTGGAGAAGTCGAAGTTCAAAAAATAACGGATGAATTTGTCAAACGCATTGACGAACTGTTGGAAAAAAAGGAAAGCGACATTCTGGGAAATTAAAGGGGTGTACAGAGAAAGCTTTTTGGGTGTTTTCAAGTTGTTGTGTTTCTTGACCGCACTTTCGGTTGCGACGTGCGATGTGTTTCCTCCATCACCTTCAGGGGTTTTGGCAAACAGCCTCTGACAGGCTTACGGGGTTAGGGTATGCCATTCTTGCGAGCTACATGCCTTTATTTCATGTATTGTAGAGTGCAATACACCTGCTCAAATACAGAACATATCGGTTGCCCTGTACCGCAGGGTACACAAACACAACACCATCAAGAGAACCTCTATGCCTTCAGAGGACCTTTGTGAAGGAACTTGGACAACGTTTTTGGACATCTCTTTTGTCTTTTTTGGTGCTTTTGGCCATTCTTTGGGTGGGTCTTTCGGCGCTGTTTCCACTGATCATTGTGATTTGCCTTATCGCGCTGCGTGAGTACGTAGATATGTTGCACCTTCGTGATATAGAGGTGCGCAAAGGCTCATTGATGGTTTTTGGCGTGCTTCTCATTGCCGCTTCTGCCCTCGGTACCCAAGAGAACCTGGGCGGCTGGGAAGTTCCCTGGCCTGGAGGATCTTGGCGTGAAGTGGTCATGGGTGTCTATGTGGTGTATGTGTTGGTTGTCGAGCTGACCAATCCCGGAGAGCGGCCCCTTGAGCGCATTGTGTACAGTTTATTTGGAATGCTCTATATCCCATGGCTGTTGGGTTATTTCTTATTGCTCCGCCAGACACCTTCGGAAGCCTATGGATTTGGCTATCTTTTGTTGCCCCTGATGGCGTCATTTGCGACTGACACAGGTGGATTTTTCTTGGGTCGATTTTTTGGAAAACGCAAATTGGCTCCCGAGGTCTCTCCAGCCAAAACCATTGAGGGTGCAATTGGAGGCCTCTTTTCAAGCTTTTTATTTGTTTTTGGTGTGAGTTACATCCTCGAACGCAACGGCTTGATTCACCACACCCGGATTTTGGATATTTTTTTGTTTAGCATTCTTGTCTCTTGTGCAGCGCAGCTTGGAGATTTGGCCGAGAGTCTGATCAAGCGTTCCTTGGGTGCCAAAGATTCGGGAGCGTTCTTGCCTGGTCATGGGGGTTTGCTTGACCGCTTGGATTCATTGTTGTTTGCTGTACCCATCACTTACATATATCTCAGTTTGGTTGCTTTTCGGTAGCGTGACAGATCAATTGGCTTTGGCAAGAGATTGTGTTTGATACTTGGAATTCAAATTAAAGATACAACAACTTTTATAATTTTTTAAATCAAAACACACAGATGTCATACAGCAGGTTCTTTTATTGTTTGAATATTTAGCAAACGAAAAATTTCATCTGCCTTCACTTCGGAAACTCCAAAAATTTCTTGTATTTTAGCAAATTGCTATATCACACACTTCCATGGTCAATATTTTTTATGTACCTAAAAAATCCAATCATTAGAGAGCTTGTTCTATTATCCGGCATTTTAACTGAGGACTTAAGCAAACAGTAGTGCGACGTAAAGTACTGATTACCTCGGTCCTTCGTTTTCATTGATTTCCTTTGCTATTTTTTTGACATCTTCTTTTTCCGTGCCATATATTTCATGTAATAAATGCTCCAGCATTAGATAGGCATCCAGAACATCGCTAGTCGATATATTTACAATACTATGGCTTCCAGCATTACCAATCCATTTAACTGCTAATATTATGTCTTTGATACCGCTATATTCGATAGGTATTTTATCTATTCTATCGTGTAAATTAATAGGATTTTTCTTACCATTGAGATTGTTGTTACTATAGCGTATAATTCCCAGATCAGTAAGTAGATTATCTAATGCAATTCGAACAGAATTTGCTGAAGCATTGGGTGACGAAAAAATTTGACGAAAAGATTCGATTAGGGGGGATTTAACTTCTTCTGGGCAATTCTTTGGAATAGAGATTATCCTAAGTGGGGGTTCAAAGAATTTAACGCAAAATTCTTCGCAGTATTCTAGCTGTTTATTTTCCTCATTATAGTCACAGCGCACATTCCCTGACCCTGTGCAAGTGACCACCTCATGACAATTCGGGTTTGAGCAGTACAGAAGGCAAGAGTAGACATATCTGATGTACTCAGGGGACCATTCCTTATCGCTGTGGTCCCGAGAATCGACCGGTTCATCTTTAAAAAATGATTCTTTTTTTATTGTAAGAATGCCTTTTTCACATGTTGGACAAGCCCATTCAGGTATTTTATCTAGTGTGAAAGGTGCGAACATTCTTGTGACGAATTTTCTATCCATATACCCCTCCAATTCATTTAAAAGCCCATGATTCTATCGTAAATTTGGGTATCCATCTTGGACAGAGGAGTACTCGTATTGGAGCTAAGATAGCATGTCTTGGTGAGAACAGCACGCCATGCGGGCTGGCTGCAGGGTGCGGTCAGACCGCTTTCCCTTTTTGCCACCATCGTAGCCACGGACCCCCCTTTTTCGGAGGTCTTGACACTAGCCTGTCTGACCGTGGTTCTGAGAGTGTCGTTGATCTGTTCCCAGAGACCGGACATTTTCCATTTGGCGAAGTAGGTGTAAACGGTCTTCCAGTGTGGAAAGTCGAGGGAGTGCGAGGCATGAAAAAAGAGTATCCTACAGCGGCTTCTCGACAGGTTAGACTCTTTTAAGACGGTCTCTATACAGCAAGTTTCATAAATATCAGGAAATTTTGGGGTAGCCAAATAAATCCAGATGACATTTTTTATTTGCCAAATATCCAAAAAATGAAAGAACTTGCTGTAAATATTTCTCTTTTTCTGATATTTGATTGCGTTTCTTTTTCAAACACGATGTAAGTTTTTTATACTGTGTACCAGTACGTTAAAACACCCCGTACATCGTCGCTTTTTTACAGCAACACCATACATTTTTTCCCATTCTTGGCCCCTTTTGCGCAAACAGCGAGCTGGCCGCACAGCGTGCCGCTTTGACCAAGACAAGGTTTTCAAAGTCTGCAATATCTATACGGGGTGGTTTTTTAGTTCCTCTTTTTTAGGCTCCAATACATTGTTGTCATCAGGCTGCAAGTATCGTCCAACAAACGAAGTCGATCCATTGTATATTTCTACATCCTCTTTTATGGTATACCCTTCATGGTATTTTTCAACTGCTCTTTATTCTGATATCTAGACTGTAAGTTACTGGTGTATGTGGGTTTTACAAAATCATATTCAAGTTTTACGAAATTATATTCAAGAATGAAACACCCTAAAAATTAAAAAAATTTCTGTATCTGTTTCAAAAGATATGCAAAAAGGGAAGAGCCACGCCCTTCCCGAAAATACGCAACCTTAGAAACTACAGGCCTTCCCAGGGAAACAAAATTCTGGTTGGGACATTGTTCAAATCCACTGCTGGATTGAGTGCCATCTGAACCATGCTTCCCGCATGCAGTGGACCGTATCCACAGTAGCCACCTGTCGTGTGCGCTTCTGGAAATACCGTTTTTGTCGGCACAATAAACCTATAGCCTGACACGGGTTTTCTAGATATCGCCATTGCACAAATGGTCTCTTTCACATACGATGGCTGCCCTTCATAGGCTTCCTCTGCAACAGGCATGTAACCGTACGACATGAGCTTGTGAATGTTGTACGTGGTCATTGTGACGCCACGCAACTTTGCCGCCTGTTTGATCATGGCAACCATACCTGTCGCAATGGGTGCCGCAAAGGATGTTCCATACGCTGTTGTCAAATTGTATGTTGGGGGTGCATATCCGTCAGAAACTCTCCAGGAATAGGTTTGCGCACCATCGAGGTTCACTGCAGCAATCATGCTGCTGCGTCCTCCTGAAGAGGGTGGAGCAAATTTGGGGGAACGCCTTGAATCACTTCGGGTGAGACCCTTGTTGTCAACAGCGAGAATTGTGATAGCGCTGCCACAGCTTGACAAACCTTCGCCCTCAAAAGCAGGTGTCGTTCGGTCATTGCCCGCTGCAACGATAACTGGAACATTGTTGTCATAGGCATAGTCGAACGCAGATTTCAACGTTTTTAGGGCAGAAAACTGAGGATCATACGCAGAATTCACACAAGCATCTGAAATCGGAATCCCTGAAGGATAGATTGAATCCCTTTGCCAAGCACTTAAATCAAGGTATTTTTTTGGATCACTTGGCGCAATCCAACGCGAAACCACGATATGCAAACTCATATTAATAACATCTGCTCTAGAATCCACGGCATATCGGATTGCATTGGCTACACCATCTATACTTTTCAGTGCACGATCTTTTCTGGCAACAAACAATGCTTTGAGAGGATCGGTTGTTTTATCCAATACGTCTTGTGGAAAATTCGCATATTTTGTCATTGAAGTACATGTGCCCAGGGCACGAATGGGGATAATTTCAATGTTGGGAGCGACGCCAGCGATGCCAGTGCCATCGTTGATTTTAGCTGCAAGGACAGCGGACACAGCATCCGAATGCCCTGTAGCACCATCTTCTGGCGTTCCGAAACCATACTTGGAAACAAATTCATCAGGACATCTTGCAGTCAGCGTCCAGTCTTCACCGGGATCAGCGCGCTCGTTCCACGGGCCAGTTGGATCTCCTGTGGTGTCTTTTGCAAGATCGTAGCGAATAACGCCAGCCAAATCTGGCGGAATGGCTGCAGCACCCAAACGTTTGGGGACAAACCCCGTGTCGATGACAGCGACGCGTATTTTCGGCACCCGATCCAGACTACCCGCAGCGGCAGAAAGGGCGTTCCAAGCAGCAAATACACCGCCATTTTCTGGATTGTGGGTCAAAGCATTGGCTATGATGTCGCTTGTGGCACAGCCACTGGCGGAAGAACCCATATTGAAGGTCCCGTAAAGGTAGGTTTGTTTGGGAAGTTCGGGGTCGTTCGCGCAGTAAACTGAAGGAGAATAGTACTGTGTGGGTGACGTTCCTGGAATCGGATAGTTGTAGAAATAGGTTCTTTGAGCGGAAAAAAGGGGCGATGGTGCTTTTGAAGGAGAAATTGTACTTTGACAGGCAGAAAGAGAGGTCCCAAGAAGAACAGATGATATGAGCAATTGAAATTTTTTTGGCATTGAAAACTCCTGAGCATCGATCAAAACCGATGCAATCACCTGTAAAGTATAGTTTCCCTTGTGTTGCACATCCATATTGGGTTTCTTAATGTTCGTTTGTGTGAGAATGCCAAGGGACCTGCGCTCTCACACAAACGACATTACCGGCAAATACGCCATGTCTCAACACCACCTATAGCAAATTATGTCAAATTATCATTACCTCACCATCCACGCTGCGATTGCTTGATCAAAGGTATTTTGGCTGTTGCTGAGGTGAGCAATGACACTTTCTCGATTTTCCAGTTTTTTATTTTGGCTAAGCTTGAATTTCCCTTCCAACCGCGTAATTTCCATTTCAAAGCAGACAACAGCCGATTCAAGCTTCTGAATATAATGAAGGCTCGATTCTTCAGGATCCATCGCATTTTTCTCAAAGGTTTGGGTCATTTGAACAAGTTGCCTGACGTTGGCTTCGCGATCTCTGGACACAGTTACTTTTCCGTAAGAGACTGTATGAACGGAATCTCAAAGACATAGACGGGGTATTTCGTCTCTCCCAGGCCCTTTGGGGTCTTTTTGACGAGAATTTGGGAGATGTACGCCCATTCAGCAGATTGTCGCCAGACACGAAAGCAATGATAGACAGCGTGTCAGCGAGGGAAATCATGGGGTTGAGAGCCCTTATCAAGGATATACCTGTTAAGTCCAATGGATAGGACTTGCCGCTGACACCAAAACACCGTCTAGCACATACCCTTATTCTTAAATGCCTTCTCTAAACAAGTTCATACAGCCTCATAGATCCACGGGAAGGTCTCTGAAAAATCAATGCGACTGTTGGCCTTGTGAACAAAATAGCACCCCAATTGGGTGGGAATAAGGTGTATGTTAGGCTAAATTTTGCCAGACTAGACTGGAAGTACCTGAGTGCCCACCGGACAAAGATCAGATGAACTGCATCGGCTTGCATCGCAACAGGCAAAAATGCTCAATATATTTTGCATTTCAAGCGACAAAATGGGTTCCAGGACACGGCTCACATAGACACTTCACGGCAAAAATTGACAAGCACGCCGTCCATCGCAGGGCCAAACAGGAGAATCCATGGAAGGTTTATTTATCGCAAAAATGGTGGAAGACATCGCACGGTTGCTGCCCATTCGCACACTCGGATGGGCATTTCCCAATGAGACCACTGCGGCGCTTCGACTGGAAACCAAAGGCAATATCGTCTTTCAATACCGGCCGCCCGCACCCGCCCTGTACCTTGAAGAAGAGCACGCACAGGGGTCGCCACACAACAGCTTTCAGCGCATGCTGGCCCGTCGGGCACGCGGTTCTTTGGAAAGCATCACACAACTGAAGCTCGATAGGGTGGTGTGTTTTCGGTTTTCAGGTGAGTCGGGTTTTGTGGATGTCCCACCGGTCACATTGATCTTTGAGCTGACGGGTCGCAACAGCAGCATGATTCTCTTGGAATCCACACCAATAGAATGGTCCGGTCGAATCTTGGCCACAGCCCGGGAGGTCCCATCGAACCGAAACCGCTTCCGAACGACCCGCACCGGCGGTCTGTACACACCACCTCCGCCCTACCAAAAAATAGACCCGAGGCAGACCTCTCTTCTCGAATTGATGGCCTTGGAAACCACCCCTTTGGCCGAATGGCACCGACACGTCGACGGCCTTGGCCCAACGCTGACCGCCGAACTCGCACACCGGGCCACTGTGCCTTTAAGGGAAATTCCAGTTCCCATGGATCGCGTCCATGTGGCACTGCACAGTTTGGTTCAAGACCCCTCGCTCAGTTCCGGAAGTCTGTCGAGACAGGCTTGGGAAATCGGCCGCACCGACCGTGAACACACCTTGCGCAAAACATTGAGAGAGCCTTTGGAAAAACGAAAACAGCTGTTGGGTCACCAACTGGGAGATCTCGAAAAGGCCCGTCAGGCAGAAGAACAGGGCCATCTCGATCGTGCAAAGGCCGAACTGCTGCTGGCCTATGCGCACGCAGCGCCCGCGACCCGTACCTCCGTTGTGGATTTGCCCAATTTTGTCGATGGAACCCCCGTGACCATTGCACTCGACCCCTCGCTGAGTTGGACCGAAAATGCAAAACGTCTGTACGCAAAGGTCAAGCGCAGACAAGAGGTCCTGAAACGCCTGGAAGAACGCGCACCGCAACTTCAGGCCGAGCTTCTTGAAGTCGAGTCTCAACTGCAAAACCTCCTAGAAACGCCCCTCGAAACCTTGGAATCTTGGATTCAGAGCTCAAAGCAAGACCGTGAGGATGTACTCAAAATTGGCCATGTTTTTTCCTTAGATAATGGTATTGAGATCCGTGTGGGACGCAACAACAAAGAAAACGATTACCTGACCCACCGATGGGCCCGAAGCATGGACCATTGGTTTCACGCACAAGGCTACCCGGGATCCCATGTGATCGTCCGCAGCGGGCCCAGAGACCTTCATTTGGACGAGATTTTGTGTGCCGCTGCAATCGCGGCCTATTACTCAAAGGCACGCAATGGGACGAATATTCCTGTAGATTACACGCGCATCAAGTACGTATGGAAGCAAAAAGGAGCTGGTGCTGGGAAGGTCCATTACACCCATGAAAAAACGGTGTTTGTGGATCCCAAATTGCCCTCTTGATGCGAAACATCCGATGCCTTCAAAACGTAATGCGAATCCGACTCCCCTGAGGAAGGTTGGTCAGGGAAAGCTGCCAACCGTGCGCATGGATCACTTCTCGGACAACCCTGAGCCCGATTCCCAGATCGCCTTTGGGGTTTCGCGTGAGGCCATCGATGACGTCTTGAGGAAAACCTTCTCCTGTGTCCTCAATCTGCAACCACTCGGTTTGCAAATCAACCCGAATACCTCCCGTTTCGGTATACCGGATGGCATTAAAGAGCAAATTTTCCAGAACACGGCTGAGCAAAATGGGATCGCCCCGAACGTTTAAAGGCGCCCCAGAAAATTCCAGATCCAACTCCTTCTTAATGGCCAGTGGCTGCATCCGGTCGACCACATTTCCACACAATTCAAACAGTTCAATGGACTCATTGTGGAGTGGCAATCCCTGAACCCGACCCAAAACAAGCAAATTCTGGGTCAAACGCTCAAGGTGGCTGGTCGTCTGGAACATTCTCTGAAATAACTTTTGGTTGTCTGTTGAGTGTTTTTTATCCCGCAAGACGAGTTCAAGTTCCGCCCGAAGTGCTGTGATCGGCGTGCGCAATTCGTGGCTGGCCGTTGTGATGAATTCGAGCTCGGCCTTTCGCGTGTCATGCAACTCCGTCAGGCTATGCTCGAGGGCACGGGCGAGTTGACCGACCTCGTTGCGCTGCTCCGTACTGGGAATGGGATCCAAACTGTCTAAATTCTCGATACGTCGTGTGAGACGTTCAAGTGGAGCTAAACTTCGGCCCATGAACCACCAGATCAGCATCGAAGCCAAAACAGAGATGACCAAAATCAGAGGGACAATGGTGCGTTCAAAGGACCCCAAGGTGTGATCGAGACCACTGAGTGGCAATCCCACTTGGACAGTGAGATTGGGCAGAGGAAGCCACAAACTGTGTATCAGCCAATTGTTCTGCTCATACGGACTTTTCGTGCTGAGTTCATCCAGTGGAAAAGGTGACAAAATCCGAGACCGGCTGGCCCATAGAAGGTCTTTGGACTGGTTGCTGTGGCCGGCATAAATTCTGGCATCGTAGACTTCGCTTTTGCTAAGCAGAAGTCTCTGACCCTGCTCGGAAATATGGCCACCTGTCAAAACCGCTTCCTGGACAACCAGACTGGCCAATTCCTGCAACTCACCTTTGAGCTCCTGAAGGCGAACGCTGTACAGCAACTGGCCTCCCAAAGCGCCCAAAAACCCCAGAGAAACCAAGAGAATCAAGCCCAAGCCCAGAGAAATACGCAAGCGCAATGTCAACGGAAATGCCCCTTAGGACGATGCAAAACGATACCCGACACCCCGAACCGTCTCGATGATGGCATCGCCGAGTTTTCTGCGCAGGTTGCGCACGTACACATCGACGACATTGGTTTCTGCGTCAAATTCTGCGTCCCAAACACGCTCTATGATTTCTTCTCGGGTAAATAACCGTCCTGGATGGGTGCTCAAAAGTTCCAAAAGGCCCAACTCCTTTCCAGTCAAATGAACGTCATGCCCGTCAGACAGCACACGGCGGGTGCTCCAATCCATGGTGACGTTGTCCCACGTGAGCACAGTGGATCGGGTAGGGGTCGACCGTCGCAACAGTGCCCGAACCCGAGAGCGAACTTCGGACAAATGGAAGGGTTTGACCAAATAGTCATCCCCACCCGAATCGAGTCCCTCCAGTCGATCCTGAAGGCCATCGCGGGCAGAAAGAAAAAGAACGGGTGTGTGCACACCCCGATCGCGAAGGTCCCGAACCAACTCAAATCCGGCGCTTCCCCCTTCGGGAAGCCGAACATCACAAATGAGTGCATCGTAGGGATAGGTGTTCAGCATGGACTCCCCCGTCTGCTTGGAAACTGCAGCGTCCACGGCAAAACCTTCCTCTTGCAAAAACCGCACCAAGGGCCCACGGATCCCCACGTCATCTTCAATAACCAATAGTCTCATGCTCGCCTCCATCCATCAGTTCTCCAACTGTACCTACAGTAAGCCCTTTGATTCGGGCCGATTCAATGAATCCAGACAAACCTTGAATCGTTGTCCAAGAATTGTCGTGCAAAAGGACAATTCCACCTCCACTTATTTTTTGCATTCTGTGTAGTGCATCTGACTCATCTCGTTTCATAAAATCTCCTGAGTCACTCGTCCAAAATACAGTGATCAGACCCAAAGAGCGGGCAACCGCAAGGGTTTGCGCATTATAGCGCCCTCCCGGCGGCCGAAAAAACCGAACATTTTCATGCGTGAGGCGCTCTAAGACTTGGCTTGTCTGCTCAAGCTCGTTCTGAACTTCCATCTGAGATAATCCTGGCAGTCGAATGTGGTTGTATGTGTGATTGCCCAACTCATGGCCTTGCACAACCATATCTTTTACAAAAT
Organism: Deinococcaceae bacterium; assembly: GCA_046327935.1. Lineage (GTDB taxonomy): Bacteria > Deinococcota > Deinococci > Deinococcales > Deinococcaceae > JACMOA01. The sequence goes on from JAXLXL010000001.1 coordinate 95,349, forward strand.
AGGGGTAAGCCTCAGCGTTGCGTCCAATACAAAAAAAAGTCGCTTTGACATTCACACGCTTGAGCAGATCAAGCAGCAAGGGCAGATAGAGTGGATGTGGCGCGTCATCAAAAGTCAATGCAACTTGCTTTCTGGACACACCTCTGTAAAAGAGATTAAAATTCAGACCACTCAAGCGTCTTGCAATGTTATCCACCATGGGTGTGGAACGCACAAAGGGAGCAGGCTTAGAAGGGATGCGTTCTTCTATTCTCCAATCCATATATGCCGCTTGCGATGCCTCCCAAACGCGTCCATATGTCCCTCTGTTTTGGGTAAATTTGACAAAAGCCGACAATTTATTTCGGGGCACAGATGCAGTCAAAAGTGGCATGCTGGCACCGTAACCCTGAATGGTTCCGGAACCCTGAGCGTACAAAGTGAGGTCGATTTCCGACAAACTGGGACGCAATGCAAAACCTCGAACAGTCAACTGCCGGGCCAATGCGAGCATAGAAGAACGGCTTTGTTTTTCTGAAGGAATGACCAAAGTGGCATGTCCAACCTCAATATATCCGTTGGACGCATATTCAAATTTGAGCAACCCCGGAACGGATGGCTCGATATCCAAACGAGGCAATTCTGGAACAAAAAGCTGTTTCGGAATGATTTTTTGAAGTCGATTTGGCTCAACATCTTCAGCACACGCATATTCGATGTGGGCAACAAGCAACAGCAAAAGTAGACACCACGGTCTCATGAATTTTATTGTGCAATCTTCCACTGATGAGAGCATGAAATGTAACATGGTCTTGGAGGTACCACCCATGGTTATTGGTCTTGCCCTTGTGGTTCTGGGGATGCTCATTTTGTTTTCGAGCGGTCTGCTCATAAAGGCTGAAAAAACAACGTCGCAAGCGCCAAAAAGCATCGGTGGAGCAACCATTGTCATCGGAACCATTTTCGCCCTTCTATCCAGCGCCGTGGTGATCATTCCGGCTGGACAAGTCGGTGTGATTTTCAATGTTCTCAGCGGTGTGCGAACCACTTCTCTATCGGATGGATACCATCTCATTTTGCCTGGGGTCGAAACGGTGACACTTTACGATGCCCGCCTGCAAGAAATCACACTATCCAAACGCGGAGAGGACGGACCAGACATTGATGAGAGCATCAGTGCCCGCTCCAAAGAAGGACTGGAAATCAGCGCAGATGTAACCGTTCAGTTCAGGGTCAGGCGAGAGGAGGCCGCGCAACTCCACCGAGATTTTGGCTCAGACTACATCCGCACGGTGATTCGACCGCAAATTCGCTCAAAGGTGCGCGACGGCATTGGACAATTCAACGCCGCGGATTTGATTTCCACACAGCGAAGTGCCCTAGAAAAGCGCGTTACAGACGGCCTGAACAACGAGTTTGACAAAAGCCACCTGGAGCTGATCTCTGTTCTACTGCGCGAATTGCGCATTCCCGACTCTGTCGCCAAAGTCATTGAGGAAAAACAAACCGCAGAACAACAGGTCAAAATCGAGCAAAATCGCTTGGAACAGTCCAAAATCATTGCACAGCGCAAAGTTGCAGAAGCCAAAGGGGAATCGGATGCAGCCATCGCGCGGGCTGAAGGGGAATCGCAAGCCTTACGCCTCAGGGGACAGGCCATCAAAGACAACCCTGGCATCATCCAATTGACAATGGTGGAAAAGCTATCTCCCTCCATACAAACGGTGTTGTTGCCATCGAATGGCAACTTTTTGATGGGTCTCGACGGTTTGATCAAGAAGAACTGAACACACGTGCCTCGATGATGGAAACAGTCAAACGGTATGGTTTTATCTTATGCTTGGCCCTGCTTTGGGCCGCCATTTGCTTTGTCGCGGCACCTGCACGAATCGACGGCTCAAGCATGTCTCCCGAATTTCAAGACGGCCACTGGGTTTGGGCACTGTACTTCAAACGCCTCGATCCAGGGTTTCCCAGATTTCAGGAGGTCGTCGTCTTTCATCCACCAGGAGAGGCGGGCATTTTGGGTTTTCAAGGCACCCGTTACATCAAGCGCGTCCTTGGGCTTCCGGGTGACCGAATCGAAATCCGACACGGCACCCTGTACCGAAATGGAAAAGCAGTCACAGAGCCCTACCGATCAAGCGTCACAGCCAGCACAGAGATGCCTGGCATCGTCCTAAAAAAAGACGAATACTTTCTCGTGGGGGACAACCGGATCTTGGGCGCAAGCATCGACAGCCGACAATTTGGCCCCGTCCAAAGAAGCAACCTCCTCGGTCAAGTGATACACTGATCCATCAAAAACGCTGTTTGAGGATATCTTGAGCCAACTCAAAACCCAATTCTTCACATTCGTCTGGTTCACCCTCGATGGACGCTTGAATCAGTTTGGAGCCATCTTGAGCAGCCAACCACCCTTCCAACTTCAATAGGCCGTCTTTAAGAAGCGCCAACGCACCAACAGCGACATTTTTTTGTGAGGCAACACCCTCCAAAAACGCACGCTCTGCAGTTACGCGGTCATCGGAATCCCGATCGTTGAGTGAATAGGCAGCTTCTATTGCCAAATCATCGTCGATTCGGGTTTGCAACCCCAGTGAACCCTGCCCAGGTGCGGGCATCACAAAATTTGGATCGATCAATTCATCAATGCGGTTGCGAAGCTCCATGCGAATCAAGTCGGACGCAGCGACAACCAAAGCGTCAAAGTCGCCTTTACCCAAAGCATCGAGCCGTGCGTCGAGGGAACCCGCAGCTTGCTCAAAAACCAATTTTGGCTTCTGTGCCTTGATAAAGGCCAACTGACGCCGATTCGAAACGCCGAGCACAGTTCCATCGGGAAGGTCCTTGATGTGCTTCATGCCTGCCCGTCCAACAAGTGCGTCTCGGGCATCGATTCGTTTTGTGATGGACGCCAATTCCAAACCCTCAGGCATGTTCAACCCAAAATCCTTGAGGTCGTGAATGGCAATGTCAATCTTGTTTTGAATGAGGGCCTGCTCCAAGTCCATACCCGATTCCATGTCTGCTTGCGACGCAACCGTTTGAATGCGAAAGTCGCTATCGGGCCACTCTTCTTTTAAACGGGCGACAACCCAACGGGCTTGAGCCAGAGCCACTGTACTTCCGCGGGTGCCAACAATAATTTGACGCATACCGTAGCATTATAGCGACCACCAGAGCCTCTGAAAAGCATCGGCATGCCAAAGGCACAATTTCGATATGCCATTCAGAACAGCCTTGTATGGACAGACACGGTCGTTTTCCAAGCAAAATGCTACTTTAAATGTATGGAAATACCAAACGTTATTTCGATCAGTGAATTGGCCGCCAGCAAGGCGCTTGATATGCTCCAAGCCCAAGGTAAGGAAAATGCCGGTGTTCGGGTGTTCATCAAAAGTGGGGGGTGCAGCGGCTACCAATACGGAATGGCCATAGATGACCGGGAGCTCGACGGTGACACGATTGTGCATGACCGAGGTGTAAAATTGCTGGTCGATCGCATGAGCCTCGAGTTGCTCCAAGGCAGTGAAGTCGATTATGTGGACAACCTCATGGGCGGAGGATTTTCGGTCAAAAACCCGAACGCAACGTCAAGTTGCGGTTGCGGCCACAGTTTCAGGACGGACCACCGCTCAGCCGGAGACGCGGAAACCGGTTCAGGCTGCTCAGGTTGATGCGATCCAAGGGCACATGAAAAAAGAGGCCGAACTGGCCTCTTTTCGATTTTTGGCTACCAATACTTCAGGGGCAAACCTTTGGGAATAGGCCAAAGTGCCGTGCTCATTGCACCCACACGAGCAGAAGTCTCACTGTCGGGAAGAGCTCTTTTTCCGCTAGGCAAAGAAACACCACGCACGTGATCGGAAAAGACCTCGGTTGTGAAATCGTGGCGAGGCAGCGTATTGGTCACGACAACCGCATTGCCCGAAGTGATCGCAAGGTCTTCTGGGCTCATGTATTTATAGGTGTATGTGGCCGAAATGTCGGCTTCTCCTACCGAAGAAAGGTCTTTTTTGCTGTACTGAACGACAGATCCTGTTTCGTCAAGAGGGTTATACACCTTGGTCCTGTTGCGGTCAAAATTGGATCGCAACCCAAGCCAAAGGTTTCCGGCCTTGTCAAAGGCAAGGCTGCTGATTGAACCCCTCGCGCTGTGGTACATTTCCGGTGGATTTTTCATGGTGACAGCACCCCGTGCGACCATTTTGTCAATCTCGGCAATCGAATACCTGAGTAAATTTGAACGGGCATCTCCAACCCACAAATCACCCTTTTCATCAAATGCCAGTGCATTCGGCTGATTTGGAATGGAAATACTGTATGGAGCGTATTTTTTTGAGTAAACCTGGGTGCTCTCGATGGTCAAAGTCGGCACAACCACACCAGATTTGGTGAGGGACTTGGCTTCAAAGCGCAGAATATTGTCCTTGTATGCATTGGCCACATACAGATTGCCCTGTCGGTCAAAGGCCAAATCTCTGGGGTGATCCAATGTTCCATTCGGAGCAGACAAAACGATATCTGGGACGGCATCTAGGCCGGGCTTGAGCACACCAGACTTGAACCCAAGAATGGTCAGGGTCTGCTGATCTACAGTCCACAGGGTTCCAGACTGGTCAAACGTCGCACCGACCGTATATTTTCGTTTGAGTCCTGCCTCAATACTGGCATGCTGTTCGGTCGGAATTCCCCAGTAATGGAGCGATGAAGACCCACCCACACCATATGCCACGGACCACAAAGCCGTGTTGGGATCTTGCGGGTCAATGGGTGGCGGGTACCGATCTTCTTGTAAAGTCTGGGTTTGAGAAAGCACCTTTCCCGAATCCAATGAACCGGAACAACTGACAAGCGATAGTGCAAAACCAAAAGAAATAATTGAAAACCATTTCATATTTATAAAACCCCTAAACAATATAATTGGATCACAAAAACCAAACACTGCAGTGTAAAGGCATCTATCATAAAAATCGATGGGATTTTGATTAATATTGCAATTATTTTTTCTTAACTTCAAACAGAAAAAAGGCTCAGTTGGCACAGACCGAGGATTGAAATTAAGCATCCGACACATTATTCTACGGTGATGCCTTCAGACCACGATCGACCAGGAGTTCATTTGGGTGTCGCCCTACGTGAGCACAACGATATTCAAACCAATGGAGTGTGTTCTGCACTCACCTATGTTCAGGGAAACGAAGAAATTGAACTCAGTGGCCTCCAGACCGCCGAATACAGTTTGCACATCACCCCTTTGGAACACCAAGAGTTTTGGCTCTCCGGCACACTCAAAGCCAGCGTTGAGCAAGAATGCTCACGCTGCCTCAAACCCACAGTTGTGGAACTCTCTTTGGATTTGGCCACACTGCTGAGGTTTGACCCGCACATCAAAGAGCCCTATCTAGACGAAGATGAATCGGACCAAGAGGTTTGGATCTTCAACGACATGTGGCTGGATCTGTCGGCTTACTTTTCTGAAGCCATCCTGATGGGCCTTCCCCTTTCGGTTCTCCACGATCCAGATTGCAAGGGACTGTGTCCCTCGTGCGGCTGCGATCTCAATCTCAACGGGGGACTGTGCAACCGCCCCGACTGCATCTACCGCCAAGAGGCTTCCCCAGACGAAGAAATCGACACCCCGTTTGCCGCCCTCAAAGATTTCAATTGGCCCGATGGGTGACCTTTGACCACACAGACCCAAACACGAGGGACCACTGGATGTGTTCGACATGCTAAAATCCACAGGCTATGGTCTGGAAATCACAGGCATTCGTTTGCGACAGACATCAGGAGGCCAGTCGGGCACCTATGAAAACCACACATGATCACTTTGTTTTATTGAACAGACAGCAACGTCACCCAAAAGGCATTCAATGAGAATAGGTTTAATTCACGGCCTGTCACCCAAGAAAATGCACTTCTGGGAATCGTTCATACGAGATTTGGATATACCTGTGCAGATGTCAGACCTGGGTGCCCAAACCGCGTTCAACTTGGGCGTGGAATCCCTACCGCACGAACCGACCTACGTTCAATTGGCTGTAGGACACATCATTGGTCTTTTACAATCTTGCGACACCATTGGGGTTCCACAGTTTGAACCCGAGAGCGACTCAGAATCCAACAATCCTTGGCTGGCAGACTTCTCCGGCATGTTGATGCGTCGCCTCAGTTTGGGAACCTTGGTCAACCTGCCTGTCTTCGAAGATATCACACGCATGAATTCGGCCGCACTACGTCTGGGTCATATGTGGACACACCAACCTCTGCTTGCAAAGCGCTCATGGGAACGCAACCAACCACTGCTCAAACCCAAAATCCAGACGCCCCCCATGGAACGCGCCGGACACCGAACCGTTTTGGTCATGGGATCATCCTTACTTCTGGAAGAACCCTTTTTGCTCGGCACACTGCCTGAGAAATTATCTGACTCAAAGCTGTTTCCCCTGTTCAGCCATCAGGTTCCTGTGAGCCAGACGTTGGAATTCTATCCACGGTTGGACATCGAGGCAACCTCCACGGTTGACCAAATACAGATTGGCGCACAGGCCATGTTGGCCGGCAAATCGGCCATCCAAGGGATGGTTTATCTGATCGCAGGTGACGATGGATCGGCACTGCAACTGGCCAAAAAACTTCAGCGAAAGGCCCGAAAACCGTCTCTGATTTTGCCCGTGCATCCAGAAACCTTGGACGAAACGGCTCTGTTCCAGTTCGCAAACAGCCTGTAGCGGCTATCAAGTCCAGGCCAAGATTGCTAAACTGGCCAGTATGCTGCTCAATCGGGAAGCGCTCACTCGACGCCGAGATCAATTGTTGGCCCCATACGCTGTCCATGAATCCCACTGCCGAGGCCGTCTGCACCCTGAGAGCGAGAGTTCTTACAGGACCCCCTTTCAGAAGGACCGTGATCGGATCATTCACACAGCTGCATTCAGACGGCTCGAATACAAAACACAGGTTTTTTTCAATGCAGAAGGGGACTATTACCGAACCCGCCTGACACACACCTTGGAAGTGGCTCAGGTGGCCCGTTCTTTGGCAACGGCCTTGGGTGCAAACGAAACACTGGTGGAAACCCTCGCTCTGGCACACGATCTCGGTCATCCACCGTTTGGACACGCAGGCGAGGACACCTTGGACGCGCTGATGAGCAGTTCCTGTTCGGGAGGTTTTGACCATAACCATCAGACCTTTCGCATTGTCACCGAACTGGAGCGACGCTACCCCCACTTTGACGGCCTCAACCTGACCTTGGAAACCCTGGAAGGCATCGTCAAGCACGACCTCGAAGCGACCGTGTATCCGAGCTTTGCACAGGCATTTTCTCCCGAAAAACGACCCTCCCTGGAAGCCCAAATTGCAGGGATTGCTGACGATACGGCATACAATGTGCACGACTTGGACGACGGGCTCAAATCGGAAATACTGACGCCCCTACAGCTCAAAGAACTGCGCATTTGGAACGCTTTGGACTGCCCAACGTCCTCCGAACACTTGGGCGAAATGGACCGCCGGGCTCTCATCCGCCAACTTCTGGGATCTGCAATCACAGATATCCTCAGTGAAACCGCAAAACGGCTCTCCAGTCTGAACATGGAAACATCGGAAAACATACAGCGTGCACCGGTATCGATGGTGTCCCACAGCCCAGAAATGGGCAAAATGATGCTCGAACTCAAGATGTACCTCCGCGAACACCTCTACGCACATCCCAGCAAAATCAGACAGGCACATCGGGCTGAACATTTCGTCCAAGGGCTTTTCGATGCGTATATCCGCCGGCCACGCCTCTTGCCCATCAATGTGCAAAGCCACTTCGAGACACTGGGACTGGAACGAACCATCTGTGACTACATCGCAGGGATGACTGACCGGTTTGCCGTAGACGAATTCCGCCGACTGTACGCCCCTGTCGAACGCTAAAACCCTCTGAACCCAAACCTCTGTTTTCATCTACACTGGAAACATGCACACATTCATTCGCTGCGAAGACGGCAAGTTTATCAATCTGAGCCATGTGGCCTTCTTCCAAGCTGAACAGGAATACGGAATGTTCAGACTGGTGGCTTATCTCATCGAGCCAATGGCCGTCAAAAATGTCGGGGACAGCACGCAGAGAATTGTTGTCAAAACCTGTCCAGACGAAGTGGAAAACCGTACCGAAGCACAAGCTGTTCTGAGTGAATTTCTAAAATCACTGCGCGAAGGAAGCAGCTTTGACAGCAACATACAAATCTATGAATAACCCAAGACAAGGGCAGAGGGCTGTTTGAGTTCAAGGTGCCGGCCATCTGATGCGTTTAAACACAACAACAAATGGGCGACGGAATGGTCAGAGACCCAATACCAACAGTTGAAATCCTTTTTCCACAAGAAGGTATACTTTCCACTATGCGTCCAACAGCAACGTCCGCCCCCAAAGAGCTTGAACAAATCGCACAAAAGCTTTTTGAAACAAAAAAACCCATTGCGATCATGGCCCACGTCGATCCAGACGGAGATGCCTTGGGCTCATGTTTGGGACTAGAGCGTGCCCTTCGCTCGATTGGCAAACACGCCACCACTTACATGAACTGCCCTAGATACCTGCGGTTTTTGCTGGAAGAGGACACGCTCAATGCGCCAACAGAATTTCTCTCAGAAGACCATCTTCTGGTTGTTCTGGATGTCGATGCCTCTGACCCCCGCCGCGTCGAGGGCATTTCGACAGAAGCCTTTTCGGGAGAAGTGATCAACATTGACCATCACGGGACCAACCAAAGAACGACCCCAATCTGTTGGGTCAATCCAGAAAAAGCAGCATGTACACAGATGGTTGCAGAGTTGATTGAGCACATGGAGATCCCCTTTACACCGAGCATTGCCCATCCGCTGCTGCTCGGCATGATCACCGATACAGGCTCATTTCGGTTCAGCAACACCGATTCAAGCGTACTCAAACGGGCAGCCCAACTTTTGGAGGCTGGGGCAAACCTGTCTTGGATCAATGAACACCTCTCGCAAACGCCCGCTGCCAGCTTCCGCCTGCAAGCCCAAATGCTTGCAAGCATTGAATACCTCTTCGACGGACGGGTTATTCTGGCCAAGGTCAACTCCGAAATGGTTACGTCTGCCGGGGCCACGTGGGAAGAAGTCGAGTCCATGATCAGTGTGATCCGCTCTGCAGAAGGAACAGAACTTGCCGCGCTGTTCAAGGATTTTGGCGACACCGTCAAGCTCTCACTCCGCTCAAGGGGTGCACTGAACGCCCAACGCATCGCGATTGCCTGTGGAGGCGGCGGGCATACCGCCGCTGCTGGGGCTTTGCTCGAAATGGATTATGCCAACGCCCGCGCCCAATTCGAACGCGCCGTCCTTGCAGAGATCAACCGATAAAATAAAGTCAGCACCCTTTAGAGGGTGCTGTACGAAAATCCGACACGAGATTTCAAGGTTGAGAAGGCGCAGTTGGCACTGGTTCAGGTATGGGAGCCGGGGTTGGCGCTGGCGTAGGACCGGGCCTATCCACTTTCCGAGTTTTGCTGGCACCACCATCTGCTGGTAAACCATCGAACTCAGAAACGCTCTCTGCAGCGGCAAAAGTAGAGAGCATCGCCGTGCAAAAGAGTGTAATAAAAAATGTTCTATTCCTAAACATAAGCCATTATAGCTCAATCGAGGGTGGCCATGTCAAGTATACAAAACATTTACCGGTATAGATTCTCACCCATACATAAAATGCTGCCCCCGCAATCACCCTTGTGGCGAGGAAGCCCGGCGATTTAAACTAACAGGTGTTTGTTCATTGGGATGGGGGAATTTATGTATACAGCCTTTAGCGAAAAGCCAATCCAGGTCATCGCTCCAGATGGAACCTGGCATTCTAAGCCGGTGGACGTCTCAGAGAATACACTCACAGCAATGTACTGGGACATGGTGAAGGCACGGATGTTCGACGAAAAACTGGTGCCGGTATTGCGTCAAGGCAAAACCAGTTTTTATTCCCAATCGACGGGCATGGAAGCCACACAGATCGGCCTCGCACATGCGATGCGACCCGGACACGATTGGCTCTGGCCCTACTACAGAGACCAGGCACTGGTTTTGGCCTTAGGAGTCAGCATGAAACACATTCTGGCCCAGTTCATGGGCGTAACCAGTGACGAGTGCAAAGGGCGCCAAATGCCCCACCATTTCAGTTCAAAAGAACACCGCGTGGTCTCTGTCTCCAGCTCCATCGCCAACCAAATCGCCCCAGCAACCGGCATGGCCATGGCCCAAAAGTACCTGGGTCTCGACGAAATCACCGTGTGCACATTTGGTGACGGTGCCACATCGGAAGGAGACTGGCACGCCGGGGTGAACATGGCTGCAGTCAACGAAGCCCCCATCCTCTTTGTCTGCGAAAACAACCAGTATGCGATCAGTGCAGGATTGTCCCATCAAATGCGAAGCAAAAACGTGGCCATCAAAGGTCAAGGCTACGGTATTCCCGGCTATTTCGTGGATGGACAAGACATTTTGGCCGTTTTCTCCGTCATGCAGCAGGCCGCCGAAGAGGTTCGTTCTGGAAAAGGTCCCGTTTTGGTCGAATGTTTGACCTACCGAATCGGCACGCACTCCAGCGCAGATGACGACAGCCGCTATCGCCCACGGGAAGAGGTCGATTTGTGGCGAAATCGCGATCCCATCACACGCTTCGAAAGATTCTTAGAACGTCAGGGCCTCATGCCCACAGGTGAAATCGAAGAGCGCAAAAACGCCATACGGGCCGAATTGGATCTGGCTGTCAGTGAGCTCGAAAGTGAAGACGGTCCGCTGTGGGACACCATGTTTGAAGATGTCTACAGCGACTTTCCTGTTCATCTGCAAGAACAGTACAAGGGCCTCGAACGCGAACACACAACCCGAACCCCAAATGAACTGGCAACCACCCAAGGAGGACGCTAAGCCATGGAACTCAATCTCATTGGTGCGGTCAATCAGGCCCTTCGAGAGGAACTGACGCGCGACGACCGCGTTGTTTTGTTCGGCGAAGATGTGGGGGCACGTGGAGGTGTTTTCCTCGCGACGGAAGGACTCCAAACGGAGTTTGGAACCAAGCGCGTGTTTGACACACCTTTGTCGGAAGCCAGCATTTTGGGGGCAGCGGTCGGTATGGCCGTGCGCGGCATGCGGCCCATTGCTGAAATACAATTTTCCGACTACATCTTCCCGGGAATGGACCAACTCCTCAGCCAGGCAGCCAAAATCCGTTACCGTTCCGGCGGGCAATTCAGTGCACCAATGGTCGTCCGAACACCCTCTGGCGGTGGCGTTCGTGGTGGACACCACCACAGCCAAAGTCCAGAGAGCCATTTCACACACACTCCCGGACTCAAAGTGGTCATGCCCAGCACCCCGTACGATGCCAAAGGACTCCTCAAGGCGGCCGTCCGATCGGAAGATCCGGTCATCTTTTTTGAACCCAAACGCATCTACCGCTCATTTAAAGAAGATGTCCCAGAAGAGGATTACACCATTCCCCTGGGAAAAGCAGCACTCCGCCGTGAAGGCTTTGACCTCAGCATCATGGGATATGGCGGTGTCATGCCAGACTGCATCCGGGTGGGAGAAATTCTCGCTGAACAGGGCATATCGGCAGACATCTTGGACCTGCGTTCGCTTGTCCCTTGGGATGTGGAAGCTGTGTTGTCCAGCGCAGCCAAAACGGGACGGGTGCTTTTGGTATCCGAAGCGCCTCAGACATCCAATTTCATGTCAACCGTTGCTTATAAAATCCAAGAGGAATTGTTCTCGGAGCTGCTCTCCCCCATTTTGCAGGTCGCCGGTTTCGATACCCCCTACCCCTATTCACTTGATAAAACATACTTGCCCGGCGGAAACCGCATTTTGAATGCCGCGGTCCGCTTGCTCAACGGTTGAACGAGACGAGAAAGGAACACGATGTCTACAAAAGAAGTGCTTCTGCCAGAACTGGCAGAGTCCGTGGTAGAAGGCGAAATTTTAAAGTGGCTGGTTCAGGAAGGCACAGAAGTTACACTGGAGCAACCGATTGTCGAAGTGATGACGGACAAAGTGACCGTGGAATTGCCCTCTCCCTTTGCGGGCACATTGACCCGACAGCTCGCCAAAGAAGGTGAAGTCGTCGGCGTCCACAAGCCCATTGCTCTTATCGAAGAATTGGGCACGCCAAAAAACACGGCAGCCCTGGAAACCAAATCTACCCAATCTGCCCAAAAGGATTCAGGTGACGATCTGTCGCTCTTCAAATCGTTTGGGGAAGAAGAACAGATCCGGCTCAATCCCATTGCGATCAAAACGGCATCAACCCATTCCCACGCGCGCACACCTGCTGTACCTGCAGCACGCCAGTTGGCCAAGGAATTGGGAATCGACCTCAGTGCCATTGCTGGAAGTGGAACCCAAGGTCGTGTTGAAGTTCTAGATGTGCATCGACATGCTGTCTCTTCGATTCCAACCTCACCGACACACGCACCATCGCACTTTCCGCAGCCCGTGCAGTACAAAACACCCAAAGGTTATGAAGCACTCGAACACCGAACACCCCTGAGGGGAATGCGACGGGCCATTTCAAACCAAATGCTCGCCTCACACCTCTACACCGTTCGCACACTGACAGTCGACGAGGTTAACCTCACACAATTGGTCGACGTGCGCAACCGCCTCAAAGCCCAAATCGAAAAAGCGGGCATCAAACTCAGCTACTTGCCCTTTATCTTCAAGGCCATTGCCTGTGCGCTGAAAAAGTACCCGAGCCTGAACACCAGCTTGGACGAATCGACGGGCGAGATCGTTTTCAAACAGTACTGCAACCTGGGAATGGCGGTCGCAACAGACGCCGGCCTCATGGTTCCTGTCATTCGAGACGTCGTTGGCAAAAGCCTGCTCGACCTTGCCCAAGAGATCAACCGACTGGCACAAGCCGCACAATCGGGAAAACTAACGCCAGACGATATGGCGGGCAGTACCTTTTCGGTGACCAACATCGGTTCGATCGGCGCACAGTTCAGTTTTCCCATCATCAATGTTCCAGACGCAGCCATTTTGGGTATCCACAGCATCACCAAACGGCCCATTGTGGATGCGGAAGATAACATTGTCATTGCACACATGATGTACCTCTCCCTGAGTTTCGACCACCGCCTGGTGGATGGCGCAGAAGCGGCTCGCTTTTGCAAAGAGGTCATTCGGCTTTTGGAATCGCCAGAACTGCTGCTCCTCGAAGCGACCTGAGCCTCTCAATCCAATGAACGCAAAAAGGACGGAGTTATCCGTCCTTTTTGGTTGCTTGTCCACTAGCGACGCCGCTTACGCAAACGCTCCAATGCCGCCGTGAGTGAAACCCGCATGCGCTCCAACGCACGTGCGAGATCGCCGATCTCGTCATTGGTTCGTGCCAATACTGGATCGTCCATTTTTCCAAGGCTGATTTGGTCCGCAGCCTGAACCAGTGCCACAATGGGGCGCGTGATCTGCCTGGCTGTTGTAACAGCCACCAATGCAGCAATGGCCAAAACAATCAACGCGAAGACAATCAGCGTAAAGATCTGCTGACGCACCAATTGGTTGCTCTCATTGCTGATCACACCAACAGTGACGATAAAAGAAGCCTTGGCAGAATCAGCAACACCAAACGTGCGCCGATTTGAGCTCTGGTACACACCAACCCGAACGATGGTGTACTCATTGCCTGGGTTTTCGCTGTTGTAGTTCGAGGCATCTTGAATGCGTTGGTCGTAGTCTTTGACAACATCCGGCGTGATATCGCCTTTGGTGAATTCAGTATCCCACTTCTTCAAGAATTCGTATCCAGCAGCATTGTCTTTCCACTCAAGGTATTCCAATTCTGGATGTCGATCTAAATAGCTATTGATCGCACTCGTCACGTTGTAACCCAAACGCTCATTCAGTTGAAGCTTGGCATGGGATTTTCCAATTTCGCCCATCATGGCCGAGCTGATGTAAATGAAACCGACATTGGGCTGGCTGGTGAGCGAACCCAGCTGTGTTTCCAGACCACCCAAATCTTCCAAATTGACGGTGTTGCCAACGCTAACAGCCAGTTGCTGTGCACCTTGGATGACCAAATTTCGCAGGGTTTTTGGAAGTGAGGTGCCAATAAGGGCAATGATGCTGACACTGAGAACAATCAGAGGACCCAATGTTGTGACCAGAACTTTGGTAAACAGACTGGTTCGCCGAGCACCTGGCCCTTTGGCGTGCACTTCTGCAGCAGGCGAACCCTTTCCCTCGGAAGGCGCAGGTTGAGACTGTGACTGTGAAAGTTGAGACTGTGACTGTGAAACAGGTTCTCGTGTCGGGCTTCCAACCACAGTGGCCCGAGAACCCACTGGATCGGCTTGCACAGATGCACGTACTTGAATCGATGGTTCAGCCGGTGAAACCGGACCGCGTGGACGAATGGAAATAGAGGGTGTGGGTGCAGTTTCAATGTCCTTGGAGTTGGAGGACCCAGACGCTTCAGGCGAACGCCGACCCGAAACAGACACAGACGTCGACACGCTGTCTTGATCGGAGGCAACCGTCGGAGGAGACTGTGGCTTGTCCACAGTTGTATCCTTGGGCTTGACCACCGGACGCGCGCTGACCACCTGTCGGGCCGGTGCTGGCGTGGAAGACTCCGCAGACAAATCCACAACCCGAACCTCGATCCCCAAGGATGCATACAACTGAGCAACCTGCCGGGCACGGGACTCTGTCGTGGCTTTGAGAAGTGGTCCGGCCGGTTTATTGGCTAAAGCTTTGGCTTGCGCTTCAGGAAGCTTAAATGCAGACTGCAAACGCTCTTGCAACTGCGCAATCAACTCAGAATCTGTGGGCTTTTCAACCAGAATGACGGTGAACTGATTCATGTTCTTTTGGTTCAGCCTCCTCTCATGTGATCCGTATTTCTCTCTCAGTATACCCTGTTATCATGGGCGTTCACCTGAAAAGTGCCTCAATACCAGAGAGCGCCCACAGACTGGCCTCCCGGCGTTTCAGTTCCGCAAAGTCCAACTGGAGCATGGAGATTCCAGCCTTACCCAAAGCCACACGATAAGCATCCAGTAAAGCATTTTTGAGCTCTGATGGCGGAACATCGGCGTGCAGCTCAAGTTGGTGTCCTTCGATTTCCACTTCGCCGGCAAAGGGATCCAAACAGGGATGCCGATCGGTCAGTTCGACCGCACTGCTCCTCCACGCAACTTCTATTTTTTCAGCGGAACCACTGAGTTCAAGCACGGCTGTCCAAAAATCTATCCAGCGGGCACTTTCCGCACTGTCAATAGGATTCTCAGGGGCCAAATCAACCGATTCTGCAGCAGCTGTTTCCGCACCATACCGCTCGAGAGAGACCACTTCAGACCCAGCGACAGACCCAACTTGAGCCAACAATTGGCCTTGATCCCAAAACAACGTCGCTTGCCCAGATGTACCCACGGCACGCAGAACCGCTGTCCAGTTTTCTTGCTGTCCCATGCGCAATGCGTCGTCCATAGATACAGACAGGGAATCCGCCTCAGCAAACGTTCCGAGGTGGGCCAATTGGTCCATCGGCGACTTGAGGGAGATGAGGTCAAACGCCACATCGGAAAAATCGAGCATCATCTTGACAGGCGAGCGGACCTCGGTCTGACCGCTTTCAGACCGAACAACCCCACCGACCACCTTGCCTTTCTCAAAAAAAATGCGTCCCCTCTGGTCCCCAAAAGAAAACTCCAGATAACCACCGAATGCGTTCTCTTCAAGTTCTTCGAGCAAAACATCCAAAGGCAAATAGCGCGTAGGCAGCTGTTCCAACACAAGCCCATCTTTGGGCAAATCGAGCCACCGGGTGGGTGCCGCGGAAACATGTCTCATGATGCCCAATGTATCACAGCGTGGGTCTATCTTTTGATGACTTGGGCCCCTTTGGGAAGCTTTTTGAGATCTTTGTCTTTGAGACCACTGTTGACCTTCCAATTGGAAAAGACAAGGTCTGCCTGCACCTTATTCTGATTGTCCAGAGCCTGCACCTTAATGGGACGCCAGCGTGCATCGGAAATCCAAACCCGGGTTCGGGCCAGATCGTCATCTTTGGACAGAGCCTCAATGACATAGGCCCTACCTTCTTTGGTGTTCTCAACAGAGATGAGCTTTAAATTGTACTTGTCTTTTGAAAGATTGACACCGAAGTCCGCAAACTTAGCAAAATCAAAATTAAAACCATCAACCCGGGTTTTATCCAAAGACGTGACCGTCACTTGATTTGTCAGAAACAAATAGTTCGAAGCGACTTTCTTATCAATGATCAAAATATTATCTGCTAAAGCATCAGGCGCATTAAATTCAATGCGGGTGAGATCCAAGTTCGGGATGGCATAGACATTGAGATCGATCGCTTGCGCACCAGATTCCAAATTGGCTTGTCCAGAAATACGCAAACTGAAATCCTTCGTCGATTTTTGTGTGGCCTCGACCTTGCGGATCACTTCATTCAAACTGAGGTTTTGAGCCAAAGCTGAGGTCAACATACAGAGCGGAACGAAAAGCCATTTCATAGGTTTATTGTCATCAAAAGCCAAGTGTGAAACATAGGGATAGCCTGATCAGAAGAACAAATACCTTCACTTAAAACCCAAAATACACTCATGCAGCTTCAGGTCACATTGCCTAAGCTGAGAGAAATGACCACCTTCACAGGAGAGAAAATGACACACCGCGTATCTATTGTCCTCGTCGGTTTGCTTTTGGCCACAGCGCAAGCTGCACCTCGAATTGATGCCCAAAGCATCATCGTCAACCCTGTAGACACAGATCTCGACGTTCGAGTTTGGGTTGACCGTGACGAAAGCGGCCGCAACACACCCAACTACTTGCCCGGTGAACAGGTATCCATCTTTGCAAAGACAAACCAAGACGCCTATCTTTACCTGTTTGACATCAACTCAAAGGGAGAAATTGTGCAAATCCTCCCAAACCGCCTTCAAAACAAAGGCAACCTCTTGCAGGCCAATCAAGAGCGCAAATTCCCCGATCGCCGCCAGGGAGATGGCTATGCGTTCACCATCAGTGAGCCTTATGGGATAAGCAAAGTTCTTGCACTGGCAAGCAAAAATCCACTTAATTTAGAACAAATCAACGAATTTCGAAACAGCCAAGACATCGGTGGGGGTCTCTCAGAAATCACCATTTCCAAGGGACAGCAAGGCCTGGCGCAAGCCCTGTCCATTGTCGTCTCACCCATCGACCAGAAAACCTGGACAACGGCAAGTGCGCGCTACAATGTCATGTCGAATAAACCCCAGACCCAGACAGGCTATCTGACCGTAGACAGCACACCCCAAAGGGCCAACGTTTACATCGACAATGTGTTTTCAGGCCAGACCCCACTGCGCAAAACAGAAATGTCTATTGGACGCCATACCGTTAGGGTTTCCCTGGATGGCTATGAAGATTCTGTCAACACCATCGAAGTGGGACAAAACAAAACCGTACAAATCAACGCACAACTCCGGGCACAGATCAAACAAGGCCTGCTTCGCATCAACACGAATGTCAAAGACGCTGAGATTTTAATCGATGGAAGACGTGCAGGACGCTCTCCTCTAGATATTAATCTCAACGCAGGCACCTACGAACTCAAAATCAACGCTCCCGGATATGATTCCTACACCAACACAGTGACCCTGCGCAGCAACCAGACGACGACACTCAACGTCAATTTGGTACCCACAAATGTGAGCGTCAATCTGAAAACCAATGTCAATGTTGGCCAGGTTTTCATCGACGGCACACTCCAAGGCAACCTCAACCAGGGCATGTTGAATTTCTCACTCAACCGTGGGGCCCACGAACTGGTGATTCTCTCTCCCGGCTACGGCGCCTACGTCAAAATGCTCAACCTGCAAAACACCATCAATATCACCGCCAACCTAGGGCGCCTTTAATCCAACCTCCCAAAGGGATGACAGTGTGATAATCTTGTGAGAAGATGGGTCTGTTCAATTCGCAACCCCACAAGGAGATGTTTATGAAACAATTGTTGACCCTGGCTTTGATCGTGGGATCGGCTTCCGCGTTCGCACAAAATACCCCACCCAAAGCGATTCCACAACCCCAAACGGTTGTGGACAAAGCCAAAGATGAGCTCTCTGGCAACTGGGCCAAGCAGGCCATCGAAATCGTGGTTTCTAAAGGCCTGTTCGTCGGATATCCCGAAGGCACCTTTGATTGGCGTCAGGACGCCACCCGCCAAGAGGTGGCCATGGTCTTCGCACGGCTCTTGCAGGTGTATCCGCTGGATCAACTGCAGAACATGGTATCAAAAGACGATTTTGACACATTGCTCAAAGGCCTCGACGAAGTGAGAAACGGCCTAAAAGAGGTTCAAGCCAGACTCGCAGAACACGAAAAAACAATTGGAGACATGCAAAACCAATTGGGTGATCTTCAGGCACAACTCGACGGCCTGGACGGTCTGGGTGACCGAGTGACGGCACTCGAAAAGTCACAAGCGGAACAAAATGCCAGACTGGACAACTTGGATGACGGCCAAGCCGAGCAAAACAATCGATTGGACAAGCTCGAAGCTGGACAAACCGATCAAGACGAACGTCTGGACAATTTGGAAAAGAGCTTGGAAAACCTTCTGGGCGTTCCAGCCGATTTGGCAAACCTCAAAGACCGCATGAGTGCACTTGAACAACGCCCCATTGCGACATCCACTTCTGGAACAACCGGACCCCAGGGAAGCCAAGGTCTCCAGGGACCCAAAGGTGACAAAGGCGATACTGGCGATGTCGGTGCCCAAGGACCCAAAGGTGACAAAGGCGATACTGGCGATGTCGGTGCCCAAGGACCCAAAGGTGACAAAGGCGATACTGGCGATGTCGGCGCTCAAGGACCCAAAGGTGACAAAGGCGATGCCGGCGATGTCGGCGCTCAGGGACCCAAAGGTGACAAAGGCGATACCGGCGATGTCGGTGCTCAAGGACCCAAAGGTGACAAAGGCGATAAGGGCGACATGGGTCCACAGGGACCTGCGGGCAAAGACTTCACACCCCCTGTAGAGGCACCTCGGAATGCCTTCTACCTCGGATTCAGCGGCTATGGGGTGGGCGCACCATCGAAGGGCAAGGCTGTCCGGTTGATGGCGGGAAATGATTCTCTGGTGGGCAACTTCGGGGTTCGGGTCACGGGTGATTTCGGCGTTGAGGGCAATACCTCTGGCACGACAATAGCTGCACTGGCAACGTACAGAACCACACTGGGACGCATCGATGGCTATGCTGGCATCGGCGCAGGGCAAAACTTGGAAACGAGCATTCCTTTCGGAGATTTGACCTTGGGCGTGGATGTTCGCCTGTTCGATTTCTTGGCCATCTTTGCTGAAGGACGCCAGAACTTCTACTTCGACGACGATACCAGCCTGAACTCTGTGGTGTTCGGCGCCAAAATCCGATTCTGAAATTTTTCTGATCCAGTAGGCCTTAACCCCACTGGATTTTCACTTTGAGGTTTAATATGCAAAAATCTACCCTTAGGTCATTGGCTCTTTTGGCCCTCATCTCCACAACCTCCGCTCTCGCAGACTCCATTGGATTTCGTGCTGGTGCGCCTTTCGGCCTTCAGTACACCATTGACAATGGTTTTGGTCGAGGAAAAGATCTCCGTCTGGCTGCACAGTTCAACACATTCTTTGGTGAGGCATATGGGCAAATCCAAGCAGACATCATGCTGGGTCGAAAAACCTTGGGGGATAACCGCGATTTGAGTTTGTTTTACGGCCTGGGTCCACACGTTCGGTTCGTGACAAGCAACGCACTCGCAATGGGCGGACAAGGCACTCTGGGATTGGAATACCAGATTGACAAACGCTTTTCAGTATTTGCAGATACAAGTGTCGGCATATCCATATGGACAACCAAATACCTTGGAAACACAATGACGACCTATTATGGCGGCGCATTTGGGGTCAACTACAAACTCTAATAAAAATCTCACCTTTTAAAATCCCACCCGGATGGGCGGGATTTTTTGATTTGCTGAGCTGAGCGTGTGCTAGGCTAGGTCTATGCCCTCACAAAGTGCCCTAGGGGAAATCTGGAAAAATCCTTACGTTAGAGTTCTTGTCTGGTCTTTTGTTCTGTATTTTATATACCAAACATCAAATCAATTACAATCTGTATTGGTTCTTGCCTTATCAGCTTATACAATTGCATATTTGTTTAATCCTATTCTATCTTGGTTGCAGAAATGGAAAATTAGCCGATCTTTAGGTATTTTTTTGGTTTTTGTTATTCTTATTGCAGTTGTCGTCACCGCATCGCTATTGTTCATCACAATTCTTCAACAATTCAGTGAATTGGTCAGTCAATTACCGACCCTGTTTACAAAATATGTTCAGCCCTTTTTGGAAAAATCGATCACTTGGGTCAACACATACCGACAAATTCCTGAGCTTCAAGCACTCACGGGCAATTTTGATGAAATCATACGCAATGCCTCGAGCCAACTGACCAGCCAGATCCAAAACATCCTCAAAGGACTTCTGAGCTCCGGTGGACTGATTGTGTCTGGGGTTGTCAGCGTAACAGGATACGTCTTTCAAGGCGTCATCATGATGATTTTAAGCGCATACCTTATGGCCGACTTCAGCAAAATAGGACTCACCCTCCTGGGACTTGTTCCACGGGCCTACCAACCCTTTGCTCTGGATTTCTCAGGCCACATCAGCACAGCCATCGGCGGCTATCTGAGAGGACAACTGGTCATCGCAACTGCAGTGGGCACCCTCATCGGCCTGGGGTTGACACTGATTGGCGTTCCAAATGCCTTTGCACTGGGATTCCTGGCCGGCGCATTCAATATTGTCCCTTACCTCGGCGTGGTCATCGGCATCGCCCCTGCAATTCTGCTCGGACTCACCATCTCCCCACTGACTGCACTGTTGGTGGTCATCATCTTTGTTGTGGTCAACCAAATAGAAGGCAATTTTCTCTCCCCTTACATATTGGGAAAAACCACCAACCTACATCCCGCAACTGTTCTCTTGAGCATTATGATTGGTTTGACACTGATCGGCATTCCTGGAGCACTTCTGGGCGTACCCCTTGCCGCGCTTGGTAAATTGATGCTGCAAGCGTACTATTTTCCCAGCCGAACCTACCGAAGAAAATTGAAAACCATGGCCGATAACGAAGATCTGGAACCCCTCACATCCGGACTGATCATCGTCCCACCTGGAACACGGCAAGAGACAGAACCAGACACAACGACAGATACCCCATCCAACCCGTAAATCAACGCCAATGCATCAAACCCCCCTCTAGAGGGGGGTTTGTCACAACCAAATACTCAAAACTCAGACTTCGAGGACTTTACGCCCATCATAGTACCCACAGGCGGGGCAAATGTGATGGGGCATTCTCTTCTGGTGGCAGTGCGGGCAATCCACCAATTGAGTCGGGGTGAGCGCGTGGTGGCTGCGGCGCATATTGCGCTTGGATTTACTGGTCTTCTTCTTGGGAACAGGATGTTTTGCCATGTTTAACCTTCCAACATAAGATATGCGCTCAGCGGCACTAGGGCACAGTCTAGCAAAAAAAATTCAACAGCGTAAGGGCAGACAGCCAAAACACGCTTTTCCGGAAACCAAGGCGCCCACTTCCGTGGGCGCCTTGGCTCTGTGTCAATCCAATGGTTAGATCAGAAACTGACCTTGTAACCAATCTTAAACGCTTGTGCGCGGTTGGTTTCCGTCGCATTCGAAAGCGTAAAGTCGCCAAAGGCAAGGTTCACATCGTAGTAGTTCCACTCGAGGTAGTAGCCCGAGAGGTCAATCTTGCCAACTTTACCGTCGACAAACTCTCCAGGGTTGTCTATATCCTTCCAAACGGTATAGGAACGATTTTCGCCCATCCAGTTGGCATAACTTGCTGCAAATGTGCTCTTGGGAAAGAGGAACTCATCGAGCTTCAGGGTCAAGCGGTAGCTCAACTCTGTGGCCTTGTACTTGCCATTGGTGTGTGCAGCATTGGTGTGGTCGGTGTTGTAGTAATTGACCGCAGCCATGATGCTGGGTTTCAATGGCGCGCTGAGAACAGGGCTTGTAACCTCGAGACCCGCTTTGGTCCGGGTGTAGATATCCGTCGCAACAGCAGCGTTGACTCCATCAAAGTCAGTTGTCCCATCGGTATCGCTCACCATGACATAGGCGCCACTGGGCTTGATGGCCCAACCAGCTGCCTTCAAGGTGTAGTCTCCACTGACATCAACTGTGTTTTTGCTGAAATTACCGTCGGTTTGCTTGTAGAGCGCCTTGAGGTTCAGATCTTTGACAGTGGCATCAGCGGAAGCACCATCATGTTTGAGCTCTACGCCAAAGCCCGTGGTTTTGCCTGGATCGGACAGGTACTTGAGAATATCACGGTCAATGGTCTTGTTGTCGATGCGCACGGCGTCATAGAAGCCTGAGAGTGAGAATCCACCAAAGGTTCCCAAGGTTGCTTTTGCACCCATGACGTCGGCTTTGTTGGGCGCTTCTGCAGCCAAGCCCTTGTCTTCTTTGTGATCGAGGTAACCCGAGACCGTCAGTTTGTCCATCAGGGTCAGGCTGGCGCTGCCACCGTACTTGGTGACGTCATCGTTGTTGGCTTTGGTGGCATCTTTGTAATCGGTCTTCTGATCGAAGTATCCACCGACAGTCAATCCAGAGTAGCTCACCTTGCCCTTGACGCCAAAGCCCGTTTGGTTGGCCTTGAATGGCGTGGTCGAACCGGTATCAGTGTCGCCACCGTTGGTGGGATCGGCTTCGCTGAGGCTGGCTTTTGCGTTGTATCCAGCGGAAACGTTACGGTAGTTGGCATCTTCAAGTGTAAAAGCACCCAACGTACCACTCAGACGCGCATAGAAGACTTCTTCAAATTTGTCGCTACCCAACTTGCTGTTCATGCTGCGGGCATATTCACTCGAGAGATTAAAGCCCGTGCTGAAGACGTTGGTTCCTTTGAGGTTTGCACCGAAGACGGTGGTCTCGCCGTTGTTGAGGTTGTAGACCTTACCTTTGGGGCTCAGTCCGTCTCCACCTTCGCGAGCAGCGTTGAGTCCTGCGGTGAGGCCACCTGTGGTCACTTCTGCGCGAACAGCCGTGAAGTAAGCGAAGTCGTCATTTGGACCACTCTTGCTGCCGTATGCAACCATGATCTTGGGTTGGACGCTGCCCAAACCGGACACATTGCTTCCGTCCATCGTGGCCAAAATGCCAGGACCACGGCTCGTCTTGTCATTGTCAAAGACATAGTCTGTGAACTTGACTTTGGGGCTGCGACCAAAATCCAACGTGATGGGTGAGCCGTTAACGGTGAAGTTGGTTTTGACCGATTTCACGTAGAAGTTGAGTGGCAAGGTTTTCTTGTCGGGATCGTCTGCATTGTTGTTTTCGACAGTAATGCCCGTAAAGTCCACATCATCTAGGCCGAACTCACCGATGATGTTTTGCACTTCGAGGCCTGCACCCGTTGCACTGGCCAACTTGTTGACATCGGCACTCTTGCCGGTCAAACCCCGGTTTTTGAAATCGACCATGAAGCCAAGGGTAACGGTTCCTTTGCCTTCAACACTGCGATTGCCCAAAACAGTGGTCTCATCAATCTTTTCAATGACATTGCCATCGCCATCTTCTGCAGGTTGATAGTCGTCTGCATAGACGTAACGGGTAGACTTGACTGTTGCCATCGTTTTGTCGGTGTACAAGGTCACTTTGAAGCGCTTATTGCCTCTGGCAAAACCACCCATTCCACCCAAATCACTGACAGCATCAATCTTGTCGGCTCCATTGATGTTGTAATCAATCTTTCCGCCAAAGTCAGAATAGTCAATGGCAGTCGACTTGTTGTCTTTGTCGTCTTTATCCAAAGTTTTGCCCGTGCTGAAGCGGGTTCCTGGGATTAAACGATCGATGTCAAAGTCACGGCCACTGAGTGCAGAAGCGTAGTAACTGAAGCTCATACTGCCCGTGATGGAAAAGCCATAATCGCGATCAAAGGCTGTTTTGAAATCGGTGACGGTCTTGTCCAGAGCCGTGGTTTTGTTTTCAAGTGCTGTGGTTTTGTCTTCCAAAACCTTGACACGACCCACGGAAGAATCCAAATCGCGGCGTATGACGTCGTTGAACGCTTTGAGATCGTCGACATCGGAAGCAACGGCATCGAACCTTGAGTCAATGTCGTCATTCATGCTGCTGAGTTGGCCTTGAAGGTCTTCAAGATCGGCACTCAAGTCGGAGAACTTGGTGGCGTTGGCTGCGTCGCTGTCGCTGATGCGTGCGAGTGCAGCAGCAACTTGATCCTGGAGGTCGAGAATGTCTTGATTGAGCAAAACGGTCAGGTCGTTGAGTGCAGCCACCGAAGAGGTGTTGTTTTCAACTTCCGATGCCAGATCGCCCAATTTGGCTTCCAGATCGTCTACACGACCGGAAAACTCGCTGTATTGAGCTTCCAAAGCCTCTGCCTTTTCCAAGGCACTGCCCGCAGTCTCATTGACTGAATCCAGATTGGCACCCAGATCGTCAATAGCAGCCTGCAATTCTTGGTCTTGTGCGGAAAGCGCATCGAGCATTTCTTGGCTGGAAGCGAGGCTGTCCTTCACTTCGTCAAGTCCAGACTGCGCCTCTCCCAAATTGGGCTCCATGGCATCCAAGCGACCTTGCAACTCTTCGATTTGCGCCTTGAGATCCGCCATGGATTGTTCCATATCCGCGTGGTTGTCATCCATTGTGGGCGATGTTGAAGCAGCGCTTCCCATCGCTTCCAGGCGGTCGTTGAGAGAGTTGATTTGCGCTTGCAAATCCTCTTGCATGGATCCTGACTCAACAGCGTCCAAACGGTCAGACAGCTCTTTGATGTTGCCGTCAAAACCTGTTACTTTGTCTTGTAGTGAAGAAAAATCATCTTTGGAAAGCATTTTGCCTTCGAGATCCGAGACACGAACCCCTAAAGCTGCGAGATCAGAAGACAACTCTTGAACAGCGTTGCGTATGGTGTCCAACTCTTCCGGAGTCAGTGCTGGTCCGTTGTGACCAGCCACCAATTCCAAGAAACGTTGGAGCATCAATGCAGCCTGATAACGGGTCAAGGTCTCATTGCCGCGAAAGGTGTTGTCTGGAAAACCGACGATAACACTCTTAGATACCAGAAGATCCACCGCATCCTTTGCCCAGTGGCCCGCGGGAACATCGGTCAAAGCAGGCATAACTGGCATTGGAGCGTCGCTACTCTGTGCCAAAGCACCACCAAAGGTCAGTGCGGCAGTAAGCGCGAGTACAGCTTTAAATTTCATTCGTACCCCCTAGAGGTTCTTAAAATACCCTGTGTTGAACGTGGCCACGTGTATTTCCGGGATGGTCTCTCAATTTTCCCAAAAATGACCCCGAACGACACTTGACGAAAATCTCTCAAGACTCCTGTTCTCTGAGGTTCTTCTGTGAAGGTATGAAACCAACATGAGAAAATCAAAGACTTAAGACCAAGGTGATCATACCGAAAGCCCGTGCCATAGGTCAAGATCATTATGAGAAATGATGATTGTCCGCCTTAGAGGGCTCTCAAAGAAATCTCGTGATTGGAACAGCACACTTCTCGCTCTAGCCATGATATTTGCATTTCATATTAAGGTTAAATAAAGGTCATTCTCACGCTCATGCGGACATCTTTATTTAACCCCAAGTGGCACGCTTCAAAGCCCAGTCAAACCACGCTGGCACGTTGGAGTTGTGATAGCGTTCAGACCAGGAACAGGCCCATTCAATGTAGCGATTCTGGGCAATGGCTTCACGGGCCTGTTCCATGAGACGATGTAAAAATCGCAGATTGTGCAGAGAAAGCATGCGCTGTGCAAGCAATTCACTGGCCCTGTACAGGTGCGATAAATAGCTGCGAGTATAATTTTGACAGGCATAACAGTCACACTCGGCATCCAGCGGTTCCATGGCGTACCGGTATTTTGCATTTTTGATGTTAATGCGACCCGAAGGCGTTTGGGCCAAGCCATGGCGACCAATCCGGGTCGGATCCACACAGTCAAACATATCGACACCCAGGGCCACAGAGGCGACCAAATCGTCCGGATGCCCAACGCCCATGAGGTAACGCGGTTTTTGTGTGGGAAGCAACTGCGTCGAGAGATCGATGGCTGGATACATCTCGTCTTTGGATTCGCCAACGGCCAGACCCCCAATGGCAAAACCCGGCGTGTCAAAGGAAACGGTGGCCAGCGCACTCTCGCGACGCAAATCGGCGTAGGTTCCACCTTGAACAATTGCAAACAGGGCCTGATCCGTTCGGGACTGGGCAAGCAAACAACGCTCCAACCACCTGAGCGTGCGCTGTGCGCTGTTTTTGACATAA
The DNA here is from genome assembly GCA_046327935.1 of Deinococcaceae bacterium. GTDB lineage: Bacteria > Deinococcota > Deinococci > Deinococcales > Deinococcaceae > JACMOA01. The sequence continues at coordinate 121,727 of JAXLXL010000001.1, forward strand.
TCAAAAGAGGCCGGATGGGGTGGACACTCGTCAAACGCCATGATCACATCGGCACCCAAGGCCTCTTGCACCTGAACCGCTCGCTCGGGCGTCAAATCGATTTTTGAGCCATCCAAATGGCTTTTGAAGGTGACACCCCGCTCTGTGATCTGGCGCAATTGTCCCAAACTCATCACTTGGAAACCACCCGAGTCGGTCAAAAATGGACCCGGGTAAGCCGTGAACCCAGGAAGCCCACCGTGTGCACGCACGACATCCTCTCCTGGACGCAACATCAGATGGTATGTGTTGGCCAAGATCATCTGAGAGCCAATGTCTTGAAGTTCTTTTGGACTGATTCCCTTGACACTCCCTTGGGTGCCGACAGGCATAAACATGGGCGTGGTCACCGTTCCATGAGGGGTGACAAACCGAGCCACACGGGCTCGGCCAGATTGGTATTGAAGTTCAAATTCAAACACGGCGAAACTTAAGCAGTGGTCGCGTTGAGCTCAAAGTTGTATTTATCTTGAACTTCACCGAGCGTGGGGCGAAAGTACGGCAAAACGGCATCAACTGTGGCCAAGCACCGCTCCAAAACTGCAGAAACCTGTTCAGGTCGTTCCAAAAGTGCCTCCGTAACCATCCAAACATGGTCCTCAAAGACGAACATTTTCACAGTTTTAAAGCGCGTGTTCATTTGATTGAGGGCCTCGAGCACCTGAAAATGCTCGGTCAGGCTGTTCACTTTCCAAACCCTGGGAAGGGCCAATCGAAAGTACGCCTTGTCTTCGGGTTCAACGTACAGCACGTATGTTTTCGCTCCAGTTTGAAAGACAATGTTGCCAGCGTCGTCACGACCGTGTGGGAACTTTAGCTTTTCGAGCTGTTTGAGAAATATTTTTTCCTTGTTCATTGGGTGTCTCATTTCTGCTGGATTCGAAGTTTCTCTTACTTAAGACCTTTCCATTGGGCAGGTCGCTTCTCCAAAAAAGCGGATACGCCTTCCTTGAGATCGTCTGTCGTGCGAATCCAGGCGTTAACCCCTGCAGCATAGCGCAAAGCTTCGCCCAAACCCATCCCTGGAATCTGAGCCAAGACCTCTTTGCTGGCAGCCAAAGCAGTGGGAGATTGTTTTGCAATGTCTTGTGCCCATTCCAAGGCTTTTTCAAGTGCTTGCCCTTTCGGCACAACCGCATTGATCAAACCCCACTCGAGTGCCTGTTCGGCAGAGATGAGTTTGCCGGTCAGCAACAGTTCTTTGGCCCGTCTCTGTCCCACAAGCCGAACCAAAAAGACACCCACCAACGCCGCCACAAATCCCAGACGCACTTCGGTATAACCCATTTTTGCCGTCTCACTGCTCACAACAATGTCACACACACTGGCAAGCCCCGCACCGCCCGCGATCGCAGACCCTTCCAAAGCCGCAACAATGGGTTTCGGGTATGTGTACATGGTTTCGAGCAACTGTGCAAGCCTCAGGGAGTCGTTTTTGTTGTCTTCACTGGACGCTTGTCCCAACCCGTGCAGCATTTTGAGGTCTGCCCCACTGGAAAAAACCTCGTCTCCTCCAGCCAAAACAACGACACGAACTTGAGGGTCACGTTCCAACGCAAACAGACATTCCTCCAATTCCGCCATCAAGGCTCGGCTCAAAGCGTTGCGATTTTCGGGTGAGTGGAGGGTCACAACGGCCACGGGACCGCGATGTTCTAAAAGGGTCAACATGGAAACCATTTTAAGGGGTGAGACCCAACCGCACCGCCAAACTGTTTGCAAGAATGTACTGATCTCCTTCTACATCCAAAATGACGCAATCGCGGTTCTGGTAAAACGATACAATTTTGTCCCAGGCCTCATCCTCGCTTGTGGCCACCTCGTCCAAATCCGCCAACGTCTCCCAAAGGTCTCCGTCAATTTCACGGGCACGCAAAGCTTCGACATGGCCAGAAAACACGTAAGGATCGACATCTTCGTCGTCGACGAGTCGAGAACCAACCTGATCCTTTGTAAACAAACAACCCCCACGCTCAATCCATCCATCCAAAAAAGACGCGAACGCCTCAACACTCAATTTGATCATTTTACACTCCCATACGTCAAAAAAGCGTCAGCACAACGCCCAGACCACCCAGCACCATCAGAGACAACCCACCGAGAAAACGCCGTCTCCCCAAAAGCCCTACACCCAGCCCCGTGAGAAGCGCCCAAAACAGAACAAAGGTGTACCGCCAACCCACCCAAGGTCGCTCAAAAAAGCCACCCCGAACCAGGGCGTCCAAAGCCTGCTCATGGGGTTGAAGGTCCAGCACTTGAGGCTCCATCGGCAGCCAAAGATCCGCAGCCAAAACACCGGTCACGTAATGGTTTTCATAGGTGTGCCCAGACCCAGCAGACAGTTTCTGCCCAATGCTTCGCAGTTCATTTGAAGGACCCGTGGCCACCCAAGGCATCAACGCCAAAAATCCCTTTCTGGGTGGCGTCATCACATAACCTTGCAATTCGGGAGCCCGTGCGGCTTTGGACACAATGGCACTCTGTCCATCAAAAGAGGCATCGAGGAAATTGCCCACCACCATGGGATTTAGGGCATACAAAAACGTTGGGGACGACTGAACCACCTGCCAAGAACTGTCGAGCCAAGCAAGCGGTTGATCTCGGTGTGTCGACACACCTTGTTCAGTTCCTGTCCAGGATTGTCCGTTCGCATCCACTTGAACCAAAACATTGGCCTTTTGTTTTTCCAAATGATTGATCACATCGGGTTTGAAAGCGTCCAGCGACGTCGCAAAACCCAGCGTCCCAACGGATGTCGGCCGCGCCCTCAGTTCGGTGAGCAACCCCTTGGAAAGATCGAGCCCACCGGGGCCTTCCAAATCCGTCAGATAAACCTTATCCGCAGTGGCAAGCAACTGACCTTTGGGATCAAACATGAGAACCTGGTTGTAGACGTCTGAACCAGAAATTTTAATTCGATCTCCAACCTGAACCAAATGGGGTAGAGGCGCGCTGCCACAAACCAGCCACACCTTGAAGTCCTTTGCGAGATGACTGCAAACACCCACGTACTGCTCGATGACTTCCGGAGCCAGGGTGAGAAGCAAACTCCGTGTGAGACTGGTTTTGTCTGTTAAGGAATGGTAGGCAACCTCTGGCAACCTCTGAAAAAGGGTCAAGGCAACGGCGACGTCAAACCGGCCGGAACGCCGCGACCAGAGTGAACCCTGCAACAGCAAACCGATGCCATTGAGTTCCGTCAAAACGACCAAATTGGGGTAGCCAGAGACAAATTTCGTTTGAGCCTGTTCCAACTGATTGCGCATCCAGGATTCAAAACGGTCAGGGGTTGAAAAGTCGTCTACATTCCACTTGGGTTGAACGACAATAGCCCGTACAGGACTCAGTTTAGACTCGCTCCGAACAACCCCCACCGAGAATAGACCAATGATCACCGAGAGGTAAATGCCACGCTTATACACGAACGTATTCTAATGGGTACAGCTCATTCCAAGACAAACGCCATCCATCCAAACAGTCCCTGGGCACAAAAATAACGATCCGCCCTCGACTGCCGATTCTGCAATGACACGCGTTTTGCGGAATGGTTGGGTTTAACGTATTTCCACTGACGTGTACACACCAAAAACTGAACCCTAAAACATTGTCCAGGATTCAAACCTGCATTTCTTTTTTGGGCAACAGCTATCGAAGAATTTTGGAAAAAATCCACAACGTTTTTGATCACCCACGCGGAACCTGTAGGCGCACATGTTTGTAAAACCCACCGCACATGAGGTTTTTTCATTTATATCTGAATCCATTCCGAAGGACTCGAAGACTTCTCAATATTTAAGGACTTTTCCGCAAGATTCGCTAAGGAACTGTATGGGTTTGTTTAGTAAGGGAATTGAGAGATAAGAAGAAAGAACTACTCCCACGAAAGCAATTATTTTATCAGGTTCCCAAATTTCCTAATGATTGTAGAACCAATATCTGAGTTAGAGACACAGTAAGTTTATTAATTTGTGAGATATTTCATTTTAAAAATATAATGTGGAAAAATCTATATATACCAGCAATCCATAGGCAAAATATTATAAAAAGAACAGTTGAAAAATGGTATGAAGGATACATAATAAAAGAGTTTACAGAGATATAGAATGGTTTGATTTCGGCTGTTGGATGATAACTTTTAGCTTAACGACAACAATGTATTTGGATATAAAAAAGAGGAAATGAAAAGCCACGCCGTATATATATTGCAGACTTTGAAAATCTTGTCTTGGACTAAGCGGCACCGTCTTGGACAGAGCAGCACCCCAGAAGGGGCTTGTCCGCGTCTTGGACAGAGCAGCACCCCAGAAGGGGCTTGTCCGCGTCTTGGTCAGAACAGCACGCCCTGCGGCTTGTCTTGGGCTGAACGGCACCTCACGGGCCAGCCCGCTGACCGCAGATCAATGGTACAAAGTATGCCAGATATTACCTTAGAAAAAGCGTGTCAAGAATGGGAAAAAATGTATGACGTGACCGTAAAAAAGCGACGATGTATAGAGAGCTTCAGTATGCGTGGATACCGCAAGTTTCTTTAATATCGGGAATTTCTTGAGAAGCTAAAACACATTCAGGTCACGCTTTATCCCTGTTTCAGTGTTTCAAAAATGATGAAAACTGCTGTAGTGTATAAAAAACTCATATCGAATACCATAAAAAGAGAAGCATTTATTCAAGAGATTTTTAAAAGTAATTTAAATGAAATTGGATTTTTAGATGAATTTAGAATCCATATAAATTGTGAAACTCTATATGGATACCGTCAGCTCGCTGTTCGCACAAAGGAGCCTTATTCAGTTGACAGACACGGGTATTGCGTATATTTGTAAAGGTATTTTTAGGGTTGAGGACTGTGAAAGATTGACAAAGATGATGAAGCCCTACATGCGCAGAACTTGTTTCTAAAATACGAACATAACCTTAGTGGCTGTATGAACCTGTGTAGAATATCAAAGACATAGAGGGGGTATTTCGTCTCCCCCAGGCTCTTTGGGGTCTTTTTGACTGGAATTTGGGGAATGTACGCCCATTCAGCAGATGGTCCGAGAATACGAAAGCAATGATAGACGGCGTATCAGTGAGGGAAATCATGGGGCTGAGAGCCCTTATCAAGAATATGTCTGTTACGTCCAATAGATAGGGCTTACGTGTCATACCAAAACACCGTCTAGAACGTACTCCTATTCCTAAATCTCCTCCCTAGACAAGTTCATACAGCCTCTTAACCGGAACTCAGGTTATTTTATGGCATGCTGTTTGGCCCAAGATTGGATCTTCAGGAAATGGAAAATGCCATATGGATTTATTTCAATAACCCTCAAAATGCCCAAAATTTGAAGAACTTGAGGATCCTGGAGGCAAAGCGGCCCATTTCCAATATCGAAACGCAGGCAGCACAGCCTTACCCAACAGGTTCTCATTTTGGAAACGTCTGATTCACCCAAGCCAGCGGATTCGTGGCTTCGCCCCGGAGGCGCATTTCCCACTGCAGGCCATTTGGACCCGAAACCTCGCCGATTTTCTGACCCCTGACCACGGAATCGCCAACTGCGACAGAAACCTGAGACTGACCGAAATAGACGCTCAGGACACCCAAGCCATGATCAATGGCAACAAGTCCCGCGCGGTTGGGATAACGGTCCGCCAGAATGACAGTTCCAGAATTTGCGGCCAAAACATCCGATTGAGACGGCTTGAAGAGGACAGCTTTGCCAAACAGCACAGGTCCACTTTTGGAATAGCGTACAGCCGATCCAAAAGGCACAGAGACCGCACCCGATATGGGCATGATAAAGGGATCCGTCCAACGCTTAGGGGTTCGAAGACCATATGCCTTTTCCAAATCACTGTCTTCGGTCGACTGTGTTTGGGTCGCCGTTGTGCTTTGAGAAAATTTTAACTCTTGAACCGGAGGCTTATTGGGAAATTCCAGCGCAAGGGTTCCCCGAACCTGTGCCCGCCCCAAATGCGCTTCAAGGACAATCTCCTGGGCTTGGGTTTGCAAGGCCACACGGCCCAACACAACGTAGCCTCCCTTGATAAAGTCCGTTCCAATGAGCGATTCACCCGGAAACCGAACCGCATCCTCCAACTCACTTGAAAAATGGACCTTGACGGATCCGGAATCCTTTCCCCAAACCTTGATCGAGAAGGCATCTCCCGGTCTGAGCACCCTTGGTGCGACAATCCGAACGTCCCCGAGGGCAAAGGTTTGAAATTCTCCAGCGCTGAGCTTCAAAATCTGACCCGGCTTGAGGCTGTCGGTCTTCAGTGCATTCCAGGCACGCAATTGAGACACCGAAACACCCTGGACCTTGGCGATGGATGTCAGGGTGTCTTTGGGCTGAACGCGGTATGTATCCAGCGCAAACGCACTACCCCAACATGCCAACAGGAGGCCAAATGTTCGCAAAACCCACACCTAGAACCTGCCTGCATGCAACGCAACCGGATCGTCGCCAATCACCCCATCAACCCCCCAGCGGGCATAACGGGTGACCTTGGTCGCATCGTTGACGGTCCACGTGAACACCTTCAGGTTTTTGTGATGGGCCCAGCGCAAGGTGCTGTAACTGAGCAGGGTGTGATGCGGATGAATGCTGTACAAAGGGAGCAACCGCAACGACGTCCAAAGCACACTTTTTGGGATAGAGGTGTCGTCGTACAACAGACCCAAAGCGTACGAACGGTCGAGCTGGACAATTCGCCAAAGGCTGAGTGGATTGAAGCTGCTGATCACCAATTTCTGGCGCAGTGGGCTGTCTTTGGGTAAAACTTTCCCCAAAATAGAAACCATGTGGCGCTCCCGCCCATCATTGATATTGTGTTCATTTTTGAGTTCCAAATTGAGGGTCATGCCGTCCTGAAAAGCACTCCATTCCAAAAGTGCTTCCAGAGACATCATCTCTGGAAATTCTGTTTGAATCTCGGATAGCATCAATGCAGAAATCCGTTTTCCATTTGGCAAATGGTCGTCGTGATGCACCACGAAAGAACCATCTCGCGTGTGCTGAATGTCTGTTTCTATGCCGTCCAAACCACTTTCCAGTGCGTGTGTAAAACCGGCAAGGGTATTTTCGGTGAAAGCCCTTGGGCTGCCTCGATGTCCTAGAAGAAGCATACCGTTCATTGTACGGGTTTCAAAACCACCACACTGAGGGCAGGCACAAGAATCGACAACCCAAAGGGGTGCCCTTGGTGAAAAGACGGCTGCGCAACCAAGGTATCTGCATTGACTTTGCCACAACCCCAATAGGCTTCCGCGTCTGTATTGAGAATTTCGACATAGGGACCCTCGGTGGGCACACCCATGTAAAAATGTTCACGCTGGACAGGGGTTGCATTCACGATCACCACAAGGTGATCGCTGGGATTCTCCAAACTTTTGCGAATGTAGATGTAAATGCTCTGCTCGGAGTCATCGGCATTGATCCACTCAAACCCGCCAGGTATGCAGTCTCCAGAATGCAGTGCAGGTTGCGTTTTGTAGAGCCGATTCAGGTCACGGACCAACGTTTGAACGCCCTTGTGGCTCGGAAAATTGAGAAGATGCCAATCCAGACTCTGCCCATGTTGCCATTCCTGCCACTGACCAAACTCTTGTCCCATAAAGAGCAATTTTTTGCCGGGCATGGTCCACATGTACGCCAAAAAGCTTCTGATGCCTGCGAATTTCTGCCAAACGTCACCGGGCATTTTCTCCAAGAGGCTGCGTTTGCCATGCACAACCTCGTCGTGAGAGATGGGCAAACAGTAGTTTTCACTGTAGGCATAAATGAGGAAAAATGTGACCTTGTGGTGTTCGTATTTTCGGTGAATGGGATCCTTTTCGAAATAGTACAGGGAATCGTTCATCCAACCCATGGCCCATTTGAAATCAAAGCCCAGTCCACCGGCAAAAACAGGCACTGTCACACCCGGAAAACTTGAACTCTCCTCTGCCAGAGTGAGCACGCCGGGGTGGTATCGATGGATCCATTCGTTGAAACGCTTGAGGAATGCCATGGCTTCCAGGTTTTCCCGACCGCCATAGATATTGGGAACCCACTGACCTTCAGGACGGGAAAAATCCAGATACAGCATCGACGCAACCGCGTCGACCCGAAGGCCATCGATGTGGTAAACCTCACACCAAAAGAGGGCTGATGCGATGAGAAAATTGGCAACCTCATTGCGTCCATAGTCAAAAATATGGGTTCCCCAATCCCGGTGTTCACGTTTGTCTGGGTGCGCATACTCGTACAGGGGTTGGCCATCAAAGTACGCCAATCCCGCTGCATCTTTGGGAAAGTGCCCGGGCACCCAATCCACAATGACGCCGATATTTTTCTGGTGCAGGTGATCCACCAAATACATAAAGTCTTGAGGCGTTCCAAACCGTGACGTGGGCGCAAAATAACCGCTGACTTGATAGCCCCAAGAGGCATCGAGAGGGTGTTCACTGACCGGCAGCAATTCAACGTGGGTAAAGCCCAAATCCAAAACGTAGTCGGCCAACAGGTGCGCCAACTCACGGTAATTCAGCCACTTGCCCTGCGGATCGCGCATCCAGGAACCCAAATGCACTTCATAAATGGAGACAACAGCCTGTCGATTGTCTTCCTTCCGCCGAGCCAACCAAGGTGCATCGTTCCAAACGTAATCGTCCAAATTCCACACAATGGACGCAGTCCCAGGACGAACCTCCATGTACCGGCCATATGGATCTGACTTCAGCGCAATGCCACCCTGGCTGCGAATCTCGTATTTGTAAAATTCGCCGTTGGAAAGGCCGGGAAGAAACAGTTCCCAAATGCCAGAAGCACCTCGGTTGCGCATGGGATGGCGCAATCCATTCCAACCGTTGAAGTTGCCCACCACGCTGACCCGCTCGGCATGGGGTGCCCACAGCGCGAACAAGACCCCGGCGACGCCATCCACAACCTTTGGATGCGCGCCCAACCGCTCAAAAATACGGTGGTGGTCGCCTTTCATGTGCAGGTCTAGATCAAAATCACCGATGAGCGGTGGAAAACTGTACGGATCATGGCACGTCATTTCGTGGCCGTCGTGAAAGACCAGGTGCAGCATGTAACGGGATTGGACAGGGCGTTCGCGCGGAATGAGGGCTTCATAAAATCCACTGTCGTGAATGCGCTTCATTGAAAAACGCTTTCCAGAAGGCATGACAACCTCAGCCTGATAGACATCTGGCAACCACGCACAGATCCGAGACTGCTCTTCTAAGGGATGCAAACCCAAGACCTCAAAAGGGTCGTGGTGCCGACCTTCCATTACACGATGAACTGCTTCCCAATCAAGTGATCGAATGCCTTTGGACATGGATTTCTCCTCATTGTGCCAACACAGGCCCATTATAGCGGCCGTTTGTGGAAACAGGAGCGCCACTTGCCCGACATTGGGACAAATGCCCTTTACCGGGATCTTTCGATGTGGATACCAACCCTGCCCTTGGCGACACCGGGCAAATGGTACACTGGGTGCCATGATTGTCACCCGAATCGCTCCCAGTCCAACGGGAGAGCCCCATGTCGGCACAGCGTATCAGGCCCTGCTCAACTATGTCTTTGCCCGAGCAAACCATGGAAAATTTATTGTCCGGATCGAAGATACCGACCGAACCCGATTTCGTGAAGATTTTGTAGGTAGGATACTGGAAATGCTGGATTGGTTGGGGTTGACCCCAGACGAATCCTCCGTTGTGGGCGGGCCGCACGCACCCTATGTTCAGTCCGAGCGACTCCCGATTTACCGAACCTATGCCGAACAGCTTCTGGAACGTGGTCGGGCTTACCGTGCGTTTGACACGCCAGACGAACTGACCGCAATGAGAGAAGAAGCCGAGCGGTCTGGAGCTTCGCACCGAGGCTACAACAGGCGCTACCGAGACCTTTCCCCAGAAGAATCACAGGCTCGGGCTGACCGGGGTGAACCCTTTGTCATCCGCTTGAAGGTACCCCTGACGGGCAAAACCACTGTAAACGACCAGCTTCGGGGAAAAGTAGAATTTGACAACACCGAACTGGACGACAAAGTGCTCCTAAAGTCCGACGGATTTCCGACATACCATTTGGCCGCCATGGTCGACGATCACCTGATGGGCATCACCCATGTGATTCGGGCAGAGGAATGGTTGGTCAGCACGCCCTTTCACGTCTTGATCTTGGGCGCACTCGATTGGCCTGAACCCCAGTGGATCCACACGCCTTTGCTCAGAAACCCAGACAAATCCAAGCTGAGCAAACGCAAATCCGACACAAGCGTCGACAGTTACCGCGCACAGGGCATCCTCCCGCAGGTCCTCCTCAACTATTTGGGACTCATGGCTTGGAGCATGCCAGACGGTCGAGAGATTTTCAGTTTGGATGAGATGACCGAACACTTTGACCTCCACCGGATCAGTTTGGGCGCACCCGTATTTGACATCGAGAAGCTCAAATGGATGAATGGCAAGTACCTTCGGGAAGTCCTTTCTCCGGACGAGGTGACAGAACAACTTCACAGCTATCTGTCCCGAGCAGGACACACTATTCCCTGCGATGCTTACTTCAAAGCGATTGTGCAAATGTTGATTCCAAGGATGGACACCTTCCAAACCTTCTTGCAACAGACGCACTACTTCTGGTCCGAGGATTTTGAGTACACACCCAAGGCCCAAGAGCTGATCCAACAGAGCCCGGGGGTCATTGGCGACATCCAAAAGCACATCGAAAACCTGGATCCTTTTGAGGCTTCAAGCATTCTGTCGCTGTTTAAGACCTATGCCAAAGAACGCGCCTTAAAGCTCAACCAGGTGATGCCGCCCATTCGCGCCGCCGTTGCCGGTACCTTGGAAAGCCCGGATTTGGACAAAATGATCGAGACACTCGGAAAACACCGTGTCAGTGAAAGACTGACACGGGCCCTGAAACACATCCATGTTTAGGTGAATTCGGCTATTCTAGGACGCAAAAAAGTAGAGGTATTTCTGCATCTGTTGCGAGCAGACGTTTGCCTCGCCTTCTCTGCTTGATCCTGTGTAGGTCAGCAAGGTGTCGTTGTCGGACAGATAGACCTCATAGGCTGTGTACGGCTGATCTGACACGGTGTAGGTGTAGCGGGCCCAAAGTGCCCACTGATTGGGGCGGGACAGTGGGCGGACCTCAACGTTTTTAAATCTCTGCAAGGACGTCTGGAGGTTTTTTGAGACCGATAGCGCAGCACCCCACTCGGTCAACTTCTCAAACCGCACCTTCGAGGTGGTCTTTTTGAGAATGCACAGGTCGCTGTCGGCGTGCCAAGTGCCATCGTTGCTTTCAAACCAGCCCCAATGGAACAAATCCGAAAAGGAACGTTGAACCGAAAATTCACTGCTCGGTTTGGGGTAAACGTCGGCATTTTGGACGTTCTCGGCAAAAGAAAAATGAAACGACAGGGTAAGCGCAGTTAGCAATCTTTTCACAAGTGAGGCCATTGCCCGAGTTTAACAAAGCCGTTCGACAAAAAAATACCCTGACATATCGTGTCAGGGCATTTTGGCGTGCTTTTAGACCAATTCGGGGTCTGTGGCCGAATGCTGCTGGAAGTGCAGCTTGTCGTCTTGGATGGTCACTGTAATGGGCGTCGTGGCATCCATCAGTTCCATGGACAGCGGATCTTCGAGAAGATCCCGAACGAGCGTCCGCAAACGGCGTGAGCTTCCAGCTGCGTGTTTGTTGCTCTGGGCTTGCAATTTCTTAACCAACCATGGCGCGATGGATGGATCAAAGTCGACGATGGTCTCTTTGGAGGCCAGCTCTTCCCGCATGTCCAGCAGCATGCTCTCGGCCACTCGGGTCAGCTCCACCTCGCCCAGCGGCTTGAATCGGATGATGTCGTCCAGTCGGTCCAGAAACTCGGGCGCAAAGAGGTGCTTGAGGGGCTGGGTGTCCTCAATTTGAACCGGCGTGAAACCGACGCTGTTGGTGACGTTGAAACCGGTGTTGCTGGTCATGATGAGAATGGTTTTGCGGAAGTCCACGGTGCGCCCGAGTCCATCGGTGAGGCGTCCGTCATCTAACACTTGCAAAAATGTGTTGTAAATGTCGGTGTGCGCCTTCTCAATTTCGTCGAGCAGGATGACCGAGAACGGTTGGCGTCGAACCGCTTCCGTCAAACGTCCGCCTTGTTCGTAGCCCACATATCCTGGAGGTGATCCGATCAATTTGGAAATGCTGTGGCTTTCACCAAATTCGGACATGTCCATTCGAATGAGTGCACGCTCACTGCCAAAGAGGGCTTTGGCAAGCGCTTTAGCCAAGTGGGTTTTTCCGACACCGCTCGAACCGACAAACAAAAATGCAGCGGAAACACGCGTGCGACCGCCAAGGCCCACACGGGAACGCCTGAGCGCGGCAACCAATGCCTTGACCGCATCGGGTTGTCCGTACACCTGCGCGTTGAGCTGTTCTTCCAGTTGGCTGATGTGCAGACTGGCTTTTTCGTCGACGTAAACGCCACCCATAGAGTTGATGACGTTTTCTATGTCTTCTTTGGAGACGATGGGCTCTCCATTGCTGTCTGTCGCAACGGGCAGACCCAAAGAGATGTTGATGCGCACCCTTGAAGCGGCTTCGTCAATCAGATCGATGGCCTTGTCTGGAAAATTTCTCCCAGGAAGTGAACGCTCTCCGATCCGTACAGCAAGCTCAAGTGCTTGGTCGGGAATCCCAACGCCGTGGTGCTCTTCATAGCGCTCCCGAAGTCCCTTGAGGATTTCCAAGGTGTCTTTGGGACTGGGCTCTAGAACAATGACCGGCTGAAAACGACGTTCCAGAGCGGCGTCTTTTTCGATGTACCGATGGTATTCACCTGTGGTCGTGGCCCCCACAACTTGGATTTCAGCCCGAGCCAATGCCGGCTTCAAGATATTGGCTGCGTCAAGCGTACCTTCGGCACCGCCCGCGCCGACCAGTGTATGCAATTCGTCGATAAACGCAATGGCCTTAGAAGCCTTAAGTTCGTCGATGATTTGACGCAACCGCTCCTCAAATTCCCCGCGGTATTTTGTACCGGCGACCACACCTGAAAGGTCAATGCTGACAATTCGGGCATTTTGAAGGCTTCCAGGCACCTGCTTCTGCGCAATGGCCAAAGCCAAACCTTCTGCAATGGCGGTTTTTCCGACACCGGGATCGCCGATCAGAACGGGATTGTTCTTGGTGCGCCTTGAGAGGATTTGGATGACGCGACGGATTTCCTTGTCACGTCCAATCACGGGATCCAGCTTGCCTTCCCGGGCATTCTTGGTGAGGTCCCGGCCGTATTCGTCCAAAAACGGCGTGCTGACGGGCTTTGGATTCTTGCTCTCACCCTGCGAGAGTATCCGCCAACGCACAGCGTCCACGTCTTTGGCCAGATCTTGCAAAATGCGGTAAGCGACACCGTCTCCTTCTCGGATGATGCCCAATAGGATGTGTTCGGTTGAAGTCACCTGTGCATTCAGACTCCGGGCTTCCGAACTGGCCAAATCCATCACACGGCGGGCACGGGGCGTAACTGCAGGCGCATCGTTGAGACGTGCACCCTCACCCCGACCAATGATTTCCTCGACTTTGTGCCTGAGGCCCTCGAGTGTCGCGCCAAATTCTTGGAGGATTTGAGCAGCTGTGCCCCCTTCCCGCATGAGACCCAAGAGCAAATGCTCCGGACCGATCATGGCATGGCCGAATTTATTGCCCTCCTCACGGGCATAGTGAAATACCAAGCGGGCTCGATCGTCATATCTATTCATGGGTTATCCCCCTTCCCCAAGTCATGCAAGGGGCCTTTTGTGGTGGATTTGGAAAATTTTACCAGAGCAGTGGTTCATGTCTATTGCCCCCTACTCTAGCAGAACTTTTGAGCGGATTTGATTCCCTAACTGCAAATGCTATTTTTATTCGCGCAGAGAGAATTTTTTTATGTTCGGTGTGGGAAAGTTGTGCTTTTCAGCTTCGATAATGCCACCACCCAACAACCGATCCCCAGAATAAATGACCACGCTCTGTCCCGGTGCAACGGCAAATTGGGGCTCTGAAAATGTGACTTCAAAGTCTGTGGGTCCAATGTGCGTCAGTTGGGCGGGTATGGCAGGTGTACGGTAGCGGATTTGGACTTCAATGTCTGTCGGTATATTTTGCCAGTCCAGCAAGAAGTTGGCCCTGGACGCCTTCACTTTGCTCCAATGACAATCCTCAAATGTTCCAACCCAGACAATGTTTTTTTGCGCATCGATTTGCACAACGTAGCGGGTTTCATTGGATTTGTAGAGTCCCAAACCCTTTTTTTGTCCAATGGTGTAAAACTGCGTTCCCAAATGCTCACCGACCTTTTCGCCCGTTTGAACATCTACCATAGGACCACTCACCTCCGGAATGTACTCGGAAAGGTAGGCTTGAACGCTTCCAGGGACGAAACAGATGTTTTGCGACTCTGGCTTCTGGGCCGTGATCAGCCCAAACCGTTCAGCGAGCGCGCGCACCTGGGGCTTTTCCAAGTGCCCCACAGGAAACAGCATATGCTGAAGGGCATCTCTGGGTGTTCCCCACAAAAAGTACGTTTGGTCTTTTTTGGCATCTGAGCCACGTTCAAGTGCGACTTCGCCCGAATCTCCCGCACGCCGAACGTAGTGTCCGGTGGCGACGTAATCGCATCCGAGCATTTTGGCTTTGCGAATCAGGGCGTCGAACTTGACCTTTGTGTTGCAGTTGACACAAGGGTTGGGTGTGCGTCCCGATTTGTACTCCTCTATAAAGGGCTCCACGATGTGTTCTTTGAATTCATCTTGATAGTCGAGCAAATAAAAGGGAATCCCAATTTGGTCCGCGACACGGCGCGCCTCATAGGCGGCATCGGGTGAACAACAGGTGTCAAATGTGGCCGTGCGTTTCTCGTCGGGCCAAAAACGCATCATGGCACCGATGACCTGGTGACCTTGTTCGTGGAGGAGTGCTGCGGTGACGCTCGAATCGACACCGCCCGACATGGCAACGAGAATTCGCGATTTTGTGAGAGAACCAGACATATAACCTCAAAACTACCGTGGTTGGACGCCACAGGCCATTTCAGGCTACCAGATGAATCCAGTTGGGGTCGTCACGCGTCTCTCAATTGGGCTGCATTTGCTGTCAATCCCCCAATTAGGGGATAAGAAAAAATTAAGAATCATGTTAAATTAATACTAGGTTGTTTAGTATTCCTTTATAAATTAAAACCTTTAGCCCTCTCGACCCCTAACCAGGAGGTTCTCTATGAAACGTTTTCTCATTCCCTCAGTCTCCCTGTCTTTGCTTTTGGCTTCTTGTGCAGGGCCCATATCGAATGGCTCAACCCTTCCTCCTACACCCGAACCAACCCCCCTCTCCAACCAAATTCGCATCTTCCCTTTTGATGACAGAAACGGCGACGGTGTTCGCCAGGCCGACGAGGAAATCCTAACCGGAACGCGCTATATGGTTTCCGGTCCTGGGGGTTCTGCGCAATGCTACACCCAATCAGCGTCGCTTCAGGATGTCTTGACGGACCTGTGTTACTTTCCTGTAGAAACTCTGCCCAATGGAACCTATACAGTCAACCTGCAACCTGTACTTTTATCGCTACCAAACTTTGCAAGACCTGGTGATGTCCAAATCAATCAGAAGAGAACCGCTGAAAACCCTTACCAAATCAACTTGAAGTTTATCGCCAACACACCCACACGCTACGATATTTACTTGCCCTACGCATTTAATACAGCACTGCCCTCAAAGGTGGGTCAAATTCGTGGAACGGTCAAACTCAAATCGCCATTGGACAATTCTCCATTCCTGGCTCCAAATTTGAAGATCAGATTCCTATCTAAGTCAACCCGTGAGGTCTATACAGATGCTCAAGGTCGTTTTGCTTTGGGTTCTTTACCGGTTGGTTTGGGAGCCCTTGAAGTGTGGTCAGGCAACCGCCGTTTGCTTGAACAGATCGTGACGGTGACCTCTGGACAGTGGATCGAGATTGCACTCGAGGGAAACCTTGTCATCGATGAGCGAGCTCTCGATCTTTTGGCTTGCATGGATGGCAATGACGATGAATCCTGCGACATCGCAGAAGATAAAATCGATCCGACCAAAGCCGATTCCCCCATTTTTGGAACGGTTGTGGCCACCCAGCAGCTCGCGAAACCCCAACAGGCATTGGCCAACGGGGCAGGTTTGACTGGAAATGCGCACTTCAATTTTTTCAATGCGTGGAGCCTGGATTCCCTGGGTGTGCAAGAAAACTTGAGTGTCAAGGTCACTCCACCAGAAGGTGTTTTCTGCAAGGCTTTGGGTACACTGACTTCGGTCGATCAGGTTCTTCGCTTGCAACAGCAACTTCCCTGTTACCCTGGCGCCGAAATCACCCTCGTTCCCTTTGAGGACCGCGATGGTGACGGCATCCAAGGAAAAGACGATCCCACCATGGGTGACTTGGAATTCAAGTTCACCCACAACCACGGCCCCACATTCCTGAAAGGATCGGGACAGGTGCGTCTGCCTGTGGGCTCCAACTACCTTGAGCTTGTGGCAAGCCTCGACACCCTCGGTCTGAAGTCCATCGATCGCAAATTGGCATTGGATTCCAGGATGCCCCTGAAGGTCTCAAAAGGGATAAACGAAACGGTATCGCTCGCCTACGGGTACCCGGGCAACGTCTCTATTTTTGTATTTGAAGACGCCGATGGGTCCAAAAGCCTCACGGCTGGCGATTCAAACTTTGCGAATGTGGCTGTGAAATACACCGACAGCGAGGGTCAATCGGGGACTGTTTTGACCGATTCAGATGGCAAAATTGTCCTTCAAGGTGTACCTCCTGGGCGACTTCAGTTGACCCTAATCAGGGATACCCTTCCTGCCCAGAAAGACCGCGCCATCGTCGAGACAACAGGTGCAATGGAAAGAACCGTTTTGGTGGGATCCCGCGAAGAAAAAAGTGTTCTCTTTGGTTACCAAGTGGTCAAAGATGGCATCGTGGAAGGAACGGTCTTTGACGATTCAGACGGGAATGGTCGTCAGGAGTTGGGAGAAGACGGCATTCCAGGTGTGACGATCCAGTGGACGAAATCTGGCCAAGTTGCGGCGACGACGCAGACAGATTCCCAAGGACGGTACCAATTTCCCAACCTGCCCGAAGGTTCAGGAACGCTGGTCATCACCGATGCCAATGTCACACCCAAAGTCCCCAGCTTTTTTGAGGGATTTACCGTCACGACACCCAATGCGAGCCATTATCACGACGAGTTTGGCGACCGTGTGGTCGTTCAACACTACGTCTGGCCAGAGGGCATCAAACACATTGATCTGGGTTTCCGCGCAAAGGCCGATTCCATCGACCTCAACTTTTACGATGACCTCAACGGCAACGGAACCCGGGACCCAGGTGAGTCGTTCTTCAAGGCAACACAATTGGCTTTGTTTGGATCCACAGCAACGGATATTCAAGTCCCTCTCATTGGATACAAAGGCGTCCAGTACCTGCCTGGAACAGCTTCGACTTCGACCAACATCCGCAACGAGAAATTGTTTTCCCCTTTTGCCGATTCCAGACTCAACAAAATAGTCACAGGAACCAATAAACCCGAGTGGGTATCAACAGCCAACCGTTTTACCCTGGCGGAAAAATCGGGCGCTCGATTGTATTTCCCAATGGTCCAAATCAAACCAGGAGCCAGAAATGGTGGGCGCATTGAAGTGGGCCTCAAGCACAAACAGGTGAACTTTACCGGAACCGTCTTCGATGACCGCAACCAAAACGGCATCCACGACAACGGGGAACTCCTGCTTCCTGGAGCACAGGTGCAAACCGAAAGTGGTGTGGTCGCAATTGCAGATGCGCAGGGAAAATACACCATGAACGTTGTCGATGCCTTCAATGCAAACCCCATCTTGGATTTGAACGATGTGTATGTGCCTGCGGTGAATGTGGGTCTGAGCGCACTGGCTTTGGAAACGCGCTTTGGGGTTCCGGTAAAAAAAGAAGAAATCTTCATCCTGTACCACAAAAACGACATGGGTGAAACAACAGAAAAAGTCGATTTTCCCATTACCATCCCGAGGATCAACGCGAGAGGTCAGCTGTTTGAGGACCAAAACGGAAACGGCGTGATGGAAAAATACGGTCCCAAACAAGAAATAGGAATGCCGCAAGGGGTTGTGCTCACCCTTAAGGACGCATTTGGGCAAATCCACACCACATCGACCAAAATCGGCGGCGTCTTCGACTTTCCAGGCGTTCCAGTTGGGCCTGCAACAGTGGAAATTGACGCATCTACATTGGTTTCACCGATGGTCTCGACCACAGGTACAATGCCCATGGCACTCCGGGTCGAAGCCAGCGCAACCGGCACCTACCTCCTGCCCGACATTGGACTCATGAAGCGGACCACCAATGGATCCATCACAGGTGTGGTTTTTGAAGATGCCAACGGCAACAGCCGTCAGGATCCAGGGGAAATGCCGTTGTTGAATGTTGTTCTGAGTAAAACGTCACCTTCTCCTACCCTCCAATCGATGACCAATGCGAGCGGTCAATTCAGCTTTACAGACGTGCCCGAAGGAAACACGCGAATTGAAATCACTGTGCCAGCAGGATACGCCGAGACAACACCCAAAGCAGTTGTGGTACCCGTGCAACCTGGGCAAACCAGTGCCGGTTGGGCGTTTGGCTTGAGACAAATGATCGGTAGTGTGTCCGTCAATGTTTTTGATGATGTGGATGCCAATGGTACACGCGATTCTGCCACAGAAATGGGACTTGTGGGTGTGGCTATGGAGCTCACAGATGCCAAAGGTACAATACACACAGCAATGACCGATGCAACAGGCAAGTATAACTTCACAAAAATTCCCGAGGGAATGGCCAGTCTCACCCTGAAACAGTTTGGATATGTAAATGTCACCACAGCTGTCCAGATCGAAGGAGGCCAAATACGTGATGTAGTGGTGGGCATGCACGACTGAGTTCCCGTATACGAAACGAAACAGACAAAAGAGAAGCCCAAAGCTTCTCTTTTGTCTGTTCAGAGATAAGGATCAAACACACCTATCGGAAAACAAAAAAGAGACCCGAAGGCCTCTGCATGGTGCTGGAGATGAGACTTGAACTCACACACCGTTACCGGTACTACCCCCTCAAAGTAGCGCGTCTACCAATTCCGCCACCCCAGCACACTTGTGCGTATGCAAGCGTACACAAAGGCGGTCACTCTTGTCAAGGCCTGGACCTCGGTACCCTTGAAACACGTCCGATATCCGCATCGGCTATCATACGACATGGTGGTTTAATGTTGAAAAGACCCAAAATCGGTCTCAGTGTCTCTCGAATCAACGATCCAACCTTTGAACGGTGGATCCACGGAACTTCTGTAGGCTACTCAGCCAGCGTTCTGGACGCAGGCGGACTCCCGGTCATGCTGCCAAACCTGCCCGGAACCGCTGAAGAACACGTCTCACACATCGACGGTCTCGTTCTGACAGGTGGCGCCGATGTCGCGCCCTGGCACTACGGAAAAGAACCGAGGCGCGGTTTGGGGGAATTGGACACCAGCCGAGACGAATTCGAAATGGCGTTGTATCGTGCTGCACGAACCCGGGGCATACCCATCTTGGGAATCTGTCGGGGTATGCAGTACATCAATGTCCTCGAAGGCGGAACCCTCTACCAACACCTCCCGGACTTTGGCTTTTGGGTGGATCACTCCCCAAAAAGCCCACCCCCCACACTGTCCCATACTGTTCAGTTGGATCCGGCATCCACATTGGGACAGGCTTACGGAACCGAACATGTGCGCGTGAACAGCCATCACCACCAAGGCATTGAACATCTCGCACCGAACCTCTCTGCGGTTGGCCACGCCCCAGATGGCCTCATCGAAGCGTTTGAAGCGCCAGGACTGCTCGGGGTTCAGTGGCATCCAGAGCTGATTTTTGAACAGGACCCTTTCCAAAGGGCGCCTTTCGATCTCTTCATCCGGACACTCGTGAAGCAATCATGACCATAAGCCGCACCTGGACGGACATCTACACGGGAGTTTGGGGACTGCTTGAAGGCGCACCGGGCGGCGGAGATTATTTGCTGATTTGTCTGGCACAAGACGCCAAAAATGTTGAAAGTGCCCTTGGTGGACTGCCACAGTTCAAGGGAAATATCTTCCTCTACATTTTGCCCAAACTCTGGAGCACTCCCGTGGAGTGGGCCATCCATCAGATTCAACCGAAATCGATACGACTGGTGTGCCCGGCCGAAACACTTCCAGAAATCGGTGAAATCGAAACCTCAGCGGGGCTTTTCTTTCAAGACTACGGTCAACCCTGGGAAACGCTCGGGCACGTCATCCCACACACTGAACCCTTGGGCCAACATTTGACCGATTGGTTGGAGCAACTCAGAGCTTGGCCGAGGTCACACGTCCAATGAAACCTGTGTTAAACCACCTTTACGTCCACGTTCCCTTCTGTCCAACCCTCTGCCCTTACTGTGATTTTCACGTTTTGCACAGACAATCCGATCATGTCGAGCGGTACCTCAAACAACTCGAGACAGAGGCCCAGCATTTTGCCCGCCACTACGACTTTGACCTTCAAACGGTCTACATCGGGGGGGGAACGCCTTCATTTTTGCGGGATCGAGAAATATCACAGATGGCCCAAACCATCCAAACCCATCTGGGATGGGGAAAACTCGAAAATACATTGGAGGTCAATCCGGGAACAGTCTCGGCTGC
This sequence comes from Deinococcaceae bacterium, assembly GCA_046327935.1. Taxonomy (GTDB): domain Bacteria; phylum Deinococcota; class Deinococci; order Deinococcales; family Deinococcaceae; genus JACMOA01. The sequence goes on from JAXLXL010000001.1 coordinate 142,491, forward strand.
ACGTGTCCGCTTGTGGCACGAACTGGGATTTGACCGTGCGAGCGTGGGCGTCCAAAGCCTCAACGATGACGTCCTCAAATTTCTGGGACGATCGCACCGATCCCACGCAGCACTGGAAGCCCTGCAATTGCTGTTGGAAACAGGCTTTCGGGTATCTGGCGATCTGATCACAGCCGTTCCACACCAAGACATTGCCACAGACATTGAAGCTTTGGTGAACAGTGGTGTCGAGCACATTTCAGCCTACACACTGACCATTGAACCGGGAACGGAATTTGCGCGCAGAGGTGTGCAGGTCTCGGAAGCCGACGAAGACCGGGGGTTTTTCGAGGCCAGCGAATTGCTCGCAGAAAAGGGTTTTTCGCGCTATGAAGTCAGCAACTACGCCAAAACACAGTCGGCGCAATCCATTCACAACCTCGCCTACTGGAACAACCGTTTTTATCTGGGACTGGGCCCAAGTGCTGCAGGACATCTACCCGGAAGAACGGAAGGCGAATGGGCCGTTCGGTACACCCAACCCCATTTGGTCCCCTGGTTGACAGGTAAACAGGCTCCACTGGAATCGATCAACGCGGAAGACCACGTTACAGACGCACTCTTTATGGGACTGCGGTTGACCCAAGGCCTCTGTCTACAACACTTGAGCAAAACCGCTGGGTTTGACATCGCAGAAAAGTACGCACAGGTCATTGAGCATTACCAAAACCAACATCTGCTGGAATTAAAAGACCACCAATTGCGCGTCCTACCAAAAGGATTTTGGATCCTAAACCGAATACTTAGAGATTTTCTCACAGGAAATGTCAATCAATAGGCAAATCGATCCATCAATAAAAAAGGATTTTTGTCTTATGTATTATTGCTTTATTTATACATAAAGTTCTTTCATTTTTGAATATCTAGCAAATAAAAAATATCATCTGGATTTATTTAGGATGCTCCAAAAATTCCCGACTTTTTAAACCTTTCTTTAGAAAATTACAATCTTTAAAATAAATTGAGAAAATAGAAAATGTTTTAGAGACTGTATGAACCTGTGTGGAATATCAAAGACATAGATGGGGTATTTCATCTCTTCCAGACGTTTGCGGGTCTTTTTGACGAGAATTTGGGAAATGTACGCCCATTCAGTAGATGGTCTCCAGAATACGAAAGCAATGATAGACAGAGTGTCAGTGAGGGAAATCATGGGCTTGAGAGCCCTTATCAAGAATATGTCTGTTAAGTCCAATGGATAGGACGTGCTGCTGACACCAAAACACCGTCTAGCACATACCCTTATTCCTAAATTCCCTCTCTAAACAAGTTCATACAGCCTCTTACAGCAGTTTTCATTATTTTTAAAACACTGAAACAGGGATAAAGCGTGACCTGGATGTGTTTTAGCTTCTCAAGAAATTCCTGATATTAAAGAAACTTGCTGTAGAAAAAATCCGATGGACAAAAATCCTGATTGAGAGAATGAAAACAGAGGGATGAGCCATCATGTCGTTTCTTCCGAAAGACCTCTCAAAGAATTTACAGCCGTCTTGCAAGCCTCCTTCAACATCTTGGGCTAAGCGGCACCGTCTTGGTCAGAACAGCACGCTATGCGGCCTGACCGCGCCATGCGGCCAGCTCCGCGTCTTGGACAAAATGGCATCCCATGGAGCCTATCCGCCTTCACGACGCCTGACTCGATTTTATGGCCATGTTCATTCTGGCCCGCATTGCTGAAATCTTAAACCCTCGAGTGGAGTCAGGAACCAAGCCATATCCAACCCGTTCTGCAATTTGGATACAGCAAATATCTTCAGTGGAACACGCTTTTCAAACTTTTGTAAGGTACTGAAAAATTTTATCTATAACACATTACGAAATTAGACTGTTCATCTTGACATTTCGTTTGCGCATTCTTGAGTGCGAAAGAGTTACCAATGATTGAGATAGCCAATACCATTCCCGCAAATACCTTTAATTTCATGGTGTTCTCCTCTAGAAGTTCGAGGTGGCTTGTGAACTTCCTTATGAAGATTATCTTAAGAGATATCGGGTCGAATTTGAATCAAATGAAAGACCACATCTGAAAATCCAGATGTGATCTGCTTGGCATGGGTTGCTGGAAAAGCTCAGGCGTTTCTAAAGAGGATTTCCCGTTTGACTTCCTCGATGAGCTCAGTGATTGGAATATCTCTTGGGCAGGCCTCCGTGCAATTGTACGCCGTCCGGCAACGCCACACCCCCGTATTTTGGTTGAGTTGGCTTGTCCTCAGGTGGGCCCCTTCATCCCTGGAGTCAAATATAAAGCGGTGGGCTTGCACAATTGCAGCTGGTCCAAGGTAGCGTCCGTTCACCCAAAAGATCGGACAGGACGTCGTGCATGCTGCGCACAGGATGCATTTTGTTCCTTGATCGAAGCGCTCTCTGTCTTCTGGACTTTGCAACCGCTCGCCTGCGGGGGGTGGTGTGTCATTGATGAAGTACGGCAACACCGCCCGATAGCTTTCGAAAAAAGGGTCCATATCGACAATCAGGTCTCTCTCAACGCCAAGACCCCGTATGGGTTCGATGGTGAGTGTTCCACCATCCTTGACCAGGTCTTTTAGCAAAATTTTGCAGGCCAGGCGGTTTTTTCCATTGATGACCATGGCATCCGATCCGCAGACACCGTGGGCGCAAGATCGGCGAAAGGCAAGTGACGAATCCTGATACCACTTGATGCTGTTGAGAACATCCAAGACACGGTCACCTGGTTCGGCCTCAACTTTAAAACTTTCCCACTTGGGTTTTTCACCCTTTTCAGGGTTGAATCGATAAATCTTGACTGTCAACTTCCAAAGTTGAATCTGTGGAAGTGCGGGTGGTACAGAAGGGTCGGATTGTGCCGTCATACGTCTCCTGAAATCAGTAAACCCGAGCTTTGGGTTCAAACCTTCCCAAAACCACAGGCTTGTAGCCTATATTCAACTGTCCATTTGTGTCTCGCCAGGCCAGGGTATGCTTGAGCCATTCTTGATCGTTTCGGCTTGGGTAGTCGGCCCGATCGTGTGCACCACGAGATTCCGTCCGGTTGAGTGCACTGGCGACCATGGCCTCTGAAATGTCGAGCATAAATCCCAACTCAAGTGCTTCCAGAAGTTCGGTATTGTACCGCATGCTGGGATCGCTCACCGAAACCTGTCTGTAACGCTCTTGAAGTTCTTTTACGATTTCAACCTGGCGGGCCATGTCTTGACCCGTTCGGAAAATACCGACATTGTCCATCATGGTGGATTTGAGTTCTTTTCGAATGAGTGCGGCATTTTCCCGACCTGTGCCCTCTTTGAGTTGGTCGATCAACCCTTGCGCTTCTCTTTGGGGTTGTGCGGAAAGGGGCTCAAATTCCGTCGACGCCGCATATTTTGCCGCAGCGACACCAGCACGGCGACCGAACACAATCAAGTCGCCCAAAGAGTTGGTTCCCAAGCGGTTGGCACCGTGCAAACTGACACATGCCACTTCGCCTGCAGCATAGAGACCCCGCACACAGACCGGCGTTCCGTCGTTGTTCACACGGGCAATGGCTTCACCGTCTATGGTGGTTGGAACGCCACCCATCGCATAGTGGGCCGTCGGTTGAATCGGAACCAATTCCTTGACGGGATCGATGCCCAAGTAGGTTCTGGAAAAGTCCGTGATGTCTGGCAAACGGCCCTCGATGATGTCTTTGGGCAGGTGGGTCAAATCCAGAAAAATGGCGTCTTTTTCACGCCCAATGCCGCGTCCTTCGCGGATTTCTTGGATGATGGCCCGCGACACCATATCTCTGGGAGCCAAATCCTTGATGGTGGGTGCATAGCGTTCCATAAACCGTTCTCCGGTATTGTTCCGCAAAATGCCGCCCTCTCCACGGGCACCTTCTGTGATCAAGATGCCCCGCCAAGCGATCCCCGTTGGGTGAAATTGATAAAATTCCAGATCCTCGAGTGGCAGGTTCTTCCTGTAATAAATGCTCATCAGGTCGCCTGAGAGGGACAACGCATTAGACGTGATTTTAAAAATCTGTCCGTACCCTCCCGTCGCCAAAATGACCGATTTCGCATGGAAGGTGTGCAGCTCGCCTGTCTTCAGCTCGTATGCGACAACCCCTTTGCAGATGTCATTTTCGATCAAGAGATCCAGGACCTGGAACTCATTGAAGAACGTCGTTCCAGCCTTGACATTTTGTTGGTACAAGGTCTGCAAAATCATATGCCCCGTGCGGTCGACAGCGTAACATGCGCGTTCAACAGGTGCCTTTCCATGCTCCCGTGTGTGTCCACCAAATTTCCGTTGGGCAATTTTTCCGTTGGGCAAGCGTGAAAAGGGCAAACCCATGTGCTCGAGTTCGTACACCGCTTCGATGACATCCTGAGAAAAGACTTCGGCCGCATCTTGATCGGTCAGGTAGTCTCCGCCCTTGATGGTGTCAAACATGTGCCATTCCCAGTGGTCTTCGGAAACATTGCCCAGAGCGGCGCCCACGCCCCCTTGGGCTGCGCCTGTGTGTGAACGGGTGGGATAGAGCTTTGAGACGACGGCAACAGAAACCGACTTGTTTTTTGCGGCGTAGAGAGCAGCCATAAGACCCGCTCCTCCAGCGCCAACCACCAACACGTCATAACGATGATTGATCATGCATTTACCTTTAGAAGAACGCAAACAGGCCAACCGTACCCCACAGGAACAGAATTCCAGATAGGGTGTACAGCAAAACCTTGGTCCACAGTCGCGCTTGACGGCTTTGAATGTAATCTTCAATTGAATAGCGGGCGCCGTTGAGACCGTGCAGTCCCGCCAAAACCAAAATGAGCCAATCGTAGAACTTCCAAACGGGATTTTTGAGCTTTTCCAAGACGGTCGCTGCCTCGCCAGAGACAATCTCAGACTGCTGTATGAATGTCATGTAGATGTGACCCAGCACCAGGAAAATAAGAATGAGTCCCGACATGCGCATAAACACCCACCAAACCAACTCTGGATTGGACTGGGCCTGCATTTTGGCATCTGTGTAGCGTTTTGCCCGGATCATCTGCCACTTCCCTTCAAACACCCGATCACATTTCCCCCAAAATGCGCTGGACATTGAGCCAAAGGGTGAGTACAAACCCAACACCACTGATAAACAGCGTCGCATACCACAATTCTCTTTGGTAGCGAACCCCCCAGCCGAAGAAATCCATGAAAATGATTCGAACCCCGTTCAGGGCATGATAGAGAACGCCAGCTGCGACAAAGACGAGGCCGACGGTGAAGACAGGCGATTTGTAGACCTCGTGTATCCGATTGTAGAACCCTTGACCGATGGCCAATGCCGAAATGCTAAAGACATGCATCAACAGGTACAGCAAAATAGCGAGACCCGAAAAACGGTGCAAAAAAAATGCCCATTGTCCCTCTCTTCCTTTGTACATCTTTCCTCCTCTGAGTGAGACCAACCCCGCTGTTCTCACTGAAACCATAAGGTTAAGCGTCTATAGTTTAACACGATAAAATGGGTGACTTTGAGGTCTTATCCTGTTCAAATGCGTTGTTTGAAGTGTGTTCTCAGCGCGAAGACCAAACCCATAAATCCAAAGCGTTCAAAGGAGTTCATGTGCGATACCTCGTCTTTGCAGTGCTTCTGTTCATTTCGTCTGCTTCTTCCCAGAAAATTCAGAAATCTGCCCTACAAGTGAATGATTTGGCGCAGATTTTGGGACGTTTCGAAGCACTTGAAATCAACTTCCCCAAAGAGACCCGAAGCTACATTCTGGCCACACCCGGTGCCCGACTGAGTGGCACCACAGATGCGGGCACCAAACGTCTGGTTGCTGGAATTTCCAGTTTTGCATTGCAAACCTGTCAAGACAAAACCAAGATGGGCATTTTTATAGCACTTGGTGACGTGTCCAGCAGTTGGAGCTGCATTGGGCGGCCAGAAACCGGAGTATCCCCCGCATTTCGCAGCGTGCGTTTGGCAGGATCCCAAAAGGAAGCCACAGTGATTTTGAACCACTGGACGCCACTTTGGGCCTATATCCCAAGTCTCAAAACCTTTTCCAATGGGATCGAAGTCTCTCACCCGTCGGGTTGGCTTTTGTGGCAGATTTACCTTTCAGATTCAGACCTGATCAACCTCAAAGACATTGCCGATCCGCCGGTGTACGGCTCAGGAGACATTACCCTGCTTTGACCGCTCTCCTGAAGATTTGGGTCTGTCTGGTATGTACTCAAAATTGGAGGTGCCGATCCGAACGGTATCGCCTTCACGGGCGCCGGCCCGTTCGAGTGCCCTGTACAAGCCTTCCCGTTTGAAGACATTTTGCAGGTAACCCAAGGCTTCATTGAGGTGCCGACCGAAACGTTGAAGCCGCTCCTCGAAGGAACCTCCTTTGACAACCCAAGTGCGCTCTGACGCTTCTTCGAGGAACTCCAGAGAAAAGGCCATCACCTTGACCTCATCGGGTGCCTCTTCAAGGGCATTGTTTTGTGACCACAGTGCCCGTGTTGGCAACAGATCGAAGAGGGTGTTCTTGAGCACATCCAGACCAATCCCTTCAAGGGCACTCGTCGCCAGGACCGGAAGGCCGTAGGCATGCAATTCCTGAAGGAGCATTTCCTCTATTTCGGCATCGATAAGGTCTGTCTTGTTGAGGACAATGAGCGCGGCCTGATCGAGCAAACTGGGGTCATAGGCCCTCAATTCTGCTTGAAGCGACCGAATTTCAGAGGCGGGATCTCCCTCGCATCCCACAACATAGGTGAGCAAACGGGTCCGCGAGATGTGCCGGAGGAATTCCAATCCCAGACCCTTCCCTTCATGTGCACCTTCTATGATTCCGGGAATGTCGGCCAAAGTCAGGGTCTGTCGGGTGTCGTATTCACCGCGTTCAACGACACCGAGGATGGGAGATAGGGTGGTAAAGGGGTAAGCGGCAATTTCTGGATTGGCCCGGGAAAGCCGACTGAGCAGACTGGATTTGCCCGCATTAGGGTAACCGACCAGACCGACATCGGCAATGAGGCGCAATTCCAACCTCAATCTCCGGCGCTGTCCAATCATGCCCTGTTCGGCAAACCGCGGTGCTTGGCGGGTTGACGACACAAACGCACTGTTTCCCCGTCCACCACTGCCTCCCTGAGCCACCTGTTTGACCATCCCCACCTCTATGAGGTCTGCAACAACCTTTCCAGTTTGGAGATCAAACGCGGTCGTGCCGACTGGAACATCAATGATCAGATCTTGTCCGTCGGCTCCGTGGCACTGTCGACCTTCCCCATAGCGGCCATTTTCAGCCTTGAATTTGCGCTTGTCCACCAATTCTTCCAAACTGGTGACATTGTTCACTGCGCGCAAATAGACTGTTCCGCCTTTGCCTCCGTGGCCTCCGTCTGGACCGCCCTTTGGCATGTACTTCGCACGGTGAAAGCTCATCGAGCCGTCCCCGCCATTTCCTGCAATCACTTCAATTTCAAGGACATCTCGAAACATACATTCTCCTCAGGTCCCAAGTGGCCCAAAGCGTCGATGTATCAAAAAGTGTTTCGCCTTTTAAACCCTTTAACTCCATGGGATGCGCTTGGGATCCAAAAGATCAAACTGGAACTGTAGAGTTCCAGTTTGATCAACCCTTTCAAGGGTTTTAGTCTGCCGCCACAGCTTCAACAGGTTTGACGCTGATGAAACGCCCCATGGATCCTTTGTTGATAAAGGTCACATGACCGTCGGTCAAAGCAAACAACGTGTGGTCGCGTCCCATGCCGACATTGGCACCCGCTTGGAATTTGGTTCCGCGCTGACGAACCAAAATGTTTCCCGCACGAACCCGCTCTCCACCAAACTTCTTAACACCCAAATACTTGGGATTGCTGTCACGTCCGTTTTTGGACGAACCTACACCCTTTTTATGTGCCATCTGAGTCCTACCTTTACCCTATTGCGGTGATTTTAACTTCTGTGAAAAGTTGGCGGTGTCCGGTGCGGCGGCGGTACTGAATGCCACTCTTGTACTTGTTGATGTAAATCTTTTTGTGCTTACCGTGCTCTACCACTTCAGCGGCAACTTTGGTTTGAGCAGCGCTCAATCCGACCGTCACCTGTTCACCTGCGACCAAAAGTGCTGGAAACTCCAACGTGGTGCCAACCTCAGCGACCAATTTTTCTAAACGAAGCACATCGCCTTCCTGAACGCGATATTGCTTGCCTCCTGATTGAATGACTGCAAACATGCTTGCCTTCCTTTGGTGAGCATACTCACCTTTAAGTCTCAAAGAAAATCCCCTCAAACTCGAGTGGGTGTCCAACGAAGAATACTACCATGCATTTTATCTCGACTCAAGTCTCGTCTGACACTGCCCTAAGGACATCTCAGGAGCTGTTCTCTTTTCCAAAAGATAAGCCTCTGTTTGAACTCACATCATTGAAAATGGGGATAAATTGAGGGATAATTTCACACGGACTTCACGATCCAGACCGAAATCACAATCCATTCTCGGACTTTCAGTTTTTGTACAATGGAGCGTCTTTTGAGGAGAACACAATTTATGCCCACCCTAGATCAGGATCGGCGCTGGTTTAAGCACTACCCTTCGGAGGTTTCCCCGCATCTCAGTTATCCCGAAGTTCCACTTCACATGTTGCTTAGAACGTCTGCGGAACGCTTTCCCAATCGGATTGCCCTCGAGTTTTACGGCGCAGAATACAGCTACGCAGAGCTCTACGAGTGTACCCAAAGGTTTGCAGCTGCCCTACACAAAATTGGCGTGTTGCACGGGGATCGTATCGCTTTGCACCTGCCCAACTGTCCCCACTTTGTCATTGCCCTCTATGCGATCAGTCAACTTGGGGCGGTTGCGGTCAACTGCTCTCCATTTTGTACAGTGCCCGAGCTCAGCCACCAAATCCGTGAAACCGAGTCAAAGGTCTGGATTACTTGGGACGGATTTTACCGACAGTGCCTCTCCATGGGGCAAAATATCTCGGGTCTCGTCTCGCACACCATCGCTGCGGATTTGTCAACCGATGGCATTCCAAAGGGGGTTGCAGAGGGCGCACTGGGTTTCGAAGATATGGTCGAACAAACCCTGAGTATCGACATGAACGTGCCCTTTTCTATGGATGACCTGTTGCTTCTTCAACACACGGCGGGAACGACCGGTCAACCCAAAGCAGCCATGTTGAGCCACCGCAATTTGTTGTCCAACGTGTATATGGCCGCCCAATGGACGCCGCTGCTCTCACAGGGACAAGAGACCTTTTTGTGTGTACTTCCCCTGTCGCACATTTACAGCGTCACAGGTTGCCTCAACTTTGGCATTTACATGGGTGCAACCTTGATTTTACGCAACCGTTTGACCCCAAAAGAGATCTTGGAGCTCATCGAAACCTATGCACCCACGGTATTTTTCGGTGTTCCAACCCTCTATATGGCACTCGGTGCACTCCCGGAAGCCATGCATTGCAATTTCTCAAGCTTGAAATTGTGTATTTCTGGCGCGGCGGCACTGCCCACCGAAGTGGCCTACCGGTTTGAGGCGCTGGCCAAAACCTACCTGATTGAAGGGTACGGATTAACCGAGGCCAGTCCGATTTCTCACATGAATCCGCTGTGCACCCTCAATAGAAAAGTGGGCTCCATTGGGCTGCCCCTTCCAGGTATCGATTCCCGTATTGTCAGCGAAAAGCGCCAGTTTTTGTCGGCGGGCGAAGTGGGCGAATTGGCCATTTCTGGTCCAAGTGTCATGCAAGGGTATTGGAAGCCGTCTCTCGAAGATGAAAAATGCTTTTTCATTGACCCAGAAGGAACTTGCTGGCTTTTGACTGGCGATTTGGCCTACATGGATGACTCGGGCTACACCTACATTGTCGATCGTAAAAAAGACGTCATCATCTCGAATGGGTTTACCATTTCGCCACGTGAAGTTGAGGAGGCTTTGTACACACACCCTTACGTCTTGGAATCTGCTGTGATCGGCGTTCCAGACATACAAAAAGGCGAGGGCATAAAGGCCTATGTCGTTTTGAGTCCGACACAGCGAGCAACGGAAGCGGAGCTTTTGGGTTTTCTCAAGTTGCGTCTAGCCAAATACAAACTGCCCACAGCCATTGAGTTTATAGATGAGTTGCCCAAGACATTTGTCGGTAAGGTGCGCAGACAAGCTCTCAGGCAACGGGATCATGCGGCTCAGGGTGCCCTATCCGGTTGAGTGCAAATGGACAAAACCCCTTGAATCGGCCGACATGGTGTGATGACAAGTCCATCTGGCGAAGCTGGGCCCGGTTGTGTCGGGCTCAGCTTCCTGACGTTTCCAGCACAATAGAACAGGTGTTTTGCACGCAATTTCGCCTCAGATCGGTCAAACATGTGTTGGCTTACAGATCATTTGGAACGGAGATTTCCATGGATCGTTTGCCGCAATTTCTGCCCGATGTTTCCTTTTATGCACCACGTGTTTGCGGATCTGAACTCACCGTTCACGCTTGGCAAGGCACGTGGAAACGCAACCGTTGGGGAATCTTGGAGCCAGAAGGGGAGCCTGAAATTGATCCGAGCGTCCTGGACACCGTGGTGTTGCCAGGGCTCGCTTTTGATCGTCTGGGACACCGCTTGGGTTACGGTGGTGGATTTTACGACCGCTGGTTGGCAACAAACGGCTTACACATGCTCAAGATTGGCCTAACCCACTTTGACCTCTGGGTGGATGCCCTCCCTTTCGAGGTTCACGATCAGAATGTGGATGCGCTCGTGACAGACCGAGGGTGGTTTGATCTCAGAATCCGTCCGAAGAACATTTAGAACCTTTTTAAAAATACCAATCAGGTCGCATTTTCCACACCAACAGAGTGAAAATCGCAATAGATGGCCATCGAAATCCGTTGCCATTGCGATCAACGCATGCACCCTTTGTGTTGTTTGCCTCGACATACAACATATTTCTTGAATCTTGAGAATTCATGGAGTTATTTGAAATTAATTCGCGTGGTATTTTTACGGCAAGTCTGTTTATTTCTTGGATCCTCAGGAAATAAGAAATCCCCTACCAAATTTTCTCATTTCAGTAGCTTACAAAAAATCTGAGGAACAAAAATCGTGATTGAGACAATGAAAATAGGGGGATAAATCATAACGTCGTTTTCCCCGAGAGACCCTCTCAAAAAATTTAATCTTGCCGGCCTCCTTCAACATCTTGGTCAGAACAGCACGCCTTGGGCTATACGGCACCCCGTGCGACTTATAGTGTCTTGGTCAAAGCGGCATCCCATGGAGCCTGTCCGCCTTCACGACATCTGACTCGACTTCATGGCCATGTTCATTCTGGCCCGCATTGCTGAAATCTTAAACCCTCGAGTGGAGTCAGGAACCAAGCCATATCCAACCCGTTCTGCAATGTGAATACAGCAAATATCTCTATTGGAACATGCTTCTTAAATTTTTGCAAGGTACTGTATGAACTTATCTAGGGAAGCAATTTAGGAATAAAGGTACGTCCTAGACGGTGTTTTGGTATTGCTTGCAAACTAAACCCCATGATTTCCTTCACTGGCACCCTATGTATCATTACTTTCGTATTCTCGAGACAATCTGCTGAATGGGCGTACATCTCCCAAATTCCAGTCAAAAAGACCCCCAAATGTCTATCTCTTTGAGATTCCACACAGGTTCATACAGCCTCTTAATATTCATATTTTTCTTCGTTTCAGAGAAAAATAACACTCCAATTCAAATATTTACACAATTCTCTAAAAAACTACACCTCTATCAAACATCAAACCATTCTTTTATACTGATGCCATGACTTTTGATACGCTCACCTGGAACTACGATCGCTTTTTTACCTCTATCGACTCCAAAGAATTCAAGTCTGAATATGCAGTCTTGATCGATCAGCTCAAAGGGCTCGAGCAGTGTTTCGACAGAGTTTCCACAAATTCAACACCTTCCGTGCAGGATTTTGAGGATCTCATTGAACGCTTCTCCAATGTTTCAAGAGATGGCCATCTATTGGCGAATTATCTCTACCTGCTTATTTCTACAGACAGTCGGAATGAACTCGCACAGAGCACCATGAGCCAACTTCAGATGGACGTATTTTTACCCCTTTCGGTCCTCTCAAGCCGCTCGACACGCTGGGTTGGAAGCTTAGATCTACCGTTCTTTTTCGAACAATCTGCGTTGCTCCGAAAACACGGGTATTTACTGAACAGGATGCAACAAGATGCACAGCACCTGATGTCTCCTCAGGAAGAGGAACTGGCCAACTTGCTTTCTCTGAGCGGTGGAGCTGCCTGGTATAAATTGTATGAAAATGTCAGCAGCCAACTCACTGTTGAATTTGAGGACAAACGTCTTCCCATGGCCATGATTCGCAACCTCGCCCGCGACCCCAATCCGGAAATTCGCAAAAAGGCCTACGAAGCTGAATTGAATGCATGGAAAAGCGTTGAGGTTCCCATTGCTGCAGCCCTCAATGGCATTAAGGGTGAAACCAATGTCTTGAACACCAAAAGAGGTTACGCAAACAGCCTCGTCCCCAGCCTCAGAAACAACGCCATGGATCAGGCGGTTTTGGACGCCATGCACCGGGCCGTTGAATCCAGTTTGCCTTACTTTCAACGTTACTTTAAGGCAAAAGCGAAAATGCTCGGTCATGATACCTTGGCTTGGTACGATTTGTTCGCGCCACTCGGCAAAAGCAGCACGGAATATCGGTATCAAGAAGCCTGCAAATTGGTCATTGACTGCTTTGCCACGTTTTCAGATTCCCTTGCAGACTTCTCCAAAAATGCCATGGAAAATGCTTGGATTGATGTCTTTCCACGCGACGGCAAACGGGGTGGTGCATTTTGCATAGGCATGATCTCCGAAGAATCACGGATTTTGCTCAACCACGATGCCAGTCTTGACAGCGTTATGACATTGGCACACGAATTGGGACACGCTTACCACAACAAAAACCTTGCCAAACGTCCCCCACTGCTGTCCAACTCCACCATGACTTTGGCGGAAACCGCGAGCACGTTCTGCGAAGCCATTTTGTCCAATGCCCTTCTGGAAAAGGCCAAAACACCTGAAGAACGCCTCTATATCTTGGAAGCCGAGTTGCAAGGGCAAGCCCAAATTGTGGTCGATATCCATAGCCGCTATCTGTTTGAAAAGGCTGTGTTTGAGCAGCGCCTCAACAGGGAGTTGTCACCCCAAGAACTCTGTAACCTCATGTTGGACGCCCAAGAAAAAACCTATGGGGACGGCCTGGACCCAACCTTTCGACACGCATACATGTGGGCAGCGAAGGGCCATTACTACGGAGCAAACTACTACAACTATCCGTACACATTTGGGGCACTGTTCAGTTTGGGCCTTTACGCGTTTTACCAAAACAATCCAGAAGAATTCAAAGCCAAGTACGACGATTTCCTCTCTCGGACAGGCATGGCCGACGCGGCAGATTTGGCCGCAGAGTTTGGCATCGATATCCGTTCTGAGGCATTCTGGTTGTCGTCATTGGAAATCATTTACAAACAAATCGAGCTCTACGAGACCTTTGTTCCACAGGCAACCGTTTCGCAGTAGTGCATCTGAGAGAGCGCTTTGAATGACTTGAGAACACCGATATGGTGTTCAATGTGGCTTCCCAACAGAAGCCACATCTTTTTTCTGTCCTTGGCCTCCAGTCCAGTATCCAAAAGTTGGCGCACAGAGGAAAACCCATTCGTCTCATGGTCATGGGCAACATTCAAACGGCTGTGGGACGCATGATCTTTGCCAAACTCGAGGACGAGCCCTAAGAAACCCGTTGTGTGGCTAAACATCAAGCACAACTTCATACACCCTCTTAAGTATGTCCCGGAAGAGAATGAAGTATGGATGGCACCTAAACACTGAAGGCAGAAATCGCATCTTTCAAAGTTGCCTCGATTTCGTTCAAAAGGAGTTTTGCTTGCAGCAAACAAATTATTTTGGCAGTTAAATACGCTTGCGCTTCCTTTGGCCTTACTGTCTGAAAGGCCCGGAATGCCGCGTTCTTGGTCTTCTTCTCGTGTCCGTTTTATCAAACGTCACGTTCTACTCTCCTTGTCTTATTCCATTATCTCTTCCGGTAGGTACTTAACTAAAAAAATATACATACACATTGAACATATCAATGTACATCCTTCCATTCCAATCAGCGACCTTTCTCTTTACTTCTTTGCCCTACTTCCTGTTTAGAACAGCATCTGTCTTGGATTAAACGGCACGTCATGCGGCCAGCTCGCTGTTCGCGAAAAAGAGTCCTGTCCGTCGTGCAAAAGTGAATTGAAAGGATTTCATTTACAACCACAAACAAATATCTAATGATATTTGCCTACAATATAGGCCATAAGGCTTAATATTCATATTTTTTCTCCGTATCAGACAAAAATAACACTTCACTTCAAATATCCACACAACTCTCTAAAAATCCTAACCCTCTATCCAAGTTGAAGGGCACCTTTTATACTGGTGCCATGACCTTTGATACACTCACCTGGAACCACGACCACTTCTTCCCCTCCATCGACTCTGAAGAATTCAAGTCGGCATATTCAGACTTGATCGATCAACTCAAGGAACTTGAACAGCGTTTCGACAGGCTCTCCTCAAATTCAACACCTTCCGTGCAAGATTTTGAGGATCTCATTGAACGCGTCTCCAGTGTTCCAAGAGATGGCGATCTATTGGCGGGATATCTCAACTTGTTTATTTCTACAAACAGCCGGAATGAACTCGCACAGAGCACCATGAGCCAACTTGAAATGGAGTTTTATTTACCCCTTTCACTCTTTTTCGACCGCTGGACACGCTGGATTGGAAGCTTAGATTTACCCTTCTTTTTCGAACACTCTTCATTGCTCCGTGAACATGAATACCAACTTAAAAAAGACCAACAGGACGCACAGCACCTGATGTCTCCTCAGGAAGAGGAACTGGCCAGCTTGCTTTCAATGGGTGGTGGAGAGGCCTGGCAGAAATTGTATGAAAACGTCAGAAGCCAACTCACTGTTGAATTTGAGGACAAACGTCTTCCCATGGCCATGATTGGCAACCTCGCTCGCGACCCCAACCCCGAAATTCGCAAAAAGGCCTACGAAGCCGAATTAAATGCATGGAAGAGTGTGGAGGTTCCCATTGCTGCAGCCCTCAACGGCATCAAGGGCGAAACCAATGTCTTGAACACCAAAAGAGGTTACGCAAACAGTATCGCCCCCAGTCTCAGAAACAACGCCATGGATCAGGCGGTTTTGGATGCCATGCACCGGGCAGTCGAGTCCAGTCTGCCTTACTTTCAGCGTTACTTTAAGGCAAAAGCGAAAATGCTCGGTTGCAATACCTTGGCTTGGTACGATTTGTTCGCACCACTCGGCAAAAGCAGCACGGAATATCAGTATCAAGAAGCCTGCGAATTGGTCATTGACTGCTTTGCTACGTTTTCAGATTCCCTTGCAGACTTCGCCCACAACGCCATGGAAAATGCTTGGATTGATGTCTTTCCACGCGATGGCAAACGTGGTGGTGCATTTTGCATGATAATGCCCCCTGGAAAATCACGGATTTTGCTCAACCACGATGCCAGTCTTCGCAGCGTCATGACATTGGCACACGAATTGGGACATGCTTACCACAATAAGCAGATGGAACAGCGCCCCTATGGGTTGACCATCACTCCAGCGACCCTAGCTGAAACGGCAAGTACGTTTTGCGAGACGACTTTGTCCAATGCCCTTCTGGAAAAGGCCAAAACACCCGAAGAACGCCTCTATATCTTGGAAACCGAGTTACAGAGCCATGCCCAGTCTATTGTCGATATCCACAGCCGCTACCTGTTTGAAAAGGCTGTGTTTGAGCAGCGCCTCAACAGGGAGTTGTCACCCCAAGAACTCTGTAACCTCATGTTGGACGCCCAAGAAAAAACCTATGGTGACGGCCTGGACCCAACCTTTCGACACGCATACATGTGGGCAGCGAAGGGCCATTACTACGGAGCAAACTACTACAACTATCCGTACACATTTGGGGCACTGTTCAGTTTGGGCCTTTACGCGTTTTACCAAAACAATCCAGAAGAATTCAAAGCCAAGTACGACGATTTCCTCTCTCGGACAGGCATGGCGGACGCGGCAGATTTGGCCGCAGAGTTTGGCATCGATATTCGATCTGAGGCATTCTGGTTGTCGTCATTGGAAATCATCTACAAACAGATTGAGCTCTACGAAA
Source organism: Deinococcaceae bacterium (assembly GCA_046327935.1). GTDB lineage: Bacteria > Deinococcota > Deinococci > Deinococcales > Deinococcaceae > JACMOA01. The sequence continues at coordinate 158,705 of JAXLXL010000001.1, forward strand.
CCTTTGTTCCACAGGTAACCGTCTCGCAGTAGTGCATCTGAGAGAGCGCTTTGAATGACTTGAGAACGCCGATGTGGTGTTCAATGTGGCTTCCCAAAAGAAGCCACATCTTTTTTCTGTCCTTGGCCTCCAATCCAGTATCCAAAAGTTGGCGCACTGGAATTTGGTACATCTGCCTCAAAAACAAAACCACTTCAGGTTTTATGGGCAGGCCACGGGTCGTCGAAACAGAGCCAAGCAATGGGTCAAAATAGCGGGGCGGCGTTGAACCTTCCCAGGTGACTTTGGGCGCAAAACCACCCAAGGTGAGAAAGCGAAAAACCATAACGAGCGACAGCCAATCTGGATCGTTGTATTCGGACAGCCCCCTGAGTGTGGACGCCAGGTCCCTCAACCAACGGTCAGCCGCGGGGCCTTCGGGTACCAATCGATCGACCAATTCAGCGACCAAGTGGGCATATTCGTATCGGCCAGGTTGGCTGAGTTTGGCCAGTGCGCCTTCCAAGTGAACCTGTGTCAGGGTATGCAAACCGTCGCTTCCAGTTTTGAGCTGAATGTCGACGTCATGAAAAAGGTTGAGTCCCATACGGAGGGGATTTTTGTGGGTGGCTCGGACAATGACCTTGAGTTTCTTTTGAGGTGTCAGCAGGTGGGCAAACACGTCCTGGTTGGGAAGCACCGTTCTTCGGATGACAATCCCACGCACGGTAAGCAAAGAGCCTTTCACAAGTCTATTTTATCTCCCTTGTCTCACCCAATAGGGCGGTTTTGACTTGCACTGCCCAACATGCTAAGTTGGCGCTATGTTGTTTGCTTTTCCAGCTCGGGTTTTTGTGCCCCGTGACGTTTGGGCACCCATCCATTTGGTGCAGACTCGGGCTGTCCGAACACATTAGAGCCAACCCTTGCATGCACAATCTCAGGTGCTTTTGGCTTTGGTGTTCTAAGTTCTCATTTCACATATAAAGGAATACAATGCATATTTTCCTTCCAGACGGAAAAAAGTTAGAGTTTGATGCCCCCGTGACGGCTTTGGATGTCGCACGAAGCATAGGTGAACGCCTCGCCTCCGATGCACTCGCGGTTCGTGTCAAAGGGGAATTGAAAGATGTGCTCACCCCACTCGCCGACGGAGACGCCATTGAAATTCTGACCAAGAAACAGTTGGCAGATACCGCACCCCTGTTCAGGCACACCCTGGGACACGTGATGTCCCAAGCGGTGGTCGCGTTCTACACGGCCAAAGGCCACCTGCCAGACAGCATCAAACGTGGGGTGGGTCCCGCCATCGAACAGGGCTTTTACCAAGATTTTGATCTTCCCGAGCCCTTGCACGCAGACAATCTACCGGAAATTGAAGAACGGATGCACGAGATCATCGGCCAAAATCTCGTCCTGACACGGGTCGAAGTTGATTCAGCTGAGGCACTCAAACGCTTTGCGTACGACCCATACAAAGTCGAGTTGATTCAGGGGCTTCCCGAAGGCGAGTCGATCACGCTTTATGCCCAGGGAGACTATGTGGATTTGTGTCGAGGTCCGCACATGCCCAGAACGGGACTGCTACCCAAGCATTTCAAATTGATGTCTGTATCGGGGGCCTACTGGAGAGGCAGTGAGAAAAATCCCATGCTGCAGAGGATTTATGGAATTGCCTTTTCGACCAAAGCTGAACTCGATGAATACCTCTTCCAGCTCGAAGAGGCCAAGCGACGGGACCACCGGAAACTCGGCCAGGAATTGGACCTCTTTGTGATCAGCGATGAGATCGGCAAAGGCTTACCATTGTGGTTGCCCAAAGGCGCATTCATCCGCCATCAACTCGAGCATTACATGTACGACAAGGAGCGCGCCCACGGCTACCATCACATCATCACGCCACACATCGCGAACAGCAAACTGTACTATCTTTCTGGACACCTTCCCTACTACAAAGAAGACATGTACGCGCCCATCGAGATCGACGACGAGGCCTACTACCTCAAACCGATGAACTGTCCGCACCACCACATGGCCTTCAAGGCCAAACCCAAAAGTTACCGAGACCTGCCTGTCCGATTGGCAGAGTTTGGGACGGTTTACCGGTATGAGCGTTCTGGAACCCTTTCTGGACTTTCTCGGGTTCGTGGATTTACCCAAAACGACGCACACATCTACTGCAGCAAAACCCAGGTGAAAGACGAGTTTATTCGGGTGATTCAGCTCTTCAATGAAGTGTATCGGGATTTCGGGATTTCAAACTTTTGGTTCCGACTTTCGCTTCCCGACTTCGCGACCAACCCGGAAAAGTTCGGCGAACCCGGCCCACACTGGGATGAATCCGTCGAGGCACTTCGGGCAGCCTTGGAGGAAACAGGCGCCGAGTACGTGGAAGGCATTGGAGAAGCCACCTTTTACGGCCCCAAATTGGACGTCCAAATCAAGACGGTTTTGGGTAAAGAGGAGACCATCGCGACCAACCAACTGGATTTTGTCGTTCCCGGGCGCTTCGGTCTGGAATTTACGAACGAGCGCGGAGAAAAAGAGACGCCTGTGGTCATCCACCGTGCCATCATGGGATCGTTCGATCGCTTCTTTGCGTTTTACCTCGAGCAAACTGCCGGCGACTTTCCACTCTGGTTGGCTCCAGAACAGGCCGTCCTTGTGCCCATTGCGGACCGACATGTTGAATATGCACAAACGGTAATGGAACGCCTCACTGCACAGGGTTTTCGCGCCCGAATGGACGATCGCTCCGAACGCATGCAGGCGAAAATTCGGGATGCAGAATTGCTCAAAATCCCTTTGGTGCTGATTTTGGGAGATCAAGAGGCTCAAAACGAGACCGTCTCGATCCGCGAACGGCATAGAGGCGAGCACAAAGGTGTTCCACTCGGTGATTTTATATCCCAGTTGGTGCAGTGCTGCCAAGCCCGACTTGAGCATTTTTCCGACGCAGCCCCAGCCCTCTCCTGATCCGCAAAATCCTCAACCAAAAAGCCCTGTGGATAAAGACGCACCACAGGGCCCACTTTTTTTGCGTTCAATTCAAAATATGAATGGCCTGTCGGTGGACATGCTCGGCTGCTTCCATGAGACCTTCACTCAGTGTGGGGTGCGCATGGATGGTCAGCGCAATGTCGGTGACCGTGGCTGCCATCTCCAGGGCAAGACTGGCTTCGCCCAGCAGATCTGACCCGTGTGGCGCGACAATATGAACCCCAAGCAGAAGATCGGTTTGCGCGTCGGCCACCATTTTGATGAAACCTTCTGTGGCACCCAAAGTCATGGCGCGACCAGAAGCCGTAAGTGGAAACACGCCGGTCTTGACCTCGTAACCTTTGTCCTTGGCCTCTTGTTCGGTGAGCCCGACCCACGCCAATTCTGGATGCGTGTAAATCACCGACGGAATGGCCACAACGTCCATCTCGGATGCCTTCCCAGCAATGACTTCTGCGGCAATGAGACCCTCTTTCATCGCCTTATGGGCCAGCATGGGGTTGCCGACAACGTCTCCAATGGCATAGATGTGGGGCACCTGGGTTTGCATTTTGGAATTCACCGTTATGAATCCGCGATCCGAAATGGCAACACCGACGTTTTCAAGGCCCAATCCGGCCGAACGGGGTGTCCGTCCAATGGCGCACAGAACGAGATCGAAGGCTTCTGTTCGCACCTCTCCCGTCTTCATGTTTTCGAGCCGGACGTCCAGACCCACCGAACCTTGTGCATACCCCAAAGCCCGCGTCGACGTCTCAATTTTGATGCCCTGTTTCGTGAGGGCTTTGGTGTACTCCTTAACGGCATCCAAGTCTGCAGAACCCAAGATTTGCGGACCATACTCAATGACACAAACCTCTGCACCCAAATTGTTGTAGATGCTGGCAAACTCGAGACCAATGACCCCTCCACCGATACACAGCATTTTCTTCGGCAAGGGATTGGGCAAATTGAGCGCCCCAGTGGAATCGACAATGTTTTTTTGGTCGACGGGAAAATCGGGCAGGGTTGCGGGTTCAGAGCCGGTCGCAACAATAAAATGTCGGGCTGTCACTTTTTGTCCACCCACGTCAACGGTATGGGCATCCACGAACTGAGCCTTCCCCTTGAGGTGCGTCACTTTGTTCGCCTTGAACAGGCCGGTTACACCACCGGTCAGTTTTTTGACGATCCCGGCTTTCCAGCCGTTCAACTTCTCGACGTCCAAATTCATCGATCCAAACGTCAGACCAAAAGACTTTGCATGTTCTGATGCCCGAATTTCTTCTCCAGCATGCAGCAAAGCCTTTGTTGGAATGCAACCGACATTGAGACACACCCCACCCACCGCATCCATTTCCGCACAGGCCACTTTGAGCCCCAACTGAGCAGCCCGAATCGCAGCGTGATAACCGCCCGGCCCCGCCCCAATTACCAAAACGTCATAATCCATAGTTTCTCCTGCCTGATGTTGTCGTTGACTCTCAACTGCCCAAGAGCCATGTTATTTTAATCCTTGGGGATCAAACGGGTTTCGGAAGCTCTGCCAGTGAAGGATTGACGCAATTGCGTCCCGATTCCTTGGACATGTAAAGGTATTCGTCGGCCACAGACAGCATCCGCTCGTGGTTTTCCAGGGTTGTGTCGTAGCAAAAACCCAGAGACAACGTGACCCGAAGGTCCATGTGAATTTGCGTCCACGGATACAGCTCGACCGCCCTTCTTAAACGCTCACAGTACTCCCACGCGCCACGTTCCTGAAGCTTATCGGCAATGAGCACAAACTCTTCACCTCCGTACCTCGCACAGAAATCGCTGGTGCGCGTGTGGTGCTGCAAAATCTTTGCAATGTGCTTGAGAACTTCATCTCCAATGTGGTGAGAAAAACGGTCATTGATCCGCTTGAAATGGTCAATATCCAAGAGCACAACGGTAAACACATGACCTTCCTTTTGTGCCTTGGCAAACAAACGGTCGAGCTGAACCTCAAGGGACCTTCGATTGGCAAGTTGTGTGAGTGGATCGTGGTTGGCCAAATGCTGGAATGCCTTGGACTGCTCTTCCAGCTTGGCATTGAGTGCTGCAAGCTCTTGGTTGCGCAGCCGTTGCAATTCTCCCTCATGCTGGGCCCGCTCCAAATCCAAACGGGCAGACATGACTTCCAACTGTGCGGTCGCGTCTTCGCTTCGGATGTGTTGATCGAGTTGATGGTAATGCTTGAAGTGCTGAAGGGCTTCTTCAAACCGACCTTGGGTTTCGAGTGACTCCGAAAAAGACAGATGGGCGGCGTGCAATTCTCCCTGAATCTGGTTGGTTTCCAGCACATCTATAGCCGACAGAAAATATTTGTCAGAGAGCAAAAAATCGTTTAGGTAAGAATACAACTTCCCAAGTTCGGTGAGCGCGATCCCCTCGTGCCGTTTGTGGCTGACCTCTTTGGACAGGGCCAGAAGGGTTAGCAAACTTTCCTTGGCTTCATCGTAGCGCTTGAGTTGCATGAGCGTGATGGCAAGCGTGCTCTGGGATTCGCACAAATTGCCGACAAGGTGGAGCTGTTGACACAACTCTATGGAGTGCTCCGTGCAAATTAAAGCCTGGTGAAGGTGTTCTCTCTGGCGCTGTTCGTCCGATTCAGCCTGGGCAAGCAACAGATGTGCGTAACCGATGTTGTTGAGGATGTAACTCTCTTCGTGTAGATTGGGGTATTCCTTGTAAATGGCCAAAAGTTTCTCGTATTGTTCCAAACTTCGGGCGTAGTCGCCCATGTCCATAAAGGTACCGGCCACGTTGTTGAGCACCCGCAGAAGGTAAAGTTGATCGCCCAGAATGCGTGCTTCTTGAGCGGCTTTTTCAAAATACTGAAGCGCAGAATGCGAATCCGACAGATCGCCATAGATGATACCGAGAATATTGAGCGCTTGCATGTACCTTCGGGTGTCTCGGAAGGCCTCGAGAATAGGCAGTGCAATCTGGAGTGCATCCATGGCTTCCCGGAGTCGTCCCAGATGACGGCCCGCCCAACCTACCCTCAGCATTGCTCGGGCAAACTCGTGGGGCTTTTCCTGAACTTTGGCCAACTCGGCAGCCTCTTTGCCCAGATCAAACCCTTCAAGCGCGCTCGAGTCCGTGAGCGCTTCAACCTGGTCGAGAAGCTGTGTGAGGTGCTCAAATTCAGACATTCAGAGGATCCATTCCCAAGCAGACAAAAAATTCGCCATTTCCACTTACCTCAGTATATCGTCACAGCACGAAATGAAGATGGGGCTTAGAACATGCGAGAAACGACTCTTGACTCAAACCAACTGATTTTGCCATGATCATAATTCATATGGAGAGATATGCTCATAGAAATGAACATGCGACAACTGTGCACTCGGTGTCTGAGAACCGAAAGATCCCCTTTTCAGACACAAATATAAAAGGGTAAAAATACATCCCAAACGCACGCAACCCTGATGTTCCAGGGGTTCATGTTTTGATCCACAAGCCGGATTCATCTCCTAAATCGGCTTTCTGAGATGCCATTCTACAATCAAGCCCCTGCGCCGTTTGGCACTGCGCCAAACCCTCAAGGTCCGAGCATAGGGCATTTTTGGGTGATTGGCACTCAACAAAACGAGCCATTAGACTGGGGTATGTCGTTTTCAATTCAGCTCTCTCAAAAGGCATTGGGTCTCAAACCTTCCAGCACTTTGGCCATGGCTGCCCGGGCTATGGAACTCAAGCGACAGGGCGTTGATGTTATTTCGATGGCCGCTGGAGAACCGGATTTCGATACGCCAGAGCACATCAAGGCCGCCGCGATTGAGGCGTTGCACCAGGGAAAAACCAAATACACACCGGTTCAAGGCATCCCAGAACTCCGGATGGCCATTTCCAAAAAGTTCGCTCAGGAAAATGAACTCACGTATTCCATCGATCAAATCACCGTTTCGACAGGTGGCAAACAAGCGCTCTTCAACGCGTTTCTGGCTTTGCTGGATCCCGGTGACGAGGTGATTATCCCGGTGCCCTGTTGGGTCAGCTATCCAGAAATGGTGACATTTGCGGGCGGCATTCCCGTGTTTGTAAAAACAGAAGCCCATGATCTATACCAACTCGATCCAGACCAGATTCGAGCCAAAATCACCCCGAGAACAAAGGCCATCATCCTGAACAGTCCATCGAACCCAACCGGTGTGGTATACGATCGGGAAACCCTTCGAGGTGTGGTTGAGTGCGCTGCCGAATTTGGAGTGCTGGTCATCACGGATGAAATCTACGAACATATCATTTACGATTCCAACGTTCACGTCTCTGCGGCTCAGTTTGCACCCGAACACGTGTTGACCATCAACGGTGCGTCCAAAGCCTACTCGATGACCGGATGGCGAATGGGCTATGCCGCGGGTCCACTTCCCCTGATTCGCGCGATGAATGCCATACAGGGACAATCCACCTCCAATGCCAATTCCATCACCCAATGGGCAACAATCGCCGCACTCGAAAACAGCTCGGCCTACATTGCCTTTGCCCGCGAACAATTTCAACAGCGCCGCGACCGAATTGTGTCGGGACTCAATGCGTTGGGCCTCACAACGCCAACACCGGGTGGAGCGTTCTATGTGATGGTAGACACCACGGGCATCCATTCAGACGAAATGGAAGCTGCTCGAATTCTCCTCGATAATGCACGAGTTGTGACAGTTCCTGGAACAGATTTTCTGGCTCCAGGAAAAGTACGCATGAGTTATGCCACCAGTTTAGAAAACATCGAAAAGATGCTCAGTCGCCTTGAAGCGCTCCTGTGATATCTGAAACGGGCTTTGAGCCGAATTTTAAACGGTTGAAAACCACAATGGCAACCAAAGTGGCAATCCCAAGGGTAATGCCTTGGGGAATGGCTTGAATGCCAAAAGCATCGACACCATAACCAATGAGCCGAGGAAGCAAAACACTGCCCAACCCACCAGCAGCAATCAGATACGGTGTGAGCGATGTGAGTTGGGGCAATGAAGTGCCAAACCAGGCGACAATGGTCGCAAATGCGGGCGCGCAAAAAAGCCCCAACAAAATATACGCATATGGAGCCGTTTGAGACGTATGCAATAGGGTTGCCGCAAAGAGCATGCCCGTACTTGAACCCAAAACCAGCGTGGAAGGATGCAAACGTGCACTTAAAGGTACAGCGATAAACCGCCCCACAGTCAGTGTGCTCCAAAATAGGGTGTTGTACAGCGTGGCACTTTCAGCCCCAATGAGGGGTGTCAGGTGGGTATTCATCCAATACCCGATGCTCACCTCTGTTGCCGTGTAAACGAACAGCAGCGCGGCAAAACTGGAAGCCAACCATGGAGAGACAAAATTGGCCGAAGCATGTTGGGGAGGGGTTTTGAGATTGAGTCCAGAATCCAAGAAACGCGTCCCAAACGCGAGTGCCAAGAATCCCAAGGACAATACAGTGAAAGGCATGGATGTGCCTTTGGCGGAAAGGATGAGCACCCAATACGGTCCAAACATCGAACCGAGTCCCCAGGTGGCATTGAGCAAATTGAGAACGTGGGTGCTGCGAACACCAAAAGTGCTCATCAAGGTGTTAAACACAGCGCTGATGCTGCCGTAACCCAACCCACCGATGCAGGTTCCAACAAGAATACCCCACCAGTACGGAGAAAATCCCATAATGGACAGACCGAGTGAGGCCAGAATCGCAGCCAAAAGTGCAACGGTTCGCAGCTTCCAGAGCCGAAGCGCAATTCCAGACATCAAAGTGCCAGCAATGGCTCCCATAGACTGAATGCTGATGACATTGCTCGCCGTGGTAGATGTGATGTCAAATCGGCTCGAAAAGCCCGAAGAAGAAGGTCCCAAAATAGACTGCTGCAGGCCAATCAGGAAAAACGAGATCAGTCCAAGTGTGAGAACGAAACGTGTGGTAGAAGCTGTCGTGTGAGTCATGCGGAGATTATCATACGCAGTTTTTAGACCTCAGATAGAAGCATTCCACACATGTATTTGTCCTGATGTGTCTATCTGATCCACACATCACACAGCGCAGGGGTCGTTCTCCGATGCACCTACCGAATCCAGACGTCCAAAAGTGTACCGACCAACATGGTCAGTGCCAAATAGCTGTTGGCATTAAAGAAGGCGATATTGACCCTTTGCAAATCGTTGGGCTTTACAAGCATGTGCTCAAACAGAAGAATCCCTCCCATGATCGCAGTTGCCACAAAAAAGACCCAATGGGTCTGTGCAACCCAAGCCACGGAGAGCAACAGCGCGAATGTGGTCGCGTGAGATGCCGCCGAAATGCGCAGCGATTGGACAATCCCAAAACGCGCAGGAATGCTGTGTATGCCGTTTTTTCGGTCAAAATCCACATCCTGAGTCGCATAGATGATGTCCAACCCGATCATCCAAAAAACCACCACAGCCATCAAGAGCGAGGCCTCAAGGCTCCACGTTCCCGTGACCGCAATCCATCCTCCCGCTGCTGCCGCACCATCTGTAATGCCAAGCCAGACGTGACACAGCCATGTGAACCGTTTGGTGTATGGATACACAATCAAAAAAAACAGCGCCAAGGGAAGCAATGTTAGGGCCAAGGGATTCAGTTGAAAGGCGGCAAAAATGAGGAGCGCCAAGGAAAACACGATCAACACAACGGCCTGTGTGGGCGTGACCTTTCCGGTCGGGATTTCCCGATTCGCGGTCCTGGGATTCCGCGCATCGATTCCAGCGTCGATCAACCGGTTTGCAGCCATCGCAGCCGTTCGGGCACCAACCATGGCCATGGTGATCCAGAAAAATATCCAAAACCCTGGCCAGCCTGTCCCCAAATGTTTTTGGGAAGCAAAGAGCATCGCCGAGTACGCAAAAGGCAGAGCAAACAGGGTGTGTTCGAATCGGACAAAGTCAAAGAATGTTCGCAGATGGAATCTGAGGGAAGTTCGCATAAGGAAAAAACGCGTGATCAGCTCAAGACGCGACGTGCGCCCACATAGCGTCTAACCCAATACGACGTGTTGAGGTTCTCGACCACAACACGCCCCCGATATGAGTTGGCATTCGCAAACAAGCCATTGCCCAGATAGAGACCTGCGTGGGAAACCCCTCTGCCGGTCGTATTGAAAAACACCAAATCACCTGGACGCAAACCGCTTTTGGCAACGTGGTGGCCGGTGTTGAACTGCGCGCGCGATGTCCGTGGGAGTTGAACACCCAAATCGCGCATGACCGCTTGTGTAAATCCGGAGCAATCGATTCCTCCGCGTCCTGTTGCACCCAAACGGTACCTCAAGCCAACGTACCGGTAGGCAGATCGGGTCACTTTCCCCGTGGTCTGGGTGACCCTTCGGGTCGATACCGCTGTGGACACCAACGGGTATCCCTTCACTTCCAAACGTTGACCAACGCGCAAGGTCTCATTGGGAGCCAATCGGTTCATCTGTGCCAAAGACCGTACACCCATCCCGTAGGTGCGAGCAATCTTGGGCAGAGAATCTCCAGGCCGGACGACATAACTGGCCCCAAATGCCTGGCCCAAAACGATGCAAATAACAGAAAAAATGAGCGTAAGCTTCATAATGGGATGAACTATAGCAAGAAGATGCACACTTTACCTTAACCCTTGGTCTCATAAACCGTTTGCTGTGCTGGAAAAAGGCTTTTTCCGCAACTTCCGCCGAGATATTCCGAAGAACATGAGACTGTACTTTCATTCAATTGGGCACGCTATTAATAATTCTTTAATAAAAAAAACCAACCGACGAAAACGGCCGGCTTGAAAAACGTCCCAAGGTGCCTTGAGGTGAAAAAGGCAGATTTCTCATCTTTTTATCTGTATACTTAAGGTACAATTAAGTTTAACTCCCCTTAGGATCTCTCAGTGTTGGCTTGAGTTCGGCAATGCAACCCAAGTATTCAGGTGTTTTAGGAGAAGCGGCATGAAGGAATGGATGACCATCGGAGACATCATTAATGGACTCAAACATTATCGTCGAATTGCCAAGCAGGATTTGCTCGCCGCGGAATTGACCGACTGCCCAGATATCCATCAGACACATGCTGTGGCACGTCGAGAAATCTATGGTCTATTGATGGAACGCGCCAAGACATCGTCCAATGGTGAAGTCCTGGAATACGCTTTGGAATTGTACGAATCGCTCCCTCTGGTTTCGGGCACAGGTCCGGACGAATATGCAGACATCAAAGGTCAAGAGGCCGCCCTTGAAAACTTTTTCCTGATGATCAATTTGGAACCCAAAGTTCGCCGAGAACTTCGCAAACGCCGCAAACGCATCGAAAAATACCTCGTTTCCGCTTAAACCCAAATGCCCTAATCTGGGGTTGAGGTTTCTACTGTGGATTTGAATACACTGAAACAGCAAGCGGAACAATGTACGTCGTGCGACCTCTGCAAAACCCGAACCCATGTTGTGTTTGGAGAAGGCAACCCCCATCCCAAACTGGTTTTTGTGGGCGAAGGACCCGGTGGAGAAGAAGACATCACCGGTCGTCCCTTTGTGGGGCGGGCAGGTCAGCTTTTGGACAAAATTATGCTGGCTGCGGGAATTCCCCGTGAGTCGGTTTACATCTGCAACATGGTCAAGTGCCGACCACCCGGCAATCGCAATCCAGAACCGCAGGAGATTGCCGCCTGCGCCCAATGGTTGACCCCTCAGTTGGAACTGCTGTGTCCTTCTGTGGTTGTCACGCTGGGCAATATACCAACACAACACCTGTTGGCAACCAAACAGGGGATTACCCGCATGCGGGGCACGTGGCACGAACGCACATTTGCTTGGGGTCATGTCTGGATGATGCCGATGTTTCATCCAGCCTATTTGCTCCGCAACGATTCGCGGGCCGTGGGAGGACCCAAAAGCCTAACGTGGCGAGACATCCGTGAGGTTAAAGCCGTCTTGGAAGGGAAAGCCGTCGATGGTGTTTCGCCATCCAAACAGGACACCGCTCGACTTTTTTAGGCTTGTTCCTTTGGTGTTCGCACCAGAGGGTTGTTCAGATGAACAGGCTGGATTCTTTAAAATTTTGGCTTGGCTTTTCCATGTGGGAGATTTTCAACGTTTGGCAAATGGAAAGAATGGCATCTTTGGAACTGAAAGAAACCCTGCGCCATCTCCAATTTCACGCCTGAAACACTGAAGGTGGGCTTGCTGCAACAGGTGACATCGAGCCCTTCTATTTTGCGAGCTGGCCCGGGAGGCGGTCAGCAGGCTTGCCCGGAAGGTGCTGTCTTATCTCCAAGAAAGACGCGGACAGGCCCCTTTGTGGGTGCTATCTTGTGAGCAAGATGTTGAAGGAAGGGATGGATGGTGGAAATGATGTTTAGCAAAGTGAAAGCAGGAATGAGACGAATTGGAGCGCGAACATAGGAAGAATTGGAGAAAGGATTGGGAATGGTGTTGAGGCAGGTGACAGCTGAGGATGCTCGGGGCTGGTTCAAACATTCCTTTTTTCCCCTATTATTCTGAAACATGCTGTAACCCGAACTCAAGTTATCTGAATGTATTGTGGCTGCTACAAAACCTCTCAATATTTAAGAGACTTTCTGTAGTATGGGAAAAAGAACAATAGTGACCCAAAAAGCCGTTAGAAATGCATTTTTTAGGCTCTCAAAATTCCCCACAATTGTAAAACGCCCTGTGGGTTTTCAAAACCCTCTAACCCAAACCCAGGAAACCGTTAAACTGAATCATGATTGAAAAGGTCATTTTGGCAAAGCCTCGGGGATTTTGCGCAGGTGTGGTGATGGCCATCCATGCCGTGAAAAAAGCAGCACAATCCCAAGAGACCCCTCTGACGGTTTATCACAGCATCGTTCACAACCACACCGTCGTAAACCGCCTGCGTTCCGAGCACAACGTCCAATTTATCGAAGATCTCAGCCTGGAGTCACTGCCTGAAAAGGGCGATACCCTGGTTTTTTCGGCGCACGGGGTCAGTCCAGCGGTCAGAAAGCAAGCCGACGAATTGGGCCTCTACACCATCGACGCCACCTGTCCACTCGTCACCAAAGTTCACACGGAAGCCAAAAAATACGCACGGGAAGGCTACCACATCCTTCTGGTTGGCGATTCTTTTGACCATCAAGAGGTGGTTGGCACCTACGGCGAAGCGCCGCATTGCACAACGGTGGTGGGTGTTTTGGGCAAACAGGGCGAAAAGCTCATGGATCCCCACACGGTCACCGTACCCAACCCTGAAAAAGTCGTTGTTCTGACCCAAACGACGCTGAGCGTTGACGACACCTTCAAGACCATTGACATCCTCAAAAGGCGATTCCCCAACCTCTTGGTTCCCCCTTCCGATGACCTCTGCTACGCGACCAAAAATCGCCAGGATGCAGTCAAAAACATTGCCCCTCATGTGGACACGTTTTTGGTCGTGACCAGTTTGCATTCCAGCAATGGCATGCGCCTTTTTGAGTTGGCGGAAACGTTGGTTGGGCGCGCCTACCGTCTGGAAACCTGGGAAGACCTGCACAACTGCGACCTTCGGGATTCGCGTTGCATCGGGATCACAAGTGCGGCCAGCACGCCCGACGACCTGGTGATGGACATTGTCAAACACTTTCAGCAGCTCAATCCAAACCTGGATGTGGTTGAAGAAGGCGAGTGGGAAGACATTGAATTCAGGGAAGCCAAGAAAAAACCCCCTTCTGCAATCTCCGGTTGAACCGTTGGCAACAGCATGCAAGTGGGTGTTTCACGTGAAACGCCAGGATTCAGCGAAACGCCGAGATGTTGTAGAGATCCAAATAGCGTCCAGCACTCGCCGACCACGAGCTGTTGTACGCCATGGCTTGGGTTACGCGTCCGAGCCACGCCTCTCTGTCCTTCCACACCTCAAGGGCTTGACGCGAAGCCTCCACGAGCGCATCGGCCGTAAAGGGTCCAAATAAAAATCCGATATCCGGAGAAACGGTATCGTGCAGGCCGCCTGTATCGCGAACAATGGGCAAGGTGCCGTACCGCATGGCAATCAACTGCGTGAGCCCGCAAGGTTCAAATCGACTGGGCATGAGCACACTGTCTGCACCGGCGTAAACCTCGTGCGCCAGGGGTTCGTTGTATCCGGCAAAGAAAAAAAAGTTTGGAACATACTGAGACAACAGCGAAAACACCGTCTCCAGCAAAGGATCACCATCTCCCAAAACGACAACTGTCCAGCCTTTGAGAAGCTCCGGCAACGCGTCAGCCACAAGATCAATGCCTTTTTGGTGCGCAAACCGACTGATAACAGCCAAAATGGGCGGCCCTCCGGAAATCCCAAGTCGATGAACCAAACGGTCCCGGGCACGTTTTTTCTCGAGTGGTGTTGAGAAATCGGCCAAGGGATCGGTGCTGGGGTTCCACCGCTCTGAGTCAATGCCATTGAGAATGCCCACCAAGCGGCCTTCGTGTTTGAGCTTCCTCAAAACGCCATCCAAGCCTTCGCCGTAGTCTGAGGTTGTGATTTCTTGAACATATGTGGAAGAAACGGCGACCACCCGATCAGAATAGACAAGACCGGCCTTCATGAGGTTGACATCACCGTAGAATTCCATCCCTTCAGGATTCATCAGAGATGCGGGAAGTCCTGTCCAAGACAAGATATCCCATGGATTCCATCGCCCTTGATACTGCAGGTTGTGAACGCTGTGGATGAATTGCGTTCTGGAAAACCGTGGTGGAACAGGCGTAAATCGGATCAGTGCCGGCAAGATTCCGGCTTGCCAATCGTGTGTATGCACAACGTCTGGCGCAATGTTCAGCCGGTCCAGCACATAAGGAACGGCTTTGCAAAAATGAACGAACCGCTCCACATCGTCTGGATAACCGTACAAGCGGTCCCGATCAAACCCCGGGTATCCGATAAAAAAACAGTCCACGCCCTGTTCGCGGATGTGTCCCAATCGAACGTCTTCGAACATTCCAGGAATGCGCACCTGGCCCACATGTGTGGGCTGTCCGTTGAGGGACGCATACCAGGGAGAAATCACGGCCACGCGCAAACCCATCTGGGCCTGCTCAGTGGGAAGTGCCCCTAGGACTTCGGCCAAGCCGCCGGTTTTGGAAAAAGGATAAACTTCACTGGAAATATGAACAATTGTGGCATCAGGTTTCAAATGTTTCACCGCAACCATCATAGGTCTTTGCGCTCAAAAATCACCAAGCCAGTCGCCACAATGATCAGTGTGTAAAAAAGCAACATGACCCCAGATTTGGCCAGATGGGCTGGATCTGCGACATAGGCCTCAAGGTACGATGTGAGCAACCACGGGCTCAGGCCGGGAAAAACCACAAAAAGGCGCATGATATTCAGGGTTGAAATGGTTGCCAGTGCGGCTGCAGCGGTATTGAGGAACACAACCGAAAAGAGCAGAGACAGCCCCGAAACAGGTGCCAGCGTCGCACCGGCCCAGACGTAGGCCTTCAGGATTTCAGGAAGTGCAAGGGACGCCCCGAGAGACCCCACACCGGCAAAACCACCTTGTGAAAAGCCTGTCCCACCGACGAATTCACCCAATCCAAAGCGGGCACCAGCGAGCACACTGGCCACCAGCAGAACGGCCAACAGCAGCAGAGGATACAGGAGTGCGACCACGTACTTCGCACCCAAGATTTTGTACCGCTCCACGGGCCGCATCAACAGAGGCGACAGGGTTCCCGCCGCGACTTCTGCGCCCAAAAGTTCCGCAGCCGTCACACCGACAAGCAGTGGCAGAATAAATTGCATCACCGTCAACAACGTGAGGGCAGGCATTTGCCAACCGCTCACCAAAACCAGATTGTAGGTTTCCTGCAGGTTGGGTGCAAAACTCCAAATCCAAGGGATAAAAAACAAAAGCATCAGAGAAATGCGAACGGAACGATAACCCAGAAGTTTCCTAAATTCCAAAAGAACAAGACCCAACACACGACACCTCCATTTCGACCCTATTTACAGCAAGAGGGGCTCCTCAATGCGCTCTCGATAATAGTCATAGAGGTCAAACAGATCCGGGCTGACTTCAAACACAGAAAGACCCATCTCCACCAAACAGGACAACACCTGTGCCACTTGCGTTTCGCATTCCAAATGCAAAATCAAGTAACCTGCACGGGTTTGTATTTTCTGAACAAAAGGAAGCGCCTGAACAATGTGTGCAGACTTCACCAAATCTTCCGTTTTGAACTTGAAGGCCATTCTGCGTTCTCTGAGGTTGACCTGATCGACCAAACGTCCACCACTGAGGATACCCACCGTGTGTGCGTACTGCGCAATTTCCCTCAAATGGTGCGTAGAGAGTAAAACAGATTTGCCCTGCTTCGCGGCATCTGAAAAAATGCGGTGAATGAGGCCAATCCCCAAAGGGTCAAGTCCGGTGGTCGGCTCATCGAGGATCAGAACGTCTGGATCACCCAAAAGGGCAGCTGCAACCCCGAGGCGTTGCCTCTGTCCCAGAGAGTACTCTCCTACCTTTCGGTCCGCCATACGGTGAATTTCAAGCAAAGAGAGCACTTCACGGATGCGATCCCCAGACACGCGCTTGGAGCCCGGCGCCTGTGAAGCCATCAGGGCATGTGCCTCCAAATTTTGCCTTCCGGTCAGATGCTTGTAAAAGGCTGCGGGTGCCTCGACCACAGCGCCCAAACGGGACCGCGCCGACGTACCTCGGAAGTAGACATTGTGTCCGCGAATGGAAACCGTACCGGTATCTGGAAAGGCCAGACCGGTCATGCAGCGGATCAGGGTGGTCTTTCCAGCCCCATTGGGTCCCGTCAGCGCGTAGACCTCTCCAGGTTCGATGGCCATATGGATGCGCTCAAAAACAATGTGTTTTCCGTAGCGTTTTCCCAAGTTTTCCACGACAACATGGGCTCGAGATGTGTCAAATATGGCCGCCGGGGCATATTGAGGGTGGGTTGCAGTCACACGTTGTATAGTGGCGAGTTCTGCGGCTGCCGTCAAGGCCCTCAGTTTTTCTTGGGAAACAAAAAGCTGTAGAATTCGTTGAAATAGGTGTCAAAATCTCGGGTCGCGCGTTGTAATCCGCCCAAGGTGTTGCCCCCATAAAATCGAACATCAAGACCCAAAGAGGCCCCTTTCTTTCCTGTGCTTTCCTGCGTAAAGGTATAGGCTTGTGTGATGTTGTCATTGTTCCAGTCATTCATTTTTTCGAATGTACCGATCAGGGTATCGCCACTCAGAACATACCAAGCATTGATGTAAACATGCCCGCAGCCGTCGTCGTTGCAATCCAGCAAATCCAAATAGATGGTGTTTCTGTCGCCCGTGACCTCAATGCTCGATGTCTTGTTTTTGCTGTTGGTATCGACGTTAACGACTTTGAAACCCATTCACTCCATGGCGCTGGACACTTGATCAGCCGTCACACGATCCAATACCGCGGAAAGGGAGGCTTGGTCTTTGACTGAAGCACTTCCTGAAGCCGCCTGTACACATCCAAAGATCGACAAAAAGCCAATACAGATCAACCGAATGTTCATACCTCAAAGTATACCCATTTCAATACAGATAAACACGCCTATTTTAAAGGTTAAAGGTTTGGCAAAATGTTTCTAAAACAGCGCCAAAGACATGTTATTCTCGAAAAAAAATTTCAGTTGAATGGCTTTATTTTGATTCTCTTATTGCTAAATGTCAAGACTTGTGGCAGAATGTCGCCATCCAAAACCGGCGCATGACCGAACTGTGAATATGCGCTCTGGGAGGTTACCCATGGCCCGGCAAATAAAGCTCACCCAAGAAGGTTACGAAAGACAGCAAGCGCTTTTGGAACGAGAGCGCGCTCGGCTCGAAGAGGTTGCCCGCATCTTAGGCGAAGGTATGGAGTATGACGACGACGAGTTTGAAGGTGGACTCGAAGATGTCAAAAGGGAAAAACTGAACCTGGAAATCCACATTGAGGAATTGGAAGAAACATTGGCTCAAGCCGTTATCATCGATGCCTCTGCACATGACGAAACCATAGATCTTGGGGCAATCATTGTTCTACACGATGAAAACAGTGGTCGTGATATTCAAGTACGGTTGGTATCGGCTTCTGAGGCTTCAACCCTCGGCGGCGAAATCCGACAAATCAGCGACGACTCTCCAGTGGGTTTGGTGCTCTTGGGCAAAAAACCTTCGGATACCATTTCTGTGAGCTTTCAAGGCAAGGAAATGAAGTACACCGTCAGGTCGGTCCACTACTGAAAAAACGCCGCTTCTGGGGTTTGAATGCTAATCTGATGGGATGCGAGAAGAACCCCATTTGAGTGCCGATCGAGAACCCCATGAGCAGACGCTGGCTCGGCTCAATAATCAAACAGCCCTGACCGAGTTGGGGTTTTCTGCCTATCCATACGCCTACCCCAAAACGCATCAAGCCGAAGATGTTCGCAACCGACACCCTGAGGTGGAAGCGGGTTTGAGCTGGCCGGCGGAAACGTACCGACTCGCCGGACGGGTGATGCTGCTCCGCCACATGGGAAAGGCCGCTTTTGCCGATCTGCAGGATGAATCGGGCACATTGCAACTTTTTTTCTCCAAAAAAGACCTCGAAACCTTCGAAGCCCTCAAGCATTTGGATTTGGGGGACCTCATTGGCGTGTCGGGGTATCCCTTCGTCACAAAGACCGGCCAACTCAGTTTGTATGTCTTGGAATTCACACCTTTGGTCAAGAGCCTCAGGCCCCTTCCTTCCCATTTTCACGGACTCAAAGACATCGAAATGCGCTCCCGGATGCGGTATTTGGATCTCATTGTCAATGCGGACTCCAAGCACACCTTCAAAACCCGAGCACAGGTGCTGCGTTCCATTCGAAACTTTTTGGATGACCGTGGATTTATGGAGGTCGAGGGACCCACGCTTCAAGCCATTGCAGGTGGAACCGAGGCGCGTCCCTTTTCCACACATCACAATGCTCTGTCACACGACTTTTATTTGAGGATTGCACTCGAGCTTCACCTCAAGCGGCTGTTGGTCGGCGGATTCGAAAAGGTCTACGAAATCGGCCGCGTTTACCGAAACGAAGGCATCGACCTGACACACAATCCCGAATTCACCATGCTCGAACTCTACTGGGCCTACACGGACTACGAAAGCATCCTCCAACTCACTGAAACGCTGTTTTCCCATCTGGCACAAACCATCCTAGGCACCTTGAAGTTTGAAATTTACGGACAAGAGGTCGATTGGAGTGCCCCGTTTGCACGTGTGGACTATCTCGAAGAACTCGTCAAGCACACACCCGATCTGGATTTTGATCCTTTGGATCTGGAGCGATTGAGGGTTTTCTGCGATGCGCGTTATCCCAAGTGGAGCAAAGTTCCCGACTACAAACTTCTGGACAAACTCTTCGGGATGTACGTTGAACCACAGCTCATCAACCCCACCTTTGTGCTTCACCATCCGACACTGATTTCTCCACTGGCCAAGGAACACCGGTCAAAACCCGGCGTGACAGAGCGCTTCGAACTGTTTGCCATGGGATTTGAACTGGCCAATGCCTTCAGTGAACTCAACGACCCCATGGATCAACGCCGACGTTTCGACGCCCAAAGCGCAAGGCGTTTGGCTGGAGACGACGAAGCCCACGATCAAGACGAGGATTTTTTGCACGCCCTGGAATACGGCATGCCGCCTGCTGGCGGACTGGGCATTGGGATAGACCGTCTGGTCATGCTTTTGACCGACAAGCGTTCAATTCGCGATGTGCTGCTGTTTCCTCTGCTTCGCCCTGAATCGTAAACCGTGTCGGCCGACGTCTTAAATCGGGCTGCTGCCCTGAGTCTGTGGATCAGCGTGCTTGTCTTTGGCCTCAAACTCTTGGGCTACTCGCTGACCCATTCGGTTGGTATTTTGTCGGATGCCCTGGAAAGCACCGTCAACATCGCCGCATCGATTTTACTGGCACTCAGTCTCCGGGTGGCCACCCAACCTGAAGACGCCAATCACCCGTATGGGCACCACAAAGCCGAATATGTCTCGAGTTTTGTTGAGGGATTGTTTGTCGGTGGAGCGGGCATGCTCATCATTTCCAGCGCCATTTCCCGTTGGATGTCGCCTGTTCCGCTGGACGCAGATCCATTGGGGCTGGGCGTCACCGTGCTGGCCAGTCTCATCAATGGGGTTTTGGCCCTTCACCTGATGCGTCTGTCCAAACGCCATCACTCCATTGCACTCGAGGCCGATGGCCAACATTTGCTTTCGGATGTCTACTCTTCGGCTGCAGCGCTGCTTGGCGTGGGCTTGGCCTTTGTCACGGGTTGGGAAAAACTGGACGCCCTGACAGCTTTGGCGGTGGCTGTTGCGCTGCTCTTTACCAGCTACCGAATTGTGCAGCGCTCGCTGTCCGGCCTGATGGACGAGGCCCTCTCACCCTCCAAACAGGAAGAGCTCCGGTCCATCATCGAGGGTTTTTCCGCCGAAATGATCGAGTACCACGCGCTTCGAAGTCGCACCGCAGGCCACCGAACCTTCATTGATTTTCACTTGATTTTGCCTGCAGAGACATCCCTCGAAACGGCACACGCACTCTGTGACCGCATCGAGGAAGCCATTGATCTGGTTTTTGTGGGATCAAACACAACCATACACGTGGAAACCGAAGCCTTCGCGGAACGCTGCAAATGAATGTACCCATTTTCTTTTCTGTAAGACGCCGAAATTTCTTGTTCACACAAACAATGGACCAGTCTATTGGGTGCACAGCATTCATCTCTACTGATCAACAAAATACCTCTTGGTCAGCCATCCGACCCTTTACAGTAAGACACACATGGGCTATAGTGTCCCCATATTAAGTTCGTTTTGATTTCATCTCATTGGATCCATCTTTACCTTGCAAATCAGTGCTCTCTCTGTTTTGTGGGTTGGGTCGATTGGGGTTCGGTCACGAAAGGATTCTATGGCGTTTCAACACAATCCGGTGCACTATGGCTGAGCTTTTGTATCCCGACGTCTTTGTTGGGAAATCTCTCGAAGACGTCATTTCCAGTCCCTCCCTCTGGGCCAAATGCATTGACATGGCCATCCAGGAAGGTGACGATTCCCTTTACTTCTTGCGGATCCAACTCCAAAGCACCCCGGGTCCCATTGCCCGCGCACGTGAATGTCAGGTTCTGCTTGCTCTCAATGAAGTTCTTCAAGCGGCCAGGGTGATTAGAGGCCAAGATCACCCTCTCTGCAAGGCCATGTACCTTGCGGTCAAAATCGCCAGTGCCACGTTTTCAGATCACCTCTACATCACGGAGCAGCCTGAAATCCTCACCACGGACCGTTCCGACCTCGGCCTGGAATCCCAAATGCGTTGGACCTTCAGGCGGGCCCAGTCATTCAAAAAAATTGGCAACAACGTGGAGGCTCTGCGTCTCTTTCATCTCACGCACCACGCGGCCGAGGTTTTGCAGGTTCATTCGATTTTTCGTGTCTGCGAAACCCAAATCCAAACCCTCACACCATCTTCGTTTCAATCCAAGATCAACCTGTTGTCTCTGCAGTGTCAGGAAGCCCAGCAGGCCAATGACATTCGGGCCCGAGATCACACCCTCTATCAACTTGGGAGTTTTTACGTCTTGGAAGACGATTATTCTGCCCTTCGAAAGTGCGCTTTTCAGCATTCAGAAGGTATGGTACAAAACCATCTCCTGCTTGTCGCGGACTTTTTTTCGGGAAACAAACCTTCGGTATCCCTTCGGTTTCTGGGAGATTTTAAATCCGATGCTTTTTGTGTCACAGGATACCTGCTGTGGAAATTCAAAGAGTACAAATGGCATGCCTATGCCTTTAAGGACAGAAGAAATCTGAAACACAAACTCAGCCCTGTCTTGAACCTTGAAATCCCAGAATCTGTGGAATTTTCGATCCTCAACTTCATCTCCTGGACCGTTCGGTCTTTGGCACACCTGGAGGCAAAAGACACAGAGGGCGCAAAGAGGGCATTTTCGCAAATGCAGCGCCTTCAAGGCTTTACAGAAAACATGCCCAAATGGTCTGAGCAGTACACCAAACTGATCGAAGCAATGTTGCTGTACCACGAAGGTAGGGAAATCACAAGCCACTTGAGGGAAAGCATCATCAAGGGTTTGGAAAAAATGAACTCATTTCGCAATTTTGTGGTGGAATTCTGCCCAGAGTTGGTGTTTTTCCTGAATGAAAAAGAGCCCAATGTTGTTTTGGAAGACATCTTGAGCCGGGTGTTACTCATTGCAAAAAAGGGATGCTATCTGGGGAAAAATTTGATTAAGGGATTTCCGCAGACAGAGGTTTTGGCGGAAGGCATTGATGCCTGGTACGGAAAAGGGACGATGACCGCACACCACTACAAACTGCTGAGCCGCTACGCGGAGTATTTGGAAGGTGTGGATTGCAAAAGTGTCGTGGTGATGTGGAAGGCTGAAGAAGGAGAAAAGGGGTTGGAAGGGTGATGAGGGTCGTGTTGAAAATTGTTGGAATCATCGGAATAACAATGGCTCTGATGGCCATTGAGAATGTGAGTGCAGAAGATCAACCAGTAACGACCATCCAAAAAATTGCCCTGCCACTCCCTATTCCAGTTCCAGGCGGTGGCCCGATTGGAACCACAAATTGGGGTGGCGGCGGCGGTTCTGGTGGAACCTCTGATCCCTGTGTATCTTGTTAAGTTAGAAGATCAACCGTTTTCTTCTTGAATAAGATTGCTTTTGACCTTCAAACAACACAACTGGCACTACAGAAATTCGCACCACAACCCGAATTACGAGAATATGCGGGCTGGCCCCTTCTTGGGTGCCGCTTAGTCCAAGGTGGGCGTGACAACACAAAATAAAACTGTAAAAATGAACATAAAATCCTTCTGACGGGGGATTTTTCATTTCATACCGACTTTGAACAGCAATCCGGGTGACGATAGCACAGTGTCAAAACCCTGGAACGACTGCAAAATCACTCGCTTTTTTCACTGACTTTGCCGGCCCGTCTGAGTGAAAAAAGCGAATGGGTTTTTGTTTATTTGGTTCACTTGGATTCTGCGAACACCGCTTTGGAAATGACGATCTTTTGGATTTCACTGGTTCCCTCGTAGATTTCCGTGATTTTCGCATCCCGATACAAACGCTCGATGGGGTATTCTCTGGAATACCCATTGCCTCCGAAGATTTGCAGTGCCTCGCGGGTGCAAAAAACAGCCGTCTCAGAAGCCATCAACTTGGCCATGGCGGCCTCTTTTCCGTACCGAAATCCAGCATCTTTCAGCCACGCCGCTTTGAGGGCCAGCAGGCGTGCGGACTCGATCCGTGCAGACATTTCCGCGATCTTGAATGAAACACCTTCGAACTCTGCAATTTTGCGCCCGAACTGCTCGCGTTCCAGGGCATAGGTCGTGGCATGCTCAAAAGCCGACTGGGCAATACCGATGGCCTGCATGGCAATACCAATTCGGCCACTGTCCAGTCCCGCCAAGGCAACCATCAACCCCTGGCCTTCAGGGCCTACACGGTTGGTGTCTGGAATGCAGACGTCATCGAATTGGACGGTGGTCGTGTGGGCCGCATGAAGTCCCATTTTTTCCTCGGGCTTGCCAAAAGACAGGCCTGCTGTGCCCTTTTCAACGACAAAACACGTGATGCCTCTGGGACCTTGTTCTCCTGTTCGGGCCATGACCAGGTAGATATCGGCTTGTCCACCCGAGGTGATCCAAACCTTTTGGCCATTCAAAACCCAGGTGTCGCCTTTGCGAACCGCTTTGAGCTGAAGGTTGGCGGCGTCACTTCCGGCTTGCGCCTCAGTCAAACAAAACGCACCCAGGGCACTGCCTTGGGCGAGCGGCCTGAGAAAGCGCTCGCACTGCGCTTCGGTGCCATTTTTGAGCAGCATCTGTTCGGGCAGGCCGTTTTGGACACTCATGATGACGGCAACACTGGCGTCTGCTTTCGCAATTTCTTCCAGGCAGAGGGCATACGCGACACTGTCGAGCGCAGCCCCACCCCAGCGCTCTGGAACGGTGGCTCCGAGCAAACCCATATCGGCCAGACCTTTGATTTGGGGCCATGGGAATTCGCCAGAGCGGTCGTACTGTGAAGCGAGGGGTCGGATTTCCTTTTGGGCAAAATCACGGACACTTTTGACGATCCACTGCTGCTCTTCGGAGAGAGAAAAATTCATACCCAAAGGCTAACAGGAGCGTGCGCGATACTCAACCATTCCCTGCTAACCTATAGGTATGAACACCCTCCGCCAAGACCTCATCGATTTGGCCAAGCAGCTCAGGACATTTCATCTGGCCCTTCTCGATCAGGTCAAGTATGCGTATCAAGCCAAAACAGGAACCAAACCCAGTCCCTTTGAACTGTTCAATTTGGTCCTCAACCACGAAGACTTTCAGTGGTTGCGCCCTCTTTCTCGTTTGATGGCCACCTTGGATGAGATGATCGACTCCAAAGGCCCACTGACGCCCAACGATTTGCGTCAAATTGAATCCAGCCTCTACGGGTTTTTCAGCCCACTCGAGCCCGCCTACACAGACTTTCGGCGCGAACATGCCCGGATGAAATCTGAAGCCCGGGTCAGCGAAACAGAACTGGCTTGGAGGACGCGATTGGCCGAGTTGCGAAAAACGTACTTGGAAGATGGACTGAATTGACCGTGAAGTTGATTGTCGGCTTGGGCAATCCGACGGCCCGTTACGCCCATACACGGCACAATGCTGGCTGGTTGGTTTTGGACGCATTGCACAAAAGAACAGGTGGAACCTGGAAAACACAATCGCAGGCATCGGTTTTGGAGACACGCATTGGAACCGAAAAGGTCATTCTCCTCAAACCCCTCACCTACATGAACCTGTCTGGCCAAGTGGTTGGACCTATCGTTCACTTCTACAAATTGAATCCGGATGACATCCTGGTGATCCAAGATGACCTAGACAGTGAATTCGGACTTCTTCGACTGAAATTGGGCGGTCGATCGGGCGGGCAAAAAGGCGTTCAATCGATCATGGATCATTTGGGCTTCATGGATTTTGCGCGACTCAAGTTGGGCATCTCTCGACCGGCCCAGGGATGGAGCGTTTCAGATTGGGTGCTCTCGGTTTGGAGAGACGAAGAAAAACCCACTTTGGAAAAACTTGTCATGAAAGCCCAGGAAGCTGCCGAAACATGGGTCAATCAGGGACTTCTTGCTGCACAACAAATTTACAACCAGACCGACTTGAGGTCACGCCAGATAGATCAATCGACAGACTCCAAAGGTAATGGGCTGTGATACGTTGACGCTATGGATCTGAAGAAATACATCACACAGGCCGAAAATGGTCGCGTTATTCAAACGGAATTTATCCTTTTGGACGATCTGGACCGACGCATACTCACACAAGCCCAGTCGCTCGTCCATCACCAAATTTTTTCCGGATTTTCCGGCGCAACCCGGGGCACCTTGGTGCTCTTCCCAGAACATATTCCCAACGTTTCGGACCCGATTTCCATCTATGAGATTTCCGGCGATTTCCCAAAGGACTGGGATGAAACGGACATTCGCGTGATGCTGCACCAACAGGGCTGTGTTCCAACGCAATTGGGCGACATTCGATTTGAACGTGGAACCTATGTGGTGGCTGCAATTGGCAAAGCGAAAGGTGCATTAGAGACTCTCGACCGGCTTGGAGAGGTTGAAGTCGGCATTTCCAAAATTGAGTTGAGTGATTCCAAGCAAGACAAGCGCAAAGAAGTTGTCGTGCCCAGCATGCGCATAGACGTCGTTGGAGCGCGTGGATTTGGCGTTTCAAGGGCCTATTTTCAAAGTGGTGTTGAGGGTGGAAAGGTCAAACTGAATGGCCAGGTGGTCAAGGGAAGTGCGGAGATCCGTCAGGGGGACCAGTTGAGTGCGGAAGGTCTGGGACGCATTGAATTCAAACGTGTCATCAACGAAACCCGGAGGGGAAACTTCAAGGTCGAATTGACTGTGGAACGCTGAATGCAGCGTCTATCACATATCAATAGATTTCCTTCGAAACTTAAATTTGGGAACATATCGAGGAAAAATCAAATGAAATAACCAAAAACCCAACAGCAGATTCTGCACATTTGAGAAATACAACGTTGCTTTGGTATTGAATATTTTTCAAACATGCAAAAGTCTTTCTACAATATATTTTTCCAGCTTTATATATCTGGTATTTAGATCATACTTTCCAAAAGTTGCCTGATGATCATGAAACTTTCCAGAATGGCGTGTATCTTTACCTTTGAGCCTCGCAGAGCTCTCTCTTGTTTTCGAAAGAAACTTATTTACCGATTCAGACGCTTTGTGTAGCTGTTGGGTTTTCTGATGCAACGCCCTAATCTCATTTGGAGTCGGGCTGGGTTGAGCTGACTCAGTCAGTAACGGTCGGTCATTTTCACAGGTATCATCGATTGGAAAACGTTTTTGGTCAGCAAGATCTGAGGCATAAAGACCGTTCCATAGCGTAAACTTTGAAAATATTTGTTTGACGAGAGCAGCATTTCTTTCCCTCATAAAGATCCCATACCTGGACCTCGACCTGGGTGATTGTTTAAAACCACTTGGACACACCCTGTTTTGCCAGTCGACTGTAATCTTGAACGTACATTAAAACGCAAACGCATCGGGTTGATCCAGGCGCAGCAGCAGGTAGAATGGAGGGCGATATTCTCTGAGGGAAACCCCACAGTCAGGGCTTTCAAAAAGAGAACCGAGATGCCAGTTGTTCACCATGGAGGGCACATGCCGGAAATATTTCAAGTTCTTTCACTCGACGGAAACGTGCTCAAGCCCGAGTGCATCCCATCACTCGACCATGTCAAGGCCATGTACCATCAAATGGCACGGATTCGTCACTTGGACGACCGTTTTATGGCACTTTACAAACAAAACAAATTGGGAACCTACCCTCAATTTGGTGGACAAGAAGCCTCTCAGGTGGGCTCGGTTATGGCACTGCAGCCCGGAGACTACATTGCACCGATGTACAGATCGACAGGCGCGTGCATTGCCTACGGCTGGGACCTTGAATTGGCCATTTTGTACTGGAGAGGCCACCCAGACGGTTGGAAAATTCCAGATCACCTCAATATGCTTCCCATCATCATCGACATTGCCGCACAATTTCCGCACGCAGCTGGGGTCGCAATGGGCCTCAAAATGGCTGCAAAGCCACAGGTTGTGATGAGCTGGATTGGCGAAGGCGGAACCTCTCAGGGAGATTTCCACGCAGGGGTCAACTGGGCTGCTGCGACCGATTCTCCTGCCGTGTTTGTCATCGAAAACAACGGTTGGGCCATTTCTGTTCCACGGGCCACCCAGTCCAAGGTCGATTACCTGATGCGACGGGCCGATGGTTACGGCATTCCGGGTCATTTGGTCGACGGAAACGACCTTCTGGCCGTTCACTTTATTTCGTCACAGGCCGTTGAGCACGCCCGAAACGGACATGGACCGTCGCTCATCGAACACATGACCTACCGAACCCGTCCACACACCACCGGCGACGATCCCAAAGCGTACCGAACAGACGAGGAAGCCAACCTCTGGACAACAACACGCGATCCACTGGACCGTGTTCGCAAGTTTCTCACCCTTGAAAAAGCCTGGGACGATGAGAAAGAACACGCCCTGAAAATGGATGTAGAGACGGAATTTGCGCAAGCACTCGAGAAAGCCAATTCCCGCCCTGCTCCAAACCCACATGCGTTGCTCGATCACGCCATGGAAAACCCCGCACCTCACCTCCTGGCCCAACGCGCCATCCTAGAAACCCGCATCGCGGCAGCGGAGAATGCATGACACAGACAATGGATAAACCCATGGAAAATAGAGAGAAAAAGAGCTTGACCTTGGCCGCAGCACTGACCGAAGCACTCGATTTGGCACTGGAGCAAGACAGCCAAGTTGTTATGTACGGCGAAGATGTGGGCGTCATGGGTGGTGTTTTTCGGATCACCACTGGACTTCAAAACAAACACGGCGCGCACCGGGTATTCGACACCCCACTCACAGAGGAAGGCATTGTTGGGACGGCAGTCGGCATGTGCGCTGTCGGTTGGAAACCTGTTGTGGAACTTCAATTCGGTGGATTTTTGTACGCTGGTCTCGACCAAGTGATTTCTCATGTTTCGCGCTATCGCTACCGCAGCCGTGGCCGCTGGCGCACGCCCATGGTCATCCGGTTTCCCTACGGAGGCGGGCTCAACTTGCTGGAACAGCACCATGACAGTCCAGAAGCCTATTTGACCCACACGCCAGGCATCAAAGTGGTCATTCCCAGCACCCCGAGTGACGCGAAAGGTCTGATGCTGGCCGCCATAGAAGATCCAGATCCTGTGGTCTTTTTTGAAAACATCAAGCTTTACCGTTCAATCAAAGAAGACGTCCCAACCGGCTATTACACCATTCCACTTGGGAAAGCGCGGAAGGTTCAAGAGGGCTCAGATGTGACCATCATCACATGGGGCGCCATGGTTCAAACCTGCATGGAAGCTGCACTCGCCGCGCAATCCGCGGGCATTGGCGTTGATCTGCTCGATCTTCGGACCCTGTCGCCTCTGGATTTGGACGCCATTTTGGAAAGCGTCGAGAAGACAGGACGCGTCGTCATTGTCCATGAGGCCAACCTGACCAGTGGCTTTGGAGGCGAAATTGCCGCATTAATCGCAGAGCATGCCCTGTATTCGTTGGAGGCTCCGATCCAGCGCGTCGCACACTTTGACACCATGCACTCGGCCTTCAATTCCATCAACCATTTCTCCAGACCTGAACCGGCTTATGTTGCAGAAGCCATTCGCAAAGTCATGGAAGCTTAAAGTTTTAGGAGGCGTTATGGCAACCCAGGAAATGTTGCTTCCCGAGCTGGCAGAGTCAGTCGTGGAAGGGGAAATTTTAAAATGGCTGGTCGAAGAAGGTGCTCAGGTGGCACTGGAACAGCCCGTGGTCGAAGTGATGACGGACAAGGTGACCGTGGAACTGCCCGCACCTTTTGCCGGTACATTGACCCAAAAACTCGCCAAAGAAGGCGAAGTCGTCGGCGTACACAAACCCATTGCCCTCTTTGAGGTTGGCGGCAGTGGATCCAAAGTGGCCGTGGAAACCACGCCAAAGCAAGAACCCAAAACCAGTTTGGGTGGAGACATGAGTGCATCTGAAAGCGCCGTGGGCTCAAATTACGACGATGGGGTCAAGCGGGTCACCCAAATGGCCTTTGGTTCGGTCCAAAAGCCAAAAGAGGCCACTGTCCAAACCAAAGCGGGAACCAACCGATTTGGTCGCGCCTTGGCCACGCCTGCGGCGCGCGCTGCAGCGCGAACGGCTGGAATTGATATTTTGAGCGTGCCCGGAAGCGGTCCCCTGGGTCGGGTCAATGCGATAGACGTCTCGGCATATCTCCTGACAGGACAGCAACAACCGAGCGTCAACACATCCAGCACACCTGCCACGCAGGCACCTTCACAACCCCTCGTCCAATACAAAACCCCAAAAGGCTACGAAGCCAAAGAAGAGCGGATTCCACTTCGCGGCATGCGAAAGGCCATTGCCAAAGCGATGCTGGCCTCGCACCTGCAGACGGTCCGTACGCTGACCGTCGACGAGGCCGATCTGACCGATTTGATGTCGCTCCGTGGACGCCTCAAGCCAGCAGCAGAAGAACGCGGCATCAAACTGACCTACTTGCCGTTCTTTGTCAAAGCAGCGGTTGCGGCCCTCAAGAAGTACCCCATGCTCAACGCGAGCATTGATGAGGCCGCTCAGGAAATCGTCAAAAAGAACTACCACAACATTGGCATTGCCGTCGACACAGACGCTGGACTTTTGGTTCCCGTGATTCGCGACATCGAAAACAAAAGCATTTTGGAGATTGCCCACTCGATCTCAGATTTGGCTGGCAAAGCACGGGCAGGCAAACTGACCCCCGAGGAAACCTCGGGAGGCACATTCAGTTTGACCAACATGGGAAGTGCGGGCAGTTTGGTCTCGTTTCCGATCATCAATGCGCCTGAGACAGCCATTTTGGGAATCCACACCATCAACGAAAGACCCGTCGGTCGAAATGGACAGATTGTCCTTCGGCACATGATGTACCTTTCACTCAGCTTCGATCACCGTTTGGTCGATGGTGCGGACGGCGCACGGTTCCTTCGCGAAATGGTGCGTTTGCTGGAAAACCCTGACCTTTTGCTTCTTGAAGCCATCTGAGTCGCACAATCAACCGTGTAAGGATCATCTCCCTTACACGGTTTTTTCATTCAGTACTGTCGGCCGAAAAGAATCCTTTTGTTGTACAGAGAAGGTTTGCCGGTGTGGACACAGACGCCGCCCTCTTCAATTTCCCCGAATAGCTCACCATCGAGCGGAATGTTGCGCGTTGTCGCTTTGGTCTCTTCTTGGATGGCCTTTTCGCTGGCGGGATCGCCACAGTGAAATGCCCTGACCCAATACCCAGCTTCGATGGCCGATTTGAATTCCGCATAGGTATCAACTTTTACTGTCCTCTCCTTCAAAAATTCGAGGGCGCGGCTGTACAGTTGATCTTGAATCTTTTGCAACCGTTCTTTTAGGGTGGACACAGCTTCTGACCATGCCAGACTCTCTTTATCGTCACCTGTGCGATTCTTGAGCACCACCAAGCCTTGCTCCAAATCCCTAGGACCCAATTCAATGCGCACTGGAACACCTTTCAGTTCCCAGTCGTTGTACTTAAACCCATTGCTCAGCCCTTCGCGTTTGTCCACCGAAACCCGAACGCCCAGCTGCCTGAGCTCAGATGCCAATCGGTCGGCCTGAGCCCACATTTCATCGGTATTGTCCTTGCGGGTGATGGGAACAATCACAACCTGAATGGGCGCAATATGGGGAGGCAAGATCAGGCCTTTGTCATCGCCGTGGGTCATGATGAGCGCGCCAATGATGCGACTAGAAATCGCCCAGGACGTGGTGTGAACGAAGTGCTCCTTTTGGTCGCGCCCCAAAAATTTCACGCCAAATGCCTTTGCGAAATTTTGCCCCAAATAGTGGCTGGTTCCACTTTGCAGCGCTTTGCCGTCCCGCATCATGCCCTCAATGGAAAAGGTATCCACGGCACCCGCAAACCGCTCTGAGACCGTCTTCAAGCCGCAAATCACGGGCAATGCCAACACGTCACGGCAGTACCTGTGGTAAATGTCGAGCATTTGCCGTGTCTCTGTTCTGGCCTCTTGTTCTGTTTCGTGCGCGGTGTGCCCCTCATGCCAATAAAACTCAGCCGTTCTCAAAAACAGCTTGGTCCGCATTTCGGCGCGAAACACACTGCCCCACTGGTAATGCAGGTACGGAAGGTCGCGGTAGGAGTTCAACCACTTGGCCCACATGTGTCCGATAATGGTTTCGCTCGTTGGGCGCATCACATAGGGCTCGTCCAAAACATCTGTGCCGATCGTATTGACAGTAAACAGCTCGGGTGCAAACCCTTCGACATGGTCGGCCTCTTTGGCGATAAAACCCATGGGAATGAGGGTTGGAAAGAGCAAGCTCTGATGCCCTGTCTGCTTGAAGGTATCGTCCAAATCGCGGACAATCCTCTCCCAAATGGCATTTCCGTAGGGCTTGACCACCATACAACCCGCAACCGGACTGTAGTCGGCGAGATCGGCTTTGAGGACAACCTCGTTGTACCATTCATTGAAATCTTGGCTCTGGGGTGTGACCCCAAGTTGTTTGGTTTTATCGGTTAACTGCGCCATAAACGTCAGTCTAGCAAACGCAAGGGCAAAACCCAGAATGAAACGGTTTCAAGTCACGCTTCTATGGCAAGTGCGCAAAGCAAAATCCCCCCGGAACACTCCGAGGGGACATTTCAAACTGCTCGATTATTTGAGTTCTACTTTTGCGCCAGCAGCTTCCAACTGAGCTTTGAACTTGGCTGCATCGTCCTTGGACACTTGCTCTTTGATGACGCCGCCCTTTTCAGAAAGGTCTTTGGCTTCTTTAAGACCCAAACCTGTGATGGCACGGATTTCCTTAATGACGTCGATTTTCTTCGCGCCGACATCAACCAAAACGACATCAAATTCGGTCTTTTCTTCCACAGGTGCACTTGCTCCTGCAGCAGGACCGACAGCAACGGCGGCTGTTACGCCCCATTGATCTTTGAGGGAGTCAATCAGGTCGGAAAGCTCGAGGATGGTCAGACTGGAAAGTTGTTCAATGACGGCTTCTTTGTTGTAAGACATGTTATTCTCCCTGTGTTTTTAGAATTGAAAACAGGCGCCTTAGGCCCCTTGCTCCAGTTTTTCTTTATAGGCTTCCAAGATTCCGACAAAGCTGGACATATGAGACGACATGACGCCCACAAGTTCTGCCCGCATTTGATCCAAATTGCCCAAATTGGCCAGCTTTGTGAGGGTCGCCAAATCGAGACGCGCCCCATCCATGATGCCACCCTTGGTGTTTGGGATGCCCTTTTCATTGCCCTTAGCAAACTCCGAAAGCACCTTCGCGGTTCCTGCAGGATCGCTGTCAACAATGACGATCGCGCTGGGCCCATGCAGTACGTCGGAGAAATCTTTGCCGTTGTCTTTGAGTGCGATGTTGATGAGCGTGTTTTTCGCCACCAACAGACGCGACCCTTTGGCGGTCAACTCCTTGCGAAGTTTGGAGATATTTCCGGCAGTCAGACCTTGATAGTCAACCACAAAGAAAGTATCCACACCCTTTAAAGAGTTTCGCAGAGCAGCAAGGCTGGTCTGATTGCGTGGATTTGCCACGGTTTCCTCCTAATGAAATCCTTTGAGACTTCACGGTTGATTGGGAACAGGGAACCCCAAGATTCAAGTTTCGATACGCTTCCCCAAAGCGCCTCGGCAGGCGATTTAAAACACCGTTTGAAGCATCGGCGTTCCCTGCGGTCATCAGCGGCCGTTTCGGTCAGAGACCAGAAAACAAAGCACCAGGACAGAGTCTACAAAAATCTCATCCCAAAGGCAAGACCTTTACAGGCGCCGAACGGCCAAAGCCAATCCATTCGCGCCTCCCATGCACAACGTCGCAACCCCAATCTCCCTGTCATGGCGGTGAAGCGCATGGAGCAAAGTGACCAAAATCCGCGCGCCACTGGCCCCAATGGGATGCCCCAACGCAACAGCCCCCCCATGGACGTTGACCCGGGTTGGGTCTAAGCCCAATTCCTGCATGACGGCGAGCGATTGAACGGAAAACGCCTCATTCAGCTCCCAAAGATCGACGTCAGAAGCTTGCCAACCCAAGTTGCCCAAGAGTTTTTGGGTCGCGGGGACGGGTGTCATCATGATCCAATCGGGGTCCAATCCGCCGGTCGCATAACCTGCAATCTCGGCCAAGGGGGTCAACCCAAGAAATGCAGCTTTTTCGGCAGACATCACCAAAAGGCTGGCCGCACCGTCGTTGAGCCCCGGCGCGTTTCCAGCCGTTACGGTTCCATTTTGTTCAAAGGCCGGCTTAAGTTTGGCCAACGCCTCAAGGGACGTTTCTCGACGGGGTGACTCATCTTTGTCGACGGTATACGGCTTTTTACCCTGGATTTGGACTGGAGAAATCTCAGCGTCAAATGCCCCAGAATCCATTGCCGCAATGGCTTTTTGGTGGCTAAAAAAGGCAAACCCGTCTTGCTGCTCTCTGGAAATACCGTACTTTTTCTGAACGCGCTCAGCCGTTGTTCCCATGCCTTGATTGCTGATCGAACACCACAAGCCGTCTTGGATATTGGCGTCGAGAACCTGTCCATGCCCCGCTTTGTGCCCCTGGCGCATTTGAGGCAGTAAAAATGGCGCACCAGACATCGACTCCATACCACCTGCCAAAACGACCTGTTGATCGCCAGCGCGAATGGACTGCGCGGCCAAGATGACGGCTTTCAGTCCAGATCCACAGACCTTGTTGATGGTCAGGCCGCCGACCGATGAAGGCAATCCGGATTTTAAGGCCGCGTGACGTGCTGGATTTTGTCCACTGCCTGCCTGAACCACTTGGCCCAGGATGACCTCTTCGACCTCTTGAGCCGAAACGCCCGACATTTCCAACGTCGCTTTCAAAGAAAACGCGCCAAGTTCGACTGCGGATAGAGGGGAAAGTCCACCTAAAAATCGTCCAACTGGGGTTCGGGTTGCTGCAACAATAACGGCTTTGATCATACATCCACCTCGGGACTTCAGTCATACCACCGATGCCCCAACTTGGCAACTGGAGCGTTTTGGGAAATCCAAAGCACCTGACAGATCCGAACACACAGACAAAAAACGCAAGGCAAAAGGATTTTTTGCCTTCTTTATAAGAGACACATTGCCTCAATACGCCGCATGGGATTGTGCAACGGCCATTCATCTCACCCAAGACAGACAGCAGGTTTCACAATTGTCGGGAATCCAATAGCTTTTTTGGTCGAAATGTTGCTTCGATATCCTCGTCTCGGACCAAACGGCATGTCTTGGTCAAAGCGGCGCTCAAAAAGGGGCATGACAGCAAAATAGAGGACCTGTTTGCCTGACACAACCGGCAGTCAAAAACCACCGCGTTGTCGAACCGTTACATGTTCAACCGACGACATCTGTGACCCTATTCCACCCAGCGTGGGGCACCATTGCGACCAAGATGGAGACCCAAACAATACAGATAAGATCGCTTATAAACACCCTGCCAACTTTGCCAAATGGAAAAAGACTGCACGCTCACTCCGTGTCGGTCAGGCATTAAAAATTGAGGTTGGCTCCGGGAAAACCTTGATCGCCAATCGTGCTGCAAGGCATCTTTGACACAGATACACAGAAAGTTTGTCTATTTCTTGGATTTTAATCAAACCAGAAATGCCATCTTTTAAATTTACCTCGATTTTGATCAAAACAGGATAGAAGAAATTCCATAAGTATTTATAATTTCAAGAGTCTGACAATGATAGTTGTCTAACGTTTCTTTTTATAAATACCTCTTGATCAGTCCGACAAAAATAAGAGACTGTATGAATTTATCTAGGGAAGCAATTTAGGAATAAGGGTATGTGCTAGACGATGTTTTGGTATCGCTTGTAAGCCCTATCCATTGGACTTAACAGACATATTCTTGATAAGGGCTCTCAACCACATGATTTCCTTCATTGGCACGCTGTCTATCATTGCTTTTATATCCTTGAGACCATCTGCTGAATGGGCGTACATCTCCCAAATTTCAGTCAAAAAGACCCCAAAGGGCCTACGAGAGACGAAATACCCCCTCTATGTCTTTGATATTCCACACAGGTTCATACAGTCTCTAACAAAAGTCACTGTAAAATACTTTTTCGTTAAGTTGTACATGTTTCTCGAATTGAAAACAGGCTCTAAAGGTCGGCGGTTGTCTCAACTTCGACCCCATCCACCCAAACACCCTTCAAGCCAAGGTCATCCCAATCGTCCATTGAAGTAGCAAGCGGATCTTTGTTCAGTACGATAAAATCAGCCCATTTTCCGACTTCGAGACTGCCCCGATTGTCCAAATCACCACCCGCAAGAGCACCCCCTGCCGTGTATGCCCAAAGGGCCGCGTCAACGGAAATATTTTCTGAAGGATCCAACGCCTCCGATACAGCGGCACGCATTCCCTCGAGCGGGGAAAGCTCCCGCACAACCGGACCATCGCTTGAAAAAGCAACTGGAATGCCCGCCCGGAGCATTCGATTGAACGCATAACATCGCCCGAGAAACGTTTGAGAAAGGCGAGAGACAAAATTCTCCCGAAGCTCTCTCAAAAAAATAGGTTGCGTGACGACCCTGCACCCCAAAGTGCGGATGCGCTCAAGTTGGGCATCGGTCGCCAAACCCAAATGCTCAATGCGGTGTCGAACAGGGGAAGGGGACCTCTCATAGAGACGGCTGTAGACGTCAAGGACCTGTTCAATGGCACGGTCACCAATGGCGTGGGTTCCTATTCTGAAACCCGCTTCATGGGCCTCAAGCGCGAGTGCAAACAATTCCTCTGTGGCAAAACGAAGAATGCCTTGCTGTGGCGGCGACATGCCAACATACGGCTCGCTTATGGCAGCTGTCGCTCCAGACAATCCACCATCGGCGAAAAATTTCACAGAATCACACCTCAAAAAGGGGCTGTCACACTTCTGAGGAAGTGAATACGTTTCATGCCCACCGTCCGGTCGACGGATGTAAAGCAAATTGACCCGAATAGGAAGGGTCCGATTGCTGGCCAGGTTTTGGTAGGCTTTATACAACTCAGGATCGACGGCGGGATCTGTCGCACTGGTGATCCCCAAACGGCGCAAGTGTCTCGCCCCAGCCAAGATCCAGCGTTCATAGTCGGATTGGGTCCATGCGGGAAACGCCCTCTGCAACAGGCCGTACGCAGTCTCAAAGACGAGACCCTTATCCCAATCGATCTCACCCCCAAAGGGCACTGGGGTTTCTGGCGTGATTCCCGCCCGTTCCAACGCCTGAGCGTTGACCGCGTGAATGTGGGCACAGGTTCGCGTGAGCACAATCGGATGCGCCATCGACATGGAATCGAGAACCCGACGTTCTGGTAGTCCCTTCAAACGGGCCTCATTCCACCCCCTACCCATAAGCCATTCACCCGGCTTGAGATCCCGCAAACGGTTTTGAACCCTTTGGTACATGTCGTCCAACGTTTGGCATTCTCTGAGATCCAAGAGTACGGTTTGCAACTGTCCAACTTTCCAGATGTGCACGTGGGCATCATTGAATCCTGGTACCACACAACAACCCTCTGCATCGATGATACGGGTCTGCGGACCTTTCAAATCCAAAAGCCGATCTCCAATGCCGACGATTCGCCCCCCAGAAAGGGCAACCGACCGCGGGACACTTTTGGACGCATCGGGAACGACTGCGCGCGCATTGTGAATCAAGGTATCTGCATACATGACGTTTAGGATACGAAAAGTTAGGCACGTCTGTCTTGAAAGGCAGATCGATTGTCGGAAAAAGCATCGGACTCCTCTTGACTTCAATCCCGCCCCTCTATATACTTTCATACGCGTCTGAGGTTTTTGTCTCAGGGTGAGGTTGGGCCGATCGTTGGAGGGTTGGCCGAGTGGTTTAAGGCAGCAGTCTTGAAAACTGCCGTGGGCGTGAGTCCACCGAGAGTTCGAATCCCTCACCCTCCGCCAAAGTCTGGTCGCCGTTGGAGAGGTGGGTGAGTGGCTTAAACCGCAGTCCTGCTAAGACTGAGTACTCCAAAAGGGTACCGAGGGTTCAAATCCCTCCCTCTCCGCCAGGTCCTTAGGGATCAACATGTGGACTCGTAGCTCAGTTGGATAGAGCGTCTGACTACGGATCAGAAGGCCGTGGGTTCGAATCCTCCCGAGTCCGCCACAAAGATAAGAGAGAGATATTTCCAATCGGAAATATCTCTTTTTCTTGCAAGATGAAACAGGACATCGGTAATCTGAATTCGGGATAGAGGATGTTGTCACGGGATTTTGAACGACATAAGAATGCACCTAATTTGTAGGGTGGCAATTTTAGTACCTTATAGAAGTTTGAGAAATGTGTCCCACTCAAGATATTTTCTATATCCAAATTGCAAAACGGGTTGCTCCGTAACTCCACAGGCTCTGTTCGGGTCGAGTGGGTTGATCTTTGAATGCTTTTTTATGCTTTCATCTTCATCGGTATCCGCTTTCCCATCTCCTCCATCACTGCTGCTACAGAAGATTTCATAATTATTAGGAATCAATAAGGGAAATGAAATGCCTTTTATATCCTTCTATATTCTTGGGAGTTACGGATTCTATAGCTTTTTGTATGATATTTTCTATATTATCTATTGATTTACCAGGATTTCTTCTTATTCTATTCTTTATCTTTGAAATTGACTCTTCTATTGGATTTGATTCAGAACTATAGGGAGGCATATACAATATTCCTATTCCATTCTTTCCAAATAGATTTCTTACCGTATCTTTGTCAAAGCGGCACGCTGTGCGACCTGACTGCTTTTGTTTTATGTATGCTTAAATTATCTATTACTATTTTTCTAATACCAATCTTTTTGATTTCTTCACAAAATATCTCTATGTCTTGGCCTATACGGCACCCAAAAAGGGGC
The DNA here is from genome assembly GCA_046327935.1 of Deinococcaceae bacterium. Classification (GTDB taxonomy): domain Bacteria; phylum Deinococcota; class Deinococci; order Deinococcales; family Deinococcaceae; genus JACMOA01. Next base: position 196,680 of record JAXLXL010000001.1, read on the forward strand.
CAGGCCGCGTCTTGGTCAAAGCGGCACGCTGTGCGGCCTGACCGCATATTTTAAAAATACGTCAGTATTCATTGTTCCGTCAATTATAAACGTGCACACCATTTTCATGTGTAGAATAAGTATTACATTTCTCTTCTTTTTGATCTATTTATTTTACAATATAGTCTTTTTTATGACTCCATCTTGTTCAGAGCGGCACCTTCCGGGCCTGTCTTGGGCTAAGCGGCATGCCATGCAGCCAGCCCGCTGACCGCATCCATACAGGGTTTCACAATCTATATGTACACCAAATTCACCTAAAAATCCAATTTCAGTTAAATTGCTTTTTAAAATCTCTTGAATGAAGTTTTCTCTTTTTATGATGTTTTTTGGTGTCTCTTTTTCAAGTGCGATAGCGGTCAAGCCCCATGGGGTGCTATTCTGGCCAAGACTAAGTTTTTTTATACTTTATCCCCGCACGTTGAAACGCTCTATACATTGTCGTTTTCTTCACAGCAACACCATACATTTTTTTCCAACCTAGACACGCTTTTTCTAAGGTGATGTCCGGCATATTTTGTACCATTGATCTGCGGTCAGCGGGCTGGCCCGTGAGGTGCCGTTCAGCCCAAGACAAGCCCCATGGGGTGCTGTTCTGACCAAGACGAGATTTTCAACGTCTGCAATATCTATACGGGGTGGTTTTTTAGTTCCTCTTTTTTAGGTTCCAATACATTGTTGTCATCAAGCTGCAAGTATCGTCCGACAGCTGAGGAAGAAACATCATATATTTCTGCGACCTCTTTTATGGTATATCCTTCATAGTATTTTTCAACTATTCTTTTTCTAAGATCTAGGCTGTAGGTTACTGGCATATCTAGATTTTATCACATTACATTCGAAAATATCCTTAAAATAGGGAAAATTCCTATATTGACGATACAGTAAGCTCCTTAAATATCAGGAATTTTGGGAGCAGCCGAAATAAATTTAGATGACATTTTCCAAATATCCAAAAAATGAAAAACCTTGCTGTAAACCCAGCAACCTTTCTATTGGGCTGAACAGCACCTCCCGGGCCGGACCGCGTCCTGGATCAAACGCGTAAGGCTTCAGAATGTGTGTCCAAAGAATCTGGGCTTTCGTCAGGTGAGAAGTAAACCAGGTCTGATTTCCACCTTTTTCCCACTTCCACTTTGGGTCATTTCTGCTGATGTCCGTAGGTTATGTGCAGACATATTGGGAATCTGCACACAGCACTTGAGCTGTTGTCCAGATAGGCTTTTACCTTATGGGTTCCTCAAGGCCAAGGGCCCGCCGAATTTCAGGAATTTTGGCCAAGAATGCACCCGTATGGCTCGAAGGATGAACAGCCAACTCTTCAGGCGTACCCACGGCCACAACGGATCCGCCACGGTGTCCACCTTCAGGGCCCAAATCCACAATATGGTCAGCACACTTGATGACATCCAGGTTGTGTTCAATGATCAGCAGCGTATTGCCGGCATCAACCAACCGACGGAGCACGTCCATAAGTTTTCGGACATCCTCAAAATGCAAGCCCGTTGTGGGTTCATCCAGGATGTAAACGGTCTTTCCAGTCGCACGTTTGGCCAACTCTGCTGCCAATTTGATGCGCTGGGCCTCGCCACCAGAGAGCGTTGTGGACGGCTGACCCACCTTCATATAGCCCAGACCTACGTCCCAAAGCAGCTGCAGCCGTCGACAGAGGGCTGGAATGTTTTCAAAAAAGGCCAGGGCATCTTCGATGGTCATGTCCAATACATCGGCAATCGACAACCCTTTGTAGCGAACTTCCAGGGTTTCACGGTTGTAGCGCTTTCCCTTGCACACTTCGCAGGCCACATAGACGTCTGGGAGAAAGTTCATCTCGATGCGCATCACCCCATCTCCCTTGCAGGCTTCGCAACGTCCACCCTTGACGTTGAATGAAAATCGGCCCGCGGCGTAACCCCGCCTTCGGGCTTCAGGGGTCCGGGTAAAGAGGTCCCGTATATCGGTAAACAGACCTGTGTAGGTTGCGGGATTGCTTCTGGGCGTGCGTCCAATGGGCGTCTGATCGATTTCTATGACTTTATCAAAATGCTCGAGCCCTTCGATGTGGTCGAATGCACCTGGCGTTGTCCGGGCACCGTTGAGTTTGTGGGCCAACACAGCATGGAGGATATCGTGCACCAAAGTGGATTTTCCCGATCCGGAAGGCCCTGTCACAACCGTCATGAGGCCTGCGGGAATATCGACATCGATGCCTTTGAGGTTGTGCTCTCGGGCCCCTCGGATCTTTAGCTTTTTGCCCGTCGGTTTTCTGCGTTTCTCGGGAATGGCAATTTTGACTTCGCCACGCAAATACTGGGCGGTCAGACTGGTGGGATGCATCCGAAATACGTCTGGAGAACCTTGTGCGATCACTTGACCTCCGTGGACACCCGCACCAGGCCCAATGTCGATGATGAAATCGGATGCCAGCATCGTCTCCTCATCGTGTTCCACAACCAAAAGTGTGTTGCCCAAGTCCCGCAGGTGCTTTAGGGTTTCGATCAAGCGGGCATTGTCTTTGGGATGCAAACCAATGGAAGGCTCGTCCAAAACATAGAGCACGCCAGTGAGTCCACTGCCCACCTGTGTGGCCAATCGAATGCGCTGTGCTTCACCCCCCGACAGGGTATTGGCGGTTCGGTCCAAACTCAAATAATCCAAACCCACGTCCACCAAGAATCGCAGCCGTGAGGCAATGGCCTTGAGGATGGGAGGGGCAATTTGAGCCTGGAGACCGGTCCACTGCAGCGCCAAACTTTTGGGCTGCGCCACCTTCTGTTGTCCAAACCCGAGGTACGGCGCAATTGAGCCCGCGGAGAGTTTTCCAGAGCGAAGTTCTTCAAAAAAAACAGCCGCATCTTGAACGGATAAATGTGCCATCTGGGCAATATTGAGTCCACCGACACGAACGGCCAAAATTTCGGGTTTGTACCGGGTGCCTTCGCAAACTGGACAGGACTGAAGTTCCATAAGTTCGACGAGGCGCTCCCGGATGTATTCGGAATCCGAGTCTCTGTAACGGCGCTCCAAATTGGGAATGACCCCTTCGTACTCAGCGGTGTATTCCAAAACCTTTCCCTGGTGCTTTTTCTGCAGCGTAAAGGCTGGAACCCCATGCAAAACGGCCTCTCTGATCTCTGTGGGCAGGGTCATCCAAGGCATTTGCAGGTCAAAATTGAGGTGCTGTGCCAATTGACGCAGTTTGTCCCAATAGTAAACGCCACCTTCCGGGCCTTTTTTGGTCCATGGAACGATCGCACCTTCAGCAATGGATTTCTGACTGTCTGGAATAAGCAATTCGGGAACAAATTTCAGTTTACTCCCTAAGCCAGCACACTCTGTGCATGCGCCATATGGACTGTTAAAGGAAAAGGACCGCGGCTCCAACTCTTCCAAAACACTTCCATGCTCCGGACAGGCGAACCTTTCCGAAAAGATATCCTCATGGTCGCGATCTGGAAAGAACACCCGCAAAAGGCCTTCACCCCTCTGCAAACCGGTCTCAACCGACTCGGCCAATCGCGCGCGATCGTCTTCCCTAATGACCAATCGGTCGATCACAACATCAATGTCGTGTTTTTCAAATTTTTCCAGTTTGAGCTTTTCGGCTTCCTCAATCTCGTAGAGCGTGCCGTCCACACGCACGCGGGCAAAGCCCTCCTTGCGGAGATCCATCATCTGCTTTTTGTACTCCCCCTTCCGGCCGCGCACGATAGGGGCCAGCAAAATCGCACGCTGATCGGAAAATTCGAGGAGCAACCGGTCCGTCATTTCACTGGGACTTTGTCGTTCAATTTTTTCTCCGCAGATGGGGCAATACGGCACGCCAACCCGGGCATACAGCAGACGCAAATAGTCGTGAATTTCCGTAACGGTACCCACCGTGGAACGGGGATTGTGCGATGTTGTCTTTTGATCAATGCTGATTGCCGGCGAAAGCCCTTCAATGGATTCGACGTCCGGCTTCTGCATGAGACCCAAAAATTGTCGGGCATATGCGGACAAACTTTCGACATAGCGGCGCTGTCCCTCGGCGTAAATCGTGTCGAAGGCGAGCGTGGATTTCCCGGAACCTGAAACCCCTGTGATGACCACGAATTGATTGCGCGGAATTTCGATATCGATGCCTTTGAGGTTGTTCTCTCGGGCCCCTCGAACGATGATGTTGCCTTTCATGTCACTCCTCATTTCAGTGGGCGGAATCCCGTTGCCAGGGTTGAAGGGCTCAGGCAAGGTCGATTTCAATCTTGCTTACAACGACGTGCTGGGCGTACAAATGGGCTCCATAACCTTTGATTTCAAAACGTTGCAACGCGCGCCTTCCACAAGAGAACAACCCTCCAGTCACAAAACCACATTCTAACATTGAGGGTCAAACTATGTATATAACGAAAAGAGGGATCGACATCGCCTTCTGTTTTCACACAAACCCTTCCAGACCTTTTCTGTAAAATGATCGGATGTGGCATTGCGTACCTGGATGGGAAACCGTGGGTGGTTTTAGCGACCGTCATGGGGGCGTATCTTTGCCTCCTTATGACACCCTCAATTTTGACGACCGAGAAGACGATCCGAGCCGTGTGAGGCACAACCGCAACCTGGCACTCTCGGTGCTCGGTTACAGTGTGGATCAGTTGTGTTTTCTCAATCAAATTCACTCGGCACAGGTCTGTCACGCGCGACCCGGTTCCCAAGAAGGCGACGCCCTGGTGAGCGATCAAAAGGGCCAAATTCTAGCGGTCGCAACCGCCGACTGTTACCCGATTTTGCTCACCGATCCCGTTGCCGGTGTCATCGCAGCCGTTCATGCGGGTTGGAGAGGAACCTTAAACCGCATTGTCTGCACAACCCTGGACGCCATGCTGCAACTCGGAGCACATCTGGGGCACATCCAAATGGCCATTGGTGCGGGCATTTCTTTTTCTGAATACACTGTGGGACGCGATCTTACAGAGCAGTTCCTCGATTCGGGTTTTCCTCGGGAGGTTGTTTTCCAAGGGCCTGTCGGCGACCGACTGGATTTGCTGACAGCCAATCGCTGGCTTGCGGAATCTTTCGGCGTATTGCACGAGCACATTTGGTGCTGGGGACGATGTTCAACAGAATCCGACTTTTTTTCATACCGCCGTGATCAGGGCAAAACAGGGCGGATGTGGGCCGTCATCGGACAATGAAACTGACCAGAAAGCGCGACATCTTCCGGCCAAATGCCATTTTAGACACCATTTTCGAGATCACACCGGAGTTCATGCAGGCGCAACACCTCCGGGCCCTGTTGCTCGATCTGGACAACACCCTCATACCGTACAAGTCTTTCGAAGAAGCCCCACACGTCATCGGTTGGGCAACCGCTTTGCTCGAATCTGGCATTCAAATGAGAATTCTGTCCAACGCACTTCCCAAACGCGTCGAGTTTTGGTGCCATCGGCTCAATTTTCCAGGTGTGGGACTGGCATCCAAGCCCTTTCCCAAAGCCTTCCGGCAAGCGATTGAAGAACTGGGCGTTCAGTCCAAACACGTGGCCATGGTCGGCGATCAGCTGTTTACAGATATCCTGGGAGGGAACTTGGCCGGTGCCTTCACGATCATGGTGAGACCTCTATCCGAGAATGCTTTACCACACACACGTCTGGCACGCAAAATGGAACGATTTGTTCTCAAAAAACTCGACCTCCACTCACCTTAAAGGAGATCTTTTATGTCCGTACTTATCACCATCGGCGATCGAAAGCTGGGTTCGATCCTCCAACAAAATGGCTACATCAATGACAGCGATCTGCAAAGGGCGCTGGAACGTCTGGGAGAAATTGGCGGAAGATTGGGCGACGTTTTGATTGACACAGGTGTCATCAGTGAACGCAAGATTGCCCGCGCACTCGAAAACGAACTGGGGATTCCCTTGGTCGAACTGAGCAGTGTGGAAATTGACACAGCCATCACGGCACTTCTGGACGCTCAGATCGCAAAAGAGGAAATGGCCATGCCCATCGGTTTGGACGAAGCCAGCCAAACCCTGAGGGTCGCCTTTATTGATCCTCTGAACAACCTGTCGGTTGAAAACATTGAGGATGTGACCGGTTACACGGTGGAGCGTTATCAGGCCCTGCGCTTTGAAATGAATTGGGCACTGGCAACCCACTATCCAGAACTCGGCCTCGAGGTTCCGAAACTCCAGTCGGACACGGAGTTTGCCAAAAAACCCCTGGGGAAAATTCTGATTGACAAGGGTTGGATCAAAGAGGAAAACGTTCGCGAAGCCCTCGAGTTGCAAAGCCACAGTGGCGATCCCATCGGCAAAGTTTTGGTCGATATGGGCGTGCTGTCTCAGACACAGCTCTACCGGGCTCTCGCTGAGCAGATGGATTTGGAGTTTGTCAGCCAACTTCAGGATTACACACCGAGTGACGAGGTCATGGCCTACATCCTGCGTGGAGACGCCCTCCGATTGCAGTGTGTGCCTTTGGGTGAGCGCCAGGGCAAAATCCTGATCGCCGTCGCCGATCCCAAACGCCGTGAGGACATCGAAAAACTCGTCGGACACCCGATTGACCTTGCACTGGCCATCCCAACCGACATCGACACGATGATTGAACGCCTTTACCCCGAAAAAGGCCGTCTGGGTGAGGCACTGATCAAACAAGGCATCATCAGTCGGGATCAACTGCGCGACGCACTCCAAACCCGGCAAAAGGCAGGCGGCATCAAGCCGATCGGTGAAGTCTTGGTCGAATTGGGTTTCGCGTCCGAAGAAGATGTCGAAAAAGCACTTGCCAGACAGCGTGCAGGTGGTGGGCGCTTGGAAGATACGCTGGTTCAATCCGGCAAAATTTCACCTGAGGCCCTGGCAAAATCGCTCGCGGCTCAGCTCAATTACGAATTTTACAGTTCCTCAGAAAAAGCGCCCGATCCGGTCGTTCTGAGCCTGATTCCCGAGGTACAGGCGCGCAGGTACATCGTCTTCCCCATCCGAGCAGAGGGTCGAAGCCTCGTTGTCGCCATGAAAGACCCTCGGAATGTGTTTGCCTTAGACGACCTCCGGGTGATGACCGGTCGAGAAATCATCCCGGCTGTTGCAACAGAAAAAGACATCACCAGCCTGATCGAACGCAGTTACGGCAATGCCGACATGAGCAAACTCAACCAAGAGCTTGCCGCCCAAACGAAATCCAAAAAAAGTGACGACGATTCGACACTGGATGCACTGGATGACAACGCCGTGGTCCGTGTGGTGGACAGTTTGATCCGCGAAGCTGCCTTGCTGGACGTTTCCGACATTCACATCGAACCGACAGCCACAGAGACGAAGGTGCGGTTTCGCATCGACGGGGACCTTCATGAGCACACGAAACTCCCCAAAACCAGCAATGCGAGTATTTTGGCCCGTTTGAAAATCATGGGAGGCCTCGATATTTCTGAGCGACGCGTTCCACAAGACGGTCGGGTGCGGTTTCGCAAAGGCGCCATAGACGTGGATCTTCGATTGTCGACATTGCCCACTGTATATGGGGAAAAAGCTGTAATGCGTCTTCTCAAACGTGCCTCAAGTATTCCGGATCTCGAACAACTTGGCTTCTCAGACTACAATTTCCAGCGTCTTGTGGACACCATCGAAAAGCCTTTCGGCATTTTCCTGATCACAGGACCGACCGGTTCGGGAAAATCTTTCAGCACATTCAGTATCTTGAAGCGGATTGCGCGACCCGATGTGAATGTCACAACCGTTGAAGACCCCGTTGAATACGAAATTCCAGGCATCAACCAATCCCAAGTCAACAACACTGCCGGAATGACCTTTGCCCGAGCACTCAGATCGTTTTTGCGTCAAGATCCCGACGTGATCATGGTCGGTGAAATCCGGGACACAGAAGTCGCTCAGATCGCACTGGAAGCAGCCCTCACGGGACACCTGGTCATTGCGACACTGCACACCAACGATGCCCCTGGAGCGGTCACCCGACTGGAAGAGATGGGCATTGAAGGCTTCAACATCGCCGCGTCCCTGATCGGCGTGATGGCCCAGCGTTTGGTGAAAAAAATCTGCAAAAACTGCAAAAATGAGACAGCGGCAGACCCCGAAATCCTCAGGCGTCTGGGCATGGAAGAAGAAGAACTCAAGGATGCCAAATTGTACAAGGGTTTCGGATGCGAAAAATGCAACGGGTCGGGCTACAAAGGGCGAATGGCCATTCACGAGCTGTTGGTTGTCACAGACCCTGTGAAACGCGCAATCATTGCAGGACGCTCATCGGCTGAAATCAAAGATGTGGCTACACAAGAAGCGGGCATGCGCACCTTGCGTTTCGATGGCCTGGAAAAAGCACTCAAAGGCGAGACCACACTGGAAGAGATTTTGGGCAGCACCATTGAGTAGTTGTTTTACATCACTTGGCTTTCACCACAGGTTCCAGCTGCGGATTCAACTCAATGACATACACCCGTGGACGCACCCGGTCGCCTTTTTGATCAAAACGAAGTGGGCCGGTGATGCCCTCCATGTGAATCGACCGAATGTTCTGGCTGACCGCCATTCGGGTGATGGGTTGGTTTGAGCGAATCAACTGCTCAACCGCTTTGAGTGCAACGTTGGTCGCATCGTAGGCAAGCGCGCCGTAACTGTCTGCGGCCTTTCCAAATGCCTTTTGATAATCTGAAAAAAACCGACTGGCCCTGGGCAACTGGTCTTTAGGGGCAGAAACGGTCGTATACAAAACGCCTTTCGCCGACGGACCGGCAATATCAATCAAACCCCGAGAATCCAATCCGTGCCCACCCATCACACGGGCAGAAACACCCGCCAGACGCAGCTGTTTGAGGAATGTGCCAATTTGTGGATATGTGCCCCCAAAATAGATGACATCGGGATTGAGCACCTGCAACTTGGTGACGAGGGGCGCAAAATTGGACTGCTCCTCAGTCCCTTCGCTGGACAACACCGAAACTTTTCTCGAACGAACGTACTTTTCGACTTCTGCGCAAAGTCCTGCCCCATACGCGGTTTTATCGTTTAGAAGAACAATGGTTTTGGCTTTGAGTGTGCCAACAATGTAACGGCCTGCCGCTTCACCCTGTTGCGTGTCCCGAGCAGCCACACGGCTGACATTGGACAGCCCACGGTCGGTTATGGCATTGGCTGTGGTTGCCGGCGCAATGAGGGCCAGATGATCCTCTGACAAAATCTGGGAAGCCACCAAAGTGACACCAGAATTGACCCCACCAATGACGGCCATCATGCGATCGTTCGCAAGAAAACGACGTGCCACAGCGGCCCCAACCTCTGGATTGGCTGTGTCATCCTGAGGAGATAGCTGGAGTTCATATCCCAAGTGTTCAAAGCGCGTTTTAGACTGATCCAAAGCCAATTGAACCGCCAATTTGAGTTGCTCGCCTGCCAGGGACAGTGGCCCAGACAGTGGACTCAACGTCCCAATCACAATACTCGGCTGGGCTTGTGCGAATCCAGAAACCAAGATACAAAAGCAAAAGAATTTTTTCATAGATCCCCCTGTGCACAACCAACATCCGCAGCTGCGCATCTGATCACAGCGGTATTTTTTCACAAAGTTTCAAACTTGCGTCACAGTGAGCATACACAAGAACCCCATCCAGCACTTCCTTTTTTCCCGAAATGTACAGCCCACTGAGGTTGCCGAAAAAGATCCGTTTCACGAAGCGATTGTATGTTTGAAAAGGAGTTTGGTCAATCTTCATAGACTGTATGAATTTGTCTAGGGAGGGAATTTAAGAATAAGGGTATGTACTAGACGGTGTTTCAGTGTCAGCTGTAAGCCCTATCCATTGGACTTAACAGGCATATTCTTGATAAGAGCTCTCAGCCCCATGATTTCCCTCACTGGCGTTCTGTCTATCATTACTTTCGTGTCTGGCGACCATCTACTGAATGGGCGTACATCTCCCAAATTCTCGTCAAAAAGACCCCAAAGAGCCTGGAAGAGACGAAATACCCTGTCTATGTCTTTGAGATTCCCAAAGTGTTAAAGCAGGGCAAAGGGGGGAGTTAAGAGGGTTTGATGGGGGTAAAAAAGTTAAAGCGGTCAGGCCGCATGGCGTGCCGTTCTGACCAAGACATGCCGTTCAGCCCAAGACGGTCGAAAGAGACATATTGTCACAGATACTATAGGTAACATTTTAAACGTGAACGTAGGTTTTGCCGGAGAAAGTGATCATGAGGGCGCGAAAGACCTATTGGAGAAGTTAAAGAAGGGTTGGAATAAAGGACAGTTTCTGACTTTATATGCAGATGGGGGATATCGTGGGAATGTATTCAAGGGATGGATAAGTGAGAAACTACACTGGCGTATAAAGCGTTACAAGGCCAAAGAATGGAATTGGGGAAATATTAAAAGGCAATCCTACAGAGGAAGAATTTAAGAAAGCAGTTTTATAGGAAAGAGCAGCGCAACGAGGAGAATTTGTCATACTAGCTAAGAGATGGACCGCAGAAAGAATATTTTCCCAGTTGATACAAAAACGACGTTTGAGAGTAGATGATGAGGTGTTACCTCAAAGTAGTGAGTGCTGGATATGGCTTACAATGACCCGCATCTTGCTACGCAGATTGTAGTTTCTACACAGGTTCATACAGCCTCTGATAAAAAATCTGATGGACAAAAATCCTGATCGAGAAAAATAGAGGGATAAACCATCATGTCGTTTCCCCCGATAGGCCCTCTCAAAGAACTTACAGCCGTCTTGCAGGTAAAATCTCTCGTTTTGGATGCCATTCACGAAAAAATAAGTTTCCGCGCTGTTCAGCGTGTTTTCAATATCCACCCTGTACCCTCATGAGCTGGGGCAAAAAAGGCCATAGCAGTTCAACATATCCCAGTGGCCTCCAAGACACCAGGAGAGTATCGCCACGAGATTTTCAACGAAAAAAAACATGCACCTAATTTATAGGGCGACAATACATGATTCTATGTTTTTTGAAAATCCAAAAGCCACACCCCGCCATTTTTTATCTCGCAAAATATTTTTTCAAACATATGTCTTAGTTTATATAAATTCTTAGTCTTGGTCCAACCGGCACCCAAGAAGGGGCCGGGCCGCTCTAACATCCTTGGTTTCATTCTATTCTTTTTTGATGGAATGACTATTTCCATCTTCTGTTTCTTCGCAAGTTGTTCGATTTTATTCGTGCCATACGCTTTGTCTCCCAATACATATTCAGCCAGGATTCCTCTTATCAATCCGCAACCCTTCGTACAATCAACTCTTGTACCTTCTGTAATAGCGAATCTGATCGGCATACCATGCGCATCCACGGCCATATGTATTTTTGTGTTAAGCCCCCTTTTGTTCGATCCATATCTTGATTTCCGCCTACAGCACCTGAGGCATCGGGATGCACTTTGATAAAAGTTGCATCTATTATAAGCCATTCAAAATCTGCGTCTTGGATAAGCTCTGCCAGTATACCTTCCCAAATTCCTTTGTCTCGCCATCGAGAAAATCTTCGATGTGTATTTTTCCAGTCTCCAAAATCTGGGGGTAAATCTCGCCAGGGAGCCCCGGTACGCAGTATCCATAAGACTGCGTTAATAAACTGCCGATTGTCTTTGGCAATTCCACCCCACTGGCCACTTTGTCCGGGTAGTAAAGGCTCCAATTTGATCCAAAGTGCGTCCTCTAGATCGTATCTTCGATGTCCCTCTATCATTTTTTAATTCTATTATAGTCTCGTGACGACACTCCCTAATTCAACCGCTCCCCGATTTTTTTCAGAACGCAGATGAGTTCCAATGAAGACCAGTTTCTCCTTGTGTCCGCGCCAGTTTGTGACCATCCATATTTTCTCGGTTATCGGCTGCAGTTACATGGCAAACAAGTGAACAACTGGCACATGGAAGCAACACACATCCCGAAAGCATTTCGGAGACCCAAACACGCAGAATCCTTACATGTGACACTGGAAAGCTTGAACAGCCAGAGTTGACCGAATCCATTTTGCCTTGCATTCCAGAGTGTAGGTGTGAACGGCTCCAGTGGCTTTATCTCAGAAAGCCTTCGAGACGCAACTTCAGTGACATGGTTGCAGTCACATGGTTTCTGTCTCGGAGGGACCTAGCACGCTTTGAATCCTCAAAAATGCAATTTCCTCAAAATACATGCGCTCCAGATCATCCAAATGCAGGACAAGCGCTTCACGCACGTGATGGGCCTTGGAATGGCCCGTCCTAAGGGACAGGTCGTTCAATCGGATTTCCAAATCTCTGGGCAACCTTACCGATACGGGCATTTCCATCTCCTTAAAACCAAAAGGCCTTTACCTTACAGGCTTAAATGCATACAGGCCTTCAAATCCCCAGAGCAAAATCTGATTTCTGATGGGATCAAAATGCACGACAGCGTTAAATTGCGTTCCATACATATTAAAACCAGAAACACCCAAAGGCTTTCCGGTTTCAGCGTCGATTGCCCAAAGGCGGTGATTGGATGCATACAGCACGCCGTTGTGATACGCAGGTTGGCTGGCAAAGGTGAGCACATTGGGAGAACTGAAGACCCAAAGCGCTTTACCGGTTTTCAGATCAAAGGCATTGACACAAATACCGGACACGGGCACGACAAAAATTTTGCCTTCTGCGACAAGCACGCTTGAAGCGCTGGGTGCAGATGTTCCAGGACACGTGTTGTAACTGCTCCATGCATTCCATTTGGGTTGACCTGTTTGTGTGTCATAGGCATGCAATTGACCACCGCTGGCAGCTGTCAAAACGACATCACCTTCCACACGGATTTGGTGTATGTCAACGTGCGGGTACGGGGACAACACGTCTGCTGAGATGCTCCACCTCTGTGTTCCCTCTTTTGTGAAACTGACCAAATGATTTTGCTCTTTGTCCGTGCTGATATCCGCACTGGCATAGACATTGCCCGACGGATCGACATCAAAGGCAAACATGTGCTTAAAGGTTTTTGACCAAAGGGGCTCCAGATCTTTTTTCAGCGGATTGGAAACGTCGTACACATATATGGACGTGTTCTGCGCCAAGTACATCAGGCCGTTGACCAATGTCGGTCCAGCGTTGCCCGACTGTCCATACAGCACAGCCCCAGGAAGTTCAATGGTGTTGAGGGTTTGTCCCTTACGGTTCATCACCAATATTTTTTGAGAACGAGAATATGTACTCTTGACAAAAAGGAAGTCTCCCTGTTCCCCAAAAATCGTGGCTCCTGTATCTACATCGATATCTCTCTTCCACAAAACCTTATGCGTATCCAAATCCACCGCCTTGAGCTCCTCTGTTTCAAAGTCACCTGCCAAAAGGACATTTTTCCAAGCCACAGCGGTGTGGCCAGCTGCGTCCTCATTCAGTGTCCAAAGGTTTTCGAGAACGGGTATCCCCAAGCCGTTGTGCGGTGTGGTTTGGGCACAGGATGTGAAATTGGACAGAACACCAAGCAGAACAATACAGGAAACACGTCTCATATGTGAAATTACCTATCCTCTCCTGAAAAAACCCCGAGGTTCATTTGCAATGCACGCAAAGCATCTCTTGTCATTTTGTCTTCATAGGTTGCCTTGTCTGAAGTGTGAAAACCCTGAGGAACAAAAGCTTCGTAACGCTTCATGGGATTACCACCAATATCAACACCCTCCCTAAAGATTTTTTGCTTGTCCAACGGCACAACACCGTCTCCATCTGCACTGCCCACAACACGCTGTCGCCACCAACCTGGTATATTATAGAGAAACACAGCGATAGCCGCCATTGCAATAGCAAGTGGAAGTGTCGAACCAAATGTAAAAAATGCCCATCCTAATGCAATTATTGAAGCAGCGGTGGCATAGTTACCGAGAGAGACCCTTAGAGCACCTATATCCCTCGTTAATACGGCACTGAGATACTGGTCAGCATCGTTACCGTTTCCATCGAATGGAAGCATTGCGCCGCCCCCACCGAGCACCTGTAGTGTGGCCACATTTCTGGGAATGGGTTTGAAGCCAGGTGCTGTGGGATCATTGAGCAGCTTCATAAAACGGCTATTGGGCGACATATCCAAAGCACCTACTCCAGCCACAATACCCCTGATGATTCCACCCAACTGGTCACCTGTAAATTGGCTGATCAAGACAGTGGCGGCTATGTCCTTATTGAACAATTCGGCAATACACAATCCGACGATAACCGCAATATCGGTCAGCGCACCATTGGCATTGTCAACAATGGGCGCGCCTTGGTTCACACCACTGACGGTCACAAGTGCCACCACTTTATCGCCAGCAGATTTGTAGGTTGCCGTATCCATAAGTTGCTGCACAAAGTACCTGGAGCGGGCTGCTCCCTGACTGTAGCCAATGACAACACCCTTTTGGACATCTGGGTCGTCAAAAATCTCTTTCATTCGGTCCGCTGCTTGACGGCTGGAGTCAAAGAGATTGAGCGTATCCCAAGCGACAGCTGGGGCTTTCACTGTGACATTGAATGTTTTGGATAGCCATGGCTTCAAACTCGTACCAAATGCACTGAAAAAATGGGTCTCTACACCGGGCGTGCCACGACCGGGTGTGGTGTCTCCAATACCGTGGTTGAGAACATAGGCCACTTTTGTTCCAGGAATCGGCTTGAGTCCAATAGGGCTTGATAACGTAAAACGACCGGAATTGGCAGCCACCTCATAGCGGTAACTCTCGCCCATAACGGCACTGGTGTCTATATAGCTTGTTCCAGACGCACTTGAAGTCAAGGCCCTTGAAGCTTTTCCCAATCGAATAATGGTGTAGCTGGTCGCACCACTGACAGCACTCCAATTGACCGTGATCTGCGAGGTTGTGGCCGTTACAGTGACACTGGCCGGAGCAGGAAGGGGATCTGGCTTGGGCGGTCCAGGACAACAAGAACCTGAGTGAGGACAAATAACGCCATTTGTGGGAAGCGCGACAATCTCAGTAACATCACAAATGACATCATCCACAGGAGGATTGGCAACCTCTTTCATAGATGAGATCAAAGCATCCCATTCAAGGACTTTTTCGGCAAAGGCAAAACGACTGGGCTCAACAGCGAGTGTCAGTCCAATTAAGAAGATCGCTCTAAACAGTTTTTTTGAGGGTTTCATCGGTCAAATCCTTTGTGGTATCAGAGTGTAAAATATGTTTCGTCAATGGCATTGAGTTTGATATTTGCGTACTCTATCGTCTGATCAATGTTGATTGTTTGGGTGCCCTGTTTGAGTGTTCCTGAGGAGGAAATTTTGTATGGGACGTGCATGTTTGCGGGAACGGTCACCCCACTTCTTGGGGTAATGGCTGAAGTGTAGGAAATATCAGAGGTCCAATTCTCTTCTGAAGACGAGCCCACACGCCGGGTCTTGGTTTGGGTCACCATGCCCAAGCCCGCATCGAAAGACAGACTTGAAGTCAGGGATGTGCCTGGGGTAGGTGTGCTCGTCGTGGAACTCTGATACACAGATCCAGAACCTGTCCCAGACGATGAGCTTACCGTTCCCCCGGACAACGAAACGCGGCTGGAGAAGGCACTGACACTCTCTTTGACAAAGGGATCATCTGTTGAAACAAATGGAATACTGGTGTTCACCATGGATGTAACAAAACCCTGTAGGTCTGGCGTGTTATTGACCGTGTCCAAAACGCCATCGGTAAACATCGACAGCTTTTTGAGCTTTTTATCGTAAACAATCGTGTGTGCCTTTTTATCCGCAAAGCAATCTCCAGAACAATCCATCCGGAGCTTGAACTGGGTTCCATCGAGCATCAAAGCCATTTTCACACCACTTTTGACCAAAGTGGACGAAGGCAAACCCGACAGTGAAGATCGGATCGTGGTTTTAATATCGGCCTGAAAGAACCGAACCGATGGGGAGGCTTGGCTCGATAGGGCAGGCTTAGGGTAGAGCTCCACCGATGGCGTGCTGGGCTGTGCAGAGCACGCATACAACAGGGCAGTCAGTGCTAAAATTTGTCTAATGGGCATTAAAACCTCCAAATCAAGTATTTGATTTGATTGAGACTATATAAAAATGAAAATGTACTTGTCTTGGAGCTGGATTCAAATTTTGACTTGAGGTCTCCGAATTTTTTGAATACCAAAAGTCTGAAATATACAGGAATATCCATCTTTGACTTATAAATACTTAAAATATGCATCCAGTCGGATCAGAGGAAGGTCGTCCAAACAGCCTCCATTGCAACCAATTGTGAATTTTTATTTCGCTTATATTGCTTAATTCCATCCATTGCTTTTTACTAGACGCCGTTGTGTAGATTCTTGGCATGTGAAGGGATGTTGAATTTATATTCTGAATATATTCATAAGATTGGGCGTTTTGTGGACACGCCAAGATGAAATGCACCGCGGTATGCGCTCGGAGCGGTATACTGGCAGGCAGCGTGGAAGCTTTCGGTCCCTTATTTCGGTTGTTGTTTATCTCGTCGGGTGGATACTTGGGGTACCTTTTGGGCGCCATTTTGTCAAACCGATACCCCGGCTTTCAAGATACCAATGCGTGGTACCTTGGGTTTGCGTTGGCGCTGACGTTCTTCCTCTTGGTCGATCGTTTTGAAGGATGGGTTCGCCAAATTTTCCTGAGTATCCAACAGTGGTTTTCCAGACTTGAACCCAGGAAAGTCACAGCATTTACGATTGGTATCATTGCAGCGTTGTTGGTCAGTGTTTTGCTGAACAATATTTTGCAGAGGACCATTTTTGACAACCTGTTTATAAAGGTGTTTACGACACTGGGGTTGGGCGGTTTCTTTACATTCTTCGCCGTACAAAACAGCCAATTTTTTGGATTTATCGTTCAGCCCAATCAGACCCTTCATCCACCTCCTGTGCCCAATCCTAAAATTCTCGATACCAACGTGATCATCGACGGACGGATCGCGGATCTGGCCGCCTCAGGCTTTTTGGAAGGCACATTGGTTGTTCCCCTGTTTGTGCTCAGAGAGCTCCAATTCATTGCGGATCATGGAGATACAACCAAGCGCACCCGAGGACGCCGGGGTCTTGAGGTTCTGGAAACCCTAAAAGGAATTCACGAACTCAAGGTCATCGACTGGGACACAACCAGCGTGTCCAGCGTGGATGATAAATTGATCCGACTGACCCGTGAGCTAAAGGGCAAGCTGGTCAGCAACGACTATAACCTTTCGAAGGTGGCCAAATTGCAAGAGATTGAGGTCCTGAACCTCAACGAACTGGCTGTGGCCATCAAAGCCAAGTTTGCAACAGGTGATGTGCTGACCATCACAATTAGCAAAGAAGGACAGCAAACAGGACAAGGGGTTGGGTACCTGGAAGACGGAACGATGGTTGTCGTAGAAAACGCCCTCGTCCACAAAGGAAAACCCATACGGGTCATGGTCATGAGCAACATTCAAACGGCTGTGGGACGCATGATCTTTGCCAAACTCGAGGACGAACCCTAAGAGACTGTATGAATTTATCCAGGAAAGCAACTTAGGAATAAGGGTACGTTCTAGACGGTGTTTTGGTATCGCCTGTAAACCCTATCCATTGGACGTAATAGACATATTCTTGATAAGGGCTCTCAGTCCCATAATTTCCTTCACTGGCACTCTGTCTATCATTGCTTTCGTATTCTCGGGACCATCTGCGGAATGGGCGCACATCTCCCAAATTCTCGTCAAAAAGACCCCAAAGGGCCTGGGGAGAGGCGAGGTACCCTGTCTAGGTCTTTGAGATTCCACACAGGTTCTTACAGTCTCTTATTTTTTAGAAATCCAAGAAATAGACAAACTTGATGTCAGAGACCGTCTTAAAAGAGTCTAATCTATCGAGGAGCCGCTGTAGGATACTCTTTTTTCATGCCTCGCTCCCCCTTGACTTTCCACAACCAAATGCAAAAAGTCCGGTCTCTGGGAACAGATCAACGACACCCTCAGAACCACGGTCAGACAGGCTAGTGTCAAGACCTCTTGGCCGAAACGACAGGGAATTGGATCTACCTGGGGTTCATCCGGCTGATGTTGAGACGATTCGCAGCTTTGGCCGATCAGGACGTGATGGTCGCCTGATCAACCCCTTTTAAGACACCCTCTGATCAAGCCTCAGCGCAAGAGAGGACGATTCTTTTTTGGAAACCAAAACTTAATTGTATCCCAAAATACGTGAATAACCTTATTCCGAACTGAGGTCATTAACAGTGTACAGAGAACAGCCATCTGAATTCGTTTTTGTGTTTTGAATGTTGACCTTGAGGACGGCACAATCCCCCCAGAACACCTCGCAAATTTTACGCCACAGCTTGTCAATTGTTTCGACGCGTGACTTCAGTGTGTCACCCCGTTTCGACAACTCCCATTTCTCTCTGTAAAGACATGCCTTAGACTGGGGTGTGCCTCTGGATTTTCTTCAGACGATCGCCCAAACCCCTGCACCCACCTTTGACGAAGGTGAGCGCGCCCTACTCATTTCGCACCTTTGGGAGCGTTTTTGCCCAGATGTCTATACCGACAGTGTGGGGAATGTGATCGCCCGACTGGGACCAATGTCGGGAAAACCGCTCGTCATTTCCGCTCACTTGGACACGGTATTTTCACGTGAAACACATCTGAATGTCCGAAAGGAAACCCGCCGCTGGATCGGTCCGGGCTTGGGTGACAACAGCTCCAGCTTGGCTGTTTTGACCGCAATGCTTCGGGACAAACGGCTTCAATCTCTCAAATATCCTGTGTGGGCCGTCGCGAACGTTTGCGAAGAAGGACTTGGAGACCTCCGGGGTATGAAGCACTTTCTCGCCGAACATGGAAAAAATACATCGGCCCTTTTGGCTCTGGACGGCTATTTGGGTACGGTGGTTGCACGACCGGTTGGGGTCAGGCGGTATCGCGTTTCTTTTGAGACGTCGGGAGGGCACTCCTGGGGGGAATCCAAGCCGAGCGCCATTCACGCGGCTTCGCAGGCCATTGTCGCACTGTACAACATTCCCTTGCCCAAATACCCCCGAACGACCCTCAACGTTGGCGTCATTGAAGGGGGAACGAGCGTCAACACGATAGCAGCTCGCACAAAATTCTTGCTGGACACCCGCTCACTCGAAGTCAGCCAATTGGATCGGCTTGAAACCCAAGTGAACAGTACCCTCCGTGCAACCGGCGCCAGTTTGGGCGTGCGTTGCAATGTGGAACGGGTGGGAGATCGACCAACCGGCTCACTCAACAACACGCAGTTGCTCGAATGGACACACCAGGCTGCACGGGATTTGGGCCTTCCACTGAAAGAGGTTTCCAGTTCGACAGACGCGAATGCCGCCGTTCCACATGGAATTCCAGCTCTGACCCTGGGTGTCTATACTGGCGGCCACGCCCACCGCCTCGACGAATGGGTCGATCCCAGAAGTCTCCTGCAAGGGTACCGCCTGCTCGACCAATGGATCACCGCATATTCACAGGGCAACGATGCCTCTACAGCCGAGTGAGGTTGGCAAACCGGGCAATCAGGGTTTTGCTTCCCGACTGATCAAACGCCACAATCACCTGTTGTTTGTCCCCAAAACCCGATACGGCCAGTACTGTTCCCTCGCCGAATTTGGGATGTCGCACCCGCTCACCCCCTTTGAACTGCAAAACGGTCTGTTCTGTAGGTGCGGGAACCGAAACAGGTCTTGTGTGAACACCAAACGATTGGGTTTGGGTTTGGGTTTTGACTTTATTGCCTTTGCGCACCTGGCCGTAACTGTCAACTTCAATGTAACGGTTGTCCAATTCAGACAAGAACCGAGAGTCTTGAACCGCCTGCGTCTTACCGTAGGTCATCCGCGCTTCTGCCGCTGTAAGGGTCAGTTTATCCATGGCACGGGTGATGCCCACATAAAACAACCGACGCTCCTCTTCAATGCCACCCGGCTCGGCAATGCTGTTTCGACTCGGCAGAAGGTTTTCCTCGACACCGACAATAAAAACCTCCTTAAATTCAAGGCCTTTGGCGTTGTGGAGGGTCATCAGTGTCACAGCATCTTCGGGCACACCCAAATTTTCGCGTTTGGTCCGAGCGTCATCGACACTGGCAAGCAAAGCGGCTTCATCCAGAAATTCCGCAATGCCCAGCCCTTCGTGTTCCACAGACCACTCTCGAAGTGCGACAAGCAATTCTTCCACGTTTTCGATCCGGGCTTTGCCTTCCTGGCCTTCCGTTCGAAGAAACGCCATATAGCCACTGGAATCCAAAATCAATTGGACAATGTCTTGAGGTGCGTACAACTCACACGCCTCAGCGTAGGTGAGCATCAGGTCGTAAAACTCCCGGGCTTTTTGTGCGCCGCGCTCGAGGACCTGATCCGCCCTTCCAAAAGCTTCCAGAACAGACATTCCGGCCGTTTTCGCAAATTCGACAAGTTTGTTCAGTGCAACCTCGCCAATCCCACGTTTCGGACGAGATAAAACCCTTCTGAGTGCGATTTCATCTCTGGGATTCAGTGAGAGACGGACGTATGCCAAAATGTCTTTGATTTCTCGGCGGTCAAAAAAGCCGACACCACCGACCAACCGTGAGGGGATGTTGTTTCTTCGCAAGGCCTCTTCGAGTACCCGCGACTGGGCATTGGTTCGGTACAAAATGGCCATGTCCCCGAGTGCCCGCCCTTGGGCATGTGAAAGTGTGATCGATTGTGCGACATAATCGGCCTCAAAGCGGTGGTCCGCTGCCCTGTGAAAGGCAATATCTTCGCCATCCGGTTTGACTGGACGCAACACTTTTTCGAGGCGCTCGGTATTGTGCATAATGAGCAAATTGGCCACTTCAAGGACCTTTGCAGACGACCTGTAATTGTGCTCAAGGCGGTAAATTTCAGCGCCCGGGTAGTCTTTTTGAAAATCCAGGATGTTTTGAATATCTGCGCCCCGAAAACGGTAGATGCTCTGGTCGGGATCTCCAATGGCCATCAGGTTTTGGTGGCTTTGAGAGAGCAACCGAGCAAACTGGTATTGCGCCCGATTGGTGTCTTGGTATTCGTCGATTTGGATGAAGCGGGCCCGACGCTGAATGCGTTCCAACACGTCTGGACAGGTGTCAAAAAGGCGAACGGTTTCCATAAGCAGATCCGAAAAATCGATGGCGTTCGCGGACCGAAGGCGTGTTTGATAACGTCGGTAAGCCTCAACGGCGGTTTGAACTGGAAACCCAGAAACGGTTCTCGAGGAACCAACCCCTCGGGCAAGGTCTTCAGGACCCCACAGGTTGTTTTTGGCTTTATCGATGAGGGAACGCAGTGTTTTTGGGCTTGCGTCGACAGGAACATCAATGAGGTGCTCCATGATGTCTTTCAAGAGGTCGAGTTGGTCGTCGTCGTCGTAAATCAGAAAACCAGGCTGGAGCCCAACACGGTCGCCGTAGGCACGTAAAATACGCACGCCCGCAGAGTGGAACGTTGAAATCCAAAGACCCTGGGCTCCGGGAACCAGTTGGCCTGCCCGATCCCGCATCTCGGCAGCGGCCTTGTTGGTAAAGGTGATCGCCAGAATTTCATTGGGGTGAACGCCCCTATCAATGAGATGTGCAATTCGGTGAATCAGGGTTTTGGTTTTTCCCGCGCCTGCGCCCGCCAAAACGAGTGCAGGTCCTTCATAATGCTGTGCGGCAGCCTGTTGATTGGTATTGAGTGTGGTCAAAAGATCTGATATCAAGTTTATCCCTCTTGCGGTGTGGATTCGGCAGTTGTCACATGTTGGGCTTCAGGGTCGTCCTCGATGGGTTCAACCTCTCGGTGACGGAGTTTTCCCCTTTGCAACACGTTTCCGGGAAAGAGCTTTTTAAGGTCCGCGTACAGTGGGTGGCTCTGGATTCCGTATGTGCTTTTTTTCTCCGGTGTACCCACTTTTTTCAAAGCATCGGAGGCAACCGTCTCCACCGCTTCCCAAGCAACGTCACGGGGAACGTCACTGGAACGCCCTTGATCCAAAACCTTTTGGGTGGGTTCTTCAAAAAATGCGGTGGCCCGAGATTGAACCCTTGTGGCAGACAAATGGGCAGGTTCGGCTTGGATTTCTTGGAAATGCTCCGGACTCTCGGATGCTTGGGTTTCAGGCGTGGGCGTGCCATCTTCCTCCTGCAACACCACATGGATGTCATCAGACTGCGCGAGATTTCGGACCAATCGGGTGATGTCATCGAGGTGCTGCCGGGCCTGCTGGATGTGAAACTGAAACCGACGGCCAAAGTGCAAAGTGACCGTTTGTCCGATCTGCGTCATCTTGGCCGGCTTGAGAAATGCCCGAGTGTGCGGGTTCAGCTCTTTTAAAATTTGAGGCAACGACAGGGTTTGCGCGGCTGTCTCGGCTTTGGGCCCATTGGAAACGGGCAAAACGGCTCGGGTGTGTTGGACAGAAACAGGTTCGGCAGGTATTGGCCTCGGCTGTCCCAACACAGGATCCTGCTTGGGCAATGCAGGCACATCAACCCCAGCGATGGATTTCTCCAAGCGATCGAGCCGCTGGACGAGGCTTTCGGGCAAAACCTGCCTGCTCAAGTTCCACCGGGACAATGCCTGAATAAAAATCATCTCCAAGGCGGTTTGGTCACCGAAACGGCTGAGACGGCCAACATGCTCATCCAATGCGGCAATCAGGGTCAATATGTCATTTTTTTGGCCCAAAACCTCACCGGCTGCCAACCCCAATTCCACGTGAAACTGCTTTTGCAGCGCGGATCGAACTCCTTCAACAATGGACCGGGCGGCAAGCCCTTGCAGGTACATTTTTTGCAGTTGATCAAACAAAACCGCTTCGTTTCGGGACAAAAGCGCGCGAACCACCTCTTCCATCTGTCGAAGGGGAGGTAACCCCAAAATCGCCTCCACATGTTGAACAGACAGTCGGTCCCCGGCACCAGAAATCCGGTCAAGCAAGCTTTCCGCGTCCCGCATGGCGCCGTCCGCAAGTCGCGCCATGAGCTCCAGGGCTTCACGTTCAAAATCAATGTCGGTCTGAATGCAAATCCGTTCCAATTTTTGGGCAATCTCGGAAACCGAAAGCCGTCTGAAACGGTAATGTTGACAGCGGGACATGATGGTCGGCAAAACCCGTTCCGGTTCTGTCGTCGCCAAGATAAAGACAATGTGGGCTGGTGGTTCTTCGAGGGTTTTCAGAAGAGCAGCAAACGCACTTTTGCTCATCATGTGTGCCTCGTCCAGGATGTAGACTTTCTTCCCACCGTACATGGGAGACAAATCCAACTGCTCCCGAAGCTGTCGGACGTCATCGACGGAGTTGTTGCTCGCGGCATCGATTTCCACGACATCTGGATAGCTGCCCAATTGAATGTGGCGACACGCATGACATGTTCCGCAGGGAATGTCTGGAAGCTGAGACCCGCAGTGAAGGGACATGGCAACCAACCGCGCGAACGTCGTTTTTCCAACCCCTCGCGGCCCACTGAACATATAGGCGTGACCCACGTGCCCCCGCTTGAGTGCGGTTTCGAGGATATCACGCACATGCTCTTGTCCGACCACTTCTTCCCAGCAAACCGGTCGACTCTTTTGATAGCTGGCCATAGTCCTTCTCTTTCTGTAGCAAAACAAATGTCCCAAAATTGGGACTGAGACCATCCCATTCTATTGGCTGCAGATTTGAGGAGCAAATGGAGGAAGACAAGAAAAAAAAGAGATTGCGTGACCCTCGCATGGAGTACAGTTGTCCCAAAATTACCCCAAACGGCGAATTGAACAGCCCACCTCACGTGTTTTTTCTGTGCACCCAACGCGCACAAATGCAACAGAAAGGAAAGACACAAATCACAACCAGACGTGGGCATTTAAGTGTATCCCAGGTGAAGATCAGATTTGGACGCCACCAAGTTGTCACACCATCAAAAACCCCTTCGACTTCCGCCAACTCGTTTTAATCAAGTTTAAGAACAGATCATCTGCAATAAAATACCTCGCACGCAACCCTATTTTTCCCCATTCTTTAGACTTTTCGAAGCTTATACCCGTCAGGTAAGTCATTTATTTAAAGAAAGTGTTGTCATTTTTGGGATATTCTTGGGATAAAAAATAGCCTATAATTCCCCATAGATACTACTCAAAAATTATTTATAGCCAAAGGAATTTCTATATTGTTTCTCGATATTCGAAATAGTTTTTATTCGGAAAATCTTAATCAATCGCCGAAAGAAACACAGAAAGATCTTTTATTTTTTATAATATTAGGACTTACGCGAAAGTGAAAGTAGGTGAGCGGAGTTCACGGCGCATGTAATCGCTCAAAAGTCGCTCTTTCAGTTGATAGATTGTGGTACCTGCTTTTTCTGCAAGGTGTTTCATCCGAAGCCATATCAGCATGGCACACCCAATATGGTTCCTTTGAGCGCGTCCTACTCGGCACTGACAATCTTCAACCCCTGTAATTTGTTTGTATTCTCGGTGAAACACTTCTACCTTCCAACGGATGGCACACGTCGAGCGCACATCATCCGTGGTCAGCAGAGTGGGATCGTTGGTAACGATCAGTTCCGTGCGCTCGGTAGAGAACGCTATCCGAAACATTTTCACTCTAAACGCTTTGGGACATTTCTTCAAATGTACTACCCGTCCATGTTCTTCTTGATCTTTGCTCCAAGACACCCCATCTGCCCGTTGATAACTGCACCAATGGGGTGTCCACTCGAGATCATCTTCCCGGGCATCCTGGATATTTCGGTTACTTTTGATGGGGCAGCAGAAATACTTTCCAGCACGATCAATGGCGGTCATTAAACTTTCAGTCGCATACCAAGAATCCATCAACACCGTTCGGAATTTGAACTCTCCCACTGCACACCGCTCTAAGGCACGCTGAAACATTTCATGGACATGTTCAATCTTGGTTTTCCCATCTTGATTTGGCGCAAAGACACGGTAATCTACAATCCAAAACTTCTCGCTGTCTGGGTTGATATAAACACACGTCACCACTCCAATCCCTCGAATGGTTCGTTTCTCGTTTCCACTCCACTGCTGACGAGCCACATTGATCTGACGAGAATGACTCTTATCCATTACGCTATCATCGAAGACTAAATAACCCCTAGGACTCAACTCGAAGTGTGTACGGGCAGCTTCCCAAACCTGAGCGGGGGTGACCCGATCTCCTTTCAAATATCGATTGATGGCATCATGAGAAAAATCATCGCAGTGATCGGCAAAATAGGTTTGGGTTCGGTTGACAGGGGTAGCCATCAAGAATTCACAGTATCGTTTTCGGCTCACTTTTCGAGGTCTGCCCATCCTCAAATTCTGCACCATCCAAACCGTTTCGCGTAAGTCCTAATATTTTATTTTTAAATATAACGTAGCAAAATCCATCTATCTTGGAAACCTACAGCCTAAATATCAAAAAAGAACATTTGAAAAATACCATGAAGTATATACCATAAAAGAAGCTGAAGAAAAATATACACTAGACTTCTTTCGAAACCGGTGTAGAGGTGTAGAATGGAAGGGTGAAATATGAACAGGTAAAGATCTTGCCGGACGAGAAATTTCGAAGACCGGTTGGAATCAAAAGAACGACATTGTCTTGGGCAGAACAGCGCACAAAGGGGCCAGCCCGCTAATACAATGATAGAAATACTATCAGAGGAAAATACAAGAAAAAAAGCAAGGGGTGGTCGAAAAAATAAACTGAGAATAGAAGATCAGCCTTTAATGGCATTCGAATACATCAGAGAATACAGAACGTATTTCCATGTGAGTCAAAGTTATGGAGTGAGTGAGAGTACTGCTTACAAAACAATAAGATAGATAGAAGATGCATTGATCAAGCGTAAAGAATTCGCATTACCAGGAAGAAAAGCTTTAAGAGAGAGTGATATGGAATATGAAGTAGTTATTGTAGATTCAACTGAAACGGAAATAGAAAGGCCCCAAAAAACAGAAGATATATTATTCGGGGAAGAAAAAGAAACACACAATAAAGACAGAAACATAATCAACAAGAATACAAAAGCAGTAATATGTACGCAATTTTACAAGGGAAGATGACACGATTTCAAGGCATTTAAAGAATCAAAGACAAAAATAGATCCAGGGATAGAAATTTTAGCGGATAGAGGATATCAAGGGGTGAGAAAAATACATAAGAATGCAAGATTGGCGAATAAAGGAAAGAACTTAAAGGAAGAGGAGAATAAGAGAGTGGCAAGCGAAAGGATGGTAATTGAGCATGTCATTGGGATGCTGAAGAGATTTAAGATTATAAACTGCAAATATCGAAATAGAAGAAAGAGATTTTCATTAAGGTTTAATTTGGCGGTCAGGCCGCATAGCGTACCGTTCTGACCAAGACGTGCTGTTCTGACCAAGACATAGCAGGTATCTATAACTTTGAACTCTCCTAATTTTAGTTTCGAAAGAGCTCTATTGAATCGATCTCAGCTTTTTAATAATACTTTAAATTTTACAAAAATGATGATTTATTACAAAAATAGAGTCGCCAAAAACACCCAATATAGATGTGGCAGATTTTTATAATCTCGCCTTGAACTGAACAGCACACCATACGTCTTGACTGATATCGCGGCCAAAAAGAATTAACATTCAGATATTACAAAAAGGGAGACATTTTTTAAAGAGATTTCGGAAATAATTTACAAGAAATTGTATTTTTTGCATAAATCTTGCGGTATATAAATCACAAAGGCGCTATTTATATAGAATAATCTAGAAAATACTAGATAGGTCATGATGTAGATATATTTTGCCAATAAATAAAAAGATGGGTATTTAAAAAATAGCAATGAACAATTTAAGAATATATAGTAACTCACGCAAAAGATCTATTCGAAAAGAATTGAATAGAAATATTGCATATATACCACTGTTACACCGAATTGAATTCAACAGAAGAATCGATTTTAAAAAATAAAAAATAGAACAAAAAAATAATACTCAGCTAAAAACAATGTATAAATAGTGAAAATATAGAAGAACATTAAAGACGTTTTATGTTCTTTGTTAATTCCAAATAATTATAAAATTTTCCGTAATGAAAATGGGATAAGTAAAAAGTGGAATTTGGCTCCTTCAAATAGAATATAAAGCGTATCAAATGATAGAAATACGTTTTTATGCAATTAAAATCCTAAAAAACCTGGACGCATGAAACGGGATTGGACGTGGCTGGTTTTCCGAAGGGTCTAATTTGAGACGAAAAAACGTTAAAATACTGTGTTTTGAAAGATTCAATTTCTGCCTTCAGTGTTTTGTTTGCCATCGATATCTCATTCTTTTCCTAAACACACTTGAGAGGTATTGTTTGCATGGTCATTATTTTCACCTTGTGATCTCCGGACACATTCCGAGAACCTCAAAGTACCTACGACACGCGTCCAAGTGATAGACTAACCGTTACTGCCCATTGGGCAAGGGTCCCGATAACAAAGGAGTGCTCGAGAATGAAACGATTAGGAACCACCACTGCGCATTTGATCACGTACGGATGCCAGATGAACGAATACGACACCCACATGGTTGAGAGCCAATTGGTCTCTTTGGGAATTGATTTGGTCGATTCCGTTGACGAGGCAGATTTTGTATTGATCAACACCTGTGCGGTCCGAGGCAGACCCGTTGATAAAGTGCGGAGTTTGCTTGGACAGCTGAGGCTCGAGAAAAAACGACGCCCTCTGGTGGTCGGCATGATGGGATGTCTGGCTCAACTTGAAGAAGGCCAGCAGATTGCCCGAAAGTTTGAAGTCGATATTCTCATTGGACCGGGTGCGCTGCTCGACATCGGTGCCGCACTTGAGAGCAATGAACGCTTTTGGAGTCTGCATTTCCGAAATGAAATTCACGATTTTATTCCACCGCCACCCAAAAATCGCCTTCAGGCGCACCTGACAATCATGCGGGGATGTGACCACCACTGCACCTACTGCATCGTGCCCACCACGCGGGGTCCTCAGGTTTCCAGGCACCCAGATCACATTCTCCGTGAGCTGGACATGCTGCTCGATGCCGGCGTCCAAGAGGTCACATTGCTGGGTCAGAACGTCAACTCGTACGGTATCGATCAAGGCAAGCGCATCCCCGGCATTCCCAGTTTTGCCGAACTCCTCAGAATGGTGGGACGCAGTGGTGTGAAGCGCGTCAAGTTTACGACGTCCCATCCAATGAATTTCACCGAAGATGTTGTTTTGGCCATGGCCGAGACCCCAGCCATCTGCGAGTGCGTTCATCTCCCTGTTCAAAGTGGATCCAGTCGCGTTTTGCGCAGAATGGCCCGAGAGTACACGCGGGAAACATACTTGGAGCACATTGAAACCATCAAGCGGCACATTCCTGAAGTTGTGCTCTTGACGGATATCATCGTCGGATTTCCAGGTGAGACCGAAAGCGATTTCGAGGAGACCCTGTCGCTCTACGATGAGGTCGGATACGACAATGCCTACATGTTTATTTACAGCGCCCGTCCTGGAACGCCCAGCTACAAGCACTTCGCCGACCTTCCCAGGGAACTCAAGACAGAGCGCCTCCAACGCCTCATAGAAAAGCAAAAATCGTGGTCCATGAAGAAAAACACGCGCTATATCGGTCGCTCGGTGGAGGCTTTGCTCAGGGGCGACGGTTTCGATCCCTCGTATCTGGAAGGACACACCCGCGGTCAGCACCCCATTTTGGTTCCCAAGGTGCCCGGATACGACCGACCCGGCATTTACACGGTGTGTGTCGATCAGGTTGGTCCGCACCAATTTATGGGCAAATTTATCGATGCAGACGGTAAACCCATGGAACCTGAAATGACAGACCTTCCGGCTGACGCGGCCCTTGTTCGACCTTTGCCGATGGTCTAACTCAGAGTCTCAATTCCACATCCAGGCCAAAGTGGATGTCGTGATCGGCATAGAGACGGCTGGAAAACCGAAGGCCCAGTGCGCCCACAACGCTGGACAAAGGGGTTCTCAAACCTGCCTCTGCAAAGGGGTTGATTCCAGAGGCGCCTCTCTGTCCGCCAACACCTGCAAAAACGTCAACCTCTGTCAGCGGAATGTGAACGTCACGCAGGTGTGCCGCAGCGGACCATTGTGTTTGCGTTGGGTTTTGGTTCCAAGGTTGCTCTACAGAACCTTCGATGCCCACACTTCCCACAAAGGGAATGGGCAAAATCTGGACGCCCGCACCGACCCGGGCGACCTGCGTTGAGACGCCTCCGAATGCCCAACCGAATGCCGCGTGGGCAGGAGAGCACAGCAACGCCATGCATGCCATTGCACGAAAAATAGGGATCATTTCCATAACCTTTCTAAAACACAAGCCACTTCCAAAAGCAAAGCGTCTTTTCCCCAAGGTGCGATGATTTGGATGCCTTGGGACAATGGGCCCACACGCAAGGGCAGGCTGACTGTGGGTACTCCGAGCAAGCTGTATGGGGCTGTCAAACGCAAAAAAGCCGTTCGGAGTGGGGTATTTCCAGAGGGAAGGGCAAAATGGTCTTCATCTGTTTTGGGTGCCACATCGGGAACACACGGTGCGAGCAGAACATCAAACCGGCCAAAAAGCTGTTCCAATGTGTTCCGAAACACTGCCCGCTCGTTTTGGGCGTCCAGATAATCGGTTGCCAAGATCTGACCTGCCTGCTCGAGCAGCGTCTGTGTCGGTGCACTGAAACCAGTGGTCTTTCGGTGCACACAGGCGGCCTCACTGCGAACAATCGTGTCATAGCTTTTTAAGACGTCCGGAAAAGAAAACATCTGCGCATCGAGCATTGTGATGCATTCTATAAACCTTTCCCACACCTCAGGTGTCACCCAAGGCGAGACATCCCAAGCACCAAAACACAGCGAGCCGAACGGGGTTTCTCGGGGTTCATTTGGAAAAAGTGCACGGTCGATATCCGATATGCCCCGAATGTCGCGGGCAAGCAAACCGACGTGGTCGCAGGTGGGGCTCAATGCCAAGACACCCTCGGTTGAATACCGCCCTGAGGTCGGTTTGAATCCGGCCACGCCACACAGTGCGGCTGGAATCCGAATGCTTCCACCGGTGTCCGTTCCGAGTGCGAAATCACACGCCCCGACTGCAACGGAAATGGCCGCTCCACTCGAGCTTCCCCCTGAAATTCGGGTTGAATCCAAGGGGTTTTGGGCCTGACCAAGGATGGGGTTCCATCCCAGACAGCCCAAAGCGACCTCATGTAAATGGGTTTTACCGACACACACAGCACCCAAGTGCAACAGTTGGTCGACCAGAGGGCTCCTTGGAAGTGGGGGAATAGACGCGAATGTGCTTCCAGAGGTGGGCCAATTTGCAACCTGAATGAGATCTTTTACACTGAACCGAAGACCGCTCAGGGGTCCCCGTTTTCCACCGTCATCTTGGAGGGGTGCGTCTGGAAGATAAGCCCATGCACCCAATTCTTGTCCGCGCATCAAAAGATCACCTACCGAACACTGCCTTCTGTCAAGAGTCCAAAGTCAAAGGTCTTTTCGCCAAATCCAGGTGCGGAAAGGGTCGGGCGTCCCGAAACACTGAAGTTGAATATCCCTTTGAGCAGCGCTTGGGGAACCTTCAGTGGGTCAAACCGAAATGTGACATAGGACGTGCCGGCGTCTCGGGCTGGAACCATACCGTCAATGCTGGCTCCGGCCACCACCTGTCCACCTATTTTAAGTTCGAGGGGCGCTTTGACCCGAAAGCCCAAAATGTTGGGGTTTTGGATCTCTAGGCCCATTTCCAGTGTGAGACCGTCGAGGCCGACATTGAAGCGCAGCAACTCGGGACGCAACCTGAAATTCGGCGCGACCAACAGCGGTGCGTCGTCGAGGGTTCCTTGGAACACCGTGTATGGGCCGAGGTTGGGTTTGCCCAAAGTGCCCGCATCGATCGACACTGTGCCATCCAGACGGTATGTGATGCTTTTTCCCTGGACAACTTTCACCAAGTGCGACAGGTTGGCTTCGGTCAGTGCGATGGCAATTTGGGTGTCGACCTCACTGCTACCCGTGGGTCGAATGTTGAGTCCCGGAATATCCACAGTTCCCGAAGGGTCGCCGTCCAAGTAAAGTTGCCCTTGAATCCGCGAGATGCCCATTCCAAAGGCATTGGGATTGGTCACCCGGAGCTTGAAACCCAATATGGCTTCGGCTGGGACGCCCAAACCGGGTGGATTGAGTTTGAGCAATCGGGTCTCTTCAACCTCGATCTTGGGGGTTTGAATGGCAGGTGCAGTTCTGGGAAAGCACCCACAGAGTAAAACAGGAATCAAAAACCATGTCAAACGTATGGGCCACATGGGATTCAGTGTACGCACAAACTGCTGATCAATGGTGATGGCCGAAGGTGCACAACATGACATCAAACATTGGACACAAAGAAGAACCCATTTCGGTGGAGAGAAACGGGTAATGGGTTTGGGCGTGGGATTTTGTGTAGGTGGATCAACAAGATATGCAAATAATTGGTGGACCCTGAGACGAAGAATCTCCCACATTCTGGACAATGGGCGGTGGTGGAATTTGTGGATTCGCATCGGACGTTTGCGGCTGGGTTGTCGCTAGATTCACCGGATCCGCTGAGGTCTTTGCACCCAAAATCCTTTGCTTCGCTTAGCGTTTAAAACAGTAAAAATCTCACGCCCATCTTGGACCCGACGGACCTGCCCACCTTTTCAGCGTATCTTTGGCCAATTTCTTCACCACTTTGCTCTTTCCATGCTTCTCTAGATAAATCAGAATCTGTGGACACGTCTGGACAACAAACCATTGGAACGATTTCTGTTTCTCTATTCCCTTCTCTATAATCGATACATACATCGATTTCATTCTCTGTTTTGTTTGGTATTCCAGCATCCCCTCTGCCAACCACACGTAATACCGCTCTGTCTCGGTCAATTTCACTGTCTTCATGATGTCTCGCATTTTTTGCATCAATGGTTTCGGCGTCTTTACGTCCCAATTCATCAAATACACCAAAATCTTCAGCGTCAACGACATTAGATTCGTCAAAGGAACATCCAGCGTCTCCGGGATTTCCCAGTTTAAAATCGAATTCCTCATATTTTCATACTCTGGATTGTGGTGCGAATTTCGGTAATGCCAGTTGTACTGCTTAAATGTCAACAGCAATCTCGTTAATGAATAAAACGGTTGATCCTCTGGACCGAACGATTCAGGTAACTGGTAACCTGGGTTTTCATTCGCAAAAAACTTCGCGAACAAAATCAAATGTCGTTTCATCTCGCTATCCATGAAACCCTTTGCATATTCCATAAAGGCTGGATAATCATCATTCAGGGCGGATAAAACGCAGAGCCCATACAAAGTACAATCTCGTGCGCGAATGTCGTTGTTGTCTTTGGCTTCTTCAAGTCTGTTTTCTAAAATGTCAATTTTGCTTTTCAGGATATCAGATTCAGTAGGATTTTTGCCGAGTTTGGCAATATCCGGATGGTTGGAGAGGTACTGAGAGATGGGTTCAAATGACAGGACTTTGCCCATGAGTTTCTCAGTGATGGTGGTTCTTTGTTCGTTGTGGAGTAGAAAAATGGCATCAGGACAATATTCAGTGACAAACGTTTGGAAAGAAGCCGATTTTTCCAAACCCACGAGAATATTTTCACCAAACTGGGGATGGGTTGCTTTTTGTTCTTTGTATGCTATGAAAAACTCGGTCAGGCTGGTGAACCGTTCAGACCATTTGGGAATATTTTGGGTATTTTTGGTCAGTTTAACAGCATTTGAGAGGATGTTTCGGGCGTTTTGTATATCACCCGATGTGGCATACGTCATCGCTTGCAAACACATGGCAATAACCGCAGCCATTGGAATATCCAAATCCACAGAAATGGTGTATCCCAAGACTTTGTTCGCCAACTCTTCCACATCTTCTCTGTTTCCAAAGACTTCGATGTACCGTTTCAATTTTTGAAAGTCCATCAAGACGTGTGTCATCACGGAAAACGCATGCCACTCGACACCTTCCAAGGATGGCAATTCTTCAGTCATCGGTAAACCCAGCAACAACCTTGAACCCTGCACCAGATGCTGCTTCATGGGATGTATGGAGAAAATCCTTTGAGCGTAATCCAGCGCAGATTGGTAGTCTTCTAGGTACATATACTGTGTGCAAATTAAGTATCGAAGAGGATTGAAGATTCGGTAATCTTCATGTTTCTCCGCCTGTTCGAGTTGAAGGAGGAGGGATTCGATTCTGGTTTCAGGGGAATCGGACGTCAAAAAGTTGATTTGTGAGAGAGAAAATGTGGCGATGGAGTTGATGCCCAGGTCGAGGGCTGTTCGGTGAGCAATGGTGTAGAAATTCAGGGCCTCTACGAAGCGACCGGCACCTTGCAACCCTTGTGCGCGCACAAAATCCCACCGAAGTTGGGCTTCACGGTCTGGGATTTCCAGACGGGTTGTGACGACAAATTCGGATTGTGCTGCAACGTATTGGTAAGCCTCTATGGTGTGGCAGCCAAAGATCGCCATGAGGTGCATGGATTTGCAGAGGGGATGGTGAAGGTAAGGGGTGAGAACCTGCTCAATTTCTTCGAAGGGTTGATCGAGGCCAAGCATAACCTGAGCCTGGCGTGCCCGGGCGACAGGACCATGAATGGCTTGGACTTTAGAGAGAAGTTGTGTGAGGGAGCCGGTGATGTCACTGGATCTGGAAGCGAGGTCCATGTACTTGGCCCAGAGTGAGGGGTGCTTGATGATGTCTTCGATGGATTTGCCCCGAAGGTCGGAATAAAGAGACTTACTCATATTGCACCCAACAGTTGAATACCACCACGTTGAACCTCCCATACAAACCAAGACAGACCCTTCGGAACGCAACAGACCCCTGCGACAAACAGCAGAAAAACGGCTGAGTGAAACTAAAAGAGGGTCAAGAGAAAGCGAATCGAATGAAATCGAACTTAATATGGGGAAACTATAGCCCATGTGTAGTGGACTGTAAAGATGGAGATCTTAATCTGCCCTTTATCTTTTACATCTTTCTGTTATGATTGCTGATTGGTCTCATGCTCGGTTTGCGTTCAACAGAAGCCTAAGTTTCATCGCCCTGCCAATGGTGGATCCACTCGACCTCGTCGGCTTGGACCCTTTGAATTCCCGATGTTGTCTCAATCGACAGGACGCCGGATGCATCGATATCCTGCGCCACGCCTTCGAGTCGGCCGAGACGGGTTGAAATCTGCACGAAAGACCCCAGAGTGCAGTTGTTCGCCCTCCAGTGCTCCAGAATGCTTTCGGGAGATTGCCGAAACCCCTGTTCCAAACGGTACAACAGGCCGGCCAACAGTTGGTCTCTGCGGTTGGGTTGGAATGCTTCGAGTGCTGCGACATGTGGGGGCAGATGGTCTGGTTTGTGGGTGTTAAGCCCGATGCCCACGACAACGTATTGGACACGGCTTCCCCGAACACTTGCTTCCAGAAGCACACCGGCCAATTTTCGCCCATCTGGTGCGAGAAGATCGTTCGGGTACTTGAGCTTTCCGACACCACAGGCAGCGTGGAGGGCCACCCCAACAGCCAAAGAAAGTAGAGGCAACCGATCCAGTGCGAGGTTTTCGTTTTGCAAGACCAGTGAAAAATACAAACCCCGGCCCGAAGTCCAGGAACGCCCTCTGCGCCCACGTCCCCGGGTCTGCCGCTCTGCCAAAACCACAGCACCCTGTCCGATGCCCCGCTTGGCTTGAAACCGTGCCAAGTTCTGCGTGCTGTCCAGTGTGCCCAAATAGGTGTATGAATGTCCAAAAGAACCGCGAAGAAACCGTGACACGTTGGATGGTGCTGGCGTTCCACACTCGAGTGTGTATCCAGCAGCGGATGAGAGAATGGGATAACCCAAGTCCTGGGCGACTTGGAGCAGTTTCTGGATTTTCTCTGGCGAACATTTCAGACCGCGGGCCAATTCCAGGGGGGTCTGGGGTTGTTCAGATAAGGCCTGAACAATGTGTGAAAGTGCAATCAAAAGGATTACTCAGCAAAGAAGGTCTTGTTTTTTTCGATGGCGTCTTTGTGTTCTTCAGGTAAATCTTCTTCTGGAAAAATGGCCGATACGGGACATGCGGGAACACAGGCCCCACAGTCGATGCAATCGTCGGGATGAATGACAAACTGGTCCCCTGCATCGTAGATGCATTCCACGGGGCAAACTTCGGTGCACGCTTGATCCTTAACGCCCATGCAGGCACTGGTGATAATGTGAGGCATAACTTGGACTCCTTTGGATGTGGGAAGCGAATACTTCCGAGTACGAGGCCCATTATGTTCAACGCTTGTCCAAAAGACAAGGGCAAATGCCGCTCGGTATAATCGGCACCATGGGATTTCTCAAACGCATGTTGGCAAGTGTTGGAATCGGATCGGCCAAAATTGACACGGTGCTCCATCAGTCGGAGGTACGGCGCGGGGATTATCTGTCTGGGGTAACCAAAGTTCAGGCTGGACAGGTTTCCCAAATCATCGAACACATCAATCTGTACATTATGACCCACGTTGAGGAAGAGGAGGGGTTTAGCCAGCATGCCGCTGCACAGTTTAGGATTTGTGGGGAAATTCCATTGCAGCCCAACGAATTCACCGAGGTTCCCTTTGAAATCCAGGTGCCCTACGCTGTTCCCCTGTCGCTTCACGGCACCCGATTGTGGTTGAACACCGGTGCGGCCATCTCTGCGGCCGTGGATCCCGGCGATCAAGATATGTTGACCATTTTGCCTGATCCACGCAGTGAATCTTTTTTGGGTGCCATGAAAACCGCGGGTTTTGTGCTCAGGCACTCTGAAGTCGAGTATGGTTATGGCCATTTGATTCAAGAAATTGGTTTTGTCCCTTCCGGTGAACGGTTTCGGAACCTCAAAGAGGTCGAAGTCGTGCTCACCCCACAGCCGAAAGGACTGGAAGTGGTGCTCGAAGTTGACCGCCGTGCACGTGGAATTGCCAGTTTTTTTGCGACCCACTTTGAAGCCCGGTCACGTTGGTTGATTGACGATGCCTTGTTTGAGCGACCCAGCGACTTTGCTGCAGAACTCGAGCGCCGACTGAATGCCTGATGCTCGGCATCTGTTTCACGGATTGGGTATTTCTTGCGGTCTATTCGACGGTTATTAAATGTATCAAAAAGCAAGGCTTGTGTTGGTACGTAGAGTTCCGTAAATATTAGGCATTATTGGATTTATTTGGGCTTAAAGCAGTTTCTCAAGACGTTGAAAGAGGCTTGCAAGACGGCTGTAAGTTCTTTGAGAGGGTCTCTCCCAGGCCCTTTGGGGTCTTTTTGACTGAAATTTGGGAAATGTGCGCCCATTCAGCAGATGGTCTGAAAATACGAAAGCAATGATAGATAAGATGCCAGTGAAGGAAATCATGGGGTTGAGAGCCCTTATCGAGGATATCTGTTAAGTCCAATGGATAGGGCTTACGTGTCATACCAAAACACCGTCTAGCACATATCGTTATTCTTAAATTCCCTCTTTAGACAAATTCATACAGCCTCTTAGGTCATTTCTGCTCAGGTCAGTAAATAACGGGATCAACAGAGAATACGATTCAATAGACGTCTTTCGAAACCGAATGTTGAAGAACTAAAAGCGATGAGAGGCGTGTTCTCTCCGCAAATTGAACAGCCGTTGAGCCATTGTTGAACCCGTGGATGGGTTGACGTTCACACACTTAGAGTAAGGTCTTTTATTTTTTGGATATTTCATTTTTGAATCTCCAGTCAACGAAAACCCAGATTTGCAGAGATTTCGTCATTTTTTCGATATTCTAGGGATCAAAAATAGCATGTGGATCTACGTTAGTGGCGCTCGAAATTCTTCGTAGTTTAAAAAATTATTTATGGTTCTGTTTGAGTTTTGAAAGAGATCTAATGATATAGATTCTATCAATAGAAATGAGTTCAAAAAAGGCAAAAGGAGGTCGTAAAAACAAACTGAGTATTGAAGATCAGCTGTTGATGGCATTTGAATACACAAGAGAATACAGAACGTATTTTCATGTAAATCAGAGTTATGGAGTGAGTGAAAGCAGTGCCTACAAAAAAGGCAAAAGGATACAAGATACATTGATCCAGCGTAAAGAATTTGCATTACCCGGAAAGAAATCTTTAAGAGAGAGCGATATGGAGTATGAAGTAATCATTGTGGATGTAAAGTAAACAACAATAGAAAGGCCTAAAAAACAAAAGAGATATTATTCGGGGAAGAAAAAGAAACATACGATAAAGACGGAAATCATAATTGACAAGAGCATAAAAAAGATAATATGTACGCAATTTTTGAAGGAAGGCGAACATGATTTCGAGATATTTAAGAAATCAAGAACGAAAATAAATCCAAGAATAGAAGTCAGGGCATATAAAGGGTATCAGGGAATACACAAACTTCATAATAATTCAAGATTACCAAAAAAGGGAAAGGGCTTAAGTAGAGAAAAGGAGAGGGAGAATCAATGTTTGGCAAGAGAAAGGACGGCAATTGAGCATGTCATTGGGAGGTTGAAGCGATTTAAGATTATAAGTTGTAGATACAGAAACAGAAGAAAAAGATTTGGGTTAAGGTTTACAGCAAGTTTCTTTAATATCGGGAATTTCTTGAGAAGCTAAAACACATCCAGGTAACGCTTTATCCATGTTTCAGTGTTTCAAAAATGATGAAAACTGCTGTAATTTAGCGGCCCGGCCTCTTTTGGCGGACAAGCCCTTTCTCGGGTGCCGCTTAGCCCAAGACAGGCCCCACGGGGTGCCGTCCTGACCAAGACGTGCCGCTCTGTCCAAGACATAGCAGGTATCTATAATTTTGAACTTATTTAAATCTCAGTTTCGAAAGAAGTCTAATAGATATCAATCTTCCATACTTTGAGAACCATAAATGGAAAATCGATTTTTACCACTTTGTTTTGCCTGATACATCGCATGATCGGCTTGTTTCAGCAGCACTTCAATATTATCTCCATCTCTAGGGTAAACACTTATCCCAATACTGCAACCGACATAAAGACCCACACCTTTAAATATAACAGGCTCTCGAACAACACTCAGAATACGTCGAGCGACAATAGCCTCATCCCCATCATTCTTCAAATCGACCAAAACAATGGCAAATTCATCTCCACCCAAACGACCCACGGTATCGCTTTCCCTCAAAGCCTGAGTCATTCGGCGGGACATCACCCTCAAAACTTCATCTCCGGCTTCGTGACCATAGGTATCGTTAACAAGCTTAAAACCATCTAGGTCAACAAACATAACGCCAATCGATTCTTGCTTACGACGACTTCTAGAAATAGATTGCTCTAGCCTATCTCCAAAAAGCTTTCGATTTGCAAGTCCAGTCAAGCTATCATGGTAAGCCATATGTCGAATTCTCTCTTCAGATATTTTCAATTCTTCGTAAGCTTTTTTAAGATCCGTTGTCCTTTCTTCTACCTTTTTTTCAAGATTTGCATATAAGGTCGCATTTTCTATTGAAATTGCAATTTGACTAGATAGAATTTGAAGTATTTCTATTCTTTGAGCCGTGAATGCATATTTCGTGGCATTGTTTTCCAAATATAAGATGCCAATCATTTGTCCCTTGTTGATAAGTGGCGCGCAAACAATTGACTTGACCTGTTGCCTATTGATATACGGATCCTTCGAAAAGTTTCCATCACCAAAAGCATCGTGCAACACGACGTTATCTAGGGTTTGCTGAACATAATAAACAACAGATTTTGCAAAATCATAGGATGCCTCAGTCGGATCTAAGACAGGCGTATTTGTAATACCTTCTTGAAAAACCCTCGGGATAAGACCCTGATCAGACTTCAGGAACAAAAAGCCCCGATCTGCGCTGGCCATTTTTAATAAGAGAATCATTAAATTTTCCAAAAGAGAATCTAATTTAATTTGTT
This sequence comes from Deinococcaceae bacterium, assembly GCA_046327935.1. Lineage (GTDB taxonomy): Bacteria > Deinococcota > Deinococci > Deinococcales > Deinococcaceae > JACMOA01. The sequence goes on from JAXLXL010000001.1 coordinate 235,532, forward strand.
CTGAGATCGTTTGAGATGCACGTACGATACTCTGCAAATCCAATGCAGAGTTTGTCATTGCCGAGGTTAAGGTATGATGAAATGCACCCTCTGTGTTGTGAACAGAATCACTCAAATTTGAATCCGGCGTAGATAAGAATTGTGGGAACATACTTTGCAAATGCTGCGCTTTTCTCTTTGCACCCCAACGCGTATAGCAATAATGGGATTCTTTAAAGTATGCGCGCGCTATTAAATTTGAGCCTTGTGATAGGTAAAATCTGGCTGCACATTCAAGAATAATGGCCTGATCTTTAAGGTTTGGTGTTTCCTTAACAGCCCTATAGGCCTGCTCATATAACGAGAAGGCCTCCAATGTATTTCCTTGAACCCTCTGCCACTCTGCTTGAATAAGCAAATACTGATGCAAATAGTTGTGTGGATTATGCTCAGACCACAGTTTCATTTGAATGAAATTCCGATCCAGCATTTGGGCCGCATAGGCATCCAGCCCCATGGACCCGTAATAATGCAAAAGAATAAGAGAATGCAGATACATATTTTCTGCATGTATTTGCATTCCTAGTGCGACCCTTTCTTCACGAAGCCGTTCACAGTAGCCTATTGCAACCAACGCCTCATCCATGTCTCCATAGAGAAAATGCAACAACGCCTTCAAGCTCCAGTAGCGGTGACTGATGTGCATTTTTGGATACCTTCTGCATTGGGCTTCAAAGCCCGCCTCATCCAACTCCCTATCCGAGAGATCTGTTGGGCCATAGGTTTCGCCTTGCAAACACTTGGCAACCTGATTGAGAAGGTTCAGCGTATTGTAAGCTCCCGTGTTGACGGAAATGAGAAACGGACCATATTGTGCTGCCTTTTGTCGAACCTGATCCAAGGAATGACCGATATAAAACGCAGTCACCCCAATCAGCGCTGCTGCCGAGGTCGCATAGTTCAAGTCACCCGCTTCCAATGCCCAAACTTGCGCTTGTTCTAATAAAATAAGGTTATCTTTGGTGGGCTTCTTCCAAGGAAAAACAAGACTGGCCAGGATATAATAGGTGCGAGCCAAAACAAATATGTTTCCATAACGGATAGCTAAATCTTCGGCAAGATTGGCAATTTGATAGGCAGTATCGTAATCTTGCCACCTTGAAATCAATATTGTAGAGAAATTGGAATATGCAAATACAGAGGACCAGGAGTGGCCATCCTGAAAGGATAAATTTACCATCTTCAAAGTAATTAATATGAATATATCAAAACCTGTCCCAGTACTGCTGTAATAGGCAGCACCGCAAGTCTCACCCAAAAGATTGAATATTGATTTCTTAAATTCATTATTCAATTCATGAATATTTAGTGCTTTTTGTGTTCCATTGGATAGTTCTAATTCTTTAAAGTATCTCCTGGCAATTCTGAATTCGTTTTCAATTTTATTATCTATATCACCACTCGATATTTCAATACCCAATTCACGGAGAGCAATTATACCTATATTTACACTTTCATTTAGCTCATCATTATAAGCCAAAACAGAAATATAGGCTGAATAGATCTCAGCTTTTTCAATATCTTTCTTAGCATTGTTCAGAAGGTCTGAGAAGTATATCTTTGCAGACCTATCATCTTGAACAATAAATTCACAAGAAGCCAACTGAAGATACAAATGGTAGGTCAGATCATAGTGCAACTCCCAAGCGTCTTGTCCGAGGAGCGCTATACCGGATTCAAAACATTGGATCGCTAAGGGATATGCAGTGGACTGCCTGGCCAACTTGCCTGCTTCCAAATTCAGTTGGGCCAAAGAAGTCGCCTTTTCGGACGAAACAATGGATCTGGCTGTGTTCAGATGGCGCACGGTTTCAAAAATGAGATCGTGGTGTTCAATCTGGATCTGCTCGAGCAAGGTGCCAATCTCATGGTGAATGTGCAGTCTTTTTTGCGGATCTATGGTTGCATACAATGCCTGCTGAATCCGGTCGTAGGCAAACTGGCCAGCTTTACCCTCCCGATTCAAATAACCCTCCCTAAAAGCCGGTGCCAGCTTGCGAATAACCTCCGCCGAAGGCTCCCGACGCACAGCAGCCAAACGCTCAATGTCAAACGCCTGTCCCCACACCGAGGCCCATTGCAAAACGTCGAGTGTGTCCGGTGGGAATTTTTCAAGGGCATGAACCATCAAATCGATCACGTTGTCGGTAAATCCAATGGCGGAAATGACATCCAAATCCCAAACCCACTGCTTCGAATACCGGTCAAAATTCAAAATGCCATCTTCATACAGGAGATAGACAAACTGTTGTATGAAAAAAGGGTTCCCGCCTGTCTTTTTGTGGAGCAAATGTGCCAAGGGTTTCGCCCGGTCGACGGTGCACTTCAACATGTCACTGAACAGTTTTTCCAATTCCATTTCTGTGAGGGGTTGAAGCCTCAGTTGCAAAAACTCGACATGATGCTCCTCCATTTGGGTCAAGGTGTCCAAAAGCGGATGGGAATCCATAACTTCATGGTCACGGTAGGCACCGATAACCATCACACCCTCTATATTTTCTATCTGAGACAGTTCTTGAATAAGCTGCAAAGAGGCCGGGTCCACCCACTGAAGGTTATCGAGAAAGAGAACCAATGGATGCTCCACCGTTGAAAATGCCCGGACCATTTCTCTAAATGCCTGCCGGAATCGATGTTCATTTTCAGCGGTCGGTAGATCAAGCGCTCTCTCTTGTCGACCGATCAACCACTCCAACTCAGGCACGATTTGAACCAAGACAGCACTGTTGTGACCGAGCAGGGTGCTGACCCGATGCTTCCATGCAGTGATATCCGTTTCACCTTCACTGAGGATGTGCTTGATCAGGCTTTTAAAAGCAGAAATGAGCCCAGAAAAGGGTGTGCTCTGATCGTGTGGCTCGAATTTTCCAGTGACAAAGTGACCCTGATAATGCGCGACACGCTTTTGCAGCTCCTGAACGAGCTCGGTCTTCCCGATTCCAGCATAACCGGATACCATGGCCCAAGTGACGGTGTCCTCAACATTTACAGCACGATCCAAACCGGAAAGCAGTTGTGCAATTTCTCGATCCCGACCGTATAACTGGGCTGGAAAACTGAACTGCGAATCGACATCGCGTTGGGCCAGTACAAAATCTGTCCCAGAAAGAGATATTTTCCCCTCAAAAATATCTTTACAGGTCTGCAAATCAAAAAGCAAACCTTCGGCGGATTGGTAGCGCTGTTCAGGCGACTTGGACAAAAGCTTCACAATGACATCTGAAATTTCACGTGGAACAGACGGAACAACCGCATGGGGAGTTTTGGGTATCAGCGTCATGTGCGCGTAAATCCACCCCATTGCATCTGTTGCCTCGAAAGGTAGATGTCCGGTCAAGAGCTGATAGAACACCACGCCCAAAGAGTACAAATCGGTTCTGTGATCGATCGGAAGGTTCATGCGCCCTGTCTGTTCGGGTGACATGTAGGGCAGAGAACCCTCTAGCAAATCCAAATGGGATTGGCGATTTTTACGTCTGGAGATATGTTGCCCCAAACTGAAATCGATGATCTCCAAGCGCTTGGTTTCTGCATTGAACAAGATGTTGTGCGGCTTGATGTCGCGGTGAAACACGTCAAGCCAGTGAATGGAAACCAACTGGGCAACGAGCGGAAGAGCCAACGAGAGAAAAAAATCGATTGAGACAGGTGTGGGCAATAAGGACAATGGTACACCCGGCAGATACTCCAAAAACAGTGCCGGTCTACCGCTGAACTGTGAAAATTCAATGACCTTTCGAAAACCATAGGGCTCAAGAAACTGCGTGATGTCAAATTCGTTCTGCAAAAGCGCCAAATCCGAGGAGGAAGGATACTCGGCGTGAAGCGATTTGATGACAATACGCCGACCAGACTGTACATGACGGGCCATATAGACAGTGGAAATGGGACCGATGTGAAGGATCTCTTCAGTGGTATAGGAGGCAGTCATGGTTTAAAACTCCTGAAACTTTACTTCCAACTACAGAATATCCTTTTCTTAGACCTTAAGACTCCAAATCCAAACCACACCCTGGAACGAACTGAAAAACCCTGCTAAGTTGCGGAGGTATGCTGAAATACCTTCTACCATTATTCTTGATTTTGTCGCTTGAAACCACACGAGGACTGGAAGTCGTATGGGACGCTCAAAATCCAGGAAATCAAGGGAAATTTGGACTTCGGATTCGAAACATCGATCTGCCGGAACCAGGAACCACTCTGGGTTTGCGGGTCAGCCACGAAGGTCTATCTGCCCAGCTGGAAAAAGCACTGGACTTCGGTCCCATTGGCAATGCCCTGGGATACATTGACCTCGAATCTGACACCCACCGGTACAGATTGACCGGCTACGGGGAGGGAACCGCAGCACAATTCGCACTGAAAGGCATGGCGTCCACAGGCAACACCCTTGCACCAAGACCCACCCCTTACCGCCCATCTTGGATATTGGATCTCGAAACCACAGGGTCATTCGGTTGGATGATGGGTCGTTACCGAATCAACCGCGGTCTGATCGTTGACATCTCAACAAAACTCGGCACGACCTCCCATGTGTGGATGGCCCTGACACAAACCCAACCCGAACTGGGGGCTAGCATTTTTGTCAGTGATGCGCCCCAAGCACCTCGGTGGGGAACGGAATTGGGTTTCGCCATACAACCCAAAGAAGGGCTTCGCTTGCAGACCCAAGTTTTGGTCGGTTGGATGGACCGCCTCACCTACGGCCTCAGAGAAACCCTTTACACCTATGGCGCTCTGCCCTTTGACAGCGACCTGGAAACCACATTGACCTACAACCGTTGGACAGAAGATACATGGTCCTACGCAACAAAGGTGCTGACTCCTCTGGACACGGGATCCTTAGAGTTGAACTTGGGCATCTTTCCAAAACGGACCACTGTAGGGATGGTCTGGACGAAAAACCTTTAAAACCTGAAATCGGTTCGAGACAAGCCACCTTCACCGTCCCAATGATTCGGAATGGTCGGTCACAATCACGACACACCAGACCCATGTTATTTTTCCATCCCAGAGGGCGTAAATCTATTCAGGCAATGACGTACACAGCGCTCATCGGCTGAAGCTAACTGAATTTCTCCAAACCACTCCCAAATTACCTCTGCTCACGCATGTCTTGACCCACCGGAACCGATTTTATAGCTTGAACCGAACGTCTATATGGAGGTTCGACCCCGCATATACGGACGAATGGCCTCAGGCAGATACACGCGACCGTCTTCCTGTTGGTGAATCTCGACAAAGGCCACCAACAACCGAGGCGTGGCCAAACCGGTGTTGTTCAGCGTGTGGGCAAACTGCACTTTGCCGTCTGCATCCCGGTAGCGAAGGCCTGTCCGACGCGCTTGCCAATCGTGCAAATTGGAACAGGAATGCGTTTCCCGATAACGGCTTTCGGAAGGAATCCAACACTCCAAATCAAACATCTGTGCCTTGCCTGGACCCATGTCGCCCGTACACACCTGAAGCACACGGTAAGGCAATTCCAGAGCCTTTAACAGCTGCTCCGCATTCTCCAAAATCTTGGCGAACCACATTTCGGAAACCTCAGGACGCCCCTCACAGATGATGTATTGCTCAGTTTTTTTAAATTCATGAACACGCATCAATCCCCGCACATCCCGGCCGGCGCTTCCCGCCTCCCGACGAAACGCACCGGAAAAGGCCGCGTATGCCAAAGGCAGTGCACTGAACTCTAAAATTTCGCCCGAGTGAAGGTAATTGACCGGAACCTCAGCCGTTCCCGCCAACATCAACGGCTCGTCTTCCAACCGGTACACCTGATCCTCGCCACCCGGAAAATGCCCCGTTGCAAACAGCGTTTCCGGCCTTACCAATGCGGAAGCCGACAACGGGGTCAGTCCGCGGTCCACCAACAGGTCCATCGCAAACAAATGGAGGGCCATTTCCAAAAGAGCCAATTCACCGCGCAGCATGTAAGAACGGCTGCCAGATACCTTGCCCACACGTTCAAATTCGGCCCAACCTCGCTTTTCAAGAAGCGCAACATGGTCAAGCAAATCAAATGCAAACTGGGGAATACCACCCTCTCGACGCAACTCCACATTGTCTCCATCGTCGACACCGATGGGCACCTCAGGCAATGGAATCTGAGGCACCTTCCAGAGCAACCGCTTAAATTGCTCCTCCAGATCCCTCAATTGGGGCTCAAGTGTCTTGAGGGCTTCTCCCAAAAGGCGTCCCTTCTCAATCAACTGGGGACGCTCTTCTTTGGATGCCTTGGGCACGTCCTTGGCATTGGCATTTCGCTCGGTTTGTTTGGCTTCAACCGTTCTCTTGAGATCCTGGATGCTTCGGTCTAATGTTAAAAATTCGTCCAGATCGAGAGAAACACGTTTGTCTTGAATGGCCTTACGAACAATTTCAGGATGTTCACGGATGAATTTGAGGTCTAGCATAGATGACCCAAGAATAATCGAAACGTGGGAGGGGCATCTCGACCCCGCGATGAATACTGTGGGGATGGATCAACTCTTGGAATTTCTACGCGGGATCAGAACCGAACAGATCGCATTCAGACTGGACCATATCAGAGAGGCCATCATGGTCTCCTTTGCCACACCGGGCGTACGCTGGGAAGTTAAATTTTTCGCGGATGGAACGGTCGAAACCGAAACCTTCTTGAGTTCAGGCGTTCGATCCGGCATCGACTGGACCGACATTGTGGACATCGATTCTGCATTCAAAACAGACCGCTGAACCTTCTTATGCTGTTCTTCCAAAAGCCAACATGTCAAACTGTCACTATGTCAGGCCTAGACACAACACTTGACCTTTTGGCCAACAACCTGGTTTGGAGACTGGGCAAGGATGAGGATTCCGAGCAGTTGATCATCCGTGTGGGGTTTGCGTCCAGTGCACCCCGATTTTCCGAACATTCGAAATTGCGCTCGATCAGTGACGCCGAAGTGCAATCTGCAATTGCCCAAGACAACTACAGAATCGAATGGATTGACAAATGAAACTCGAATTCAAAGAGGACTTCGAAATTCCAGTATCCATTTCCACTCCACAAGCCATTGCTTACCTGCAAAACCCGAGCAAAAGCCTCCGACACGTCCAATTCATTCGCGATCTTAAGCAGACCGAAACGCACATTACCGCCACCTTGGCCTTTGTCGTGCCCATGCTTGGCGAATTTCGATTTCCCTTTACGAGCACACTGACGCGCACAGAAACAGGCGCACATTTACAGCCACAACCTCCGTCCACAACATCAACATCTTGGGCAGAGGTTGGAGGCACCGGAAGCGCCCAAGACGGCAAATTGCACTATCGCCTGGAGGTTGTGATTCACATCCATATGCCCGCTGCTGAAAAATGGGGAGGACTCGCTTTCGAGAAAATGGCACGCGCAACAGCACAAAAAAACCTCGAAAAAGTCATCCAGGAATTCCCTCAAGGCATCCTTGATGGGTTAGGTGCAAAACTGAATTAATCTAATCAAGATCCTTCTGAGGTAAAATGAAGGCGAGGATGGTGTTTGATGTCCCTTAAAGACTACAAAATCGACTATCTGATCGGAACTGGGAAAACAGCTTTGGTTTACCTCGCACTCGATTCCGCTCAGAAGGAGGTCGCGCTTAAAATTCCACGAGACGACGTTCGCAATGACCCAGAGCAATCCGGACGCTTTGCTTCCGAGGTAAACCTGTCTGTCAAACTTGATCACCCCCACATTGTCAAAGCCTATGGGGGTATCGCAACGGGACCAGACGCCTATTTGTGCTTGGAGTATTTCCAAGAGAGCAGTCTGGATCAGCGGCTCGCACGAAACGGACGAACCGATCAGGTGACCGCACTTCGATATGCGACCCAGCTTGCGTCGGCGCTCGCCTATATTCACGGACAAAATATTGTTCACCAAGACGTCAAAGCGGCCAATGTCTTTATCAAAAATGGAAACGTCTACTTGGGTGATTTCGGGGTGGCCATCCGAACAGGCGTACACCAAAATGTGGTTGCCGGAAGTCCATTTTACATGGCTCCGGAAATCTATCAGGGTAAACCATCCAGTTCGGCCAGCGACGTTTACAGCCTTTGCATTCTGATTTATGAGCTTTTGTACGGCAATCGACCGTTTGATGGAGACTCCTACGAAGCCCTGATGGTTGCACACCTCACCCAATATCCCAAATCGCTCTCCACCCGTTGTCCAGACCTTCCAAAATCGACCCTGCGCGACCTAGACCGCGGGTTGTCCAAAAAGTCTGAAGAACGGCCCAGTGCATCGGAACTCTATCACAGCCTGCTGAAGGCGCTCACCCGATTGGGCGGACAAGAGTACTACGTTCCACCACCAGAATTGCTCGACTGGGACGATGAAGTTCCCATACAGCGACCCATGGATACCCTGATTGAAGAACCCCAACCCAAAACAGATGCTTTTCCAGGCGAGGTTTCCTCTAACGGTGCGCCCATCTTGGGACGCCATGGACCGCCCAAACAGCCAAACCCACCCCCATTCAAACCAGAGGCTTCAAACCAAACGCCAGAGAAAAAAGGGTTCTTGGGCGGGCTGTTTGGACGTAAAAAATAAATCTGTCCACCCAAAAGGTGGACAGATTCATCAACATCGGCTAAATTTCGCTCACTTGGCTTCGCTCAAACGCAGCCTTTTGGGCCTGTTGTTTTTGGCGCAAAAGGTCGCTGTTCAAACGCTCTTCATCCAGAAAATGATCACCGGTGATCAATTTCTGGGTTGCAAGTTCCCGCATTGCGACGGTAACCAGATTGCGAAAACCCGCCCGCTGATCTGAAGGCAACACACTGGGTGACCCAGCCTTAAGCTGCAGTGCACGCTTGGCCACGAGCACCGAAAGTCGGTACTTGCTTCCAGCTTGAGCCAACAGCCTATCAATATTCTTTTCTGCCACGCTAACCACCCCCGAAACGCACAAGTCGTCTCAAACGCTTCAGTCTAACACAACAAGGCGACTTCGGACCGAGACATGCGCTCAAATCTTCTCGAGAACGTACGCCCGCTCGATGACTGTGGGGTAAGGCAAAGGGGCCTGCGGGTCAACCCTGCGAATACGACCCAAAACCTCAGCCCCCGCAACCAATTTGCCAAATACGGTGTGTCGGCCGTTGAGGTGGGGTGTCGGCGCAAAGGTGATGAAAATCTGACTGCCATTGGTTCCCGGACCCGCATTGGCCATGCTCAAGGTTCCCGCCTGGTCGTGCTTGAGATCGGCGTGAAACTCGTCTTTGAATTTGTATCCAGGACCACCCATCCCGGTTCCGGTGGGGTCGCCCGTTTGAGCCATAAACCCATCAATCACACGGTGAAAAATAATCCCATCGTAGAAGTGATTGCGAATCAGGTAAACAAAACTGCCCACGGTCACCGGTGCCTGGTCAGCAAAAAGGTCAAAAACCAAACGCCCCTCACTGGTTTCCAAAACCGCCCGATACTGCTTTCCAATCTCAATGCCACTGCCGACTTGAGAGAACTGTGTTTTTCGCTCAGGGGCATAAAAAGGAACGAGTCCATACCCTTGTGGGATGTCATATTCGGTCGTGGTCATTTTTTCACCGCAATCACAATGGAGTTGATCTTGTCTGGCGTCACTTTTGTGTCTGGCGCTTCATATTTCGTGATTTTATCCAAAATATCGAGGCCTTCTGTGACCTTTCCAAACACGGTGTAGTTGTTGTTCAATGACGACGCTGCAGCGAGCGTGATGTAGAACTGGCTTCCGTTGGAATCGGGAGACTGAGAGCGTGCCATACCCAAAATGCCTTTGCTGTCGAAGTTCAATTTTTTGCGCAATTCGAGACCAAAGCTGTAGCCTGGTCCACCGGTTCCCCAACGGGACCGTTCTGATTTGGGATCAGCGGTATTGGGATCTCCGGCCTGCACAACAAACTTGTCAATCACGCGGTGAAAGACCACCCCATCGTAAAAGTGGTGACGGGCCAACCACACAAAACTGTTGACGGTTGTGGGCGTATCGGACTCGTACAAATCCAAAACAATTCTTCCCTTGCTCGTGTCCACAACGGCAATGTAGTCTTTGTTCTTTTCCAGCTGCATTTTTGGAGCAGTTTTGAAAGAACGAACCGGTTGATCGCTCAGGTACGGCATGGCCGTATACCCCGTTGGGATGGCAGCTTCAGCAGAGACAGTACCCAAGGTCAACAAACCAAAAGTTATGAGAAATGGTTTCACGGGTGTTACTATACCCGCTTTCCCTGAAAGGAACGTTAACTCTGAAACGCCCCCTCTGCCCAAAGGCACTCCTGCGCGATGGCCCGAACGAGTGGATCCCGGGTCGTCCGGGCATAGGAAACACCCCTGTTGAGAAGCTCCAGATCGGGTTTTTCACCTTGAACACACAGCGTTTGGTAGTGACCCAAATAGGCATGTCCGAGCAAGACATCCCGAGTGCGCTCCGGTGGCAACGCCATAAGCACCTCCACCACCCGATAAAACGTCCGAACCGCTTCATCGGGCTTACCCATCAGAGAAAACTCACGGGCAGATTTGAGCATTTGGGCAGCAGTGAGGTAAGCACTCCGCATATGGCCTCTCAATCCTTGTTGGGTCGCGCAACTTTGGCGTGTTTTCCTTCCAGTTCTGGACGCACCAAATTGAATTTACCCTTCTCATCGATGTGGGCAATTTTAACGCGAACGGAATCGCCGACCTTGAAGAGGTCTTCAACTTTCTCCAGACGCTGTTCTGCCATCTGCGAGATATGCAGCATACCGTCCACATCGCCAAACAGCTTGACAAACGCGCCATAGGGCATAATTCGGACGATCGTGCCGTCGTACACTTCACCCATTTTGGGCTCACGGGTCTGCTGCTCGACGCGATCAAACACAGAGCGGGCCTTTTCGGCATCCGAACTGAAAATACGCACGGTTCCGTCTTGTTCGATGTTGACTGTTGCACCCATCGCCTCAAGTTCTCGGATATTTTTGCCGCCAGGGCCGATCACCACACCAATTTTCTCTGGATTGATTTTGAGCGTCAAAATACGCGGCGCATTGTCAGACAATTCAGAGCGGATTTCAGGCAGCGCCTCTTGCATTTTGGCCAAAATGTGCATCCGTCCGCGACGCGCCTGGTCCAAAGCCTCGCGCATGATTTTCGGGGTGATACCCGAAATCTTGATGTCCATTTGCAGTGCGGTGACGCCTTTTTCGGTTCCACAAACCTTGAAATCCATGTCCCCAAGGGCATCTTCACTTCCGAGAATATCGGTCAGGATGGTGTACGGAGCAGACTGGCCCTCCGCGGCTTCCCCCATAATCAACCCCATGGCAACCCCAGCAACCGGGGCGCTGATTGGAACACCGGCATCCATCAGAGACAGACATCCCGCACAGACCGTCGCCATGCTGCTCGAACCATTGCTCTCCAAGACCTCACCGACAACACGCAAGACGTAGGGAAACGCTTCAAAGGGAGGCAAAACAGCACGCAATGCCCGCTTGGCCAAGGCGCCGTGACCAATCTCTCGGCGCGACTGCCCTCCCATGCGTTTGACTTCGCCAGTTGAGTAGGGTGGAAAATTGTAATGCAACATGAAGCGATCTGTGGTCTCCTGACTCAAATCGTCAATTTCAACCTCGTCTCTTCCCGCACCCAAGGTGGTCACACCCAAAACTTGCGTTTCTCCACGGGTAAACAGTGCACTTCCGTGAACTTTGGGCAAACACGATGTCTCAATCCAAATGGGGCGAACGGTTTCGGAATTGCGCCCATCTGTACGAAGATTTTCCTCCAGAATCATTCGCCTCAGTTCGGCTTTCACTGCTCGATCAAAGGCACTGGCAACTTTGCCTGCAAGACCCAAATCGCCGTCTGCCGGAAGCATTTCGCTGAGAATGTTGTCCTTCAAACCTTCGGTCGCCAAACCGCGGGCTTTTTTACCCTGGGTCAAGAGAACTTCGCGAAGTCCCTGGGTCCGAGCCATGCGAGAGACCTCTTCTTCGAAGTCTAGATCCCTTTCTGGGACGTCAAAAAACCACTTTTCCTTGCCTCTTTCGGCCTGCATGCTGTGTTGCAGTTCGAACAGCGGTTGCATCTCACGGTGGGCAAATTCAATGGCGCCAACCAAAAGTTCCTCTGAAACCTCAAACGCCCCCGCCTCAACCATCAAAACTGCGTCCTGAGTAGCTGCAACAACAATATCAATTTGCGAATGGCCCAAATCGGTCGCAGTGGGATTCATCCGATACGCGCCATCGATGTATCCAACCCGGACACACGCACAAGGCCCCATCCATGGAATATCAGAGAGCATCAGGGCACTGGAAACCGCAATAGGCGCCAACACATCGGGCATATTTTCCTGGTCGGCGCTCAAGACCGTGATGACCACCTGGGTTTCATGGCGGTAACCCTTGGGAAAGAGGGGCCGAATTTGTCGGTCTGTGATCCGGGCAGCCAAAATGGCTTTTTCTCCAGGACGCCCTTCCCGACGGGCAAACGAACCGGGAATTTTTCCAACGGCATAGAGACGCTCTTCAAATTCAACGGTCAAAGGCAAAAAATCCATAACGGTGGGCTCAGATTTAGCCACAACAGTGGCCAAGAGCACTGTTTCTCCATAAGTAAGTTTGACAGCTCCAGATGCAAACTTTGCCATTTTCCCCGTCTCCAGGGTCAAGGTACGTCCGCCGAGCTCAGTGGTATATTGATATCCTTGCATGCAACGAACAGCATACATCTTTGGAATGCCAAAGTTCTGGCTGGAAATGCCATTGTATGATGGGGACAATGCCTACTCGGTACACCCTACACCCCATAGCCTACTTCACTTTGATGGCCCTTGCATTCGTGGGGAGCGTCATTTTCTTTGGGTTTGTTTGGATTTACAGCACACACAGAGACGAATGGAACACGGCACAGAGCGATCTCTCTCAAACGCAAACCCTCGCCTACCTCTACCGGTGCGTCGCGGCGATAGAAACCACCCGAGATCCCGTCACCCAAGAGATTGCGAGGCCGCTATCCGAACAGCCATGCACACACCCACTCCTCAAAGACAAACTGCCCGAACCGCCACACACCATCGATTCGAGCAAAATTCACCTTGACCGCCAAAAAACCGTCTACATGCCCGGAGAATACACGCTGGAAATCAAAATGACCTCAGGGAAGCGAATGACCTTTGACGGCAAAAGCCTGGCTTTTTACGAATCAGCGAGCAAAAACATCCCGGCGCATCTGTGAAATGTCTCCCTGTATGCGAATATGCTCAACTTGAAGCGTTGGGAAAACCCCTCATTCAAACCGCTTGAACACCAAAACCGCATTTTGACCGCCAAAGGCAAACGAATTGGAGACAGCGAACTCAACAGAAGTTTCCCGGGCAACATTGGGAATAAAATCCAAATCGAGCTCAGGATCGGGATCAAAGTGGTTGATGGTTGGCGGCAAAACCCCACTGTAGAGGGCTTGCGCGGTTGCAATCGCTTCGATGGCTCCAGCCGCTCCCAAAAGATGACCTGTCATGGATTTCGTGCTGGATACAGCCAAATTGTAGGCATGCGCACCGTAAACCGCCTTGATGGCCTGTGTCTCCGCCAAATCACCCGCGGGCGTGGACGTACCGTGGGCATTGATGTAACCCACCTGTTCTGGATGAATGCCCGCACTTTTGAGCGCATTTCGCATGGCCCGAGCAGCCCCTGAACCGGACGGCGCTGGATTGGTCATGTGGTGGGCATCGGCCGACGTGGAATAACCGACCAATTCAGCATAAATTCGGGCACCGCGACGCTTTGCATGCTCCAGTTCCTCAAGCACAACAATGCCCGCGCCTTCTCCCAAAACAAAACCATCTCGAGACGCACAGAAAGGACGAGATGCCGTCTCAGGAGAATCGTTGCGAAAAGACAAAGCCTTCATGTTGGCAAAACCTGCCATGCTCATGGTGGTGACGGAAGCTTCCGCTCCTCCCGCCAACATCACATCCGCCTCACCCAACTGAATGGTTCGCATCGCATCGCCGATGTTGCCTGTTCCTGTGGCACATGCAGTCACCACACAACTGGACGGACCCTGGGCACCATAGCGCATCGAGACAATACCGGCAGCCATGTTGCAAATGGACATCGGCACAAAAAAAGGAGAAATTCGCCCGGCATGCTTTTCCCAAAGGTTCTTAAAATTGCTTTCCCAGGCGCCAATCCCACCAATTCCTGAACCAATCACCGTGCCAAAGCGCTCGAGATCCAATTGATCGACTGTCAAACCGGAATCTGCCATGGCCAAGTCTGAGGCAATGACCGCCAGCTGAATAAAGGGATCCCACACTTTAATCTCTTTTTTGTCCAAAAACTGCGTGAAATCAATGTCAAGCTGCCCAGCAAACTTGCAGGCAATATGCTCCATATCCAGGCGAGTGACCAGAGAAACTCCACTTGTACCATCAAGCTGGGCCCGATGGTACACCTGCGCACCCACACCAATCGGCGTGACAGGACCCAAACCCGTAATGACAACCCTTCGCATATAGAAACCCCATTCTTTTTACAGAACAGACAAAAGAAGAAACGCAGGGCTGAGCCTCAACGGGCCCGACCTCTGCGAAACTCTTGCCCGACGTTACTGCTTGCTACCGATATACTCTACAGCGTCCTGTACAGTCCTGATCTTTTCGGCATCCTCATCCGGAATCGTGACACCAAATTTATCCTCGAGACCCATGACCAATTCGACAATTTCCAAACTGTCGGCCTTGAGATCTTCAATAAACTTCGTTTGAAGCTCGATTTTTTCAGCTTCTGCATTGGGCAACTTATCCAGCACAACTTCTTTAACCTGTTCAAAAACGCTCATCAAATTCCTCCCATTAGAGACAAGAGACATCTGTCTGCTGCCCAGCCTAGCATGTTCAAACCCAACTGTACGCGAAACTCTGGATTGAGATCAGTGTGGGTACAACCCGCCATCGACACCAATCACCTGACCGTTGATATAGCTTGCCGATTCAGAAGCCAAAAAAGCCACCAATGCCGCCACCTCATCGGGGCGACCGAAACGCCCCAAGGGGATCTCAGTCACATAACCTTCACGAACCTTTGGGGACAGTTGATCGGTCATATCCGATTCAATGAAACCCGGCGCAACCGCATTCACAGTAATTCCCTTCGAACCGTATTCCTTGGCCAGCGACTTCGTTAAACCGATCAATCCTGCCTTGGATGCCGCATAGTTCGCCTGTCCCGGATTGCCCATTAGACCGACCACAGATGTCACATTGATGATTCTCCCAGAGCGCTGACGAATCATGGCCTTAAGTACCGAACGAGACAGATAAAACGCCGCATCCAGATTGGTCCGAATCACTTTGTCCCAATCCTCATCGCGCATCCGAATGGCCAGGGCATCCCGGGTCAACCCCGCATTGTTGACCAGCACATCCAGACGGCCCCATGCCAACACCTGATCCACCAAACCACACGCCTGCTCGCGATCCGATAAGTCTGCACCGAAGGCCTCTGAAACAACCCCCAATTCCCGAATCTGGGCAACCGTATCCAGGGCAGCCTCTCTGCGTCCAACATAATGAACAGCCACAGAATACCCTTGTCGTGCCAATTCAAGCACCATGGCACGCCCAAGACCTCGACTGGATCCCGTTACCAAAGCCACTTTTTGCATTTCACTCATGAATCATCCTCTGATTGAGATACGTTTCGATATCGTCGGGCGTCCGAATATTGAAGGCTGCGACACCGGGCAAAATACGCTTCAACAAGCCTGTCAAAACTGCTCCAGAACCAAATTCTACGAATTCACGCACACCCAATTCATGCAACTTCCGGATGCTCTGAACCCAGCGAACACTGGAAACCACCTGCTGCGTAAGGAGTGGCACAATGTCCTCCGCTTCCGTGACTGGCTCAGCATGTACATTGGCAATGACGGGAAAAACAGGAACCGAAAAAGGTGTCACAAGAAGGTCTTGCTCAAGTTTGAGCTTCGCGGGCTCCATCAGAGAACAGTGGAATGGCGCACTGACCTTTAGGGGAATGACACGACACCCTCGCGCCTGCAACACCTGCCCAACCTGTTCGACAGCACGTTTATCCCCACTGACAACCGTTTGCTGAGGTGCATTGAAATTTGCAATTTCCACGACACCCATTTGGCCGGCCCTTTCCTCCAAAACAGACACAATCAGGTCGGGATCGCCCATCACAGCAACCATCAGACCGAGTCCCTCGGGAACGGCCTCCTGCATGTATGTCCCACGGTTGTGCACCAATTGTACTGCGGATTCAAACGGTAAACTTTTCGCAGCAACATAGGCACTGAATTCTCCCAAACTGTGACCCGCCGCAAACGCAGGCCGAAGTCCAGTTCTTTCCGTCCAAGCTGTGTAGGCCGCAATACTGGCAGTTACAAGGGCCGGTTGTTGATGGGCCGTCAGGGTGAGTGTTTCCAGTGGGCCGTGTTCCATCCATTGGCCGAGACCGGGCACCACACGGTTCACACACCCAAACAGCGACTCAACGGAAGGATAATCCCTTCTGAAAGCCACCCCCATGCCCACTTCGTGCGAATTTTGTCCGGGAAAAAGCGCTGCGATCATCATTTACCTTTCATACCATTTAAAGAGCGCAGTGGACCAAGACAGCCCCCCACCAAAACCTATCATAGCCACGTGGTTTCCCTTGTGAAGGCGTCCTTGTGCGACTGCTTCTGAAAGGGCAATGGGAATGCTGGCTGACGAAGTGTTTCCGCAACGATCGATATTGATCACCGCCCGCTCAAGAGGCAAACCCAAGCGATCCATTGCAGACTCAATGATTCGGATATTTGCCTGATGGGGAATCAGTAAATCCAACCGATCTGGCGTCAAACCTGCCCGATCCAAGGTTTCCAAAATTGCTTCCGGGACTGTACGAACAGCAAATTTAAAAACCTCGCGGCCATTTTGCGTCAATTTGGGACTGCAGGCACCCACACCGGAAAGCCGATCCGCAATGTCCATGGCATAGAGCAAGGGACCTCCAGAACCATCTCCACCCATAAACGAAGCCACTATTCCATACGGTGAAGGCACTTCCTCTAAAACAACAGCCCCCGCACCATCTCCAAACAAAATAGCCGTGTTGCGATCCTGCCAATCCACAATCCGGGATAAGGTTTCCGTTCCAATCAGCAAAACTTTCTTGTGTTGTCCAGAAGAAATCAGGGCACGTACGACATTGAGGCCATGGACAAACCCAGAGCACGCAGCGGACAGATCGAATGCTGGAACCCTAGACAAACCCACGCCATGCCCAATGATTGCTCCAGTTGAAGGAAAGTGTGCATCAGGGGTTCCCGTGCAACAGATGATCAAATCGATTCCAGACAGTGCATCTGGATACCGCTCCTGAAGGTCCCTCACGGCGGCGATACCCAGGTCAGAAGAAAACACACCTTGTGGCGCGATTCGCCTCGATCGAATTCCAGTTCGACTGGCAATCCACTCGTCCGAAGTATCGAGAGATTTGCTCAATTCGGCATTATCGACAACAATATCGGGTAAATTTGATCCCACTGCAACAATGCCAATGCCCATACCATCCTCCGTACATCGCTCAATCGACCTCAAATCTAGCACCCTTTGAGGTTGGGATCAAACCAAAGGCCAAGATTTTGTATTTTTATAAGAAAAGTATTCATTCCTAGATTCAAAAATAGATCAAAATCAATCAGCGAATGTTATTTACGTAAATTATGTAAAAAACAGAAAAAGTTATCCACAGGGGGGTGTGGATAAGTGCCAAAATCCTGTGGATAAGTGCCAAAATCCTGTGGATAACTTGGGGGTTGCCTGTGGATAACTTTTTCTCATAAAAGGGGCCTGTGGATAACTTAGGTACTTATCCACAGGCAAATCGAGTTATCCACAGGGGGCTGTGGATAATTTTTTCTCGTTTCAAACAATAAAAAAATCGAGTTATCCACATATCCACAGCACTACTACTACTACTATCTTTATAAATTAAAGTATTCTTTTTAAAAGAAGCGATTTTTCCAAAAAGGCCAAAAAATACGTTTTCAGCTAAAAATAGAGTAGACTGCTGGGAGGATTTTGTATGAGTGACGTCACGGTAAAAGTATCACGAAAGGCATTGGGAGAAGTCCTGAACGCCTTGGAACGCATCATTCCAAACAGACCGACCCACCCCATCATGGGTTACCTAAAAATCGAAGTTTCGCCCGGAAATTTAGCGCTCAGTGCTGCAAACAACGAAGTTGAAATCCAAGGAACGCTCTCTGGAGAAACTTCTGAATCTGCAGGTTCAGCTATATTACCAGCCCATTTGTTTATACAAATCGTTAAAAATATATCAAGCGACACAATTCTATTGTCTTTTTTTGAAAATGAATGTCAAATCCAAGGTGAACATTATAAAACGAAGTTACAAACAGGTAATTTAGACTCTTATCCATCTCTTTCGTTCCTCCAAGAAAAAATTTTAGAAATTGATGCAAAAGAATTCTCAAAATCGATTTTGGGTGTTCGTTATGCAGTTTCAATGGACGCATTTCAAGCTGTTTTTAGAGGTATAAAAATTGAAATGCACGAAAATATAACAAAAGTGGTTGCATCAGATGGATTCAGGCTTGCAATAAAGGAATTTCCATCATCCTCAGCCAAAAAAGATATCATAATTCCAGCCCGGGCTATAGATGAAATCGTTCGCTTATTTAAAGATGGCAAGCTTTATTTTACATTTCTGGACGGAAAGTTGTGTATATCGACGGAAAAATATCAAATCAATGTCAAATTGCTTGAAGGGGAGTTTCCAGATTATGAGAGGGTCATTCCAAAAGAAATAAAACTCTCGATTAAACTTTCTGCAAACGATTTGAAGGAGTCTGTGCACCGGGTAGCCGTGATGGCGAACAAGGCGGCCAACAATCGCGTTGATTTTCAGATTGCTAACTCCACCCTTCAACTTTCCGCGGAGGGGGATTACGGGCGATCTCAGGACGTCATAGAGGTAGATCAGTTGGGGTCTGAGGTTGCAATGGTCTTGGGTTTTAACGCAAAGTATGTAACCGATGCCCTGGGACCGATTGAGGGCGAGGTGGTCGTTGAGTTTTCTGGCCCCAATACGCCAGCTGTATTTCGTTCGTCCCAAACGCATGAATACTTGGCTGTTGTGGTCCCTTTGCGCAGCTGAAAAACCTCTGATTTTTGGCTTTGAGGGGTCTGGCCTGTGGATAACTGGCCTGCCTGTGTATTGTTTCTGTGGATAACTTTTTCCGGTTGCCTGGCTGTTTGTGGACAAATGCCCTGCAGGAGGGTAGACTTTCAGGGATTCGGGAGATTGTGGCATGTCAAAAATTACAAAAATTGTGGCCCAGGAAATGTTGGATTCTCGTGGAAACCCCACCCTTGAGGCTGTCGTTGAATTGTCGTGTGGGACGATTGGTAGAGCGCTTGTGCCCAGTGGTGCAAGTACAGGTTCTCACGAAGCCCTGGAATTGCGTGATCAGGAATCTCGTTATTTGGGCAAAGGCGTTGAAAAAGCTGTTTCAAACGTAAATACCATCATTGGTCCGGCGTTGATGGGCCAGAGCCCGTTGGATCAAGTGGGTATCGATCGGCTCATGTTGGAGATGGACGGAACGCCCAACAAGGGTCGACTCGGTGGGAATGCCATCTTGGCTGTTTCGATGGCAGTTGCCCGGTCATCTGCACAATCTATGAATATGCCGTTGCATAGATATTTAGGCGGAAGCAATGCGAAGACCCTTCCCCTCCCCATGATGAATGTGATCAACGGGGGTGCACACGCCGACAACAGGGTCGACTTTCAAGAGTTTATGGTCATGCCTGTTGGGGCGCCCAGTTTCAAGGAGGCGTTGCGTTATGGAACCGAAACGTTCCACGCACTCAAAAAAGTCTTGTCCAAGCGTGGATACAACACCAATGTGGGCGATGAAGGTGGATTTGCGCCTGACCTCAAGAGCAACGAAGAGGCTTTAGAGGTTTTGCTTGAGGCCATTGAGAACGCTGGGTACACACCAGGACAAGACATTGCCATTGCGCTCGATCCTGCCGTCACTGAGCTCTACCATGATGGATATTACGTTTTGGAAAGCGAAGATCGGCGTTTGTCCAGCGAAGAAATGGTTGCCTTTTGGGAAGATTGGGCCGCTCGATACCCCATTGTCAGTATAGAAGACGCGTTGGCAGAAGACGATTGGGATGGATGGAAACTCCTCACAGATAGGATTGGATCTCGCCTTCAACTTGTCGGTGACGACCTGTTTGTGACCAATCCCAGCCGTTTGAGCAGAGGGATTGACCTTGGGGTGGCCAATTCGATTCTGGTCAAGGTCAATCAAATTGGCACACTTACGGAGGCCATGGATGCCATTGAGTTGGCCAAAAAAAGCGCGTATACAACGGTTATTTCTCACAGATCAGGCGAAACAGAAGACAGTTTTATTGCCGATTTGGCTGTTGCGGTCAATGCGGGACAAATCAAAACAGGTTCTGCCTCCAGGTCGGACCGAATCGCGAAATACAATCAGCTGCTCCGAATTGAGGCCGAGCTGGGCGATTCAGCGGTCTTTCTTGGGCGGAGCGTGCTGCGCCGTTAGTCTCTCTTTCCCTTGAACATAAATTGTGTTTAAATATGGATTGCGTTGTTTTACTCCGCAGGTTTTGCAGTGTGGCGGAGCACTCTTGAAAGGGGTTCTGCGAGGTGGAGCATATGATTCACAGGGCGACCAAGATTGTGGCCACAATTGGCCCTTCCAGTCGACATCCTGATGTCTTCAAACGAATGATTGATGTGGGTTTGGATGTCGTTCGGATGAATTTTTCGCATGGAAGTAAAGAAGACCATCGGCAAACCTATGAAATGGTGCGCCAGTTGTCCTCTGAGGCGGGTCGTTCAATTGGTATTTTGCAGGATTTGCAGGGACCTAAAATCCGCGTTGGGACGTTTCGTCAAGGCAGTGTATTGCTGAATAAGGGACAGGTTTTTGCCTTGACCTCTGAGACCATCGATGGCGATGAAACCCGGGCCACAACACAATACGCTGGTTTGGTAGACGATGTCCTTCCAGGGATGCAACTGCTTTTGGATGATGGCAACCTTCAACTGGAGGTCATTGCCATTGAAGGCACAAACATCGTCACTCGGGTTGTGATCGGTGGGCGTCTCAGTGACAAAAAAGGAATCAACGTTCCAGACGCCGCATTGTCCGTACCTGCTTTGTCTCAAAAGGATCGAGAGGATCTGGCTTTTGGGGCGCAGTTGGGTGTCGACTGGGTCGCACTCAGCTTTGTACGTTCTCGGGAAGACATGTTGGATGCTCGGCGTGAACTTATGGCACACGGCTCCAAGGCAAAATTGATGGCCAAAATTGAAAAGCCGACCGCGGTTGAGCGTTTTGATGAGATCCTACTGGAATCGGATGGCATCATGATTGCACGTGGGGATTTGGGGGTTGAGTGTCCACCTGAACAGGTTCCTTTGATTCAAAAGGCCTTGATTCAGAAGTGCCGTGAAGCGGGAAAACCTGTCATTACAGCGACACAGATGCTCGAGAGCATGCGGGACCTGCCCAGGCCCACACGTGCTGAGGCGTCCGATGTCGCAAATGCCATCATGGATGGAACGGACGCGCTGATGCTGTCTGCTGAATCTGCAAGTGGGCAGTATCCCGTGGAATCTGTGGAAATGATGGATCGAATTGCCCGGGTTACAGAGGCTTCTGCACAGTACCGAAAGGATTTGATGCCTTTGCAGGAACACTCAGCATCGACAAGTGACAATATCGCCAGGGCTGCGTGTGAGGTTGCTGTCAACGTGTCAGCTCGGGCAATTGTGTGTTTTACTTCCAGTGGATCTACAGCGGCGCAAGTGGCGAGCAGGCGTCCCATCATTCCCATTGTGGCGATTACACCGTCAAATCAGGTTCGCCATCAGATGGCTTTGTTTTGGGGGGTCATTCCAACCATGGCTCCGGATATTGCCAGTACAGACGACATGGTTCATATTGCAGATGTTCAGTTGACCGGTCTCAAAATGGCACATTTGGGTGAGCGGTATGTGATGACCGCGGGTGTTCCATTTGGACAAAGTGGAACCACAAACATGATTCGGGTGGAAAGATTGAGATGAAAACACTGAGGACCTTGTGGGAAGACCCCTCTCAGCGCCTGACACTTGCACTGTGTGTTTTGGCCGCACTGTGTGGACTTTGGGCGCTGTGGCCTCACGTTTTTGTGAAACCTCAGGGTTCTTTTGAGGTCGTTCGGGAAGGCAAAACTGAGCCAGAGGCGATGACCCGGCCTGCTGTTTCCAAAGCCACAGCCAGTGTAAAGCCCTATATTCCCAAAAAGATACCGATCAACACGGCGAGTCTGGCCGATCTGGAGTCGCTGCCCGGGGTAGGTCCCAAGTTGGCCCAGCGCATACGAGACGGGCGGCCTTATCAATCTCTGGGTGATCTGGACCGTGTCAAAGGTGTGGGGCCCAAGATGCTGCAGGCACTGAAGTCACTGGTTGTCTTCTAATCGTATGGAACGAGAAACTTCTTCTCAAATGGCTGTAATCAGTTTGCCACTGGTCGTTTTTATCTCTTTGATCGTTGGGATATGTCTGTCCAGTGGAATGTGGTTTGCCGGTATTGCCGTTGGACTGTTGTTCTACGCACGCCAAAAGGTCTTTCTTCTTTCCGCTTTGGGTGCGGTTGGGGTGGGTATCTTTTTGGGATCGATGGCGCTCAAACCGACCGAAAATCCGTTGCGGGCATTTTACGGTCAAAAAGTCTCTCTGAGTGGGTATTGGGATGGGCAGGCGTTGAGCTTGACCGACCCAAGTGCTTCAGTCGTTCTATCTCCAAAACCCAAAACCGCTTCGGGTCAGTTGCAGGTTTGGGGTGTGCTGGGGGATCCCGCTCCGCAGAAAAATTTTTTTGCCTTTGATTATGGACGCTGGCTAAAACTACAAGGGATTCAGAGTGTGTTGTACAATACGCACATTGAATTCATCCAAGAAGAAAAGGGATTTCGGCAGTGGTTTGAAAACGGTTTGCATGTGGGTTTGGGAGAGTCCCAAGGTGCACTCATGGAAGCGTTGGAGTTGGGCGATCGTGCAGAGGTCAGTCAGCTTCCGCTGGATTCGGCTCAGGTTCACCGTCCAATCGATTCCGATTCACTCAGCATTCGCGATGCGTTTACAAGAGCGGGATTGGCCCATCTGATGGCGCTGTCGGGCCAACATGTTGCCATTTTGGTGGGTGTATTTTCGTTTGTATTGTTGCCTTTGGGTTTGTGGCGCTATCCCGTACTCTTGTTGCTGTTATTGGCCTACATTGGGTTTGTCGGGTTTCAGCCTTCCATCGTTCGGGCGGTTTTGCAAGGGGGTGCAGTTTTGGTTTCCCTTTGGTTGGGTCGGGGAAAATTGGATCTCTTGGGTACGTTGTCTCTTGCGGGAACGCTCAGTTTGCTGTTTTCACCCCTGTGGGTTTTCGATGTTGGGTTTCAATTGTCCTATTTGGCCGTCTTGGGTCTTTGGTTGGGGCACCATGCTGCGAAAAAATGGTCTTTTCGGGCACCCAAATGGATTCAAGAGGGTTTGCTTATGACCGTGGCTTCCAGCTTGACCACGCTGCCTTTGATTGCCCACTATTTTGGACAAATTCCTTGGGTGGCACTGCCTGCAAACCTACTCTGTGGACCCTTGATGGTTGTTTTGGTCCCTTTGGGGCTTTTGTCTGGAATTTTGGGTCCTTGGGCGCAGCTTTTCAATGCTTGGATCGTTTCCCCGCTGACCGATCTTTTGTTGTTTTTGGTGAGATTTTTTTCGAAAGCCGAGCCCATCGTTTGGGGCAATATTTCCTGGGCAGGTTTCGTTCTCTATGGTTTGTGGTTTTGGGCCTTGCTTCTTTGGATCTCAGATAAAATCCGTCTTCTTCAGTTTGGGGCACTCTCTTCTTGGATTGTGCTGTGCAGCTTTTTACCCACCCAGGCGTCAACGGACCGTGAAATCGTTTACTTGGATGTCGGTCAAGGGGACAGCAGTTTGGTCCGTGTGGGGAAATTTTCCATGCTAATCGATGGCGGCGGCACACCCCGTGGAGATTTTGACGTTGGAAGCGAGGTGGTCATTCCCGCTTTGCGCAGTTTTGGTGTGTTTGGACTCGATGTTGTGGTGGCCACACATGCCGATTCTGACCACATCGAAGGGCTCATTTCAGTTCTAAAACGCTTGCCGGTGCGTGAACTGTGGGTGGGGGATCTCAAAGAGGGACAGGGAGATGCTGTTTTGGATCGCCTGCTCGAGGTTGCGCATCAACGTGATGTGCGCGTTCGTGTGGTCAGAAAGGGAGATGGCTTTCGTGTATCCGATGTGGATCTGGATATTCTATCTCCTGGTCATCTTTTTGAGGAAGACAATGCCAATTCTGTGGCACTTCGCCTGACGCGGGGCAATTTTCGGACCGTTTTTCTGGGGGATATGCCGACACCGCTGGAAGAGGGTTTGGGTGTGGGACGGCTTGATGTTTTAAAGTTGGCGCACCATGGGTCCCGCTACAGCAGCAGTGATCTCTTTTTATCTCAGACTCAGCCCAATGTGGCTGTGGTGTCAGTGGGCAAAAACGGCTACGGACATCCGAGTCAAGATGTCCTGAAGCGTTTGGAGGACCGAAAGATCAGGGTCCTCAGGACCGATGCCTCTGGTGCCATTCGATTGATGTTTTAGGAGATGAGGAGCCCATTGAGCTCTTCGATCAAGAGCTCTGCATCGTGTACCGTGCGTGCGGCGATGAAGATCGTGTCCTGTCCGGCAAGTGAGCCCACAATGTCATCCCGATGGAGTTTGTCCAAGAGGAAGGCAATACCGTTGGCATGTCCTTCATGGGTTCGGATGACCAAAAGGTTTTCTGCCCGGTCGATGTCTTTCACCAATGAACGGAAAATTCTGCCCAGTTCTTCCAAAACATCGGTCGTGCTTGAAACTTGGGTCAGAGAGTAGCGGTGTTTTCCGCGTCCGATGGGCAACCGAACCAATCGCAGCTCGTTGATGTCCCGAGAAACGGTCGCTTGTGTGACTTGGACGCCGGCATCGTTGAGACGTCGGACCAGGTCGGTTTGGGTTGAGATGGCTTCTTTGGAGATGATGTCTTGGATGATTTTGTGTCGTTGTTCTTTTGTATGCACAGTTTGACCTCTAGGCTAAGCGTATTCATTAATTATACACCATATGATGAGTTGTGTGAGTGAGGGTAAGGGTACGTTTTAATTTTCCAAATTGAGCCTTTTCTTCGATGTAGAGTGAGTGTACGGTGAATTACATTTATAATCAGTGCTGTTGTGCGCATTTTTTTGAACTTTCGCTGGATGCCCATTTTCTGAAAAAAAAATGCATCCTTCTGAAAATCAAAAATCTTCCCCTGTGAACCAAATAATGTAATATAGTCGAATGACACAGCTTTTTTCTCGTACACCCCACGTTCCTGAACGCTATCAACGTTACATCGATCTCATTGTGGAGCCCGATATCTTCCAGGCCTACCGTGATCAGTTGAACAGCACGCAGATTTTCTTGCAGTCACTCTCGGAAGGGGATTCACAGCGGCGTTACAGGGAAGAAAAGTGGAGTGTGAAACAGGTTATTGGGCACCTCATTGATGTGGAACGTATTTTTTCTTTGAGGTTGATCCGTTTCAGCCGCGGTGATGTGGCACACCGGGATGATTGGGGATTTGATAAAAGCCACTACGTAACGGCGTATTCAGAAAGATTTTTTGATAGTGTCACACAGGAATTTTTGCTTTTGCGCCAGGCGAATATTTGCGCATTTGGGTCTCTCAGAGAGGATCAGGGTGCAATTGTGGGTGAAAGTTATCAAGACAAAATGGATGTTTGGGGTCTCATGTATGTCTTGTTGGGACACGAGAGACACCATCTGAACATGATTCGCGATGTGTATATATCCTGAAAGAAGAGGGGTTGAAGGGGAAGGGTTGACAAAGAGGGGAGGTGGGAGTAATATTTTGGAGCCCTCGGGGAATAGTCCTGCGGGAACGAGAAATTCAAGTTCGACTTGGTTGCTCGAGATGCATGAAAAGGAAGAGAAGCATTGTTTGAAAAGGTCCTTGGGACACCAGGGTAGCTCGGTACTTTTGTACTCCTGTAAGCTAATCTATAATGCCAAGTTTCAATACTTGAGCGTCAAATCTTCTTTTGTTGTTTCCCGAATCTCGTATTCGGTTACACATATCACTTTTGGAGAGTTTGATCCTGGCTCAGGGTGAACGCTGGCGGCGTGCTTAAGACATGCAAGTCGTACGGGAGTCCTCGGATTTCCCGTGGCGCACGGGTGAGTATCGCGTAACTGACCTACCCCAAAGTTGAGCCTGGTCGAAAGATCAGCTAATTCTCGATGTGATGCATCCTCCTGCGGTTGCATTAAAGATTTATCGCTTTGGGTTGGGGTTGCGTTCCATCGGCTAGTTGGTAGGGTAAAGGCCTACCAAGGCGACGACGGATAGCCGGCCTGAGAGGGTGGCCGGCCACAAGGAGCACTGAGACACGGGCCCTACTCTACGGGAGGCAGCAGTTAGGAATCTTCCACAATGGGCAGCCTGATGGAGCGTAACCGCCGTTGAGGATGATGAAGGTCCTCGGATCGTAAACCTCTGAACTGACGAAGAAGAAAAATTAAAGTATGACGGTAGTCAGGTAATAGCACCGGCTAACTCCGTGCCAGCAGCCGCGGTAATACGGAGGGTGCAAGCGTTACCACGGAATCACTGGGCGTAAAGGGCGTGCAGGCGGTTTGGTTAGTCCGGCTTTAAAGACAGGGGCTCAACCCCTGGGATGAGTTGAATACTGCCAAACTTGATTCCTGGAGAGATGAAAGCGGAATTTCTGGTGTAGCGGTGGAATGCGTAGATACCGGAACACCAATGGCGAAGAGCGGCTTACTGGACAGAGAATGACGCTGAGGCGCGAAAGTGTGGGGAGCAAACCGGATTAGATACCCGGGTAGTCGCACTGAAGCGATGTGTATTGGATGATCGTGGGATGCCATGATCGTCAGAAAGTGCGCGATAAATACACCGCCTGGGAAGTACGGCCACCAGGTTGAAACTCAAAGGAATTGACGGGGACCCGCACAAGCGGTGCTGGGTAATGTGGTTTAATTCGAAACGCGAAGAACCTTACCAGGTCTTGACATGTACGGAAAGCTCTCCGAAAAGAGAGTGTGCCCCTCGGGGAGCCGTAACACAGGTGCTGCATGGCTGTCGTCA
Organism: Deinococcaceae bacterium; assembly: GCA_046327935.1. GTDB lineage: Bacteria > Deinococcota > Deinococci > Deinococcales > Deinococcaceae > JACMOA01. The sequence goes on from JAXLXL010000001.1 coordinate 262,848, forward strand.
GCTCGTGTCGTGAGATGTTGGGTTAAGTCCCGCAACGACGCAACCCTTGTCATTAGTTGCCAGCATTGGTGTGGAACTCTAATGAAACTGCCTATGAAAATAGGAGGAAGGCGGACACGTCTAGTCGCGATGGTCCTTACGACCTGGGCTACACACGTACTACAATGGGCGGTGCGCAGCAAGCTCGCAAGAGTGAGCGAATCGCTTAAAGCTACCCTCACCAGATTGCAGTCTGCAACTCGACTGCATCAAGTTGAATCGCTAGTAATCGCGGATCAGAATGCCGCGGTGAATACGTTCCTTGGGTCTTGTACACACCGCCCGTCACACCATGGGAGTAAATGCAGCTGAAGTTGCCGGGAGCCCAAAAGGCAGCAATCAGGTTGTGTTTCATGACTGGGTGAAGTCGTAACAAGGTAACTGTACTGGAAGGTGCGGTTGATCACCTCCTTTCTAAATATTTTAAACAGATGCTTCTCTTTCCTTCTCTTCATCACATAAGTAAATCCACCTTTAGGGGTGGATTTCTTCTTTTCCTATTTTATTTATATTCTTCAGTTCACATGCATCCCCATCTCTCCAATCAGATGGTATTGCTCTCCCTCCAGTCCACATTCCGTGGATTCGTAAAGGTATCCACTCCTGATTTCTAAACATAATCTTTCCAGAACTCAAACATCAAATCTGTAATCCCATTCGCGTCCAGCGTCGTGTGTGCTCTCTTCGAATCGGTGAGCCTCCAACGGTTACATCCACCAGGTCCGTCTGCCCGTATCAGACACTAAAGCTGGGAGGAATCATCAAAAACGTTACCAGAGACAGAGCTAATGTTTTTGCGAAGACCGAAAGACCAGCCAGAAGAGGTTTGAGAGGCTTTGATGGGAATGACGAGAGAGGAAGCGGTATTGGTAGCCGTTTGGAATGTTGACAGAGATGGCGTTGCCTGAGGGACAGCAGGGATTTCGAAGGAACCGGAGCCATCGGTGAATTGCTCCAGGAGGTCTTGACCACGGACAGATACCAGGGAGACCGGGTTCGCCGGAGTCTTGATTGCCGTTGTTGTTGAGGTCGCGAAGACGCAGGTCTTGATGGAACCGGTGGTGCGAATGAGTGTGAAGGGGAGGTCGATGTTGAGGTCGGAGGTTGTGGAGATATTGATGAGTGCAGAGAGTGGCGAGGAAATGTAGTTGCGGGAGAGAGGAGGAATCGACAGAGAGGGTAGCGGGGCCAAAGGGGATGTTTTTGAAGGAGAAGGAACCGTCGAAGTTGGCTTTGAGGTTGTGAATTTGACCGAGGGAATCGGTGAGGGAGAGGGAGACGTCGATGAAGGAAGGCTCGTTGTCGTAGGAGCCGTTTTTGTTGAGGTCTTCGAAGACGTGACCGGAGACGGTTTTGCGGGGGAGATGGATCGGTAGGTTGATGATCTCTGTTGCTTCACCTAAATTGTTTCTGTTGAAGATGGAAACCAAATGGGTGTACGAGAAGTCGAAGCCCTAACTTAATCGTAGTCTTGGTATGACTTATGCGGAGAAGTTGAAGGTTCCCGTGCGGTATTGATATTGGCCTTTTGACCAGATGTATGGTTGCCCAAATCGGTGTTGCCGATGATGGCTCCAGGAAGAGGAAATTCGCCAGGATCGAGTTGCTCATTGTTGTTGAGGTCATCAAGACGATGCCTGAAAGAGTAACTTGCTTATCATTGAGACCAATTTCATGAAGGGGATGTCCAGGCCGGTTGAATCTGAATGAGAGGAACAACAAGCCAGACGACAGACCGAGTTTTTATTACTTTCGTGATTTGAAACATGGTGTTTTTGATGAAATCAGGCTGGCTGGAAGGCGACAACGCGGCCAAGCCCGTAGTTGAAATACAAGTCATGGGACATTGCGTTGAGAGGTATGCGTGATTTTGTGCGCACCAGGGGATTGAGGTTGTTTTCTGTGAAGAGATTGGGCGTTGTCAGGTTCCAAAGGGCAAGGTCTTCTAAGAAGATGAAGGGTTCATCGGGATTGTGGACACCGTTTCTGTTTGTATCCCAGAAGAAGGAGATGTTGGGTTGAATGAAATGGGGTTGAAAGCCGAAGTTGAGGGTGTTATTGGTTTCACCAGTGACGTTGATGGGAGCGCCAGTAAAGCCAGAACCCGATTCGACATCGGTCCGAATGGCATTTGAGGGGGTGGTGACATCAAAGCCGTCTGAGAAATCGGAGCCCAAGTCTGAGTTGGCAAAGGTCACAGCTCCGGAACCTTCTTTGACACCGTCAAAGATGTATTTGCCGTTTGCATCGGTGGATGTCGAGAGTTCTTGGAGGTTGGTGATGTCGCCGCTGAAATTGCGGTTGCTAAAGGTGACCTTGACGTTTGGCAGACCAGGTTCACCTGGGTTTTGAATGCCATTTCCATTCTTGTCGTCGAAGAGGACGCCTTCAAGTTTCCCTGAGCGATCGACTTTGTAGCCAAATGGAACGTAGAGATCGCCTCTGGAGCCGAGGGTTACGGTTTTGGAAAAGCCTGATCCACTGGTTTCGGTGAATATGCGGTTTGCGGAATTGGGCAGTGTTTCTTTGAGAACTTCCAAAGTGACTTTGCCAGGAGCGAGATCTTTGACGAAGACGGAGCCGTCAGCGTAGGTGGTGACAATGCCGGTTTTGCCGCGGCTGTCGGTGTAACGAATTTGAACGCCTTGCCAGAGGGGCTCGCTGGGATTAAATTGCCGAGATTGGTCAGCATCTTCGAAAATGTGGATGGTGACGCGACCGGTGTAGCCGTAGGGAAGAGAGAGGGTGTTGGCGCTTGAAGGGCTGACGGAGAAGGGAAGAGAAGAGCCCGGGTCGAGGATGCCAGTTGTGGAAATGAGGTTTTGGGAGGCAGGGGTTTGAAGGAGTTGAACAGAGCCATTGCCGATGGGAAGAGAGATGAGCGCGTTGTTGCTGGTGTAGGTGAAGGGAACGCTGCCAAAAGCATGGGTGAATTTGAACTGCAGATTTTCGATGAGAGGTTCGGAGGGTTGCTTGGTGCCGTCAGCATTTTGGTCCTCGAACGCTTCAATGGTTACAGACCGTCCAGGATAACAGGGAATACCTTCTTCTGTGACACGTTCCATTGGAGGAAAGAGAAGTGTTTTGAGACGTTCTGGAATGTTGCACACCACTCCCGCAGGTTCAAAAAACCGAAGCTTAACGGGTTGTTTTTCCTCAACAGGCTGGCCTTGTCTGGTCATGATGTCACGTGCAGATGCCCAGGGGTCATAGAGCGTTCGGACCGCTGAATCGTTGTCAATTGGGTACCATGCAGAAACTGAACCGCTGTTACCGTACAGTACAGACATTTTAAACCCAAAGAGAGGCTTATCGGCTTTGGTTATGTCTATGCCATAGTCTGGGAATTCACATTTTCCGTTCAAATCTAGATCTTCACAGAATTTGAGTTTCAGGAATTGGGTGTCTGCAGGGTTTGATAGCACGAGGGGTTTGGGTTTTCCATCTGCGTCCATGCCAAGATTCAGAGTATTCCAAACATTTGGAGAAATTTGTTGATTGATCTGTAAGAAAAAGGACTGTGCATTGATTGTGTACGGACCCAAATCGGGCTTTGTGGTACCGTCAGCGGTTGCAAAGTTTCCAATGGCAAATTCGCCTTTGGAATTGGTTGTTTTTGAAACAAGACGCGATTGACCTTTCGAATCGAGTGAGGTCATGAATTTGAGTGGCATTTGCGGAGCTGGTCCTAGATTACCATCTAGGGAATGCTCAAGGAGCAGTTGGCCGTAAAAGTTAGCAGGTTTATCGGCTGGATCATTGGTGTAGAAAGGATCATTGACAGTGTAACCCCAATACACGATGTAGGTCTTGGCTCCGGCATCGAACTTGATCGTGTCGCTGTATTGAAATGTGGATTTTTGTGGTTTGGGGAGCGTTTCAACAATGGGCTGAATGGTGATTGGAATATTTGCGGGCAAATTGTCAAAATAGCATCTGGGTAAAATATCGTTTTTACTGTCTTTAATCTCTGTGATGCAATCCATGTAACCACCATTGGCAATCAGTCGGTAACGGACACCACTCAAAGATTCCTCACCATTGTCTTTAATTCGATTTCCATTTTTATCGTTGAATGGATAAATCTGAATGCTGTTGGTATTCTCCGGAAGAATCGGGGGATCTTTGGGTGGTGGATTGACTTTGGTTACACCGCAAGAAGCAAGCAGAAGAGATAGGGAAATGGTGGATGCAAGCAAGCGTTTCATGGGAAACCTCCAGAGGTGGGGTTGTTGTATTGAGCAGCAGTTTGGGCGAGAAATGAGGCGCCTCTTATTTCAATGTAGCACGTGATGCAGTCTTTTCTTATCCCCCAATTGGGGGTGTTTAAAAAGCCTTTCATGCGTTTGCCCTCTATGGCTTAGAATGGTTTGGTGTTAACCCAAGCCCTTCAATTGTCTTCTCAGCTGTCCGAGCCTATTGGTGTGTTCGATTCTGGCGTCGGTGGACTGACCGTACTCAAAGCACTGAGAACGCATTTGCCAAACCAAGATTTTATTTATTTGGGAGATACTGCACGCATTCCGTACGGGCGAAAACCCCAGGAGATGGTTGCCAATTTTGCATATGAGATCACCCGATTTCTGGAGGCCTGTGGTGTTGCTGGCGTTGTCATTGCCTGCAACACTGCCTCCGCAGCTGCATTGCCTGAATTGCAAGCAGAGACGCACCTGCCGATTTGGGGTGTCATCGATCCGGGGGTGACTGCGGCCCGCCGTGTGACCCAAACGGGCCATGTCGGTGTGATTGGAACGCAGGGAACGATTGCCAACGGCGCGTACCAAAAACGTTTGCGTGATTTGGGATTGACGGTTTGGGCACAGGCCTGCCCCCTTTTTGTGCCCTTGGTTGAAGAGGGACTCGTGCAAACGGAATCTGCCCGTGTGCTTGCGCAGCACTATTTGGCTGAGCGTCCTTCCTTGGATACACTCATTTTGGGTTGTACACACTATCCGTTGCTCAAAAAGACCCTTGCCGAAATCTTAGGCCCCGGAGTTCATTTGGTTGACAGCGCAGAAGTGACCGCTGAAACAGTCCGGGAGCAGTGGGGACATTCGGGTCGAGGTCAGGGCAAAGTCGTGCATTTTGTCACTGGAGATCCGTTGGCATTTCATCACACGGCCGGTATCATGGGCGAAATCGGAGCACACAGCCAAACAACTTGGTTGGAAGTGAGTGTGCTCACCCGCTTTCAACGCCCGTCTGTGTTTTTTCAAAAGTAATGAAAAAAATTGCGGTTTTGCCCAATCCTACCTATACTTCACGGATGTGCTCCATTTGTGAGCGGGCTGTTCTGGCATTTTCTGCTGAATGGAAAGTGCCACACCTTTGGTCGCGTGGCGTATCAACTTGAGGAATTTTATGCGAAAAAACCGTTTGGATCTAGATTTACGTCCCATAGAAATTGAGCGCGGTCACAATGTGCACGCTGAAGGTTCGGCCCATGTCAAACTTGGGAGGACCCATGTTTCGGTCACCGTTTCTGTCGATCACCGTACCCCGTTTCACACCAAAAACAGCAAGAAAGGTTGGTTGACGGCTGAGTATTCTATGCTTCCCCGCGCGACCCATCAGCGGTTGTCCCGGGAAACCCAAGCCAGTGGTGGACGCAGACAAGAAATTCAGCGTTTGATCGGTCGGTCTTTTCGCAATTGTGTCAATTTGGCGTTGTTTCCAGATAAAACCCTGGTTATTGATGCCGATGTTTTGCAGGCAGATGGCAGCACACGCGTGGCTTCGATTATTGGTGCGTATGTCGCACTGTTTGATTTGGCCGATCGCTTTGTTCAAAAAGGCATTTTGTCGGAATGGCCACTCTTGTTCGATTTGGGTGCCGTTTCTGTCGGTTTGGTGGACGGCAAGATTCTTCTTGATTTAGATTTCGCAGAAGACAGCCGCGCTGAGGCAGATATCAATGTTGTGGCAACCTCGGATGGAAAACTTGTTGAGGTTCAAGGTGGAACAGAACGTCGGCCATTGGAACCGACGCTCTTTCACGAGATGGTTGAAACCGGCCTTGTGGGCGTCCAGCAGATCATGGCAAAGGTCAAAGAGATGATGTGAATCTAATCGTCTAGAAGCCACTTTCCAGCAATTTCCTTTGCTTCGGGTCCATCTTTGAGTGTGTGTGCTGTGTCTTCATCGTTTCGCGTGGCCCAAGCTGGGAATGGAAAGGAAACCATCACAGGTGTGGGAACGTCAGGCTGATGAAGGATCATTGTTCCTGGCTGAAGGAGACTTGCTCTCATTCTGTAGCTGGACGGCAAAAATCGATATTCCGGTCGTTCTGCTTCGGCGGCGTCCAATCGGCCCACAATGCGAATGGCCGCGTTACTCGTGATGCGTCGCTCCACTTCTGAGGCGGTTTGTTGCGCGCCAATCAGGATGATACCCAAACTCCTTCCGCGCTCGGCAATGTCGAGCAACACATCTTTGATCGGAGATTGTCCCTCTCTGGGTGCGTACTTGTTGAGCTCATCGAGAACCACAAATACACTGTTTCGTCTTCCTATGCGCTCTTTTTCCTCAAACAGTTCCTTGAGGATGACACCGACCACGAATGTTTGCGCATGTCCGTTCAGGCTATGGATGTCAATCACGGAGAGTTGCGTGCTGGGTTTCAAAATATTGGGTCTGTGTTTTTTGGCCAGTGCCACCGAAACACCGCCTCGGATGAGAGGGGAGAGGTGCTTGATGACGCCGCGGAACCGCCGGACGAAGGCTTGCAAAGTGCCTTGGTTTTGTTTGCCCACCCATCGCTTGTCGCCTTCGCCGCCATTTTGCTCGAGCAGTTTGTATTCGACGTAATCAACGAGTTGTTCAAATGTTGTGATTTTTTGGTAGCCGAGTTCGTCAAACTGTGGTGCCGGACCGAAGAGTTCTGTTGAGCCCTCGGGTTGCCAATCCTGGACACGCAAATCACTGCTTTCGGGTTGGCTGTGGGCCAGTCGGTAGAGCTTTTCCTCGATTTGACTGATCAAAAATCCCAGATTCAGGCTGGCTTCACGGTCTGTAAAGCAGTAAGGCAAAAATCGACTCAGACAGAAATCTCGCAGTGTCCAAAAATACGTTTCAATGCCGGATTGTCGCTGTTCAACGTTAGGGACAATCATTTGCGCGTCGCTCAGGACTTTTGGCGGTGCCAAAAACTGGACGTCTCGAAAGGGTGTCTGCGGCAATCCACAAATGCTGTAACGGTCGGCTTTCAAGGTCCTCGTTTTGGCATAGCGTTGCTCCTTCTCAGAAAACTGTCCATTGGCGCGGTCCAGAAACAGCAAATCCTCGCCTTTGACATTAAAAATCACCGCTTTGCTGTTGGCACGCTCAGCCCCCAGTGTGTGACTGTTGAAAATGGAATACAGCAAAAAGAGTGCATAACTGGTCTTGGTCGCCACACCAGAAACGCCAGAAATATTGATATGGGCACCATTTTTTCCATTCAAAAAATCAAAATTGAGAAACACCGGGTCACCACTGCGCAACACACCTGCGGCCAATTTGGCCTCCATATGATCCTGGTAGAGCGCTTTGTGAAGCGACAGGCCTTCGGCTTTGTACACAGTTTCACCGGGGTGTGGTGGAATGAATTCCTCTGGGTCGACGCGTGTGACCAAAACCCGGGCACTGTAGCTGACCTGTGCCGGTAAGATGCCATCCGAGACATTTTGTATGTCGGATTCGAAGCTCACACCTTCGTGGGTTTTTCGAACCATGTCAACGACACCAAAATATTCCAGGAAGTCTCCACTGGGTTTCTGCATCTTGACAACAATGAAATCGTCGAGCTGGACGCTTGCTTCTGGATAAACCCAAAACCAAAATTGCAGTGGTGTGGCTTCTTGCGTGCCTAAAACTTGACCGATGATGGTTGGTGGCGTGTTGTCATTCATGAAATCCCTTTGTTCAGCGAGGTGTTTTTGTCTTGTGTGGCGTAGGCACCATGTGTGTTGGCGTAAATCCAGGTGATTTCAGCACCAAAGAGGAGAATCTGGCTGGAATAATACATCCAGGTCAACAGGGCGACCAAAGAACCCGCAGCGCCGTAAACAGATGTCAGTGTGGCCCGTCCCAGATATTCCCCGATGATGTATTGACCCAATCCAAACAGGACGGCGGTGACGAATGCGCCAATCCATATCTCTTTCCAGGGCAATCGGATATTGGGCAGGTACCGGAAGATCAATGCAAAAATAAGGGTGAACAGCAAAACTGCCAAAGTGTTGCTGGAGAGGGCTGTCACGTACGGCTCAGAGATGTTGAGTCGATCTTCAAAAGCGATAATGGCCACCCGGGCGCTCAAAAAGCCGATGAGAATGAGACCGAAGATGAATACACATAAGATGGAGACAATTCTTTCCCAAACAATTTTCCACCACGCAATTGAATTGGATGGTTCAGGATGCAAATTCCACAGTGTATTGATGGCATCGCGGACTTGCAAAAAAATGCCTGACGCTGAAAACAGTGTGAGGATGGCACCGATAATGGTTGCAGCCAAGCTGGACCCTGTTTTCGGGCTGGCTGCCCTGTCGATCCAACTGCTCAAGTCGTCTGCGGCAACGGATCCCAGAGATGAGGCAACCGTTTGGGCAATGTGTTGTTGTAGGTTTGTTTCTTTGAGCAAGAGGCCTGCAATACCGGCTGCAACCACAATCAAGGGGGCAATGCTTGAGATTGTGTAGAACGCCAATGCTGCGCCAAGTCTGGCGCCTCGGTCTCGGTTAAAGGCAAACACACTTTCTCGAAAGAGGTTGAACAGCATTTTCACATTCATGTGGGTGGATCCTGGGCATCTTTCAGTTCGCGCCAGGCTTGAAATGTCAGAGGGAACAGAGGCTCTGCAAGTCGACAGAGGCTTTTGGCGTAAAGTTGCATTTCATATTGTGCACCTTCGTGGTCCCGCAATTCCAAGAAATGCAGCAGAGACCGAACATTGAAGGTGTAGTAACTCGATGTGTAAAGGCTGAGTGGCAATATTCCCCGAGCCTGCTCTCTGGCCACACCCATCGCAAGCAATTGTGTGTAGGTCTCAAAAGCATGTCGCCATGCTTGTTTATACAATGTTGTTGCGCTTTCTTGGTCGAGTGTTCCTGTGTCTTCAACCGAGGCTTGGCGGTTCTTCTCAGCTTGTCTCCGAAAGTTTTGTGGAATGTAGCAGCGTTCTTGCAGTTCGATGTAGCGTCCCGATTCTTCGTTTTTGGAAACGCCAATTCTGTGCCTCACCCATTGCCGATCCACGAAAATGGGACATGTGACCCGAAAGGTGAGCAGGTTGTGTTCGAATGGACTTCCGTGACCGTGTTGCAAAAGGTATTTGATGAGCTTGAAATCGCGTTCGGGTTCTGTCGTATTTCGGTCATTGGCGAAACTGACTCTTGCGGCTTTTGCAATGCCAGCATCGTCTCCGACATACTGAATCAGTTCCACACTACCAATTTCGTCTCCAAGGGGACAGACCGATTCTCTCAAGGCAATCATATGTTGACAGTTTACTGTTGTCATGTTCTGGAGCGCACCCATTGCCTGTATTCCTGGTACACTCTGGGAGTGATTCTCGAAACATCTGTCGATGGGTTTATAGATCGTTTTCGTGTGTATGCCACAGAGGGTGAAATGCATCCTCGGGCTGAAGGCAGTGCCCTGTTGGAATTCTCTTCCGCCAAATTGACCCTTTATCTTTTGGAACGCACCAGTCCTTACCACGTACGCCATGGTCTCGCGCAGGTGATAGTGCACCCGATTCTCAAAACCTGTAAATGCATTCCAGCCAGCGATGAACACCTGTTCCCAAATGGTATTTCCAGCTTGGAAGGTCGCGGACATGTGATCAAGGTCAGTCCCGGGTTTATGGTTGTGCAGGCCAAGATCACTTTGGTTTTGGGTCTTTTGGCGCCCTCGGAGACGGTTGTTGTCGGAGATTGGATCCAATTTACCACAGAGGCGCCGATTCACGGGTTTGTCCTATGAGGTTCATTCGCAGTGTGCTCTTTGTCCCTGCCGACCAACCACAGAAAATCCAAAAGGCCCTCGGTTCTTCGGCGGATTGTGTGATTGTGGATTTGGAAGATGCTGTTTCTCCGGATAAGAAGGATGAAGCGCGCCGCGAATTGGGGAAATACATGGGTGCGTTGGGTTCTCCTCAGCCGAAACTTTGGGTCAGGATCAATGGTGTTGGCACACCCTGGCATGCAGACGATGTCAATGCAGTGTCTTCATGGCCGTTGGGTGGACTGGTGATTCCAAAGGTCGAAACACAGCAGGATTTGGAGGCGTTTGGCACCGTTTCGAATGACGTTTGGGCCATGATCGAGACACCCGTTGGGCTTTGCAATATCGAGGCGATTGCCCGGCATCCGCGTGTCTGTGGTCTCATCTTGGGCACTTCGGATCTGGTTCGCGATTTGCGTGCCAGGCACATGCCCAGACGGCAAAACCTCTTTTATGCGCTCTCTCGGGTGGTCACGTCTGCGCGGGCATTTGGAAAATGCGTTCTGGACGGTGTTTATCTGAACTATCGCGACCTCTCGGGTTTCGAAGAACAGTGCATCCAGGCGCGCGATTTCGGCTTCGATGGCAAGACGCTGATCCATCCCAACCAAATTGAGATGGCCAATCGGATTTTTTCTCCTTCCGAAGAAGAGATTCAGTGGGCCAATGAGGTCTTGTCCGCCTGGAAACAAGCTGTCGAAATTGGAAAAGGTGTTGTGAGTGTCAGAGGTATCCTGGTCGAGCATCTCCATATCACGGAGGCCGAGGCTACCTTGAAGCAGGCGCAGTTGTTGGGTTTAATTGACGGGCCATGTCCCGCACCGCAATGACCGCGTGTTCCCGCCCGTTTTCAATGAACACCTGATTGGTTTTGGTTCCAAAGCCAGCAGAGCCACAGACATAGAGCCCGGGAATGCAGGTTTCAAAGGTGTCTTGGAGTTCTACTTCGCCTTCTTTTCCCAAAGGCAAGCTGCACCGCGAGAGAAAATTCAGTTTGGGACGGTAACCGATGAGCGTAAATGTGAAATCGGTTGGAATCTCTAAGGTCTCACCATGTCTTTGGGCGACCACGCAACTTTCTTGGATTTCGGTCACTTGTGTTTCAAAAAAGGCTTGAATGTGTCCTTCCCGAATTCGGTTTTCGAGGTCAGGCTTGATCCAGTACTTGAGTGTGGGTTTGAGGCCAGAGGAGCGCACAACCAAAGTGACTTTCGCACCGTGTCGATACAGGTCCAGTGCAGCGTCTGCTGCGGAATTTCCAGCGCCCACAATGGTGACGTGGCGTCCCCAAAAGGAATGCGCTTCGGTGTAGTAGGCCGAGACGTTGGAACGGTTTTCCCCAGGAACACCCAAACGGTTGGGGTTGTCGTAATATCCCGTGGCCACAAGGACGCGACGGGTGTGCCAGTGCTCAAGGTTTTGACCTTGGACCTCCACCGAAAACCCATCGGGTGTTGCCGCAATGTCTTTGACTTCGTGGTACATCCGAATATTGAGATCTTCCCTCTGGGCCACCATTCTGTAGTAAGCCAGCGCTTCTTTGCGGTCAGGTTTTTCCCGTTGTGTCACAAAAGGATGCTGGCCGATTTCGAGCAATTCCGAGGTCGTAAAAAATGTCATTTGGGTTGGATAATGAAAAATGGCGTTTGTGACGCATCCTTTTTCAACCACCACATATTCAAGTCCACAGCGCTTGGCCTCGATGGCTGCAGCCAAACCGACAGGCCCTCCTCCAACAATCACAACGTCGTACATCACGTTCCAGCATACTGGGTTTTGGTTTCTATATTGTCCCCGGGGTTCAAAACCCTTCCCGAATATCCCAATGCTTCGGCATCACCGACAAATTTGTGTGCGTCCTGCTTGATGATGGGAAAGGTGTTGTAGTGGATGGGAATGACCTGTTTGGGTTTCAAGAGTTCAAGGGCCTCAAGCGCGTCCCGAGGTCCCATCGTAAAGTTGTCTCCAATGGGCAAAAATGCAAAATCGAGGTTTTTGCGCCCAATGTGTTGCATGTCCCCAAAAAGGGCCGTATCGCCCGCGTGGTAGATGGTGTGGCCATCAATGTGGAGCAAAACCCCCATTGCGAGTCCTCCGTACCGTCCATCTGCAAAACTCGAACTGTGGAAGGCGAGCGTGTATTCCAGCCTGCCGAAGGGAAAGTCAAACCCTCCTCCAGGATTCATGCCGTGGACTTGGGTCGCACCGTGCTCACCGGCATAAAGGCCAATCTCGTAGGCCCCAATGACGGTTGCACCTCTGTGTGCAAAGTCCAGCGTATTGCCGAAGTGATCGCCGTGGGCGTGCGTCAGCACGACAAAATCAACCTCCAAATCCTGACAGTGAACGGGACAGAGCGGATTGCCTTCGATGAATGGGTCAATGATCAGTCGGTGGTTTTGGGTTTCGATGTAGAGCGCCGAGTGTCCCAAATAGGTGAGCTTCACAATGGGTCCTTTTCCAGACCGTCTGCCTCCAAGTCAATCAACAGTCCTGAAGGGTTTGTCTCCGACGGTTCCGTGGATTTTGCTGTCTTGGGCGTGCGTTTTTTGCGCGTCACTTCGGCGGTTTCGGGCGCAGAAGGCCACCGGGCATGGGCTGCAAGTGCGGCGCCCACAATGCCCGCTTCGTTGCGGAGTTCGGCAATGACCAGCTCGGCTTTTGTGTTGAGAAGGTGTCTGAATTTGCTGGCTTTGCGGCTCGTTCCACCCCCAATGATCAGCATGTCGGGCGTGAAGAGCATTTCCAGATGGTCGAGGTACTTTTGGACCCGTTTGGCCCATTTTTCCCACGAGAGATCGTCACGCTCGCGAATCCGATCACTGGCCCACAATTCAACCTCTTTGCCGCCGAGTTCCAAATGTCCCAGCTCTGTATTGGGAACCAAACGACCGTCCAGAACAACGCCACTGCCAATTCCAGTACCAAACGTCAGCATCAAGATCAACCCTTTTTGCCCACGTCCAGCCCCAAAAGTCACTTCACCGAGGGCAGCGGCGTCGGCATCGTTGATCACGGCGACCCGGCAACCGGTTGCATTTTCCAACAGCTGTTCCACATGTGCGCCAATCCAAGATTTGTCAATGTTGGCCGCACTCAAAGAGACCCCATGTTGGATGACAGCGGGAAATGCGCAGCCGATGTCTCCCGTCCAATTGAAATGCCGGACAACCTCGGTTACGGATTGGGCGATGGCGGAAGGCGTTGCCGGTTGTGGTGTCAGAATCCGAATGCGTTCGGCCAGCAGTTGGCCCGTTTCAACGTCGATAGGTGCACACTTGATGCCTGAGCCGCCAATATCAATACCCAGTATTTTTCTTCCCATTTGCCTTTCATTCTAGCGGCAAGTTCGGTGCGGGGTTCGGAGACAAGATTTGTGCGTTGGACTTTTGCTGTTTCAACGAAAATGGAAACAGGTCTGTAAAAAAAGATCGCGTTTCTGTGGAGAAAAACGGGATGGTTCAATTGCGTCTACTTCAAACAACCAAAATGGTTGGATTCACAATGGATATATAAGCCTGCTGAAGGTTTAGCAGCGGTACCAACCTCTCACCACATATGAAGGCTTGCTTGCCCTCCAACTGTAATCTCCATATCCACTGATCATATGGTTTCCTACCCGTTTTGTATTCCAAGGCCATGGGCCATCGGGTTCTCGAAAATCCGCCTTGTACATTCCCCAGCTTTTTTCTGTATACAAATACACCCGATATTCCACGCATGCGCCTGGTGAAACGCGCGTTGTTGAACCCCACTCGGTACTCCATGTGTAACTATATCCACCCGAAATGGACAGCTCAGCAAGAATCGGTACGCTAAACTTTCCAGTGACATTTGCATTTACGGTCTGATTTTTGGTTTGCCTTAACGTAAATTCACAGTACAGTGCGCCACTTGCGTAACACACATTTCTGTCACTGGTCCAAGCGAGGGTTGGTTCAGAACGGTAAAAGGTTTTCACTGCTCGGATGCTTGAAGTATCGTATTGCTCACACACGCCATTGGAATTGTAATCAAACTCACAGCTTTGTGGATAGAGTGTTCCAGACTCGTTTGGAGTAAAAAACTGAATTTGTCCTGGAGACCGTAAGAGCGTGCCAATTTGAACTTTAAGTGCGTTTTGTGGATCAGGAACCCGAATGGGTTCCCCGGTTTGGCTTTGAACCGTACCTTCTGGAATGGATGAATTCAACAGGGCATTACTTCCTGCAGTTACAGAAAGTAGAATTGAAAGTGGTATACCGATAGCCAAAACTTTAATCATATTTACGCTCTTCCCTAGACAGAATCAAAATGCTCGCCATGCAAAAGAAAAGCACAAAGGCACTATGGGACAACCTCAGAAGAATTCAAAAGCGAGGCGAGCGAAATAAATTCTGACCAATTGGTAATACTATAGTCAATATACGTAATATTACAAAGAAGTAAATCTTTGTTTTCCCTTCATTCTTAAGTATTTTCTCATACTCGCAGAAGGAGCAGAGGATGATGCGCCAACCCAGAGAGTCCAAGTGCCAAACCCATCACCCAAAAGAAGGCTTTGGGATCGTTGTGCCAGGGCAGTGGAATGTTCATACCAAAGGCACTGGAAACCAAGGTGGGAATGGCCAGCAAAATGGTCGTCGTTGTGCGCAATCGGACCACGGCATTGACGTTGTTTGAGATCACCGAGGCAAATGTTCCCATCATGGAGGTTAAGATGTTCGTGGTGATGTGGACGGATTTGGTGGGGTTCCGAACAAAGAAAATAAAATGCAAGAAAAATCCCGTCTCAAAAGAAAAAACGGGTCGATTCAATGATTTTCAACAGCCAAAAGGGTGAGATTGGTGATTGGCGCATAATTGTCGATGAGAAAAATATAAGACATTCAACTAGGAGTTTCACTTAATGGTTTAATTGTTTTTATCTCATTTTTCGGTTGAAGTAAATTTTAGAGGAGGGATTTAACTTCGGCATATGTATCCCAATGCTTAATTCCTATACACCTCTTTGCGATGTCCTGCTTCTAATACCAAGATCTCAATTGCATAATCTTTTATTTCACAAATAATTCTGTAATCACCCACCCTATAACGCAATAAATCACTCAATTTGCCTCTCAAGGGTTTCCCCAAAACCCTTGGATCGTCAATGACAGCTAAGCGATTCTTTAAAAAAGAAATAATCCTTTTACTTACAGCTGAATCCATCTTATTCAGCTGCTTAACTGCAGTATCCGAAAATTCAATCCGCCAAGCCAAGATGCTTCTCCACATCCTCTAAGTTCCACAAGCGCTCTTCTCCCCTCCGAATTCGCGACAGCACCGCTTCTGCCAGATACGCATCTTCCAAATCGTCCAAATGCTCGCCAATGGCTTCACGTATGTAATACGCCTTAGAGCGTCCCGTCCTCTCAGACAATTGATTCAATCGGCGTTCCATCTCCTCAGATAAACGTACAGATGTCGACATTCCTATCCCCCTTCTTTGAATACATGTATTCATTGTACAGGATCAGATCGGTTGAACACAAGATCCACCCATGTCCTTTTGGGGTCCTCACACACAGCCTAAAACCATTTGAGTCGCCAAAAGGCCATGGCCACCAACCCAGAGAGTCCAAGTGCCAAACCCATCACCCAAAAGGAGGCTTTGGGATCGTTGTGCCAAGGCAGTGGAATGTTCATGCCAAAGACACCACATCGGCCTCTGGATCGATCGCCCTTCACCTCTGTAAAAATGGACGGTTTATCCGCGTCAACAATGGCAGCGTATCCGTGATGGGCATTCAGGCGGGGTAACCCGAGAAACCGGCCACTGGAAGTTTGGAAAACAACCCTCTGGGCACACGGTGCAATTGGTCTTGTTTGACGTGCGCTCTGACGACGAAAAAGGCGACAACGAAACCCTAGAGCTGTCCGTAAATTCTGGAAACCTCTCACTGGACGATGTGTCCGTTCAAAAGAAACCCAGCCCTCTCTGCAAATAGAAATACCCAAAAATGTACAACTGCCTGCTGAAAAAATCCTTTCAGCAGGCAGTTATGGTCTACCAGCAGACTGAACCGCGTTGTGGACAGAAAATCAAATTTCCGATAGAAGAAATGTCAGTTGGCCGGGCGGGTTGCAAAGATATTGGCGTCACACGGGAACCGGAGGTTTCTTGCCGGTTTTGGCCAACGCAGCCTCAATATAGTCTCTGAGTACACCCATGTCTGTGTCGAGGATGGTGATCCCATTTTTCAGAACAATTCTTTTAACATTCCCATTGTCGTAAAAAGATACGGCCCATAGCACATCCGCAAGATCCGCTACAGCAACAAACAAACCAAACCTTTATGATTTACTTAAGCTGCGGCTTTTTGCAGACAACATAATTCTCTAAAGCTGAAAGGACCCTTCATGATCAAGCTCTTCCGATTTTTAACCCCTTACCGAGCGACGATTTGGATCATTTTGGGTCTATTGCTCCTGCAGTCCCTGGCTGACCTATACCTTCCAAGCCTGATGTCGGACATCATCGATGTGGGTGTCATGCAGAGCAACACGGGATACATCTGGAAAATGGGCGCCATCATGCTGGTTGTGGCGGCCGGGGGCGGCATATGTGCCATCGCGGCCAGTTACTTCTCGGCTCAGGTCGGCGTAGGCTTTGGCCGTGACCTGCGACATCACACTTTTTCACGCGTTGAAGGCTTTTCATTGGGTGAATTCGACAAGATGGGCACTGCGACCTTGATCACCCGAACCACCAATGATGTCACCCAAGTGCAGACTGTTTCAATCATGATCCTGCGCATGATGGTGACTTCACCCATCATGGCCATTGGCGGAATCATCATGGCATTTCTGAAAGACCCAACCCTGTCTCTGGTTTTGGTTGCCGTTGTGCCCATCTTGGCAGTCACCATTGGCATTGTCCTCATAAAGGGGGTGCCTCTGTTTCAAATACAACAGGTCAAATTGGATAACCTCAACCGTGTCCTGCGCGAAGGCCTGATGGGGATCCGGGTGATCCGCGCCTTTGACCGCACCGACCACGAAAGTCAGCGGTTTGAGACGGCAAATCTGGACCTCACGCGCACTGCCATTCAAGTCAATCAGATCATGGCCTTCATGATGCCCGCCTTGATGCTCATTATGAACATCACATCGGTTTTGATTGTTTGGTTCGGTGGATTGCGCATTGATGCAGGACACATTCAAATCGGCGATATGATGGCATTTCTGCAATATGCCATGCAAATTATGTTCTCGATGTTGATGCTTTCCATGATGTTTGTCATGATTCCGAGAGGCGAAGCCTCCGCCGTTCGCATCAATGAGGTCCTCGAAACCCTCCCCGATTTAACCGATCCCGTTCATGCCAGTCCCGCCAGTACATTGCAAGGACACTTGGAATTCCGAAACGTCAGCTTTGCGTACCGCGGAGCCGAGGAATCGGCCATCCATGAAATCTCTTTTCGAGCATCTCCTGGACAAGTGACCGCCATCATCGGGGGAACTGGATCTGGAAAAACCACACTCGTCAACCTCATTCCCCGTTTTTATGATGTGAACAGCGGTGAAATTCTCGTCGGTGGCATTGACATCCGTCAAATGAAGCAAGAGGAACTGCGCGCCAAAATTGGTTTTGTTCCTCAGAAAGCGGTCCTCTTTACGGGGAGCGTTTCAGACAACATCCGCTATGGCAATGAAGACGCGACGACAGATGAGATCAAGCACGCAGCAGACGTCGCACAGGCAACGGAATTTATCCTGGAAATGAACGATCAATTTGATACACAGATCGCACAAGGCGGAAACAACGTCTCAGGGGGACAGCGTCAACGGCTCGCTATCGCCCGCGCTTTGGCTGCAAAACCCGAAATTTACATCTTTGATGACAGTTTTTCGGCACTCGATTTTCGCACGGATGCCCGACTTCGGGCGGCGCTGCGCCGAGAGACGGCGTTGGCCACCGTTTTGATTGTCGCCCAGCGGGTGAACACCGTTGTAGATGCCGATCAAATCATCGTCCTTGAGGACGGAAAAATCGTCGGAATCGGCACCCATTCTAACCTGCTGGAAAACAATGCCGTGTACCGTGAAATTGTCTCTTCACAATTGTCGGAAAAGGAGTACGTCTGATGCTTGACCGTGGAACGAGAAGGCCGCCTGGAGGCCCCATGGGAGGCGGCCCAATGATGGGAATGGGCATGCCCGTCCAGAAGGCAAAAGATGTCAGGGGAACACTCAAACAGCTGATGGCCTATCTGAAACCCCACGCCACACAGCTCATCGTTGTACTCCTGATGGCCATCGGCGGCACGCTCTTTAACATCATCAGTCCAAAAGTCTTGGGACAGGCTACCACCAAACTCTCCGAAGGCATCATGGAAAAAACAATGGGTTTACCTGGCGCTCAGGTCGACTTCGCGTACATTGGACGGCTCATGATTGTGCTGGTCGGGCTCTACATCATCAGTGGGATTTTTGGATACCTTCAACAGTTCATCATGGCCCGAGTTGCGCAAACGACGGTCTTTGACCTTCGCCAAGATGTGAGTGCCAAATTGGCACGCTTGCCACTCAAATATTTTGATTCCCATACGCACGGAGAAATCCTGAGCCGTGTGACAAACGATATCGACACCATCAGTTCGACATTGCAGCAAAGCTTAACCCAATTGATCACATCCGCGGTCACCATCATCGGTGTTTTGATCATGATGCTGACCATCAGTCCACTGATGACCCTGATTGCCGTTGTGACCCTGCCGCTCTCATTTCTCGCAACCACCTACATTGCCAAGCGCTCACAGAAATTTTTCGCAGAGCAACAAAAAAATTTGGGTCAATTGAACAGCCACGTGGAAGAAATGTACACCGGCCATGTGATTGTGAAAGCCTTTGGCAGGGAAAGCAAATCCGTTCAAACGTTTGACCGCATCAATGGCTCGCTTTATGAGGCCAGTTGGAAAGCCAACTTTATCTCAGGCATTTTGTTTCCCCTCATTGGGTTTGTGAACAACATCGGGTACGTTTTGGTCAGCATTGTGGGCGGTATCATGGTCGCCCAGAAAGGCATCCATATCGGTGATCTACAGGCGTTTATCCAGTATTCCAGACAATTCAGTATGCCGGTCGCGCAACTCGCTAACATTGCCAATGTGCTGCAATCGACCATTGCTGCGGCCGAACGTGTCTTTGAAGTCCTGGCCGAAGAAGAGCAGGAACCCGAAACGTCCGCCGTCCACACGCTCCATTCGCCCAAAGGCCATGTTCGCTTTGAAGGGGTTCAGTTTGGTTATTCCAAAGACACCCCGCTGATTGAAAACCTCAACATTGACGTGAAAGCGGGACAAACCGTTGCAATTGTAGGTCCAACAGGAGCGGGTAAAACCACTCTGGTCAACCTTCTGATGCGTTTCTACGAGGTCGGAAGTGGCAAGATCAGCATCGACGGTGTGGATATTCGAGATCTCAAACGCGGCGAACTTCACCGGATGTTCGGCATGGTCCTTCAAGATACTTGGCTTTTTGGCGGCACCATCCGTGACAATATCGGATACGGCCTAGACGGTGCGACCCAAGATCAAATTTGCGCTGCAGCACAAGCAGCTCACGCAGACCACTTTATACGGGCATTGCCCGACGGATACGACACCCTTCTCAATGAGGAGGTATCCAATATTTCTCAAGGGCAAAAACAGCTTTTAACCATTGCGCGGGCCTTCTTGGTCAATCCTGCCATCCTGATTCTGGACGAAGCCACCAGCAGTGTCGATACCCGAACAGAGGTGCTGATACAAAAAGCCATGGGCACACTCATGCAAAACAGAACGGGTTTTGTGATCGCGCACCGCCTTTCCACAATCCGAAACGCCCACCTCATTTTGGTCATGAACAAAGGCAGCGTCGTCGAGCAAGGCACACACGACGAACTGTTGAAAAAAGGCGGAATGTACGCCGATCTGTACAACAGTCAGTTTTCTTCGGTCGCTTAACATTCCTCCATATGTTCCGATAGCTCAAAATACAGCAGTTTTTTGAGCTATCGCCTACTGAGCTTTGTTTCCGCGAAAGCCGCACAAACAAAAGCGCGAAAAAGAACGAGCCCGTTTCTCTATGGAAACGGGTCAATTTTAGTGTGCACCTTTGGATTGAATGAGATTAGCAACCTCCACAAACAGTTGGTGTACCTTGAGACGGGGAATCACCGGCATTCTGAACAATGGGTGGTGGTGGGGTTTGTGGATTCGTATTGTACGTTTGTGGTTGAACTGTCGCCGCGTTCACTGGATCCGCAGACGTCTTTGCTCCACAAAGCGTTGCAATCAACAACACTGCTACTCCAATTGCACCCTTCTTCGTCTTCATATTTTTTTCCATTTCAAATCCAACGCCACACTTCCATCCAATCTCCACTTCACCACAACACCACCATGTTCCACCCTTTCTATCTTCTTTCCGTACTCCCTCAATATCTGTTCGTCTTCTTTTTCCATTGGATCCCCTTCATACCATCTTTCCATGGCTTCCTTTAGCCATTCTACTTCAGGCAGACAACCCAATGTTTTCTCTCCTATTAATATGTTAGATTCACTGACAACAATGATATTTTTCATCATCTCTTCTGTGGGTTTACTTGGTCTATCTTCGTGCATTGCATATACCAAATGTGGGCACGTTAATACCAAAAACCTCTGAAACACTTTGCTCTTTTCCAAATGGTGCTTTATACTCGCTTCCATAAATATCACAGCATCTTCTGATTCTTTGTACATCAGATCCGCTTTGATCACTTCCACATAGGATTGCGCGTATCTTGGTAAATTTTCCGTCTCAATGACAAGCTTCCTTGCTTGTTCCAACAACACTCTCGTTGTCTTAAAATCTCCTGCCAATGAATACGTCATCGCTTGCAAACAGAGCCCGATGATAGCGGCCATGGGAATATCCAAATCGATGGCAATCGTGTATCCGATGACCCTCTTTGCCAATACTTCTGCATCTTCTCTGTTTCCACACACATCAATGGTTTGCTTCAGTTGTTGGAAATCTGCCAAGACGTGTGTCATCACCGAAAAGGCATGTCCCTCCAACCCTTCCAATGACGGCAATTCTTCAGTCCTTGGCAAACCGAGCAGCAACTTTGAACCCTGTACCAGATGTTGTTGAACAGGGTGTTTGGAGATCTGTTGGGCATAGTACAGCACAGATTCGTAGTCGTCGAGGTACGCGTATTGCACACAAAGAGAATACAGGATGGGGTTTGTGATGCGCGAATCCCCGGTTTGCTCGGCCTGTTCAAGGCTGAGGAGAAGAGATTCGATTCGCTCTTCTTGGGAATCGGATGTCAAAAGGTTGATTCGTGAGAGGGAAAAGGTTGCGATAGAGTTGATGCCAAGGTCAATGGCAGCCCTGTGCGCAATCGAATAGAAATTCAGGGCCTCCATCAAGCGACCGGCACCTTGGAGTCCTTGTGCACGGGCGAAATCCCAGCGAAGTTGGGCCTCACGGTCGGGGATCTCTAGACGGGTTGTGACGACAAATTCGGACTGTACAGCGATGTACTGGTAAGCCTCAAGAGTATTTCGACTCAGAATGACTGTGAGGTGCATGGCTTTGCAGAGGGGATGGTGGAGGTAGGGGGTGAGCAGCTCTTCGATTTCTTTCAGGGGTCGATTGAGAATCAACATGACCTGAGCTTGACGTGCGCGGGCAACGGAACCATGGATGGCCTGAACTTTGGAGAGAAGTTGTTGGAGGGAACCGGTGATGTCACTGGATCTGGAAGCGAGTTCAACATACCTGGCCCAAAGAGCGGGACTTACAATGACATCTTCAAGTCGTTTGCCTTGAAGACTGACGGGCGGGGATTTGCTCACGAAAAAGGACCTCCAGAATAGGTAAACATAAGAAACGCCTCCCGGGACAGAACAACAAACCAGATACGATGCACAAGAGACACTTGAGGGTGTTTGGGAAAACCCGGGACAACCTAAAATGAGATCAAGAGTAAAGTAAATAGAATGAAGCTTAAATAACTATTCGAAGTCTACCGGATGTGTGTTTGACTGTAAAGCGTCAAATCTTCACATATCCTTCATAATTACATCTTTTTGTCAAAGAGCGCACAGGGCTGAACATTGGACCTAACGGCAATTTTTTGAGATCTTTACTGAGCTATGCATCCGGTCAAGGTCGTACGGATGCTCGGGGTTGGCTGCCAAATGGAGAGCTTTCTCGATACGGCGCAAAAAAATTCTCCACCGAAACCTGCACGTGTTTCACCCGAACTCACGTTATAATCCAAACAGAGGTACAGTTCTGGCTTTCTTCGGTAGTTTCTCCAGCATCCCACTGACCCACTTGCTCATGTTGATGAGCAGTCGCAACGGTTTGGTTGTGGCGGAAGACTATTTCAAACGCTACGAGTTGGGTCTCAAAGAGGGTCGCCTGATCAGCCTCAAGATCGATGGTCACGGTTACTCTCCCAAAACGGCTGAATTCTTACTGCTCAACCTTTTGGATGCGACCGACGGCATGTTTCAATTTCGGGCTGAGGCCGAATTGGACCGCCAGGCTTGGCAAGATCTCCAATTGTCTGCAACGGAAACCCTCTCTCTGACACACCTTTCGATGGGTTTGGCCAAAGTGAAAGACGACCTTCATCACCGGGAAAGCCAACTGCCTGACCCCGACAGCCTCTTTGATCGCACAGAATCGGAGCCCGTCGGCCCTTTTGCGGCCATTTGGAAGGATGTGTCCGGCAAACTGGAATTTCCCACATCCGTGCGTGCAATGTCAATGGAAACAGACTATCCCCTGAGAAGCCTACAACTCTGCGTCCTGGACTGGACCGAACAGAAAATCCTGCTGAAAATAGAAACCGAATCCGAGGAAGTTGCCCAAGACCTTTCCGATTTGATCGACCGAAGTTTTTTGGATTGAGGAATTTGTCCATGGAGGTAAGAATGTCAAAGTTGCGCATGTGGTCCGCGATTGCGGTCGCCTGTTTTCTGGTTCAAGCTCGGGCGCAAAACAGCGTTCCGCAAGTTGTACTTGCCGGAACATTTCAACAAACGCTGGGTGGAAAGGCCTGGGATCCGATGGATTCCATCACCCAAATGTCGCCTTTGAAGAGCGGGCTGTATCAGTTAACGGTTCCCCTCCCCAAAGGGACGTACGAATACAAGGTGACCATAGGCGGTTCCTGGACTGAAAACTACGGCCTGAACAGCCAACAAAATGGTCCCAATATTCCACTGAACCTCTCTGCGGAACGCACTTGGGTCAAGTTCGTGTGGAATCCCAAAACACACCAAATTCTGGATTCCATCAACCAACCTGCGGAAGTGGCGCCACCCAAACAGGTCGTTTTGCCTGGAAGTTTTCAGAAGGTTTTGGGCGATCGGGAGTGGAATCCAAGCAGTGAAGTCGGTCGGATGTTCGACATCGGAGACGGTTTGTACGAGTGGATGGCCTCTTTTCCCAAGGGCGCATACGAATACAAGGTGGCCATAGGGGGTTCCTGGACTGAAAACTACGGCCTGAACAGCCAAAAAAATGGTCCCAATATTCCACTCCCAATTGGCACAGACGGAACCATTGTCCGGTTTCTCTACAACGACCAAACCAAAGAGGTCCAGGATTCGGTCCGTTTTCCCAACATTTTGACGGTGTCGGAGGTGCCACGGCGCTACCAAAATGCCAAACCTGTCGCCGGAGACCTCAAAATCGCGCAGGTGCATGCACTGGACCGACACACACTGGCGCTGCCCAAGGACTGGATCATTTTGGGTGCAGAGTACCGACTGCACTTCAGTCCAGACGCACAATTGGCTCTCAAACCAGACGGAATTTCCGGCGGATCATCGATCGACCTGGCTACCGAAACGACAGAGCCCACGGCAGCTCTCAAAAACCAATTCCCCCACTTGGCCAATTTCATGGTCCTGAAATTGCCGGAAAATACTGACTGGAACACAGTTCTAAAATCTCAAATGGCTGTTTCTGTCGTGAAAGACGGCGTTTTGCTCAAGGCTTCAGGCATTCAAATTCCGGGAATCTTAGACGACCTGTACGCAACCGATGAACGCTTGGGAACCGTTTGGAACGAAAACACCCCCACCTTGCGATTGTGGGCCCCAACTGCAAAATCCGTTCGATTGCACCTTTTCGGCGATGAAACAGGCCCAGAAGAGTCTGTCTTGCCCTTGACCGAAACCCGTGGCGTCTGGTCTATTTCGGGCAATCCAACTTGGAAAAACAAATACTACACCTACGAAGTCGAGGTCTTTTCACCCACAACCTTAAAGATCGAGCACAATCAGGTCACGGATCCATACGCCGTTGCACTATCTGGGCAAAGCAGTCGGGTGAGAATCATCGACCTAAACGATGCAGACCAAAAACCCATCGGTTGGGACGCGCTCGTGAAGCCCAAACTGAACGCGAGCGACCTGAGCATCTACGAACTGCACCTCCGCGACTTTTCTGTCTCTGACAATCGCGTTCCAAAAGCGCTGCAAGGAACCTACCTCGCATTCACGGAACCGAATTCCTACGGAATGTCACACCTCAAACAACTGGCCCAATCCGGCCTAAAAGCCGTCCATTTGCTACCATTGTTCGACATTTCCAGCATTCCGGAAAATAGAGCAAACTGGAAAGAAGCCGATCCACAAAAACTGGCACAAATGCCTGCCGCGAGCGAAGCCCAACAGGCCGAGGTTGCCAAATTTGCACAAACGGATGGCTACAATTGGGGATACGATCCGCTGCATTTCTCTGTCCCTGAAGGAAGTTATGCGGTCAATCCACAGAGGCGCACATGGGAATTCCGAAACATGGTTCAGGCCCTGAATGCAACCGGACTCCGGGTGATCTTGGATGTTGTGTACAACCACACTTCCGCTGCAGGACAGGCACAAAACTCAATTCTGGATAAGGTTGTTCCTGGATACTATCACCGACTGAACCTGGATGGCGGCTTGGAATCATCGACCTGTTGCGCCAACACTGCCAGTGAACACGCCATGATGCGCAAATTGATGGTCGACTCGGTGGTGACGTGGGCCAAATTCTACAAAATTGACGGGTTTCGCTTTGATCTGATGGGCCACCACATGCTGAGCGACATTCAGGCCGTTCGAAACGCACTGGACGCACTCACCCTCGAAAAAGACGGCGTGGATGGCTCGGGCATTTACCTTTATGGCGAAGGGTGGAACTTTGGAGAGGTGGCCGACAATGCCCGCGGAAAGCAAGCCTCTCAGTTGAATCTGTATGGGACAGGCATTGGCTCATTTTCGGATCGGCTTCGTGACGCGGTGCGCGGCGGAAGCCCCTTCGATGAAGACCCCCGGCAAAACCCCGGCTACGCAACGGGTCTGTATTTCAATAGGGATTCCCAAAACCCTTTGGACGCCAAAAAAATACAAGCGTGGGTGGAATTGGGGCTCGCGGGGAACCTGAGGGACTACTTGCTGACCGATGCACAAGGCAACACGCGTCTTGGAAAAGACATCGACTACAATGGTCAACCTGCCGGTTATGCGTCTGTTCCGTCGGAAACCATCACCTACGTGGCTGCACACGACAATGAAACGCTGTGGGACACCATTCAGATGAAGGCCAGTTCAGAGACCTCAGACCAAAGGGTTCGAATGAACAACTTGGCCCTCTCGATTGTCGCACTGGGACAAGGTATTCCGTTTTTCAATGCAGGAGACGACCTTTTGCGCTCAAAATCGCTGGACCGCGACAGCTACAATTCGGGCGACTGGTTCAACCGTTTGGATTTCAGTTACCAGAGCAACAACTGGGGTGTGGGTCTTCCACCTGCCGAAAAAAACCAGAGCCGTTGGCCTTGGATGAAGACACTTTTGGAAAATCCCAAACTGCAGGTGACGTCCACACAAATCGCACACGCCAGAAACCACCTGCAGGAAATGCTTGCCATTCGCTACAGCAGCCCACTTTTTCGTTTGAGGAGTGCAGAAGAGGTGCAAAGAACACTGCATTTTGAAAACACTTCGGTTCCAGGCCTCATCGTGATGCACCTTGAGGATCCCAAAGGCAACAGCGGTCCCTACAAAAAAATAACCGTCGTTTTCAATCCCAACAGAGACTGGGTTTCTTGGAATTCCCCACAACTGCAGGGAAATTGGACACTCCATCCCATTCTGCAAAAATCCCAGGACGAGGCTGTCAGGAAAGCCAGTATTCATTCCGGAGAGGTTGCGATTCCAGGCCTCACCACGGCTGTATTTGTGGAAACAGATTGAGGCTACCGAGCATGTTTTGACAGCAAATCTTCTTGATGATGGAGAATTTATAACCTTTGCAGTCCCAGTCAATGTTCTGCAATTTCTGGGACTTTTGGACGCCCCATAGAAGGTCTTGAGACACTGTGCGTTCTGACCGCTATCCTCGCCCTTCTCTCTCGGTTATTTGAGAATTGCAATATCCCAAGGATCACCACAATGCATGGCAAAAGATCTATTCTGGAGCCAACATGACACACTTTGGATTGCTGCGCCGTTACAGGTCCTTCCTTCCCATAACGGAAAAAACCCCGAGTCTCAGTCTGAACGAAGGCGACACCCCTTTGCTCTTCATGCCAAGGTTGTCCGAAACACTGGGCATCGAACTTCACGTGAAGTATGAGGGCCTCAATCCGACAGGATCGTTCAAAGACCGTGGCATGGTTTTGGCTGTGGCCAAAGCGCTGGAAAACCAAAAAAACCTCTTACTCTGCGCCAGCACGGGAAACACCTCAGCGTCAGCTGCAGCTTACGCCGCACGCGCGGGCATTCGCTGTGCGGTCATCATTCCAAATGGATACATCGCTTTGGGAAAACTCGCCCAGGCTGTGATTGCGGGCGCCCAAGTGATTGCCATCGACGGCAATTTTGACGAAGCCCTTCGGTTGGTGCGGGAGATTGCAGACCAAACGGACGTGGCTTTGGTCAATTCGGTCAATCCATACAGACTGGAAGGCCAAAAAACAGCCGCCTTTGAAGTGGTCGACACCCTGGGAAAATCACCCGATCTGTTGGCCATTCCCGTTGGCAATGCGGGCAACATTTCCGCATATTGGAAAGGGTTTTGCGAATACCACCAAATGGGACGGCTCCAAACCCTGCCGCGACTTCTGGGCGTACAGGCCGCGGGCGCTGCCCCCCTGGTGTTGGGCCACTCGATTGCCTCACCAGACACCCTCGCGTCGGCCATCCGAATCGGTCATCCGGCCAGCGGACACCTCGCAAAACAGGCGGTCTCTGAATCGAACGGATCCTTTGAAAGTGTCACGGACGGCGAAATCCTGGAAGCCTACCGTTCACTTGCGCAAGAGGGTGTCTTTTGTGAACCCGCATCGGCCGCACCGGTCGCTGGTCTGTTCAAACTCCACAGACAAGGGCGTTTGCCCAAAGGTCTACAGGTTGTCGCGGTGCTCACCGGACACGGCCTCAAAGATCCGGATACCGCACTCAGCGCGGTCTCGATAACACCCAAAGTCGTTTCAGCGTCCACTTCAACCATTTTATCGATACTGGAGATCCACTGAATGCAGGGCTTTGAAATCCGCGTTCCGGCTTCGAGTGCCAATCTGGGCCCGGGATTTGACTGCATGGCGATGGCACTGAATTTGCACACAACCGTGCGGCTCAAACCCTCTGCATTCTTGGACATTTCACCCAGAGGAAAACACCTGGCATCCCTTCCGCGCGATGATACCAATCTGGTTTACCGAACCATGGCCGAGGTTTTCGCACACTTTGGGAAAAGCATGCCCCACTTGAGCATTGAAATCGAGAGTGAAATCCCCCTGGCACGTGGGCTCGGCTCAAGTTCCGCGGCCACCGTTGCCGCACTGTTGGGTGCCAATGCGCTCTTGGGATCTCCCCTTTCCACACAGGACATTCTGCATTGGGCTGCAAAAATCGAAGGACATCCAGACAACGCAGCAGCTGCACTTTTGGGTGGCATTGTCGTAACCGCACAGGACAATGGCGAATGCCATGCCTTGGGTTTTTCACCACCCAAACACCTGGGCATTCTGTTGGTGATTCCCGAACACACCCTCGAAACGAACCTCTCGCGAACGGTCCTTCCCGCCACACTCACGCGACAGGACGCTGTTTTCAACCTTTCCCACGCCACACTTTTGGCTGTTGCGCTTCTGCAAGGACGGCTCGACCTCGTAGGCAAAGCCATGAAAGACAGGCTGCATCAACCCCAGCGCGCCCAACTGGTACCTGGACTTTCGGAAATTCTGGCAGGCGCAGTCGAATACGGGGCACTCGGCGCGGCACTCAGCGGTGCAGGCCCGAGCATGCTCTGTCTGTATGACAAGCAGACCGACGCATTGCAAAACCTTGAAATTGGGCTTAGAAATATTCTAGATGACTGCCGGTTGCAAGCAAAAACAGTGTCTTGTGAAATAGAAAGCCAAGGCGCACAGGTTCAGGACGTCCACTGCAATTGATCAGAACTGCTTTCGTAAAACGGCCAAACCCACCGTTTCCGATTCGATGAAATCTCCAGCTTTGAGGGTTTGTGGCACATGGGGCTGTATCGAAACACCATTGAGGGTGGCGTTTCTCTGTGTCAGCAGCTCGAATACAAGTTGGGTTTCTTTGCTGTCAACGCGAAAATCACCTCCTTTGGGTGTGCTGCGGATGCTGGAGCCGTCAAAATAAAATTCCATGCGTTTTCCTGTGAGTTCGTGGTCATGTTGGTTGTCGTGGAGTGTCCAGCCATCCAAGGTGGAGCGGCCCGTCTCTTGTCGCGTTTGAAATACAAACTCTGTTTCCCCGACCTTTATGCGATCGCCGGAATGCAACGGTGTATCTTTTGTGAGCGTTCCATTGACCAAGAGGGCTTCTCCCTGCCAGTGCCACTGGCCCTGTTTTTGCTCAAATGTTCCGGCGTGCAAAGGCAGATCCATTTCGCGGTACAGACCGATGTCGTTTGCGTCAGAGCGTCCCAAACTGACCGTTGATTTTGCAAGAATGTACTGTTTGCCTTCAAAGGGACCTGTGGTGAGACCGTAAAGCCAAGCCCCTTTGAAGGTTTGTTGGATCCACTGAACCATGAAGCCAATGGCCGCACCGAGAATACCGAAACCGAGCAAACGTGCACCCACACCCGCGCCCACAAGGCTGGTAACCGTTTGGAAGAATGCCCCACCGACCAGTCCACCGACAAAGCCTCCGAACGCGCCGCGCAGGGCAAGGGTTCGGGACCGATCCGCTAACCCAAGCAGCAAACCTGTTCCCGCACCCAAAACAGCCCACCCCAGAGACCGCGAACCATCGCTCGAAATGACGAGTTGCCCAGCCACACCCCCAAGGGCACCGAGCCCGCCTGAAGCCCAAGGAACCCAGGTGAGGTCTTTGGTCAGGCGACCCCGAAGGCTGAACCGGTTTTGCGACACCAACAAAAATGCACCCAGAAACAGCGCAGCCAGTCCACCCCGCAAGGCAGATTCCCAAAGTGCACCACCCAGGGTTTGGCTGTTTCCAAACAACCCTTCGATGGCGGCTTGGGCCTCTTGAAAGGCTTGGCCAAAGTTGCCGGACTGTGCCAAAAAAACCAATTTGGGGTCGCCGGTGACCTCTCCGAGAAAATCGATATCAGCGCTCTGTGTGGCCACAGCGACAATTTGAATGCCCTGAGAACGCACCCGTTGTGCGGCATTGAGCGTTTGGCGTCTGGCTTCCGCCAGGCTGACATTGTCGTATTCGGGAACGCCATCCGTAAAGAGCAAAATGCTCTTTGCTTTGGGTGAGCTTTTGAGTGTCTCCAAGCCCGTTTCCAGACCCCCTGCCATGTTGGTTCCACCGCCGTCAGAAAGGTTGGCGATGGCTTGACGGATGTCGATCACCGTTTTGCTCAGGGGCAGTGCGAGGTGTGTATCGGAGCCAAATCCCACAACAGAAATCTGCGTTTTTTCCAGGTTTTGCCGATTGGTGAAGGCCTGTGCAGCATCTTTGACTTCCTGGAGCTTTCCATCGTCATCCATGCTTCCTGAGACATCCAAAACAAGTGCAATATCCCGTGAGACCGCTGCAACAGGTTCTGGTTTTGGCGATGTCGGTGCGTGCCACAGCTCGCTCAGCAAACCCCCGAGCATGCACCCGAGCGCGCCGGAGATCATAAAAAATCGGGTTTCTTTTCTCACGAGATTTTCTCCTCTAGAAGGGACAAAAGGGCTTTTTCCAAACCACGTTCTCGCCAAGAGGGTTCAATGCCCGAATACACCTGACCACCCGTCGAAAGCGCCCAGGCAACGGGTTGGCTTCCAGCGATGGCAAGGGTACACGTTCCCTCTGTTCCTTGGAACAAATCTATCGGTCCATCCATGCGTTTGAGTTTCTGAAGAAGTCCCGCACTCACGGGTAAAGTCAATTTTGAAAGGCGAACTCGGGCAGGCAGGTTCATATTTCCATAGTACGGCCTCATATCAGACACCGTTTCACGCCAAACCCGTATGATAGGTTGTGGTTTTTTTGAGTGTGTTCTTGGGCTTGGGTGCGCTTCTCAGTTCCATTTTAGCACTGGGGGCTTTTATCGGTTTGAGTCCATCGCTGCCGATCTTATGGCAGGGTTTACCACTGTTTGAATCGCTTTTGTTTCAAAAAATATATCCCCCATTTTTAGCTATAGATGGGTTCACACGCGCACTTGTGTATATGGGCGTGGCGGGCCTTCTGGCCGGTGGTTCGGCATACTGCAAACCCCGTCGGTTGCCCAAAGACAGACCAGTTATATCCATTAAACAGCGGGGGCTTGACGGTGAATGAGGATTTGGCCATTGATTTGGGGACATGTTCAACCCGCATTTTTGGACGAAACCGCGGCCTGTGCGTCGATGAACCGAGCGTTGTGGCATCTGGCAAGAAGACCTTGGATGTTGCCGGCCACTCCGCCCAATCCAGGGTGGGTCATCCCTCGACCGAGGTGGTCTATCCGATCTCCAATGGCCTGGGTCGCCGATGAGTGTGCCGTTTCTCAAATGTTAAAAGCGTTTTTTCGGCAGTTCGAACCCAAAGGACCCAAATGGCTCGACGGGTTTCGTCTCAGGCCGCAAATGGTTGTGGGCATATGCCCTCAGGCATTTCCTGTGCAGCAGAGGGCATTGTGTCGCTCGCTTTTTCAAGCCGGTGCCCGTCGGGTTTTTTTGATGGATTCTGCAACAGCGGCCTTGGTCGGTCTGGGCATCGATGTTCACCAACCCAAAGGCCATATGGTGGTGGATGTGGGCGCGAGTGGAACCCGAATTGCCGTCGTGTCCATGGGGTGTGTGGTGGCTTCGGCGTCGCTGCCACTCGGGGGTCAAGCCATGGACCGAACCCTTGTCGCCCACTTGCGCCGAACACACGCTCTGTCGATCGGTCTCAAAACGGCAGAGGACATCAAAATCCGTCTGGGAGCAGCGATTCAACATTCATCTGAATACACAGCGGAAGTGCGCGGTCGAGATCTCGCGGGACAGGCCAAAACCATTGTGTTGAGCACAGATGACGTGGCACAAGCCCTGCGAGAAACGATCGGCGGTATCGTCCAAGGTTTGTTCTCGGTGATTGAAAAAACGCCTCCGGAAATGGCTGAAGGTATTTTTGAGCAGGGGGTTTTTTTGGTCGGTGGAGGAAGTCAGTTGCGCCATCTGGGGCAAGCCCTCCATTGGGCCACACAGCTCAAGATCAATCGGGTTGAGGAACCTGCCCGTGCGGGTATTTTGGGCATGGGAGAGGTTTTGGCTCAGTTGCCACGGTTTTCCCCATTTTTGCTTTCGAGCGACCGTTTTGCTTGAGTCCACAAGCCGAGCCGCGAAAATCGTTCGTCGGCGAGCAAACACGGCAAAAAACGAGGACCGATACCGGTCCCCGCGCACACCCAAAAGATTCACGCCTTTGCTTCGCCATACCAAACAGCACGCATCTCATCCGAGCGCAAGAGAAGTTCATCCAAAGATCCCTCGTCTTCAATGACACCTTCTTTCATGACAATAATGTGTGTGGCACGAGATAGAGCTGCTTTTCGGTGTGAAACAACCAAAAAGGTCTTTGACACGTCGTTTGCAATCTGTTCCCAAAGTTTGTTTTCTGTTTCAGCATCCAAAGCACTCGACAGGTCATCGAAAACCAACAGGTCTGCAGGATGGGCCAGCATCCGTGCAGCTGCCGTCCGTTGAAGCTGCCCACCCGACAATTTAACACCGCGAGAACCGACCTCCGTCTCTACACCACACTCAAAATCAGCGACATCTTTATCCAACACCGATAGCTTGAGGGCTTGCTCCAAAAGCGATTCACTTGAACCCAACAAAATGTTTTCACGCAAGCTGTTTGAAAAGAGACGGGGATTCTGAGCGGCATAGGTAGAACGCGGTGGAACAAAAAAGCTCGCCCGGTCTTGTATGTGCTCGCCATTCCAAAACACGTCTCCTTCGGCAGGCAACAACCCGAGCAAAGACCGCAAAAGGGTGGTTTTCCCAGAACCCATCCGACCCGTGATGACCGTAAACGAACCAGACACAATCTCAAATGAAACCCCATGCAGGCCACGACCACTGGGGTGAAGCGCCCTCAAATTTTGAACGCTCAAACTGTGCAACGGATCACCACTGCTGGTCACGGGCATGGGAATTGGCAATGGAGGGGCGTCTTCTTTGGAAGACAAGCCGAGTGGCTGAGACTTGACGATTTCCTCCAAAGGTGCATCGACCAAAATCCGTCCCATTCTCTCGAAACTGACGGTTGTCCTCCGACTCTGGGCCATGGCGTCCCCTACAAAATTCATGACATTGGATAGTCTGGGCAAATACAAAACAAAGAGTGCAAAATCGCCCACTGTAAAGCTGCCCTCTCGCATCCGACCCGCAATGAGAAGCAAAATAAGGCCGGTACCGACAGAAACCATATTGGTGTTGATCGACCGAATGAACTCGGTGAGCAAGGTATCGGCAAGCGCTGCCTTTTTGCGCACATCGCCCAGATGCTGCATGTGCTCAACCATCAAGTCCTCTTTGGCCGCCAATTGCACGGCCTGCACACTGGAAAAACTCTCTCCAATGAAACGCGTGACCTCCGATGCCGCCTGACGCCGCCTTCGCCTGAATTTCCGTATGGTGTCAGAAAACCTCTGCACAACAAAAACCATCAGAACGAGTGGTGCACAGGCAACAACTGTGGCCCAAGGATCGCGTTGCCACAAAATAATGACAGCTGCCACCGCAAAGAGGATGAATCCGGCAGCATCAATGTAGTTTTCAATGAATGAAGCAACATCCTCTGCATCGTCTTTGAAACGGTTGACCACCTCACCCGGAGCCTCGGGAAGCTGCCTGGAACCAGAAGCCAGCAAAAGATAACCCAAAAGATTTCGCTTGATGAGTATCATGTACTCATGCCAAAGTTTAACCCAATTCCAAATAGCAAAGCGAAAAGAGAGGACACGGATAAAGTGGCTGAGCGCGAATAAGACGACGAAAATCCACGGCGTTGAAAGGGAATGGTCCTGGCCCAAACGGTCAAAAATGGCCTCGACAGTCAGTCCGTAAACAAGCGGCAACGTATGGACAACCAGCCACAGCACAACATTGAGCCAAAACAGCTTGGGCGCGTGACCGATCAAAGTGTGAATCAATTTTAGGGTTGGAACTTTATGCGTCAGGGTCATAGCCTCTCCTTATGGGTTTCTGGATTGAAAATTGAGGTAAACACGCAACTAGGCCAATTCGAGATCCATTTCTCCCGCCCTGAGCAACACAGAAAAGTGTGACTGTGGACGGCTGAGCAACTGCTCTTTGGGACCCCATTCGAGCACTTTTCCTTCACTCAAAATCAGCACCTGATCGACACGCTCGATTGTCTCCAAACGGTGCGCAATGATGATGGCCGTCCGTCCCTGCAAAAGGCGATCGATGGCCCGCTCCAACAGCATCTCGGTTGCCAAATCCAAACGCGAAGAGGGTTCATCCAAAATAACCAGTCCCGGATCGGCCAGAAAAATACGTGCCAGTGCCAACAGTTGACCTTCACCGGCTGACAGACCCGATCCGCCACTTTCGAGCAAGGTGTCCAGCCCCTGAGGTTGACGCTCCAACCACGAAGACAATCCAATGTCGCGCAGTGCAGCCTCGATGTGACGGTCAGAAACATGCGGATCAAAAAAGGTGAGGTTGTCCCGAATGGAGGCATGAAACAACTGAATGTCTTGGGTCACCACACCCACACCCCGGCGCAGAGACGACCGCTTGAGATCGTGTGTGGGAATCCCACCAAGGCGGATAGAGCCCGTATTCGACTCGTAAAATCCCAAAAGCAACCGCGTGAGGGTCGTCTTTCCACTTCCCGTTCGACCCAACAAACCCAACACCTGTCCCGGCTTCAGGGCAAAGGAAATATTGTGCAAAACGGGATTCTCCTCATAGCCAAAGGAGAGATCTTGAACGTCAACGGCAAACCCCTCTGTGGGCAACTCCAAAACGCCTTGTGGCAAATTGGATTTCAATTCAAACAACGCATTGATCCTCTGGACACTGGCAATGACCTTCTGCAGCTCTTGAAACTGCTGCGTGACTTGATCAATGGGCGCTTCGATGAGACTCATGTATTGGAAAAAAAGGTAAGCCGTTCCCAAACTGATCACACCGGCGAGGTACAGTCCCACACCAAAGGAGAGTGCCACAATAAAGCCCACCGCAAACAAGGCCAACATGATCAGCCAAATGCCCGCACGGCCAAAGTGGGCCCGGGTGGACTGATCAAAGTAGAGACGCGAAACCTCTTGAAACCGAAAGAGCGTGTGTTTACCCGCACCCAAAGACCGCAGATCTTCCAGACCTGCAAGGCGTTCCTCAATGAAGCCGTACATTTTTGCATTGGCTTCCCGTTCTTGTTCACTTGCCGAAACAGCAATGCGCCGCACACGAAAGAGAACCAACAGGGCAAAAGCGACGAAGACCGTCATTCCCAAGCCCACCCAAGGGTTTTCTTTCCAAAAGAGCACGAGAACACCCAAAAGCAACAAAAGTGCGCCAAAAACACGTATGGAAAACTGCGCGAAAAAATTTGACAGGGCCGTAATATCGCCATCAATCCGTTCAATCATTTCACCGGGTGTGTGGTCCTTATGGAACGCCATATCCAGAGTAAAAACGTGCCGCATGAGGTCAAGCCGAAGTCGGTTGGTTGCCGTCCAACCCACATCTGCCCCCAAATAAAGTGCCGCAGCACCCAACACCTGCTTGATCACCGCAACCACCAAATAAATGACAGCAAACTGGGTCAGGGTGGACAAGACCTCCTTACGTTCCGCTGCGTCCAAAAAATCACGCATCACTTGAGGAACCCAAAGTTCAAGACCAGTGCTGGTCAGCAAAAGGACAGTCAGAAACAGAACTTTTGCCCACTGAGGGCGCAGATACTGAACCAGAAGGGTCCATAAATTTAGGGAAGATTCTCGAGAAGACATACCCTTTAGGGTACTGATTTCTCACCGACAAAAAATCGGCCACAATCCAGTGACCGATACGTCAAAATACCTATTGACACACGACCGTTGCATCAATCGACTTTTGCAGAAGGCTTGTTCGATTTGGACGCAGCCTCTGGTTTTTTCTCAAAGAGCCCAAAGATCAGCAATGCAACTGTTCCGACAACCACGCAAGAATCGGCAATGTTAAAAATGGGAAATGACGTACCCAAAGCCTTGATATTGATGGCTTTCATCAATGCTGTGAGCCAGTGTGAATACAGCATATCGGTCACTTTCCCCTGATACAGGCCGTCAATGGCATTGCCCGCTGCACCGGCGGCAATCATTGAAAAAATCAATCGGTACCGGGAAGGAACCTTGGCCACCAAAATGTAGACCAAAATGGCAATCCCTGCCAAAAGCCGGAGAATGGCCAACGGCAAAGCCGCTCCACTAAAGAGGCTCCAAGCCGCACCCGTATTGTAGGTGAGGTGAAAATCGAGGAACTGCGGAATGACAGGGTAAAAGTAACCCGAACTGGTTGCGTCGGCAACAGGCCACCCATTGGATGACCAAAATGCCACCGTCCAAAGCTTCAATGCCTGGTCTGCTCCCAACAAAAGACAAAAAACCGCCAAAGGCCAAAATCTCCGCACCCAAAAAGTATAACCCAAGTCCACCCTAAAAAGCGCATGTGAGAAGCCCTATACTGGCACCATGGCAAAAGTGGAATCGTTTGAGCTGGACCACACCAAAGTCCGAGCACCGTACGTCCGGTTAGCAGGTGTCAAGGAAACCCCAAAGGGAGATGTCATTTCAAAATACGACCTCAGGCTCATCCAGCCCAACAGCGGCGCCATGGAAACAGCTGCTGTGCACACCCTGGAACATCTTTTGGCCACATATTTGCGCGACCACCTCTCACATGTCCTGGACGTCTCCCCCATGGGATGCCGGACGGGTTTTTACCTAACCGTGATTGACGAACCCAATCCAGAAGAGGTTTTGGAAGCATTTCAAATGAGTCTTGAACGCATGGTGGCTTTTTCGGGGTCAATACCGGGCGTCAGCGAGATGGAATGTGGCAATTACCGAGATCACGATCTTCCGCAAGCCAAAAAATATGCTGAAACCGCGCTGACAAAAGGTTTTATCGTTCAAGAAACCGTGAACATCTCGAATCCCCATACATAAAAAGCACATGGTGGGAATTTCAAACATCTGATTTTTAGGGACATCTAAGGGTTTCATTCAAAATCCATGCGAAGTGATCTACAATGGCGTCAAAAATGATTTCCAGTCAAAAGCGATTGGGACAGACTTTAAAGGGTTTCAGTCTTGAAAGGGGCTATCGAATGAAAATGTTCCAAAGAATGTGTGTGGCTGTGATCGTTTTTTCAGGTCTTTTCGGAGGTGGCTCAACTTGGGCAGCCGGTTGTGACACGCCTGGCACTGAGTTTGATCAACTGTATTGCGTCGTGCAAAACTTCCAGCAAGCAGACAAGGACTTGAATACGACCTATCAAGAATTGGTCAAAAAACTCGACGCATCTGGGAAAAAAATCCTACAAACAGCACAGCGCAATTGGATCAAACACCGAGACACGTCCAGCGCAGCGACGCTCAATGGCGAAACGGTGTTTTACATGAGCACGGCCACCCAAATGACGCTCGATCGAACCCTTTTTCTCAAAGCACGCATCCGCGAATGCAACAGCACAGGCTGCGTCAACAGCAAATTGAAGGAATAACCAAACCACAACTGAAAATGCGAACCTGAGATTGTTTAGGTTCGCATTTTTTAATTTTTAGGACATTTGCAGGTGTCGCAATTGAACCCGTCAATAAAGAACCCGTTTCAGAGGAGAGAAACGGGATGATTTTGTGGATGTGGGATTTAAGTAACTGAGTGGTGGATTAACAACGATTACAGCGAATTCTGTGATTTTCGGGGTATTTTTGAAGAAATACACAGATAACAGTACGTGTTCTACAGGCATTCCATCCATTTACAGTAATTGGGGACTTACTTTAAACCTCAACTTGCAGAGGTCCAAGTTCAATCGTCGAGGAGGTTAACGGTGGAGACAACTTTGTGAAAGAGAAATCTTCTGCCAGATGTGACAATATCCCTAAAGGGTTTATCCAGTTCGTCATTTGTATGGTAAGAGAGCATATACTCTTTTGCCGGTGACGACCAGGGTGTTTGGGTGACGATCATTGTATGGTCCATTAGGCCATCTTTGTCATTGTCGTACTGCACAATATCCCCAAGATCCAAACCAGTGATGTGGTACACCGCACTGGTCCGCCCTGTTCCAATGGCAAATTTGCCGAAACTGGCTGCAGCTCCCCACGTGTTGGACCATGGAAACGGGGTACCCGTTGAGTAGTACCAGCGATAGAGGGAATCTCTCAGCCAGACTTGCCAGGCATAACCTGCCTCTTCCCAACCCCCAGCTGTGAGTGCCTGAGAGACAAAATTGGTGCAATCGCTGGCGTAACCAACATAGGCGGGATTGCGACTCTTTGCCCAAGCTCGGGCATAAGCTGCCGCTGCCGCACCATCGTATCTCAGCGATTGGGTTTTAAAAAGACTTTTGGATGACTCCTTGGGTTTGGGATTGAGGGCTGGATTGTCCACATCCATGATTCGACTTCTTCGAACCAGATCTAGGTACACTTCATCTTGGGTGAGGTCGCGCAGTTGCCCAACCGTTTCCCAAATATCGGGCAGAGAATTCGATTTCACCTCATGAATCATGTATGCTCCATTGGCTTTCTTGAAGGTAAATATATAGGGAGCTCCACCCGAACCAGACCTAGACGGTGTTTTGTACTCACCCGTTTGAGGATCTATGGCCGTCTCCATCTGGGACTCATTGACCTTCAGAGACACCTCAAGCGTTTCAGCATCCAGTCTGCGTATCCCAATATTTTCCTCATCCAAAATTTCCGTGGTGGCCTCAGTCACCTTCACAACAGGCCCATTTGTCAAATCCTGAACCCTGACCCAAATGTCAAAGTCATGAATGATGTCTCTGGCACGTATCCTCTCCATTTGTGTTTGGGTTCTGGAGACCTTGTTGGCCGAACCTTGGAGCAGCAGTTCATCCCTAAAATCAAACCACTCATGAATAAGGCTGCGGATCTGTGTTTGATCGGTGCTTGGAAGGTCCGCAGTTTGGGTTTGAAGGGGTTGGGGAGCGTTTGAATTTTGAAAGTTGCAAGAACCAAGGTTGACGGCCATGAATACGGATAAGGTGGCCCAGATAACAGTGACGCGCTTCATATTTTTCTCCGAGGTCAAGAATACAATATCTTCGATCAAGAAATCAATCGGCTGTGGGATGCATGATGATTTCCACAAGCGTTTTTCCAAGAAGGATATCAAGATGCAAAAGCTCAGCCATAGTGCACCGGACTGTGTTGAAACGTCATAGAAGAATCCTTTCGTGACCGAACCCCACAGACCCAAACCCACAAAGCAGAAAAGACACTGATTTGCAAGATAAAGATGAGATGAAATCAAAACGAACTTAATATGGGGACGCTATAGCCCATGTGTGTCTTACTGTAAAGGGTCAGATTCCAACATGGATCTTCACACTCTAAGGTTTTTCTCATGCTGTAACTTGAACACGACGCAAGCGTTTTTATCCGTCTTGTGGGTTTGTTTCTTTCATGAGCGCCCGAAAACGCCTGAAGACAACCCAAGCCAACGCCAACGCAATAAACAGACTGATGGCACCGATGGCTTCGAAGGGAATCCCCTGCAGCCACATACCTCCAATATTCAGAAGCAAGACCAAACTCCAAACGGTGACCGCCGCCCCACGCGCGCCCAAACGGGCATACAGACGGTGGTGAACGTGGGTTTTATCGGGTGTGGTTGGACTGACCCCTCGGCGAATTCTGCCCACAATGACCTGAAGGGTATCCAAAATGGGAAGACCCAAAATAAAGAGCGGCACAAGCAACGAGTAACCCGCACTGGATTTCAGGGTGCCCAAAAGGGAAAGTGCAGCCAACGTGTATCCGAAAAGGTAGGCCCCGGCATCTCCCATGATGATGCGACTTGGGTTGAAGTTGTAACGCAAAAAACCCAAAGAGGCACCGGCCAATCCAGCCAGCAGCACAACGGCAGCAGCGCGGTCGGGAAACTGGGCCGCAACGGCCAACATGACCATGCTGGAAATGAAACCCAGACCGCCCACAACGCCATCCACACCATCCATGAGGTTGACGGCATTGGTGATGCCCACGACCCAAACGAGTGTCACCAACACACTGAGTGGCGTCAAAATCTCTTGTGGAATTGAGGAAAGCCATGGGTACTGAGAGAGGTCAATGTGCATGCCATTGACCATCAACAGCGCTGCGGCCACCACCTGAACGACAATCCTAAAGAGCGGACTGAGCCCGAACTGATCGTCGATGAAGCCTGTGAGGACCAGAAGCGATGCACCCAACAAAATGGCCAAAACCTGAATCTGAACGGTTTCAATGACGATGGGACGCAGTGCCCAAGCCACCACAACAGAACAGATAAAACCCGCAAAAATGGCCAACCCGCCCGCATTCGGAAGCGGCTCTCGATTGAGACGGCGCTCATTGGGCAGATCGGCCCAACCCACCTTGATGGCAAATGCCCGAACACGGGGAATAAACTGTTGGGTCAAAAACCATGCGACACAAAAGGTGACCACAACGCTGAGTGCACCCAAACCCAAAGGCTCCGCAATCCCAAGCGATCGCAACCACTCGATTAGGGTCACACTATCCGCCTATTTGGTGCCATAAATGCGGTCCCCCGCATCGCCCAATCCTGGAACAATGTAACCGTGGTCGTTGAGCTGCTCATCAATGGCTGCAGCAAAAATCTCAACATCGGGGAAAGCCTCTTGAACAGCTTTGACCCCTTCTGGAGCGGCCAAGATGACAATCAATTTGATCTGCTGGGCTCCGTTTTTCTTGAGAATGCCAATGGCTTCCACAGCACTTCCCCCGGTAGCCAACATCGGATCGAGCAAAAACACCCTGCGCTCACCGATATCTGGCGGCAGCTTCGCGTAATAGGTCACAGGGGACAGGCTTTCGGGATTGCGGTAAAGACCAATGTGTCCCACACGCGCCGCAGGCACAAGCCGCACGATGGATTCGGTCATGATCAAACCCGCGCGCAAAATGGCCACCAGTGCGAGCTTCTTGCCGGACAACATGGGAACGCGGGCAGGAGACAGCGGTGTTTCAATTTCAACCCACTCGGTCTCCAGGTCCCGTGTCGCCTCGAATGCCATGAGCATGGCCAGCTCAGATGCCAATTCACGAAACTCTTTGGATCCTGTGTTTTTATCGCGCAACAAAGAGAGTTTATGCTGGATCAGTGGATGGGTGACAACGGTCAACATGACAGCTCCTTTTGAGATTCAAAGATACCCAAGGGCGCCTCTTGCCCGAGAGATCTTAAATGGATAATTCCAAGACATCGTCTCTGGTTGGTTTTTGCCAAGCCAAACGAGGTCGTGCAGATACGTCAGGGCCAGATATGCACGCAAGCGCAACCGATCCGACGCAGACTTGACATAGGAAGACAGGGCAAGCAAGCTGTCTGGTTCAGGCAAAAGGTCGAGCGTGCCTGTCTTGAGCAACGCGATATCTCGCATTGGATCGTCCCACTGCGCCCTCACCCAATCGACCACCAACACCTCTCCGCTTTCGGAAACCAAAATGTTATCGGACCAGAGATCCAAATGGCAAAACGAAGCCAACACCTCCAAACACCCGGACGCCAAAGCCTCCTCAACCTCTGAAAAAAGGAACTCCGTCTCTGCATGTCTGAGTTCCGAAAATTGAGACAGCTTTTCGCGCACACGTTCGGTCGACACCTCAGGCGCACCTTCCCTGGCGGCATGCAGGATGTCCAACCATGACCCAATAGCTGCAGAAACTCCCAAAAGACTTTGGGCAGAAACCGGTTTGCCGGGAAAAGGTTTCATCATCAAAACCTCCCGACCCTCTGTTTCAAAAGAGCCGAGAACCCAATCCTGCAAACCGACAAACCGCATGTTGCCCGACTCGAGATGACGCACCCCGGCAGACTTGTAGACCTTGTAAACACGGTCCTGCCATAGAAAAACGTCGCCGTGAAAGCCGCCTCCCAATACGGTGGCCTGACGGCGAAGATCGGTTAAGGAAACAGTGCCATGCACGCACCCATTGTAAAGGGTCTCACAGCCGATTGCGCTTTGTGGATTCCGTCAACTGCTTGAGGCGTCGCGCGAGAAACGGGCCGAGCATCTCCTGTTGGAAACGCCACTGCCAATTTCCACCCAAACGACCCGGCAAATTCATGCGGGCAGAGGTGTCCAAATTCAAGACATCTTGGAGCGGTGCAATGGCCCAAGACGCGCGGGATTTCCAAGCCAGTGCGATCATTTCCCAAGCAATGGTGGTTGCCTCTTGAGAAGAAACATAGCCAGACAGATGCATCCGTTCGGCCTCAGAGGCGAGTGTGTACCAGCCCCGGGTCGTGTCGTTGTCGTGCGTTCCGGTATACACCACCTGACGAACCCTCAAATGCTCGGGCAAAAAGGCATTGTTTTTCCAGTCTTCTCCGCCGGCAAAGGCAAACTGCAAAATGGCCATCCCTGGAAATCCACAGCGGTCTCTGAGTGCCTCCACTTCAGGTGTGATCACCCCCAAGTCTTCGGCAACGATCGGCAGTTCGCCCAAAGCAGATCGGACGGCCGCAAACAGCGCTTCCCCTGGGGCTTTGACCCACTGACCGGAAATGGCATTCTCGGCTGGCATGGGTATTTCCCAATACGCCTCAAACCCCCGAAAGTGATCGATGCGAAGGGCGTCGTAGAGCGACATGCTGCGTCTGAGACGCTCGATCCACCAGTCAAAACCGCGTTCTTGCATGACATCCCACCGGTACAGTGGATTCCCCCACAACTGTCCTGTTTCGCTGAAATAATCGGGTGGCACGCCTGCCACAACCAAAGGTTGACCATGTTCATCAAAGTAAAATTGGTCGGGATTGGACCAAGCGTCCGCGGAATCCATTGCGACAAAAATGGGCAGATCGCCCAAAATGCGAATGCCTTTCTCTTGAGCGTAGCTGCGAAGGCTGTCCCACTGACGGAAAAACAAAAATTGGTAGA
This sequence comes from Deinococcaceae bacterium, assembly GCA_046327935.1. GTDB lineage: Bacteria > Deinococcota > Deinococci > Deinococcales > Deinococcaceae > JACMOA01. The sequence goes on from JAXLXL010000001.1 coordinate 305,501, forward strand.
AACAAATCGCGTCGATTTCATCTGCAAAGGCTGTTCGAAAATCCTGCAATGCCTGCAATTCCCTGCAGCGCAAGGCTTCCGGCCACGCATTCCAGGGCGCACCCATACAGGGATTGCCAAACGGATCTTGGGTGGGCTGTGTGGCTTTGATGGCCATAAACAGCGAAAAATCGTCGAGCCAAAAGGCCTGTTGGGATTTAAACTGTGTGAAATCTCCGGCCAGATGAGGTGCCCGTCCCGAGCGAAATGCCCGGTAAGCCTCGTCCAATTTCTGGTATTTCCAAATGTAAATCCAGCCATAGTCAATCTCCGAAGGGTCAAACGGCGGAACCTCTCTCAAATCCTCTTCGGAAAACAAACCCTCTTCCATGAGAACATCCAAACTGACAAGGTATGGATTTCCCGCAAATGCGCTGAACGACTGATAGGGACTGTCCCCATAGCCTGTCGGACCGAGCGGCAACACCTGCCACCAAGTTTGGCCAGCCTCTTGCAACCAGTCGACAAACCGACGCGCCTCGTCACCCAAATCTCCAATGCCGTAACGACCGGGCAGTGATGTCGGGTGCAACAAAACACCACTTGAACGTTCTAAATTCATGTGTACTCCTCACCGACTTGTTTCCCAAACCTGTTGGGTTATTTCCATCAAGACACTGCTGTAATTTTTCATTTGATGAATCCCAACCTGCTCAAACCCTGCCGCCCGAAACGCAGCTATCGCACGCTTATTATGGCTCAATGTGGTCAGATGGATCTTTTCCATAGGTGGACTCAAAGTACCAAATGCAAACTGGAGCGCTGCAGCAACCGCCTCTCTCCCATAGCCTTTTCCCCAGAGTTCGCGTTGCCCAATGATGATACCCAATGTACTTTCGCACGACGGTTGTGGAGGATACGGGTACAGATCGTATAATTCCAAGCTCCCAATAAAATCCCCTTCTGTATTGCGATAAATACCAAATGTATAACGCTCCCCTGCTCGGTAATCACCTAACAGCAATCGCTTGAACAAACAAAAGGGGTACAAAATGGGTTTTGCTCCATTCCAGTCGGCAATCTCTTTATCGCGAAAACAACGGTAAAACAGACGCCAATCCCGAGTGCTCAACTGATCTAAATCTTTCAAAACAACCCGGCCGTGAGAAACGTGATATGCAACCATCGCACACTCTCCATATCGCGTTCTACTGACCAATGGTCAATCGAACTGCAGAAACGTCATCGAGCCCCGCTTTGCGGATGGCTTTGACGGTTTCGCTGACATCGTACTCCACCCGGCAAAGCCGAAACACGCGGGTTTGATCGTCGTACAAACCGTAGGCAGCCCTGGGATCATTGTCCCTGGGTTGGCCCACAGAACCTGAGTTGATCAGGTAGCGGTGGTCGAGGTTGAGCTCCAAAGAAAACCGCGCATCTCGGATGGCCTGCATGGTCACCCAATTGCCACTTGGACCCAAACCACTGGAAAAATACGCGGGCAAATGCGTATGACCAATAAAACACAATTGGCCGTCCCAGGCGACAAATTCTTCTTTTGCGACAGCCACAGTATCCACATAGGTGACCGAAGACCTCGGGCTTCCGTGGCTGCACAAAAACCGATCACCGGGTTGAGAACCGTAGGCTTTTTTGGTAGGCAACTGTGTGAGCCACTGGAGATCCTCCGGCGACAGGTGGTCCAATTGCCAAGCCAGCGCCCGAATCAGAGACTCTCGCATGCTTTTGGGACGCTTCCCCGAAGACAAACCCAAAAGCGCAATGTCATGGTTGCCCAAAATACATTCCGCCTCTATGGCCCGCAATTTGCGCAGAACCTCCTTGGGAAACGGTCCATAGCCCACCATATCGCCCAAACAGATCACCCGATCGACATTCCAAGGCACAGCGTCCCATAAAACAGCTTCCAGCGCAGGAAAATTGGCATGAATATCGGAAAGGACAAGGTTGAGCATTTCGACTATGGTACATCAAAAATTGGCCACAACCACCGGCCGACCATTGATTTTGTGCACAGCTGCGGAAAAACCAAAGGTCTGCTCAATCGCTTCAGGCGTCAATACATCCTCCGGATGGCCTTGCGCTTGGACTTTACCTTCCGACAAAGCGACCATCCAATCTGCACAAGCCGCCAAGTTGAGGTCGTGAACAACCATCAAGACGCTGAGGCCCGACCGAACCTGTCTACGCAAAAAACGGATCAACCCGACACCGTGAGACACGTCCAAATGGTTGGTCGGCTCATCGAGCAACAAAACCTTCGGCCGAGACACCAACGCCCGAGCCAACGCAACCCGTTGGCGCTCCCCTCCAGAAAGACCCGAGACAGCCCGATCCGCCAAACCTTCCAATTGCATCTGAGCCATGGTTTCCAGGTGATTTTCCAAGACATCCGCTCTGGGCCATTTTGGAAAGAGGCCCCAAGGATCCAAGGTGTCGATCGGCCAGCCCATGCGCACAATCTGATCCACCGTGCTGTCCTCGGGAAGCAACTCCGACTGCGCAAGGTAAGACAGGCACCGGGCGCGATCCAAACGGTTCCAAGACAAAACAGGTCGACCCAAAAGCCGAACATCTCCCGCATACGGAACGTCAAAACCCAATGCCAAGCGCAAAAGGGTTGATTTTCCTGAGCCGTTGGGTCCAACCAAGGCGCACAATTTCCCCTCGGGCACCGATAAATGAAAGCCCTCAAAAAGCCGCGTCGAACCCACACGATGGGTCAGGCCGAACCACTCCAAAACCGGTACACTCACGGCTGACGCCTCAACAGATACAGAAAAAATGGCCCGCCGAGCAGTGTCGTCAAAATCCCGATGGGAATTTCTGTCGGTTTGGCCAGCGTCTTGGCTGCCAAATCTGCGGAAACAAGCAGAATGCCACCCCCAATGGCAGAGAGTGGCAGAAGGTGCGCGAAATGGGCACCGACCAATCGGCGCACGATATGGGGGGTGACGAGGCCCACAAAGCCAATGATGCCCACTTGGGAAACCGCGGCTGCCGTCATCAAGGTGCTGAGCAAAATCACAACCACCCTCAGAAGTTGAACAGGCAACCCCAAGCTGTGTGCGGTCACTTCGCCGAGTTGGAGGGTAGCCAGCAAGGGCGACATCCACACCAAAAGAGACCCACACACCGCAACGTAAGGCCACACAAACGTGACTTTTTCCCAAGAACCCAAACTGAGGCTGCCCAAAGTCCAAGCCATCACTTCGCGAATGCGATCTCCGCTGCCCAGAAGAAGGTACGTGCTGAGTGCGGTGACCACACCGCCGACCACCACACCTGCCAAAATCAACCGCAGTGGTGACACCTGCGTGCCCCGTCTGGCCAGAACCACAGTGACAAACACACTCAGACAGGCCACCACAAAAGACGATCCGGGGACCCAAACGCGCGGCCATCCCTGCATGAGCGCCAAAGTTGCTCCCAAAGCGCCACCAGAGGCCACACCCATAAGGTATGGATCGGCCAAAGGGTTTCGAAACACCGCTTGGTAGGCAGCACCCGACATCGACAATGCGGCACCGACCACAATGCCCAGTACCACTCTGGGAAATCGAATATCCCAAACAATCGTTTCAAGCGTATCCAAGGTTTGCCCTTGTGCCCCCTTGATACATGCCGAAATCACTGTAGCCAAATTGAGATCGACACTGCCCCACAACAATCCCAGAACCGAAACCCCCAAAAGCAACAGAGAACTGAGCAAAATCCACACACCCAAAGGTGCATTGGAGCGAAATGCCACCCGCATGCCTAGGGCCGAACTTGACGGGGATGCAAAATCGCAATCAAGCCCTCAAGGCCTTCGGCCATACGCGGTCCAGGACGGACCAACATGTCATTGAGAGCCGCTGGAATTTCAAAGACCTTGGCCTGTTTGACGGCGGAAATCTTGTCCCAACCGCTCCTCTTTTTGGCTTCTTGCAGAGACATACCCAAAATCACCTGAGGGTCTTTTTGAAACACCCATTCGACTGAAATTTGTGGAAAGTCACCCAAATTCTCTGGAACAATATTGCTCGCGCCGGCCTTACCCAAAATCACACCCATAAAGCTGTTTGGACCGACCGTGTACGGGGTGGGATCAATTTCAAAATAGACGGTTGGCTTGGGCAACCCCCGAACCTTAAGCTCCAAAAGCTTGATCTTGGATTGAATCCCTAGGTTGAGCTGCTTGGCTTCCGATTCACGGTTGACCATCTTGCCCAGCAGCGTGGTTTTTTGGAAGACCTCACCGTACTGCTCCGGGTGAAGGGCAACGACAGTCAGGCCCAAACGCTCGAGTGGCTCCATCAGTTTTCCATACTTGCTGACGACCACCAGATCCGGCTTGAGGGCCATTATGGCCTCGATGTTGGGTTCAAAGAGGTTTCCGACCTTGCTTTTTTGCAAAACCTCTTTGGGGAAATTGCTGTAATCGTCGACACCGACCACGCGATCACACACCCCGATTGCACACAAAATTTCCGTATCCGAAGGCAACATGCTGACGATGCGCTTGGGCTCGGCCTTGAGTGTGACCAAACGGCCCACATCGTCTTTGAGTGTGAGTGGATAGGTTGTGGCGTGCACGGAACCCAAACAGATGGCGGACAAAATAAGAAAAGTACGTTTCATAGGTCTCCTGACCCACGCGAAACAGACAGCGAACCGGTGATGGAAACACACCACCAAAGTCCTCCAAATCCGCGAGAGGGGCTTTGACGGGTACTCGGACTTCCCTTGTGGGTTTACCGCTGCGCGACAGTGCCGGAATTGTGCAACTTCACTCACCGGACTTCCCCCGAGGCCTGACGGCCCAAAGGCCAGGCTAATGCGAGAAGGCCTAGGTGGTCAAGAGAACACCCTTGAATGTGTGACCCAGAAAGACGAAACGTTCAATCGATGCTCACAAGAGTTTAAAGCTGTTTTTAATGGCATTGAATGTCTTTTCATACTGGGCGTAGGTCTTTTTGGGTGCCGTAAAATACAATGTGTAGCCTTTGGATTTATAAATGGTCGACAGGTTGTAACCTCGAAGCTCCATACCGGACGCTTTGCCTGTGAATGTATAGGCAAATGCGGGCTGACCACCCAGGGTGGTGTGGCTCCGCTTGATGAGCTTGAATTCCGGAATATCCGCCGACACGACCTTGAGAATGGCGTCCCCAAAAGGATCCAAATCGGACTCACGCAGGTACTGGACGCCTTTCAAAGGTGTGACCGTGACATTGACGCTCGTTGCAAAACCACCGACCGGTTTGGCCTCCCGGAACCACGCCACAATGGACCCCTTGACCGCCTTTACATTTTCCCACGTGCTCGGATAAGTCAAGGCAAAACCATATTTTGTGTTTTTATACACAGTATTTGCGGCCAGAGACACGCCAGAAACCAGCACCGCACCTGCAAACAAAACCCGGATTGCATTCATTCAAACCGCCCTTTCAGCAGACATCCCTCCAGGCATCTGATCCAGAGGGATAAAACGTTCAATCAAAGTTTACAAGAGTTTAAAGCTGTTTTTGATCGTCTTAAAGAGCTTTTCCACACTTGCGTATTTCTTTTTAGAGGTGGTGAAGGTGAGGGTGTAGCCTTTTTCTTTGTAGACGGTTTGAATCTGATACCATTGCACATCCATGTTGGGCCCCTTGCCTGAGTACACATAGGCGGCTGCGGGCTGACCTCCAAGTGTGGTGTTCTCACGCTTAACCAACTTGAAATTCTCTATCGCTCCAGAAACCTCTTTCAACGTGGCATCGCCAACAGCTTTGAGGTCTGAGGTTCGGATGGACTCAACCCCTTCGATGGGAACAACCACCACATTGACATTGCTTGCAAAGTTACCGGTCGGCTTGGTCTCCCGGAAACCGACAACCACAGGCTCTTTAACCGATTTGATATTCTCCCATGTACTGGGATAACTGAAGCTGAACCCGTACTTGGCACTCTTGTAGGTTGAATCTGCAGCAAAGGCCACACCCAGTGTCGCCAGGGTTCCGACCAACACAGCTCTTGTCATATTCATAAATGCCCCCTTGATGCAGCCCATTCTAATCGGAAGTCTCAAAAAAGTCTTTCATTTGCCCTACATTGGACCCAAAATCCGAACCACCTAAATGATTTGCGAAGACAACACCAGCGCCTGAGCTTCTCCACCCAGTCTATCCCACAAGGTAAAGTCTGCACGTGCACCTTCTCGGATAACGCCGTAAAAATTCCACCCCACAGAAAGGGCCGCGCCCCGGGTGTGTGCGTACAACCACTCACTTGGGGTGACACACTGTTGGGTTTCAAAACCATAGCGCGTCGTGGCCGCCTCAAAACTCAAACGGGGCTCTGGACTGGCCACTGGCGCGTCGGAACCAAATGCCACAATGGCGCCGTTTTGGATCAGTGTTTTACAGGCAAAGCTGGTTGAACAGAGATTGGGAAGCAACGAACGTATGCTCGCAACGTCCTGTTTGAGGTGAACTGGCTGCATAGACACAGCAATCCCCAACTGGGCAATTTTCAAAAGATCTGTGGGGTCCAAATGCTGGGCATGCTCCAACCGGAGTCGAATCTTTCGGGCATCTGCCAAGGGTTTGAGTTTGCGAAACACCTCCAGGGTTTCCGAATTGGCCCGATCTCCGATGGCATGAACGACCATGGAAAACCCCATCTCGAGCGCTTGTCGGCCCCGTTCAAACATGACCTCAGGAGAATCCAAGGAGATTCCGGTTCCCGTGCCATCGGCATAACCCTGTTTTAGCCAAGCCGTTCTGGAACCCAAGGTTCCGTCGGCCAAAAACTTCACACCCCCCAAACGGATGTGTCCACCCGAACCGCCCCGCAATCCGAGCGCCCGCGCCGACTCCAATTGATCGTGGGGCAAACAGGCCCAAACCCGAAGCGGCAACTCTCCCCGGGCATCCAAAGTCTGCAAAGCGGCCAGTGCCTCAGGTGGTTCAAAGGCCAGTGTGTGAACTGCGCCGTAACCGTAAGCGCGCATCTGATGAACGCCCCGCCGCGCTGCTGCAAGGTACTCAGCCTCTGTGGGAACGGGCATAACCCGCTCAACCAAACGCATGGCACTCTCGAGCAAGACACCCGTCGGCTTGCCCTGATCGTCCCGCACAATTCGCCCACCCGGAGGATCTGGTGTGTCGACCCCAATTCCCGAAAGGGCCAGTGCACGAGAATTGATCCAAACGGCATGCAGATCTTTTGATCGCAAAATCACCGGACGGTCCGGGCAAATTTCGTTGAGCCAAGACTTGTGCGGATATTCGTACAATCCCAAACCCGTCACGCTAAAACCCAATCCCTCGATCCACTGCATTTCGGGACGTCGCTGCGCAAATTCCTGAAGCCCCAATTGCAACTCAAAAACGTTGTGAAAGCCGTCCAAATGAAGTTTATCCAGAGAAAAACCATAGCTGACAAGGTGAATGTGTGAGTCGGTGAGGGCGGGCGTCAGCACGTATCCCCTTCGATCCAGGGTTTCCACGTCAAAACCTTGCGACAAGGCTTGCATGTCATCGCGATCACCCACAGCAATGATGCGACCGCCAGCACACAAAACGGCTTCGGCTTGAGGCCGCTTGGAATCAAGGGTCAAAACGTCGGCAAGAATCAGCTGTATCACCCCACCAGCATACTGCCAAAGGCGCCAAACCCTACCCAAATGAACCCCAAAAATATTCCAATCTCTAAATTCGGAACCACACCATTGCACGTCCCAAACACCCTCGGGTCCACACTACCCCTGCGCAAGAATCAGCTGTATCACCCCACCAGCATACTGCCAAAGGCGTCAAACCCTACCCAAATGAACCCAAAAAATGCTCCAATGCCGTCCTCTCTTCGGCAGGCGAACGGGGCAAAATGTGCATTTGGGTCCTGATCCATGTCATTTGACGTTTGGCATACTGGCGGGTTCGCACAACCAGTTCATCCCGCAACCAAGCCCTGGAATGCCCAGCGTCGAGAAACACACAGGTCTCTTTGTAACCAATCGCCTGAAACGACGTCGGCAGGCGGTCCAAGCCCAAGTTCCACAAATGGCGAAGCGACTCGACCTCTTCAACCAAACCCGCCGCAAGCATGGCGTCCACACGGCGTTCAATCCGCTCACCCAAAACGGACGGCTCCAATGCGAGTGCAAACACCCGAACCGGAAAAAGCGGCTGTGTCTTTGGAAACTGGGACGGAAAACGCCCCGTTGCACGGTACACTTCGAGTGCGCGAACGACACGGCGCGGATTTCTCTGGAGGCGCAAAGATTCACCCAAATCGATCTGGGCGATCTCGTCCAGCAGAGCGTCCAAACCCCTCTCTGCCAATTCCTCTCGGATGACGTTCTGTGCACCGACATCTGCAGGCGGCACCGTCGGCAGACCCTGGGTGAGCGCGGACAGATAAAAGCCTGTCCCTCCGACAATAAGTGGAATGTGTTCGCGTGCCAAAATCTGCGGAACAACCCGTTCGACGTCAGCTACAAACTGCGTCACATCGTAGGATTCATCGGGATTGCGAATGTCAATGAGGTGGTGCGGTACCTCCTGTCGCTCTGACAGGCTGGGTTTTGCCGTCCCAATATCCATGCCTCGGTACACCATCAACGCATCTGCCGAAACAATTTCAATGGGAAATATGCGCGCCAATTCCAGAGACAAAGCTGTTTTTCCGCTGGCAGTGGGACCGATCAAAAGGGGAATAGACACCATATGAAAAAGATACGCCACAGCGGGCGTATCTTTTTGAAGTAAAAATCAGTTCAATGTCAATTCTGCTGCTGTATAGGAGGTAGAAGGCTTACCAGGACCGCTATCACGAACGGTAACCTTAATTTTCACCTTGTCACCAGCCGTCCAATTGTTGTACTTGTGTGTCAAATTGAGCATCGGGCTGAAGTGATCAAGACAATCTCCAGGAAGCTTTTCAACAATATCCGAATTGACAGGATTAACCTGAGAATCTCCCCAGTTAATCACGCAAGACACTTGGTCAAGCTCAATATCTGACACAGCAGGAACACTCATCAAGTCGTTGATCTGTAATCTAGCAATACCACCCCCCAAATCCGCTACAACAATATTTACAGCATCATCAACAATGATCGGTGCATTGTTCACATGGATTCGCACAGGCTTGGACAGAACTGTGGAGAACGCATCGCTGACCGACAAGACCACCTCGTAATCACCAGCAAGTTGCATACCGGCAACGGCCTTATCCAAGGTCAAACTGGTCGGCAGGCATCCAGACAAAGGCAACATAAAGTCGTCGGCTTTGATATTTCCACCTCTATCCTCATTGCCCAATTGGGTGACCAAAAAGCTACACGTCAAACCGGTCATAGGGGTGTCAATGTCAACAACATTGGCAACCGTGCTCCAGGTGAGTTTGGGTGTGACACCCTTGGGAGGTGTAGGAAGAACAAGGTTCTTCTTCGTGATGTCAAAGCTCTTGATTTCTGGCTTGGTGCTGAAATTGAGAACCAGTCTCTCCGTGGTCATGTGACCCATCTTGTCTGTAACCGTCAGGATAACATTGTACTTCCCACCCTCATCATAAATATGGGTGATGGTATGAGTGACATTCTGATCACAAGGATACATCGACACATCAGGCTTGCCATCACCGAAGTTCAGTGTGCACTTGAGGACGTCCGCAGGATCATTGTCAAAGACTTCAAAGTCAAAATCGACACCCAGCTTGGTACCGCCACTGTTGGGTGTTGCGGTGAAGGTGCCCAGCCTGATGACAGGAGCTTCCGGGTTCTTCATGACTTTAATCGTCGTCGTGCTGATGACCGGAAGACCACTCTTGTCCTTAACCGTCAGCTTTGCCGTGTACGTGTTGGGTGTCGCATACGTGTGCGGCATTTGATACTTTTTGAAGCTGCCACCGAGCATTCCAGATGTGTCAGGTATGCAAGGATCAACCATATCGACAGAACCATCCCCATAATCAAGCTCACAGGTCAATTTATCTGCTGGGAAGTCAGAATCCTTGATCCGGAAATTTAGAATTGTATTGAGCGGCGCATATCCTTCATTGGGATCCGCAAAAAACTCAGAGATGATTGGGGTCCCGTTGGGCTTGACCACAATCAAGAAGGTCTTGACTTCATCGGTCGGATTGACCTTGGGCTTCACATGGAAGATGGGAAAAGAACCACCGGCGGGAGCAGTGTAGGTGATCTCTTCGCCATCCATAGACTCTGTCTTAGAAAGGGTTCCAGTACCCGCTGGAAAAACTTCCCATGTGATCTTTTGGGTGGGGTTCATATCCGCTAAATCAGGAAAATTGGCCTTCAGTTTTACCGTGGTCAAGGAGGTCATTTCTGCATAACCACCTTCGAGCAAAGGCGCACCATCAACGGTAACAGTAGCCTCACTGGGTATGGCTTGGGTTTCCAAACCCGCTTTCTGGCCACTGGCCTGTGGAACTGCACTTTGGTTCGAACAACCATACAACGCGACGCTCAGTGTGAGACCGCAAACGAGTTTCCAAATCTTCATGATGCCTCCTAAAACCACCGAGACCCCCTGGGATCTCTTGAAATTCAACACGCTTTTATGCCATCTCGCAATCCCCAGCATCGTAGACCATTGCCAAAGAGGATTTATGAGAATATCCAGGTACACCTAGATAGGAATTCTAGCCATTCGAAGCCATCTTTGCAAGAGAGTTGAAAGATTTCATGAAGAAGATAAACGCAGGATGAGGCAAAAAGGAGAACCCTCCAGAAGAAAATACTCCATTGTTACGCAGAATCCTCACGACGTCCCCTCAAACAAAACCGAAAACCCTTCATGGATTATAGCTGAACATCTCTCCGAAATCCATGCAGAATTTCTTTATTGATACACTCTGAAACAGACAAACCGCAAAGCAGTATACTGGGTGTATGAGCGATGCCTTATCCGAAAAACCTACCCTGAAACGCCTACAGGCCCTCATGGCAGTTCGAGAACAGATCGAAAACATGCCCTCCTCAGCGCGCCCTTGGATTCCGGCTATCGATTGGATTGAAACCGACGCACACCTCATCTTGATGGTGGATCTACCGGGCGTCCAAGACAACACCCTCCGCCTTGAAGCAGACCCTGGCGGACTGCACCTATCTGGGGAACGCACGTGTCAACATCTCGGTAAACCTTTGCAACAAGAACGTCCAAACGGAGGTTTTTCCAGATACCTCGAATTTCCCATTGAAGTTCTTCCCCAAACCCACGAGGTCAAGTTTCAACAGGGCGTCTTGACAGTTGTCTGGGAAAAACTGGGCCGCATCATCGATGTGGAGACCACAACAACAGAACCCTGACACACATGCCCTATGATTTAGGGACCATGACTTACCCTTTGCACATTGGAAACATTGTACGCCAGTTACCCATCATCCAAGTCAGTCCCACAAGGCGAATTCCGTTGATTGAGCTGTTGGGCGACTTTGAACTCACCAACGCACTGGCCGATGAACTGATCAAAGTGATCCCCGCAGAAACCGAACTGATCTTTACGGTGGAGACCTCTGGTGTCGCACTGGGACACGCTGTCGCAGAGCGAATGAACCTGCCGTACAAAGTCGCCCGAAAACACCGCCACATCTACATGCAAAACCCACTGATACAAGAAGTGGAGAGTTTGACTTTGGGTGTTCATGACACACTTTGGTTGGACAGCCGCCATGCCGAAGCCGTGAAAGGTAAAAAGACCATCATTTTGGTGGATGTTGCTGTTTCTGGATCAACCCACGCATCCCTTGCCCGCTTGGTGGATCGTGCAGGCGGCAAAATCCTGGGTTTTTTTGCGGGCTTTGTTCAAGGGAACCCAGCAACCCCCGTGGTATCGGTCGGTCAACTTCCTGTAGAAATCGAAGACGAATAATGCTGCCTATTGGGCCAAACGGTACCGTTTTCCTCTTCTGCCAAGACAATGCCGTTTGGTCCAAACAATGTCCCGATATGGTGCTGTGCTCACCCAGATGTAAAACACTGAGGCCTCAGTCAAGCCCATGTTGGATACAGCGAGTGTCTCAAATACCAGGAATCTTGTGTGTTGCTAGGGGGTGTCGTCACGAGATTTTCAACCACATAAGGATGCACCTCACTTGTAGGGCGGCCATAAATGATTCTATGTTTTTTGAAAATCTAAAAGCTATACCACGCCATTTCTTTATCTCGCAAAATGTGTTTTCAATAATATGTCTTAATTGATATAAGCTCTTAGTCTTGGCCCAAACGGCACCCAAGAAGGGGCCGGGCCGCTCTAACATCCTTGGTTTCATTCTATTCTTTTTTGATGGAATGACTATTCCTATCTTCTGTTCTTTCGAAGGTTGTTCGATTTCATTCGTGTCATACGCTTTATCTCCCAATACATATTCAGCCGGGATTCCTCTTATCAATTCACAACCTTTCGTGCAATCAGCGTCTTGAGCTATACGGCACCCCCTGGGGCCAGCTCGCGTCTTGGTCAAAGTGGCACGCAGTGCGGCCTGACTGCTTTGTCCGGGTAGTAGAGGCTCCAATTTTAGCCAAAGTCCGTCCTCTAAATCGTGTCTTCGATGTTCCTCTCTCATTTTTTAATTCTATTAAAGTCTCGTGACGACACTTCCTAGAAACCCCTTCGACTTCTGCCAGGTTATGTCAGCAATATACTTGCGATCACTTCTCTCAAATTTTTTTAGGACTTACGCGAAAGTGAAAGTAGGTGAGCGGAGTTCACGGCGCATGTAATCGCTCAAAAGTCGCTCTTTCAGTTGATAGATTGTGGTACCTGCTTTTTCTGCAAGGTGTTTCATCCGAAGCCATATCAGCATGGCACACGTCGAGCGCACATCATCCGTGGTCAGCAGAGTGGGATCGTTGGTAACGATCAGTTCCGTGCGCTCGGTAGAGAACGCTATCCGAAACATTTTCACTCTAAACGCTTTGGGACATTTCTTCAAATGTACTACCCGTCCATGTTCTTCTTGATCTTTGCTCCAAGACACCCCATCTGCCCGTTGATAACTGCACCAATGGGGTGTCCACTCGAGATCATCTTCCCGGGCATCCTGGATATTTCGGTTACTTTTGATGGGGCAGCAGAAATACTTTCCAGAACGATCAATGGCGGTCATTAAACTTTCAGTCGCATACCAAGAATCCATCAACACCGTTCGGAATTTGAACTCTCCCACTGCACACCGCTCTAAGGCACGCTGAAACATTTCATGGACATGTTCAATCTGGTTTTCCCATCTTGATTTGGCGCAAAGACACGGTAATCTACAATCCAAAACTTCGCCGTCTGGGTTGATATAAACACACGTCACCACTCCAATCCTCGAATGGTTCGTTTCTCGTTTCCACTCCACTGCTGACGAGCCACATTGATCTGACGAGAATGACTCTTATCCATTACGCTATCATCGAAGACTAAATAACCCCTAGGACTCAACTCGAAGTGTGTACGGGCAGCTTCCCAAACCTGAGCGGGGGTGACCCGATCTCCTTTCAAATATCGATTGATGGCATCATGAGAAAAATCATCGCAGTGATCGGCAAAATAGGTTTGGGTTCGGTTGACAGGGGTAGCCATCAAGAATTCACAGTATCGTTTTCGGCTCACTTTTCGAGGTCTGCCCATCCTCAAATTCTGCACCATCCAAACCGTTTCGCGTAAGTCCTATTCTTATTTGCGTGAATTAGGTGGGGGACCGGGTGTTTCAGTGCGAAAGAATGGACTTTGGCCGGGAAGCGCGTCACCGCAAACTGTACCTGTCCAGCGATGTTTCAACATGTCTTTTGCAAGCATGCAATTCCGCTTGGTCTTGTGCTGTTGGAAGACCCCATGCCAATACAACACACACAAAAAGTCGAGGTACCTGCGGACCTGTTCAGTGAACGGTATTCCAACCTCATTGACTGGATCGAACTTTGGAGAGATGACTACAGCACTTCGCTCATCCGTGTTTCTGATAACGGCGGGTTGGTCTTGGTCTGGGAGGGCGGTACCCGCCACAAATCCATAGATGAATGATAGAACGATCAACCCTGGTTCCTCAAATGGATCAAGCCGCAGGACACACCGGATGGTACTTTGACCAAGACAAACCGTCTGGGATTCAGGACCACTCGGTCAAAGGGATGGGATCACAGCCGTGTGTGTGCATTTCGGTGAGGGTGTAGCCTGGTCCAAAGTGAATGGATACCTCACCTCGCTCAAAATATGTCGGCGAAACGATCGTTTTGCGGTAGATGTATCCACCGTCATCCGCTGCACCAATGTCGGCACTCTTGGTAAAGCGGAGCTCGACCACTTCATGGTGAATTTTGGTTTTGACCCTCAGCTTAAACACGTTGCTGTCTTCGATTTTGAGGTAAGGCGAAACAGGATTTTTCTTTTTGCGAAACAGACCAAACATAGGCTGTATCGTATCGCTGAGTTGACTTGTAAATCCAGACCGCGCCAGATCACCCTCAGATGGTACAGCAAGTGTCTCAAATACCAGGAATCTTGTGTGTTGCTAAGAGACTGTATGAACCTTTATGAAATCTCAAAAACCTAGACGGGCATTTCGTCGTATTTCGCCTCTCCCCAGACGTTTGCGGGTCTTTTTGACTGGAATTTGGGAGATGTACGTCCATTCAGCAGATGGTCTCGAGAATACGAAAGCAATGATAGACAGAGTGCCAGTGAAAGAAATCATGGGGTTGAGAGCCCTTATCAAAAATATGTCTGTTACGTCCAATATAGAGCCAATAGACACCAAAACACCTTCTGGTACATACTTTTATTCCTAAATTGCTTCCCTAGATACGTTCATACAACCCATTAAAACATTCTCCATCCGTTATATTGATAATATCTTTTAAATATGTATATTTTAATAATATAGTATTTGAGCCTCGATATATTATCCATGTATAGATTCATTTTTTAATATTATTTAAAAAGTGATTTTACATTTCAATTATTTCCGAATCTCGCTTTTTATAACCACATTATATACGGATTAACAATGGTATTATGTCGTATTCAAATGGACAATGCTCAAAATGGCTTATATTTCTAATGCCTACTTTTAATTCATTCTCGCGTATTTTTATACTACTTTAATTGCGCTCCTATTTATAATTTCGGGTCTATTGCATTTGAATAATCTGTATCAATAACGCATTGTATTGAATAAGCACATCTGGATGTATCTGACAAAATTCTAGATAGCCTTGTATCAAGTTACCTGTGTGACCTTTAATGGGATATTCAGAATTTTTTGTTTATGATGGCACTGTTATGTTAGACTTAGAGTACATCTTGCAGTTTCTGGAATCCCATCGGACATCCATGCTTTCCGATCTTCAAAGGTTGGTCGAGATTGAGTCTCCGAGCGATTCTCCGGTCCAATTGGACCAGGCATTTGGTCTTTTAGAAAATTGGATGGTCGATTTAGGTGCGACTGTAGAGCGGTTTTCGGGTCCCGAGGGCACCCATCGGCTGTATACATTGGACAGCAAATCAGACTCACCTGGGATACTGATTTTGGGCCACATAGACACAGTCTGGCCTGTCGGCACCCTACAAAAGCGTCCTTTTGAAATTCGCGATGGCAAGGCGTACGGTCCAGGCATTTACGACATGAAGGGTGGGATTGTTCAAACCCTGTGGGCGCTGAGGGCCCTTCGGCAGCTCAACCGTTTATCGGGTTCCATCCGTTTTTTGGTCACGTGTGACGAAGAGGTGGGCAGTTTCGGTTCGAGAGGTCTCATCGAAGGGTGTGCATCTTCTGCCGCTTGTGTTTTGGTGATTGAGCCGCCCAATCCGGGTACCCATTCCCTGAAAACCAGCCGAAAGGGAGGCGGCGAGATTCACCTATCTGTTGAGGGTCGTGCGGCCCACGCGGGAAATCCGGAAAAAGGAGTCAATGCCATCTTAGAATTGGCGCATCAAGCGATTGTGTTGTCGAATTTGGCTGCACCCGAACGTGGGACAACTATTAGTCTGGGAACCTGTGTGGGAGGGACAAAAACCAATGTTGTTCCGGCGTATGCTGAATTGCGTGCCGACCTGCGCTTGACGCATGCCGATGAGGCGAGAAGGGTTGAACAGGCGTTGAGGCATATGCGACCCATTCATCCACAGGCGACTCTACTGGTTTCGGGTGGGGTTCAGCGGTTACCCTTTGAGCAGAATCCCAAGACCCAAGGGTTATATACTGTGGCCCGCCGTGTCGCGTTGGCATTGGGTTTCGATCTGGACGAAGGGTCAGCAGGTGGCATGTCAGATGGCAACTTTACAGCACCGATTTCACCGACATTGGATGGCTTGGGAGCTGTTGGGGACGGTGCGCACGCCGTAGATGAGCATATTGTTATTTCCCATCTGCCCATTCGTGCGGCACTGTTTGCGGGTTTGTTGTTGGAATTGATGGGTATGGACGCCATTGGGTTTCAATGACGCTGCTGTGAGCGTTCTTCTCAAGGACCGACCGCTAGAATGTTGGGATGTTGGTTTTTGAAATGACCGGAACGCTTCAAGATTTAGACGTCGAGACATCCCTCCTGTGGGAAGAAGGTTGCCTGGGTTTGGAAGAAGGAAAAGGAACCGTGCGTGCATACTTTCAGGCACCTGTGGAACTTCCCCTTCAGGGTAACTGGAGTGAGACCGACGATACCGATTGGGTCGAAAAGTGGAAAGCTGACTTGAAGCCTGTTCGGATTGGCCGTTTTACCATTGTGCCCTCGTGGCTGAAAAGTGATGAATTTTCCACAACGACGCTGGTTATTGATCCCGGCATGGCGTTTGGAACAGGCCACCACGTCACCACGCAGTTGGCCATAGACATGCTTCAAGGACTGGATTTGCAGGGAAAAAAGGTGTTGGATGTGGGTGCAGGTACGGGTCTTTTGGCGCTCGTGTCGGCCAGATGTGGGGCCGATGCTTGGGGAGTCGATCTGGATCCTTTGACCGTTCCCATTGCCCGGCAAAATGCACTGGATAACCATGTAGACGCACGTTTCTACGAAGGAACGCTTCAGGATATGTTTGATCACAAACCTTTTGATGTCTTGGTGTGCAACCTTTATGCCGAATTACATGTTCTTTTGGCACATGACTATGCGGAATTTCTTTGTGCTGGAGGCACACTTATCCTCACTGGAATTCTCTCTGAGCGTTTTGCTCCTGTGCGTGAAGCATTGATCCGAGAAGGGTTTCAACTTTCTGTTGTGAGGGAAAGTGGAGAGTGGTTGGTTTGCACCGCGTCAAGGTGAGTGGGTTGGTTTGGGGCCCGGATGGTTTGCTCAATATTTATGGTCCAGAAGTGCACCATTTACATGTCTTGCGCAAGAAGAAAAATCAAGAAGTGTTTGTTTTTGATGGTTTGGGCCAGGAATGCCGTGCACGCATTTTGGATATTTCGCCCTCGGTCGCGCGTTTGGAGCGGCTTGAAGACATCGAAAACCACCACGAGATGCCCCAGAAGGTCACCCTGTGCGTGGCATTGCTCAAAGGTGACAAATTGTCTGATGTCGTTCGTGCTGCGACAGAACTCGGTGTTTTTGCCATTCAATTGATGGTGACCCAATATGCTGATGCAACGGAAATCGGTGACGCAAAATTGAATCGCTTGCGCCGGATTGCTGAGGAGGCGAGTAAGCAATGTCGTCGGGCCGTTGTTCCAGAAGTTCGTTTTCCAATTCATCTTCGAGAGTTGCCCCAGATTGAGCAGGGGTATGTGGCGCATCCTGTTGGGCAACCCAATTGGTCTAAAAACATTGTTTGGGATAAACCGATCTGGCTTGCAAGTGGCCCAGAAGGTGGATTTCACGATTCTGAGATCGATTTTTTGCAGCAGCAGGGTTTTGGGGCTGTCTCGCTTGGGCAACGTATCCTGCGTGCGGAGACGGCACCGGTTGCCATGTTGGGTGCCATCGCAGCTTTGGGGGTGTAATTGTGGATCGTTTTATTTGGATTATCCTTGCTCTGATGGGTTTTTCTCTGTTATCTTCCTGCCGCTACACGATCAGTCCGTTGATTCCAGAGGTCCGTTCGGGGCATTTTTCGACACGCCTAAACTCAGAAGGTCTTCAGCTCAAGGACAGCCAGTTGTCTTTGAGTGTTGGCGTGGATTCGCAAGAGGGGTATTTAACCGTCATTTGGTTTGAGGGCGAAAAAGAGACCTTTCGGGACTCCCAATACATGGATCACCGAGAGTCCAAAGTCACATTTACGCACCCCTATATCACTGGAAGAGATTATCGCGTTGTTCTTATCTTTGACAAGACGGTTTTACGACAGTTTGAGTATCGACCAGAACCCGTCCTGAAACCTGAGTAAAAAGAAGCAAAAGCATGTCTTGATTGGGGTACACCGCAGATTCCTCTATTTTACGGTCAGGTCCCTTCTTGCGGACTGGCTCCTTTTAAGACAGCCTCTCAAACCTCGTGCCCTTTTCTTCTTGTTTTATTCCTCTTCCGGTAGCGACTCAGTTCTCAACGAACAACGGCTGCGAACTGGGGGCAATGACGCCGAGTTCCTCGGCTTTTGATAGAAGCACCCGAACGGCTTCCTCGCCTTCTGAACCGATGTCCAGACTAAAACCATTGACGTAGAGATCGATGTGCGCTTGGATCACTTCATCGGCGTATTCGAGGGCGTGTTGTCGAATGTACGCACGGGTCTCTTCCGGATGCTCCCATGCATAACGGAGACTGGCACGAACAGCCTCATTGAGGGCTTTCTGTAGCTGTGGATCAAGGTCTCTACGGACCAAGATGACCCCCAGTGGAAGTGGCAATCCCGTCAGCTCTTCCCACCATGTTCCGAGATCGATGAATTTGTGCAAACCAAGGCTGGGATAGACAAACCGCGATTCGTGGATGATGAGACCCGCATCGACCTCGCCCGATTGAACGGCAGGCAAAATCTCGTCGTAGCGCATGTGCACAACACAGGCCTTGGGTTCAACACACTTGAGCAGCAGTTCAGCAGTGGTCAGCTGACCCGGGGAAGCCACGCTGAGGCCGGAGAGCGAATTCAGTTTTGTTCGACTGACCACCAAAGGACCCACGCCGCGTCCCAAAGCACCGCCCGAACGCAAAGCAACATACCGATCGCGCAGCGAACCGAACGCCCGGTAACTCACTTTGGTCATGGCCAACCGTGCCTCCATTGCCCAGTTGTTGAGGGTTTCCACATCCTCGAGACACTCACGAATCTGCAGTGGAAATGGAATTTTTCCGTGTGTCAGTGCATAGAAAATAAACGTATCGTTTGGACAAAAACTGTAGCCAAGATCCAAAACATCCATGGTTACAGTTTAGGGCTCCAAAACCTGGCTCAAGAGATTCAGGTCGCTGTCCTTGTCAATATCGGTTCCAATGGCCACGTGTGTGGTCACAAAGGCCCGAGCAGGTGTATCCAGAATTCGCGTGACACGTGCTTCCAGTTCATTCAAAGTCAATTGCCCAAACACCAATTTAATGAGTGTGCGAAACCCAAACAAACGCGCCAACTGCCAGGGTTGCTTTCGGTATTTCAAAACAGCTTTGAGCCTCGGAAGAAAGCGATCCTGCAAATGGCTGTCGACGAGGAACAGGTTTCCTCCCGTGAAACAATCTTCTTTGAGGCGTGCGTATGTTCGCTTGATATCCGGAAATGCTTTTTCACAGGTGCTTTTTCGGACAATCGGATACACCAAACCTGCGGCCGGAGCTCCATCCAGAACATCGATTAGCACTTCAGGTGTGAGCAGGGGAATATCCGCAGTCAAAATCAAAATGGGCCCTTTGGGCAGGGCAGCCAAGCCCCGTTCGAGGTTCGACAGCAAATCCCCACTGTCCTCAATGGAAATATGGACCAGGGCAGCCATTTCTTGGGTCATCGGGCCGACGTAAGCGAGTTGATCCACACGACCGCTCAAACGCACAGCATCCAAAACGTAGTGCCCCATTGGTCGACCGTGAATGGAAATCAGGGGTTTGGTGGAGACACCGTGCGCAACTGCAAAAGAATCCCCGGGGTTTCCACCTCCCAAAACGAGTGCTCGCCACACCTTCTGCGTCATTGAACTAGCATATCAAAGGCATGGACCTAAACATCCCCTTGCAATGGCCGACCATCGAAAACGACCTTTTTCCCCTGTACCAAGAGGCTGGGCTCTTAAACCTCTGGCCACAAAGACAGCACGACATTGAACAGGAACTGGCAGAAACCGGCACCTACACACATACGCCCTTTGAACTGACCCAAGGATCCAAAGTGGCCTGGCGCAATTCAACCCGATGCATCGGCCGGGGATACTGGAAGTCGCTCGTGGTGCGAGATTGCCGTCACCTCGAAACACCCAAAGACATTTACAGTGCACTGGTTGACCATCTGGTGGAGAGCTTCCGTAGGGGAAAAATCCGTTCAACCCTCAGCCTGTTCAGCCCAAAAAAGAGAATCCGCCTCTGGAACGATCAATTGATTCGCTACGCAGGTTACACACAAGACGACGGCACGGTCATTGGAGATCCCCAAAATGCCGCACTCACACAAAAGATCATCCACTTAGGCTGGAGACCAAAGGGCGGCCGATTTGATGTCTTGCCATTGGTCCTTGAAGTTGATGGGTATGACTTGGAATGGTTTGAGTTACCTCGGTGTGCTGTCCAAGAGGTCCCACTCGCACACCCCGAATTTGCGTGGTTTGAAACACTTCAACTCAAGTGGCACGCCATTCCAGCCATTGGCAATCTCTCGCTGCGACTGGGTGGGCTGAATTACTTTTCGCCGTTCAATGGTTTTTATATGGGAACCGAAATTGGATCCAGAAATTTCGGAGACACAAAACGCTACAACATGCTGCCCGTCATCGCACAACACCTTGGATTGGATACCCAATACCACCGAAGTCTATGGAAAGACCGTGCGATGCTGGAACTCAATGTTGCCGTCCTGCATTCATTTGAACAGGTAGGCATCCGAATGGTTGACCATCACAGCGCATGTGAGCACTTTATCCGATTTGAGGCATCTGAACGCCGTCTGAATCGAGAAGTTTTTGGTCGTTGGAGTTGGCTCGTCCCGCCACTGTCCAGTTCCAGCACAGAGGTATTTCACCGCACATATATTGATGATATTAAAACACCCAATTTCTTCCATTGGGACGATATCTAATACGGTAAATTTCTTAATTTTTTAAGAGACTGTATGAACCTGTGTGGAATCTCAAAGACATAGACGGGGTATTTCGTCTCTCCCAGGCCCTTTGGGGTTTTTTGACTGGAATTTGGGAGATGTATGCCCATTCAGCAGATGGTCCTGAGAATACAAAAGTAATGATAGATAACGTGTCAGTGAGGGAAATTATGGGTTTGAGAGCCCTTATCAAGAATATGTCTGTTACGTCCAATATAGAGCCAATAGACACTAAAATACCGTCTAGAACGTACTCCTATTCCTAAATTTCCCCTAGACAAGTTCATACAGTCTCTTACAATTCAAAACAGGGCCCATCTTCGGCCTCCAAGTGGGTCAACAAAAACTGCATTTCGACCAATGGTCGGGACGACTGAATATCGCCCCTGTAGACATCAACTGTTGTGAGTACACATATGGGCAAGTGTCGGTGAGAATCAGACTGCATGATTTGACCTTCCTTTTCTTGAACCAGCAAAACAGACGACATGAAAAAACCCCCAGAATTTCTCTTGGGGGTAGGCGAACTTCCGAGACTTTAATTTAGTCAGAAGGTCACGAGACACCCCGCACTCGATTCGCAGAAAGATTGAAACGTATATTGAATCTGAACAAAGTCATCTCGTGACCTCCTCTCACCACATGGGTTGTCACCAGCTTAACCATTGATCCAGACAACTGCAAGGGGATTACGCCAAATGACTTAGGCTATCCCAAGGTGTTCAGCAGACAGAAGCGGTGCAAACGTACATAATGGAAACCAAATGGGTGGGTATTTGGAAAGGACCTTTATGAATCAAATGTGGATTACCCGATTGTGTTTGACCTTTCTAGGGACAGCGTCGAGCGCATATGGAACAAGCGCGTATGTAGAACAGGCCTTCGACGCTCAAATGGCCATCAACCGATCCGGATCTGTGGATGCATCACTTGGTATGGAATACCCGCTTCCAGAAAGTATTCTTCCCTTTGACACCTCAATCGATCTCGGCATTGTGGGTCACAACCTCAAATCGCCCAGTTTTGGGGCATACCTGGGCGCAAAAGTCCTCCTGATGCCTTCACTGATCAATGAGCCTTCGACCGCCCTGGCTTTGCGGACCCAAATGTCTTTCGCCGGAGATGCATGGTCGCTCCAAACAGGACCCTTGCTGACCTTTGATTTCATTCCATGGACCCTCAACACGGGCCTCTACCCAGGGTGGGCTTCGTCGGGTTTTGACGTTGGATACGAAGTGGGCGCACGGTACTACTTGGATGATTTCAGCAACAATGCCTTAGAAGTCGCACTCAAAGGAAGTTTACAGGCCCTGGACCTCTCCAAACTTTCTGCAGGTTTCCGATTCTCCCTGTAGCACGGTGATGGGAATGCGCAGGTGGCCGCGGGCCTGGTGGGGTGTTGTGCCCGGCTTGGTGTCTATTTTGGTGTTTGTCGGATACCCGTTGGTCCAAGTGATGGGCTTCTCGACTCTGGATTGGGGAGGTATCGGAGAGGGAAAACCCATTGGGCTCGGCAATTATCAAACACTCCTGTCTGACACGGATTTGCGAGAAAGCCTCTCGACCACATTGAAATTTGTCCTACTCACACTGCCGTTTTACATCGGTCTGAGCGTGTTTATCGCTCTGGAAATTGAGGGCACCCGATTGGAGCGTCCCGTCAAAGCGGTGCTCTTCTTGCCTGGCCTGCTGACAGTCGGTGCGAGCGCCATATCGTGGTACACGCTGTTCTCAGACTATGGTGTGTTTGCAACCGTGACGGGAATTGTCTGGCCTTGGGGATCAGAACCCTTTGCTGCACTGTGTTTTATTTCGGCATTCACCATCTGGCAGCATTTGGGCTACGGCGTTTTGGTGTTCTCAGCGGGCCTAAAATCCATTTCCACAGAGGTTTTGGAAGCCGCACGCATGGATGGTGCAAACGAAAAACAAATCCGAAGGTTTATCGTGTTACCACTGCTCAAACCGAGCTTGATTTTTTTGGGCGTTGTGGGTTCCCTCTACTCATTGCAATCCTATACGGCTGTTTTTTTGTTGACCAAGGGAAGCCAAGAAACCAAAGTCTTGGGATACTACCTCTACAAAGTGGCATTTGAGGATTACCGGTTGGGCTACGGATCTGCGTTGGCAATCTTTACACTGGCATTGACATTTGGTGTGGCAGGCGTGCAAGGGCGCTTTCTCAAACGCACTTGAGTGGGAATCAATACCTATGATTAACATTTTGCGAAAATCTCTACTTCTAACCATTGTCACACTCTGCACATTGCCGCTCTTGTGGTTGCTATACAGCGCATTTGTCTCTCCGGACGCACTGTTTTCTGGAAAAAGCCCGCTTTCGTTGCAGCTGGACGGATCCAATTTCAAAGCACTCGGCGAATACAACCTCTGGAACCCTCTGGCCATCAGCCTGTTTGCCACCACTTCGGTTGTTCTGGGACAGCTTGTCTTTGGCCTTCTTGCTGCATACGCTTTGCGGGTCGGTGTCTCCCTTTTGTCAGTGTTTTTGTTTACTCTGGCCGTCCCAGCCGAACTTTTGCTCATTCCGCTATATGGACTGCTCCAAAAATTACACCTCTTGGGCTCCATTTGGGCATTGATCCTTCCCTTTTTGAGCAGCCCATTCACGGTATTTTTGCTGTACCAAGCGCTCCTGAAGCTGCCCTGGTCCTACATCGAAGCGGCCCGACTGGACGGTGCAAGTGAACTCAGAATCATCTTTGGGATTGCCGCGCCCTTGGTTCGTCCCGAAATGGCGGCAGCCGGAGTGATCGCCTTTGCCACACACTGGAATCTGGTGCTCTATCCCAAAGTGGTGGCTGGCGACCGCTTTCCAACCGTTCAAGTGGCCCTGGCCGACCTCATGTCCAAAGCGGGCAACAACTGGGGACTCCTCGGTGCCGCAGCACTTGTGACCTCTCTACCCATCGTTGCGTTGTACTTTGCCTTCGAGCGACATGTGGTCAAAACCTTTGAAGGAGGACTGAAGTAATCACCTCTTTGATGTGGACTTCTTTCGAAAAACACCGATCCACTCCAGCAGCACAGCCGAAAAAAATGCACCGACCAAGGTAGACAATAGGAAAACCTCACCCAAAACAGCGCCAGGTTCCGGAAAAACCCACAGCGAGAGGTAACGAACAACAACGGACAATGCAAAGATAAGCAGTGTCTTGTAGAGAATATTCATCGCTCGGTCATTTGAGATTGAAGGTCACCTCCTCGCCACCCGACCCAGTATTGGCAATCGACACCTTGGCTGGATACCGGCAATCCTCTGCCCGATCCATTCCTCCACCCCACGCATGCCGACCAAAAGATATGGGTTGCAATGTTCCACCCACATCTTTCGCCCCTGGCCCGAGAAGTGCCCCTTCGGTCAATACCGAAAAGTACGCCCCCGTTTTCAAATCCTCTGTAGGCAATCCCGTTGCGACCGACTCTTGCGCAAGGCTCACCACCCGTTTCAGCCGGTTTCCCGTTCCATCTGCTCTAAATCCAGGCGCAGACATGTCTATGTTGACGGATTTTGTGACACCATTGACATACAATCTTGCGTAATCATCTTTTAAAATAGCAAATTCCAGCTTGACGGATGTTGCCAAGTTGGCATTATAACTGAACGATTCTGGAAACAGAAAAAGTTCCGGTTTTGTACTGCCCGGACGGTGAATCAGCGCTGTGGCCTTCCACTTTCCACCTTGGATCAGCAACCCGGCATCAATTTCTGTGGATCCACCAGAACCACCCAAATAGGCGTAGGGAACTTCTCGGACTGTGGATTTTTTGTTGAGGGTCAGTGCGCCCTCATCCATCGTAACAAACCCATCCGAGAGCCTCACTTGCACCATGCTGTAAGCAAATTTGTTGAGAGGAGTGCTTCCACCAGCAGTTGTCTTAACACGACGAAAGGGCCCACTGCCTGCACTCGGACAGGTGGTTAACGCTTGTGCACTCACCCCCTCGGTGCCCTTTTGTCGGTTGAGTTCTTCAATCTGTTTATCGGTGAGCGGAAAAGGAATTTGCGATCCATCTGGAAATTCCCAGACATTGATCGTCCCCGGAACCTGCCGTGTGGGCAGAATCCACCCGCTGTCTTTCATTTCGTGCGCCAATTTGTTGGACAACAGCGGTGAATTCCCACGCTCGTTGGCCATAATAAGCCCAAGTCCCTCTTCCCAGTCTTTTTCCGTATAGAGCTCGGCCAATCCTGTAATGGCGCACCGTTCTGAACGCGTGATCGGATGGTCAATGTAATCTTGGAACTTCTGCTCAATTGATCTATCTTCCAGTGCCGGTGTGTATCTCTTGTTCGATTCCAACGAAACTAATGTAAATGTGGCATCTACGAAGGATGTGTTTTCACTTTCAATGCCGTACTCTACGCCTTGTGGCGGATAAAATTTTTGCAGAGATTTTCCCTTACTCGCCACCACATCCGGATCTTCTATCCCACTCCAGGACACCCGAGCATACGGTTCATCCAACACAATTGCATTGAACGTCATCCCCTCGATTCCCTCTGGAACTACAAATCCCATCGTCACTTCCCCGATTTCCCCTGGCGCAATCTCCCTCCTTCCATTCACATTGTGCGCCACAAATCCGTATTCCAGCACATCTCCCACATGCGTTCGGATTCTCAAATCTTCCGCCTCACACGTCTGAAATGCCTGATAGTCCATATTCCCAAACGACGGCACAAGTTCGCCCTCAAAAATCCGCATGCCTTGGGTCGCCCGAATCTCCTGCAATCCCTTTTCGTTGGACGCAAATTGAGACGGTTCAATACTTGAGAAAGCTGTGGAAGACAGTGAATTCTTGGGCACAAAAGCGTAGAACGTGAGGTTCTTGAACACATTTGAAGACGTGTTTTTGAAGCGGAAGGTGGAAAAAATATAGCGCTGTTTGGCAGAAACCAAAACGCCGTGGTCCGCCACAGAGAGAAAAGAGAGACCAGGAACGGGTGGAAGAGGTGCACGGAGGTTGATGGGAAGGGAAATCAAAGAGAGATCCGGGGACTGAGTAACAGACAGAGACGGCGAAAAAGCAGATTGGGGTGGCGAGGATTGGGAACAGGAACCCAAAAGCAGAGCGGGAATGAGAAATACAAGTGACCGTTTCATACAGAGGAACCTCCAGAAAATAGACTAGATCAATGCCTATTAATAACCTGTTAACAGATCTTAGGCTCTCATAAAGATATCCAAAAACAGTGCTTGGGATGGAGAATATCAGAACGTATCTTCTGAAATTATTCCCTCGGTGCCCTTTTGTTTGTTGAGTTCTTCGATTTGTTTATCGGTGAGTGGAAAAGGTATTTGCGATCCATCTGGAAATTCCAAGACATTGACCGTCCCCGGAGCCTGCCGTGTGGGCAGAATCCATCCGTTGTCTTTTGGTTCAAATGACAAAAGAACGGCTGCATCAGACGAAAAATACATTTGGGCACAGTTTTGCTGTGATTGGTGTTTACCCCAATTCCAACAACATGACAGATCGGCCTCATCCCCCTTACACTGTGTCATGACGGCTTTGACCCTACCCATCCAGGATACTCAGTCTTTTTTTGCCAATCACAGAAGTGTCCGCCGCTATAAACCTTACAAAATTCCACAAGAGCACTTGGATTTGCTCATGTTTGCGGCACAACGTGCACCCACAGATGCCACCGCTCAGATGTATTCTTTCATCCGTTTGGTCGACCCGGAATTGCGGCAGTGGGTGGCCGAACTCAGCGACAATCCCCATATGGCGACGGCCAGTGAAGCGTTTATCGTCTGTGCAGATGTCTTTCGTTTAAAGGAACTGCTTCAGTCACAAGGATACGCTTTTGGACATTTTCCGCTCACGGCACTGCATTTTGCGATTGGCGACGCGGTATTGGCCGGTCAAAACATGATGCTGGCCGCAGAATTGCTGGGATACCGAGGGTGCTGGGTTGGAGGCATTCTGACAGGGATCGATCTTCTGGCCGACCGACTTCAATTGCCCAAAGGGGTATGGCCGTTTTCTGGACTCACCCTTGGGATGTCCGACGAACCCCCTTCAACACGACCCAGACTGAAGCCTGAACTTATATTTCACGAGAACACCTACAACATTCCATCGCCAATGGAACTCGAAGAGGCCAATTTGGACATGAATCCAATCACCCGAGGGGGCAACTGGATCGCTTCGTTGGCGCGGTATTTTGCGAGCGAAGGTTCCATGGAACAGCGGGAAACCCGGCTGGTTCATTTTCTGAAGCGACAGGGTTTTGACGTTGATTTTGGCAGAGAGACAGACAAGCGCACGAGACGACCTTGATTTCACCCTGGGTTTTCGGCTACGCTGCGGGTACTTTCATGTCCCGAACGACCATTGCATACAGCTTTCTTGGACGAACTGCCCCTCGACATAAATCCTGCGGTATGCTCATGTCACACGAGAAGACACACAGCCCCGAAACAACGTGGCTTTGTGGATGAGAAACCCTTGGGAGAACCATGATCGTACTTGCCCTTTTGTTTTTGACCTCACTCCTGCTGTTCTCACGTTTGAGTGAAACCGCCATCGCACTCCTTCTCGGCCTCTTTTGCCTGGGATTCGTTGTGTTTGAGGCAAGTTTCAGCGATCTTACGAGAACGCAAGGGGCGTTGGTCGGGGCTTTGTTCATTCTCTCGAGCGCCCTGTTTACGTTGGGTGAGGCACAGACGGACCGCAAAAGTTACCGACTCAAACGCAAACGCCTGCTTGCCCCTTCACTCCTTGAAACCTTTTTTTCAAAAGGGGCTTTGCAGTGGTTGAAACCCAACACGGTTGTGCCAGAGGGACGTAAAAACAGTGGCGTTCACAGTGGGCCCCACATTGAAGGTTACGAAATCTACGAACAGGTCGGCAGTGGTGGAATGGCCAGTGTTTACAGGGCAAAACGCTTGGAAGACAGCAAAATGGTTGCGCTCAAGGTTCCGCTTGAGAAGTTCGTCGCAGATTCAAAATTTGTGCGTCGGTTCCACCGAGAAGCGGAAGTGCTCAAACGGCTCACCCACCCCAGCGTGATCCGGGTCTACGATCACACCCACCAAGGCAACAACCACTTCATTGCCATGGAATTCATCGAAGGCGAAAGCCTGGAATCCATTTTGGAAAACCACAAGGTCAACTTTGAGCAGGCGATCACCATCATCCGGTCGCTCGCCGACGCGCTCAGGTACATTCACAGCCAAGGCATTATTCACCGCGACATCAAACCCGCCAATGTCATGGTTTCCATGGACGGCGAAGGCCTGGCACGGCTTCAACCGAGCCAGATCAAATTGATGGATTTTGGAATTGCCGTGGGCAAAGTCCTCACGCGTCTGACCATGACCGGTGCGCGCGTTGGAACGCCCATTTACATGAGTCCCGAACAGGCCAAAGGGCAAAAACTAGATTCTCGGAGCGACATTTACAGTCTGGGCCTTTTGTTTTACGAAATTGTGGCCGGCCAAACCCCTTTTCAAGGCAACTACGAGGTGATTGTCCACCAGCAGGTTTACCAAAACCCCATTCCTCCCAAGCAGGTTCGCCAAGACATTCCCAGTCCACTGAGCGATCTCATCATGCGGATGATTGAAAAAAACCCCGACCAGCGCCCCAACCTCAACGAAATCATCGAAGAGCTGGACGCCGGCGTGCTGGAAGAACGCACCGAAAGCAACGATCCCAGTTACCTGATGTGTGTGGTCAACACGAAAAAAGGTGTCTTCCGGCGTTTTGACTCAGACGGAAACCTCAAAAGCAGTGTGGGAAATATCCCTCAGACGCTGCCAGCCGTTCCCAGTTGCATTGCCCTGGACACCCAAGGTCAGATCTACGCGGTGGTCATCACCTACCAAACCGGCGGCGAAGTTCCCAAAATGATCCGCAAATACGCCCCTTCGGGAGAAGAACTCTTGGCATTTGGCGCATACGGCCTCAAGGTGGGCGAGCTCCTGAGCCCCATATCGATAGCCATCAGTCCAATCAGCGATCACATTTACATCTTGGATGGAGAAACCTGTGTGATCCAGCAATTCAATCCCAAGGGTGAATACATTGGAAAGTTTGGGGGCAGTGGAGACGGAAAAGGCACATTCTCAGAACCCAAAATGATTGTCGCAGGCCACGATGACTTCCTGTACGTCCTGGACTATGGCAACCGTCAGGTGCAAAAATTTGACTCCGAAGGGGAGTACATTTCACGCTTTGCCTTCAAAGCATCAAAAGATGACACGACACTGCGCGTGCTGAGCGGTTTGGGCACAGATTCCGGTGGATCGGTGTACATTGCCGACGAAACGACCCGCAAGATTCGACAGATCAGTGCAGAAGGAAAAGCCGCCCAGAGTTTTCCCTTGGATCAACTTCCCGGTGAAGATCCTGACAAAGCCTACCAAATCGTCGTGGACCATCAGGGACAGGTTTATGCTGCCCGAGCGGGACTCCATCAGATTCAGCGTTTCGCCAACAACGGCCGCACGCTTCCCCACTTGGAAATTTTTGAACCCCTCTCGGCACTGGCCTGTTATATCCAAGAAGGATCCGAACTCAAATGACCCAAACCGAAAAAACGGCAATCCGGATGCTTCAAGGGTACATCTGGCACGAAAAAAAGGAAGACATTGCGCTCTCGACGTACCTTCTCTCAGAATGGAACGGCATTCACATCCTCTGGGACGCGATCCATCCACCGTTTGCCTTTTTCGAAAACGGGACGCCCACCGAAAGCCAGCTGTTTTATCAGTTCACGGCATTTGCCCTGTACACGGAAAAACCCAGCGATGTGAGCCTGCACGAACGTGCAGAACAATTCTCTCAGGAACTGGGTCGGTGGCTCCATTCAACCCCCAGCAGCGTCGGTTGGCAGCTCTGGGAAGACTTGCGTCCCATCGAATAGAATGGGCTCGTGACACCGCTCTTGATCGGTTTGGCTTACCTGATTGGATCCCTGCAATTTGGCGTTTTGTACGCTCGTCTGCGCAAACACAGTGACATTCGGGGTGATGATCTTCCGGGAGGCAGCGGAATTTACAGAAAATATGGGCTTTTGCCCGCGATTGGCGTTTCCAGTTTGGATGTGCTCAAAGGTGTTTTGGTCGCTTGGATCTTTGTCAATGCTGATCCAGGCGCGTTGCCTTGGGGTGTATTTGCCGTGGTCACCGGGCACAATTATCCAGTGTTCTTTGGCTTCAATGGGGGTGTGGGTATTGCGACCGGTTTGGGATCGCTGGCCATCACCCAGTTCAGCGAAGTCATTGGAACACTTTTTCTGGCATTTGCCATTGGGGTAGTTTACAAATACACGCTCCAAAAACAGATCCGACTGTTTGTGATTCCATTTTCGTCAGCGGTCGCCCTTTTCATCCTATTGCTCATTTTGGGCTTGAATGCCAATTTCACCAGCTTTTGGCCTTGGTTTGCCTTTGGTTTGGCGATGGCCCTTCGGTCTCTACACCTTCTGAAACGATGAACATACTGATCACAGGTTTTGAACCTTTCGACGGAGAAGCGCTCAATCCATCCCAGGAAGTCATCCGACATTTTGGCGAAAAAAGCACGTTTGGCCCGGCACACATTCACAGCCTCTGTCTTCCTGTTACCTTCGAAACCTCTTGCGAAATGGTCCTAGAAAGCTTGGCAAACCTCCAACCGACACACCTCCTGATGCTCGGCCAAGGCGCCCAAAATGGATGCATCGCACTGGAGACCATTGCATTCAATTGGATCGATGCGCGCATTCCCGATGCGACGGGCCTTCAACCGAAAGGCACCCGAATTTCGGATGCCAAACGCAGCAGCCATGTGACGACACTGCCCACAACAGAGATGCTCAGACGATTGCGTGCACAGGACATTCCCGCAGAGCAATCCTTTTGGGCGGGAAGTTACGTCTGCAATGCGCTGTTTTTTAAGATCATGCACCACATCGCACAACAACCTCTACAAACTTCGGCGGGGTTCATTCACCTTCCTTTTTTGCCCGAGCAGTGTGAGCGCAATCCCAGACGCATCGGTCTCCCTCTGGAAAAACACCTTCAAGGCATCGCGTGCTGTTTGGAGGCCTGCCTTGATTCTTGAACTTCCCAAAGATTTGGATGTCCGATTGGCACAGGCGTATGAGAGGCGACACGTCCTGCACGACGACCCAAAGACGACGTTTTACCGGCTGGTTCACCACGGCGATCAGATTCCTGGAATAACCCTCGACCGGGCCGACACTGTTGGTATTCTCAGTCTGTACGACGCATGTTCACCGGAAGCCGAACACCTCCTGTGTGAGGTCATTTCGCAAACCATGGGGCTCCAAAGCATTTACCTCAAACGTCGTCCCAAAGAGGCACGACACAAAGCCAACACCGACCGAGACTGGCTTTGCCCACCCACACCGCACCTGGGACCCGAGGTGCCTGAAGTTGCAGTTCTTGAAAACGGACTGCGCTATTTAATTCGCCCAGGACAGGATTTATCTGTAGGTCTTTTTGGCGACATGCGACCCACGCGGGCCTGGTTTCAAGTGCACGCACAGGGAAGGATCCTCAACACCTTTGCGTACACGTGTGCCTTTGGCGTCTGTGCACAGGAAAACGGAACAGAGGTCAAAAATTTGGACGCATCGCGAAAGGTACTCAATTGGGGCATGGAAAATTACACAATCAACGGATTCACGCCGAATGCAACAGATTTTATTTCGGGAGACGTGTTTGATTGGCTCGGTCGGTGGTCCAAACGGGGTGAGACATTCGATACAATTATTTTAGATCCACCGAGTTTTGCACGCAGCAAGCGCCAAACCTTTCGCGTCGAACACGATTACGGGGACCTCATTGGTTTGGCGTGCAAATGCCTGTCCAAGGGAGGGACTTTGGTGGTCAGCACCAACCACAGCCAAGTGTCGGCCGCTCAATTGGTCTCTCACGTTCGCGCAACCGGGCGACATGCCCGTGAGCTCACACGGTTTGGCGCTGGAATTGACTATCCCTCAGAACAGACAAGCCACCTCAAGGTCCTGGTTTTCAAGCTGTGAGATGGCTGACGATAGGTCACAGACAATCGGATTAGACTGTATGAACGTGGTTGGTTCAATGCACCACGGCTCCTGGAGAATCTATGACACTGACACAACTCAAAAGTCCACACGAAGTCGATACCTTCCTCAAACAGCCTCTGTGCGCGATCTTTAAGGCGGGAACGTGCCACAAAACCACCCAAGGCTTCAGTGTCATTGAAAGTTTCTTGCGACACTACGATTTGCCCATGGGATACATTCGGGTCACAGAAGAACGCCCGGCCAGCAACCATGTGGCAACCTTGAGCGGTGTGGTACACCACTCACCCCAATTCATCCTGTTCAAGGACGGAAAGGCCATCTTCGATATTGACAATTGGAGCATCACGGCACAGGCCTTGGAGCCCATCTTCAGACAACACGTCCCCGAGCGCAACGCTTCCGGAAGCCATGTGCGTGGGAACCTCGATGCATACACACAACTCATCGAATCCTATCTTTCGGGTGGGCTCACCGACGCCCAGTTTCAGAAAAAGTACGTGGAGACGTTTAGGTACGACGCCTCGCTGCGGTCCAAGGAAGAATTTGAATTGCTCAGTGGTCTTTTTGGTGATCCAGACGCTCCCCACGGAGGTCTCCATCAACTGGTTCCCGCAGGCGAGTTCCCCAACATGAAGGATACAGCCCAACACCTTTTGAGCCAACTGAAGGCCCTCTGAGCACCCTCGCCATGGAACCGCTGACCCCAGAGGACAAAAGAGAACGCACTCTGCGTGCTGCGTGAGCACAAGGATTGGCTGTCCTATGGGGGTGGGTAGGGAAGACGGCTGGACTGGCAAAACCGAGACCTTCGTGGAATAGACCTTGAGGGACTCGATCTCACAGAAGCCCAATTGACAGATGCCAACCTCGTTTCGGCCATCTTGGATTAGGCTTCTTTACGGGGCGCGGATTTGCGCGATGCTGGCGATTTGCATGCAAGTCTGTTCAAAGCAGATTTGAGAAGGGCCCGATTGGAAGGCGTCGACCTCACTGGGGCATATCGGGTCGGTGCCCGAACAGAATAAAAGTACCCCTCTGACACGCCGAATGGTGGGGTAATCCTATACAATTTAACCTGAGTATATTCCTATCTCAACTCAGCTGAAGACAATTGCACTTGCCAAGCCCGGTGTTCTGGTTCTATCGTGAACACCGGGCTAAGCGATCTTTTGTGGGCTTTCAATCTTAAGGAGCATCTCGTGTAATCTATTTGGGGACTGTTTTTGAATATCTTGCTTACTGGCGGAACCGGCTTTGTCGGAAGTTACCTCGCTGAGCGTCTTTTGGCTCGTGGTTATGCTGTGACCCTTATGGGTCGGAATTTTTCAGGTGTCCAACACCTACTCTATGCGGGCGCCCAAGCGCTGCACTGCGACCTCAGGGACTATCCGAAAGTGATCCAAGCCTGCAAAGGCATGGACGTTGTCTGTCATGTTGGGGCACTCTCTAAGCCCTGGGGACCTGACCGTGAATTCTGGGAAACCAACGTCTTGGGAACGCAAGCGGTCATCGACGGGTGTCTGCGTTTCGGTGTGCGCCGTCTGGTTCACACGTCCACTCCCAGTGTGCTGTTTGATGGCCGAGACCATCACCTCCTCAACGAAGACACACCCTACCCAAAACGGCTTTTGTCTGCCTATGCCAAAACAAAAAAAATTGCAGAAGAGAAGGTGTTGAGCGTCCAATCCCTTCTGGAAGTCGTCATTCTGAGACCGAAGGCCATCTACGGGCACGGAGACCATGCACTGTTGCCCCGTCTGATTCAAGCGGCAAAAGAGGGGCGATTGTGCAGGATTGGCAATGGCAAAAACCGTGTTGATCTGACCCACGTTGAGGATGTCGCACAGGCCTTGATGCTTGCGACCGAAAAACCCCTACCCAACCGCTTGCGTCCCATCTACCACATCACGGGTGGAGAGCATGTGCTGTTGTGGAATGTGATCGAAAAAACACTGGCTCACAATGGTCTTTTTCCCCCAAAACCAACACTGCCATTGCCGATTCTCTTGCCGATGTTGCAGACCATGGAACGCCTATCGCGGTTGACGCAGCAGGAGCCGCTGTTGACCCCCTACACAGCACTGCTGCTGGCCAAAAACCAAACCTATGACATCTCACGTGCCCAAAAGGACTTGGGGTACAGTCCCCAAATCTCAATCGAGGAAGGGCTCAAGCGTACCCTGGCCCACACGCTCCCATGAATGTGTCGTACCAATTGCTTGATACCGGTTACTGCCTGGCCTCAGAACACCTCATGGTTCAGGGAGGCAGACGAAAAACCATTCGCTGCCACGCGACGGCTGTGTTGGTCGAACATCCCGAAAAGGGTTTTGTGTTGTTTGATACAGGTTACGCACCCCGGGTCATGCAGTGCATGCGTCGGTTTCCTTTTTCGATCTACAGAAGAGCGACCCCCATTGTCCATCGGGAAAACCAAAGCGTAAAACACCAACTGCACAGGTTGGGCTTGCAAACGCGGGACATCGGCCACATTGTGATCAGCCACTTTCATGCCGACCACATTGGCGGACTCATAGACTTTCCAAAAGCGAATTTAATCGCTTCCAAAGAGGGTTTTTGGGATGTCATGGATCGCAGAGGTCTGTGCGCACTGCAAAAGGCATTTATCCCCGAACTGCTGCCCAAAAATGCCAAAACCCGCATCCAGACCATTGAACAGTTCAATGGCGTCCCGCTCGGACCTTTGGGACCCACGCACGACCTCTTCGGAGACGGTTCGCTCCGGCTGTGTCGGTTGCCCGGACATGCCAAAGGACAATTGGGTCTATGGGCACAAACCCCACAGGGAGAAACGCTCTTTGTCGCCGACGGCTGTTATTTGAGCCAGAGTTTTCGGGAAAACCGTCCACCCAGCCGCTTGACTTCCGCGTTTTGCGACAACTTTGGATCGGTTGTGCAAACGGTACGCAAACTGCACGACCTCCATCGCCAATACCCCAAACTTCACATGGTTCCCTGCCATTGTCCGGAGACAACCGAACGGCTATGTCTTTCGTCCTAGAGATTCTCAAGCATATGGTTGCCGCACACCACAGGCACAACACCCTCCGTGGCCCTTTGCTTCAACATTATCAGGCTGTGAAAGCCAAAGCATTGATTCGCTTCGTCGACGAACACATGCCTTTTTACCACTTGCATTGGAGAAATGCCCCGCTTTGGGATTGGAAAAACCTGCCAACGGTTGACCGAACCCTGTTGGGTGAACACTTTAAAACCGCCAACCTCCTCGGCATTTCGCTGAACGACGCACACAGACTCGCCCATCAAACAGAGCACGGTCAAATGCCCAAAAGTGGGGTGACCTTTGGCCTCTCGAGCGGAACCTCAGGACAGCGGGGTCTCTTCATGGTCAGCAGACAGGAACAGGCCGCTTGGGCAGGCACCATGTTGGGTCGAATGCTGCATTCCGCACGGCGTGAGCGCATCGCACTGTTTTTGCGTGCAAACAACCCTCTGTACGAAAACACAGGGCGCTTCAGATGGATCGATCTGCGTTACTTTGACCTTTCCACGGAACTCAACGCGGTTTTTGAGCCACTGACACGGTACAATCCCACCACTGTGGTTGCGCCGCCATCTCTCCTTTCGCTGTTGGTCGCGGCCCAGCATGCAAACCAGCTTCAGATTCGACCCAAACGCATTGTCTCTGTCGCAGAAGTTCTGGAACCCCACCACCGACTGCAATTGGAATCCGACTTCCAGGTTCCAGTGGACCAAATTTATCAGGCGACAGAAGGGCTTTTGGCTATCAGCTGCGTCAACAATCGATTGCACATCCAAGAAGATGTGGTCGCGCTGCAGTTCGACAAAGTGGGTGGATTGGAAACCGCGGTACAGCCCAGATACACACCCATTGTGACCGATCTCTGGCGCCGCACACAGCCCATCATTCGGTACCGATTGGACGATTTGGTTCAACTTTCGCACGAGACGTGCCCCTGCGGTTCAGACTGGCAAATCTTGGAAAGCGTCGAAGGCCGACTGAACGATACCCTGTACTTTCCCAGCCACCTGTCCGGGCAACCCATTCCCCTGTTTCCAAGCGATGTAAGCAGTCTGATTTTCTCTCTGATGCCCACGCCCCAAGACTACGAAGTGGCCCAATCCCGTATGGGAGAACTCGACATTTGGATGAAGTGTAAAACACATCCCGCCGACCTTCCAGACATCCAAAAGCAACTCCGGTTAACGTTCGAGAAAGCTGGATACATGCTGT
The DNA here is from genome assembly GCA_046327935.1 of Deinococcaceae bacterium. Classification (GTDB taxonomy): domain Bacteria; phylum Deinococcota; class Deinococci; order Deinococcales; family Deinococcaceae; genus JACMOA01. Next base: position 341,935 of record JAXLXL010000001.1, read on the forward strand.
TGGGCGTGCAGATACATGCTGAACCTGCAGACAGACCTGCTTGGATCAAGCGTCGACGCGTCCAACGGAACTGGAAACCCGGATAAATCCGCTGCACCCCTATTGTTTTAGACCGATCTGATAACACAATTTTCTTTGACGCCCATTCGCGTTATGATTTTGAGGAGCCCATGACCATTCCGATTCGCATCACAGGCCTAGGTAAATACCTTCCCAGCCACAGGGTTTCAAGCGAAGAACTCGAACACGCCCTCGGACTTCCCAAAAACTGGATTTTCAGACGCACGGGCGTGATTGAGCGGCGATATGCGACGGATGAGACAAGCGCATACATGGCTGCGCAAGCCGCCAAAATTGCTTTGCGAGAGGCAAATCTTTCGATTTCTGATATCGACTGCATTATGGGCGCTTCAGCTGCACCACAACAGACCATTCCCTGTACTGCAGCCCTCGTTCAGCGTGAAATTGGTGCACCAGATGGTAAAAGCACGTGTTTGGATATCAACTCAACCTGCTTGAGCTTTCTTTCGGCCTTGCAAATTGCGTCCCTTTACCTCTCACACGGTATTTACAAGAACGTCCTGATTTTTTCGAGTGAACTGGCCTCTGTTGCCCTGAATCCCAGAGAGCCCGAGAGTGCCAGTCTGTTTGGAGATGGCGCGGCTGCGGTCATTGTACAATCCTCGGTTGATTCGGCATATTGTGGCGCGGCATTCCAGACCCACGCGAGTGGTGCAGACCTGACCCGCATTTTGGGCGGTGGAACGCTGTACCCTCCCAACTCGCCGAATACACAACCGCATATGAACCTTTTTGAAATGAACGGACCAGCAATATTCAAACAAGCCACCCGTTTGATGGGTCCTTTACTCGATCCGTTCCTCAAAGACATCGGTTGGACATCCACAGATATTGACTGTGTGATCCCGCACCAGGCCAGTCGGCACGCCTTGGACCAATTGACCCACCGCTTGGGATTTAAGCGCGAACAGGTCTATTCCAATTTGGAGACACGGGGCAACTGTGTGGCTGCATCCATTCCACTCGGTTTGGTCGAAGCCTACGAACAAAACAGGCTCAAAAGAGGTGACAAAACCCTTCTGATTGGAACGGCAGCAGGGTTGACTTTGGGAATGGTCGGACTTGTCTTTTGAAGAAGATCAGGTGGATGGCAAGGTGTATATCTCTCCAAGGGTGCTGGTAACAACGACAGTCGGCAATCGATCCCCATCTGGGTCTGTTATACTACATAACTGAACGACTGAATCTGCAGGCAGTATATTGTAATTGCCTGCAGTATACCCAAGGGAACAATCCCCCGAGACAAGGGTGTGGGCAGCATCTTCAGCAATATACGCTGAAGCTGCTTTGTAAACGTTGCTTGCATATGCTAAAGCTGCTCTATTTTTCGCTACGGATACAGCGCGAAAGAGTCCTGAAATTGAAACTAGGGTGAGTATTGAAACAACTGAGATAACCACAAGGAGCTCTAGCAAAGTCATTCCAGCGACACTGTGACTGTTCATGAATTCCCCCAAATGACAACCAGAGGGCGAGTTCAATCGCCCTCTGGTTACGTTCGCAGACCCAAATCAGAATGTAAAGGTTTGCGCTCCAGCATCGGCTGTTGTTTTGACAACCACTTGCAAATCGCCACCAACAGCTGAAAGCGCACAAGTATCAACTTGAGCAGGCGCAGCCTTAACGGTATAATCATCGTGCGTTTCATCCATAGCATATTTACAGTTAGCTTTCCACGTTGTGACGGCATCTGCAATTGTGCGCTTTGACTGGGGATCTGACGCAACCCAAGCCATGACTGTTGTTTTTACGTTGGCGCCATATGCTTGTCCAGCACGAACACCTGCAGCAGTTCGTGCGGCCAACAGGTTGGGAATCAGCACAGCGGCCAAAATTCCGATGATGGCGATCACGATCAGGAGCTCGATCAAAGTGAAGCCTTGTGTTTTGCGGTTCTTCATAAACCCTCCCGGGTGCTCTTGAGGATAAAAATATATATGAGGTCCTCTCAAGCGATTTATTGCAGTTTCGCACAGGCCTTCTTTGAATTTGCCCCTGCGACAGTCTCAGAGTTCACATCGATCTCCTCAGCCTGTAAAAAGCATTGTAACCCTATACAGATCCACAGACAACTGACACTCCGTCCTCGACCTTCTTGAGTCTACTAAAAGATAAACGTTTTGTAAAGAAACTATTTGCATATAAACATCGTAAATGGCTGTATTTTTTGCTGCATCAAACGCGAAAAACAGAAAAACATCTTTGTCAATCCCCCATTGTGGGGTATGAGAAAAAAAAGAAAAAACGAAGATGTCCATCAGAAAAGATACGCCATTCACTAAGAAACCATAAATATGCCAACCCTAAAGCTATTCGAGTTGTATTTATGGTATTGAACCAAAAGATTGTTTCATGTGAAACAATCTATCCCACTTGTACGAGAAGACGATCGTCCTTTACGCTGTTCCGCATGTCACTCAGTTTTCAAGAAGCATCGGACCGCGTCGACGCCTTCATTCGCCAATTCAAAGAAGGCTACTTTCCTCCCCTGCTCATGCTTGCCCGACTCACTGAAGAAACAGGTGAAATTGCCCGGGTTATTGCACACCAAAACGGAAAAACACCCAAAACCGGTGAGTCGGAAGGTGATTTGGAAATGGAGCTTGCGGACCTCTTGTTTGTGATGGTTTGCATGGCCAATCAACAGGGCATTTCGCTGGAGCGGGGCTTTGATCGAATGATGGACAAAATAGAAAAACGCGACGGAAAACGCTGGACCCCGATTGACCGAACGGATGAGGTTTAACCGATTTTCATGCAAGGTCATCCACGCACAGACCACAATGGGATCATGAACGTACACCGATGGCTCAATATTGGATGGATTGCCCTCACGGCATCACTTCTGTCTGGATGTACCACCCCTGTCCCGAATCAAATGGGAACGGTCTCGGGAACCATTGTGGCCCCCAGAGGCACCGCAGTCTTCAGTCAGCCTGTCTCTGGCCGTTCGGTTCGCGCGGTGTCTTGGAAGGCACCCCACGTGGAAGGCCAGGTGCTCATCACCCAGGCAAACACCCTCAGCGCCCAAAGCCTTGGATACCTAAACACCCTGGGTGCCGAATCTATCGATTCAGGACTTTGGGTCGTTTCGACACCTGCGGGTATCGGTGACGCAGCGTTTGCCGAGCGTCTCGAGCAACAGGGTTTTACAGTACAACCCAATTATCTCTACAAAAGCCTGGGAAACGCTTCACCCAACGATCCCTCATACAACCGACAAAGCTATTTGCCGCAAATGAATGTTCCAGATGCCTGGAAACTGCTCGAGGACAACACGTTTGACCCATCTCCTGTAAAGGTTGCGGTTCTCGATACCGGATTTGACATCAATCATCCAGAGCTCAAGGACCGGCTTCTCCTTTCGGATGCCAAAGATTTTTGCTCGAAACGGGCACCAAATTGCTCCACAGATCCAACAGATCGAGATGTTCAAGATGAGCCTGCTGTGCCAGACAGAGGGCATGGAACAAGCAGTGTTGGATTGATCTCAGCCAAAGGAAACAATGGAACTGGAATCAGTGGCATCACATGGAGTGGTGCAAACATCTTGCCGCTCAAAGTTTTCGGCGGACAAGGCACAAATTACGGGGCAGACACCGTCTCGCTGCGGGCAGCCCTATCCTATGCGACCACCCAGAACGTCAAGGTCATCAACATGAGTTTGGGAATCCCCCTGTACGACCGACAAGGCAATCCCAATTTCGATGACCTCGACAATCCAGATCCAATCATTCGATCCGCACTATCCACCGCAGAAAGCAAAAACATCTTGGTGGTGGCCTCTGCTGGAAACACCATCAATGATGGAATTTACTACCCGGCCAGTGAGCCCAGCGTTTTGGCCGTGGGCGCGGTGGGCACAAACGACACACTTTGGGCACTCGCTTCCCGCGTGGGTTCGGCACGCCCCCGCGAAGGTCAAAAAAGCATTGATCTGGTCGCTCCAGGTGTGGACATTTACAGTTTGACCGTATCCGGATACAACTCCTGGACAGGAACTTCTGAAGCGGCACCCATGGTGGCTGGCATTGCAGCCCTTCTGTATGCGGACAAACCGGATGCAACCGTCATCCAAATTGTCAATGCCCTCAAAGGAAGTGCGCGAAAACCGACAGGTTATAGCGCACGAACATACGGCGGCGGGGTTGTCAATGCCAAAGCGGCGCTCCAGAAATTGCGCGACCCACAAGATCCCAATCCCACAGGTTGCACTGCTCCAAATGCACGGCACTACCCAGTGGTTCTAGAGGCTTTCCAAGGCAATCAAAAAATAAACACAATCAATGTGGGAGACATTTGTTCTGGTGAATCCCAAATCAATTACAACATCGTTTTACCGTATGGAAAATACACACTGAAAGCCACCATGACTTCACCGGGAGGACAGACAGAAGTTGGGCAAACGGACGTTGTATTGGACCGATCTCAGCTGCTTCAACAAAATATAAGTCTGGACCGTTAAACCTTCAGGTTGGCAGCTCATGCTCCTGCTCTTGGGTCGAATCCAACGCTGAAGCTGTAGATTCGGCCCCGATTGCTTTGGCATACCAGCACATCAGGGGACGCGCATCCCTCAGAAAGTGATACCCCATTTCCACCCAAAATCGCTCACTGGAACGATCCGCCGCAAAGACCCCAACCATCACCTGGCGAAACCGGTCCTGCAGACTGGATTCCAAATCCTGAACAGCCAAACTGTCGTAGTCCTGGCTTCTACAGCGATCTGGAATCAACAAAAGGTTGATGGTGATGTCTTTGGATTTGGGGTAATCCAGTTTGTAGTCCAGGTAGCCCACACATTCAGAATGGGTGTACAACAGCTCCAGCCTGCGCTGCGCGTCCTTGAGTGCCTGTCCCAAATCGATCGCAACCTCTTGCAATGTCGGAGGAACCGATCCAATCGCGGCAAAGTACGTGGGAGAGTCGGCATAAAGGTCGTACAAAACAGATGCATCAAAGAGACTGATGGGCTTACGCGTAAGCATGAATCCTCCAAATCGTTCAGATTCTGACCTTAAGTCTAGAGCAATTGAACGCCCGTTCACACCACCGGCACAAGGGACCGTTGACTAAACGGCCAAAATGCCTGGTAAGCTCGTGTAAGCGCATGCTGCGCAAACATCGCAAAACGGAAAGAGAGCTTGAGTATGTTGGTGCCTTTATCCTGGCTGGAAGAATTTTTACCCGATCTATACACTCAATACGACCCATCTCAAACCTCCGTCTGGGCGGAGTTGGGACTCCCGGTCGAAAGCACCACCTGCGTCCCCGGAATACCCGAAGGCGTCCTTCTCGGACATGTATTGTCTTGTGAGCCTCTCGAAGATACGCAACTCAGCGTCTTGTCTGTCGATATGGGCTCACACATCGTCACACTGGTCTCAGGGGCCCCAAACGCCAAAGCAGGGGTGGGCATTGCAGTTGCCCCTCCCGGACGCTCACTGCCCACAGGACAAACGTTGGGTATTCGCAACATCCAAGGCATTGAATCTTGGGGAATGGCCTGCTCGCCTGCTGAACTGGGCATTGGAACACTGGGCACCGAACTGCTGCTGTTGCCGCTGGAAACGGGATACCCTGGAACCGATCTGAGCACGCTCTGGGCACCCGATATCGTTTTGGACATCGAAGTCACGCCCAACCGTGCAGATGCCCTCAGCCTTTTGGGTATCGCGCGCGACCTGTCGGCCTATTTGAATCTGCCGTTGTACCTTCCAAGCCCAGAGGATGGGATGCCCGAAACATCTGCAGAAGCCTCTTTTTCTGCAAAGATATCGCCCGAAACGGTTCGCGTTTTGGAATCTGATCCACTGAAAACCCTGCGCAAAGGTTGTGACGTGTTTGCTCTCGGAAAGGCCACATCGGTGCGGGGTGGTCCAAGCCCTCTGTGGATCCAACGCAAACTTTTGCTGTGCGGACAGCGTCCCATTAATCTGATTGTCGATATTGGGAATTATGTGATGCTCGAGTTGGGACAACCCAGCGCACTTTACGACGCTCGGGATGTGGACGGGCATTCGCTTGAGGTTTGCTTGGCAGAGCCGAACGAACCGTTCATCGCACTGGACAAACTCGAACACCTTCTCGATGAAAATGATCTGGTGATTCGCACCGCCCATGGGCGTGTTGTTTCCCTTGCGGGTATTGTGGGCAGCCAAACGGGACGCGTCCGGGAAGACACACGGGATGTGTTCATTGAAACGGCCCACTTTGACCCCGTGATGCTCAGAAAAACAGCCAACCGTTTGGAAATCAAAACAGATGCCGCATACCGGTTCGAGCGCGGTGTGGACCCCCAATTGCCGGTCACTGCGCTGCAGCGCATCCTGTCGCTGCTCAAAACGTTCGGCCAGGCAGACGCTGATCCAAACTGGGTCGTTTCCGGTGAAACCCTCGAAACGCCGTACCTGAGCTTGGATCCCCAACATGTCGTCGATCTTCTTGGAATGGACATTTCGATCCCTGAAATGGTGTCAGGGCTCACCCGACTGGGCTGTGTTGTCCTCGATCAGGGCGGTGTCCTTCGCGTTCAACCCCCGTCATGGCGCATGGATCTGTCGATTCCTGAAGATCTCATCGAAGAAATTGCGCGCTTGCACGGCTTTCACAGGCTTCCCGAAACACTGCCAGAATGGACTGCACCCAAACAACAAACAAGAATGTCGGCCATCTCTCATGAGACAGTGAAGAAGGCCTTGGTGGGCTTGGGATTTTTTGAAGTGATTTCGTATGGATTCACCGACGATGCAGAGGCACAGCGGGCTAAAGCGCCGTCACCAAACATCCGCCTGAAAAACCCTCTGACTTCAGCACACACCGCCATGCGGACGGCACTGTATCCGGGGCTCCTCAATGCTGCGCGGACCAACCGCAACGCGCACACCCTTTTGCTTTTTGAATTGGGCCATGTGTTTTTAGAAACCCACGAAGAGGCGCATTTGGCTTTGCTCATGAAAGGACCCCAATCCAGCGTCTCTTGGAATCGGTCGCTTGACGGTCTGAGCGCTGATTTTTACACCTTCAAAGGGCTTTTGGAATCGTGGGGACGCCTACTGGGGGCCACGATCACAGTCGAGCAGGCAAATCCAGCGCCTTCACACTTGCACCCCGGCATTGCAGGAGCCCTCTTTTGGAATGGACAACCCCAGGGCCACATCGGCGCCGTACACCCGGAGGTTGCACAGGCGTGGGGTCTGAACGGACCCATCTGGATTGCGGAACTCAAATACCCATTTCCGGAACAACCTTGGGCATTTGCCGACCTCAACAGACATCCGGCAGCATTCAGAGATTTGGCCATCGTTGCGCCAAACGGTGTGTCCTATGAAACACTCCGGCAATGGCTTCACAGAGACGGTGGCATGTACCTCAGCGAGATGGAAGTGTTTGATGTTTACAGTGGAAAACCCATTCCACCGGGATTCCGATCCATTGCGGTGCGACTGAAATACCAGGGGCCTCACCGCACGCTGACAGACGAAGAGGTACAGAGGGATTTCATGTCCCTGATTGCCAAAATCAAATCCGCCGGTTTCGAAATACGCGACCACTGAAACAGGGAAACCAGCCTCCATTCAAGGCAGCTGGTTTTCGAACAAAATGCTGCCAAACAACAGATACCCAGGAGCCCCAACATGAAATGGTTAGATCCCATCCACCGACTGTTCCAAATCGACCCCAATCCCAAACTCTCTTGGAAAAAATTTGCCCGGCTGATCATCAAAGCCTTTGTTTTTGCACTTTCGGCCAGCACACTGCAGTACGTTCTCGTCGTTTTGGGAGTTCCATATGCCAAAACAGTTTGGATGCAAGCGGGATTGCTGTTGCTGCTCTACATTCCTTTTTTTCGTTGGATCAATGCAGAATTCATGTACAAACCTCTCCAGAATGACACAAAAACCCCCGCAAGCGCAGCAAAATATGCTGGCGTTCGGAAAAAGGGACCGAAATTTAAATGATTTGCAACGCCACGAGTGCCAAAAGGCTCAGACCCAAAACAATTCGGTAAATCGCAAACCCAATAAAGTTGTTTTGGGCGACAAATTTCAAAAGCCAGCCCACAGCCAAAAGCCCTGAGGCAAACGAAACCACCAAGCCAATCCCCAGGTTCAACACACCCAGATCGACCACGGCGTGCCAATCCTTGACGAGTTTATACAGGCCGGCCCCAACAAGGGTTGGCATCCCCAAATAAAATGAAAACTGGGTGGCAGTTTTGCGATCCAGGCCTGCAAACATGCCACCAAAAATACTGGCCGCAGATCTGGAAACGCCAGGCACCAAGGCCAAGCACTGTAAAAACCCAATGGCAATGGCCTGTCGGACCCGTGTCTCTTCCAAACGGTAAATCCTAGGCTTAAATCCAATAGATTCTATAATCCAGATTGCAATTCCACCCACAATCAATGAGAGCGCAACGACCGTCGGCGAAAACAAATGTGCGGTAATCCAATCGCCGAACAAGAATCCCAACACAACTGCTGGCAAAAATGCAATCAGCACAGACAAGATAAGACGCTGCGTCTCTCGGTTTTCTGGAAGTTCGCGAAATTGACGCAACAAATCGTGTCGGTAATACCAAATCACAGAACAGATTGCCCCTGTCTGGATAACGACACTGAATGTTTCCGTAGGATCTTTAAACCCAATCACGGTCTGGGCAACAATGAGATGACCCGTACTCGAAATGGGCAAAAATTCGGTTACACCTTCGACAAGACCCAACAGACCTGCACCGACTGGAGAATTCGACATACGTGCGGCAGTGTAGCGCACAAAAATGAAAGACAAGCTCAAAAGCCGATTGAAACGGGGCCAAAGGGTGTTGGGGTTGCTGAAAAATGCTTCCAGTTAAAGCAGTTTAAATATCTATATGATAAAAAATACACGGTACCAAGTCCCATGAGAGCCTCCGTGCACTCCATTATCGAGTTGTAGTACCGTCTGGAAAAGCATTTTTTTCATTTGTGATTTGGGGAATGGATGGTACGCATTAGTGATTTTTTGAGATTTTGAGGACATGCTGAGCTGAGATACAGCAAGTTTTTTAAATATCAGGGACTTTGGGGTAGCCGAAACAAATCCAGATGACATTTTTTATTTGCCAAATATCCAAAAATGAAAGACCTTGCTGTATGCGTTCGTACGATCTCGCTTTATAGACTGTATGAATCTGTGTGGAATATTAAAGACATAGACGGGGTATTTCGCCTCTCCCAAGGCCCTTTGGGGTCTTTTTGACGAGAATTTGGGAGATGTATGCCCATTCAGCAGATGGTCTCCAGAATACGAAAGCAATGATAGACAGAGTGTCGGGGAAGGAAATCATGGGGTTCAGAGCCCTTATCAAGAATATGTCTGTTAAGTCCAATGGATAGGGCTTACAAGCGATACCAAAACACTGTCTAGAACATATCCTTATTCCTAAATTCCATCTCTAAACAAGTTCATACAGCCTCTTGTAGATTGTCGGCAGGGACGATTCATGTGGAGAGATTTAATGGACGGATGAGGCAAAGTATGGGGTGGCTGGTAAGAAAGGCGTTGGCGTTTTCCAAGTCAGAATGGATATTGACCCTGATTGTTGGACTGACGATCCACCGGTACAATGCATTACTCTGATTCAACCACTACCAAATCATATTTTGGCAGTCAAGTACACTTGGCATTTTGCCTCACCGTCTGAAAATCCTGGAATGCCACATTCTTGGTCTTTTGTCTTTTATGATGGGTACCTACTCCCAAATGAACCCAATATTTGCAGAATCTTCTGTGTCTTGAGACAAGCCAAATATGTGCTGTCCAATCGAATGGAACGAATGGGCTTTCCCAGCATGTTTCAGGAGAAGCTGCATTGAGTTTCTCGGGAATGAGCGTACGATTGGAGGTGACGACTGAGGAGGCGTGAGGTTGGCTTACAGCAAATTTCTTTAATATTGGGAATTTCTTGAGAAGCTAAAACACATCCAGGTCACGCTTTATCCATGTTTCAGTGTTTCAAAAATGATGAAAACTGCTGTAAGAGGGTGTTTATGTATTTTTCAAATGGTTTTTAACGTATGGATTCCATTTCATAAAGTGCGATTGTCCTTGTTCTTTCCGGAGAAACCGCTGACAATTGAACCATTAGAGGTGTGTTGTTTTACCCGTCGCCGTTTTTCACATTGAGGTTTTTATGCAGTCACCATGGACGCTTTTCCGCGAGCCTGTCAACAGTTACACCCATTGGTTTGGGGTCATCAAGGCGGTTGTGTTTTCCAGCGTGTTGTTGAATTTGGCCTACCGTTCGGGGCTCAATTTGACAGCATTCTTTGTTTTTGGGATCAGCATGGTTCTGCTTTACCTTGCGAGTGCGTCTTACCATTCTTTCAGGGTGTCCGAAAAGACCCTCCAGTGGCTCAGAAAAATCGATCACAGTGCCATATTTTTAATGATTGCTGGGACCTATACGCCTGTTGTCGCCTTTGGAACGCATGGACGTTTGCAGATATCCATGCTTGTGGCCGTGTGGATGATGGCTTTTTCGGGGATTGCGTTGAAGCTGTGGACGCTGAAGGTACAGCGTTGGATTTCCACGTCGCTGTACCTTGCAATGGGATGGATTGCTCTCATTTTGGTTCCACAGTTGCTTCAGCAGGCACACCTTGGGGTTTTGGTTTGGCTGATTGTCGGGGGTGTGGTGTACACATTGGGCGGAATCGTCTACGGCACAAAGCGTTTCAATCCATTTCCGGGGGTTCTGGGCTTTCATGAGGTGTGGCATTTGTTCGTTCTCGGTGGCAGCACTGCCCACTGCATCATGATGTTTTATTTAATTCCATTGCCAGTCTTGGGAGTCTAGCATTTTGAACTGGGTTGTGCCTTTCGTATTTTTGTCAAAGTCACCTATTTCGGCCTTGAATTACCCTTATGTAGCCATTACAATGGTCGAAACCCCACGTCTATTTTGACTTGGATTATTCCCTTTCGTTGACCCATCTTTGACCAGGCTCCGTGCACAATGAGGGCACCTCAGTGGTATTTCTGAGGGCAGATGGATTTCATATAAGGGTTGAAGATCCCCATCTCTATAGGCTTTATCATACGGATTTTATCTTGGGTATTTGTCTTTCTCTCAGGATCACCGAGGCTTTTTTCAAAACGTATTTGTATTTTTTGCTTTCTTTTTTTCTTCTGATTTGTTTCTTTTTTTGCGCTGTATTTCCCCCGGTCTCCGGGGTTTTTTTATTTTTGCTCATATCGCCTACAATGGGCCTTGGTAAACTGAAAATCCAGAGGAGTGACCATGACTGCGACAAATCAGATGTTTTACACCGATGCCCTGACTGCCAAAGGTTGGCAAAAAGCCCCGACGACCTTTTCCGTGATCAATCCGAGTACAGGTAAGCCCATTGCCGAAGTTGCCGATTGTACGGCTTCAATGGCCCAGGATGCCATTGAGGCTGCTTTGAAGGCCTTTGAATCCTGGAAGAAGACGATGCCATTTGAGCGGTCTAAGATTTTGCGCAAGTGGTTCGATTTACTCATCGCCCACGAGAAGGAATTGGGCGCACTGATGGCGCTCGAAATGGGAAAACCGATTAAGGAAGCGAGAGGAGAGGTTCACTACGGTGCTGGGTTTGTTGAATTTTACGCTGAAGCGATCAAGCACCACACAGACGCGATTGTGCCATCCAGTTTTGCCCACAAACGGGGAATGGTGCGTTCTGAACCGGTCGGTTTGGTGTATGCGGTAACCCCGTGGAATTTTCCGCTGGCCATGATCACCCGGAAAGTCGCACCTGCCCTCGCTGCCGGGTGTGTGGTCATCAATAAACCCGCCGAACTCAGTCCCCTGACAGCACTCTATGCGGGCCAATTGTGGAGGGAAGCCGGTGGCCCAGATGGCACGTTTCAAGTGTTGCCCACCCACGATCCCGTTGCGTTTTCCAAGCCCTTTTTCGCAGACGAGCGGGTTCGCAAATTGACCTTTACGGGAAGCACAGAGGTTGGCCGAATCCTCTACGGCCAGTCGGCAACAACCCTCAAGCGGGTTTCGCTGGAACTCGGTGGACATGCGCCCTTTATTGTCTTTGACGATGCCGACCTGGATACCGTTTTGACACAGGCACAGTTTTGCAAGTGGCGCAATTGCGGTCAGACCTGTGTGACGGCCAACCGTTTCTACGTTCACAAGAATGTGCTCGAAGCGTTTTCACAGAAATTTGCTGAACAGGCCAGAAAAGTCCGGGTCGGTGACGCCAGTTTGGAGGAAACCCAGATGGGTCCGCTGGTTGAGCAGGCCGGCCTCGATAAGGTGAAGGCCCAGGTCGAAGATGCGGTGTCCAAGGGAGCCACCGTTCTCTGTGGCGGGCAGGCTCTGGGTGGTTTGTTTTTTGAACCGACCGTGCTTTCCGGGGTTCAAACGGGAATGCGAATCCTCACCGAGGAAACCTTTGGTCCAGTTGCGCCTATTGTGGTTTTTGAAACCGAAGAAGAAGTGATTCAAGCCGCAAACGACACACCGTTTGGGTTGGCCGCGTACGTGTTTACCCGGGATTTGGGTCGTGCGTTCCGGGTTTCGGAGGCTTTGGAGTATGGCATTGTGGGGGTCAATGACGGCGTTCCTTTTGCCATGAATCCACAATCTCCGTTTGGGGGCGTCAAGTCCAGTGGGATGGGCAGTGAAGGTGGACATTGGGGCTTGGAAGAGTACCTGACGACAAAATATATTTCTTTTGGTCTTTCCTAAGCACGAATTACCAAAAGAACCGACCCGTGTGTCGGTTCTTTTTCGCATCGCAATCAGATGTAAGACGAAATGCTTTTGGCGCCTGAGGGTTTTCTAGGGGGTGGTCAACCCGTCTTTGTCAAACCGCTGAATGAGACCCACGCTGGTAAATGTCGTGACATCACTGGGGATAGGGATGAAAAAAGCGCCTGCTGCAAAGATTTCCCCAGAGTTTCCAATCACGCCACTGTAGGCTTTAGCATGATTAAGACCCGTTGTCAGTTTGCCGAGGTTTCCAAAGCCCTTGTCGAGCATTCCATTTCGGGTATAGCGTGCCAGAGCCATTTCAGAGTTGAGGCCATTGGAAATGTAACCCACGATGATGTTTTTGTTGCCCTGGGTGAGAAGGGCTTGGCCAAATGCATCGATAACCGTCCCATCTACCGAAAAAGTTGTGCTGGTGATCCCTTTCTTCTCTCCAAAAGATTCATCGAGACTGGAGTACAGTTTGGGTGGAATGGCGTGCAGGTCAGTAGGCGGATTGTACGTATAGGCCATGAGAAAAAATGCCTCGTGCAAGGCATATCCCTCTGTAATGGAATGTGACCCGGATATCCGAATCTGTTGGTCAGCCTGTGCAATACCCGTTGCTTCTGCCCAATATGGATCCATGTAGATATGCGAATTCCAGAAACTCCACTTCCACCTGGTGAGGTGTACCGTTTGGGCAAAGCCCGGATCCCAGCGCCCACGGATCGTCTCACCGCAAGCGAGAGATTTGTACGGATAGGCATAATTGTCACAAAAGTCCTTTGGCGTATCGGGACGACTTTGCGAATATGTGAGGTCCAACTTAGTTGTGGTCACCATATGTTGTTTATACAGCTCAGAGAAGCCTGTGAGGATCAATCCACCGTCACCATCGGCAAGCATGGCCGTGGCCGTGTCATTGCTGTCCTTTGGTAGCTTCCCGTCGGTAATGGTGTTGTTTTTGATTTGACCACGCTGATAAAAACCAAAATTGTAGACTTTGGGTTCACCCGGTTTACATTCTGTGGATGTTGTTAAGTCATCCATCTTGCACAGTTCCAACATGCGGGTTGTTCCCAAGCTGTGCGAAAGTAGCCCAGTGTCACGGTCCAAAACTGTGACAAAGAAGTCGTCATTTTTATGAGTGGAAGACGGCCAAGACTCTGCCGATCCAGCCAGTGCGATTCGGTTGACAAAAGGCCCCTGATCCGGAAGCAGCGTGAGTGTATTTGCTGAAGCAGACAGGGGAATGAGACTCTTATCATAACCTTCAAGACTTCCCTCCAAGAGCACGCGTCCGTCTGAGACTTTTGTAAACGGCCTAAATTCCCCAGTGGGTTCTAAAGAAACTAAAAATGCACGCTGTTGATCGATTGCGAGATTCACTGTTCCCGCAACAAACAGATTTCCGGTCTTGGGATCAATGACAAGGCTGTTTGGGACAGCTTGTGCGCCTGTGTCGTCAAGAATTTTGACTGTCGCCAGTCCATACAGGCCGAAGTTTTTGAGAGGTTTTCCAGTGGTAGGATCGAGCGCCACCACACCAATGCACTGTGCATTTCTTGTAAGTGTGCCTGTTGCCAGGAGTGCTTTTTCTGTTCTCTGGATGCTGCGAATTTGGGTGAGTTCGGGTATTTTGAGTGTTCCTTTCGTATCAAAACCCGTATCGGACAGCAAATCCGATGCACATGTGCTTCCAACCCTTTGGGAATCCAGCAAAGGTGCCATGCGATCTGAACCCGACATGCAACCCGTCATCCATAGAGAAGCCGACAATACGGCAATGCTCAATTTGGTATTCATGAATAACTCCGTACAAAATAGAATAAAATGGCTTTTCTCTAAAATATTCCAAAAATCAAAATCCCACCGTGGCATAAAGGTAGACTGGGCTAGTATAAAGGCATGACGGAACACACATCAACCCCAATGCAAACAGAACTTGAACGTCTCCGAGAGGACCAAGCCAAAGTCAGGTTGGGTGGTGGCCCAAAGGCCAGAGACCGCCAACATTCCAAAGGGCGATTGACCGCAAGAGAGCGCATCGCCCAACTTATTGATCCAGAAACCCCATTTGACGAGTTGATGACATTGGCGGGTTTTGGCATGTACGAAGAGGTCGGTGGCTGTCCTTCGGGTGGCACTGTGACTGGGATTGGCCAGATTCAGGGGCGGCCCTGGATGATCATTGCCAACGACGCGACGGTCAAGGCGGGGGCCTTTTTCCCGATCACCGCAAAGAAGGTGATTCGCGCCCAAACCATTGCACTGGAAAACCGCATTCCAACCGTGTATTTGGTCGACTCGGCGGGTGTGTATCTGCCCATGCAAGATGAGATCTTTCCAGACCAAGACGACTTCGGCCGCGTGTTTTACCTCAACGCCCGGATGAGTGCCCTCGGCATTCCACAAATTGCCGCTATCATGGGCAATTGTGTGGCCGGTGGCGCATATTTGCCTGTCATGTGCGACACCCTGATCATGACCGAAGGCTCGGGTCTCTACCTGGCCGGACCGGCTCTGGTCAAGGCCGCAATCGGACAGATCATCGACTCGGAAGATTTGGGGGGAGCCCAGATGCATGCCTCAATTGCGGGAACGGTCGATTACAAGGAAAAAGACGATCAACATGCACTCCAGCGGGTTCGACAACTCGCAGACCTCTACAGCGAAAAGGACAGTGCACCGTGGGCCAGACGGCGTTCTCAGCCTTTGCTTCCCTTGGCCGAAAAACGGCGTGATGTTGGCGAGTTGGTTGGAACCGATGGCAAGCCCTACGACGTGCGTGAGCTTATTTCGAGCCTGGTGGACGAGAGTGAATTTGTAGAATTCAAAGCTGATTATGGCGAGAGTATTGTCTGTGGATTTGCACGCCTGGGTGGATTTCCCATTGCGATCGTGGCCAACCAACGCACAGTCATCAAGAAAAAAATCAAGAACTCCGGTGTGGTCGGCCTATCCACCCGCATCGAAGTGGGTGGTGTGATTTACGCAGACGCAGCCGACAAAGCCGCGCGGTTCATTTTGGAAGCCAACCAGGCCGGCATTCCGCTGATCTTCCTCTCGGATGTGACGGGATTTATGGTCGGTCGTGACAGTGAGCAAGAGGGCATCATTCGGCGTGGTGCGAAATTGGTAAATGCCGTCTCAAACAGTGTCGTTCCCAGAATCACTGTGATTACCGGTGGAAGCTACGGTGCTGGAAACTATGCCATGAGTGGAAAAGCATATGCACCTCGGTTCATCTTTGCATGGCCAAGTGCAAAATATGCTGTAATGAGTGGCAATGCTGCGGCCAAGACATTGCTCGACATCCAGGTGCAGCAGTTGGAGCGAAGTGGACACAAGCCCGATGACGTAGAACTGGAAATGCTGTATCAAACGGTTAAAGCCAAATACGACACAGAGCTCGATCCACGCTACGCGGCGTCCAGATTGTGGGTGGATGACATCATCGAACCGAGTGAGACCCGTGACCGTCTGATCCGCGCCCTCGAGGCCTGTGCGCTCAACCCAACCCTGGATGAATTGAAAGTTGGGGTGTTTCAAGTTTGAAAAAAGGGTATTTACTTGTCTTAGGCATTTTTCTTATGGCGTGCGGTCGTGTTTCACCCACTGAGGGCGGCATCATTACACTGTCCGGGCATTTTCCAAAAGAGCTATCGATGCGATTTAAGTTGAAAGGCGAAACCGAATGGCACACGGCAGATGCACAGGGAAACTACCGGTTAGCTGGTGTCAAAGTCCCATACGACGTGCAGTTGGATATCGGTCAAGCAACAGTGCTGGCTGAGGGCATGACGTCAAGCCGTTTGGAATCTGTTTTGTCTGACAACCTGGAAGAACTGACAGCGATCAGCTCCAAATCCAGGCAAATTTTCTGCGATTTGAGTGGACATTTTCCCTTTAAGACCTTGCGTGTCTATGTGGCGGGCACGCTCTTTGCGCAGGAGATCAACAATTCTCCCTACTGGATTCCCAGCTACGGAGCACCCCAAAAAGTGCATGCTTTTGCGGTGGGAGACAATGACAGATCGACCACACTGCCGACCGCTTACCCGGCCTATGGGCAAGCAGATGTGACGGCGGGTACAGAGGAAGGGCAATTCAAAAGCCAAGTGAACCTAAACCGCATCGAAAATGGCAAAATCCAAGGAAACATTTCAGGTGTTCCGACTGGGAGAGCCGCATCTGTTTCTCTCGCTTACAGGGGATCCGGAGATGCGATTGGGTTTTTCTTTGGATCCAATATGCTGGAGGGTTCCCGTTTTGAGTTTGTGACGCCTAAAACAAAGCAAGGAGATCTCTCTGTGGCTGTCGGTTTTTGGGATGATATCAGAAAAGATCGCGTTGTTCAGATCCATAACCGCGTTGATCCAGATGCCACATTTGACGCTTTTCTGCCACAAACACCTCAAATTCTGCGACCTCTGACGGGAAGGCTTGCCAAAAACAGTGAATTTGCTTGGAAGGGCCCGAAGGGAATCCATTTGGCCCTCATTGAAATGAGCAGCACAACTGAATACAAGGCCATCTGGGTACTCACCCGCAACAACAGCTTCAGCCTGGCAGATTGGGACGTTCAGTTGCCAAAATTAGAAAAAGCGTCTTGGTCTGTGGCCCGGTTTTCCGGCTCAAACCGCGACAATTTCGATAATCTGATTGCCCTATATTTGTCCTTTGTCTACGGTGGACAGGTGAACCGAGGGGTGTTTGACCCAGCCCTTGTGGAGCTGGCAGCCTCAAAAAATGTGGAACTCGATCCGCCCCTCTGAAACCTTCACGATATTAAAAAACCGGGTACGTTTACCCGGTTTTTTCTTACTTACTGGCCCATCGAAACCACAAACCACTTTCGGATGCGCTGCGCAATGCTTTGAACGCCAAACCCGAACTGCTCGAACAACACTTCGGCTGGCGCAGAAGCCCCAAAACCTTCCATTGCGACGATGTGTCCGTTGGATCCGACCCACTCGTGCCACCCAAAAGGACTGGCCGCTTCGATCGCCACGCGCAGGACGTGTGGCGGAAGAACCTCTTTCTTGTAGGTCTCACTTTGACCGCGGAACACCTCCATGCTCGGCATCGAGACCACCCGAACGTTCCATTCGGTCAGTTCTTCGGCCACATCCAGAGCCAGAGCCACTTCCGAACCTGTGGCAATGAGGATCAAGTTTGGATTTTGGCTGTCTCTGACAACGTAGGCGCCGTACCGAACTTGGGCGTGCTGGGCGGGCAACACCTTGAGTTTTTGTCGGGAAAGGACCAACGCTGTTGGGCCGTGTCTGTGCTCAAGCGCCATTTGCCAAGCTGCAGCGGTTTCGTGTGCATCTGCAGGCCGAAAAACAGTCACATTGGGGATGGAACGCAACGCTGCCAGTTGTTCGATGGGTTGGTGTGTCGGGCCGTCTTCACCAAGCCCAATGGAATCGTGGGTTAGAACGTAGATCACAGGCTGGTTCATGAGGGCGGCCAGACGAATGGACGGTTTCAGGTAATCGCTGAAAACCATAAAGGTCCCCACAAACGGACGGAGCCCCGCATACAAACTCAATCCCAGTGCGCAGGCAGACATTCCAAATTCGCGCACCCCGAAGAGAATTTGACGCCCTTCGTGGCAATCCGGAGTGAGGGGTTTGTGCCCGGCAATTTGGGTTTTTGTGCTGCTCGACAGGTCTGCACTTCCACCCAAGAGCGACGCCAAGTGCGGGGCCAGGGCGTTCAAAGTCACCTGAGAGGCATCGCGGGTGGCGGCAAGGCTGCCGGTCTCAAAGTGCGGCAGTTTGGATTCGAGCTCACCCACACGATTATTAAGAATAGTTTCAACTTCAGCATATTCAGTTGGATAATCTTGTCGATAGCGCTCAAAAAGTGCATGCCACTGCCGGGCGGCTTGATTGCCAGCGCTGACTGTCTCTTCCAAATGCGCATATACCTCGTTGGGGACATGAAATTCCTCGTGTTCCCAGTGAAAGGCAGCCTTGGTTGCCTGCACACCTTCGGACCCCAAGGGTTCGCCGTGGGCTTTGGGTGTTCCCGCCCGGGGTGATCCGTAGCCAATCACCGTCTTAATGCGAATCAGGGTTGGTTTTTGAGTTTCCGTGTGCGCGGCCTTGAGGGCATTGTAAATATCCTGAACAGAGTTGCCATCTGCGACATAAAGAACCTGCCAACCGTACGCTGTGAACCGATCGGTCACCTGGTCGCTGCAGGCAGCCTGGGTGACACTGTCGAGCTGAATGTCGTTGTCATCGTAAAGCCAGATGAGTTTGCCCAATTTGAGATGCCCAGCCAGACTGGCAGCCTCGTGACTGATGCCTTCCTGAAGATCGCCATCCGAGACCAGTGCGTAGGTGTGGTTGTCAAACAGTGAAAATCCCGGCCTGTTGTAGCGTGCGGCCAGGTGTGCTTCTCCAAGTGCCATCCCGACAGAGGTGGCTGCGCCCTGTCCTAGTGGTCCTGTGGTCATCTCAACGCCTGGTGTGTGTCCGTATTCCGGGTGGCCCGGGGTTTTGGATTGCCATTGTCGGAAACCTTTGAGGTCTTCTAAGGTCAGAAATCCAGTCAGGTGAAGCAGTCCGTACAGCAGCATGCTGGCATGTCCGGCTGAAAGCACGAAACGGTCTCGTCCCATCCACTTGGGGTCTTGGGGACTGATTTTCAGGAAATATTTCCACAGTGTATAGGCCATGGGTGCTGCGCCCAGAGGGGCTCCAGGGTGGCCCGAATTCGCCCTTTGGACGCCATCGATGGCGAGGGTTCGCAGCGTATCAATGCAGAGTTGATCGATTGGACGAAATGTCATGGGCACATTTTAACATCCTCCCTGAGCGCTTTTTATGGAGCGGCCTGCGATTGAAACAAGGTTGTATAGAATAGTGTTATACAGCGTCAAAAGGTCGCTGATTGGTGAGACATGCAAACCCAATGCTGAACGGCACTTTGGCGATCATTTTATTTTCCGTGCCAACAGGTTCTGTGCGAAGCATAGGTCATTCAAACGACAGCCCGGAAAATTTTGAAGCTGTGCGTGTCTTCTGCCCATTTACAGCAGGTTCTGTTATTGTCTGGATATTCAAGATGTGGAAAATCTTGTATGCATCTATTGCAAAGAAACACAGAGATCTCAAATATTTAACGAATTTGTTGTAAGATTCGCCAAGGTATTTCTTTTATTTACAGCAGTTTTTATCATTTTTAAAACAATCAGTGATAAAACGTAATCTAGATGTGTTTTATCTTCTCAAGAAATTCCCGATGTTAAAGCAACTTGCTCTAATATCATTTCCGTCGTTTCTTTTTACGGAAAATCTCTTCAATTATAGGATATATGAAAAGAAATGTTCTATCTTGGAGAGAGTAGCACCCAAAGGGGCTTGACCGCCAGAAGGGGCCAGCGCGCGTCTTGGAGATAAGAAAGACAGTGCCATTCTATCCAAGACAATACCAGAAACAATGTGCAGAACAGCCTCTGCCTTTGTGCCAAAGCATTCTGAACCCTTGAAAAAAGAAAGGGCAATGCGCGAAAGGGCCCCCCTGAACAGAGCATCCTCCTGTTTCGGTTGTTGCATCCGTGTGGATGACACTGTCAGACTACAGAGGTGATTGCATGGATTGAAGGACAAGTGAGGGATATTCAGGAGACGGGTCTCTTGATCTCTGTTTCCGGGATTGGCTATGAGGTCTTTGCGCCACGCCCAACATTGGATCAGTGCACAAAAGGGCAAGTCGTTGCGCTCTACACGCGGCTGATCGTTCGAGAAGATGCTTGGCTTCTGTATGGATTTCACGAAACCGATTTGCGGCAGGTGTTCGATCTGCTCATCAGTGTCAGTGGTATTGGACCCAAGTTGGCGTTGGCGCTTTTGTCGCAGCTGAAGCTCAGTATTTTGGCACGTGCAATTGCAGAAGCGGATGTGGGTTTGCTTTCAAGTGTTTCAGGTGTGGGAAAAAAGACAGCTGAACGTCTGGCATTGGAACTTCAAAACAAGCTTCCTATTTCACTCATTGCAGATGCCTCCGCCAAAGGCACAGAAACCCCTTCCACTTCTGTGGCCATTGCTCAAGATGCCATTGGGGCTCTGGTGGCGCTGGGATATCGGGAAAGCCAAGTCCGTCAGGTTGTGGCCAAATTGTTGTCGGAAGATCCGAACCTGGTCACAGACCAGTTGATTCGCAAAGGCTTGGGACAACTTCGCTGATATGGCTGCCCATAGAAAAACCAAAAACCCCAGCATGTTCTGCTGGGGCGGTTTTTTGTGTTATTTCGCAGTCACTCGACTGACATTTCGGGTTTCCATATGGAGCGCGATCCTTCGGTTGATCACCAGGTACTGAACCACACCGATCAACGTGGAAAACACAAAGTAAATGGCGGCACCTGCTGGGAACTGCAAGGCAATGTAGGCAAAAACCAAATAGATGAGAACCTGTTGCCTGAACATTTCAGGTGTTTTGCGTGTGCTGATCCAAAGGTTGAGCACATTGACAGCCACATACAAAATCGGTAAAACCCAAAACGGATCGGGCAAGGACAAATCCGGAAGCCACAGAAAACCTTCGTTGAACTCGTAGTAGTAGGGGACGCGCCACATCACAAACCAAATGGGAATTTGCACAATGGCAGGCAGACATCCCGCTGCAGGATTGATTTTATGCTCTTTATAGAGCTGAATCATTTCCTGTTGGCGCCGTTCGGGGTTGTCTTTATACCGTTCGTTCAATTCCTTGAGTTGAGGTTGTACAAATTGCATTTCAGCTGTTGAAAGGTACTGGCGGTGCATCAGAGGCCAAAGAACCAACCGCAACAAAATCGTAATCAACACGATCGTTAAGAACCACGACCCAACAAAGCCATGAACGGTTTGCATCAACCAAATGAGCCCTTGGGAAAGCCGTCCCCAGATATTGGGTTCGAACACACCCGGAAGGTTGTGATAGCCTTCCAGTTGAAGGCGGACCAGCTCTTTTCGGCCGCCGTAGATGCGAAACTGTGTCGATCCAGAGGTCTTGAGCTTGAACTGTTGAAAGGTACTCCCAGGAATCAAATCCACGCTGGCTTGTGTTTGTCCGACGGGTTGAACAATCAGAGACCCTGAATCCATCGGGTTCCACCAACTGCCGTCCTTTTGGATGGCCACATACTCAATGTTGTCAACATTGCCATTGTAAACCACACTGGGTGAGTGCTTTGGGTTTGCCTGTATTTGTGCGGAAGTCGACCCGCCGACGCCACTGAACGTCAAATCGTATCCATTTTGGCCTTCTACGTTGATTGTGGCCGTCAATGTGAATTTGCTGGGATCGATAGCCACGGTTTTGGTAACCTTGATCAATCCCTGTGTGTAGGCAA
Source organism: Deinococcaceae bacterium (assembly GCA_046327935.1). Taxonomy (GTDB): domain Bacteria; phylum Deinococcota; class Deinococci; order Deinococcales; family Deinococcaceae; genus JACMOA01. The sequence goes on from JAXLXL010000001.1 coordinate 364,110, forward strand.
ATTGGGCGGTGAATCGGTTGGGCCGATTGGGATCCCCGACTTTGTCCAAGATGGGCGTTTGGGCTTGGATGGGATCTTTGCTTTTTGTGCCCACGACGAAGGATTTTTGGCCACTGAGAAGGCTATTGGGCAGTTGACTTTGCAAACGGGTGACGTTGGGAGGGGTTTGTTGCGTGTCGACAAACTGCGTTCCAACAACAGATTTGACAAACCAACCCAGAATTTCCCCCCGATCGTTGAAGACAATGTCTGCCAAATTGCCCACAAAGATCACTTCAGGACGTTTGTCCCCATCAAAATCTGCCCCTGTGACCCAGTTGGGTTTGACATTTGCAAGGGCGTGGCCGGAAAACAACAACGTGGAAACCAAAACAAGAGCTTTAAAGTTCATTTTTTTCCTTTGGAAGGTGGTAGACCCTCGGCATGCCGGGGGACTGGATCATATCCTCCGGGATGAAGAGGATGACATTTCAGTATACGTCGAACGGCCAGGAATACACCACGTACAAAGCCGTGTTCCTCAAGCGCCTCCAAAGCATATGTTGAGCAGGTGGGTTGGAATCGACAGACGCCAAAACCTTTGCGTTGGCTGAATTTTTGATAGATGCGGATGGAGCCCAATAACGTGCGCGTTGCAAAACTTCTGTGCTTCATTTTTTACGCTTTAGGGGTCGGTTGAGTGACTGTTCCAATGCGTGCATCAACTCACCAAAATCCATCTTCAGGACACCCGAATCCAGAATGATGACCACCCGACAGGGCAGACACTCAATTTGCCGGAGTGCCTCTTTGACCCGCCGTCTGGCCCGATTTCGACAGACCGCTTTGCCCAACTTTTTTTTCGACGCGACAATCCCTGCCACCACACGTGGGCTCCAAGGTTCTCCATGCTTTGGCTTGTACGGAAGTCGTTTGATCAGAAAATGGGGCGAACGCATGGCCTCGCCTTGGCTCAAAACCCTGCGAAACGCTGCATCGCCTCGAAGTGAAGACAGCTTGAATTTTTGGTCTGGCATGCTTCTGTACCTATAAACAAAAGGGTCGCGGAAACCACGACCCCAATAACATAAATGGCTGATTTTTAGACCGTAAGACGGTGACGACCACGGGCGCGTCGACGGGACAGTACACGCCGACCTGCTGTTGTGGCCATGCGCGAGCGAAATCCGTGGGTTTTCGCTCTTTTGCGGCGATTGGGTTGATAAGTGCGCTTCACGTTTGCCTCCTTAACCGTCCCAAAAAGGGACTCACAGTTAAGGAGTCTAACACAAAGGTAGGGTCTTGTGCCAGTGTGGAATTGCGTTCCCTATTGAATGTTTCTTCTTGACCTGGCGTCTCTCACCGGTTAGGTTGGAAGGGACCGGAGGAATAAGATGTTTTTTAAACGTGTGTACGATGACGATCTCGCGCAAGCCAGTTACATTTTGGGCTGCCAAAAGACAGGCCAGGCCCTTGTGATCGATCCGCACAGAGATGCCGATGCGTTTATTCGATTGGCTGACCAAGAAGGTCTACAGATCACGGCTGTTACCGAAACGCACATTCACGCGGATTATCTTTCAGGCAGCCGGGAATTGGCTTACCGGACACAGGCAACGCTGTATGTGTCAGATGAAGGTGGTCCAGATTGGCAGTACTCATTTGATCACATGGGGTTAAAAGATGGAGGTCAAATCCACATTGGAAACCTCTGCATCACGGCTTGGCACACACCGGGACACACCCCTGAACATTTGTCCTTTGTCGTCTCAGACACGTCCAGAAGCCCTGAGCCTCTGATGATTCTGACTGGGGATTTTGTCTTTGTGGGAGACTTGGGCCGCCCAGATTTGCTCGATGAAGCCGCGGGCGGTAGAGACACCCGTTTCGTTGGGGCAAAACAGCTTTTTTTCAGTTTGAAAGATAAATTTCTGACACTGCCCGATTACGTCCAAGTTTGGCCTGGACACGGCTCGGGATCGGCGTGTGGTAAGGCACTCGGGGCACTTGAAAGCACAACCGTTGGCTACGAACGCAGGTTTTCTTGGTGGTCCAAGTACATCGATACAGACGATGAAACTGGCTTCACAAGAGAATTGCTGGACGGCCAACCCGATGCACCTTTGTACTTTGCCCGGATGAAAATTCAAAATAAGGGCTCGGTTCACATTTTGGGCAAGGTGGATCGGCTACCCGAGCTCAGTGACCATGAGGTTCAAGGCCTTTTGGCAAAAGGAGCACGCCTTTTGGACAGCAGAAGCCCTGAAGCGTTTCGGTCAGCGGCACCCAAAAACAGCATCCATTTGCCTCTGGGAAACACCTTCGAGACGTGGGCAGGTTGGTTGCTTTCTCCTGAAATTTCCTACATTTTGTGTACTCCAGATCAGCAAACGGCAGAGCATTTGCGCAGACGGCTCTGGCAAGTGGGTGTTGACAGCGTTGCCGGTTTCATTCAATCACTTCCAAATTTGCCAACTGAGACACATTTTCCAAAAAACCGAGACGCATTGGGAGATTTGGGTGCGTACGTTGTCTTGGATGTTCGGAGCACAGCGGAATACACAGACGGGCACGTCGAGGGTTCGCGAAACATCCCCGCAAGCCGGCTTTTATGGCGTCTGGATGAACTTCCCAAGGGTCAACCCATACTGGTCTACTGCCAAAGTGGTGCGCGTTCTGCTGTTGTGGCCAGCGTTCTCCGGTCTGAAGGTTTTGAGGCAGTCGAGCTTGAGGGTGGCTACGCGCGGTATGCACGAAAACTTTGACCCGAATCTCAATTATTAAGAAAGGATAAATACTTTGATTGTTTGTATATTGTATTATCTGTACGGAGGTAATAATAAGATAAAAAATCGCTTACAGAACGACCTTTTTATTTTTCCTTCCATGAATAACGCTGACACCCTGAGGCAGCCACATCCCACAGTGCAAAAACGCCTTAAAAAATATCTGATGCAGTTTTTCGTTTTTATCTTGTCTGGCTGCATACTTCTGTGGGCCGGCATGACTTGGGTGATGATGACGGATGTCACTTACCTGCCTGCCCGAAGTCAAGTTGTCGATTGTCTGATGGACAACAAATTTGCGTTTTCCTACAATCCAGAGACCTCTGACCTTGTGGTCAAATATCCGTACACCAACCGTGCCTTGGGTATTTGTGGGTAAAACCATTGGATCATTTAAGGCTGACTTGATGGCAACAGCACAGGCAAAAGAGTCGTCCCATGGGACCAAGTTCTCTTGACGGTAGGGTTGACCCAAAGACCAGCGCTTTGGTGCCTACAAACAAAAATGCACCCTGGCTGGATGAGCTGTAGAATTTGAAATGCCTATGCCAAAGATTCCAGTTGTTGTTCAAGGGGTAGCTCTTTTCGGGATTCTGGGTACCTCTTATTTTGTCTATGACATTCTCAAGCCCGATTGGGTTGCCTTTGAAGCAAATGCCTCAGATACAAAATTCTTAAAAAACTGCGCAGATAAACTTGGTGAACCTTACAGAATAGAAAATGCCAAAGTGTATTTTAGAAATACCTTTCTATTCGATAGCGAACACACCTGCTACTGATTGTCAACAATAGGTGGTTTTGCCACCACATGAGCATATGGCGAAAATAGTATATATATTCACAATATTGTATTTATGTTGAATCTCTAGGTAAGTAAAATAATTTCAATATTTTATATTTTTTAAACCGTTTTATTCTTCTAAAATATCTTCAAGCTGAATAAAATCCACTGAGAAAGAGAAAATGATGACTGAAATGCGTAAAATGGACTCACTGATAAGGCTTTTCAATGGAATACGAAAGACAAATATTATAATGTATGTGTCTTTTTTGCTTATTCCATGGCTTGTATATCTGTCTGTTCACAGCCAACCTTGGTCTGGTTTTTTTGTTGTATGGACATCTATCGTTTGTGTTGTCGTTTCGCTGTTTGTTTCGGTGCTTCTTTTATCAGATAGCGTTTCGTGGGGATCAAGTGGTGGTTATACGATTCTGAGGCTATCCCCAATACATAGACTCAAAACGATATTTTGTGAAGCGATTTTTCCGAGTTTGATCTCGTCTATGATGTTGGTTTCTATTCTATTGCTTTTTAAATTCCTTCAGATAACTCGAAATGCAATAAATCCGGAATTATCGATTGCTGGGCTTATATTTTTTCTTCTTATTCCGTTGCCTTTTGTTTTATTTTTGAGAGGAATCTTTATTTTGGGAATCAAAAAACAAATGATGCTTCCTATTGGATTTAGTTTTTTGTCTCTATTCGCATTTGGTGTTTATCAATTTGTGGATTATACAAATTATCATTATGCAATTGGATTGATTTTATGGTTCTTTTTATGTATTGTTGCAGCTTTGAAAAATCTAATGATACACAAATGGACAAAGTATGCAATATAAATACATGTATATCTTGAATTTCAATCCGATTTTTGCTATTTTCATATTTCTGAATCCGTTTGCCACATTCGCAATAGCGAGATATCTGTCTTTGCCATTGAATCCAATGGTTGTATCGATATTTTTTGCTGGGGTAATTTCGCCTTGGCTACTGCCATTTGGTAAGTCATCCGCGTCCATATGGTGTATCCCAAAAAGAGATAGGATTATTCTTATATCCGTAAGTTTATTGATATTCGCGTTTTTCTATTCATGTTTTATGGGCTTTGTTCAAACATTTTTATATGATGTTCCCATAAATTACCCAATTGTGCTGAGCGCTATAGTGCTTTGTTTTTTATTTTTGTCACTTCGCATACTTATTGAATGTAGATTTGGCCTAGACGGACGGGTTTTAGGTTTTGCACCCGTAGGATTTCTGATATATTCAATTTTTAATTGGAAATCCCCACTTTCTTTTTCCGCAATAAATTTATCAATGATATTCATTATTTGTTGTACACTCATATTTTTATCTGTAAACGCAAATATCTCAAGCATCGTCAGAAGAACTGAGGGAGTCTAAAATGATAGAAATCAATAATGTGTCGAAGATCTACAATCAACATGCAGCTCTTCAGAATATCAATATTTCGCTTCGTCAGGGGGTCGTTGCGGTCATTGGACCCAATGGAGCCGGCAAAACGACACTGTTTTCACTCTGTTCCGGTCTTGATGTGCCCAGTCGCGGCACGGTGATGGTGTGTGGCCATGATCCTTACCGGAACCATGATAAAGTTGCGCAGATTATGGGCGTTTTGCCTGAGGCAGACGGTCTGATTGAGGGCGTTCCACTCAGTCGGCAGCTCGAAATATACGGTGGGCTTTTTGGTTTGACTGGAGACCAGGCGAAGAGACGCGCGATTGAGTGTATTTCAGCCCTGAATCTGGAGGACAATGCACATACCTTGCCTTCCAGGATGTCCAAAGGTATGCGGAAGCGTTCGGCATTGGCCCGGGCCCTTCTTCACGATCCGAAGATTCTCATCTTGGATGAACCCACCGATGGCTTGGATCCCATTCAGGTTGTTTCTTTGAGAAATCTTCTTATCGAACTTAAAAAAGCTGGGAAGCTTATTTTGTTCAACAGCCACAATCTCTCTGAGGTGGCCCGAATTTCAGACACCATTGTTGTGATGTCGAAAGGGTCGGTCATTTTTGCTGGAAACAAGGAACATTTTATCGAAAATAGCCCTCACGTGGGCGATGAATTCGCGCAAATGGAGGTCGCGTACAATGCCCTTTTTGAGCGGTCTCAAACGATCCCAGCGGGTTAGAAACCCAGATGGATTGGCGCACAGTCGCGCATTGTAGGTTTCATCGACTTTTTAGATTTTGGTGGAAAACCATACAGGTCGGTGTTGGATCCGAATCTCTCTATTCAATGAAACAACAACGACAGCGTCCCGAATCTTGGTGATGCATCTGTTGGTGTTTTGGGAAAGTAGTGATGAAAAATTATATCAAAATGATTGTTTGTATGCTGTTTTTATCCGCGACCACCCTGGCCCAAGCCGAAGGGTGCAGTGATGATGGCAACATCTCAGGAAGGCCCATATGGAAGCCCGATCCTGAGGATTTTTGTTGTGTAGGATTTGCATTGGAAGCCCCTTGAGTCTTGAGTGAAGTTTCAGTGAGGGCGTTTCCAGACCTTTGCTTCTTCTAGGCCCAAGAGCACCCGCCCGGCCCCCTCGGCGAGTGCTTCCAATTCCAATTCACCGGGAAAAATCACGACGGGAGCAATCCAGGAAATGCGCTCTTCAATGCGATCCATCAGGTCGCTCCAGCGCGCAACCCCCCCAGTCAGCGCAATGACATCGGGTCTTCCGTCCACGACACTGTACGATCCAATGCATTTCACAACTTGGTGGGCGTATGCGGCCACAACTTCCTTGACATGGGAATCGGATTCTTCGAGTGACTGGATTTCCTTGAGGTTTGCGGTTCCGAGCAAGCTTTTGAATCCGCCCTCTTTGGTGAGCCGAAGTTCCAATTCATCGCGCGACACATTTGGGTCGTAGGCGAGGTTGAGCAAAGCTGAGATGGGCAACGTTCCTGCCCTCTGGGGGCTAAAAGGTCCTTCATCCAGGAGGGCACCCGTGGTGTCTACAGCCCGTCCCTTGACAAAACAACTGACGCTGCTTCCGCCCCCCAGGTGGGCCACAACAATGGTTGAATCTTGAAAACGTCGTCCCACCAGATGGGCTGCTTTGCGTCCGACAGCACGGGCATTCAAGGCGTGAAACCGGCTCTGCCGTTGGATGTCTCCGAAACCGGCAATGCGCGCTTCTGGTACCAGTTCATCGACCGTTGGAGGGTCAACAATGTAGGCAGGGACGTCAAAATTTTGGGCGACCTGGAGTGCCAGTGCGGCTCCCAAATTGCTGGCGTGTTTTCCGAAAAAAGCCGAAAGGGCAAACTCGGCCAATTCTTGGGTAACCGAATAGGTTCCAGCGCCCATTGGACCCAGAAGCCCGCCCCGACCGACAACGGCAGACGGCGTGGGCCATGAAACGATGGCTTTTTGGATCTCGGATTGTAAAAAAGGGAGGTGGTCACAGGTATTGCCACTGAGATCCGGATGGGAAACCTCACGGCGTTCAAGGTGCACGCCCAGTTGTGTGGGCAAAGCAGGGTTCGTGCTTGGGGTAATGGTCGCCAGGGCCAACTTGGTGCTGGTCGAGCCAGGATTGATGACGTAGGCGATCATGGCTCTTTTCAGTTTAGCACTTGTTTTCAGACAATCCGCAATCTGGCCAAATTTGACCCAACCATGGCAGGGGAGATACAGCCTCCCCCCTCAACCGGAATTCCAAATGTAAATGCGGTGCTGTTGACAGTCCGGTGCTTCCCACTGCGCCAATATACTGCCCCCGTTTGACGCCTTGTCCGACGTGAACCCCAACGCTCGACTGATGAAGATACGCACTAAAAAGGCCCAATCCATGGTCAATGATGGTCATGTTGCCTCGGACCGTGTAGTGAAAGATGCCCACGACGCGGCCATCATTGACGGAAAAAACAGCTGTACCCAAAGGGCTGCCAAAATCGCTGCCCAGGTGAAAGGCAACAGGTGTTCCTGGCGCGTATCTTCTGGGTGTACCGAACGGGCTCGTGGGTTTTCCATTTGTCGGAAAGGCAAACGGCTTGTTCCATGCCTTTGGGGTGATGGAAGCGTAGATCTTGGCCAGCTCCACGTCCTCCGTTTTTCGGTGGGCATTGAGGTTCCGAAAGTACGTTTCGGAAAAACCCAGTTCCTGAATGGGCTTTGTTGGGTGTTTCAATGGAATGACAATGTCACGCTGATCGTACTTTGAGAGCAGTTGGATGGTTATGTCGTTCGGTTCTTTTTCGGTGATGGCCACCCGACCCAACACCAAGGATCCCACAGCAGAAATAGGCGTCGGAACAAGCACAGTATCCATCTCGGAAGTGAATCGAACGCGAATATGCCCTGCGCCCCGTCCCCGAAACCTCAAGGTGAAGGGCGTTCCTGGATAGACCTGTTTCGGGGCGTCGATCTGTAGGGCTCCCCAAGAGATCTGTTGGCGAAGCGGGCGTTCAGCAACAGCCGCACCCAGAAACAGAACAACCAGTGCCATTCCTGCAGATGCTTTTATTTTCATACCGTTGTCCTCAATTTGTACTTAGAGAAAGTTCGCCTATTTTTTGGATTTTCATGAGACAAGAAATACCACTCCAATGGATGGCCCCTCAAAGACTGAAGGCAGAGATTGCATCTTTCAAATTTACTTCGATTTCATTCAAAACATCGTATTGCAATGTTTTTTCGTACGCAGCACGACCCTTTGGAAGACCGGACACGCCCTTCAGGGGTTTTGTTGCCATGAACACAGTAGCTTAGGTTTCCTTGGGCTTACTGTCTTAAAGGCCGTTTGAAGTCCCTGGCTTTCTTTCATTTATATTCCTATACCTCATTCGAGGGGAACCAGTTGCTGCTCTTCTTCTGGGGTCAACACGCGGATGTGGGCCACGCCTTCTTCGAAAACCACGCCGTGCAATTCCAATTGCTTTTGGTAACGCAGGGTCCGAACGAGGTAATCCAGAACGCCTCGGGTGATCAACTGGCCGGGCACCAAAACCGGTATTCCTGGCGGATAGGGAACCACTTGGTCGGCGGAGATGCGTCCCTCAAGTTCTGTGTTGATGTGTCCGTCCTGTGTCAGGGGGAAACGCTCACCATTTTGGAAAAATGTATCTCTGGGAAGGTAACGCAGTGTTGTGAATGCGGGAATTTCGGGCAGTTGAATGCTGGGTTTGCTGAATTTTCGGTCCCGTGCCAGCCGTCCCAAAACATCGAGCAGTCGCGCACATTTCGAACGTGTCGTTCCCAAGGTGATCAGCAGCGTCAGGGTATTGAACGTCGACTTTTCGACCTGTATGGCGTAACGTTCCAAAAGCACGTCTTGCAACCCATCGGCCCCCCAACCGCTTTGGGAGATGTCGATCGTGATTTTGGTCGGATCCAAACGGATACCATCCTGCTGGACCTCTTTTGGCAAAAGATCCTCAAGTTCGAGAACCCGAAAGGTTCCTGTCGCATTGATGCCCTGTCGCAACTCATCGGCCAACTTGAGCACTTCGCAAAGCAGTTTATAGCCTTCCATCACAGCCTGTTTTCGCGCAACGTCGAGACTCGCGATCATGGCGTACTGTGGGCTGGTCGACGTGTGCATGTTGAAACTTTCCCTGAAACGGTGTTCATCGAAATTGTCGTCTCCAACATGAATCATCCCACTTTGCGATAGCGCCGAAAGCACTTTGTGGGTCGATTGTGTGACGTAATCGGCGCCGGCATCGAGGGCTGTCGGGCGGAACTCTGGATGGAACTTTGCGTGACCGTACCACGCTTCATCCACGATCACCTTGATGTTGTGGGCATGTGCTTTTTCGACAATGGGAGCCAAATCGTAACGCAAACCGTCGTAGGTGCAAGAGGTCACAATGAGAACCTTTGCATCCGGGTTGGCCTCGATCGCAGCAAAAATCCGCGCTTTGGGAATGGGGCCAAACATGCCGTACTGTGTGTTCACCGAGGAGTCCAGGTAAATGGGATGGGCACCCGAAAGAATAACCCCGTGGTGGACAGATTTGTGGCAATTTCGGTCCAGGAGCAATTTGTCGCCCGGAGAGAGGAGCGTTTGCAGAATCACCTTATTGGCCATGGAGGTTCCGCCCGTTACAAAAAACGTCTGTTTTGCCCCAAATGCCCTGGCCGCTTTTTCTTGTGCCTCTTTGATCACACCTGTGGGCTCCAGTAGAGAATCGAGCATCCGCACAGAAACGGACAAATCGCTGTAGAACAGGTTGGAGCCGAGGAACTGATAAAATTCGCCCACCCAAGGACTGCCGCGCAGCGAGTCGCCGCTCGAATGCCCTGGGGTGTGCCATGCGTCAACGGCCATGTGTGTGTAGCGCAGCAATTGATTGAAAAAAGGCGTTTTTGCCCGTTCGATGATCCGAGAGGTCAAAATGCGTTGGATGGAAACCCAATTGCCTTCCTCGAGAATAAAGTATCCGTCGATGCGCTCACCCGAAAACAGATGCCTGGATCGTTCTTCCAAGTCGCGCGTTGTGAGAATGTAGAGCTCCAATTCGGGTCGAAATTGGCGAATGAGCCCGACTTCTTCGAGCGACCTTGAAGACCGTGCGTCGAGAACAACCGCTTGAACCTCGCCGTCTAGACGGAGTTGTGACCAAAGGGTTTCTGGGTCTGAGTGTCCTTCAAAATGAAGTGTGAAACCCCCTTCGCTCTTGGGCAGACCTTGAAGTCCACGCACCATCGAACGCAGGCTTTGGGGGTCTTGGGTCCAGATCAAAACTTTACAAATGATTTTCTGAGTTTTTGGCGTCATAGGGCCTCTAGCGCCACTATAGCGCATTTGGGCTGGATCCTCATTTCCGTTATTGTGTGAGGTATGAACCTTGCTCCCTACATCGATCACACCCTTCTGAAATCGACGGCCACGCCCGCAGACATTGCACAGCTGTGCAAAGAAGCTCAGACACACGGGTTTTACGCCGTCTGTGTGAACCCCATTTACGTTCCACAGGCATCCACACTGCTCAAAGGCTCCGGTGTGCGCGTGGCAACCGTGTGTGGATTTCCCCTCGGGGCGCTCAGTTCAGCGCAAAAAGCAGCTGAGGCACTCGAGTCCATTCGCATGGGCGCCGACGAAATCGATATGGTGATTTCTCTGGGCATGGCCAAAGTTGGGGACTGGCTTGCCGTTGCCGAGGATATTCGGCAGGTTCGCCACGCAACCCAAGGTCAAATCCTCAAGGTAATCATCGAAACGTGTGACCTCGACGATTCACAAAAAATCGAGGCAACCCGGGCTGTACTTGCGGGCGAGGCCGATTTTGTAAAGACATCGACGGGATTCAGCCAATCGGGCGCAACGGTAAAAGACGTTCAGCTGCTGAAATCTGTTGTAGGTGAACGCATCCAAATCAAGGCCGCTGGTGGCGTGCGTACCCGAGAAGACGCCCTGAAGATGATCGAGGCAGGGGCCAGCCGTTTGGGGACCAGTGCGGGGGTGGCATTGGTTTCGGGTCTTGAGGCCTCAGGCGGATATTGAATGTGGGTGCTCGCGTCTGCAAGTCCTCGGCGAAAGGAGATTCTCGAGCGTTTGGGCATTTCGTTCCGGGTTCGGGTTCTCCACACGCAAGAGGTGTCTGACTGTGTCGCGCCAGCGGATAGGGTTCAAGATTTGGCCCTTCAAAAAGCGCTACAGGTCGCACAGGTTGAGCCTGACGTGCCCATTTTGGCAGCGGATACGGTCGTCTTCAGTGGTGGCATTCTGGAAAAACCCAAGGATGAGGCCGACCATTATCGCATGCTCAAACACCTTTCTGGTCGAATCCACGATGTGTACACCGGCATTGCCGTGATCACCCCGGACTGGACAGAAACCGCCTTCGAAAAAACAAAAGTGCACTTCCGGACATTGTCAGAGACCGAAATACGCACCTACATCGCCAGCAGAGACGGCTCCGACAAGGCAGGCGGTTATGGCATTCAGGGTCTCGGAATGCTTCTCGTGGAGAGAATCGAAGGGGATTTTTTCAATGTCATGGGTCTGCCCGTGGTGAGGTGGTTCGGGTTGTGTCGGGATCATAGCTTTCCTTTGGTGGAGGGATGGTGAATTTTTCCCGGGCCACTTGGGTTTTTATAGGTCTGATGTGGCTCAGCGTATTTGCGCTGAGGTTTTGGGCTCCGCCGCCACCCGCGCTGTCCAGTGGATTGGTTCCCTTAACCCATTTGGGTTCACAATTGGCCTTGACACTCCGGCAGTCTGTCGGCTCTGTGCTCCTGGATCGGGATCTGGGCCGACGCTATGTTGCATTGAAAGAACAGTACAGCCAACTCAAAACCCAACACGCTCAGCTTCAAGACGAGGTTGCCACATTGAGAGATGCTGTGAAAATCGCAAACGTGCACCCCCGCGAACGGATTGCCATGGCTCCCGTCATCGACATGGGCTTGGGCCCCGAATTGTCTTTCAGGTTGACCATCGGTTCGGGCAGTGATCAAGGGGTGGTTCCCTTTATGCCTGTGGTTACCTCCGAAGGTTTGGTGGGCCAAGTTGTCTCGGTCGGTCGCAACCGGTCTGTGGTTCTGACGCTGGTGGATCCCTCAAGTCGTGTGGGTATTGTGGTTGGGGCAAGTCGAATTCAAGCTGTTGCACGCGGCGTTTATGCGGGCCGTTTGCGTGCTGAATTGCCCAAAACAAATCTGGTTCAAGTGGGCGACAGCGTTGTGACGTCCAGTTGGTCGGGGGTTTTTCCCGTCGGTGTGCCTGTGGGTCGGGTTGAACAGGTTTTGCCCTCGAGTTTCGGTATCCATCAGGTTGTTCTCATCCGCCCAGAAGCCGATTTCAGCAGTCTCAGTCGCGTAGGTCTTCTTCCATCACGCCAATGATCCGTCTTTTTTTGCTTTTTGTTTCGCTCATTGCACTCTCCAGTGCCCTTCCCAGATGGTTTCCACCGGGTTGGGGTGGCCCCGATCTGTTTTTGTTGGTCGCAGTGATGGGTTTGGGTCGGCGGTCGCCCATTCAGGCGTTGCCGTTGGCCTATGCGCTGGGACTCGTGCAAGATCTTTTGGGATACGGCCATTTGGGCCTACATGCGGCAGGCGTTATGGCTGCCGTTTACGCCGCTCACCACATGGATCGCCGATTGCCCGCGGTGGGTGGATGGCGCGGGTGGGCTTGTATTCTCACCGCGACATGTGCGCAGGGATTGACCTTCGCCGCACTGGCCCTTGTTTTGCAATTGCCGATCCTCACCTTCGAGACACTGGCAGGTATTTTGCCGTTTCAAACGCTTTGGACACTTGTGTTTTATGTTCCGATTCAGTGGTTTTTTAAGCGGTTTTGGGGCAGCCGTTTTGACTTGATGGAACGGTGGATTTGAGGTGGCTGCTGCACTCTCAGTCCACGCCCGTATCCAGACCGTGTGGACTGTTGTGCTGTGCAGTTTGCTCGTTTTGTTGCTGCGTTTTTTCTATCTGCAGGTGTTGAACTTTGACCTCTATCAAAGGCAAAGTCAACGCAATATCGAGCGCACAGAGACCCTTTGGGCGCCGCGTGGTCGCATCTACACACGAGATGGCGTTTTGTTGGCTCAAACGGAGGAGGCTGTGGATCTTGTCTACAAAGGCGGTCCCGTACTCGCCTGGGAAAAGATTGGATCCATCGTTGGCGTTCCGAAAATGCCTGTTTTGCCCGTCGGGGTTTCCGAGATCAGGGTCGCACAAAATATTCCAAAAGAACGTGTCAGTGGGCTCGAGGAATGGGTTGCCACGCAACCGTCATTGGAGCTGCGACGCCGAGCCCAACGCGTGTATCCACAAGGTCTGTTGGCCGGCCATGTTTTGGGCTACACCTCTGAAGCCAATCTGGAGGAGGTTCAACGAAAAACCCACAGTTTGGGGGAAAGTGTCGGGAGAAACGGCATAGAGGCGAGCATGGATGTTGCGCTCAGGGGGCACAATGGCCGTCAAAAGGTTACAGTGGACGCGGCTGGCAGGACGGTCTCCGAGACCCTCATTGATCCGGGGATCCCAGGCCAAGACATTTACCTGACGCTGGATAGCCATCTGCAAAAGGTTGCTGAACAGGCCCTCCGTGAGGCTCGGGTGGATATCAATGCCCAACGCAGGCGACACGGGTTGCCACAGATTGACGTCCCATCGGGTGCCATTGTCGCCCTCGACCCGAGAAATGGCGAGGTGTTGGCACTGGCCAGCAGTCCACCCATCAATCCCAATTGGTTTTCGCTGACGCCCCGTCCCAAAGAGCTGGTTTCGGCTTTGACAGGAAAGAACGGCGCACTGATCAACCGGGCGGTCACTGCATTTACACCGGGCAGTGTCTTCAAACCCACGTCCACGTTCGCTTTTTTGGAGCAATGGGGAAACCGAACCTTTACATGTGTGCCGAGCATTGCTTTTGGAGGGCGGCTGTGGCGGAATTGGGCAAAAGATACCATGGGGCCCCTAGACGCTTCGGGTGCGATTGCCCAGTCGTGCAACACGTGGTATTTTCAGGCGGCCCTGTCCACTTCGCCAAACGCGTACAGCCAAGCCATTGCGCTTCAGGCACACCGGTTGGGTTTTGGGCAGGTGACAGGCTTGCCCATCCATGAGGATTCAGGCTTGGTGCCTGACCGGTCTCTGTGGAAAACACGCGGCTGGAACTGGTATCCGGGAACGGCACTCAACATTGCGATCGGTCAGGGTGCACTTTTGGTCACGCCAGTCCAACTCGCTTCGGCGCTGTCGACCTTCGTCAATAAAGGCAATAAAAGAACGCCGATCCTCATTCGAACAAAAGGACCCGCACAACCCTCCCAGCAACTCGATGGTGCGGATGTCCATTGGCAGCGTGTTTTGGATGGTATGCGGGGAACCGTGGTTTACGGGACGGCCTCGCACATTTTGGGCCCTCGTCATTTTCCGATTTCGACGGGTGGAAAGACAGGAACAGCCCAGGCGCCCCTGTCGGGATACGGCATGCAGGCGGGGACCGAACACGCTTGGTACGAAGGGTACGGACCCGTTGAAAACCCAGATTTGGTGGTGGTTGCGTTTTTTGAAAATGCAGGAGAAGGCTCCGCTGTGGCGCTTCCTGCTGTCAGAAAGGTCATGGCAGAGCACTGGGAAAAATAAAACCCGCCCAGTGGGCGGGGATGAATTCAATTCAGGGGGTTACCAGCGACTTCCGCCTCGGGGAGCCCGACTGGCCATAGGCTCAGGAACTGCCTTGGTGACCATGACATTTTTGGCTTGAGGTCCTTTTCCGCGTTGCCCTTCTTCGATTTCGAAGTGGACTTCATCACCTTCGTTGAGCTTGCGAAACCCTTCCATCTTCAGTGCAGAATAGTGCACAAACACATCGGGGTTGCCGGGGTGCTCAATGAATCCAAAACCTTTTTCCGCGTTAAACCACTTTACTCGACCTTCTGCCATAAAACTCCTCAGTGCCCTTGTTGAGCTGAACTTGACCTGAAACCAGGTCTGCTGCGCGGAACGGAGACCGTCCCTAAAAGGCACCTTCCTACATCCCAAATCGTGTTCTACAGCTAAATCTCTTTTTAATTCGAGCTGAAGGGCATTCCTAGGACACTTCTATTATGCCTCAAACACAGGGGTTAAGTCTACCTACCTGTTGGGTTTGTTCCGTTGAACGTTGGCACAATGGGTCCCAAACCTTCTGAACACACCGATGTTTGTGCAATCCAAGCGTTGGGATACCGGCGTCTGAGTTGCTCTTGTGCGTCGTCGGCACTCTGTTCGTTGCGGGCCACTGCAAAACAGGTGCTGCCTGACCCGCTCATCAGTGGGCTGTGAAGTCCAACCTGGGAAAGTGTTTCTAAGACATCTCCTAGCTCTGGAAACCGCCGCAAAACCGGTGCCTGGAGGGCGTTGAAGTAAGGCAATTCCAGCCCGAGGCCAATGGCATCCAAAAGGGTGTCTATCAGGAGTGGTGCAAAAGGCTCTGCGTCGGCATCAAACCAGGTGTATGCATCCACAGTCGATATGGGAATGCCCACATTGATGGCAACCAATGGACCGAAAGAAGGGGGTAGCGATACAGTCGTTTGTTGATCCCCAATGCCGGTCACAAAAGCCGGTTTGTGCCTCAGGAAAAATGGGACATCTGCGCCCAAACGGAGGGCCAGTTCGAAGAGATCGACCTCAGACGGGTATAGCTCTTTGAGTGCAAGCAGTGTGTGTGCCGCGTCACTCGAGCCTCCACCCAATCCAGCCGCAATGGGCACGTTTTTGATCAACGTGATGTCTGCGCCGTGGGGCGATCCAATGGCTTCCAGATAACATTGCGCTGCCCGATAAACAAGGTTTCCAGGGCCCACAGGAAGTGAAGCCCCAACAACATCCAGACTGAGTTTTTGGCTGCGTGTGACGTGGATTTCATCACCCAGTGTCAGGGGAACAAAGAGGCTTTCCAAGCTGTGATATCCATTGGGCAAACGCGCCGTAACGGCCAAACCCAAATTGATCTTCGCGGGGCAAAATAGGTGAATCACAGGTTTCATGATAAAGGGTTTTCTTTTACAGCACTCAAATTCAGGGGTTCAACCGGAAAAAATCTCGGGAGGACGTTGTGTTGCCGATCAGAGGCAATCGTCGGGTCAGGCCACCCGATAGGTACGCTATAAGGCTCTCGAAATTCCCAATCATTGGCAAGCGTGCTGTTGGGGTATCTGCATTTCGAAGGATTGAAAATGTAGCGTTGACAGCATCGTTTTGCTTTATCCCAGACGGCAGTTCAAATCACCTGCCCATTGCCGTGGGCTGCTTCTGTTACATAAGTAGCAATACATGCATGATCCATCGTGGAAATACGCCAGATCCAATGGACTGTAAGGCTGAATCCGAAGCCCGCAAGGGTCCATCATGGCTGTCCAAAGGCTTCCAGAATCTTTTAGTTATATATAAAATAATGTAGATGGATTTAAGTCAAAAGCAAATAGAGTCCCTCGCTCCAGATGCAGCGTCTCTCAAATCAGGAAGGGCACTCGGTCAATCGAGCCATTGGAGCCACATCGGCCAAAACCTGCAAGCCCTCTGGGGCGAATGCCAAGGGAGTGGAAAAAATCCATACAGAACGCAGATTGCATTGGGTGATTTGGGCAGCAAATGCACCTGTCCCAGTCGTAAATTTCCCTGCAAGCATGCCCTTGGTTTGATGATGCTGAGCCTCAAATTTTCTTTGCCCATATCGGAGCCGCCGGAGTGGGTGGCGGTGTGGCTTGACGGCCGAAAAAAGCGAGACGGTCCGACAGAAACGGCCCCCGGCGAACATGTGAGCCAAAAACGTCAAGACGCACGACATCGAAAAGTGCTGGCTGGCCTGCATGAGTTGGATCTCTGGCTGAA
The DNA here is from genome assembly GCA_046327935.1 of Deinococcaceae bacterium. GTDB lineage: Bacteria > Deinococcota > Deinococci > Deinococcales > Deinococcaceae > JACMOA01. Next base: position 380,961 of record JAXLXL010000001.1, read on the forward strand.
CGATTTGATCGAAGGCGGATTCGGACAGCCACAGATTGCAAAGCGTGAATTTTGGGAACATATGAGGGCACGCATGATCGATGCCCAAATGCCAGGTCTGGCCAAGCAGCTTGTCAAAGCTGCCGAGACAGTAGGTGTGGGTGACCATTGGATTGAGGCACTCCTCTATCGATTGGGAAGAATACATCTTGTGAAACAGGGTTATTTCCATTTGGACGCCTTCAGTGAACCTGAGCAAGCAGATATCAAAGTGGCGATTGGTTACCCACAAGAAACCAAACACCTGAAAGAACATGACGAGATACAAGATACTTTTGTGGTGCTTGGGCAACGTGTGGAAGAGAGTGGAGACCGACTGTACACCCGTCGCGTTTGGCTGTGGGCTGTTGGAAAAGGACAGAACATTGCGCTCGTTGATTTTGCTTTCCAAAAACCCATATTCGAGGGTTCCTATGCAACGGGTGATGCGTTGAAGGGAACCATGCAGATGTTTGCGTCGGCATTTCCTTGGCGGGGTACTTGGAAACATCTTCCAGAAAAAGTGGATCCCATCATTCCAACAGGTTTATCCGGTTTTGAAGAGGCATTGGCTGTGTATTCAAGGGCTTTGGGACGGAATCCTTTTTTGGAGCATTTCGGTTGGGTTGTGTGTTTGGTACGTCCCAGTCTGGAGCAATCACATTTGGTCTTTACTGATCAGTATGGGAAAAGAATACCCATATCACCCAGCCAAGATCCGTGGCTTATCCTTGCCCTCAGTGGGGGACATCCTGTGACCCTGGCCGGTGAGTATGACGGTGAAATGTTCGTTCCAATTGGACTGTGGATCAACCAATCCGTATATGATCTCTCTGGAAAAACCACATGAACACATCCATTCTCAAGACGGCACTTTTGGGAACCCGAAAGCACCCATTTCAATGGCAAGGGCTCTCAGAAACTGTACAGGACGCATCTCTTCTCGAACATGCAGCCCTGGAAGATCTTCGCATGCGCGCGGCTGGACATTTGAAGCCTTTGGGATCTCAGATGTCTGGAAATGAATTCAGCGCTGAGCCGGAAAAATATTGTGAACCTTCGCCGGCCATCAACCTTCTTATTTCTGAACTTCTCGAATTCCACATGATTCCATTTGCGAAGCAGCATCTTTTGGTTGAGATGGGGATGCTTCTACAGGAAAAACAACAGCGGTTTCCACATCGACTTTTGCCAAAATTACTCGATATGGGTCTGGAATTTCAGGCTCTCATTGGTGCGGATGTTTGGGGAACACATGCAGAGTATCTTTGCGGTCTCAACCCAAAGTGGGCAACCCAAAACCTGACTGTCACGGATTGGGAAGAAGGTTCTACCAGTGTACGGCGGCAGTTTCTTCAGAAGGAGCGCAATCACCATCCTCAAGCGGCATTGGAACTCTTGAAATCCGTGTGGAAAAAGGAAAAACCCAAAACCCGCGTTGTGTTTCTGGAGGCATTGGCGCCTGTACACCCTTCAGACGAACCCTGGTTGGAAGAGGTTTTGTTGGGAGATCGGAGTCAAGAGGTTCGGTACATGGCAGCGCATCACCTTTCGTGTATTCCAGGAAGTGCATTTTCCGAGCGCATGTTCAAACGGGCCGTGGAAATCTTGGATTTTCGGCCGCAAGCAGCTGGTCACAACGCGTATTTTGATCTGAAGTTGCCCGCGACATTGCCAAAAGACTGGGCGCAAGATGGCATTCGCGAAACATCGCCCATTCACAGCTTGGGGCATAAGGCATACTGGGCACAATCTGTCTTGGAAAATGTTGATCCAGGTCGTTTGGAAAAACATTTTGGCTGCTCAACTGAACTGTATTTGGAATGCATTCAGCAGAGTCCATGGAAAGAGGCTTTGGTCAATGCTTTTAAAATGGGTCTGAAAAAATATCCAGACCCAGACAGGATTTCTCTGCGGCTGGAAAAAATAGATCGGAACGTATCCTTGGAATTGTTGGAATACTCCGACTTATTGGAATACTCGGAATTGTTGGAATACTTGCCTCCCACATCTCTCCAACGGGAACTCATGCGATGTTTGTCCAAAGATATTTCCTTTAGGTGGGCGGAAGATGTCCAAAAGCTGCGAGAATTTGATCTCTGGGGCGCAGAAATGCAGCAATGTGTCTTGCACTCCCTCGAGCGCCGTATTGCCAGTGGTGCCCATGAATTCACCTATTCCCCGCTGCTCCGTTTGGGTGCACTTAAGGCAAACCCAGAAGATTGGCTCTCTTTTTGCCAGACTGTTCGACAAAACCACCCCAAATTGGATGTAAACCTAATGGAACACATTGCACAGCTGCGATCTGACTTTCGAAAGGAACTGAAATGAATACCACTTTGCGCCAGCACGCCGAAACAGAATTCGCCCACGAACTTGAAGCCCTCAAAGCCTGGGACGACAAGCCCTGTCCGCCCAATTGGAAGCTCTCTCCATGGGCAGTGGTCCAATACCTGATGGGCACAACTTTACCGGATGGAACGGTGATCTCGGCAAAGTACATCGGGCAACAGCGTCTGATCGAAGTGGCCGTCGCAACATTGGCCACGGACCGCGCGCTTTTGCTGTATGGCGTTCCTGGAACGGCCAAAAGTTGGGTGAGTGAACATTTGGCTGCGGCCATCAGTGGGGACAGCACCTTGCTGATCCAAGGCACCGCGGGTACCAGCGAGGAAGCCATACGGTACGGCTGGAACTACGCAGAATTGCTTTCCAAAGGGCCAAGTGAGCGTGCACTGGTCGAAAGTCCATTGATGCGTGGATTGCGCGAAGGTCGATTGGTCCGCATCGAAGAGCTCACGCGAATCCCGAGCGATATCCAAGACAGCCTCATCACCGTTTTGAGCGAGAAAACTTTGCCGGTACCGGAACTCAACGTGGAAGTTCAGGCGCAAAGGGGATTCAACATCATCGCAACGGCCAATAATCGCGACAAAGGGGTCAACGAACTTTCAAGTGCACTGAAGCGGCGTTTCAATACCGTCATCTTGCCGCCTCCGGAAACCCTTGAGCAAGAGGCTGACATTGTCCAAAGGCGTGTGGAAAGTTTGGGCCGCGCACTTGGGCTTGTGGCTGAAACACCGCACATAGAAGAGATTAAACGCATTGTCACGGTGTTCAGGGAACTGCGAAGTGGTCTGACCCAAGACGGAAAAAAACAACTCAAAGTTCCATCTGGAAGCTTGAGTACGGCTGAGGCAATCAGTGTGGTCAACCACGGTATGGCATTGGCGGCCCATTTTGGCGATGGAACACTGAGAAGCGACGATGTGGCCGACAGTTTGGTTGGCGCTGTGGTCAAAGATCCCATCCAGGATGCGGTTGTCTGGAAAGAATACCTCGAAACTGTGGTGAAAGAACGTTCGGATTGGAAGGATTTGTACCGCGCATGCAAAAATACTTCGTCATGAAGCAATTGTTCTTCCGGAGAAAGAAAAATGAAGGTCTTTTTGCCTTGCAATGCTTGGTTCAAGAAGCGAACAGGTGAAAAGAATGTTCTGATGGCAGTGGCAAACGTATGAATTTTATTTCAGTACCCTACAAAAAAATACGAAGAAAAGTGGCGAAGGAGAAGAAATATTTTGGCCAAAAAGGCTGCCAGACGAATGTTGTATCACGCTTTTAAAATTCTCGATCACTGTGAAACCTGCTGTACTTGGATCTCCACGGTTCCGGGTCCAATTGCAGGCACAACTCAAAAAATACCTTATGGAAAAGTGTTTTCACGCTTTTGTCAGCATTGAAGCCTTTTATTCTCAAAGGGAAGAACATTGTATTTTTCGACACACACTTAAAAGATCTGTATAACGAAAAGATTTGCATATATCCTGTGGTTCGGTTCGAATGCAATAAGAAACTTGGGGTTTCAAAAAATGAAAGACAGTCGGAATAAAGAGAGGCAACGTGAAAGAACCAAATATTTCACGTTTTTTGATAAGATGCATGTTTTACTTTCCAAATGGACAGGTTCCTTTTGGGAGTCTTCTCATGGCAAGGAGCCGCGCCAACAGTGACACTGCATATATACGGCATTCGACACCATGGACCGGGAAGTGCAAAAAGTCTGCTCAAAGCCCTCGAGAACGAACCACCGGAAATTCTTTTGGTGGAAGGTCCTCCAGAAGCCAAAGCCCTTTTGGTTCATGCTTTGGATCCACAACTCAAACCTCCCGTTGCCTTTCTGGTTTATGCGAAAAACAATCCCAGTCAGTGTTCATTTTTTCCAATGGCGTCCTTTAGTCCAGAATGGGTCGCACTGCGGTGGGCCCTTCCGCGCAACATTCCCGTCCAGTTTATTGATCTGCCGCAAAGCCACGGATTTGCTCTTGAGCCTGTCGAGCACACGGAATCTGATGTTGTTTTGGATCCCATTGGCCATTTGGGCCAACTGGTGGGTTACCCTGATGGCGAACGCTTTTGGGAGCACTGTATTGAACTGCAACATGCCAGTCACGAAATTTTTGAAGTTGTCTTGGAAATGATGCAGACACTCCGTGCACAATTTGGTGAAACAGAACACCTGACGCTGCTCCGGGAAGCCCACATGAGAACGTGCATCCGACAGGCCCAAACCGCTTACCAACGGGTGGCGGTTGTCTGTGGTGCCTGGCATGCACCTGAGCTGATTGATTCCCGTTTGAAAAGTACAGCCAAGGATGACCGGATTTTGCTAAAAGGTCTACCGAAAACACCGACAGAGGCAACATGGATTCCTTGGACGTTGGACCGATTGACCCTGCGCAGCGGATATCGGGCCGGCATTCACGCGCCCGGTTGGTACCAACACGTTTGGAACACGTCACCTCAGGATTTGGTCAACCATTGGTTGATTCAGGTGGCCCAGGTCTTGCGCAAACGGGATATCGACATTTCGACAGCACACATCATTGAAGCCGTGCGTCTGACAGATGCCCTGACACAACTTGCCGATCGGCCCATTGCGGACCTCCAAGACATCACCGATGCGGCCATTTCCACGCTGGGGTCAGGTGATGTCACACTGCTGAAATGGATTGAGGAAGAACTCACCATAGGCCACGCTTTGGGAGAGGTTCCAACAGGCGTTCCGCTCTCACCGCTGCCCAAAGACTTTGCCGCCATGTGTAAGCGCCTCCGAATCCAACCTTCAGCAACAGACACAACCCAGGTCCTGGATATGCGACAACCTTTGGACTTGGAGCGTTCTGTGTTTTTTCATCGTTTGAGGCTGCTTGGAATTCCTTGGGGAGAGCCTCAAGCTGTTTCACAAAAAGGCACATTTAAAGAGGCCTGGACATTGAAATGGGACCCGGAATATTCCATTTTCTTGATTGAGGCCGAGCGCTACGGGCAGACAGTCGTGCAGGCCAGCACGCACAAAGCCAATGAACGTGCCAAAAACAGTAAAAGTTTGACCGAAACCTCATCACTACTCCAGGACGCTCTGTTGGCCCAATTGCCAGAAGTGACTTCACATATTCTCAATTCCCTACAACGGCTGGCCGCACAAAGCCACGACATTGTTTCACTGATGCAGAGTCTCCCTCACATGGCTCAGGCATTGCGTTACGGCAACGTTCGTCAGACCGATGTTGGACTTTTAAAAGACACCCTGATGGGATTTCTGATTGAGATCTGTGTAGGATTTTCTGTCGCGCTGGTGGGCCTCGGTGATGATGCCGCTGAAGAAATGATCCAAGCCATCACCACAACAAACCAAGCCCTTTTGACTTTGCAGGATAAGGCGTATCTGACCCTTTGGTACACCACCCTGAAACAATTGGATATTCCAAGTGTGCATGGAGGAATCGGTGGGACAGTCACGCGTATTTTGCATGACACACAACACATCGATCCCTTAGAGACTGAAACCCTGTTTGGCCTGGGACTCAGCAACCCGACCGTTCAACAGGCTGCATTTTTCGCCGAAGCCTTTGTCGGAGACAGTGGGTGGATTTTGATTCACGATCACAACCTGTTTGCTGTGCTCGACCGTTGGCTTTCACATTTGACCGAAGCGGAATTTTTGAGCGCACTGCCGTTGCTTCGTCGCTCTTTCGCCATGTTCAGTCCAGCCGAGCGACGCAAATTGGGTGAAAAAGCCCAGTGTTTACCTCACCTGGACGGTCCAGCATCTGACGCTGAACGGGCCCTCGATGCCAGTGCTCACGAGAGGATGCGCCGTGCAATCCGACAAGCAGAACGCATCCTCAGTGTTGCAAAGGAGACCCAAGATGGTCCATGAGATGCCCAGAAGGTGGCGTCTGATCCTCGGTTCGGATGCAGAAGCAGCGCAGCAGATATCACTCAGCGACACAGACCTTCACATCGATCGCGCTTTGGACGCACTCTACAACACGGTCGACCGCAAAGGGGGATTGGGCCCGAGTTACCCTTACGCTGCCCGATGGTTGGGTGACATCCGAACGTACTTTCCACAAAATGTCGTCCACATCTTGCAACGCGACGCCTACGAACGTTTGGGCATGCACCGCATGCTTTTGGAACCCGAAACCCTGAGCAACTTGGAGCCCAATGTCCACCTGGCTGCCCAACTGCTTCAACTCAAAAATATCATCCCAAACAAGGTCAAGGATACGGCGCGTTTTGTTGTCCGGCGTGTTGTGGAAGACCTCGAACGAAAACTGGCCGAACCCCTTCGTGAAGCGGTTATGGGAAGTCTCAATCGTTCCAGTCGAAATGCCAGACCCAGACATTCGGAAATCGACTGGCCCAGAACCATCCGAGCCAACCTGAAACACTACCAACCCGACCGGAAAACCTTGATTGTTCAAAAACGTGTTGGGTTTGGCCGAAAACGCAGCAGTCTAATGGACATCATCTTGTGTGTTGATCAATCCGGAAGCATGGCCACCAGCGTCGTCTACAGCAGCATTTTTGGTGCTGTGTTGGCCAGCCTGAAGGCCGTTAGCACGCGATTGGTCGCGTTTGACACAGAAGTTGTTGATCTCAGCGATCACCTGATCGATCCCGTCGATGTTCTCTTTGGCCTGCAATTGGGGGGTGGAACCGACATTGACCGTGCACTGGCCTACTGTTCGACCCACATCACACGGCCAGAAAACACCGTTCTGTTCTTGATTTCCGATCTGTTTGAAGGCGGTGACAGGGAAAGCCTCATCCAGCGGGCTGAAGGTTTGGTGCGTTCGGGTGTGCATATCATTGCATTGTTGGCCCTCAGCGACGATGGAAAGCCTTCCTACGATCACCGTGTGGCCCAAGCATTTTCTGATTTGGGCATTTACAGTTTCGCATGCACACCGGATCTCTTTCCAAGCCTGATGGCCCACGCCATTGGGCGAAAACCCATTGACGGGTGGGCTGCTTCGCAGGGTATTGTCGTCTCCAAATAGGCCTGAAAAAAAGGGCAGCCCTTGCAGCTGCCCTTTTCTGTATGCGTTTTTAATTGTGATTCGCAGTGATCAACATGTTTCAGTATCCGCAGCTGTCCATACAAAAGGCTGCTCCAAGACCGGAACGCGCACAGTTGTTCAGACATCCCCAGGAGCTTCTGAGTTCTACAGTGGGTGCCTCAATTACATTGGAGTCCACAACGACGATTGGTGGTGTGGTGGGCTCTGCAGTGCGAGCTTGAGCAGTGGGCAATACGACAGCAAACAGGCCTATCAAGACGAAAAGCTTTTTCATGATTGAATCCTCCAAAAGTTTTAAATATACATCTTGGAACGTTGATCATTGAACAGCGAAACTGGTCTTAAACAGCTTACAAATTGCCTAATGCCCTACTATTCTCCTTTCCGTGGTGTGGATAACTGCTTGTCTACAATGTAATAAAAATCCATCGGTATTTCAATGGCCACGGCTGTATCTCAAGGAAAACCAAAGCGAACCTTTGGGTCACATGAAGCAAAATTTAAAAAACCCCCAAAAAAAGGAGGTATTTTGGGGTTGACAGAGACCTCTGGGTTAAAAATGTTCAAGGGCTGATTCGATTGTTTTTATTGTACCAAATGGCAAAAACGTGCTTTCTGGATAACAGTTGGATTGGAGTGACATCGGTTGTATTTGTGTTCCTTTGGAATAGGCAAAAAGAACCCGTAGTTCTGCGTTCTGCCACACCCACCTCCCAATTCACAGTTCCAATCGGCCCGCACCTGGGATCGGAAGTGGCAGAGTGATCTGTTGGAGCGTTGTTGCTGTCGTTTTATGGGAAAGTGTGTCGATAAAGTAGGCAAGCTCTATAGAAAACACCAGCGTATATCAAGTATTTCCCAAATAAAAAACAGAAAAAAGAGGTGTTATTGTCTCCCCGGGTGTTGCCCGTTTCGGTGGAGAGAAACGGATCGATTTTGGATGTGCACTTTTGGATTGGATGATATTAGCAATTGCTACATAGTCCAGGAGTAGGATTAGGAGTGTCTCCAGCATTTTGAACGATGGGTGGCGGTGGACTTTGTGGATTCGAAAGCGATGATTTTGTTGGTTCTTATGCTTAATTCACGCCCACCTTGGACCTGACGGTCCTGCCCAACGTTTCAGCGTGTCTTTCGCCAACTTCTTCACCACTTTGCTCTTTCCATGTTTCTCAAGATAAATCAAAATCTGCGGACACGTCTCCACCACAAACCACTGGAACGACTTCTGTCTTTCAATTCCCTTCTCGATAATCGCCACGTACATCGGTTTCATTCTCTGTCTCGTTTGGTAATCCAACATACCTTCCGCCAACCACACGTAATACCGCTCCGTTTCCGTGAGTTTGGTTGTCTTCATGATGTCTCTCATTTTCTGCATCAATGGTTTTGGTGTCTTCACGTCCCAATTCATCAAATACACTAGAATCTTCAGCGTCAGGGAAATCAAATTCGTCAGCGGCACATCTAACGTCTCTGGGATTTCCCAATTTAATATGGAATTCCGCATATTGTCATATTCCGGATTGTGGTGTGAATTTCTGTAATGCCAGTTGTACTGCTTGAATGTGAACATCAGTCTCGTTGCAGAATAAAAAGGCTGATCCTCAGGACCAAACGACTCCGGCAACTGATAACCTGGATTTTGGTTCTCGTAGAACTTCGCGAAAAGAATCATGTGGTTTTTGAGCTCACTATCCATGAAACCATTCGCATATTTCATAAAAGACGGGTAATCGTCATTCAATGCAGCTAAAACACACAGTCCATATAAGGTACAATCCCGTGTACGGATGTCATTTTCGCTTTTGGCTTCTTCAAGTCTCTTTTCTAAAATGTCGATTTTGCTTTTTAAAAAGTTGGATTCAGTAGTGTTTTTTGAAAGTTTCGTAATGTCAGGATGTTCAGAGAGGTACTCAGCAATCGGTTCAAACCAGAACACCTTTCCCATCATCCGCTCAGTAATGGTCGTTCTCTGTTCGTTGTGGAGTTGAAAAATTGCATCTGGACAATAATTCGCAACAAAGGCTTGAAAAGAAGTCGATTTCTCTAGGCCTACGAGAATATCTTCGCCGAACTGTGGATGTGTTGTTTTTTGTTCTTTGTATGCTACGAAAAATTCAGTCAGGCTGGTGAATCGCTGTGACCATTTGGGCACATATGCAGTATCTTTTGTAAGTTCAACGGCATTTGAAAGCATATTTCGGGCAGTCTGGGTGTCCCCGGATGTGGCAGACGTCATCGCTTGCAAGCATGTCGCAATGATTCCAGCCACAGGCATGCTGGTGTCAATGACAATGGCATAACTCAGGATTTTTTTTGCCAAGGATTCCAGTGACCTTCGGCTTCTCAAACCGTCAATGTGCCGCTTGAATTTCAGAAAGTCCGACAATACATGGATCATGACCGCAAACGCAACACCTTCCAACCCCGCCAGTGATGGCAGTTCTTCAGAGGGTGGCAATCCCAACAATAATTTTGTACCTTGAACCAAGTGTTGTTGCATTAAACTCGGTAGCATTTCCTGAGAGATTTCCAAAATAGACTCAAAATCTCCAAGTTGTGCATGCTGCATACATAGGTCGTAGCGTGTAGAATCAATGACCCGAATATCCCCGACTTTCTCCGCCTGTTCGAGCTGTGCACGCATTGTCAAGATCCTCATTTCGGGTGTGTTGATCGACAACGCATTGAGTTTGACCTGTGCGAACGTGGCAATGGAATGTACCCTAAGGTCAACGGCGGAACGGTGTGCGATTGACAGGAGACGGATGGCCTCTTGTGGATTGCGATGCCGTTCAAGTCCCTGGCCACGGGCAAAATCCCATCTGAGTTGGGCTTCATGCTCAGATGGGGATGTGCGAATAGGTGTGACGAATTCGGTTTGCCGTGCCACGAATGCGTAAGCTTCTTCGGTGTGTTTGGTGAGAACAGCCATGAGGTACATGGCTTCGCAGAGGGGGTAATTCAGGAAGGGGGTGAGAAGGTCTTCGATTTCTTGAAAGGGACGGTTGAGACCGAGCATGACGTGTGCTTCACGGGCACGAGCAATGGGACTGTCAATGTTTTGGAGCTCGGAAAGGAGTTGAGGGAGGGAGATGGCGAGGTCGTTGCCTCTGGAAGCGAGGTCCATATACATGGACCAAAGGGCGGGATTTACAATGATCTCCTCAAGGCTTTTGCCCTGAAGATCGGAATAAGGGGACGACTTACTCACGAAAATGAACCTCCAGAATATTTTAATGCCATAAAGCAACGCCTCCCACAGAGAAAACGACAAACTACCTACGATGCAAAAGAGACACGCCAGGGTGTTTGGGACAACCTAAAACGGAATCAAGAGCAAAGTAAATAGAATGAAGCTTAAATAACTGTTCGAAGTCTACCGGATGTGTGTAGGGTTGTAAAGACACAGTAGTTGCATATTCTCTTAATAAACCTTTAATGATTACATTTTTTTGTCAAGATTTCCGGCCGAGCCCATATCGAAAAGACACGGGCTGAGGCCGGCGACCAAACTCTGGCATTGGTGTAATCAAAAACTTATTTTTCAGGTCACTTCGGTTAGGTTTCGCAACCCAAGCGCTGCAACAGATGTTCCAGTTCCTCTTGCGAATTGAAACTGAGCTCGACTTTGCCTTTCTGGACGTTGCCGGCGATGCGGACGCGTGTGCCAAGGTTGCGACTGAGGTCCAACTCCAGCGACTGAAATGCCGAGACCGCTTTGGGTATTTTTGGTGAAACATCTATCCGTTTCAGAAGTTCTGCCTGGCGCACACTCAGTTGCTTTTCCTGGATATTTTTCAGTCCCCACAGGCGGTCTTTTTCCGGAAGTGCCAGGATGGCCCGGGCATGTCCAGCGGTGATATCGCCAGATTCCAGTGCAGCCAGAACCTCTTTTGGCAACTGCAGCAACCTCAGGGCATTTGCAATGGTGCTGCGTCCTTTGCCAACCGCTTGCGCAACCTGTTCTTGCGACAGTCCACCTTCGAGCAAACGGGCGTACGCTTGAGCTTCCTCCACGCAATTGAGGTTTTCACGTTGCAGGTTCTCGATGATGGCAATTTCCAAAGCCTCTCGATCTTTGAGGTCTCGGACAATCACAGGAACTTCCGTGAGGCCGGCCAAGATCGAAGCCCGCAATCGGCGCTCTCCTGCAATCAACTCAAATTCTTGCCCAAATGGACGCACCAAAAGAGGTTGTAAAACGCCTTTTTCTCTGATGCTGGCCGCCAAATCCTCGAGTGCTTTGGGATCGAAGTGTTGCCTGGGTTGAAGGTTGGAGGGATGAACCGCGCGAACGGAGACAGACCGAAGGGCGTCTCTCTCGGTGTGAGCTGAGCCCAAAAGGGCTTCTAGGCCCCGTCCCAAACTAGATTTTTTTGACACGTTGGATCACTTCCTCAGCCAGCCGTCGGTACGCTTCTGCGCCACTGGAAAGGGGGGAATATTGGTGAATGGGCTTTGCATAACTGGGTGCTTCGGCCAATCGGATGTTTCTGGGAATGACACTCCAAAAGACCTGTTCGCCGAAGTGTGCGCGGACATTTTCCTCGACCTGTTGGCCCAGATTGGTGCGTGCATCGAGCATGGTCATGACGATCCCCAAGACCTTGAGGTTGGGATTGAGCGACACACGAATGCGCTCGACGCTATCGAGCAAGCCGACGACACCTTCTAGGGCGTAGTATTCGGCCTGTAGGGGAATCAACAGTGCACCTGACGCGCAGAGCACATTGACCGTCAGTGGACCCAGACTTGGGGGAGAGTCAATCAACACCACATCGTAAGATTGAGATTCGAGCAATTGGCGCAGTGCATAGGGCGTATCGGCAAGTTCAACGCCCGCACCTGCCAAGGCGGGGGTTGAGGGAAGCAGGTCGAGTCCCTTCCAAGGGGTGGTCCAGACGTACTCTGAAAAACGCTCGGGATGGGCCAGCGCTTCATAGGTGCCCACCGATCGATCTCGAGCGCCCAAACCGCTGGTGGCGTTTCCCTGAGGATCCAAATCGACCAACAGGACTTTCTTTTTGGCCAATGCCAGGTAGGCTGCCAAATTGACCGCCGTTGTGGTCTTGCCGACACCGCCTTTTTGATTGACAATCCCGATGATGTTCAATGTTCTCTCCTGAAGGTGATGTGTATGATGTCTGTTTCTGAGTCCAGGGAATGCCTTTCACAGACCAGTTGATGTCCCTTCAAAACGCTCGGAGCATACCACGAATGGGAGCGCCGAATCACCAAATGCCACTCTGAGTCGGTCACGCCTCTGAGCAAATCGATCAGATGCTCGAGATCTCCAACGGCCAAAGCCGTCACCCAAGAGACTTTGTGGGGAAATGCCCTCACATCGCCCGCAAACACCTGTGCGTTTTTGAGTCCCAGCTGAGCCACAGCCAATTTTAAGAACGTTGAGCGCCGATCGCGAATTTCACAGAGCCAAATCCGAAGGTCGGGACGTTCGATGGCCAAGGGAATGGCGGGCAATCCCCCACCGGAACCCACGTCCAAAACCTGGGCACTTTCGGGTATAAAATGGGCAAACGCTTTTGCTGAATCGTAATGCAGGTCGAATGCTTTTTGTACGGCGGGTCCGTACAAATCCAACGCTTTTGCATATGCCAAAGCCAATTCCCTAAAACGATGTTTCACGGGAAACAGTATAGAGAGCGCAGAGGGCAACACCCTAGAATTGACAGTTTCACAGAAAGTCCCTAGAATACAGAACGCTTTTGGCTCGCGTCTTGGTCAGAACAGCACACCGTGTGGCTTGACCGCTGTTCGAGCAAAAAGGGGCCAGTTCGCGTGGTGGGGTTAGCTCAGCCGGTTAGAGCGTCGGTTTGTGGCACCGAAGGTCGTGGGTTCAAATCCCATACTCCACCCCAAGCAATACTCTGCGTCCTGCGGGGATGGCGGAATTGGTAGACGCGCCAGACTTAGGATCTGGTGGGAGACCGTGAGGGTTCAAGTCCCTCTTCCCGCACCACAATTTGGACAAGGATGTCAGTGAAAGACACACTTTTAGGGGGCCCATTCTTTGGGCCCTTTTTCAGTAACAGACGCCCGGGTTCGGGTATACTGCTCAAGGAGTTACGTTGAATATGGCACAACTTGTAAAACAAGAAGGAAACACCGTAGAGTTCCAAGTCGTCGTCCCACAAAAAGAAGTCAGGTCGGCCTTTGATCGCGTCTACAAAGACATCGCAAAGCAGGTCAAGGTGCCTGGATTTCGACCGGGAAAAGCCCCTCGCAGCGTGCTCAACAAACGTGTTGGGGACGAATTTGTCCAAGATGAAGTTCGCCGCATTGTGATCAGTTACAGCTTGCAAAACGCTGTGCGCGAACTCAAGTTGTCTGTCATCACAGACAGCTTTGTCATCACCCCTCAATCGCTGAGTGAATCTTCGGATTTTTCCTATGGCGTACAGGGAGAAACCTATCCAGAGGTCCATCTGCCCGATTGGAAAGCCTTCCACCTGGAGGCCAAAGCGCCCGAAATCACCGAAGATGTGGTCGAAAAAACCATACAAGACCTTCGGGAGCGCAATGCCGTCTTCGAGAGTGTCAGTCGACCTGCAGAGGCAAGCGATCAGTTGTCGGTTTTGGAATTGGGCGAGGAAGAATCCAACCCGTATCCCGTTTACCTCGACACCGCACAGGAGTTTGTCCGCAATGCCTTGATCGGTCAGACCGTTGAAGCGGAAGTCAACATCACCCTGCCTGAAACAACGCATGGCGATCACACCCATCCCAGTGAAACCCTGACCGTTAAAATTCTGGATATCAAGAAAAAGACACTTCCAGAACTTGACGAGACCTTTGCCAAGGGATTTAACTTCGAAACCGTTGCCGACCTTAAAGCAGCTGTAGAGAAGGAATTGCAAGGTCGGGCTCAAGCCGAAGGGCAAGCCAACCGGCGTGATGAGTTTGTGGAACGCTTGACCGAGGGTCTGCAAGGTGACATTCCCACAACACTGATTCGCCAGCGTCGTGAATCCATGTTTGAGGAAATCAAGCGCGATTTGGAAAACCAAGGCGTGCCTTTTGCTGAGTATGAAACCTTTATGCGCGAACAAGGTAAGTATGACGACTTCTTGGCCGATCTCGAGAAAAATGCAGTTCAGCGGGTCAAGCGTGACTTGGCTCTCGAAAAACTCGCGGACAACTTGGGTGTCCAATTGACCCAATCGGAATTTGACCAGGCGCTGGCAAATTTGGCGGCGTCCAGCCGTGTGAGTGTGGCCGAAGCGTCCAGACAACTGGGCATCAACGGCTTGAGTGGTTTCCAAGCAACTGTCTTGAGGGATAAAGCTTTAGCACAAGCACTTTTAATTGTCAATGCCGGAGAGCAGTTGTCTGCGATGGCTGAAATTCCCACCGGAAACGAAGAAAAAGTCGAAGTGAGCAGCGAGTCGCTCTAACGTTATTCGCAGCAACATCTGACCTGGGGATCTGTGTTCCCAGGTTTTTTGCAGGTGTGAGCATGCCATTGGGTTTGGAGTTTAGGAACACGGGGTTGTCAGGTTCCTCCATATGAATTTATGACTCCATCTTTCAGTACCTTACAAAAGTTTAAGAAGTGTGTTCCACTTAAGATACAGCGGGTTTCATAATTATTAGGAATTAACAAAGGACATAAAATGCTTTTTATATCCTTCTATATTTTCAGGAGTTACAGCCTCTACGCATTCTTGAATGATATTTTCTATGTTATCTATTGTTTTACTTGGATATCTTCTTATTCCATTCTTTATTTTCGAAATCGATTCTTCTATTGGATTCAATTCTGGACTATAGGGAGGTATATATAGTATTTCTATTCCATTCTCTTTAAATAAATCTTTTACAGATTTCGTTTTATGTACGCTTAAATTATCCATTACTATTTTTCTAATACCAATCTTTTTGATTTCTTCGCAAAATATCTCTATATATTTTAAAAATACGTCAGTATTCATTGTTCCATCAATTATAAACGTGCACACCATTTTCATATGTAGAATGAGTATTACATTTCTCTTTTTCCTTCTTTTTGATCTATTTATTTTGCAATATAGTCTTTTTTTATGACTCCATCCATAGAGGGTTTCACAATCTATATGTACGCCAAATTCATCTAAAAATCCAATTTCATTTAAATCACTTTTCAAAATCTCTTCAATAAATGCCTCTCTTTTTATTATATTTGATGGTGTTTCTTTTTCAAGTGCGATATAAGTTTTTTTTATACTTTATCCCCGCACGTTGAAACGCTCTATACATTGTCGCTTTTTTCACGGTCACACCATACATTTTCTCCCATTCTTGACACGCTTTTTCTAAGGTAATATCCGGCATACTTTGTACCATTGCTCTTAGATTTTCAAAGTCTGCAATATCTATACGGGGTGGCTTTTTAGTTCCTCTTTTTTTAGGTTCCAATACATTGTTGTCATCAAGCTGCAAGTATCGTCCAACAGCCGAGGAAGAAACATTATATATTTCTGCAACCTCTTTTATTGTGTATCCTTCATAGTATTTTTCAACTATTCTTTTTCTAAGATCTAAACTATAAGTTACTGGCATACATAGATTTTACCACATTACATTCAAAAATAAAATATCCCCAAAATTAATAAACTTGCTGTATTAGTCCATAATCCCACTGGAGGGTTTAAGATTTCGGTGATGTGGGCGAGATAGCGCGTGGTTCTTTGAGACGGTCTTTAGGAGGAGATGACGTGATGGCTCATCCCCCTGTTTTCATTGCCTCAATCGCGATTTTTGTCCATCGGATTTTTTGTAAGGTACTGAAACTCAATCCATGGTTTTCTGAGGGCTTTATATTAACTGTTTTCTGAGGTTTTCGATATCAGACAGGGTTTCTGAATCCATAGAAATGTTTTTAGCTTCCATTTCCAATCGGTTAAAGTGCTTTCGGGCACCTTCCTGATCTGAAATTTCCAAGCAAAACTCAATGATATTTAGAATAATGTAAAGATTAAATTCTCCGATGCTGTCTAAGAGTTCGATCGCTTTTGAAAGTGTCGATACGGCTTCTGAAAATTTTTTCTGAGCAGACTGAATAAGTGCCAAATTATTCATAATAAGGGCAATTTCTTGTGTATTTCCCATTTCCTTTTGCAGATCCATGGCCTTTTGTAGGTAAACTTCGGCATGACCAAAGTCACCTCTTCGGTTGTAAAAATTCCCCAGATTCACAAGAGATCGACCCATTCCCGTGAGATCGCCCAATTCTTGTCGAATAGATAGACATTCCAAAAGATAGATTTCGGCTTCCTCATTGTTGGTTGCGGCCAAAATGAGCCCGATGCTGCCCAAAGTTCCTGCCATTTTGGATCGATCGGGGAGGTGCTTGCGCAATGCCAAACACTCTCGGTAAAACCCGAGCGCGGCATCCCATTTTTTCCAAATGTAGTGGGACCATCCCAAAATGGCCAAAGCCTCACTGCGAATGGTCTGTCCCGCGCTGGTGGTTAAGTGGGCTATGGAGGACAGGGCTCGCTCAGAAAGCGAAACGGCCTCTTCGTGTTGGCTTTCTTGCTGCAAAATGCGCGCACGCATGACAAGGGATTGTGCTTCAAGAAGCGGATCACTGATTTCCAAAAGCAACCCTCGGACATTTTCCATGAGCCCCAACGCCTCTCGGTAACGGCTGTAACGTTCGAGAATGGCGCTTTTTTGGAGGAGAATCTGAATCCGTTGCCTCAGGTTGTGATCGATCTCGAGTGCATGGTCCAACCACTCCAAGGACGAAACCAAGTCTCCCCGCAGTGCCAATTGGTCCGAAGCACCTACCATGGCCTGACGGGCCGGCTCCTGATCCTCATCGTCCCAGGCATCGTGCGAAGCCAAGTAGTGCACGGCAGAACGCAGAGGGTTGTCTTTTTGCGCTTTTGCAGCCCTCAAATTCAAAAGTGAACGGCGGGCTGTCCGGAGTGTCAGTTCAACCACTTCGCGAACAATGTCGTGCCCGTAGGCAATTCCGCTCTGGGTTTCTCGGACAAGCCCCATGTATTCGAGGATTTCCAGAGCTTCACTGCTCTCTTCCAACGAACGTCCCGAAACTTTTTTGAGGAGATTGAGTCCGACGCCATTGCCCAAAACGGCGAGGGATTCCAGAATCTGACGCCCGGACTCTGGAAGCGTATCCAGTCGTGTAACGATCAGGTCCTGAACCCGGCCGGTATTGCCGGCTTTTCGCTGTTCGATCAATTCCAACAGGTAAAACGGATTGCCTCCCGAAGAATGCAGCAATGTGTCTGGATCGGCTTCCACATTCAGCTGGTCTAAGAGCTCCGTGACCTCTTCCATCGAAAGGCCGGAGAGTTTGACGATCAATCCTGCGTGGTGTCGCGTCAACGTGCCCAAAAAACTGTTCAGGGGAGTTCGGGGGACTTCTGTGTCCCGCTGGGTGGCAATCAGTATCCAACCTTGATCCGGTGGATGGGCCATCAGGTGCTGCATGAATTCCAGGGTTGTGGGATCGATCCACTGAAGGTCATCCAGTACAAACACAGTCGGCTGTGTTGGATCTGACATGAGGTGTCTGAGGGCCGAAAAAAGTCCTCGCCGTTCCAGGTCTGGTGACAATGGGGAACCGTGAGCCGTGAGCACGTCGGGCATAAAACGTGCCAAAGCGTCTGACCAATCTCGGGGAAGTGTTTGAACCCGCGCAATGTGTTCCCGAACCAGAAGTCGGACGGCCGCGTCCAAAGGGGCCAGCGGAAGGCTTCCTGAGGCACACACGCCCGTCACACAGAAGGCTTCTGGGTCGATCAATTCCTGAGAAAGGCGTGTTTTCCCGGCGCCCGGTTCTCCCTGCAAAACGACCGCCCGCAACACCCCCGGCTCGGGTTTCAGGTGTGGCCTCAAAAGCGCCAACTCTCGCTTGCGCCCGACAAACGGGGTCTGTGCCGTCGTTGATCGGCTTTCTTCTCTTAAATGTGCATCTGGGACGTATTCTTGGATGAGCGCCTTACACGCTTGCGCATCTTCGCGGGCGATTTGCAAGACTTTTTTGGTTTCTTGCGTGGGCTCTACATCCAGCTCATCCTGAAGCTGCTGGCTCAGTCGGGTGTAGGCTTGTGTCACCTTGTGGGTTTCCCCCAAGGCACCGAGCACCAACATCAGGAGACGCGTTACATCTTCGTTGATCTCGCCCGCTTCACCTTGTGCAATTTCAAGATAGGGGAGGGCAGAAGGCCACTCGTGTGCCAACGTTTGACGGGCCAAATGAAGGGCCAATGTCTGGCGCTGGGTTCGTAGCGTTTCACGCGTATGGTACAGCCAATCCTCGAATTCCTCACCCAATCCCATTTCCCAATCCGTCAACCGAAGCCCACTCAAAAAAGGGCCCCGCCACAAAGGCCAAGCCTCTGGGTCGAGGGTGGACATTTTTTGCTGCCAAAGGTGTATGTCACACTCGAAATCGCCAACCAAGGCAAAGGTTTCGGGATCGGTATTGAAAAATGACTTGCCCAAGGTCTTGGCGAGCGCGTTTCTCGCGACAGATAGGTTGTTGAGTGGGTTGTCCGCTTCAGGCCACAGGAGTGCTGCCAGCGTACGGCGCGGCGTTTCACCTTGCAAAGCCACAAAAGCCAGGAGCGCCAGAGGTTTGACGCCCAATTTGAGGGGCGTTCCCTTAAATTCTACCTGTGGTGCTCCCAAAAATTTCAGTTTCAAATCCATGGACTGTTCTGACCCCTTGCGCGCCTTACGGGTATTGTAGCCCAACCCGGTGGGGCCATGTGCAGCGACCATTCCATAAATAGAAAATATAAATTGACATTTTGTTAGTTTTTGTTTTACAATTTGATCATCGGTCCTGAGGTTGCATGGGCTGGCATACCCAATAAAAGTCTAAAAAGACTGTCCTGACGCATTGCGCAGGTCGATGTGGTTATGCATAAGGAGTAAAGAGAATGGAAACATTGGAATAGCGCATTCGGCAATGGGTTGAAGAGGGAAAATTGAATGAGGGAGAAGCGGACGCTTTGCGAACCGCCAAGAAGCTCGTGATTGAAATGGCAATCGCTAGATTGTCTCGGCTGATATATTCAAACCAAAACGTCGAAAAATTGTCCTGATGTATTTACACAGGATGGATATGCATAAGGAGTAAAGAGAATGGAAACATTGGAACAGCGTATTCGGCAATTGGTTGAAGAGGGAAAGTTAAATGAAGAAGAAGCCCAAGCTTTGCGACATGCTTTGGCCAAAGAGCAGTCTGTGGGCGTTCTGGATTCAGAAATCCAATTGGAGCGGACCGTCTCTGCCCCGCCATCTGATGTCTCAACCCGACCGTTGAGACTTGGCAAAGCGGCCTTTCCTGAACCCCCAAGTCCACCCACGCCCCCGTTGCCCCCAAAACCTTCTGGCCAGCGCAGCCAAGCTTTTTCCTGCGACCGGCCCATCAAAAAACTCGTCGTTCAAATGGCCATTGCCGAAATTGAAATTCAAGGGGGTGGACAGATGTTATCCGGACACGCCAGTGGACCCGTTCAGTGGCGGGAATCCGGGGATGTGGTCTACATATCGACGGAACCTGTCGATACAGATGACCAACACGGATGGCTTAAATCGATCCGCCAGTGGTTGGGCGGTGCGGATTTACCTGAAGAAGACCCTCAGTGGCTCAAGTCGGTGCGCAAAGCATTGGGCAAAATGACGCGAACTGAGCTCAAATTGACTGTTCCAGACGATTTGGAAATCATTGAAATGTCTGTGCTTTCTGGCGATTGTGACATCCGGGGATTTGAGGGTCACCTCAAAGCAGACCTCAAGACGGGTGACCTTGACTTGGAAGGCGTTTCCAGCTTCGAAATCAAATCGATGGCAGGGGATATCGACATCAAAAACGTCCTTTCCCAAAGCACATCCAGCCTGTCAGTCGGCGCGGGAGACTGCAGCGTTCAAGGGTTCAAAGGCCATCTGAAGGTGGACCTCAGCGCGGGGGATCTGGATTTAAGAGACGTTTCCAGCTTTGAAGTCAAATCGCTTGCGGGAGACATTGACATCGATGCGACGCTCATTCAAGGGACGTCCAGCATATCGGTTGGTGCGGGAGATATCGACGTCCGCCTGCGTGAGTCTTCATCCGTTTGTCTACAGGTCGATGCCAAAGTGGGCGACCTTCATGTTCAGGGTTTTGACCCCGAATACCGATCCAGTGGGCCTCGCGTTCGGTACAGCGGGCAGTACGGAGACGGACAGGCCCAATTGAACATCAAAGCCACTGCGGGGGACATTTCTGTTGAGGTCAAGCGATGATTTTCGATCTTCCCACACACTTTGAAGGCAGCGAGGAAAAGCCGATCGTCACACGGGTTGAGTTCGAAATGTCTGGAATTCGCATTGAGGGCCGCTTTCGCTTGAATGAATTTGCCACCCTAAACAGAGAGCATTTGGATTTTCTCCGGTTGTACATTCGCATGCGGGGCAATCTCAAAGATGTGGAACGCCATTTGGGACTTTCGTATCCCACCGTCCGAGCCCGTTTTGAAGCGATGCTTTCCGCCCTGGAAACCGAACCTATGGTGACCAAAGAGACGACCCTCTCGGCACTGGAACGCGGCGAAATTGGTGTAGAGGAAGCAATCAGACGTTTGGAACATTGATTTTCCCAAAGTCCCAAATGCCCCTTCTCCACTGAGGAGGGGGTTTTTATGTTTGGTGGATTAACGGGGATGCAGGTTGAGTGCCTGTTGGAGCTGTGCCAGAGACCAATCCAATGCTGTCGCCAAAGACCACTGTTCGCGTGTCCCCAACCAAATCGACTGACCGTCTTCGAGTGCAAGCAGGGTTTCTTCGGTCAAGCCACTTTGCAAGGCCAGTTCTTTGCGGCTCATTTCCAGCTCCAAGCGGCGCCGTTTGATGGTTTGGGTGGGGTGGGGTTCGACCACAGTTTGAGGGGAAATGGGTGTAGGTTCCTTGGAAAATGCTTCTGTCAGCCAATTGAGAACCTCCTGGGGCTCTGTTTCAGACAAGATATCCTTTCCCTGAGAAACCGCAGGGAGTGGAACGCCAAGCTTGGACCTGAGGGCCTCTGTGCCAAACACCTGCGCAAAATAGTGCATCAAAGCCTGTTCGATGAGCGCCGTTTCATTCGAACCGGAAACGTGTTTCAATTCAGCCAAGAGCTGAAGGGCAGACCGACTCAAGCGAAAACGTTCCATAATTATCCTAATTTTATTGCATCTTGGGCATTCTGCGGTACAATGAGCAGACGTGGAAACCTATCCTCCAGAAACGGAAACCTTTACCGTACATATTGGTTCTGTGTGTCGGCATTTGCCCATTGTTCCTGTCTCAGATGATGTAAAAGTCGCACTGTTTAATATGCTCGGAGACACGGAAATCGCTGAGGAGGCGGGCAAAGAATTGGCTCAACGCCTTCCCAGCGACATTGATATTTTGGTGACCCCAGAGGTCAAAGCACTCACACTGGCCCATGTCATCAGCCGTGAAAGCCAAAAGGCCTACGTCGTCGTGCGAAAAACAGAAAAACCCTACATGGTCAGTCCTGTCGCACGGGAAGTGACTTCAATCACGACCGGAAAACCCCAACTTTTGGTCCTGGACGGCATGGACGTCTTGAAGTTGAAAGACAAGAAGGTGGCCATTGTCGATGATGTCGTTTCCAGTGGTGGAACCCTGCACAGCCTCACCCAAATCATCGAAGAGGTGGGAGGAACGGTTGGTGCCGTCCTAGCGGTTTTTACCGAAGGACAGGAACGACCGGAAGTCATTGCTCTGGGACACCTTCCCCTGTTCTGATTCTGACGGACGGATCAAGACACCTTCAAGGCATATCCAATGCCACGCACTGTGCGAATCAAGCCGTACCCATCGAGGTCCCTGAGCTTGGCTCGCATGTTGGCCATGTGAACATCCACAACGTTGCTGTTTTGCGGAAGTTCCCCATTCCAAACCTCGCGCTCGATTTCCTCGCGCGAATACACCCGACCGGGTTGACGGGCCAAGAACGTAATGAGATCGAACTCTTTGGGCGACAGTCGCACCTCTTGTCCTGCATATTGGCAGTACCGTTTCTGTGGATGGATTTCCAACTCCCCCACAGAGATGACCTCGCCATGTTGTTGGTGGCGAAGTTGCACCTTGGCACGTGCGACGAGCTCTTCTGGGTGAAAAGGCTTGGTCAAGTAGTCGTCGGCACCGGCTTCAAGCAAACTGACCTTGCGTTCGATGGCATCCAATGCGGTCAAAATGATGATTGGGACACTGCTTGTTTTTCGCAACCGTCGCGCAATCTCAGCGCCGTCAAAGTCAGGCAGCCCGAGGTCCAAGATGACCAAATCGGGGTTGTATTCCCGTGCAAGTGTGAGCCCGCCCACACCATCTGGGGCACACAACACCTTATAACCAGCTTGTTCCAGTTCGTATTGAACGACACGACTGATATCGGGATTGTCTTCAATGACTAAAATACATTGTTCCACAGGTAACTCCTCAACAACACACTCGCGAGCGAGACAAAATTTCGAAAAAACAGTGACAGCGGATTGCTGAAGTTTCAGCACCACAATTTTACATCATGACTCAAATCTGATTTTAAATCTATGAGAAAAATAAATATTTCTTGTGTGTGAGACGATAAAATCATCATCTATTCGATTCAACTGCAATTGGCAACCGTGTCGTGCATTTGCTATAGTGACCAACTGTGGGTTTGGTATACCGAACCCGGAAACCCAGTTTCAAAAGGAGGTGACTTAAATGCATAACTACGATCTCAATTTGATCCTCAACCCTTCGCTCTCCAGCGATCAGGTTGCAGTGGAAAAAGAGTATGTCGCCAACGCCATCAAAAATGCAGGTGGGGAAGTCGTTCATACCGACGATCTTGGCAATCGCCGCATGGCCTATGCCATACAAAAAGAGCGTGAAGGCTACTACCTGTTTTACAGAATCAAATCCTTGGGCAACCCCGAAAAGGACATTGCCCACTCGTTGCGTCTCCGCGATCACGTTCGCCGCGTCTTGATTGTTCGCGACCGTCCGGAATGGAAAACCAAAAAGGCTTGAGTCGCTCGTGCCTGCGCTGCAGCACCACTCGAGCATGAGCAAGAGGAAATATCAGTTACCGCGATAGCAAGAGGAAAGGAAGAAACATATGGCTCGAGGAATGAATCACGTCTTTTTGGTCGGCTCACTTGCCCGTGACCCAGAGATCACTTACACCAGCCAAGGGGTTGCTATCCTCAACCTGACGGTTGCCGGAGAAGACACTGTCATTGGCACAGAAGGAACACCCAAATCTCTCCCTTGGTACCATCGTGTATCGGTGCTTGGAAAGCCTGCAGAAGCCATGATTGAACAAATCAACGCGGGCTCGTTGCGTGCTGGAACGGCGGTGATGGTGGTCGGCAGTTTGGACTACCGCACATGGGAAGATCAAGGACAGAAGCGCAGTATGGTCAATGTCAAGGCCAGCCGTGTCGATGTGATCAACCGCTCAGAAGGCGATTTGGTCCAAGACAGTGGTGGCGGGTTTCGCTTGACCGGCGGGCTCAACCAGGTTGTGTTGGTTGGGAATTTGGGCCGAGAGGTCGAATTCCGCAATTTGCCCAGTGGGGATCGGGTTGCCAGTTTTTCGATTGCGATTTCGGAATCTTGGATGGACCGCACCAATACCAGGCAAGAAAAAACACATTGGATCGAGCTTACACTGTGGCGTGAGCACGCAAATTTTGCGGAGTCACTCAAAAAAGGCGATGGCGTTATGGTTACCGGTCGACTGCGCAATGAGTCGTGGACAGACCGTGAAGGACAGAAGCGCAATTCGTTAAAAGTAGAAGCGACACATGTCGAGGCCTTAACTCGAGGTCCCGCGCCAGCACAAAGTCTGGTCGGAACCGCCCCGCAAACCAGCCGTCAAGCCTACGGAACTGGAGCAAGCACAAAGGGGAGCCATTCGAGGGGTCTAGATATCGATGAAGGCTTGAGCCAAAACCTACCTCCAGAAGAAGACGATCTTCCTTTCTGATCAGGGGTACGGCTCTTAAAGGTAAACAACAATGAACGAAACAAATGCCAAAAAAGCCTTGCGTCCCAAGGGTATCAAACGTCCCCGCAAGCCCAAGGTGGATCCCTTTGCGATTGGTGAATTGGAAATCACCGACTACAGGGATGTCAAGATGCTCAGACGCTTCATCAGCGATACAGGCAAGATTTTGCCACGGAGACGAACCGGTCTCTCTGCCAAAAACCAGCGCCGCCTCAGTCAAACCATCAAAGTTGCCCGTCAACTTGCCCTCATTCCGTACATGGAGAAGTTGGTGCGCAAGTGAACGTCATTCTGCTTGAACCTGTCAAAAAATTGGGTTATGTCGGCGAGGTCGTAACGGTGAAACCTGGGTTTGCTCGGAACTTTTTGATTCCCCAAGGGCTGGCTCTGCCGGCGACCGTGGGCAACATGAAGGCCTTGGAAGCCCGAATTCGCGCTCGGGAAAAGCAGTTGGAGCGCGAGAAGGCCGGTGCCCAAAAGTTGGCGGAGGTGCTCAAGGATCTGGTGGTCTACCTCAAGGCCAAGGCCGGCGAAGGAAAGATTTTCGGAGCCATCACACACGCCCACGTGGTCGAAGCCATCAAAGAGCAAAAAGGTTTCGATCTCGACAAAAAACGCTTCCTCATGCCCAAAGCGATCAAAGAATTGGGCGAGTACGATGTCGTATACAAGGCCCACCACGATATCGAAGTGACGATCAAATTGTCGATCAGTGCGATCTAAAACACCTTGACAACTTGAACATCCATCAGCCCCTACGGGGGCTTTTTTCTGTGGCTTTCAGTCGCAGTCTTTGGGTCAAGGCTTCCAGGGCTTCACTGGACAACCATTCCAAAGTTTGCTTCTGGTTTTTCTCAGGGACATCCCCATCACAGATGCTTCTGTAGTAGCGGTTCGTCCACCGACCGAGTGCCAGGGTCAGTGCATAGGCCATGGGCGCCTGAACTGCTGTCCCCACACCAGGAGAAGCCATTTTCACCAATCCTTTGGCCCATTGTCGACCTAAAAATCCGTACGCAAATGTGGCCGTCCACTCGGTCAATACCTCGCGGCTTCTACTCCAGGAAGGGGAAATGCCGTACAGTTCACCGATGTGAATCACCAATCGGATGTGCAGTGGCGTTGTGAGCAGCATATCCGCAAATGGCAAAGGTTCGGTGGCCACAACGGCTGCCAACAGCGCCGCACTTTGGGTGGCCTCCTTGGCGTTTTCTTCTGCGGTGAGTTCGGGGTTTGTTGGAAAGGGCGGGTATGTGAGAACGCGTTTGATCAGTGTCAGAGCAGACATGTATTTCAGTTTACAAATATGGGCGACCTTTCCCATCCTCCAAAAATGACATTCAACGTTGAGTATGGATGTGCTAAAATAATCAACGTTGAGTAACTGGAGGTGTGATGAATGTTCGGATTTTGGTTTTGAGCATACTGTTAAGCCGTCCTGCACACGGCTATGAGATTCAGCAGTATCTTCATTACAGCGATGCGGAGCACTGGGCGGATGTCTTGCCCGGATCGATTTACCATGCCCTAAAAAAGATGAAAACGGAGGGTTGGGTCAAAATCGTGCGGACAGAGTGGGAAGGCAAGCGTGCCCGTGATGTGTATGAGATTACCCCTCGTGGGCGGGAGGCTTTTCATGAACTGTTGCTGCAGGCTTGGAGCGAAACACCCCGCAGCCTTCCTACAGCACTTTACGTTGCTGTTACCTTTATGGGAAATCTTCCTAAGGAAACGGTGATTGCGCGGATTCACGCACACATACACACACTGCAGAACGCCCAATGTCTCATGAATGCCCTCGCGAAAGAGGATGTCAGTGATGTTCCAGTTCCGCTAAAGTGTATTTTTCACAATATGGAACAACACCTCAGGGCGGATTTGGAACTGCTCAAGTCGCTTCAGGAATGGACCGCCCAAACGGATCCTCAGCCGCTTGATTTACCCCCGCTCAAAGATGCGATCGCGCGTCACACGCAAATGGAACAGTATCTCTCTTCAATTCAGCATATCCGTGTCCAGAAAGGAGACGACACAGTGGCAGGTTCCAATGAAACGTAGTCTATGGGTTTGGGTCGGTTTGTCGATGTTCAGTGTCAGTTCAGCAGGGTCTTTGGAGGATTTTTTACTCAAGACGGAGCAGGTGTCCAGCGTTCAGAGTGCAAAAGTGGGTGTTTCGGCCGCATTGGCACAGGTAAAAGCCAACCAGGGTCGCTTGGACCTTGGGGTTCAAGGAGGCTACGGTGGAACTGAGTTCAGTGGATTGCCCGCAGGTGCCGATCCCTGGCAGTACGGAAAACAGTTGTCTGCAACGTTGACGTTGCGTCCGATCCTGTACGGTGATGTCGCCGATGCCGAAATGCGGGCCAAAAATACGCTTCAACAGGCGCAAAACGGCCTCAGGTTTGCACGCACCATTGCACAAACCCAAGCTTTGTTGGGTGTCTACCAAGTGGAACTGGCTGAAGAAGGCGTTTCATCGAGTGAAAAGGGACTTGAGCTGGCAAAAACGCTTTTGGCGGTTGCCCAGGTTCAGCGTGACCGTGGACTGAACACGGCAACCGATTTGCAGAGTGCTGAACAGAGTGTGCGAGAGGCTGAAGAGCGTGCCATCAGTGCCCGGGAAAATCTGCAATTGGCCAAATTGAATCTCTTTGCTTGGGTGGGGGAAACCACACTGGATCATTTCCCAGATCTACCCATTCCCACAGGAAAGACAAGTGAAGAGGACAACGCAGAAATTCAACTCAAAAGTGCCCAGATGATTTTGGGACAAGCAGAACGGTCTGTGCTTCCAACCCTGAGCGCAAACTACACCTACAACGCTTCCGATAAAACAAGTGTATCTGCAACCCTGGAAAGCCGAACCCTTCAGCCAAAAGTGAATGTCACATTCAGTGATTCTAAGCAAAATACCTCCAATATCACCCAAACACAGAGCTTCCAACTCGGTGCCGTCTTCACATGGGGACCTGCAGTCGGAGATGCATATCTGTCAGCACAAGAGCAAGTCCGTTCTGCCGAACTGGGATTGGAATCCGCACAGAAAAACGCAAAACTGACCCGTGAAAATCTCACGATTCGCTTGGAACAGGCCCAACGCAACCTTGCTTTGAAGCAATCCAGCCTCGAATTGGCTCGGAAAAAGCTCGAGCAAGCGCTGGAGCGCCAAAAACTTGGTCTGGTCAGTCCACTTGTGCCTTTGCAAGCACAGACAGAGCAGTCTGCAGCAGAAGTCGCCTTGAGCAGTGCCCAACTGGACGCACTCAGTCGCTTGCTGGATTTTTATCGAACATACGGAAAAGCCATCTACACACCCTAAGTTGCAAACAAAAAAGGAGTTTTTATGCGTATTGCTACCATTCTTGCCGCGTTGTCCCTTTCAAGTGCCTCAGCCCTCACGCTCGGAGAAGCGCTTGGAAAAACCGATCTTCAGGGAAATGTCAAACTGGCCAAAGCCGAGTGGAATGATGCAAAAGTTAATCTGGATCGCCAGTTGGCCGACCCTCTCTTGATCAAACCAACCGAAGTTCAAGCCAGACAACGTTTTGAATTGGCGCAAGCCAAACTCACTGCGGCACAACGCTCAGCCAACAGTTCTATTGTGAACAGCTTCACACAAGCGCTGGCCGCACAAAAACAGATCGAGCTTGTGAAAAAATCCGTTGAAATCTCCCAAATCAGCCTCAAGGTGGCAGAAATTCGCCAAAAGAATGGGAGCGGCACCGTGCTCGATGTTCGAGATGCACAGCGGTCTCTCGATGATGCTCAAAAGAATTTGGCAGCTGCTCAAGATGGTTTCAATTTGGCCTTGCGTTCTCTAAAAAACCTCGTTGGCGACTTCGACAATACCTTGGTTGAACCCAAAGATTTGCCCGAATTGCCCGCTGAAAAAACGATCGATACCGTTTTGGCACGCAGCGTCAATGCGCTCCAAGTTCGCCAGGGTCTAGATTTACTCAAGGTCCAACGGTCGGTTCAAGACCCGAGTTATGTTGCGCAAAGTCAGATCGACGCCACAGACAAACAAATTGCTGACACAGAGCAAAACCTAAGTGACCTTTTGGACGGAGAGCGCGTACAAGTCCGCAGTTTGTTTAACGCTGCTGTGAGTGCTTACAAGGGTATTGCTGTGGCCGATAAAGCAGAGAACAATGCCCAAGACAAACTTCAAAACGATCAAAAACGGTTCAAGAGCGGACTGATCAGCCAAGTGCAATTGGTGCAAACGGAACTCGGTACCATTCAGGCTGAGCTTGCTTTGCTGCAAGCAAAAAACAGCTACTTCACTTCTTACTACGCATTTCTCAGTGGTTCAGGAGGTCGATAATGTCATGCAGGTATGTTTATATTCTGTTAGGAAGCATTGTCTTTTTTGCATGCACACCCAAAGATGACAGCAAAAGCACAACAACGGGCACACCCAAAGTGGAAAAACGAATTACTCGGGTCAAGGCAGCATCCCCACAATACGGGGTGTTGTACAGCAATCGAAATGTGAGCGTGACCTTAGATCCGAAACGGAAATCCAGTGTGGCGTCCAAGGCATCCGGGCCGGTTTTGGATATTTTGGTGTCGGAAGGCGCACGGGTTAAGGCTGGACAAGTCGTCTTGAAGCTTGACGATACAAGCCTCAAAACACAAATCTCAGATGCCAAATTGGCCATTCAATCGGCCCAAATCAATTGGAGCAAAACACAGCGGAGTCAGTCTGGTACCCTGGGCATTGCACAGCAAAATCTCAAGGCTGCGCAGGCGAGTCTCGCGCTTGCCAAACGCCGTTTCGTGGAAGGACAGTCGCTGTTTAAGGCTGGGGGTCTTTCATCGGTTGATCTTCAAGGATTGAGTGTCAGTCTGGATCAAGCCGAGACAAATTCTCAAAATGCCATCGATCAGTTAAGCCGTTCCAAGCGCGCACAGCAAGAAGATTTGGCTCTCTTGCAAATTCAAATTGAACAGGCGCAAAACAAATTGTCAACCGCACAAAAAGCACTTGCCGATACAGAAGTTAAGGCCCCGTTTGCAGGCGTTGTATCTGAAATTCCCATCAACGAAGGGGAGTTTTTGGCCGCAGGAAATCGGGCATTTGTGTTGGCTGATACGTCAACACTCGAAGCAAAATTCAAGCTTCCACCAGATCAAGCCGATGCTGTTGCCAGCAACAGCACACTGAAGTTGGTCTATGGCGGCAAATCCTATCCCATCAAATTGGAACGCAAAACCACATTGCCCGGACAAGACCGTCAAATTCAGTTGACTGCACTCTTTGAAGGCCAAGGTGTTCCCGTGGGTGCCGCAGCGACATTGGCCTATACACTCAAAATTGCAAAAGGATTTCTGGTACCCAGCGGCGCAGTCCGTCTGACGTCAAGTGGGCCCAGGGTCTATCTTGTTCAGAGCAAAAAAGCAGTTGCGCAATCGGTCAAGGTGCTCGGCGAAGCAGAGGGACAAACGGCTATCGATGGATTGCCCAAAAATCAACTGGTCATCTATCCACTGCCCAACGAAATTGTCGGTGGCGAATTGGTCGAGGTGATTCCGTGAGGGGTTTTCATGTCTGACACAAAATCCACAGAAGCAAAAGGGCCGATCCATTTCTTTGTCGAACGTTTTGTCTTCTCAATTGCGCTCTTTGCCTCCATTGCCCTTTTTGGATTTCTAACGTTTGGGCGCGTTGGTGTTGATTTGCTTCCCAGATTTGAAGTTCCGGTTGTGGCCATCAGCACGTTGTATGCCGGCGCTGGACCGGAGGAAGTCGCCAACCAGATCAGCAAACCCATTGAGGATTCGGTTTCCACCTTGGATGGCATCGATTCCATTGCGTCAACCAGTTCGGAAGGCCTGTCGCTTGTGATTGTTCAGTTCAACTCGGATAAGGACGTCGATCAGGTTGCGGTCGACGTTTCACAGCGCATTGCCGGTATCCGGGGAACCCTTCCCAGGGATGCCCAAGCACCTGTGATTGCCAAATTCGATCCAGCATCACAGCCCATTCTCTCGGTGGCACTTTCAGCTCCGGGAAAAGACCTGACTGAACTTTCTGACTATGCCGATCAGGCGCTCAAGCCCCTCATGCAACGCGTAGAAGGTGTTGCTGATGTTCAGGTTCAAGGCGCTCCAGAGCGGCAAATTCAAGTTCTTCTGAATCCCAGCCAATTGCGCAACTACAATCTCAGTCCAGCGGCAGTCAACAATGCCATTCAGGGTTCAAGTTTTGCACTCTCGGCAGGCAACCTCAATATTGGGGGCAAACGAAACCTCTTCACATTGAGGAACACAGCCGTGACGCCCAGAGATGTTGAAAATATCCTGGTGGATCCGCAGCGCGGCCTCAAGGTTACAGATGTGGCTGTTGTCCGGGATGCCAGTCAGGATCTGTCCACGCTATCCCGAGTCAATGGCGAACCTGTTGTCAGTCTGAGTGTGCGCAAGGTTCCCAGTTCCAATTCTGTCGAAGTGGCCCGGAAACTCAGAGAAGCACTCTCCACCCTTGTCGATACAAAGACACAAACCTCAGCTGCGACAACCGATTCCAAAACACGTGCCATTGCACGGCTTTCCAGTCGAGATGGGATTGAAATCCAGGGTGGTTATACCTTGAGAATTGTCTCTGATACGACAAAATCCATCAAGGCTACAGTGGATGACACATGGAAGGAAGTGATCATCACTGTTTTGGCAGTTTCTCTTGTGTGTTTGGTTTTTCTGGGTCGACTGAACACAGTCTTTTCTGTTGTGTTGGCCATTCCAATCTCACTTTCTGGTGCTCTGATTTTATTTGGCCTGCTGGGGTTTACCTTCAATATCATCAGTCTGCTGGCCATCACGGTTGCGGTCGGCATTGTGGTCGACGACTCGATTGTGGTTGCAGAAAACGTCGAGCGTTACCGAAAAATGGGCTATGGCCTCAAAGATTCGGTCCTCAAGGGAGCAAGTGAGGTTCTGAGTGCGGTGTCGGCTGCCAGCCTTTCGCTTCTGGCTGTCTTCATTCCCATCAGCTTTTTGCCCGGTATTGTGGGACAATTTTTCCGAGAATTTGGACTTGTTTTGGCGGCCTCTGTCGCAATGTCATGGGCTGAAGCCCTGTTTTTCCTGACTGTTCGCATGGCCTACACGCCCGATCCAGAGGTTCCAAGCTTCTCAGAAGCATTTCGGATCAAGAAAGTCAATTTTTGGACAATCATTGCTTATCCATTTTCTGTTGTGCTGAACGTCTTTAATAGGCTGGCAGACGCCATCCATCATGTTTCGGAAAAAGGCTTTGCTCAACTTCAAAATGGCTATACCGCAAGCCTTCGTGCATCTCTCAAACGACCTTGGATCGCTTTGATTCTGGGATTTGCACTCTTTTTGAGTTTGGGCTATGTGGGACCAAAAATTCCATTCAATTTTACGCCCAAGCAAGACAGCGGCATTGTCAACCTGATTGTCGAATTGCCCAAAGGCACAGCGCTATCAGAAACCAATACCGTGATCAAGCAAATCGAGAATTATCTTTTGGGACGTCCCGAGGTTGACCTTTTGGAAACCCGTGTTGGCGCATCTGTGAATGCATCATCTGGAGGCAGTGCTGAGCGCGCACAAATGACACTGAACCTCATACCCAAGACAGAGCGGGAAGGCATTGATGCCCTCTTGGTGCGCTATAGAAGCGACATTGGCGAAATGCTCTCAGGTCGTCCAGATGTCAAATTCAAAGCCCAAGTGCCACAAGGCGGACCAGCGCAAGATGCTGATTATGTCGTGGCCCTCAATGCACCCACACCAGAGCTGCTCAAGGAGCGCTCAGATCAATTTTTGGAATTGCTCCGCCAAGACGGGCGGTTTGTCGAGGTTCGTTCAAGCCTTTCCGACACCACACCGGAAAAGGTATTTGTTCCAGATCTTTCCAAACTTCAGGGCACAGGTTTGACCCCACTTGATATTGCCAATGCACTCAGAACCTACAATGCTGGTACCCAAGCAGCAGTTCTCAGACGCAGTGGCGAAGAGATCCCCATTGTTGTCAAGGCAAACCCACAGTTTTCACAGACAGAGTCAGACTTGCTGTCTCTGCCCGTCTTTTCACAGGCACTCGGAACAACTGTTTCGCTGGGCAGTTTGGGTTCATTCAAGAGTGAACAGTCCCCGGCCAGCCTCTCGAGAAGCGATCAATCGTATTCAGCAGGGATACAGGCCAACTTTGCCCCCGGCGTCACGGGCCTTCTGCAAATCCAACAGGATATCCAAGCCAAGCTGACACAGGCCAAAATCATCGATGAAAAAGTCACGATTGGCACTTCGGGAAGTGCAGCTTTTGTGGGCGATCTTGCGAGTGCGGCGCCCAAGGCATTCGGTTTGGCGCTTCTGTTGAACTATTTGGTCATTGCCAGCCAATTCAACACGTTTCGTTACCCACTCTATCTGTTGATTCCCGTTCCACTGGCCCTTATCGGTGCGTTTTGGCTCGCCTATATTTTGGGAACAGGACTGGATGTCATTTCGGTTTTGGCAACGGTGCTTCTGATCGGTTTGGTGACCAAAAATGCCATCTTGCTCTTGGACTTTGTTGTCCGAGAAGCGAGGAACAGTGATCTTGCCGTTGCTTTGGTCGAGGCGGGACGTCTGCGTTTGCGGCCCATTTTGATGACCACGGCGACTGTTTTCATCATCAGTTTTCCGCTCATCCTGGGAACAGGTGAAGGCGGTGAACTGAGGCGTCCTTTGGGGGTCATCATTCTTGGGGGACTGCTCACCTCCACACTTCTCACCCTATATGTCGTTCCAAGCGCATTTTACGTCTTTGAACGACGTCGGCACCAGAGACAACGTCAGGTTGCAGCTGTACAAACCGTATCTGCTGACTGAATTGGCATACGTTTAAGGCCGCCCTGTTTTCTTGGGCGGCCTGTTGTTTGGGGCGTGGTATTGGTAAGGGTTTGATTTTCGCCGACCCGCTTCCGTATACAGAAAGTTCTTTCATTCTTTGGATATTTGGCAAATAAAAAATATCATCTGGATTTACTTTGGCTGCTTCCAAAGTTCCTTAAAATATAAGGAACTTGTTGTATCCTCCTTGATGCCTGATAATTATCGAATCTGTTGTATGTATCAAACCCACGGTTTCTTAATGAATTTAACAAATAAGCTCCCTAAATTGAAAGAGCTTATGTAAATCAAATTCTGTTTTTTGTGAAGAAAAATAAACGTGTGTAATTTAGGCTTTGAGTGCACTGGACAACTGAACCAAATGCTTTTTCAATTGAAATCGAACGCGTCCTAGGTTTTGGGAGGAGTCGAGTGCTGAAACCAAGGTAAAGCCATCCACGGCAGACATCAGAAGGGGACCTTCGGTGAACTCGAGCATGATGTGGGCGAGTTTTCCGCGTCCCAATGTTTCAATAATGCCCTGTCCTGTACCAATAGCCGAGCTCACCACACCACCCAAGAAATCCAAGTCGACGCTGTAGCCATCATTGACCACGCTGTCGACCACGAAACCTTCTCCACTGACCAGTGCAGTTGCGGTAATGCCCTTGATTGCCGATATTTCCTTGAGTATGTCGTTTATGTCCACGGTTGGGCCTCCATCTGAGAAAGTCGGTTGGCAGCCTTGGCAAGTTCAATGTGTATTGTTCTGAGCTGAGTGCCCGGTCGTGCAGTGGCAAAGAGAACCAATCGATCCAAGCAAATGGCTGTCACTTCGTAC
This sequence comes from Deinococcaceae bacterium, assembly GCA_046327935.1. Classification (GTDB taxonomy): domain Bacteria; phylum Deinococcota; class Deinococci; order Deinococcales; family Deinococcaceae; genus JACMOA01. The sequence continues at coordinate 415,066 of JAXLXL010000001.1, forward strand.
TGTTCGGTTGCAAACTGGTATCGGTAAAGCTCCTTGCTGTTTAGAAATGCCAGTGATTGTCTGAGTGCCAGGGTCATCGAAGTGACCTCTGCTGCCAACATTTCCGCATTCAGGGATGTCGATCCCAGGGCGTCGAACACCAGACCGTCGTTGCAGGCAATGACCACATGTTCCACGCCGGGGAGGTCTTTGATGTTTTTTAGGGCCTTTTTCACGCCCCAATCATCTCCCGAATGGCCGTTGCTGCATCCCCAGAACGCAGTCGGGCTTTGCCCAGGTTGCTGGTGGGTGCAAGCAACAAAATGATGAAATAATCACTCCCGATGGGTCTCGTGTAGCCGATCATTTTGTCTGCGGAAACCATCATTTCGTGTACAGGACCTGTTGAAAGCGTGTCCGTGTAGGAGAAATTCGTATTTCTGAGCAGATTGGCGTGTTCTGCAACCGTGTTGCTCAAGTCATCTCCGGCTGTGTATTGCTCGATCAAGAGGCCATCTACACCGCCTATCGCTGCTCCAATTGCGCCCTCTACCTCAGTTACAAGTCGTTTTAACACATCTTCCATAGCAACAAACTCCCTTGGGTGGATTCCAGTTTAACCTATGGGGTGATTTTTTGACGCCCCGCCAGTGCCCGTCCAAGGGTCACCTCATCTGCAAATTCAAGTGCCCCGCCGACAGGAAGACCGTACGCAATGCGCGAAATTTTGACGCCCAGTGGTGAAAGCAAGCGTTGGAGGTATAGGCTCGTCGCATCTCCTTCTACGGTCATTCCGGTTGCCAAGATCACCTCGAGATCGGTTGTGTAACCCTTTACCCGTTCAAGCAGTGCTTGGATTTTGAGTTGGTCGGGTCCAATGCCATGCATCGGATTGATTACACCGTGCAGAACGTGATATAAACCCTGATATTCTCCACTGCGTTCGATTGCAATCACATCTCCTGGTGATTCCACGACACACATCAGTTCGGTGGAGCGGGCCACATCTGTACACACCGAGCAGGTTGGCGCATCGGTCACATTGAAGCAAACGGGACACAGGTGAAGGTCCTCTTTGGCGCTCAGTAGGCATTGGACCAAGCGTTCAATATCCTCTTTGGGTTGTTCGAACAGATAGAAAGCCAATTTCTGAGCCGATTTGGGACCAATACCGGGCAATCGCGACAATTCACGGATCAGTTGGATCAGACTCAAAGGGTATTTCATGCATGCACCTTAGAACATTCCGCCCAAGAATCCCATGCTCTTTTGTGTTTCCTCTTGCTGCAACTGGGTCGCTTTTTGGTGTGCATCTCTGATCGCGACGACCAGGAGGTCTTCCAAAGCCTCGACATCGCTGGGATCGACCACTTTCGGATCAATCTTGACACTCTGTATGGTACCTTGGCCGCTCATCGTGACGACGACCAATCCACCTGTTGCGCTGGTCACACGCATCTGCTCCAATTTGTCTTGGACTTCCTGTGCAGCCTGTTGTGCCTTTTGCATCTGTTTCATCATTTTTTTCATGTCCATGGTCGAAACCATTGTATCTCGATTGGCCCCCAGAACAAAACCTGTGTTGGGTAACGCTGCACATCTCGGGTCAACCATGGCAGGGCTCGTGTCGGTGAGATCTGTTTCCGGAAATTCACCGGATGGGTGACCTGATCGCAGCATTTTGGACCGTACGAAGGGTTATTTTACAAAAAATTTCACAATTATTGAGAATTGATAAAAAAATCAAATACCTTCTGTATCGTTGTTAAATAGACACTGCCTTTATCGGAACGGCCCACCTGCTGTAGATTAAGGTCTTTCATTTTTTGGATATTTGGCAAATGAAAAATGTCATCTGGGGTTGCCTCGGCTTCTCCCAAAATTCCTGATATTTAAGGAACTTGCTGTATTGAAAACACGCTGAGTAACACGGAAACTCATTTTTTGTGAATGCCATCCAGAACGAGAAATTTTGTTTCTTCGCCATATTGGTCAGAACAGCACGCCGTCTGCAGACTGGCTCCTTTGCTCAACCCCTGCCTGAGGGTTTTGTTAAGAAATGCCCGTATAATGGTTCGCATTCCACAGGCATTTTATCGGGCTTCAGCCGTTCCCAGTCATTTGAGGACGTTCCATGCAGATGTAAAAACGAGTTGGTGTGACCCTACACAATACCGCGGGAATTGTTCCTGGTTCCTGTGCAGTGTCCAGGTGCACCTCAATTGGACCGTTTTAGGGATCGATACAGTGTGGGTTTGGACACACCCAATATCTTACAAACGTCATCGATGCGCATTTGCGAATCTTGGATCAACCTCCGTGCCACTTCGATTTGCTCGTCTTCCAAAGCGCGCGGTCGTCCCCCCACCCGCCCTTGGGAGCGGGCCGTATCGAGACCGACCCGGGTTCTTTCCCGGATCAGGTTGTGCTCGAGATTGGATAGGATAGAAAACACATAGAAGAAGAACGGGCCATTTTCTTGTCTCGTATCAATGTCTTCTAGGATGACATGCAGCGAAATTTTGCGCTCTTCAATGGTTTGAATGATTTCCGTGATTTCTTTGAGGCTTCGTCCCAACCGATTAAGGCTCGAAATGACCAATTGGTCTCCAGAGCCCATGAAATTGAGGGCTTCGAACAGTCCCGTTCGCTCCACACCTGTTGCCGTATCCGTGAAAATCCGTGCGCAACCTGAGCGCGTGAGAAGGTCTTTTTGAGCGTCCAAATTCTGATCTGGTGTAAATACCCGAGCATAGCCCACCCGATAAACAGCCATGGATGGAGTGTAGCAAAATTTGCTTTATGTGGGGTGTGTGAAACTAATGGTTGGTCAACACAAGCTTAACTTTGAGCAAGCTGCCCTCGGTTCCAATCACCTGAACGTGGCTGCCGATGGGGCAATCCTGGCCTTCCACAAGCCAAGATGTGTCTCCGACTTTGACCTTTCCGCGCCCGTTTTCGATCGCTTCTGTGACGGTATACACTTTGCCCATGTGGATATCCGACCCCTGGTTGATGCCATGGCTTTTGGTGGACGTCCGAGAAAACCGGTTGCCCAATTTGCTGCGCCAAAAATACACGCTGAGCATTGAGAGAAATGCAAAGAGTGCCACTGCCACTTGAACGGAAATGGGGGCCACAAAAGAGACCAGTCCCGTCAGTGCTGCTGCGACGGCCAAACTGAGAAAGAATGTAAATGGCGCGAGGATTTCCAGGGCAGCCAAAAGCAGCCCCAAAATCCACCAGTGCCAGAACTGAATGGTTTCCACGGTTTCATTTGTCCTTGTTCATTTGTCCTTGTTCATTTGGAAGGTTTCTTTGGCAATTTCTGCAATGCCTGCGAGTGAACCAATGACGTTGCTGGCTTCCAGAGGCATCAAGATCACCTTTTGGTTGGGGCTGCTCGCAATTTGACCCAGGGCTTCGATGTACTTTTGCGCCACAAAGTAATTGATGGCATTGATGTTTCCCTGTCCAATGGCTTGCGAGAGCATGGATGTTGCGCGCGCTTCAGCGGCGGCTTGTCTTTCTCGGGCTTCGGCGCCCAAAAATGCAGCTTGTTTTTCACCTTCTGCACGTAAAATCATCGATTCTTGCTGACCTTGTGCCCGCAAAATGGCCGCTTGCTTTTCGCCTTCCGCTTCGAGGACACTGGCCCGTTTCATCCGCTCTGCCTTCATTTGCTGTGCCATGGCCTCGACCAATGTGGGTGGAGGTGTGATGTCTTTGATTTCCACGCGCGTGATTTTGACGCCCCAAGGCTGTGTTGCGTGATCGACCACCTGAAGCAACTTGAGGTTGATCATATCCCGGTTGCTCAGAAGCTCGTCGAGGTCCATGCTGCCCATCACGGAGCGGATGTTCGTCATGACCAAATTCAAGATGGCGTTTTGCAGCCCTGAAACTTCATATGTGGCTTTTGCTGCGTCCAGAACCTGAAAAAAGGTCACTCCATCGACCCGAACTTGGGCATTGTCCTTGGTGATTACCTCTTGGGAGGGAACGTCAACCACCTGTTCCATGATGTTGACCTTTGCGGAAATCCGGTCGACAAATGGAACAATGACACTGAGGCCGGGTTCCAAGGTTTTCGTATACCGGCCCAGACGTTCGACGGTGTATTGGCGTCCCTGGGGAACAATTTTGATGCTGTTTAGGACAGTGAAAATTGCAAAAATGGCCAAAATAAACACAAAGGTTGCAGCGGGATCCATGGTCAGTTCTCCTCTGGGATTTCTTGAACGATCAGCGACATGAGGCTTTCGCCTTGAAACCAATTGAGTGTGTAGCTTCGAAACCGAACAACTTCGGCCAGTGTGTGTGCCCACGTTTCAGTGGGTGTTCCTTCCAGTTGAAACAGCAAAAACCTTCGGGTGCCTTGGACATTGATCCGTGCGTACAAATTCGGATTCAACTCAATTTGCTGTGTCCGTTGGGTTTTTTCCGCGCGATCGAATGCCAAAAGGAAGGCTTCCCGAAGGGTCAAGGTGAGTGTCGGTTTGCTGGACATCTAGCGGCTCGCCTTCAATCCCGGTAACAGCATGTCGGCGTAGACTCGCGCAATCTCTTCCGCATTCAAACAGCCGTTGCTTCGGTACCAAATGTATGTCCAGTTGGCTGCCGAGAGAATCAGAAATGTGGCCATTTTGACGTCAAGGTCTTTTCTGAACGCCCCTTGATTGATGCCTTCTTGAATGAGGTTGCGGTACACCTTTTCGACCGCGTCGCGCCGCAGTGCCACTTTTTCGTAGAATTCCGGGCCGAGGTGCTGCCATTCGTGAAAGAACACCTTGGCGGCGTCCAGATGTGTTGCGATGACTTCAATGTGGGCCTTGAGGGCTTCGAACAGTTTTTCTTCGGGAGAGTGTGTGGTTTGCATCAGTGGACGCAATGCCTGTTCAAACCACTCGGTGGCTTGTGTTACAATTTCGGCCAACAGTTCCTCCTTGCTCGAAATATGCGCGTACAGGCTTCCCCCTTGCATCCCCAACTGTGCAGCCAAATCTCGCATGCTGGTCGCATGGTAGCCGCGATTGCTGAAGAGTTCGCTGGCAATGGCGTAGATTTGCCCTTTACGGTTTTTGGGTAAGGCTTGCACAACCCAACCTCCTACCGGGTGGCCTATTGGTGTGAAACGAGATTCTGGTCATGGCACCCTTCCATTTTAACCTGCAATGCCACTTCGGCGTGGGACGTCTCTTTTCTGCGTATGCAATGCGCGCCCGGGTCTGCTGTGGGGTTTGGTCTTTCGTTCAGATATTTTTTCCGTACAGATTGGGATTTTGCTGTCGCTTTCGAGGCCGAAGCGCTCTGGATGGTGAGATGAATACCCGTAAAGCGATGGGGTTCCTGTCTGTTGTGGGGGAGTGATAAAGTGGGGTTTGGGTTTGATTGTGAATCGATAAACCTTGGCATCATCGTGGGCGAAACAGCACACAGGTGGCTTATCCGTTGGCCGCGGTTTTGTGGGCTTGTGAAGGGAGGAGCATGGATTTTTTGTATGTTTTATGTGTCCTGCTTGGTCTCCTCGTTGGTTTGGTTTGTGGAGGCTGGTTTTTTTATAGGCAAGGTCGGATTTTAGGAACTCAAATGGGCGAAGAGTCTGGATTCCAGCGGGGTTCTGCTGAGCGCCAGACGCTTGACGATCGCCTTCAACGTGAAGCGCAACAGGTTGCCGACGAGATCAAGAGGGTTGCATTCGAAAGGGCAACCGAAACCCGGGTAGAAGCAGACCGCTTTAAGCTCGAGGCCGAACAGGTTCGCGAATCCGCGTTGCATTTCAAACGTGAGGCTGAGCGCGACGCTGCCCGGTTGATTGAAGAGGCCCGAAGCCGGGTGGAATTTGAAGCGGAGCAGGTTCGGAGCTCTCTGAATGCTGAGCGGGAAAGTGTTGTTCGTGAGCGTTTGGGTGTGCGGTCCGAGCGCGATGAAATGCGTGGAGAGCGTGATGAACTCAAGCGGGAACTCGAGCGGCTGAACCGCCGCGCCGAGCAACTTGACGCCCGAGGACTGAAGCTGGATCAATTGGAAGAGCGTGTGACGCAAGAGCACATGTTGGTCCAGGAACAAAGCCAAAGGCTCGAAGAGCGTCTCAAAGCAGCGGAACACCGCTTGTACGAGGTGGCTGGCTTGGATACCGAAACCGCGCGCCAAATTGTGCTGTCCACCCTTGAAGACGAACTCGAGGAAGAGCGGGCTGTTCGGATCAAGATTTCTTCGGAAAAGCTGCACGCTGAAGCCAAGAAAAAGGCGCAAGCTATTGTTTCACAGGCCATTCAACGGTGCGCGTCGGAAACCTCTGCTGTGATGTCTGTCTCGGTCGTTCCGATTCCTTCGGATGCCATGAAGGGGCGCATTATCGGTCGGGAAGGGCGCAACATTCGGGCATTTGAGCAATTGACCGGTGTTGATTTGATCATCGATGACACCCCGGAAGCGGTCATTTTGTCCAGTTTCAACCCCATCCGACGGGAAGTGGCCAAACACGCACTCGAACAGTTGGTTCAAGACGGACGCATTCACCCTTCTCGAATCGAAGAGGTCGTTCACCGCGCCCAAGAAGACATGAAAGCCTTTATCCACCACCAAGGGGAGGAGGGTGCTTTGGAGGCGGGTGTTATCGGGCTCAAACCGGGTTTGCTCCAGTTGCTCGGTCGGATGTACTTCAGGACCAGTTACGGACAAAACATTCTCAAGCACTCCATTCAGGTGGCCCATTTGACGGGTTTGCTCGCTGCAGAACTGGAATTGGACGAGACGTTGGCGCGTCGCTGTGGGCTTCTCCACGACGTTGGAAAATCCATTGACCGCGAAATTGAAGGCACGCACGTCGACATTGGGATATCTCTGGCCAAGCGTTTCGGCGAGCCGCTTGAGGTGGTAGATGCGATTGCGCACCACCACGATCCCGAAAACAGCGAAACCCTTTACGGTGTTTTGGTCGCGGCGGCCGATGCCATCAGTGCGGCGAGACCTGGAGCCAGAAGAGAATCACTGGAAACGTATATTCGCCGTTTGGAACAACTGGAAACCATTGCACTCTCGTTTCCAGGGGTCGTTCAAGCCTACGCCATTCAAGCGGGGCGTGAGGTCCGTGTGGTCGTCCAACCGGAAAAAATTTCGGACAGTCGGGCCACATTGCTCGCCCGTGAAATTGCGGGTCGCATTGAGCAAGACATGGAATATCCAGGACAGGTTCAAGTGACGGTGCTCAGGGAATCCCGGGTTGTGGAATACGCCAAGTGAACGTTGATTGGCAGAAATCCCCCTGTTGGGGGATTTTTTCATTGGGTTGAGATCAAAACCTAAGGCTTGATTCTGCGCTTTTGGTAGCGTCCTGTACGCAATTCCTGGACATACTCTCTGGCAAACGGCATTCCCGAAGCCTCCGCGATGGCAATTTCTTCCTCGCGGTTGTAGAGCACACGGGCATAACTGACGGTGTAGCCGGTGGGTTGGAAATCCAAAATCACATAGCTGGCCAGCACCGTGTCGAGGGGATTTCCAACACTTCCCGTGTTGATGAGCGGTCGACCTTCGACGTCCATCAGGGTGGCTTCGTGGATATCGGCGTACACAACAGCGTCCGCGAATGCGGTCAGGTCTCTCGTGGGTTGGGGATAGAACATTTCGCGTTGGTCTTGGAGCGAGGAATACGGATAAACCCGGTAGAACATGCTTTTGCTGGAAGCGTGTATGAATCGCCAGAGCATGTTTCCAAACGTTTCTTCGTGCGCAAAGGGTAGATTGCCCAGATATTCCAACTGTTCCTTGCTCAATTGGGCACGGGGCCACACGTCTTGGGGACGGTTGGATGCGCCTGCGACCCGAGCGTCCCAGTTTCCCATCACGGCGACACTTGCGTGCGACTGAACCCATTCGACCACTTCTTTGGGACGTGGACCTTTTCCAACGAGATCACCCAGCACCCAAATGTCTCGGATTCCCCGGCGCCGTATGTCGGCGTGAACAGCCAACGTGGCCGTGAGATTGGCATGTAAATCGGCAATGACCGCTAACTTCATGCCCTCTAGTGTACTCGAGGCTTTTCGTCGGGTTTCAGTGGGCCGGCAACCAAAAACACAAGACTCCTGTAGTGAAAGAAGACTCGGTCCTACTGGGCTTGTGTTGTGCAATTAAGGAGAGATACATGATGAAACCACGGACCCTTATCTTCGCCTCAGGTATTGTGTTGCTCGGCTTTGCCGTAGGACAGGCAACCCAAAAAATTTGGCCCATTTTCGTTCAGGGACAAAGATGCCTCGACCCTGAGTGTTTCTGGGAAAACCTACGTGCCCGTCACATTGCTCAATACCCTCGGGTACACCTACCAATTCGACAATAAAGGTTTGCAGGTCAGCCCGAAAGCCCAGACCGAAAGCCCAGACCGAAAGCCCAGACCCGCATTGGCGGAACCAACCAGCGCGTCTCTGTTGAAGGTTGCGTGGGCGAACAACTCTTCAACGGCGTTTGGAGGCTTAAAGTCAATAAAGTTGAAGCCCTGGAAAAAGCAAAAAACAACGATGGTGCAGCTGGATGGAAAGTCTATTTCCAGTTGTCCAACGGGTCAAACCGTTCGCTTACACCCAGCCATGGTGGAATTAAGGCCAACCAAGCCGACAAGGTTCCAGGATTGACCGTTGCCTTTTCCGACGGTTCAGTGGCCAACAGCTATTGGGTGGATGGCGATCAGATGGGTGCCCAGCTCAACAGCAAAGTGCTGCCACAAGGTGCGTCTCTCAGCTTTCAAACGGAATTCAATTGGGGAAAAGAAGAGGACAACGCCCAAGGCATCAAGCCCACAAAGTTGCTTTTTGAGATGCGTCAAGATCTGATCAAAACGGCAGCTGAGCTGTATGACGATGCCAAAGGTCTCCAGTTCACAACATCCAGCCCCAGCTTCCGGGTCAATCTCACCTGCCAAAAATGATGTTGGAAGCTTCAGGAGAAATCCTAGAACAGGTCCTTTGAAAGTGTTTTTTATTTTGGAATGTTTTTCGTTGTGATACTTGTTTTTTATTGTTTGCCTATCCGAGCAAAGGCTCGAATTTTTCTTTGGTAATGTTGATCAATTTAATAAAACATTAATGTAAAGAGGGGTTCGCAACCTTTTGAGCGGACCGGCGTAATCGAATATAGTGATGCATAAGATATCCAACCATATGCAAGGAGCTTCTATGAAAATCGCACTTATGATGATCGGTCTCGCCACATTGGGACTCGCACAGGCCCAAAAACCTCTACCCGTATATTTGGAAAACCAAAAACTCGCCGAGAGCACCATCACTGTGGGTGGGAAAACCTACGTTCCCCTGTCTCTGCTCAACCGCTTGGGTTTTAACTACGAACTGAATATGTCGGGTCTCTATTTGAGAAAAACAGCAAATTCAGCCTTCAATACAGCGACAACCCAAACCCAAATGGCACAAGGCGGAACCAACCAGCGTGCGTCTGTCGAGGGCTGCATGGGAGAATCGCTCTTCAACGGAGTTTGGAGATTCAAGGTCAACAAAATTGAAACCCTTGGAAAAACAGACATGAATCGAGGTGCAGCAGCATGGCGTGTTTATGTACAACTGATTAACGGAACCAACCGCTCTTTGGTTCCCTATCACGGAGGAATTGAACGAACAAATAACCAATACCTTCCGGGTTTGACATTGGCCGTTTCAGATGGCTCTATTGCTCAGTTCAAGAATGACTCTGCAGTAGATGATGTTGTCTCTGGCTCTACTTTGCCACCAGGGGCGTTTTTGAATTTGCAGCCCATTTTTATCTGGGGTAGCGAGAATGACAACGCCGAAGGCATCAAGCCGACCAAACTTCTTTTTGAAATGCGACCAGATCTGCTTGCCAAGTCGGCCAAAGAGGAAAAAGACGCCAAGGGTCTCCAATTCACAACCTCCAGCCCCAGCTTTCGGGTCAATCTCACCTGCCAAAAGTAATTGAAAAACGCATGGATTTCGGGGAAGTTGCCTTTCCCGTTTTTGTTTGGCGTTTGCGTGTCTGGGGTAGGAAATGAAAGAACTTGCTGTAAATCATTGCCCATCGGTTCGAAAAACAGAAATTCATCTGTGCGAAAGGTGTAATGCCATAGCTCGAAAAAGTCAACACTGCACAAAATTCCAATCATTTGCGGCAAATTGTTTCATTATCCGTATGCTATTCGGTCTTCCTCTTAAGGCCGACTTTACTGTTTTTTAGCACAACCAAATCTCTCAAATCGATTTTGAGAGAACTGATGTCCCTGCCAAGATAAAATTGCTGAACAACGGATAATTGATGGTTGTCTTTCTTGAAAAAATGGGCGGAACCCAACCGGTCCACCGCTGTCCAACCCTGTGCGGGCAATTCTTGTGCAAGATAGAACTGAAGCGTCTCTGGTGAACTGAACGTGATGAAGGTGTTTTTGTCTTTTCGTGCGGTGTCTGGGGGAAGAGCAACCACGATATCTGAACCCAAACGCACGTCTTGGAGGGGTGCCGATAAAACCAATTCTGCAAGTTCCAAAGAGCGTTTTCCGCTTTCCAGATCGGCTTGGAAGGCTGCATTTTTCACAGCGATCCTGAGAAAATTCCAAAACACCTGAGGGTTCAGCGTGTGGCCTGCAACCGCGCTCAGTTGTGCATACAAAACACCTGTCCATATGACCATCAGGCCTGAAACAATCCACATCAACAGTTTGCGTTTACCCAGCATTCCGGAATCGTATCATTCGTTGTCTGACCCAAAATGAGGGTTATCCGTCCTGTTTGTGAACGGTGCGGATAATTTCCTCGGCCAACCGGTCTGGATCGTCCACCCAGGGGTAGTGTCCGGCTTCCAATTCGGTGGGTTCTGCCTGAACCAAATCGATCAACCAGTCGGTTTGATGCGGGTAACTGGTTTGGTCGTGTGTTCCGAAAATCACAGATACAGGTCGAATGCACTCCAACAAATACCCTGCGTAATTGAATTCCCACAGACCTTGGTGGACGAGCGATGCTTGGACGTCGCTGCTGCCCAGAAGTTGCGATTCGGTGTCGGAAAATTCCAGGCGAAGTCGGCTGCGTGCGTCGATAAACTGCAGTGAATTGAAGAGTGTTTGGATGCCGATCTGTCCAAATGCGCGTTCTATCCGAGCCAAGCCGATGGACGAGGCGTTGTCTGCGGGATCTTCAAACGGAACGCCACTGAGTTGTGAAGCATGGTAAAGCAGTGTTTTGGCCAGTTCCGACATGTGAATCCAAGGGTTGATGGTGATGACTTTGGGTACGTGTTCTGGAAATCTTCGGGCATATTCGAGTGCGATGATGGCGCCAAAACCATGTCCCAGTGGAATGATTTGGTCTATATCCAGGAAGGCCCGAACGGCTTCTGCGTCTTCGACCAGGTCGTCGATGGTAAGGTCTTGCTCCAAGGGTCCACTTCGGCCGCATCCCCGCTGGTCCAGATAGACCATTTGCAAAGGTTCCAGGAATTCGCCCATTTGGTCTTGGAAAGAATAGCTGTTGTATCCGGGTCCGCCGTGCAAAAAAAGAACGGCTGGGGCGTTCCGTGGGCCCACATGTTCAAAGTAGAGTTCAACTTCACCGAGGGTTTCAAAGTGCGAACAGTTGACGGTTTCAGACATCGGTTTTGAGTGTAGCAGCATGCCTTTCGGATGTCCAAGCTTGAAAGAGTCCTTTGAGGGTCAGGTGTTCATCGTAGTGGTCGACTGTTGAGCAGACGTCTTGCAGGATGGTAAACCAACCGCCTGTGGCAACCACAAAGGTATCGGGCAGTTCCTGTTTGAGTCGGCGGACGAGTCCATCGATGAGGTCCGCATAACCCAAAACCAAACCGCTTTGTAGGGCGTGCTGTGTGTTTTTTCCCAAGGCTTGTTGTGGTGCGATAAAGGGCACCTGCGGCAGTTTTGCCGTTGCCGAAAACAGTGCATTCGCCATGGTCATGGGACCTGGAGCGATCACGCCACCCAAAAAGCGATTGGGACGTGCAATGGCGTCCAGTGTCGTGGCCGTTCCAAAATCAATGACCAGAACGCATTCTCGGTCACCCAAATATTCGGACGCTGCCACTGCATTGACCGCGCGGTCAACCCCTACCGCACGTGGATCGGACAACTCGAATGTGAGTCCGAGGTTTTGGGATTCCAATTCGACAGCGTCGACATCCCAAGAATGGAGTGCTTGGACAAGGGTTTTTCCGAGTGGGGGAACGACACTGGCGACAACAGCTGCAGTGGGTTTGGGCAACTGCGCCATTGCGAACAGGCTGTAAAGGTGTGTCGCATAATCGTCGGGAAATTGGTCTCGGACGGTTTTGATTTTCCAGTGTTGGACAAGGGTTTCGCCTTCAAACACACCCAAAGTGATGGAGGTATTGCCCACATCGACGGCCAGAACCCGTTCACTCATGGATGCGCTGCCGGATCTGGATGTTGTTGTTTGAGCCACAAGAGGAGGGCTTCGGCAGAAGCCGGATTGCTGGCCAGCGGCACGTTGTGCACATCACATATTCTCATGAGTGCGGAGACGTCGGGTTCGTGTGGTCGGGTGGACAAGGGATCCCTAAAAAAGATCACAGCCAAAACACGATTTTCGGCAACCAGCGCGCCGATTTGTTGGTCTCCGCCCATCGTTCCAGACAGCACACGTGTGATCTGAAGGGACGCTTTGGTCTCGAGGATACTGCCTGTTGTACCGGTTGCAACCAATTGAAACTGGGCGAGCGTTTCGCGGTGTTCCATGGCAAAGAGAGCCAGATCGAGCTTTTTCTTGTCGTGTGCGATGAGTGCGACGATGTTGTTCACGGACCCCCCTTTCTTAAGCCTTTATTAAGAATATCATACATTCCCTCAGAGAAGGGTAATGTTAAGAAGATCGATCACCTCTCCAGGGCGGGACTCGAATGCAATGGGTGCGGACACGCCTTCAACGTGGATCTCCAGTTTACCTTCTGGCAGATTTAGAAAACCGAAGAATCCGGAAGCGTCACTCCGCGTTTTGGCCAATACCTGTCCTTCCGTCCACAATTCGACCTTGCGGTGACTCCCTTTTGGGATTTTCCCCTGGACACCCCTGATGGAGGTGGGTTTGCCCAACCCGGCGGTATCAAAGTTGACCTTCAGGTCTTTGAAGCTGTTCCAGGTTTCGTTTCTCTGGCTTGAAAAACTCCGATAAGAATAGCCCACCCAACCTCCGACTTCCAAGAGCGCCTGTTGGATTTGGATAGCGGACACCTTTTGGGGGTTGAGGTACAGCGCTGTACCGACCGCCTGACGGGTTTTGCTTTGCTGAGAGAGGGTTTTTACAAACCGATTCCAACCGGTATACCACCCATCGTGGGATTTTTGGCCAGATGTCTTGTAGTTCATGATGACATTCAGGTCCAGCCAACCTTCTTTGCTCCACGAAACCCAATCTTGCAAAACCCCTTTGTAGGTCTGGGTTTTTCGAAAGTCTGCTTCCGAAACGGGCGCCGCACCGTAGGCAATGGTCGCAGCGCTGACCCACAATTCTGGGCGCACAGATTTCAGTCGCAGGTACACCTGACGCACCAAATCACTGACCTGTTGGCGTCTCCAATCGAGCCATACGGCATTGTTCGGTGTGGGAACGCCCTTAAAACCCGTCTCCTGCCAAAAGCGACTCAAACTGACGTCGCTGTAACCCCAAAAATTGCCAGATACCGACTGCCCATCGTCAGGGTAGCGAACGCGGTCCAACATGATTCCATCGACCGCGTAGTTTTGTGCAACTGAGAGATACATCTGCGTGATGTATTCAGAAACATTTGGGTTGGAGAGATCCAAGTAGTAGTCGCTCTCCTCGACATTGGTTCCATTGCGCCGGTAGATCAGCCAATTGTCGTAGCCGAGTTTGTCTTCTCCATGTGCGTTCCAGACGTGATTTGGGTTTTTGGGTGATTTGAGTTTGAGCGAATGAACAGCTGTCGTCGTCATCCAAGCATGCACCTGAATGTTGTTTTTGTGGGCTTTGTTGACAAGGTCTTCCAGTGGATCAAAGCCCAATGGGACGGCAGGATCTTCTGTGCGTGGGACCGAACTTTTGTTGCAATAGCAGTCAAAACGCCGGCCGACCTGGGCAAAAATGCTGTTGATTCCCAGTTGTTTGGCCACACCGACGAGTTGGTCGACTTCTTTTGGTGTTCGAAATCCGGGACCAAAGGCATCCACCCACAGTCCCCGGATTTGGGGTTGGGTTTGTGCGTTGGTTGTTCCAAGCAGCGCCATGATGAACATCAGTAACCTAGCCAGAATTGCCCCCAAACGATGCACCCCGAATGCGTTCTGCGAGTCTGGACAGAGGCAGACTTTGCAGGTAGACCAGACCCGGTCCGCGCAGTGTCGCCAAAAACACCCCTTCGCCACCGAAAAGTGCATTGCGAAATCCACCCACAAACTGAATGTCGTAGGTGACAGTGGGTGCGAACCCGACGATGCAGCCTGTGTCGACGCGCAAAACCTCGCCAGGGGAGAGGACCTTTTCGACGATGGTTCCACCCGCGTGGATGAACGCCAGGCCAGAACCGTTGAGGCGCTGCAAAATAAAGCCTTCTCCGCCAAAAAAACCCGCACCCAGACGCCTTGTAAATGCAACATTCACATCGACGCTATCGGCACCGCACAAGAAAGCGTCCCGTTGGCACAGAAATGTTCCACCTTGTTCGTCGAGGTTGAGGGGAATGATTTTGCCTGGATAGGGTGCCGCAAAGGCCACGTGGGATTTGCCTTGGCCCGTGTGGGTAAATGTCGTGATAAAAAAGCTTTCTCCCGCAACCACACGGGATAAACCACTCAATAGGCCACCCAAGAGACCCCCTGAACTGCCGCGCCGATCCAACGTGGTTTGCATTTCAATGCCTTCGCGCATGTAGAGCATGGCACCCGCTTCCGCGCGCACGGATTCTCCGGGGCTCAGTTCGATTTCAATGATTTGCATGTCATCGCCGTAGATGCGGTAGAGTGTGCGTGTCATTGAGCCTCCCACGGGATTGGGATGACCGGTGTTGGTGAGTGTGGGTTGCGTCCAGGATGGACGGTGAGTGCCCGGTTCTCCAGAATTGCTCGAGGTTGGAATCCCATGCGGTGGCGTGGCAGCTGTGCTTGAAACGCTGACAGAAGAAGTGCCCCTGGGGGAAACCAAGGGTGAAGCCATGTGCCCAGACACGTCGGTCCAGTTGCCCCCAAAGTGATGGATCAATCGGTCCAAACCGCCTTGAAGACCCTGTCCAATGACCGAAAAACGCCAGCCTTCCTTGAGGTACATTTCACCAAGAATAACAGAGCGAAGTCCCGTCCACTGATCCCGTCCAGATGCATAGCGTGCCAGTGGCGATGCTGCGTTGGATTCTTCGAGTGTCAATGTGAATGTGGTGGATGCGTCCAGGGGTTGATCGGAATAGAGGCAGGCGACCAGACGCTCGGTCTGTGCAGGCAACCCGGTGAAATCGATGCCAAATCCTGAGGGATCCAACCACTGCACGCCGGCCAGGGCGATCGGGGTTGCTTCGGAAACGAGGTGTCGGCTGTCTGAGGGTTGTCCTGATGCATTGAGTCCCAACAGCACAACTTTGACGGCCGTTCCCTGTGTGTGTACCCGCACATTCACACTGGAACGCGCCGTCAGTTGAGACAGCTTGACCTTTTGCCCTTGAATCAATTCGAGCATATTGGCCTTTCGGAAATGAGAAGAATCAAAATCCCCCAAAATCGGGGGACTTTGCGACACGCGTGCATCTGTTTACATGCTCAAACGCTGACACCGTAAGAGGCGGCCATTGGACCGAGCCCTCCGTTGAAGCCTTGTCCGACAGCCCTGAATTTCCATTCTCCGCCGTTGCGGTAAAGCTCTCCGAAAATCATGGCCGCTTCTGTGCTGGAGTCTTCAGACAGGTCGTAGCGGGCAATTTCTTCGCCACCATCTTGGTTGACGACCCGGATGTATGCACCTCCAACCATGCCGAAGTTTTGTCTCCGCGCTTGGGCGTCATGGATGGTCACGGCAAACACCAGCTTGTCGACGTCTGCTGGGACGCCGTCCAAGTTGACTTTGACTGCTTCGTCGTCACCGTCACCTTGTCCAGTTCTGTTGTCGCCTGTGTGTTCTACGGAACCGTCACTCGATTTGAGGTTGTTGTAGAAAATGAAATCAGAGTCCGAGCGAACCTTTCCGTTGACGTCCAGCAAGAAAATACTGGCATCGATGTCAAAGGCCTCTCCGTCGGTCGAACGGGGATTCCACCCCAGACCGACCAAAATGGCTTTGAGTCCTGGAGCGGCTTTACTTAGAGAGACGTTTCCACCTTTGGATAAGCTGACAGGCATAAAAAATACTCCTTTCGTCTTTAGCGTACGCAAGACATCTGCTGAGGGTTCCTTCAAGGCTCAATTTTATCGTCCTTCAGATGAGAAGATTATCTTGCCTGTCTGGGTCCAAAACCGTTTATAATCGGGGGTGCGGTTCGTTCCAGGGCGCAGCTGTTCCTATTTCAGTCCATGACATTCAGCAATGAAAGGGTTTGGGTTTTGCTTAAAACCATGGATTGCCTTTTGAAAACAGAGGCAGAGGGACGGATTTTCGTGAGGAGAAATGTGATGACAGGTAAATTTAAGATGACCCAGCGCGGGTATGAGAAGCTCATGGCCGATCTTGACCACCTCAAAAATGTTCGCAGAGAAGAAATTCGAGAGTACATGGGAAAAGCCATTGCCGACGGTGACCTCAGAGAGAGTGCCGCCTACGACGAGGCCCGGATGCTTCAAAGCGAAAACGAGGCCAAGATTCTGGAACTCGAGGATCGCCTTTCCCGTGTTGAGATTGTTGACCCAGACCAAAACGCAGCCAACAGCGTCGTGGGTTTGGGCGCCACCATCGTGATCAAAGACCAAAATGGTAAGGAAATGACACTTGAGATTGTCGGCTCCTATGAAGTCAGTGTTTCTGGACCTGTGAAACGCATTTCCGAAGATTCTCCGATGGGTAAGTTACTCAAAGATCGCAAAAAGGGCGAAACAGTTTCATTTGAGACGCCCAAAGGAAAGACCGAATACACTGTCATGGAAATCCGTTACTGACCGTGAGACGCGGCATCCGTTCCAGACAAGAGTAAACCAGCACCACACCGATTCGTTGGACACGACGGCAGCACCTTGATGTTGTTCTGCAACAGCATTGTTTTTACTTCTGCCGGTTTGAGATTTGGGCTGAGTGTTAGAATCTGAGCCAACCGTCCAGCCACCTGTGGCGCTGAAAAAGACGTTCCGGTAAATGAATAGTAGCCTTTTCCGTCTGCCCTCGGCAGCGAAATATTTTCTCCCAAAGCTGTGAGCGTCACCCAAGGTCCCTCTGAGGAAAATTCGGAAGGTACAAATGCGTTGGTGGTTGTGGACGTACCGACCGAACCCACCGCCACCAGGCCGGCGATCGCGCTGTGTTTGCCCTTTGGGTGGTCAACGCTGTAGTACGCAGGATAACTGTCTGGATTGTACGGTACGGTGTTCTTTCGCTGGTTTCCCGAAGACACGACAATACTGATGCCTTGTTCAGATGCTTCCTGAAGCGCTTGGTACACCAGTGGATCGGATGCATTGCTATTCAGGGACAAATTCATGATCCGGACGGGTAGGGCATCTCGCTTTGCCAGGCTGGCTGCGTAGCATATGGCCGCAACAACACTTGGCGACTTGCACGTTCCAGTCTGGTCACAGACCTTGAGGGGCACCACATTTACTGAAGCCATCCGGGAAAGGGCTGTGGCAACAGCGGTCCCGTGACCGATGTTTTGATTGGAGACAAATGTGCCATCGTAGCGGCGTTCCAATGCGTCATCATTGATGGAGAGGATGTTATTGGGGAAGACAAAACTGCGTCCAGCGTCATCCACGGAACCTCCCCTGCGCAGGATCTCCGTTTTGTCGCTGAGGCCTGTGTCCAACACAGCCACGCTGAGTTTCGGTGCTTGGGGCAACAGCGGGGCTGGAACCGTTGTGGGAACGGGTGCCTGAAGCGAACCTGAATAGGCATCCGGCCCACGGTCCACATGACGCGCATTGATTTGAAAATCTACCGTTTCAGAGTCGCCAAGTTCCTCAATCAGGGCATTGAACCCATCTGTAGTCGAGCGGTTGCTGGGATCCGTATCTTTGAGTGCCGTAATGACCCTTCCACATATGCCTGTACTTTCCGGAATAAAGGGTTCCCAACTCGCTTCTATCTCATAGTTTGCTTTTTTCCAAGCACCTTCCAAAGACCCTTTGACCTTGGGTGTGTACGTCACGACCAGTGCCCGAGGTTCCAAATATCTGGGATTTGTGGTGTTGACTTCTCCTGGAATCACCTTGAGTCCACGTGGCGATGTAAAAGAGACGCCGGATTTATTGGTAAACAAAACAGTATGGTCGCCTTGCTCCAGGGCCTGTCTGAGCCGAATAACCACGCTGTCCGGGTTCGACTCGACAATCTCAGCCATTTCCCCATCAACACTTACCGACTGGGGTTCTTCCAAATTTTTTCCACGAAAAAGCACCGTTGTTTGCGCATCATCAATAACGCGTGGTGTGAGCACCGGTCGTAAGGGTTCTGGAGATGTGGACTCAGGGGTGCAGGAAACCAATAGGGCCATTAACCCAAACCAAATGTGATGTTTCATATGCCTCCGTGGTGTTCAAATATTCGTGGCATGTCGATTTGCCTTGTTTACAGTGTATCAGGCGGCTTCGATAGGTGCACAAGAGAATTCAAGTTTGGGCTGAATTTAAGAAAATTGGAATGCTGGTATTTACGGGAAGTTTCTTAAATACCAGGAACCTTGAGGATCATCAAAAGAAATTGAATGGGTGATTTTGGTTCAATTAATACCCAGTAGATCAAAAAAGCCGCAATAGATGGTTTCGAAAAAATGAAAAGTATATCAATCTTAAGAGCAACAAAAATGGAATCACTTTTATTGCAGTAAGTTCCTTTAATATCGGGGATTTCTTGAGAATCTAAAACACATCCAGGTTACGCTTTATTTCTGTTTCGTCATTTTTAGGGTAATCATAAACCAACATTCCAACCAGAAAAACCGTTAGACATGTGTTTTATCAAGCTCTCGAAATTTCCAATAATTATAAAATCTGCTGTAAAATTATAAATTAATAAAGATTGTTATCTTCGTTAAAATCAACAAGGATATAAAATCTAATTCGTTCTCTTTATTAATTTATAATGTAAACATGCTTATTAAATATTGGTGATTTTTAGAAAACTTTGAGATGGATTTGTATGGCATTTCTTGTTTCATAAAAATCCAAGAAATGGACAAACTTTCTGTACCATTCAGTTCGAAAATATCTAGAAAACCCGATTCTGACAAAGTAGAGGGATTGACTGTTTGGCAGCCACTTGGGTGGGGCCAAGACTCTACTTTTTATACAAAAAATGCAGTCCAGATAAATCCCGAAAGGCCAAGTGCCCACCGGAAAATGATGAGATATGGACGAGATTCAAACCAAGATGTGGAAGTACGCCCAATTCCGTTTCATTGATTTAGATTTTTCAGGACGTTTGCTTGCATGAAACACCGTATTTGGGCCGTCTAATGGGCCTGGGCTTAATTTAAAAATTAAAATATGCTTTCGATGTTGTGACAATCCAACGCCATACACATCTGATCTTTATTACGTGCTTAGGAAACAATTCTTCTGAAGTCCGGGTTCCCAAAAATGATTTTTGTCAAATGTTTGCAGTTGTGAGTGCCAAAAATGCCTTTCCGAACGTGAAAAATATCTACATGATTTTTGTGGGCGAATTGTGTATTGTACAGCCCCAAAAAGCATCCTTGCCTGTCTCTGATCCTAATATTTGAGAAACTTTCCCTAGAATGGGCAAAAAGAAAAATATCAGCCAAAAAAGCTGTCATGTACGCATTTTATCAGGCATTCAAAGTTCCTGATCATTGTGAACCATGTTTTACGCTGTTCTGTTTGGCCCAACTTGTTTTTGGTTACATCTTGGTCTGCAACCCGAGCTCGCGTGAGTGAGAAAGGTAAAACGGTTTTTTGTTGTTTGGTGCACCTTTTGGGATTTCTCGATTCCAGATTTTGAGTCAACCCCGTTGCCAACGGTGCATGCACATGCCCGGAGTGCATTTCTTCTGCTGTAGACTGGTCATTCATGTTGGGTTTTCGACATTTATCTCATCCGACACCTTCTGCTTTGGGGTTTTCCATGCCTGCAGAATGGTTTCCTCACCGTGCAACTTGGACCTCTTGGCCGGCCGACGATGCCATGTGGTTGGGTCTCTTGGGCGATGTCCGCGACGAATGTGCCGAACTTGTCCGAACCCTCGCTCGGTTTGAGCCCGTCCACCTCTTGGTTCGAGATTTGGCGTCCTATCAAGATGCGTCGCAGCGTTTTTGTGGACTTCCCGTTGTGTACCATGCGACCGCCCTCGACGACATCTGGATCAGAGACAACGGGCCTATTTTTGTCAGACGCAAAGACGACTTGAGTTTGGTCAATTGGAAGTTTAACGCTTGGGGCGAGAAATTCTCTTGGGAAAGGGACAACACCGTTCCAGAGTACGTGGCCCAGACGCTCAATGTGGATCATTGGGATGTCGACGTTGTTTTTGAAGGAGGCTCACTGGAGGTCAATGGACAGGGCCTCGGTCTGACGACGCGCCAATGTCTGCTTTCGGAAAAGCGCAACCCCAACTGGACCGAAAGTGATTTTGAGCGGGTTTTGCGCGACCATTTGGGCATCCAAAAACTGCTTTGGTTGGATCGGGGTTTGGAGGGCGATCACACCGATGGACACATCGATACCCTGACCCGTTTTGTCAACCCACACACCGTCGTTACGGCCATCTGTTCAGATCCCAAAGATCCCAATTTTGAAGTCACCCAAGGCAACCTCGAGCAGCTTCGCAGCTTTACAGATCTGAACGGTCAACCTTTGAATGTGGTTGAACTGCCACTTCCCCAAAACCCCATTACATTTGAAGGAGAGCGCTTGCCCCTCACCTACTCCAATTTCTACATTGGAAACGGATTCGTGGTTGTTCCCATTTACGCCGATCCCGCGGATGACAGGGCGCTCGAGATTTTGCGGCCACTGTTTCCAGATCGCCAAGTGATCGGCCTGTCTTCGCGGGCGCTCATCCACGGTGGAGGCTCTTTTCACTGCATGACCCAACAACAACCTGTGGGCCGCGTGTGGAACACGCATTTGGAGACACTGACCCATGCCTAAATTGGCCGTATTGCAGATGCCCATCTCTGCCAACCCAGAAGACAACCTCAGCCGGAGCTGTGCCTATATTGAAGAGGCGGCCGCACAGGGCGCGCACATTGTGTTGCTTCCCGAGCTCTTTGAAACCCATTACTTTTGTCAACTGGAACGGGAATCTTTTTTCTCTTGGGCCCACACGGATCCCCACGCTTTTCTCGAGCGGTTTCAAAGGCTTGCCCAGAGGCACCGATTGGTTTTGCCCATCAGCTTTTTTGAAAAAGCTGGACCGGTCTATTTTAACAGCGTGGCCATGATCGATGCGACTGGAGACATCCTCGGCATGTACCGGAAGTCACACATCCCAGACGGCCCGGGCTACGAGGAAAAATTTTACTTCAGTCCCGGAAATACCGGTTTCAAAACGTGGAAAACAGTGTATGGATCGATTGGGGTAGGCATTTGCTGGGATCAGTGGTTTCCCGAGGCGGCCCGGATCATGACCCTTTTGGGCGCGGATTTGCTCTTGTATCCGACGGCCATTGGGTCTGAACCTCTGGAAGTTGAAAGCCCGAACAACCATGAGATGTGGCAACGGGCTATGGTTGGTCATGCTGTATGCAACAGCATCTACGTCGCTGCTGCCAACCGACTGGGAACCGAAAGCCTTGAACACAACGGCGGGCAGAGTTATTACGGTCAGTCCTTTGTTTCGGATTACACAGGGGCTTTTTTGGCCGAATCACACGGCCATGAGGGTTTGGTATATGCAGAGCTGGATTTTGCCCGAGCGCAAACCCACCGCGCGGCGATGGGGTTTTTCAGAGACCGTAGGCCCGACCTCTACGGCGCACTTTTGACGACCGATGGCACGCACTGAAAAATAGAATCTGCAGAGGCAATGTTATGATGGATTTGTGAAATGCCATCCATACATTGTCTTTGTCTGCTGTCTGATTTTCGGGGGGCTTTTTAACTCGGGACAAGCCCAACAGTTTATTGGGCAGTGCCAAGTCTTTTTTCAAGCCAAGGATTATCCCAGTGCCAAGGGACAATGCCAACTGGCCGCGACCAGCAATCCCAAGAATGTTCGGGCCTGGCAACTCTTGGCGGCCAGCACGTTGGCCCTCGGTGAACTTGACTCGGCCGCGACTGCCCTGGAACAGGCGCGTACACTGGCCCCGAACGACGACGAAACCAAACGCTTGAGTGCACAGTTGAACTTTGCCCGTGAGGATTATGAAGCCGCTCTTTCGGACAGCGAAACCGTCCAAAAAATATCCAACCCCAACCTGATGATCAGGGCACAATCCCTGGACCATTTGGAGCGGCACACGGAGGCCATCGAGGCGTACAAGGCAGTGTTGGCTCGTTTTCCAAACGATGATCTTGCTCGGGTTGCCCTTGCGGAACGCCTGCTGGAAACGTCACCGCAAGAGGCCCTAGCAGTGGTGGAACGCGGGGGAAGCCAAAACCCCACACTTATGGTGGAGCGGGGTTACATTCAGTGGGCTTCCGGACAGATCGAAACGGCCATTTCCACTCTGGAACGGGCTCAGGGTCTTATCCAAAGAACCCCTACAACTGTAGAGACGGAAGCGAAGGTCTTATCGACACTGACGTTGGCCTACTTTGGTTCCGGCGAATTGGGCAAAGGTTCTGCAACCCTCCAACGGCTGACCGCGATCCACAATGTTATGGGTGACCTCCTCAAAACCCTCGTCCCTTTTTTGCTTCCCATGCTCGCCCTCTTGCTGCTTCATCTCTTTGGTGAGAGCCGCATTGAGCCGCTGTCCGCCTTGGAATTTGATTCGGGGCCGCGCTCTTGGTCTGTGGGTCACATCTACCGCCTGCTTACCCTGGCACTTCTCGGTGCATTGATCGCATCGATGGCCTACGGCAGCCTCAACTACCAAAACCTGCTGTCATTGTGGACACCCTTACAGCGAACGACTGCCATACCCATTTTTTATGCGACCTTTGCATTGCTGCTGTTTTTGATGGTTTGGCAACATGTCCGAGCACTCGGATGGCAGCCCAAAGACACTTTATTCCCAGAAAGCCATCCAGAGGCGATGTCTCTATCTGTGGTTGTTGGCCTTTTGTGGACCTTCGCAACCGTCGGTTACGCCTACTTCACACGGATGTCGCCTGCGCCCTTGAATGGCTACTACTTGCCTTTGGAGCTTCCTCAGATCTGGTTGGTTGTTCCACTTGCACTGCTTCCCTTGACCCACGTATTTTGGCATGGATACGCTTGGACGCCGCTGGAGAAACGCTATGGGAAAGCCATCTCTATTGGAATTGTGGTCTGTTTGTATGCTCTGGTGTTTCCCCTGCCCTTGCCGCTTTTGCTTCTTGAGGGGACACTGCTCACTTTCCTTGCCGTCTACAAAAACAAAGTGTCTTGCCTTCCACCTTTGATTGCCCGGGCTGTTTTGGGCTTGGGTTTGGGCTTGGTTGCCTTTTTCTGGCTGGATGCCCGTGTCTGGTTTTGATCTTTCTCATACAGCCTTTAAGACCCTTTTAAGAGGTAGGGGTCTATCTTGGGCTCAATGAGAGGGAGGACGTATGTAGTGCGTGAATGTTACAAGATCGTGAAGCCCGAAAAACCCGCAGTACTGCGGGTTTTTTATTTTAATCTTTGAGAAGCACTGCTTTGTCTGTCTGTTCCCACGGAAACTCAGGTCGACCAAAATGTCCGTAAGCTGCGGTTTGTGCGTAAATGGGTCGTTGCAAATCCAGTTCGGCAATGATGGCCTGAGGACGGGCATCAAAATTTTCCCACACGCGTTTGGCAATTTCGGCTTCCGGCAGCGTTCCCGTACCAAAGGTGTCAATGCGCAAACCCACGGGATGTGCTCGACCGATGGCGTAGGCAATTTCGACCAGTGCACGTTCAGCTAGACCAGCTGCGACCACATTTTTGGCGATATAGCGGGCGTAGTAGGCGGCGCTGCGGTCCACCTTTGTGGGATCTTTTCCGCTGAACGCGCCACCGCCATGGGGCACCGCTCCGCCGTAGGTGTCCACCATGATTTTCCGACCGGTCAAACCGGTGTCGCCCTGTGGACCCCCAATGACAAATTTCCCGGAAGGATTCACAAAGCAGCGGGTGTCTTTTCGCAAGAGTTCTGCGGGAACGACACTGTACACAACATGTTCTAGGACGTCTTGCCGAATGTCTTCCTGGTCAATACCCTCGGCATGCTGGGTCGAAATGACCACGGTATCAACCCATTGTTGTGTGCCATCGCGAACCAAGGTCACCTGGGCTTTGGCATCCGGTCTCAGGTATTCCAAAAGGCCCTCTTTGCGAATGTTTGCCAAACGTCGTGTCAGTCCATGGGCCAAAGTGATGGGCAGCGGCATCAGTTCTGCAGTTTCGCGGGTCGCATAGCCAAACATCACCCCTTGGTCCCCCGCACCGATGTGGCTGTGGCGGTTTTTGGGGTTTTGGCGCTCGGCCTCTGTCATCTGCCGCCACTCTTCGGAAGCGTTGACACCGCTGGCAATGTCGTCGGACTGTTCATCGATGCTGACCATCACGGCACACGAATCGGCATCGAAACCGTATTTGGCCCGTGTGTAACCCACTTTTCGAACGGATTCCCGAACCACTTTGGGAATATCCACATACCCATGGCCCAACGTAATCTCTCCAGCCACCATGGCCAGTCCCGTCGTGACCAAGGTTTCGCAGGCAACCCGAGCATGGGGATCCTGTCTTAAAAACTCGTCGAGAATGCTGTCTGAAATCAAATCCGCCAGTTTGTCTGGATGCCCTTCTGAAACGGATTCTGAAGTGTAATATCTGAGCAAGAAAACCCTCCACGTTTGATTCTAGGTCTTATCGGGTTCTCTGTGTCGTGACCCTTCGGAGGAAATTCTCACAATTCAAGAGCCCGTGTCGTATTTTCGGTGCGAAGACACTTGCCAACCCACGGTGCAAAATCCATTGAAGGTCTATCAGAGGGACCCAAGCGACTCTCAAAGGGAAATTTTCCCAACAGTATAGCCCTGCAAAGGTCTGGGTTCAGGATAATCCGTACGGTGCAGTTATGGGACGTTTTTGTAAGAATCGCACCCAATGGTTACAGGGCTTCATAATTACCAGGAATTTTAAAAGCCCAATAGGACGTTTATTTAACCTAAGTTCGGGTTAAGCAGAGAAAAAAATGGAATCAGAGATCAGATTGACCCAAAATTTATCTTCACTGTGGTGTTTCAGTACCTTACAAAAGTTTAAGAAGCGTGTCCCACTAAGGCTAATGGAATAGCCATACCTTTCCAACACAGCGCCTCCCGGGCTAGCTCCGTCCTCAAAAGGGGCTGGCTCACAACCAACATGTGTGGGAAGTCAAAATCTAGGAAACGACGGATGCGCTGCGCGTTGGATAGCGGATTCACTCGAGGGTTCAAGATTTCGGCAATGCGGGCAAGACAGCACGTGGTTTTGGAGAGAAGGGCCAGAATGAACATGGCCATCAACTCGAGTCTGGGTTGAAGGAGGCTTGCAAGACGGCTTTAAGTTCTTCGAGAGGGTCTCTCGGGGGAAACCACATGATGGTTCATCTCCCTATTTTTATTGCCTCAATCACGATTTTTGTCCCTCTGATTTTTTGTAATGTACTGAACTTTGGTGCCTTGAAGGAGCCCTATTGAGTGAACGGATACGGGTATTTTTAGAAGTTGTAAGTAAACCCCAGCGTACCAGAGGACTATCATTTTGGAAAACCCAAACTTGAGCAGGATGATCTTCTAATGCGTAAATTACCTTAACCCGAATCCAGGTTTTTTTAACGTTTCTTTTGGTCCAAATGCTGCTTGCTGGATATCCTAAAAATCATGAGATTTGCTGTAAAAACAAATGCCGACAGCGATGGCATGCGATAGAACACATACCTTTCTTAGAGCAATGTCCTTAAATATTGGGATCTCAGTGGTTCTTCATAATGGATTTTTAAAGATCCAAACAACAACAGAACCTGCTGTATCCCAAAAGATGGATGGGTTTGCCGTAGGACACGGCGTTCACACAAGGCATCTCACAGCGAAACCCATTCAGTTCGCGATAACGCGCTTGTTTTGGTGCGTGGTTCTGTGGCCTGATGACCTGTCGTGTCTCAGATTTTTCCTCCAATTCGGTTCAGGCAGTTTTGGGGTTACTTTGATTCAAACCAACTGTCTCCAAACCCCAAATCAACTTTGAGTGGAACATCAAGTGGGAGTGTGTTTTCCATTTCAGATTGAACGAGTGCCATCACCTCGTGGACATGTTCCCTGGGACATTCGACGACCAGTTCATCGTGAACCTGCAGCAGAAGTTGTGCGCCGTAGGTTCCCAATTTCGGATCCAAGCGGACCATGGCCAGTTTGATCACATCGGCCGCAGTCCCTTGAATGGGCATGTTGTAGGCCATGCGCTCAGCCGCCTCCCGGACGACCACCCGGGTGGCATCGATGCCTGAGATGTGCCGCCTGCGGCCCATCAGCGTTTCGACGTAGCCATGTTTTCGGCAAAATTTCAGTGTTGCGTCGATATAGGCCCGGATCTGAGGATAAACCCCAAAATAGCGATCGATAAAACCCTCGGCCTGCTCGTAGGAAATGCCCAGTTCCCCCGACAAACGGTATGCGCCCATGCCGTACATCACGCCAAAGTTGACCGTTTTGGCCATCCGACGCTGGTCTGGACTGATTTGCGCTTCATCGATGCCCAAAACCTGTGCTGCAACCCGGCGGTGAATATCGGCATTTTCAGAAAAAGCAGCCATCAGTGCGGGATCTTGTGCCATGTGGGCCATCAAACGCAGCTCGATTTGGTTGTAATCTGCGCAGATCAACACGTGATCTCTTGCGGCGACAAAACCCCGTCGAATTTGCCGGCCCAGCTCCGTCCGCATGGGAATATTTTGCAAATTGGGATTCAGGCTTGAAAGGCGACCCGTGGCGACTTCGGTCTGTGAAAATGTCGTGTGCAGGCGCCCAGTGTGAGGATTGATCCATTTCGGCAGCGGGTCGAGGTAGGTGCCTTTGAGTTTGGACAACTCGCGGTATTCCAAGATCTTGGGAACCACCGGATGGGCTTCCCGAAGCGCTTCAAGGGTGGATGCTGCAGTTGAACGCCGTCCAGTTGCTTTGGTTTTCTTTTTGCTGGCGGCAAGTCCCAATTCGTCAAAGAGCAAAATCTCGAGCTGATCCCGACTGTTGAGGTTGATGACCTTTCCAGCCAAGTCGTAAATATGTTCTTTGAGTTGTTCCAAGCGAGCACCCAGATCCAATCCAAACGCCGAAAGATAAGGCACATCCAGGGCAATGCCTCGAGATTCCATGTGGGTAAGAACACGGCTGAGTGGGCGTTCCAGGCGTTCATACAATGCCCTCACTTGAGGCCACTGGTGGAGGGCGTCCCTTGTGGGTTTCACCAATTCGGCCGACAGGAGCGCGCGCCGTTCTGCATCTGCAGGCCACTCTTGCGTGTCACTGCCAAAAGCCGAAACCCAAGACTTTTCATCGGTAATGTTGGAATCCATTGTGTAGGCCATCAATAAAGGGTCTTCACCGGGTTCAGCGTGGTAACCGGACATCTGCAAACATGTGGCTGCATCTTTGGCTTTGACGGCGTGAATGACGGTAGGTGTGCGAAAGTCCTCTGAACAAAACAGGGCCGGTGTGTAGGACCGACCCCCACCCAAATAGCTGTATTGCATCCCTTCTGGCGTCCCGCGAGACAGTGCCGGAATGGAAGAGAAGCCCCATATGCGAGCGGTATTGACACCGTCCCAAAAAGTGTCTTCGGGTAATTTCCACTCCGGATCGAGTTTCCCGAGCAGGTTTGAGACCGTGTCTGGATCTTCAGTGATCCAAGGCTCAAGGCAATGTTGTATGTATGCCAAGATGTCTTCGCGCAGGCTGTCAAAACCCAATGCACCGGCGAATGCAATCAAGGCGTCTCCATCGGGGCTGGGCCGATCAAGCGAGTACGCGATCGGCAAATCCGAAACCAACCGGCTGAGTTTTTGTCCGAGCAGAGCGCTATCGCGGTCCGTGTCGATTTTCTTCATGGCCGATTTGGGCTCAAGGGTCCCGTCCGAAGTGGCCTGCAAAATGCGATCCAGCGTTTCGTAGCTTTGTAAAAGCTTGGCAGCTGTCTTGGGTCCAATGCCTCGCACACCGGAGATGTTGTCACTGGGATCGCCAGACAAAGCCCGAAAATCCACCCACTGATCGACCCGCACACCGTACTTTTCCAGAATATCCTTGGGTTCAATAAACCCTTTGCCATCCGAGGTGATGACCTTGATGCGGTCGGAAATCAATTGGTAGATGTCGCGATCTCCCGTCAGAATATGAACCTCTATGCCTCGCGCTTCGAGGTGCTTGGCCAACGTTGCCAGCACATCGTCGGCTTCATAGCCGGTCACCTCGAACCGAGAAAGGCCCAAAAGGTCAACCAGTTGTTTAACGGTCTCCAATTGCATCGGGAGGCTCTCGGGTGTTTCACTTCGTCCTGCCTTGTAACCGTCAAAAACGTCGTGGCGAAATGTGGCCTCTGGACGGTCAAATGCCACAAAAACCAATCGCTGTGTTTTGCACAATTTCAGCAAGGTTCGCATGAAGCCGTACACTGCGCCGACAGAATTTCCCTGTGGAGAGGTGAAGTCAGGCACGGCATAATAGGACCGATAGAGCAGACTGTGTCCATCGACCAAGACAACAGGAAAAGGCAGAGGTGGTGTCATGATTCAACACTTTACAGAAAAGCCACTCGAATTTTTGTCATCAAAGAACGAACGGGTGTTGTGTTATTGCGATTGGGCATCGGGTGTCAGTGCCAGGCGGATGTGGTTTTCGATGAGTGCGACAACCTCTGTGTTGTGCGTGTGGACGCCGTGCGGTTCTGCCTCAAAATGTGCGATCAATGCAGTTTCTCCATCGCGAGCCAACAAGAGGGACGAAACCGAAGGCCAAAATCCATGGGGAAAGCGATTCGAGGGAAGGTGAACCAGCGTGACACTCCGCGGAATGCGGTGAAGAAAGCCTTCCATTTGATCTCCAGCGATGTGCAGTGTGTGCTTCGCATTCTCAACAATGCTTTGTGACAGAGCCAAGATGGCTTTTTCGCCAACCAGGGAGTGAATGGCCTGGGGTGTGGTGTCGGCGGTCAATCGGGCCAGGTCGCGTTCAAGTGCCTCCATTCGACCGAAAAACTCCCGCTTGGAACGCTCGATGTACTCTTGTGCGGAAAGTGGAACATAGCCAATGGGTGACGTCTGGGTTTTTTGCGCCAGGCCCCGTCCTTCAAGGCGCTCCAGTGTCTCGTAAATTTTGGGACGGGGGATACCCGCCTGACGGGCAATTCTGGATGGCACGGTTGGGCCGAGCAACAGCATGGCCACATAAGCCTTCGATTCGTATTCGGTCAATCCCAAAGCCCGAAGGTGTAAATACGCTCCCATTGTGGGTATTGTAATTCATTTGTCTGGGATACTGGATGCGCTTGAAATGGGCTCCTCAAACGGGATTGTCTTCTCACCTTTGAGTACAGTAACGGTGCCAAGCCGGTGTCTCTTTTGAATTGAGCGGCACCCGAGATCATAGAACGTGCTGTAGCGTGTTTTACATCCTTGAAATATGTCGGTTCGATCCTCACCTTTGGTAATGGTATTTGAGTAATAACAATAACGGGGATGGAATGTCCGAAATATGAGTCAGAAACAGTGTCATTTTTATCAATGCGGTGAACTTTGATCCTTTTTTGGAAACAATAAGAAGAAACAATGGATTTATTTGATGATGAATGCCAAATCCAATCGAATTATAGGATTTTTCATTATTGCTGGGAATAATGAAATTAAAAGACTATGAGAATCTTTATATGAAACATATCATACTACTTTGAGTGCTCTAGTTGTATCCTAAGGCATCGAATTCCTAGACTACTGACGAAGAGCCATTGTTTTAAATCTTTTAATAATTATTCTTGCTATTATTCATATATAGTGATTTAGATAATTACCTATCGCCAAGCGGCCTTTAGCGCAGTGTCTTCGTTTGCCACACAAGATAAATAATAATCGAGATTAATATCAAAATTATACATTTATCCAATTATGGAACTTTTTGTAATACAGCAGTTTCTCGAGATTTTGATGGCCTACTAAAATATGCGTTCGTACGACCTAGGCCAGATTCTCGAGGTTGATTCAAAGGCTCCCTATTTCCTCTATTAATCTGAAAATTGCTGTAATGAAAGCAAGATCGTATCATAGAAAAATATTTTTTCGAGTTCTGCAGTTGCTGAAATCTTGAAAATCCAATAGGCTAGATAATGGAAAGAATTTACATTATCTGACGCCAAAATTGAGCCACAATTCTATTGGTGGGAATGCCCAATGCTTGTAGTTGGCTTTTCTGTTTGCTTTTGTGGTCGTCCATGCCATTAAATAATCCCTGTGTCATTGAAGAGACAATTGAGTCTGGCTGATTGTTGCCAAAATGCAGCTCTTCAACCCGATCGAACCAAAAGCCGTTAGTATGGCCTCATGGACAACTTGCCTAAAATTCGATTGGAAACCGGAAAGCCATTCCCTCAGTTTGTTTTGCCTGACGCCAGTGGAAATCTCCACAAGCTTTCCGATCACCTCGGGTCGTACGTCGTGTTGTACGTCTATCCCAAGGACGATACCCCTGGATGCACACAGGAATCTTGTGATTTTCGAGACCATGCTTTCCTCATGTCTTCAGGAGCCATCGTTCTGGGATTGAGTGCGGATGATGCCGATTCACACAGCCATTTCGCAGCCAAATACCAACTGTCATTTCCCCTTTTGTCCGATCCATCTCTCGAATGTATACGTCAAATTGGTGCGTACGGTACAAAGAATTTGTATGGTCGTATTTCCGAAGGGATCATACGCTCTACTTTTTTAATCGATCCCCAGGGTGTGTTGGTTCGCGCTTGGTATGCCGTTCGCGTCGAGGGCCATGTCGATCAGGTTTGGGATGTTCTCTCTAAGCACCAGAGCCAAGTAGAGGGTTAACGTGCAGACCGATGCTTTAAAAGCCCAGGCAGCCTTCCGTGCCGCCGATCACATACACAGTGGCATGTGTGTGGGTTTGGGTACCGGAAGTACGTCCCGGTATTTTGTGTTGGAATTGGCACGCCGTGTTCAGATGGGACTTTTGCGGGATTTGGTCTGTGTTCCAACCAGCCAGTCAACAGAAATATTGGCTGTGTCCCAAGGGTTGGCTGTCGAACGGTTTCAAAACCAATCCATTGATATTGCTGTGGATGGGGCAGATGAGGTCGATCCGCAGTGGAATCTCATCAAGGGTTTGGGAGCGGCATTGTTGTGTGAAAAGCTGGTGGAATCCAATGCGAAGCGTCTCATTATCATTGCGGACCATTCCAAGTGTGTGGACCATTTGGGCCAGCGCTCGCCTGTTCCGATCGAATTGGTTCCCTTTGGCGTTCAGAGCACCCTCGTCCGATTGGGGCGTTTTGGAAAACCCAGATTGCGCTGTGATGCCTTGGGACAGCCGCACCTCACCGACGGCGGCAATCTCATTTGTGATCTCAATTTTGCAGGGAGCCCATCCATTGACATCGCAACATTGGCCGCAGAACTAAAATTGCAAGTCGGCGTCATCGAAACGGGTTTCTTTGTCTCAATGGCGACCGGGCTGATCGTTGCCTCCCCAGAAGGACTGACCGAGCGGTTTAAATGAGCTTGGGTGATAGGCTTATTAAAACCTTAACCTTTTTGTTAAGCAAAATCAGACAAAAGGAAGGGCTGTTGCGGTGTGGGGGTTTTAAACCTGTACTTTGGTTCTTGTTTGATCTGTGTCTATTCGGTTTCCGGGACTTTCGGTGGGCCGCAGAGTGGTGTGTCCACCGGGATGTTTTTGGAGGTTTATGGTTTGGTTTGGATGCGGGTTCCCTCTGAAATGCCATCAGAAAGCCGTCAGAAAATGTGTGTTTAATTAAAAAATGGTAATAGAGCGAGGTCTGGTCGGAATGGTGTATTTGCTTTCGTTGCGCTCTCGCGCGTATTGACAGCCCTTTATGGCCTGACTATACTTCCTCTTAGGCTTCACATCTGTGTCATCACGGAGCCAAGACTTAGAGAAACAGTGGCCTGATGAGGATGAGTGTACTGCAAGAACCGGATGCTTATGGCACTTCCGGTGTGTCCTCGCGGAAGTCACGACCCGCATTCCAAGGAGGAATGAATGAAGAATCTGAAGTTTATTGCACTGACGTTAACAGGTGCGCTTGCGTTGGCCGGATGCCAACAACCTGAGACCCCAACCCCAGCAGCAAATGTTGCTCCGGTTGTCAACTTTAATATCCAACAAGCTACGTCCACATCGAAAGAGGTCACTTTCACCGACGCTTCTACCGACGCTGATGGTGCTGCAGACCTCGACATTGCAGCTGGCGCCACGTACGAGTGGGATTTCGGCGATAATACAGCCAAGGTCAAGAATGTCAAAGCGACAACCCACACCTACGCTGCGTCAGGCAAATACAACGTCACCCTGACCGTCACTGATAAGGGGAATAACACAAGGTCCCACTCGCGTGATGTTGTCGTTCAACCGGTCGTAGACCCAGGCAACCAAGACGTTGATATGGCCTTGGAAGCGAGTGGTGGAGAGGTTACTACTGGACAAACCATGACCAAAATCACGGTGAAGGCCAAAGCCAGCAAAAAGGCAAATGTACAAGGCAAATTGACCAAAATTGAATTTACCTTCAATAATAAGCAATATGTCACCGAGTTGAACACTGAGCACTTCAACGATACTATTACAGTTGAAGTGCCCAATTCTGTTGTGGATCGTACCTATATTGTTACGGTCACAGCCACGGACACCAATGGGAAGACCAAAGAGACTCAAGCCAGTATTAAGGTCAGCCGTGTGGGTGTCATTGACCCAACTCCCAACCCAGGTGCTTACAACGGCACCAATGTTGGAATCCATGAAGCCAGTGGTGCAACCTGGGTAAACCAACCCAGGGTGGGTCTCAACGCTGACAACAGCGATCCAGAAAACGTTGTGCGCAACCTTGGTGTTTTATCTGGTGGCGTCAGCGGGATTTTCACATATGCCAAAGGCCAAGTTTGCTTCTCGGTCAAGCCTACACGTGTGCTTCCTGAAGGCGTGACGGTCAATCACGTTGACTATCGGATCATCGATACATCCATCGGCACAGCCATTGCCTACGTCGGCGACGTGACCACCTTTGCGGGAGACTGTGGTGCAGGTGGCCCAACGGGCAACTTCATGTCCAAGCCTTTTGATACTGCACAATTTAGCCATCTGGAGGGCAAAAAATTCCGTATCGTCGCACAGATTACGTACAGCGAGGGAATGCCGGAGGTTCAGTCACACGAGTTCATCGTTGACCGAACGGCGCCTCAGTCTGCCGATCCCCAGTTCGTGGGCGCGCCGGTTTCCAAATTTACTGCCAGCAACATTCTTACGAATTTTAATGGTGTAAACAACAACAACTGGGCCCGTGGGACCATCTATACATATGTTTCCAATGGCGGTTTGTTGGATCTTCCCCAATCTGTCCCCGGAGACACATTGCCCTCTGGCTTGGAGCGAATCGAGTACTATCTCGTTCCAGCAGATGTCAATGGAGGCGTTCCTGCAGGTGTTCAGGATGGCGTTGGCAATGAGCCAAACCGGGTCAAGAACATTCGGACCTTGGGTGTTAAGGTTGCATACAAAGAGGACCGTGGCACCGCTCCGTACAACTGGCGGGCCGTGGCCAGTACGGGTGTTTCTGTTCCCGTTGTCGGTTCAGATATCGTGGCAGATGCCAAAGACATTGCCGATGGCCGTTACTATCTCTTTGCCATCACGCGTGACGAGTTGGGTAACTCTAGGGGTAGTACTTCGTATGAGCAAGTGACATTTGACAATAAGGGTCCCAAACTCACAGTTGGCAAGGTTTACGACACATCCCCACTGCCCTATGTTGCTGAAAATGGGTACATCAGCGACCATGCGCGTATCGATGGCATTGTCCTTGAGGACTTTGGTGGAAAAACGGGTGTCAACTATCCTGTTGCTGTCGGTTTCCCCGGTGGTTTGGCTGCCAATGTGAGCTTTGCTTGCCAGTCTTTCCCTGTCAGTGGTTTTGCTGTTGGGCAGACCCGTATTCCTCCTAAAAGCGGTACATTCCTCAAGTACGACTTTGATTCCAATGCCTGTGGTGATGGCCCCTACAGTGTCTCTGTCTTGGGTGCAGGTGGATCTGTTATCACGGATATCTTGGGTAACCCTGCCACCGTGGACAATCCTGCCAGTGCGGTCATTGACAACATAGATCCTAGCCTGGATATGAGTTCTCCTGCAGGTGCGTTTGCTTACAGAGCCGGTCAGGATGTGCCGATCGAGGCCAATGCGTCCGATTCCACCTCGGGTCTTGCGTCTGCATTCAGCTTCTGGTCGGACAGCCTTTGGAAGGACAAAGTGTCTTACCGCAGCCGTGCCAACGGGTTTATCGGTGCGCCGGTTGAGATCCGCCGTGGAACTGCCCTCAACGACAATTTGAGCAACGCGCTCAACTCCCGTTGGCGCGCACTCTTCCCTGGCTATGACAATGCCAGTGGGTTTGTGTTTGAAGGTCTTCAGCGCCCAATGAATGTCGGCATCGTTGCAATTGACAAGGCTGGGAATGCCACCATGAGAACCCGGTCGATCAATGTCAGTGCACCTCGTGCGGGTATCGTTGGTGACGTGGCGCCCATGGCACCTTGTCCCACGGATGTTTGCCCCACTCAGGAATCTGTTCCATCCATGGGCAACATTGACGTCCACGCATACACAGCGTTCCCCAGCTTCTACACACCCGGATTCCGTGGTCTGTTTGGCATAGGGGTTAACAGCACCCCCATCTTTGAGAAGTTGGTTACTGACGATGCCACGAGATACCAAGTGTCCGCCGAGATGAAGGTGGCTGGAACCAACCCAGACCTCACCGGTAGCACGGGTTATGAAGACCGCATTGCCGACGAAGACGGCGTGGTCTTCTACCGCCAAGGGGGTACCGCTTCTTGGTACAGAACCAAACTGTGGCAGGTCTGCATGGATCCCACCATTGACAAGAATGATGGTTTGCATGAGCAGCGTAAAACCGAGTGGACCAGTGTGGACTCGGATCCAAGCAACCAGAATGCAATGAACCCCTCTAAGGGAATGATGGATTGCGCTTACTATGCACTTCCTGGTTCTGGGTACAATACGGTTGATACCGTTAACGTTATCAATGCTGTAGACACCACCTACAATGTCGGTAACGGAGAGGGTCTCCAGAGCCCCTATGCACCTTGGTTCCGTTTCGATGGAACGACCACCTCCAGCACGATTCACCGTGCTGATACCGGATTTGACTCGGTGTTCAATCCACCCGAAGTGATCAAGAGTGGGGCAAATTATATCTACACGGTTCCCGCAGTGATGCCTAGCCCTGTTGTATTGGGTAACGTGATCAACGTGGTTAATCAGCCCCCTGTGCGTCTGTACAACCCTGCAATCAAGAACCCTTCGACCACGGCGATTGGTGCGGTTGTAACCGACCAGTACGAGCTCCCTGGAACGGTTCACACC
Source organism: Deinococcaceae bacterium (assembly GCA_046327935.1). Taxonomy (GTDB): domain Bacteria; phylum Deinococcota; class Deinococci; order Deinococcales; family Deinococcaceae; genus JACMOA01. The sequence goes on from JAXLXL010000001.1 coordinate 450,894, forward strand.
ACAGGTCTCTACAACTTCACCTTCGAGTCTATGAACTTTATCTCGAGCCCTCGTATCGACGGTACGAAAATTTCTCCTGTGGGAGATGCTGCCCCAACCGATTACGGTCAAGGTGGAGACAGATAAGCCTTTCTTTCAAAAAAAACCTCCCATTTGGGAGGTTTTTTTGTTGTCTCGCATTCCGCGTAAAATAAGAACATGCATAGGGTACCTTTTCGTCTGCCCGAACCCCGTTCCAGTGAGCACTTGCCTCACGAGACCTACCTCAATCGAGAGCGCTCTTGGTTGGAATTCAATGCTCGGGTCTTGGCAGAGGCAAAGAATGGTCGAAATCCTCCGCTGGAACGTTTGAAGTTTTGTGCCATTGCTTCGAGCAACCTCGATGAATTTTTTATGGTTCGTGTCGCGGGTGTGCACCACCAATTGGCGGCCGGTGTGGTCAGCCCGTCTCCCGATGGACTGACGCCTGTTCAGAATCTGGATTTGATTCGCACGACAACCCAATCCATGATGGAGGACATTCAAAGTGCCCTTGGGGATGTGCTTTCATTGTTGCGAACCAAAGGCATTTCTCTTGTCCGCTATGGGGATTTGGATGATGCGCGTCGAGACCACCTTCGCGCTTATTATTTGGATCAAATACAGCCTGTATTGACCCCCTTGGCAGTCGATCCCAGCCACCCTTTTCCCTATATCTCGAATTTATCCCTCAATCTGGCTGTTGTGCTTGAGGAAAAAAAGGATGAGGTGTTTGCCAGAATTAAAATCCCCATTGAGGTTTTGAATCGTGTGATCCAGTTGCCGACCGGTGAATGGATGTTGCTCGAAGATATTATTTCTGCCCATTTGGATGAACTTTTTAAGGGACGTCGGGTTGTTGCGCACTACTTGTTTCGGGTGACCCGCAATACCGATTACGAATTTGAGCAAGAAGAGGCCGAAGATCTTTTGGCGACGATTGAGGCGGGTTTGCGCCGGAGGCGTTTTGGGTCTGTGGTTCGTTTAGAGGTCGAGGGTGATTTTCCAGGCGATCTTTTGGGGGATTTGTGTGTCCGTTTGGGTGTAGATGAGCGCGATGTCTATTCTTTGGATGGTGTGTTGGGTGGTGCGGATCTCATGGGATTGGTGTCAATCGATCCTCAGTGGGGTTATCCCAAGTTTTCCCCAAAATCCCTCACACTGGGTCGGGACGACCGCAGCCTGTTCGAGCATTTGCAGCAAAAAGACGTGCTCTTGCATCATCCCTATCAGTCATTTGAACCGGTTGTCGAATTTATCGAGACGGCCGCTCAAGACGCCTCCGTTTTGGCCATCAAGCAGACCCTTTACCGAACCGGGGGAGACGCTCGGATTTTGCGCGCACTTCAGACGGCAGCTGAGATGGGTAAGCAGGTTGTTGTATTGGTTGAGTTGAAGGCCCGTTTTGATGAGCAGCGAAACATTTCTTGGGCCAGAGCCCTTGAACGTTCAGGTGTTCATGTTGTTTACGGTTTGGCCCGTTTAAAAACCCATGCCAAAATCACCCTTGTGGTGCGTCGAGAATCGATGGGGTTGCGGCGTTATATCCATGTGGGAACCGGAAATTACAATCCACGAACCGCGGCACTTTACACCGATCTGTCTTTTTTTACGAGCAATCCTCAGGTGGGTATCGATGCAAGTGCACTTTTCAACCATTTGACAGGCTATTCAGATGCGACCTATCCACATTTGGTGGTGGCTCCTGAGGAAATGAGGGAGCGTTTTTATTTTTTGATTGAACGCGAAATGGCGCATGCGCAGATGGGTCGGGTGGCTCAGATCTGGGCGAAGATGAACAGTTTGACCGATCCGCAGATGATCAATATGCTTTACCACGCATCTCAAGCGGGTGTCAAAATCCACCTCATCGTTCGTGGGGTCTGTTGTCTGCGTCCTCAGGTTGAAGGGCTATCTGAAAACATTGTTGTACGCAGCCTTTTGGGTCGATTTTTAGAGCATGCAAGGGTGTTTTACTTTGAAAACGATGGCGATCCTGAGGTTTTGGTGGGCAGTGCCGATTGGATGACGCGCAACTTGAATCGACGTGTAGAGGTTGCGATTCCGATCACGCGTTCTGGACAGCAGCGGTATTTGAAGGATTTGTTGCAGGTTGAGTTTTCGGACACCCGGGGTGCTTGGGAACTTCAATCGGATGGCACGTACGTCAAAGTCAAAGGGCGTTGGTTGAGTGCGCAGCGTCATTTTATGCTCAAACATGGGCATTTGTTGGAGGATTGATGTTGGAGGCGTTGATTTTCGATTTTGACGGTACGCTTCTCGACACAGAGACCGCCGAATTTGAGGCGTACAGGGAATTGTACGTTCGGGAAGGCTTGACGTTGTCTTTGGACAGTTGGCAACAGGGTGTGGGAACGTGGGATGGCTTTGATCCATGGGAACCCTTTGGGCACTATTCGGACCCTGAACGCGCCCTTCTGAAACAGACACTGCGCCAGGGTTTGTGGTCGCGTCTGGAAGCACTTGAGCCGAGAGAAGGCGTTTTGGGTCTTTTGGATGAGGCTTTTCATCGAGGTATCCGTGTCGCCATTGCGAGTGCAAGCGATCGTGACTGGATCGAGCGCTGGGGCAATCGACATGGGCTTTTAAAACATGTTGAGGTTTTGGTTTCTCGCGACCATGTGGATCGCGTGAAGCCTGATCCAGAGGCTTATCAATTGGCATTGCGGTGGCTTGGCGTACATTCAAAATCGGTCTTGGCCATTGAGGATTCGTTGCATGGATACTGTGCGGCCACGGCTGCTGGGTTGCCATGTTTGGTTTTTCTCAATCCCGTGACCCAAGGCATGGCCTTTCCGCCGGATGCCCATGTTTGCGAAACGTTGAATATGGGTTTGGAGGTTTTGGTCGGTATTCATGCGTGTCAATCGAAGTTTTCTCTGGAATAGAATCGTTTGGGCCCTCCTTGGTGGGACTTTACCGTAAACTGGGTCGGAGATGTGGAATGAAATGCGTGATTGGATCGTGACCGTTGACGGAGGGGCTGCCAGTGGCAAATCGGCCGTTTCGAAGCAGGTGGCGAAGTTTTTGGGTGTGCCCTATATCAGTACAGGGTTGTTTTATCGTGCTTTGGCTGTTCTGGCTTTAAGGCATCGATCGGATGTTTCTCAGCAGTCTGAAGTGGCCCAATTTATGGATGCGCGCTTTCAGTTCCGGGCGGGTGTTGAGGACAATCGGGTCTTTTGGGATGGCGAAGACCTCACATCTGAGCTGCATACGAGTGCAGTGGATGCCTGTGTGTCGGTGATCGCCCAACACCCACAGGTTAGGGATTGGGTGACCCGTGTCATGCAGAGCATGCAGCGGCCTTTTGTTGCTGAGGGAAGGGATATGGGTACAGCTGTTTTTCCAAACGCGCAGATGAAGTTTTACCTCACAGCTTCTCCAGAGGTTCGGGCCCGTCGCCGGTCGGCGGAGCGTCCAGAGGACATTCAGTCGACTTTGGTTGCACTGCTTGACCGTGATCGTCAAGATGCGCTTCAATCACGTCCAGCCGATGATGCTCGAATCATTGATACGTCCGAACTGTCTTTAGAGGAAGTGGTTCGCCAGATTTTGAGTGAAGTTCGGGGTGTGTTGTGTCTTTGAACTCGCTTCCGCCTGCTGACCGAAAGGTGCGTCCTATGGTGTATGCACTTTTTGCGCAAGGTTTGACCCTTTGGCCACGGTTGCAAGGCGTTCAGATCATTGGGCATGAACATTTGCCTTTGCAAGGACGGGTTATTTTGGCGGGAGGCCACCAGAGCGCTTTGGATCCCTTTTTGGCCGCTTTGGGTACGCGCCGTTTTATTCACTACATGGCCAAGAAAGAGCTCTTTAAAAACTCGATTCTCGGCTGGTTTATGACCAATGGTGGGTCCTTTCCCATTGATCGTCAGAGCAAGACGGATATTGGAGCCATTCGGAAGGCTTTGGAGGTTTTAGAGGGAGAAGGCGTTTTGGGTATTTTTCCTCAAGGTACCCGTGGAGGACAGGAGGGCATGGGAGGTGTGGCCTATTTGGCTTTGAAGGCAAAGGCTCCCATTGTCCCGATGAGTATTTTGTTTCACAAACGGCGTTGGAGGGTGC
>JAXLXL010000001.1:460000-1463913 GCA_046327935.1 Deinococcaceae bacterium
TCGCACTAGAACATCGCAGTAGCCAGATGGCCACACTCAGTGTTCTGGAACACCAAATGGGCACGGATCCCAAGGTGCGTGGTTGGCTCGAGGAACTGCATGTGCTTGAAACGGAAGATACATTTGAAGGTGCATTGGTACGCGTTGTTCGCCGAAGCTATGAAAAGACGTGTAAAATTCCCGAGGCATTTGCCGAAGATTCGGCCCGTACCTACAGCGCTGCCCATCATGCTTGGACAGAAGCCCGTGCTGCAAATGATTTCAAGTCTTTTGCACCTCACCTTAAAAAAATTTGGGACCTCAAGCGGAAGTATGTGGAACGCGTTGGGTTTTCGGACCATCCCTACGATGCCCTTCTGGACGACTTCGAACCGGGAGTGAAAGCCCAAGATATCCGGAAAATATTTAATGATCTGAGATCACGGCTGCTTCCACTTCTCAAAGCCATTCAATCTCGCGGTGATGTTGCGGATTACAGTGTGCTGACACGCCCTTTTGATATCCAAAAACAAGATCAATTTGGGTGGAAAATTGCAAAGATTCTTGGTCTACATGAGGATTTTGCGAGACAGGATGTGGCAGTTCATCCGTTTTGTACCAATTTAGGTCGCAACGACATTCGCATCACGACGCGCTTTGACGAACACTATTTTCCAGACAGTCTGTTCAGCACCTGGCATGAAACGGGACATGGCATGTACGAACACAACATTGATCCCATCTATGCAGGCACACCTTTGAGTTGTGGAACAAGTATGGGCGTACACGAATCCCAGTCGAGGCTTTTTGAAAACATCATCGGTCGCTCCAAGGCTTTTTGGTCCCGCCATTTCGAGGAATTCAAAGGCCTGTTTCCAGACGCACTTCGTAATGTCTCTGTCGATGAATTTTATAGGATTATCAATCGGGTTCATGCGAGCTATATCCGCGTCGATGCAGATGAAGTCACTTACAATTTTCATGTCATTTTGCGGTTTGAGCTTGAAATGGCTCTGATCGAGGAAACCCTCTCGATCGATGACCTTCCCGAAACCTGGAATGCCAAAATGCAAGAGTACCTCGGTGTGACCCCGCCCAACGATACACTCGGGGTTTTGCAAGATGTTCACTGGTCTTTTGGTCTCATGGGATACTTTCCAACCTATACTTTGGGAAATCTTACCAGTGCGCAGCTATACTATGCGGCGCAACGACAAATGGGTGATGTTCAACCTGAATTCGAAAAAGGTAACTTTGCACCCCTTCTCGAGTGGATGCGATTGAATGTTCATCAGCATGGGTCTCGGTATTTGCCCAATGAATTGATTTTACGCGCAACACAAAAACCCCTGTCAGCCGACGATTATATACAATATCTGACCGAAAAATATTCAGAGATATATCGGTTGTAACCCCAAGTGCTCAACGCTCAGACCTGACCTGCTGAGCCTTATAGGTGTCAGCCAAAGGAAATGGTAAGGGATGTACTTTGGGTCAACCTGGGGTACATCCCACAAAATATTCAAATGGAAATGGAACCACTTGCCTTACACTGGCATCACATCGACGATCGGCATGTCTTCAACCCCAACAGCACAGGAGATTTATTCGCTCTCGGCGCTCTACCCGCGCTCAGCTCGAAGCCGCCGCCAACGAGATCGTGCAGCGCGGCACCCGCATCACCGATCCCAACTCGCAGATGCAGCGTTTCATGATGCGCATCTCGATCAACGGAAAACCCGACAACGTGATGGTCGCAGTTGACTCCAGCGATGGTCGCGTCATCACCATATTCCCGCAGCGCGGGCGAGTACCTGATCAGGCGATGATGGTATTTCTTTCGATGGTCGCGCTGCTCGATGGCGTGCGCCGATTCCTGGACCAGAAGGGCAAGCCGCCATTCGTATTTTACGCAGTCAACAGTTCCTACGGTTTTACGATTATGCCGAGCTGGCCCAGGCCGTCTGGAAAGGCGTACAAGAGGCACTGGCGCTGCCGGACCTAGACCCGGGAAGTGTGGGCGACGGATCTGGAAAGCGCGAGCTCCACTTTCCGCACCAGTTTTCCCGCCGAGACGGCGTGTGCGTTGAACCGATCGCTCCAGATGGGACTCTACTCGCGGAGGTTTTCCGATGTGATGCAGACAACGCCTTTATGGCAACCCTTTGCATTGAAGCAGTGCCGTTTGTATATATTGAAGATCGATTGACCATGGTAACCTCGGGATAGATAATGCCCTATGGCCATTTGGAAAGTAAGTGCAGAGCGAGCAGAGATTTTTCCCCACCCAAACTCTGATCGTATGGACCTGTGCAAAGTGGGGATGTTTCAGCTGGTGGTGGCCAAGACCAATGGCTACAAGACCGGAGACGTGATCGTGTTTGCTCCTGACCGGGCCGTGCTGCCCGAGGATTTGCGGGGCAACTATGTCAATTCCGACACCGGTCTCTCGTACCTATCTGGCAACCAGCACGACCGCGTTTCTCGCATTCGCTTGCGGGGAGAGCTGTCCGAGGGCGTCACGATTCAAATGGAGTATGTTCTCGAGAAGCTGGGACTGCAATCAGTCGACGAGCTTGAGTTGGGAGCGGATATCGCTCCAGCATTGGGCATCACCAAATACGAGCCTCCCCTACCGACCGGTTTCTCGGGGGAACTGCATCGCTTAGAGCTCGAGGGCCCCTTTCACCAACACGATGTGGAGCAGTTTGGTATCTTCGCGGGAGAATTCGTGCCCGGGGAAGCGGTTATTGCCACCGAGAAAATCCACGGGTCTCAAGCCAACTTGTTGTTTGAGCCAAACGGCACCATTCACGTGACCTCCAAGGGACTGGCCTCGCGCCGACTGGCCATTGACGAGGATTCGATCAATATCTATTGGCGGGCTCTGCGAAACTGCAAGCTGGCTGAGGTGGTGGCGACTCACTACCCCGGCCGGTTGGTGCAGCTATTTGCCGAAGCTTTTCCGGCTCAGGGTCAAAATTGGAGCTACGGAGCAGATAGCAATCGCCCTGAGCTTCGAATTTTTCGAGCCGTCATCGACGGACGGGAAATGACCAAAAGCGACCTCTGTTCAGCGCTTCAATCCTGGTGGGTGCCCGTCGTTTTTGAGGGACCATTTGGTGAAGCGCAGTTACGCTCTCTGGCGAAAGGCAAGGAGATGGTCTCAGGAAAACAGCTCCACATTCGCGAAGGGATTGTGGTGACCCCCAAGCAGCCGCGACCGTCCCGTGAGGGTTGGAACCTGGCCCTCAAGATCATCAACGAAGAGTTCAAGGGCAGCGACGACGATATTTCCTGAGCCCAGAATGTGAGAGACGATACGCAAATGTCTCAGTTTGTCGCTACTGGAATATCCGGCATGGTTCTGGAACTTGAAGTTCCGCACGGCATTGATGTTTTGGGAAACCCAAACTTCATCGGCGTTGTTTGCTCAAAGATGTCAACAATTTTATCCTCAACTCAGACGATGTATTCTCCAAACCGCTTTGGGACAGCCATTGCGCTTGGGCGGCACACAGTGTGAACAAAGTTTCCCCTGACCGACAAGGCATTTATTCTCTCACTTTCGGGATCCACCGTGAAAAAATGCAATTTGAGCGCTTTCAGGACACACAAAATATATCGACAGTGGTCAATTTTGTGAATTTTCTCGTGCAAAACAAAAACCGATTGGTCTCTGAAAACAAAGACACCCTAGAATGCGAAGGTGAATCTGTTTGAACCTTCACTTCCCCTTGCCGAACGGTTGAGACCCACCTGTCTGGATGAGGTCTGTGGGCAACAGCACCTCCTTGGTCCTGGAAAACCCATCCGGCGCATGCTGGAAGGAAATGCCTTGACTTCAATGGTCCTTTGGGGACCCCCAGGTGTTGGGAAAACCTCGTTGGCCCGTCTGTTTGCCGGGGTGACCCGGACCCATTTCGTTCAGTTGTCCGCAGTTTTGGCGGGCATCAAGGATATCCGAAGCACCGTCGATATTGCTGAACATCACCGTTTTCAGGGAAAAAAAACACTGCTTTTTCTCGACGAAATTCACAGGTTTAACACGACTCAGCAAGATGCCCTCTTGCCCCATATAGAAAGTGGGCTTTTGACATTGGTGGGTGCAACCACCGAAAATCCCTACGTTGAGGTCAATTCGGCCCTCCGATCTCGGGCCAGGGTTTGGGTTTTAAAACCGCTGTCAGATGAGGATATCTCTGGAGTGATCGATCGTGCGCTCACAAGCCCTCGCGGACTTCCTGGGGTGATGCTGACCGAAGAAGCTCGGAAACATCTGGTTCAGGGTTCTTGTGGTGACGCGCGCAGGGCTTTGAATACCCTTGAAGTTGCGGCAGACATGGGCACACCCATCACGGCCGAAATGGTTGAAGACGCTTTTGGAAATCTCTCCATTGGGTTTTCCAGGTTGGATACCTCTCAGTTCACATCTGCGTTGCAGAAAAGCATTCGCGCGTCTCATCCCGACGCGGCGCTGTATTGGTTGGCCAAAATGGTCGCTGGTGGCGTGGATTTGGATTATGTCATCCGCAGGTTGATGCGGATTGCCGCAGAAGACGTCGGCTTGGCAGATCCCAACGCACTGAAGCTGGCGGTGAGCGCACAGCAGGCACTTCGGTTCCTCGGGAGTCCTGAGGGAGATTTGGTTTTGGCCAACCTTGCCATTTACTTGGCCCTTGCGCCCAAATCCAACCGCATGGCTGTCGCCTGGAACCGGGCTTTGATAGAAGCCCAAAAGGATCGGGGGGTTCCATTGCACCTGACCCAAACGTCCCAAGTTCTGGGATCGGAGAAACCTTTGCACGGGTATGTCTATTATTTTGACGATCCGGAGGCCTCGTTTAACCAGGGCTACCTTCCAGAGGAACTCCTGGATTTGACACTGTACGAACCCTCTCGAGAGGGCTGGGAAATACGCGTCAGGGATCGCTGGCAATATCTCAAAGAACGGCACAAAAAAATGTAAAAAGAAAGCCGTACTGAGCAAAAAAGCGGAATGTAGTTAACGCAGAAAAGTAAGTTCGCAAACTCCATCTGACTGCACCATTCAGGAATACAGCAAGTTCGCCTATTTTTTGGATTTTTATCAAACAAGAAATGGCATTGCCATTCCAATGGATGGCACTTCAGTCTCTTACAAAAGTTTAAGAAGCATGTCCCACTGAAGCTATTTGCTGTATCCAAATTGTAGAACGGTTTGCACATGGCTTGGTCCGCAACTTCACAAGCTCTGTTCGGGTTGATTACATCGATCTTTGAATTCTTTCATCTTTGTGGTATCCGTTTTCCCACACTGCCGCTATCGTCCATAAACCCAGCAACCTTTCTACTCGAGTTGGATTCGCAAATCTGTGTAGATTCAAAATGGAATCCTCAACATGTGTGGGAGGTCAAAATCCAGGAAACGGTGGATCCGCTGCGCGCTGGATAGGGGATCTACTCGAGGGTTTAAGATCCTGGCGATGCGGGCGAGACAGCAAACAGAAACCGCATCTTTATAGCAAGTTCTTTCATTTTTGGGTATTTGGCAAATAAAAAATGTCATCTGGATTTATTTCGGCTACCCTGAAATTTCCCGATATTTAAGGAACTTTCTCTGAAATTGACCTCAATTTCGTTGAAAACATGATATTTCAACATTTTTTCGTCCCAAATTACACCCTTTGGATAACCAACCATGCCCAACCCCGTTTCATTCATCTAGATTTTTTAGGATTTTACTTTCTGTAAGCGTGTTTTTTCCGTCTCTGTGGAAGTCTTGAACAGTAAAAGACCGCATAACGCTCTTTTCTATGGAGGGTACAATTCTCCATGCGAAACCGCTCTGAAGAACCCAAAATTCACCTGCGGATGACAAACAAATGCACAGCAAAACCCAAATATCCAAATTACCCTGTTACCGTACAAAACCAATATCCTTACACACTCAGGCAAAACCTATTGGCCTGTGTCGAATGACCTGTAGTATGGGATTCTATGAAGACGAGAATTGAGCCTTTTCGTATCAAAATGATGGAACCCATTCGCCTGACCTCTCGCGATGAACGGGAGCGTGCCCTGAAAGCAGTTGGATACAACCTCTTCGGATTGCGCGCTGAGGACGTGATGATCGACCTGTTGACAGATTCTGGAACGGGTGCCATGAGCACAGCCCAGTGGAGTGCACTGATGCTGGGAGATGAGTCTTACGCCGGGGCCAAGAGTTGGTACCGTTTTGAAGGTGCCGTCAAAGACATTTTTGGCTTTCAAGAAATTATTCCCACACACCAAGGACGCGCCGCAGAACGCATTCTTTTCGCAACGATGGTCAAACCCGGTCAAGTTGTCCTCAACAACACCCACTTCGACACAACCCGCGCCAACATCGAATATTTGGGCGGACGGGCCATTGACCTCCGCTGTGCCGAAGGAAAAAACCCTTCACTGGATGCACCCTTTAAGGGAAACATGGACCTTGAGGCGCTGGAAAACGCCATCCAAACGTGGGGACCTGAGAACATTCCCCTGATCATGATGACCATCACCAACAACTCTGGAGGTGGACAGCCCGTCAGCATGTCGAATCTCGAGGGCGCAGCGAGGATTGCACGCGGCCATGGTATACCCTTTTACATCGACGCCTGTCGTTTCGCGGAAAATGCCTACTTCATCCAGCAGAGAGAACCCGGATACGCACACATGTCGATTTTAGAGATTGTCCGGTCGATGTTTGCGTTGGCAGACGGCTGCACCATGAGTGCAAAAAAAGACGCTTTGGTCAATATCGGTGGATTCCTGTGCACCAATGACCCGAAACTCGCTGAAGCGCAGCGCAATCTGCTCATCCTGACGGAAGGTTTTCCCACCTATGGTGGCCTCGCTGGACGTGATTTGGAAGCCATGGCTGTCGGGTTGTATGAGGTTTTGGATGAGGATTATCTCGCACACAGGATTGGAACCACAACCTCAATGGTCAAGCAACTGCAAGAGGCCAACGTTCCCGTGATGTGTCCCGCCGGTGGCCACGCCATTTATTTGGATGCCAGGGCCTTCCTACCCCATCTCACCCCATTTCAATATCCAGGACAGGCATTGGCTGCCGAAATATACCTGCATGCAGGCATACGCAGTTGCGAAATTGGAACCGTCATGTTTGGCAAAGATCCACAAACGGGAACAGAAACACCTGCAGAACTGGATTTGGTTCGACTGGCCCTCCCCCGTCGAATGTACACGCAATCTCACATGCAGTACGTTGTGGAAGCCATTGCAGAGGTGTATGCCCACCGCCACACCATCGGTGGATACCGGATCGTTGAAGAACCTCAATTTCTCAGGCATTTTTCGGCGAAATTCGAACCCCTGTCGATCGTTGTGAGCAAGTGACGCGACCCGGACAGACACCTCCGAGATATTTCATTTCAATCTTCCACTTCTGTTTCAAAAGTGGAAGGTTTGTGAGCCATGGCCCAGACGGAGGTTTCAAAAATAACCCTCCGTCTCGCATGGATCTTTCTATGCAGAACCCACGGGTTTTTTGGGGCCTGTCCAGCGTGGCTTGGGTGCAAAGCGCGCCAAAATGCTCGTTGCATCGTACGCGAGAGAGGCTTTGACCCAGGGAAACATTTTGACCACACGTTCGATACCCTCTCGACTGACGAAGGTGGAACGCACATCCCAAACCTCATACATGTTTTCGTACTCCATTCGCAAAACCAATCTGTACGTACCAGAATCCTCATCCAGGACGCTCTTTAGATCGATATAGCTATCCATATCATGGCTGCTGGCATCCAGGGTCATATAGGCAATTTGCGGGATGCCCTCGAGGTCTTCAATCCGCACCAACGCCTCTGCAATGGACCGAAGAGAACCCTCCTGGGCATCAATCTCACAGATGACCAAGGCCGGAATGTCTTCTTGCAGTTTCTCTTGAATCCGTTCATATCCCTTACCAAAAGCCACAAGTTCAATGGAACCTGTCTCGTCCGCAAGCAAAAATCGGGCCATCATGCCGCCTGATTTGGTGGGTTTCTTCTGAATTCCGGAAACCATGCCCGATAAAACGGCTTTGGTCCGCCCCTGGCCTTTGGGCTGCGACTCAAACCAAGATTCAAGGTTGGAAATGGGGCAACTCGCAGCCTCTCGCACGCCTTCGTACTGCTCAAGTGGGTGGCCTGAAATATAGAGCCCCAAGGCCTCTTTTTCAAATTTCAATTTTTCAAGGGTGCTCTGTGGAGCACCTTCTTTGAGTTTGGGTTCAGGGGCCATTTCTGCCATTCCAAACAGAGAATCCATTCCATTTCCAGCCATCACATGTTTTTTGGCGGCGTATTCCATGGCCTCTTCCAAACTGGCCAGGAGTTGACTCCGTTCCCCAAACAGATCAAAAGCCCCGGCCTGGATGAGGTGCTCGAGCGCTCTGGAATTCACCAACCGTTTGTCCACCCGACAACAAAAATCGGCCAAACTGCGAAAAGGTCCCCGGTGCTCTCTCTCTTCCAATATTTTGAAGACGGCATTTTCTCCCAGGTTTTTGATCGCGAGGAGCCCGAAATAAATTTTTCCGCCCACGACCCTAAAGTCCGCACCAGACCGGTGAATATCGGGAGGCAAAACCACAACCTCCATTTTTTTCGCATCGTTGATGTATTCGGCCACCTTGTCGGAATCTTGGTGCTCAACCGTCAGGAGTGCGGCGATAAACTCAACCGGGTGGTTGGCCTTAAGCCACGCCGTTTGATACGAAATGACGCCGTAAGCGGCAGAGTGAGAGTTGTGCACGATGAGGTCATTTGCAACAAAGTTGTGGGTGTCTGCGACCTCCAAATCGTAGGTCATCTGTTCACCGGCAGGAACAACGGATTCGATCGTTTCCCAATACACATCACCGGTAAAATCTTGAGAGAATTCGGATGGCGAAGTCGGTTGATGCGAGGTTTTCGTTTCAAAACGATACGCCGAATTTGAAAGTGCCGGGATCGTGTATTGCGCCAATTCTTTGACATGATGGGCTTTGGCCAAACAATGCACACCTATCGTTTCAAGAAACTGAGCCTTACTTCTCTCTAAAATCTCCACTGAAAAATAAATCTTATGGTCCTCAGGCTCTGATGTATTCTCTTTTACTCGAGAGACAACGCCAAACCTGAGCAGCAAATGCTGCAAATCGGATGCCATTCTTTTCGATGGTACTTCGACGTAAAAAATAGAATGTTCTGTTTCACAAATACAATCCAGGCCACTCCAATAACGTCCGACCAAAAGCGCAAGATCAGCGTTATTCAACTCAAAAATCTCGACAGGAAAATGCTTTTCGCAATCTTTTTGAGTGTATACAGCGCATTCTTCTAGGAAAGATTCAATTTCTGATTTTTCATGTACATTGTTTTGATCTCGGATATAAATCTCGTACGCGCCATTGTCTTTACGCTCAAAGACTGCTGGGGAAGTGCTTTCAATTTGAGAAATGGTTTCCAGAATATCTTTTAAAATACCTTGATCGTATTTTGACACAGAGATTTTCGAAGAATGAAATGTAATTTTTTCAGATAGAATCCATGCCAGCAAAACCAGTCGGTGTTTCGGCCAGGTTTTCGTTCCTTTGATGGGCAAAATAGCTGGACCCGCAATTTCATCTCCGGCACTTAAATCTTCCAAATTTTTCCATCCATCCGGTGTCAAAAATGGATGGTTTTGCGTTGCAAAAATAGATTTCCCAAGGGACGTTCGAACCTCATAAACACTTTTAATGCCATTTTCAAATACAGCACCCACTGGACTAAGTGTAAATGTTAGATCCCCTTTGATGCTGGGCAACATCGGCATCTCTTGGCGTTCAAACATTTCACGAATCGTGTGTCTCTTTCCATCAGATGCCACGATTTCTGTAGAACCGATCAAGCACTTGTTGAATCCGTAATTGGCAAAAGCCTCAAGCAAATCGAACAAACGGCTTGCTTCTTCTTCAGGAACACCATTTTTTTGCGATCCTTCAACAAAAAGAATACGCTGTTGTTGCATTTCTTTAGCATCTTTTTTTCCCATGCAATTGTGGGTCAAAATATAATCTTTTCCAGCGACAAAAAGATGGTCTGACGCATCTACGGTCAAGCACTTAACCCTCCGGCTGGAAACCTTTTGTATGTAAATAACAGATCTACTTCTTGTCATTCTTGGTCCACGCCACGCAGATTCTTTTCTTTTTAATTTTCCAGGATAAAAATCGCACATAAATCCTATGTCCCAGGTAAGTCCATAGTTTTTATTGTTTAGAATTGCGTTGGATTCCAATATGAATGCCTTTAGACCCAATGATCTTGCCAATTCTAGATATTGGTAAGCCAATTTTTTATTTGAAGATGATATCGATATTCGCCCGGTCTTTTTGTCAACCGTACCATCTGCATCAACGATCCCCATAAGCAATTCCCAGCGGTCTTTTATCCCCGCACGAAGGTACTGATCTGGAATATTTTTGCCTGTTGTGCGATTACACACCCCGTACTTTATCAATTGGGTTATGATTCCTTTTTCATTAGAATCACTCACTCTATAACCGTATTTGGCGCCCTCATAGGGCTTATGCTCTACAGTGTATCCAAGGCTTCTTATATATTCAATCAATTCTTGATCTGATGTTGTAAATGTACTAGAACGACTTGTTCCATCTCCAATCCACAATCCAACGAAATATGGGTCCAAAGGCAATTTCGTTCTTGGGTAATCGATAGGTTCTGGATTCGGGATATGCCAATTTCTCTCCTTTCCATGTAAAAGTGTTTCTTTCATTTCTCTGGTTGTGACGATCACATCCATTTCTAACCTTTTAGATAATCGGTCCTCAGACCCATTTTTTAGTTTTCTAGATATCGTTTCTGGATATTTTATATTGAATAATCTCGCGATTTCCTCATAGGTGTAATCTTGATTCCTCAATTCTTTATAGCTTTGAACCAAACCAAGCGCCACTTCTGCTGATTTTCTCGATACTGTATTCTTATTTAATTTACGTTGTGTTTTACTTGTGGCAGACCACAAATGATCTCCATCGGCAATCAGAGAGGATCCATCTGAAAACCCGACCTCATACACATCATCGGAAATCCCAATATCGTGCACTTCGATCACTTTGGTCGCCTTGCCATCACTGCCGAACACCTCATCCCCAACTTTGATATCTTCAAGTTTTACCCATCCATTGGGTGTGGGAATCGGGGTCTGTGCGTCCAGTGCCCTTCTCAGCAAATCGGCCTGTCCGAGTGTGTATCCAGCAACCTGAGAGGCAATCTGCATGATCTGTTCTTGATAGACGGGAATGCCATACGTCTCCTTCAAGATCGCGGAAAGCCAAACCTCAGAGTTCGGATAATCTTCATATGAGACAGCTTCTGTACCATGGTGTCGGCGAATATAGGTGGGAATGTTTTCCATCGGTCCCGGGCGGTACAGTGCCGACAGTGCGATAATGTCTGCCAAGCGGCGCGGTTTAAGCCGTCTGGACGCATCGGCAATGCCTGTCCCTTCCAACTGAAAAACCCCCTTGTTGTCCCCCCTGGAGAGCAAATCAAAGGTCGCTTCATCGTCGAAAGGAATGGCATCAAAATCCAAGTCAACGCCCTTGGATTCTTTCACAATGCGCGCTGCCTCTTCGAGGAACGACAGGGTTCTCAGGCCGAGAAAGTCCATTTTGATGAGACCGATGTCTTCGACAGCTTTCATGTCGTATTGACAGACATTCATGCCACCACTGGGATCGCGCATCAGTGGGACCAAATCGGTGAGGTCTGTTTTTCCAATCACCACACCGGCCGCGTGAACCGAGGCGTGGCGGGTCAGTCCCTCAAGTTTTTGTGCGCTTTGGTAGGCTTCGGCGAGCGTGGGATGTTGATCAAGGGCCTGTTGAATGTCTGGAACAGCCTGTTTGGCCTGTTCCAACGTGTAGGCTTTGCCGAATTTCACAGGAATGAGTTTGCTGACCTGATCGGCATCTTTGTGGGGAATGCCCATCACACGGGCCACATCTTTGAGCACCGCTCGGCTGGACAGCGATCCAAAGGTTGCAATCTGTGCCACCCGATCGTCTCCGTATTTTTCCCGAACGTATTGGATGACCTCTTCCCGCCTGGAATCCGAGAAATCGATGTCAAAATCGGGCATCGATACGCGATCTGGATTGAGAAATCGCTCGAACAGCAAACCGAATGTCAGCGGATCCAAGTTGGTGATCCGAACGGCATAGGCCACGATCGAACCCGCTCCTGAGTTGTGGACGGCAAAGGATGAGGTTTGATAGGTGTGGTCTTCGGCAACGGTGAGGTCAAAAACCTCTTTCACTCCAGAGACCTGCGTTACATCCAGAAGCTGCAGCAGGATTCCTCCAGATACCTTCTTCCAAACCTCTGTGCCTGTTTCGGGTTCACCCAAGGATGGAAGGCCGTGTTGTGGAAGGGTCAGGATAAAACGTCCCTCTTCTTGCTGAAGTGAGGCCGGAATCGAGCACCTCCACAGCAAAAAACGAATCTGATCGGCCAGCGTCCGTGAGGTTGTCACGACTGTCCATGCACCGCTCCTCAAGCCGTATCCAGAGAGAACCTCGAGAATGTTTTGCTCTGAAAGGTGAAACACAAATTCTGGCACGTTTTTTTCACCATTTGGAAATAGGGTTTGCCAGTAGGCACAAAGGGAACGGTCCTGCACAGTCAGCCGTGCGCTGTTTTCATTTTCGCACTCAAGTTGGGGTTCCAATCCGAGCGCGCGCAAGAACGCCGCCGTTTCGTCGATTCTCCGGTGATCGTCGGGATCAAAAGAAATGCACAACCTGTCAGGATCAGACATCCAGCCATTTGCCATCCAACGACCCAAAAATCGGTAAAAAGCCTCGCATTTCGGAAGAACCTGCCGAGAAACAGACGTTCTTTCCACCGCCATTTGCGCGGTACCTTCCCGACCGAAAGTGGCAACCTTCGTGGGTCCAACACGTTCGCAGAATTCCCCAAACACACGGGTCATTTCAGGGTTTTCTTCTATCTCTGGCCGCGGCACAAAGACCCAATCACCCGGTCTCAATTCACCTGCAGGAAGCCACGCGAGGTTTTCAATCGATGCTTTAGAAAACGACTGTGTGGTGTTCAGATGGGTATTTTTTTGCGCAAACACCTTGTGATCGCCCGTCAAAGTCACACCGATGCCGTCTCCGCAGTGGCAGCGCAACCTCACGGGTGTCTCGTCAATCGCATATCGGTGCACAGCCGTCACAGGAAGTACCCGCCCAGTGTGGGAACGCACGCGATCACCGGCCCTTATTTGCGAAATGGGACGGGTTATTCCATCTCCCATCACAATGGGCACTTCACCCGACAGGCAGCCCCGGCCCGGCCCCACGGCAATGCCATGTTCTTTGGCCCAATTGATGTAATCGGCGACAATCAGAAAGTAGTCGGGAAACCCCATGGTGTTGATGACCGCGAGTTCGTATTCCGCACGCCGCATGACCTCCAAAGCCAAGTCACTGGATTCCCTTTTCAATTCGTCCAGAGCAGGATATTTGGTGTATTTGTATCCTGCATTTTTGCCCAATACTTCCATGTCGCTGCCCAGTTTGGCCAACCAAAACAAAAGGTCATCTGTGCCCATGGCATCAAGGTCCAAATCGAGTCCCAAGCACTGAAGATTGAGGGTTGTCGGATCTTGCGCATCGTCGGATGAAGACCCAGGTGAAAAATACCTTGGGAGGTCACCGAGCACAGAAAACGAACGTTTCACGTAGTCTCGGATCCAATCCAATGTCAGGCAACTGTAGCGTTTGAGCAGGCCTTGATAGGTTTGAAGCCGGAGCTCCTCGGACATGGTTCGGCCCTCTGGAATGGGCAATTGCGGCATCTGGTAAACACGGCGTTTGCCAACGGGCAGTTCCAGATTGCACATTCGAGCGATCTGCATGGTGTTGTCGAAGGGTTCGTCGCCCCAGACATCCTGAGGAAGCGCCTCTTGCATTTCCTTCAAATCTTTGACATAAAACTCGTCACAAGGAAAGCGGAATCGGTTTTCGTCGGCCAACGTGACTTTGGTTTGGATGGCCAACAGGGTCTCATGTGCGCGGGCGTCATCTTTGGTGACGTAGTGACCATCGTTTGTGGCCACCATACCCACACCCAATTCACGTGCCCAGGCGCGAAGGATTTCATTGACCTGCTGCTGCTCCTTCAGGCCGTGGTTTTGTATTTCAATAAAGTAATTGTCCTTAAAGATTTTGAGATACCACTCCAGACGGGCCCTGGCTTCGGTCAATTGGTCTTTTAAAATCAGCTGTGGAACTTCGGCACCCAGACAACCCGAGAATGCAATGATGCCCTTGTGGTAGGTTTCGATGAGCTCATGATCTATACGGGGTTTGTAGTAGTAACCTTCCAAATAGGCCAGGCTCGACAACCGACACAGGTTTTGATAGCCTTCAAAGTTCTGGGCCAGTAAGGTCAGGTGAAATATGCTTTTTTCATTGTCCTCACCGCGTTTTCTATCTTTCCTGGAGCCACTGGTCACGTAGGCTTCGTAGCCGACAATGGGCTTGACCTCCATGGCAGTCGCGTAGTTGTAAAAGGCAACCGCTCCATACATGTTGCCGTGATCCGTAATGGCACACGCAGGCTCATCGGGAGAGACGTGTTTGACCCACTTGAGCAGATCTTTTATTTTCGCAGCACCGTCCAGAAGGCTGTATTGGGTGTGTTGGTGAAGGTGGGCAAAACGTTTTTGGGTTGAATCGAGGTCGTGGGACGCCATAGCGTTCTTATCGTACTTGAGTGTTCATCCCAGAAAAGTCGTAAGGGTTCGCATCGTCTCCTCAACCCACCCGTGCACGGCAAACGACAGGGTGTATGTCGCGTCCCAGGCTTTCTCGGAAATTGTGGTTATGGCAATTGGAGCAGCAAAGGACAAAGGTCGTTCAGCGGTTGGGATTTTGAGAGCCTGTTAGAACGCGTATCAAACGGCATTTCTATTCAAAATAGGTCCTTGCAGGTATCCTCGGACCCGTCCACTGTCCACAACTTTGGTGAACCCAAAGCCCTTGAAATAGAGATTATAGGTGCCTGAAACATATTTTCCCATAAATGGCATAGGGTATCATCCAAAGTGATACCCGGTTAAACCGAAAAAAGGGTCAGAAGAACAGGACTGAACACCAGAATGTGCGCATTCACCTTCATGGTTCTGACACAGGAAATGCACCTTCGCGCTTTCATATCCTTAATTCGAGCCGGCCATTTCCAGTTGTGGACGCCGCCCAAGGACACACATAAACCCGTTATCTGTGTTTTTGTCGAGGTGTACATTTGCACTGTTCTTGGGGTATAATGTTCATGAGAGGCTTTATGAGAAGATTACGATCGCTCCTTTTATCCGTTCTGGTTCTGGTGTTGGCATCCTGCTCTGAGTTGCCAGCCGTCGATCCCGAGACGTATACGGGTACACTGACGGGCACGGTTGCGGCGCTGTCTCCGGATCGTTCCAGTCTGCGTGTGGGAAACACAAGGCTGTTGTTGGCCCGTTCCACCGACGTCATCTTGCCTTCCTCGGTCTCCTACACCAAGGTTTACAGTCGCGGTCGAATGCTCAGCATCGATGCCCTGAAGATCGGCCAAAAGGTCCGCCTGAAAGCCAGGCAGGGTTTTATCGTTGAGCTTTGGATTTCCCCTTAAATGTTGCGTCTCTGTCTGGTCCAGCTGTTTGGCTGGCTTTTTTGTTGCCTGAAAGGGTCTTACACAGACCAACCGTGAAACATTCGAAGCAGGGGCATCCTATATGGTCCCGTATTCTAGGCGTCCAAACGTTTGCGCTATATGAGGGACAGGACTCGTGGCTTCTTCTGTTCCTGGGTTTGGATGTTTAACTTTTTACTTCAAACGCTTGCGTGAAATCTTGGGTTTGAGCTTCACGGTTTGGAGCTTCGATTCTGCGGGATTGGGACTTTTCCATGCGCCAAACGGTCGCTTTCTCACGATTTCAGAATTGGCCGATCACTTTGCGCAGTGGCTATCCCACCATCACCTTGAGGGCGTACCGGTGTTCGGTCATTCTCTGGGTGCCGAGGTGTTGATCGATGTCGCTTTTCGCTATCCCCGTTGTATGTCTCAATTGATTTTGTGTGCCCCGTCTGGCATTCCGAAACACCCCTCACTGATCCGCCAATTTCTGGGTTCACTTGGGGACTTTCCAAAAGAACGCCCAGCTTTTTTGCTTCGGGCATTTCGCTCATACATACACACTGGGTCCTCACGTGTGTATGCACTGGCATGCAATCGGTATCGACACAACGCCTCGATTCGGTGACACCGCTGAAGTGGACCAAGGTGCTTTCATCACTGCTGCCCCATGCACAGCTCAAGGTCATCGCACAGGGTCCGCACGCCCTGCACGACAGCCATGCTTTTGAAGTTGCGGGTTCAGTGCGCCACTTTCTTCAGGTGTAAAAGTCGATCAATCGATCCAGAATGATCTGTCCATAAAACAGGGAAACAATTGCCCCAAACGCCAAGAATGGCCCAAATGGCATCGGTTTCTTACGAAAAAGCTGGCGCGTGACCAACTGGACAATCACGCCAATAAACGCCCCGGCAAAAATGCCCAAACCCACGGAAACCAGTGCTTTCTCCCAACCCAAAAAGGCGCCAATGAGTCCCATCAGTTTGGTGTCTCCAAAACCCAGTGCGATGGGATCGCCCTCCGCTTCTTCATCTGGATTTGAAAACCAGTAGTACAAACCGGCGAGCAGCGAAATTGCGCCAGCGGCTTGTAGAGACGAGGCGAGTGCGGAAATCAATGTTTGTCCAGCGACAGCGGAAGGAAAAAAGAGAATGCTGGCAAACACAGCCAACACCAAACCACCCAAAGTGAGCGCGTCTGGAATGCGAATGACCCGTTTGGCAAAGGCGTTTACCGCCACAGAAACCAAGGTCAAAACCAGCGCCCACAGGGTTGCACTTGGGATCCCCAAAAGGGCCAACACGAGACCGGTCAGTGCGGCCAAATTCACCTGCATGAACCCAATGGGATAATCGGGAAATCGCGGCTCCGAAAACCGCCGCAGCACCCAAGATCCATAGTTGCCGATCATGACCATGATGCCAGCAGCCAGGGTTGCGCCCGACAGGGCGGCTTCCAAATTGGGAAATCCCATCAGGGTCGGATTCCCCATGCGCGTCCCAAGTGCTGCAAACCCAATGCCCACCAACGCGCCACCCAAACTCAAGACGTCAGGTATTTCAAAGTGCTCAAGGTCTATGGCGCTGGCAACGATCAAAATCGTGAAGAAGACAAACAATCCCAGAAGCGTCAATCCAACGATATGCAAGGGAAATGTGTAGGCCAGAAGGCCATAACCCAAGGCCATTGTGGCCTCAATCCAAGGGTAACGTGACGAAATCGGGGCTTGGCAGTATCGGCAGCGTCCCCTGAGGGAAAGCCATGACAGGATCGGAATCAAGTCGAGCACACTCAGGCGGTGGCCACAGTTCGGACAGCGGCTGGGCGGAAATGCAATCGATTCCTTGCGTGGAATCCGGTAGATGAGCACATTGGAAAATGAACCGATGATGGCACCCAGAAGGACCGCCAACACCAGGGCTCCGTAACGCAGGTTTTCGAGTTCAGGCATGATAGCTCATATTGTGCCATCAAAGCGCATTGGGGAGAAGGTGAGCCGTCTGTTCAATGTGCAGACAGGGCTTTTTTCTGGGCTTCTGCCAGCGCGACTTTGGCAGGCACACCGTTTTTGGTTGCCTTCTCGATGGCCTCTTCGAGGTAGTTCCGCCACAGGACATACCCTGAAACCCGAGGTCTGGAAAAGCCGATCTCAAGCTGTTCGAAGGCTGTTTTCCGCTGCGGGTCGTTGCGATAAAAATCTTTGAGAAGAGGCAGTACACTTTTTCTCGGTGACACATAGTACGTCTGCTCGACCCACGCTTTGAGGTTGTTGGGCTCCATGAGAAACTTCCAAAATGCGACCGCACCCGCCTGTTCTTTCGCGCCAGCACCCTTGAGCACGACCAACTGTCCGCCGCCAATGGGAACGGCACACTGTTTATCGCAGGGCATGGGCGCAATGCCCAACTTGAAGGCGACACTGTACGGCTCGATATCGGTGGTGTTCGCAATCGATGCCATGGCCATGAAAGACTTTGTCCGCACAAAATCCAGAACAGCGAATTGTGCTTCTCCCAGCGTTCTGGGAATGGCGGTTTTGTTGGTGACCATTCGGGCCAAGAGCTCGAGTGCCTCGACCACTTCCTTGCTCTCAAAGTTGGGCTTCCCATCGGCTGTGACAACCCGACCACCCCTGGCCGCCACCATCTGCTCAAATTGCCACGATTCTGCAACGGCAATGTAACCTTTGGTCGCACGGTTGGTCAATTTTTTGGCAACCGCTTCCAGATCGTCATAGGTTTTGGGCGGGGTCAAACCCTTGGCCGAAAATGCAGACGCGTTGTAAAACAGCACCGGTGTCGATGTGTTCCAAGGCAATCCGTAGCGTTTTCCGTCGTAATCGCCATAGTTCCACACCGCTGGGTAGAAATCTTTGATGAAATCCTGACCGAACGTCTTTTCAAAGGATTCCAAGTTTTCGAGTGCCCCGTCGCTCACCAACTTTATGAAAAATGCATTTTCAGCCTGAAACAATGTGGGACCGTTCCCAGCGCGCAGTGCGGCAATCAATCGCGTTTCGGACTCGCGGTAGTTTCCGACCAACTTTGGAACAATCTGATAGTCTTTTTGAGAGGCATTGAATGCATCAATTTGTTTGTACAAAACGTCTTTTGAGCCGGCGAGACTGTACCAGAATTCGATGGTCGTTGCGGCCGAAAGGGCTTGGGTTGACAGTGCAATCAAAAGGCATGTGGCGAGCTTGGTCATCCCTGTCAGCGTAACGGTTTTTTCCATGTGTTTGTGATGTTTTGCAGCGGATTCGGAGACGCAGGCGGCAACCCAACTGTGCGGGTCTTTGCACGCGAAATCAGAAGGCTTGGTTTTTCAGAGACTGTATGAATTTATCTAGGGAGGTAATTTAGGGACAAAGAGATGTGCTAGACGGTGTTTTAGTGTCAGCTGTAAGCCCTATCCATTGGACTTAACAGATATATTGTTGATAAGGGCTCTCAGTCCCATGATTTCCTTGGCTGGCACTCCATCTATCATTGCTTTCGTATTCTCGGGATCATCTGCGGAATCGGCGTACATCTCCCAAATTCTCGTCAAAAAGACCCGCAAACGTCTGGGGGAGGTCAGATACCCCGTCCAGGTCTTTGAAATTCCACACAGGTTCATACAGTCTTTCAGATAGGGGACACAACACCATGTTTCGTGGTATTAATAAGGGGCAGTGAAATAAGGAACTGAGCACCAGCTCCAAGCATATTGTGTGCTGTCACTGTACCTCCTTGTAGTTCCAGAAGTGTTTTCACAATTGATAATCCCAGACCAGTTCCACCGTGTTCCCTATTCCTAGCCCAGGATTCACGGAAAAACCGATCAAAAACACGTTCTAGATTCTCGGGTTGAATTCCAGATCCAGAATCGGTGAGGAGCAATTGAGCATAATTACCATTGCGTTTTAATTCGACACGAATCCAACCATGTTGAGGGGTGTAACGTAAAGCATTTTCAAGTAGATTAACCAATACTTGCGTTAAACGATCAGCATCAGCGTGGATGGTGACTTCAGTATTGAGATTCGTTACAACAGAAATATGCTTTTGGTTGAGTCGCTCTTGAAAATTGGATAAAACATCTTCAACAAGAGTACAGAGCGATACATACTGCTTGCGAATAGATAATCGTCCGGCATCAGCAAGACTGAGGATCCGCAAATCCTCAACCAAACGTGTTAATAATTGGGTTTGCAAGCTCAGAGAAGCAATTTCCTCGAGATTAAGCGGTATAATGCCATCCTCAAAAGCATCAAAGTGAGATTGTAATATAGTGAGTGGTGTACGTAATTCATGAGCAATATCAGCAATCATATTACGACGCTCACGTTCAAGTCGCTCCAATGTCTCTGCCATTTCATTGAAATTTCGGGCTAAACTACTGGCTTCGTCTTGGCCAGATATTTCTCTTGGCAGCAGTCGTGCCCGTGCTGCGAGATCACCTTCAGCAATTTCTGTTGCGGCCACCGAGACAGCAATTAGAGGGTGCGCAATTCGCCGAGCCAACAAAAGCGCTAAAACCGTACCGAATGCTATAGACAAAAGTGCTGAAAGCCCAATTGTTTGAAGCAATTCCGATCGATAGCGTGGGTTTTCAGAAATTTTTCGCACTCGCCGCCAGGGTAAGAGTAAATCAGGGGGCGGGGGGGGTTTTTTAAATGCCAATTCAATAGGCAGTGCCGGCCCAAATGTGCCCATCGAAGTAAATATATTAGGTTCTGAATCATGATTAGGTGTATAAGATGCAATAGATTTCAGCAGGTGAGCGTCGTTTTGGAAAGCTTCGGTCAACTGGCTTCGAATTTCAGGTTCAAAGCGGACAAATTGTTTCTGAACAATGATGTTCGTGCTCACAAACATTGACAGAATGCTCATCAATGTAACAAGTACCATAGCGAGAACCAATCTGATGGATATTTGATTTAACCACGATGTCACCACTTTCACATCTACGCCTCGATTTTATAACCAACACCACGGACCGTATGCACAATATTTTTCATGCCAGCCTGCTCTAGCTTTTTTCGAAGGCTCATCAAATGAGCGTCCACAACCCGTTCGAGGGCACTGCTCTCTGGCATTGCAACTTCAATGAGTTCTAAACGTGTAAATACTTTTCCAATAGAGTAAGCCAAGGTGTATAATAATCTAAATTCCGTGGGGGTCACTTCCAATTTTTTATGACCAACTTTCAGATTGAACCCAATAGGATCAATCTCAAGCATCCCGATGCGGATGGGAGGATCTTCACGTTTTCGTGATAATGTTCCCGTACGACGTAAAACGGCACGCACACGTGCCATGAGTTCTCTTGGGCGAAATGGTTTTGTGATGTAATCATCCGCACCCAGTTCTAAACTCAACAGTTGGTCAACCTCGTCAGCGCGGGCTGTTACACAAATCACAGGTGTATCGAAATCCTGTCGTACTGTGCGCAAGACCTCGATACCACCTAACTTCGGCAACATTAGATCCAGAATAATTAAATCTGGACGTACACTCCGAAATACTGTCAGTGCCTGTTCGCCATCTTTTGCGCGCTCTGTTCGATAATGCTCTTGACGTAGGTATCCTTCAATGATCTCTGCAATCTGACTTTCGTCTTCGACGATCAGAATCAAGGGATTCACACGTTCCTCCTCATCCAGATCTTTGGCGTGTCTATGTTCATTCATGGTCCATTTTAAAACACATTTTTGAAGATTTCTCCAAGGGTTTTGAAACAACCATCATGGCAAAGCACTGTTTTTTATTCCTTCAGGAAGCATTTTTAATCTTCATACATTCTTGATAGTTTCTATATTGCTTTCCAACAACCATCATCGAGACTGTAACCCGTTGGTTGAGCTTAAGGGAGGTTCCGATAGGTGATCAAAGTATATGTACTCAGTATTATGCTGTATGTGAGCGCGGTACATGCTGTGTCGGTTTCTCAGATAGAAACGTGGATTCGGGCGTCGCCACAGTGGAAACAAATTAACTTGCAATATGAATCCAGTGAGACAACATGGAAAAGCTTAACTGGCAGTTCAATAGGACATGTAACAGTAGGAAGTGCTTTGGGTTACTCCAGTATGGGTGGTAATTCAAATACATCGTCCAATTGGTCTGTCTCTGCATCAACCTCTGTGTTACCGTGGTCATCAGCATCTTTAGAGATGCAAAAGGGATATTTTGTTTTTTTAAAAGCCCAAGTTAACCGTATTGCTTCACAAAACGCAACCATTGTAGATATTTACAGCCAATGGTGCACTTGGGCGGAAACTGAACGCCAGTTGAAATTGGCACAAGAACGGTTGGCTTGGGCAAAAGTACAACTCGAAATAGCACGAGCTCAAGTTCAGCAGGGAACACTGAGTTCAGATGGACTTAAAACCAAAGCATATGAGCAAGTCAGAATGCAGGCAGATGTCGACACAGCATTGGACCATGTGGAGCAGGCCCGCGCAGGTGTATCAAGTGCATTGGGTCTCCCCAATGTTGGATCCGAAAGTGATTTTGTGCTTCCTCAATTGGTAGTCCCAGAAATGACATTGAGCGAAGCTGTCCAAACTGCTTGGTCACATCGTAGTGAGGTATTTTCTGCTCAATATGAGCTCGAATCTGCACGAATCGACGCAGCAGCTGCGCGTCGGAATGCTTGGCCCACAGTGGCATTGAGCGGGCAATTTGGGAACATCGGATCACAAGGAGGTACACTCATTTCAACAGGATTAAATATCAATACGGGATTGCTGAGCCTTCAAGCGTCGGGTCCTTTTCAATCGGCTTCCAGTAGTCCCAACGGACTTTCTGCAACACTGTCAATGAATATACCCTTGTTCGATCCCAGTACTGCTGCAGCGGTGGAATCTGCCGATTTGAAAGTGAGGCAACTTGAACTTGCCCTTGAAATGGCCAAAATGACTGTCCAAATGGATGTTCAAAAAAGTCGCACAACTGTCATACGTGCATACAGTGCTGTTCGAACGGCCGAACTTTCTTTGGAACTGTCTCAGTCGATCACCTCGACAAAAGAGGCTCAGTTTGCTGCTGGTATCGGAACAGTTCTGGATGTTCAAGAAGCACAGTTGAATACAACATCCTCAGAAGTGACATTGGAGACAGCACGCTCCAATGTCTGGTTGGCTGAATTGAGCTTAAAGCAATCTTTGGGTCTATCTTTGGACACAGAAGTGCTGGGAAAGGTTGAGCAATGATATCGAAATTGAGCATATGCATGATTGTGGGTTTCTCTCTTCTCGACGTGAGTCTTGCAGCATCAACGCCGATGATACTTCCTGACGTCATTTCGATGGCGATCAAAAATGGAAAAAGTTTGAATGATGCGCGTGCAACGTTCTATACCGCACAAGCAGATCTCACCGCAAAGAAGAACGATCCAGATACGTTGGTTGTGCAATTGCAGCAAGCCCAGTACGCCGTCGATTTGGCAAAATTAAAGGTGACATTTGCACGTCTACAAGTCGCTCAAGATGCACTAAACAACGCTGTTGCACTGATGGAAGGGCAAAACGCGGTCAAGACGAACGCTGCACAATCCGCCCTAGATTCACGCAACCTCACCGTCGCGCAAGCCAAGTTGGCAGCCAAGAACGCCACTGCAGTTGATGTAGCCAACGCACAAAACGCTTACAATACAAGTCTTCAAAATTTGAATAATGCCAAGGCGCAAATTCCTGTTTTGGTTGCACGTTTGGCGCAATCCATGGGTTCTTCCTCAAACGATATTGTTATTGGCGACTATCCCAAACCCAATGTATGGAACATTGTTCTCACAGACTTGCAACAAAACCTTTTTGAGCGTGTTCCAACTGTTGTACAGGCACAACAATCGGTGGCGTTATCTGAATTGAATGTTCAATTGTCAGATAACGATTGGACGCCAAAACGGACGCTTGAAGATCAAAAAACTGCACTAGAAACAGGAAAACGCGCGCTCAGCGCTGCCCAAAGTGACGCTTTAACTGCATTGAGAGATAGCTACAGATCCGCTGAAGATGCTTACAAAAGGTTACAAATCTCCCAACAGTCCCTTGAAACAACACAGAAAACATTTAATGCAGATACAGTGCGGTATACTAGCGGAACCATTTCCAAAGTGCAACTTCAGCAAAGTGAGGTTGCTGCCATCAACGCACAGAGCAATTTGGACAAAGCGGTTGGAACGTATTTCAAGGCATTGGTTAACTTGTCCGTATCTTCAGGGCGTGACATCACGGGTTGGATCAAAGAATGACCCGCTCATCCGCCAAGGGCAAACGATGGATGCTTTGGGTTGTTGGTTTGGTCTTGTGTGCTTCTGCTGTGGGTGCGGTGGTGTATTTTAGATCTCCATCTCAGGAACAGTCTCAGACATCCAATGCCAATACAGCAGTGGCAACACGGGGAGACTTTAGGGTGTCTGTTTCTGGTCCGGGAACGCTTCAGGCCATTCGATCACTGGATATCCGGACAGATGTTGCGGGGACTTTATCCCGTGTGCCGACGGTAGGGCAGCGGTTCAAAAAAGGTGATCTTATTGCTGTTTTGGATTCTGCAACGCTCAAAAGAAATCTTGAGAGCGCATTGTTGAACCTTGAAAAGGCACAGGCACAGTGGGACAGTCAGAGGGTCAGTCAGGCCAATTCACGGACAACGCAAAGTCAGAATATCCAAACTGCACAAACGACATTGGTCAGTGCACAACGAGATCTATCAAGCGCGCAGGATACATATATCAGTCAAAAAAGAGTTTTTGCAGTTGGTGGAATCAGCTCACAACAACTTGAAGATGCACACAGTGTCATGGAGAAAGCACAAGCTGCTGTGAAAAGTGCTCAATTGCAAGTGGATACATTGCGTCAAACATTGACGTTCAAAAATGCATCTGACACACAAGATCTCAAGAATCTTAAGCTCGCCATATCAAGCGCGCAGATTCAAGTTGATACTGCACAAAGTGACTTACAGAATGTGCAAATTGTTGCGCCATTCAATGGTGTTGTTTCAAGTGTGAATGTGCAGCAAGGCGCTATTGTATCTGGAGGTGCTACACTGGGAACACTTATTGATGACAGTGTGCTGGAATTACCTGTTCAAGTTGACGAAACTGAAATTGCAAAGGTCAAATTGGACCAAAACGTCGATGTTACCTTGGATGCTGTTTCTGGAACATTTCGTGGTAAGGTTATCCGCATCAGTCCAAATGCGCGTACCGAGCAAAACATTGCCATTTTTGATGTAACGGTTAAATTAGACAATAAACAAAGATCATTGCGTCCGGGTATGACAGCGGAAGCTGAGATCATAATCTCAGAATTGAAAAACGTTGTTAAAGTTCCTAAACAAGCCATCAAAGCAGTTCGAAACAGGAGTTATGTTGAAGTTATGAACCATGGTGCCTCTGAACGTGTCCTTATCCGCACAGGTGAGACGGAAGGATCAACAGCAGTTGTTACTGATGGTCTATCTGGTGGCGAAATATTGCTTTTGCCAACTAGGGAGAAAACAGCATCTGCGGGTACGACAAATACCCGCAATAACTTTTCACCTGTTCCTATGGGGCTACCTCGATAGGGAGGGATGCATGCAAACCAGTGTATTAACCCTTTTAGATATCACCAAAACATATGTCATGGGTGATGGAGAATTTCAAGCCCTCAAAGGTGTGTCGCTTACGATTGATCAGGGTGAAATGGTTGCACTTATGGGGCCATCTGGATCAGGAAAAACAACGTTGATGCAGATTATTGGGTTGCTTGATCGGCCCACCTCTGGTGAGTATATTCTCAGAGGGCGAGAGGTGACTGATCTTTCCGAAAATGAACGTGCCCATGCTAGAAATCTGGAAATTGGTTTTGTATTTCAATCGTTCCATCTAATGCCCCGATTGACCTTGCACCAAAATGTGGAAATTCCTATGGTTTATGCAGGTGTTCCTAAAGAAGAGCGTAGGGCACGTGTGACGGAAGTTCTTGACCGTGTGGGTCTCTTAAGTAAACAGAATCAATTACCGTCTCAGTTGTCTGGAGGGCAACGGCAAAGGGTTGCTATTGCGCGAGCATTGACATTGTTTCCGGCACTTCTATTGGCGGATGAACCAACTGGCAATTTGGACACACAGACGTCTCGTGAGGTCATGGAGCTTTTTTTGGAACTCAACAGTGAGGGTACAACTGTTGTGCTTGTTACGCACGAACCCGATATTGCCGCCTACACTGGACGGATTATTCGTGTGCGCGATGGGTGCATCGAGTCCGATAGATTGAACGCAGAACGCCGCTTTTCAAAGGAGGTACATTGATGGAACGCCAGAGACCTTTGACGCTTGGAAAAGGTGGGTTGAGCCTTTTTCAGATTTTGGCTATTGCTTGGCGTGCCATCTTGGCAAATCCCCTCCGTTCGGCGCTCACTACACTTGGAGTCATTATTGGTGTTGCGGCAGTTATTGCCTTGACGGCCATTGGTGCAGGATCAACCTCAGGTATTACAAAGCAACTTGAGGGACTAGGTACAAATCTTTTAACACTCTCATCTGCACGTGGAGGAGGTGGTCCGAGTTTGGTTCGTTCCGGAAATCGTCAAACAATCACAATGGATGATGTTAATGCTGTCAAAGTGTTCGATCCAACGTCGATTGTGAATATTGCACCGACATTACAAAGCAGTATACAAGTCAAGTATGGAGATATAAACACAACAGCGACTGTTTTGGGTACGTGGCCAGAATATACAACAGTGCGAAATACACCTGTGGATCAAGGGCGTTTTATTAGTCAGGAAGATATTGACGGACGAAAACGTGTTGTTGTCATTGGCTATAGCATCGTTCAGGATCTCTTTGGCGACATAAATCCATTGGATCAAAAAATTAAACTCTCTGGGATTTCATTTACGGTTGTAGGAACATTGCCAGATAAAGGCAATTCTGGATTTCAAAGCCCAAACAGTCAGATTATCATTCCACTTTCAACATACCAACAGCGTATTGGTCGTCAGGAGTCTTCGGGCCCTCAAACAGTTCAAAATTTGTATATTCAGGGGGTAAGTAAAGACAATCTATCGGTACTCCAAGAACGATTGACTGATCTTATTGCTCAGAGGCATAAGATTGACGATCCAGAGGGTTATGATTTTAATATTCAGAGTCAAGCAGATGCATTATCGAGCTTGAATTCGGTTACACAGACACTGACACTCTTACTTGCTGGAATTGCCTCTATTTCTCTTGTGGTTGGTGGCATTGGCATTATGAATATTATGTTGGTTTCCGTGACAGAACGCACACGGGAAATTGGAATACGCAAAGCTTTGGGGGCTAGACCAAGAGATATTCTAACGCAATTTTTGGTTGAGGCTTTTGCGCTATCTATTGGAGGAGGTCTTCTGGGTGTTTTATTTGGGGTGGGTATTGCGCTCCTATCGGCGCGATTCATGTCTTTAACACCGATATTTACGTTTAACAGCATTGTGTTGGCCTTCGGCTTTTCGGCAGGTGTAGGTGTGTTCTTTGGATACTATCCAGCAACGCGGGCAGCCCGCTTGGATCCTGTAGATGCACTCAGATATGAGTGATGGAGTTTATATGAAATATGACCGCTGGATAGAAATCTTTGATGAAATCCTGACTGAACGTCTTTTCAAGGATTCCAAGTTTTCGAGTGCTACGTCGCTCACCAACTTGATAAAAAATGCATTTTCAGTCTGAAACAAAGTGGGGTCGTTCCCAGCGTTGCAATCCATCGCGTTTCGGACTCGCGGCAGTTTTCAACCAATTTTGGAACAATCTGATAGTTTTTTTTGAGAAGCATTGAATGCATCAATTTGTTTGTACAAAACATCTTTTGAGCCGGCGAGATTGTACCAGGATTCGATATTGGGTTGACAGTGAAATCAAAAGGCATGTGACGGGCTTTCTCATCCCTGTCAGCGTAACGGTTTTTCCATGCACTTGTGATGTTTTGCAGCGGGCTAGGAGATATAGGTGGGAGGGATACCATGACAACATGTGAACAATCCGTCCTTATGATCCGGTTATAATCCACCTTCAAAATTTGGCGATGAACTCCGTAGTAATTTAAAAATTGACATAATAGCAATTTTCCGATCTATTCCAAAAAATACCTATTATCGTAATATCGCAAATCTCACTCCAGATTAAGAGACTGTATGAATTTATCTAGGGAAGCAATTTAGGAATAAGGGTACGTTCTAGACGGTGTTTTTGTATCGCTTGTAAGCTCTATAATTTCCTTCACTGACACCCTATCTATTATTGCTTTTATATCCTCGAGACCATCTGCTGAATGGGCGTACATCTCCGACATTCCAGTCAAAAAGACCCTAAAGGGCCTGGGAGAGACGAAATACCCCGTCTATCTCTTTGATTTTCCACACAGGTTCATACACTCTCTTAGGACATTTTATTTTTGAATCTGCAGTCAACTAAAACTCAGATTTGAGGGTATCTTCATCATGCCAAAATGAAATCCACGCTCATCCACAGTGATGATCTTGATTGGTTACACTCTATGGGACAGAAGTTTTTTTGCGAGTCGATCCAAGTGTTTGAATGCGTTTGTATACCACAGAAACAGAAGTATGCCTCTGAGACCGGTGCTGGGCATGCGTAGCAAGTCAGAGTGCGCCTCGGGTTTGGCGAGAAATTCTGGGAGCTGATCATTGGTGACACAGCGTTTGGTAAGACCCCGAAGGGGGACAGGCTCCACGGGGTGCCGTTCTGTCTAAAATGAGACCATAGGGACACCTCATTGTTCCATCAAAGTCTCGGAATACTGCTATTACCCGAAGTCAACGTCAAGACCACTTACGGCTGGGTCTCGTGGTAGCCAACAGCTACCCTCAGCCCTTGACGCGCAAGCAAGGCAAATCCTTCTCCTGCAGGATAAACCCAAAGATCCTTGACCGGTTCCGCCGGATGACCGACCGCAACAACCGTCATTTCGCCTTTGTAGTCACTCCGAAGCGTCAAAACACGACCCATGACTTCAACCGACATTGGCTCTCCTCGATATGCCAGGACAACCATTTCTCCGACTTTCTTGACGGCATTTCCATTCAGCAGGTGTGGCACGCGACCTTCAAATACATCCAAGAAGAGCTTGATGACCTTTTGAGAGCGCTCTTTTCCACCCTTTTCGCCCATCAGACGGGCAACCTCTCCAAATGCATCCTCAATCATTTCTGTCGGCAATTGCCTGAAACGGGCGATCAAACCTTCAGCACCTTTTCTGGAAAAGCCAAAAAGTGTTTCTCGGGGCATGCCTTTGAATTTTTCTGCACTTTGTGGAACGAGAGAAGCAAGATCTACACGACCGTCTCGAACCCAAGCCGCCACGCCTCTGGCGAGCCGTAAATTGAAAAATTGACCTCCAGGCTCAAGAAGCGCTGCAATGATATCCACGATCTTAAGGTGGTCGAAGAGACGCTCTCCTTGGGTTTCCATGACTTCCAAATACAGGTAATCTCCGTGGCGGTAGGCATGGATTTCAAATTCGTCCAAGGGAACACGTGCCCACTGATCCAAGGGCAAAGCGTACACGGCGCCGGCAACCTCGAGCACCCAAGATCCTGCTTCCTGCTGCGTCCAGGTGAGCAAAATCCCCTTCAGTCGGCCCTGTCCAGAGGTGACCAGATGGATAATCAGCTGTTGTGTGTCCCAGGCGTTTCCCGACAGCATTCGGGTCGGATCTTGGCCGTTCAAGATCTTGCTGTCTTTGAAAATCACATCGACCTCGCCACCGTAACGGGTGGGCAGAAGGCCGCGCAGTTCACCCAGTGTTTCCTTCAATCTGTCTTTGAGCGTCTGTTGCAATTGAGCGAAAGCCTGTTTTTGCCTCGCTTCGATTTGGAGGCTGTGGTTGTACTGCTGTTGAAGCCGTTCCAAAAGTTCCGCACGGGCAGCAGAACCCATCGATTCTCGGCGGGCACTGTCCATGGCATCCAAAAGTTCTCCAGAGTTGAGACCCCGCTGTGAAGGCTTTCCGACAAATGGATGATCTGCAATCAGGGAAGCCATGCGCATCAGGTACGGCAAACGTTCCGGTCCATCGAGTTTAAAAAACTGCTCGTCGAAGTGCAAAACACTGTCCACCAAACGGCTGACAATGTCTTTTGCGAATTCGGATCCACCGGAGAGAATGCGCGGGTCATCTTCGGATGGCAGTGGCATTTGGGTTCGAAACTGTGACAGGGTGATGTCTGAGGCCCCTTTTGACCTTCCGTAACTTTCCAAATGGTCGAGCAGTGCGACCAAACCCCTCAGTGTGAGCAGTCCAGCTTCATGGTGCAAACGGTTGCCTATGGCACGGATGCGGTCTTTGAGGTGCGCCTGCCAAACCACTTCGGCCAGGTCGCCCATCATCGATTGCTCCATTTCGATCTGTGGATTGCTTTGCGGCTCGGCTGAAGTCGCGTCTTCTTCGCTTGCTGCATTGAATGTCCCAACACTGGAATGCCGCACAGGTCGATCTTCTATCTGTGTCAAGAAACTGCTGGGCTGCCTTTGGTTGCGTAGGTCTTTAAAGATCTGGTCCATTCGGCGAAATCTGCGAATGTGAACGCCTTCTAAGGGTGCTGACAACAAGACATCTCGAAGCATTAAAACACTTCGCATTCCACTTTTGGGTGTTCGTCCTTCGTACAGATCGAGCACCTTGTACTCAAAAAGCTCGATCAGATTTAGCCATTCGTCCAAGAGGGTCACACTCCTTAAAGACCTTAAGGGATTTAGATTACAGTATAGCGTTCCCGGAAGGTTTTTTAATACAAAAGATGACCCATGTTGTGTGGAACAGCGGTCCGTCGGGGTTTTGCCGAGGCATTGACTTAAAGTCAACACTAAGGACCAAGGTGGTGTTGTGAGTGAGAGAAGCATCAAACAGGCCGCAGCTGAGTTGGGCGTCAGTGCCCATACCCTCCGCTTTTACGAAAAAGTTGGGTCTTGGAGAATGTGCGCCAATATGTCTCTTTGGTTCGGGAAGATTCTGCTCCAGAGGTGCGCTTGCAACACTTCTTTTGGACCATCTCGAGCGGATCGATTCGAACATGTGCGCCTTGGTAGAAGCCAAAGGGCTCTTGGAACGCAAAATTACTCTCTATCACAAGGTGCTTCTGTCAGATTAAAGATCGCTGTTCTGTTGGGCTGTGTCAGGTTAAACCTGGGAGGTTTGTATGCAAAAGCGGATATTGGGCACACAAGGATTGACGGTTTCAGCACAGGGTTTGGGCTGTATGGGAATGTCCGAATTTTACGGTCCAACCGATGTTTCGGAATCGATTGCCACGCTCGAATTGGCCCTCGATTTGGGCATTGCTTTTTGGGACACCGCCGACATATATGGACCTTGGACCAATGAGGAGCTCTTGGGTCGGGTTTTGATCGGCCGACGGGATCACGTGGTTTTGGCAACCAAATTTGGCATATTGCGTGGAGAGGACAAAAGCCATAGGGGTTACAACGCGAGTCCAGAGTATGTGAAGACATCCTGCGAAGCCTCTCTGAAACGCCTAAAAACAGATTACATTGACCTTTACTACCTCCATCGCCTCGATCCACACATTCCCATTGAGGACACTGTGGGTGCAATGGCCGAGCTGGTTCAGGAAGGCAAGGTTCGCTATTTGGGCCTGTCTGAAGTGTCTGGCTCGACCCTTCGGCGTGCGGCTGCTGTACACCCAATCAGCGCAGTGCAAAGCGAATACTCCCTGTGGAGTCGCGATGTCGAGGAAACCCTATTTCCGACACTTCGAGAATTGAATGTGGGATTTGTCCCTTATAGCCCTCTGGGACGTGGTTTTTTGACAGGGACACTGAAGTCACCCGAAGACCTTGCCCCCGATGACTTCCGCCGAATGCAGCCCCGATTCCAGGAAGAGAATTTCTACAAAAACCTCGAACTGGTGGAGCTCATCCAAACACAAGCCCGACACCGCGGGTGTACACCCGCACAATTGGCATTGGCCTGGGTTTTGGCTCAAGGTGAGCATTTCGTTCCCATTCCAGGCACACGACACCAAAAATACCTCCTGGACAACGCAAAAGCACTTGAGATTGAACTGACGGACGAGGAACGCCAAGCGCTCGATCACCTGTCAGCGGTTGTCGAAGGAGAACGGTACCATCCCGCCGGCATGCAGGCAATTTCGCGTTCATAAGCATTGAGATACACTGACTGGGAGGAAAATACACATGAAAATAGGCATCATAGGTACGGGCGTTGTCGGTCAACAACTTGCGGTTGATCTGTTTAACCTGGGACACGAGATCACAATCGGCACACGGGATCCCCAAAAGCTCGCCGAATTCTCACAGCGTCACCCCGACGTGAAGTTGGGAGACAATGCAGAGGCGGCACGGTTTGGGGAATGGATTGTCTTGGCAACCAGTTGGTCTGGAACCCAGAATGCCGTTGAATTGGCGGGCCCAGAGCACCTGTCCGGCAAAATACTCATTGACATCACGAATCCCCTCGATTTTTCGACAGGAAAACCAACTTTGGCTGTTGGGCACACCACATCTGCGGGGGAACTTGTTCAGGCCTGGGCACCCGAATGCCAAAGTGGTCAAAGCCCTCAACCAGGTGACGGCCAAAGCGATGCTCCATCCCGATGTGATTGGTGGCAACCCCGATATGTTTATTGCTGGCAACGACACCGAAGCCAAAGCGGCCGTCTCAGATCTGCTGACATCGGTGGGTTGGGGCATCGTCGATTTGGGCGACATCACCATGAGTCGGTACCTCGAACCTCTGGCCATGATTTGGATCACCCATTTCGTCAACGGCGGCATGGCAAAATCGGACCACGGGTTTAAACTTCTGAGCAAGTAGCATTCAAATGGACTCAGCGTTCTCGACAACAAAAACCGGGATGCTCTTTGTATCTCACATCGATTAATCTCTGCATATTTATAATGGTAAATCAATTTTATTCGAGATTCAGAGATCGTGATTTCTGTATTCTGATGCCCTTTCAAGATTGATCTTACCTTTATGATGTTCTTATTGTCGTGTCAGAAGACCCAATATGGAATTGAGGATAGAATACACATGAAAAAGCTTTCCTGTCTCTTGCTCACACTCAGCTTGCTCGGGGTTTCGTGCAGAAGTGAAACACCCAAACCTCCCGTGATCACCCCACCCAACGACACCATCCCCGAAAGCCTCGATCCCTACGAATCCAACGATGTCTTTGCAAGCGCCACGGTGATGACGGTGGGCAGCACGTCCAATACGGCCGTCATCGATGGAAAAAAGCGTGATGTCGACTGGTACAAATTTGAGGGCACAAAAGGCGACAAAGTTACAATTGAAGTGCTCACCCAAACCGCATTTGCCGACTCCAAATTGGACTCGGTGGTATACCTGTACCCACCCATGGTCAATGACTTTACGGGTGCGTTGGGTTTCAACGACGATGTTTCTCTCTATGAGGATGGCAATTTCGGTTCTGGCCTTGAAGTCACATTCGGTGAGACAGCAACCTACTACATCAAGGTCACCAGCAGAAAAATCGACGATGGCTTTGACGACACAACACCCAAAAACACCTACAAACTGAAACTGACCAAGGTGGCACCATGATCAAACCTACATTTCTCGCTGGCGCTTGGCTGACCCTTTCGGTCGCACTCGTTTCCTGCGGTTCCTACAAAGCACCATCCGTGTCGAATGCACCCCAACCGCTGCAAACCAGCAAAAGCATAGACCTCCGTTTGGAACACACAGACCGCTGGTTTATCGAATTTGACACCCCAACCTTTAACGGTTTGCTCAGCAGCCAGGCCGTGCAGATGGCCCAACAGAACTTCCGCACGCTGGCCCACCAAGAAGGCATCGATTACCAAGAAAATTACGCGTACACGCGTCTCTTTTCCGGAATGTCAATCCGAACAAATGCCACAGCCATTGGGGCCATTTCGCGCATGCCGGGTGTCAAGGCAGTCTACCCCGTTCGGTCGTACAGTTTACCCAAAACCAAGTCGGTCACCTTTGATCCCCAAATGGCCACAGCGGTCAGCCAAACAGGGGTCGACATTGCCCAGAATAAAATGGGTCTCAGGGGAAAAGGCATTCGGGTTGGCATCATTGATACAGGATTGGACCTTCAGCATCCAGCCTTTGCTGCGGACCGGATTGTGGCCAAGTATGACCTTGTTGGAAACGACTACGATGCAAGCACAAACCCAGTTCCCAAACCAGATGAGGATCCAGATGACAACTGCGATGGTCACGGAACCCACGTGGCCGGAATTGTGGGCGCAAATGGCACCATCAAGGGTGCCGCTCCCGCTGTGTCACTGGGCATATACCGGGTTTTTGGCTGCAAGGAAGTAGATAGCCGTACGAGCGCAGATGTTTTGGTTGCAGCTCTTGAACAGGCCGTCGCCGACAACATGGACATTGTCAACATGAGCTTGGGATCCTTTGGGGATTGGACGGGTGACCCTCTGGATCAGGCGGTAGAGAAAGCGGCAAAACAGGGCCTGATTGTGGTCTTTTCTGCTGGAAACAGTGGCGCAGAGGGTCCATTTGCAACGGGTGGGCACGCGAGTGCGTCCGCGTCTATTTCGGTCGCAAACTTCGAAAACATTGCCATCGTAGGTTCCTATCTCCAAGTTGGAGAATCCGAGATCCATTTTAATGAGGCTTCCCATTCAACAGCGCAACTGCCGACATCAGGTACCCTGGAACTGACAAAAACAGGCAACTTGACAACCCCAAACGATGCTTGTGCAGCACTTCCCCAAGATAGTCTCAAGGACAAAGCTGTTTTGATTCGACGTGGTGGGTGTACCTTCTATGAAAAAGCCATCAACGCCCAAAATGCTGGCGCTGCCGCTGTGCTCATTTACAACAACACATCAGGGTTAACCGGCGCCAACCTTCAGCCTCCAGAAGGTGAACCACAGGTGAGCATTCCAACTGTCACGATTAACAAGACAGATGGGGAAGCACTCTATAGCAAGATTGTAGCTGGTATAGTCACCATGAAATGGCTGGCTCCAGACCAT
Organism: Deinococcaceae bacterium; assembly: GCA_046327935.1. Lineage (GTDB taxonomy): Bacteria > Deinococcota > Deinococci > Deinococcales > Deinococcaceae > JACMOA01. The sequence goes on from JAXLXL010000001.1 coordinate 494,678, forward strand.
GTTGTTACAAATCCCCGCGGCAATTTGGCCGCAGACAGCAGCTCATATGGTCCGACACATCTCCTCGACCTCAAACCTGACATCGGCGCACCTGGCAATTACATCTACTCGACCTTTCCGTTGGAACTCAAGGCTACCGGCTACGCGACCCTCAGTGGAACCTCCATGTCTGCACCCCACGTCGCAGGCGCGATTGCCCTTTTGCTCGAAAAGCGTCCAGACCTCAAAGACAGACCGGAAGTGGTTCGCACGCTGCTGCAAAACCACGCCATTGCCCAAAATTTCAGCTTCAAACCAGATTCACCTTTGCTGGAAGCGGTTCACCGTCAAGGTGCGGGCATGCTCGATATTGTCGGCAGCATTGAAGGCACGACATCGATCGAGCCGGGACGGTTGGCCCTTGGCGACGGTTTTGGACCTTTTACCAAAACACTGACATTCACCAACACGACCGATCAGGAAATCGTCTACACACCCAAACACAAAGCCGCAATGGGAACCTTTGGCTCACTCGGTTTTAACCCTGCGACAGATTTCCGTGAGGGTGCTTCAGATGTCAAATTTGTCCAAACCACAGTGAAGGTGCCCGCCAATGGAACGGCCACCGTGGACATTGTCATCAAGCCCCCCGCTTTTGGCGCGGAAGACGGCACCGTTTATGGGGGCTATTTGACCTTTGAATCCGGTACCGCACCCACCCTGAGCGTTCCCTATTTGGGTCTCAAAGGGAACTACCAGGCTTTGCCTGCGCTTGTGGATGCCGGATTGCTTTGGTTCAATCCAGAAGATGGAAAAGCATATCCCCAAGGGCCCAATGCGCAGTTTGATCTTGGAAAAGGGGAATTTCCCATACTGGGAGCCCAATTTGCCATGCCCGTTGAAAAGGGATCCATCGACATCCTGAACGGAGACACCATGATGCCTGTCTATCCCAAAGGAAGTGCGTGGATCGATTTGTTCCACACAGGGCGGAACACAGTGGGTTCTATCGAGACATTCATCTGGGACGGCAGCCTCAAAGCAGCCCAAGCAGCAGCTGGCGTACCGGTAACCAAAACCCTGCCAAACGGTCGCTACGCCATGCGGATCAAGGTCATGAGAGCCGGTGGTGCCGAAAACAACCCAGCAGATTGGGATACGTTTGTTTCACCTGCGTTTTACATTATCAAAACCGTTCCCGCGCCTACCCCTTGAGGTGTGCGGGTTAAAAAAAGAGGAGGCATGCCTCCTCTTTTTTCTATTTTCCAGTGTGTCTATTGGGTTTCAGCGTCTTTGTCTTTCTTGCGTTTTTGACCGTAGGGACCTTTGGGCTTCCAAACCAACCGAACCGGAATGCCAGCCAGTTCGAGGTCTTCTCGGATGCGGTTTTGCATGTAGTTTTCGAACGATCGGGTGACGAACTGATCGTTGTTGCAAAAAATGACAAAGGTGGGCGGTGCTGTTTCTGCCTGTGTCATAAAGTACATGCGAAAGGGCTTTCCATGGAAGTTGGGAATTTTTCCCCGAAGGGTCCAGACCTCCAACCAGCGGTTGAGTTCCGAAGTTGGAATTCGAGATTGCCATTTGGCATACAGCTTGGTCGCTTCAGCGAGCATTTCGTGAATGCCATATTCGTGGGTCGCGGACGTGTAAACCCTGGGTGCAAAGCTGATGTGTGCGAGCTTCTGATTGATATCGCGCTCGGTCTCCTTCAGGTCAGCGTCCGAGATGAGGTCCCATTTGTTGACAATAATGACCACAGGTTTTCCAGAAGCGTAAGCCAAGTTGGCCAGTTTCAGCTCGTGGTCACCCAATTCGTCGGCATTGATGACCAACCAAATGATGTCCGATTGGGAAATGGCCGATTCAGAGCGCATCATGGCGTACTCTTCGATATGGCTCTCTGGACGTTTTCGAATGCCGGCTGTGTCAACCAACACAAACCTCTGTCCACCGTAGTTCCATTCGATGTCAATAGAGTCTCGCGTGGTTCCAGCAACTTCCGAAACAATCACACGGTCTTGTCCGATAAGGGCATTGAGCAAACTGGATTTTCCGACGTTGGGACGACCAATCAGGGAAATCCGAATGGGTGCAACTTCAGGGTAGTCCTCTCGGTCCTCGGGAATGTGAACCATCAAGCGGTCCATCAGTTCGTCCAGTCCGCGTGCGTGTTCCGCTGAAATGGGCACCGGATCTCCAAAACCCAATTCCCACAGTTCTCCCAGGTACGCCTCGTGTTTGGGCGAATCGATTTTATTGGCTGCCACCACGACAGGCTTGTTGAGTGTTCGGAGCCAGTCGGCCACCTCTCGGTCTGCGGCAGTCAGGCCTTCTCTGGGATCTGTCAAAAACAAAACCACCCGGGCATCGTCGACAGCCATTCGGGCCTTTTCTTGGATGTGACGTTCCCATGTGTCTCCACTCCAGAGTCCACCGGTATCCAGAAGAACAAGTCGGTTGTTTTCATACAGCGTGAGGCCCTCTTTGACATCCCGGGTCACACCCGGAAGGTCTGCGACCACGGCTTCTCTACGACCAATGAGACGGTTAAATAAACTGGACTTGCCGACATTGGGTCGGCCGACGATGGCAACTTTGTGCATGTGTTCCTCCTGTGGCCACCACCTCGTGCCACTTAAACATTTAATTGTAGTGGAGATACACGCCAAAAAACATCTGAGAAACACCCATTTGGCCGGATATCGGTGCAATCCTTTTGCCTCTTTCGCTCACTTCGCCTGGAATGTCAAAATGGTCCCTATGGTGAAAGTCGGTATTGTCGGTTCAGGTCAGATGGGAAGTGGCATTGCGCAAGTCGCCGCTCAAAGTGGATTTTCTGTCGTTCTGCAAGATATTTTTGAGTCATCTTTGGAAAAGGCCCGGGCAGGTACGCACAAAAGCTTGGTCAAGTTACATGAGAAGGGAAAGTTGTCTGAGACACCAGAGGACATTCAAGCGCGCATGAAGTTCAGCACCCAATTGGCCGATCTCGCCGACTGTGATTTGATTGTCGAGGCCATTGTCGAAGACGTGCAAATCAAGACAGATCTCTTTAAAACGCTCGGTTCGCTCGCAAAACCCGGTGCGGTCTTGGCCTCCAACACCTCGAGCATTCCCATTACAGTGCTGGCAGAGGCATCGGGACGCCCAGAACACTGTATTGGCATGCATTTTATGAATCCCGTCCCACTGATGGCACTGGTTGAAGTCATCAAAGGTCACAAAACATCCGAGGAAACGGCCGAAAAAACAAAGGGATGGGCCGAGCAAATGGGAAAAACGGCGATCGAGTGCAACGACTACCCAGGCTTTGTCTCAAACCGCATTCTCATGCCGATGCTGAACGAAGCCATCCAATGTGTCATGGAAGGGGTGGCCACACCCGAGGCCATCGACGGCATCATGAAACTGGGAATGAACCACCCCATGGGCCCGCTCACACTGGCCGATTTTATCGGTTTGGACACGTGCCTCGCCATCATGAATGTCTTACACAGCGGCCTGGGAGATGACAAATACCGCCCGTCCCCCTTGCTCAAAAAAATGGTTCAAGCAGGGTTACTGGGACGCAAAAGCGGAAAAGGTTTTTACACATACTGAGCTGAGAAGGCTTTTGGGGACGACGTTCTTTTGGGTTCGCCCCCAATGACCCCAGCGAGACGGCCCTTAGGGTCACGCTCTGTGCACGTCCACAGGGGTCAAAAGTCCATACTCAATCCCGTCAACCAAAGCGGTCCAGAGTGCCTGCGTGACATTTTCTTCTATGCCAATCGTGGTCCATTCGCGCCGATTGTCCGTAAAACTCAGGGCGACCCGAACATTGAGGTGACCCTTGCTGGCACTGAGGGTTCGTACGCGGTAGCCGATCGGTCGTATGGCATCGATGTTTTCCAGAGGGTGCTTGGATGGATCTTTGTGTAGGGCTTCCATCACCACCCGGTAGAGCGTATCGAGCGGTCCACTGCCTTCAGCGGCCACATATTCGGCATCGTGGCCATCGATGCGCACCTTCAGACTGGCCTCAACTACACTCCGGCTTTGCCCACGAATCACTTCGAACAGACGCAGACGTTCCGTGTCCAAAATCCTCTGGTATTTTCCAGTAAGACGTCCCAGACGAAGTTCAAACGAGGCCTGTGCATCTTCGAAATTGTAACCCTGTTCCTCCAGTTTGCGCAAAACATCCAAGATATGGATGTTCGCGGCGGTGTTTTCACTCAAGTCGACGCCGAATTTTCGCGCGACCTCTTTGAGGTACGTCGGGCGGTTGAGTCCGGGAATCAGCAGCCGCCTGTGGTTGCCCACTTTGGCAGGATCGATCGGTTCGTAGGATTCTGGATCGGAGAGCACTGCGGCCACATGTGTCGGTGTCTTGTGGGAAAAAACCTTGCGTCCGACGATGGGCCTGTGATCCATTTCACCACCCAAACCCGATATTTCCGCAATTTGGTTGGCCACTTGGGTCAGGCGGGAGAGCTGCAAATCGCTCACAATGTCGCAATCCATTTTAAGCTTCAAGATGGGCAGCAACGTGGTCAGGTCTGTGATTCCCGTACGTGCGCCATAGCCATTGATGGTGCCTTGAATGTGATCGATGCCGACCTCTAGACCGGTGAGGGTATTGGCCAGCGCCAAGCCAAGGTCATTGTGCAAATGAAGTCCCAGTGGATGATTTTGGATGCATTCTTTGGCTGCGGTAATGCCTTCACGGATGAGTTTCGGAAGGCTTCCGCCATTGCTGTCCCCCAGTGTGATGATGTCGGCACCGGCGTCCAAAGCCACCTGAAGGTTTTCCAGGCTGTAGTTTCGGTCGGTTCGAAATCCATCAAAAAAGTGCTCTGCGGTGTAAATCACCTCTTTGCCTTCGGCCTTCAAGAACGCAATGGTTTCCCTGAGCATGGCCAAGTTTTCGGAAAGCGTCGTCTGCAAAACCTTTTCCACGTGAAGTGTCCACACCTTTCCATAGATGTGAATGACCGGTGCTTGGGATTCCAACAGGGCTTTTAGGTTTTTGTCTCTGTGTATGGGGGTATCTGGCCTTCTGGTTGCACCAAACGCAGTGAGTTTGGCATTCAAGCCGAGGTCTCGGGCTGCTGCGAAAAACTCCAAATCCTCTTCAAAGACATGCGGCCAACCTCCCTCGATGTAGGTGACACCGAGGCTGTCGATGAGTTTCGCAATGCGCAGTTTTTCATTTGTGGAAAAGACAATATCCTCGGCCAGCGCACCTTCTCTGAGGGTCGTATCCAGGATGCTGAGTGTGGGCATAGACATGCGTTCAGTGTAAGGGATTTTTGCACACCCGTGAAAAATAGAGTCCCCCTGAAACGGAATTTTTGGCGCTGCAGTGTAACCCAACACATTGGGGGTTTTGCTTATTGGAATATGGGAAGGATAAAGTGTTCAGCACTGCCGGTACCCAACGGCACCCAGAAATCGTCCCTTAAGGCTGCCTCGTTCCCGATCTGACCTGGTTCAGGCGTCCCCGCCGCGTTGAGCCGACAGTGCAAGCAAGAGTCTAGCATCTTCGGTGGGATTTGAACAGGGATTGGGGACGAAACAGATTCGCCTGCATTTCTGATACAAAAAGTTTGTTTATTTCTTGGATACTGATGAAATAAGAAATGCCATACCAAAGTTCCTCGTATTCGACGAACCTGTTCCATTGGGAATTGATGACCGAAATGCCTTTTATATCTTTCTGCGTTTTGGTCAAAGCGACAACCTTTGCAGATTGATGGCTTTTACCCTAAAAAGTGTCCTTTTCTATTAAAACAATCGGGTATTCTTCAAAACGATTCCATTTTTGTGCCTCTAATCTCTCAAACCAGACACACCTTCCATTTTTTCAAAACGATATGTTCCAGTGATTTTGGTCATTTTTGGGATATTGGCGAAATCAAAACTGCTATCTCAATTTCTTTTGGCAAATCTGAAGATTCCTGATATTTAAGAGACTGTATGAACTTTTCTAGGGAGGGAATTTATGAATAGGGGTACGTCCTAGACGGTGTTTTGGTATGACATGTAAGCCCTATCTATTTGACGTAACAAATATATCCTTGATAAGGGCTCTCAACCCCATGATTTCCCTCGCTGACACGCTATCTATCATTGCTTTCGTATTCTCGAGACCATCTGCTGAATGGGCGTACATCTCCCAAATTCCAGTCAAAAAGACCCGCAAACGTCTGGGGAGAGGCAAAATACGACAGGTATGGGCCCTGCTGAAAGTTTTTGTAATTATTGCGAATCTCAGAATGCCGATAAAAACATCTGCCAAACGTTTCTCTTATATGTATACTGTTTATTGTATGTCGTAATTTTGAAGGAATTTACCGTAAGATATTTTTGTCTTTAATTTGTATGTGTTTTCCGAAAATAAAAGAAGAAGTGTCCTATATTTCTGCTGCCCATTTTACAGAGCTATGCTTCGTGATATTTTTAGACTCTTCTTTTTCTGGGACATAGACTGTGATTCACTTTCATATAAAAAGCTCGTCACACTGTATTTTAAAAAACACGCTGTATCGTGCATTCCAAAGGTCACTGTGCGCGATAGCCAAATCGTTGCCATATGGAGTTCCGTTTGAGATTATAAGCATGCCCTACCCCAAGGGGCTTTCGCCTGCATTGGGGTGGGCACTTTTTGCAACGGGTGTTGAGGCCTAAGGGGTCAATCGGTGGCGGTCTCTTGGGAACGCGCGCGCATGCCGAACATTCTGGATGTTCAAAAGCCGGGCGGTCAAACGCTCCGCACCGATTGCAAATCCACCGTGTGGTGGCATGCCGTGCTTAAACACCTCGAGGTAATCTTTAAAGGCATCGATGGCCATGTGACGCTCTTCAAGGGATTGTATGAGTGCGTCGTACCTGTGAATGCGCTGTCCACCGGATGTGATTTCTATGCCCTTGTACAAGAGGTCAAACCCGCGGGTCAGTTCGCCTTCTGGATAGGTGTAGAACGGTCTCGCCACTTTGGGGTATTGCGTGACGAACACCCAAGGGCTGCCTTGGGTTTGCTCAAAATACTGGCACACCAGGCGTTCGCCTTCGGGATCCAGATCTTTTCCCTGGACGGTATATCCAAACGCTGTTTTGCACAGCTCACGGGCTTCGAGTAAAGGGATTCTCGGAATGCGCTCAGGAACATCAGGCAACGGTGCGTCGTAGAGTGCAAACTCGTCTACGCACCCCTCGCGGAGGGCTTTGCACACATCTTTGAGGACATTTTCCTCGACGTTCATGACGTCTTCTTCGGAATCGATGAATCCCATCTCAACATCCAAGGAAAGGTATTCGTTGAGGTGGCGGGACGTGGCATGCTCTTCAGCGCGGTAAACTGGAGCGGTTTCAAAGACGCGCTCAAACACACCCACCATGATTTGTTTGTACAGTTGTGGGCTCTGGGCCAAATATGCCGGCTGGCCGAAGTAATCCAGTTCAAAGAGATGGGCGCCGCCCTCCGCGCCGGCCGAGACGATCTTGGGTGTGAAGATCTCGGTGAACCCCATTCCCATCAGGCTGTCTCGAAATGCAGAGACCAGCACGGCTTGGATGCGCAAAGCCGCGCGTTCCCTGGGATTGCGCAGCGACACGTAACGGTAATCAAAGAGGGTTTCGGGCTGCGTGTGCCATTCCTGTTTGGAAATTTCAATGGGCGTGGGTGCAATCGCTTCAGACAAAATCTGAATGTGCGTCACATGGATTTCCAGACCTCCGGGCGCTTTTGGATGGCGTTGAACCGTTCCAACCACTTCCACACACGACTCGGGAAGGGGCGAACTGAAATGGTTCGCGACACACTGAACCGTTCCCAGTTTGTCTCTGAGGATCAGAAATTGGACGCCTCCCAAGTCTCTGCGGCTCTGAATCCAACCCCGGAGCATCACCTCTTGATCGATATGCTGGGCCAACTGAGGGGTCAAAACGCGCTGTGCGGTCACGGTGATCTCCTTTCATGCGAAAAAACCCGCCAACAGTCGGCGGGAGAACAACGACAAACCCCCACCTTCAGTGGCGGAAATCGTTCGAATCTACAGAGTAAAACACCCCAACATTATAGGCAGCAGTCGGGTTAGGGTCAAGCAAACGGCCGGTGTCAAAAGAATTTTGAGAGGTCAATGTTGATTTGATAGACGCACGCCTGATCTGCCTTGACACCCGTCTGAAAAATAAACGGCAGCGTGCCCTTGGCATTGACGGCCTTGTTCGTCAGGTCGAAATAGTACACCATTGTCCCACCCCACAGTTGGTTTGCGCCCTTTTTCCAATCCGGCAAATAGTTCGTCTTGTACGGACGCAAAGGCTTGTCTCCGGCAATGTTGAGTCCGACCGTGTAGGCTTCGCGCTGTTTTTCAGAGGCGAGGCCCGTCATTTTGGTATAAATCCTCAGGTTATTTGCGGGCAAAACCTTTTGTGCCTCAGCGAGCAACCCCTCGGCACTTGGAACCTCAAAGCGATCCCGGGCGTCCAGCGCGAGCAGGTACACCAAATCTGCCTGTCCACCCACGGTCAACTGAATCGGACGGGTCGCCGGAAAGTTTTGGTCGATATCTTGTGTCCAGCGCGTTATGCAGCTTGGATCTCCCCGCATGAGTGTCACGAGGCCGGGACGGGTGACATTGTCTTTTGTGGAAAGGTCGATCGTGAGCACACTGTCGATCGCATCTCCGCGGCCAAATGCGCTGTCAATGAGGGTTTCGGTCAGGTTGGCATCGAGCGAGGGGTTCCAAGCCCACGCCGAAGAAAGGGCAAACAGTGAGAGACACAAAAGCTTTTTCATACCCCGTATTTTAACGTGGTTTGGGCATAAAGGCAGCGTGGGAAGGGGAGATCAAATATTGAATTTCAAAATAAATACCCCAGAAACCACGGAGCTTGCTGTAGGCAGTTCCATTTGCGTTTGCAGTTCGAGGACCCGAACGCAGGTTGTTCTGTATGCGCCGAAGCACAAACTTGTCGCGCTGGATTAAGTGGCAACCCTGACGGAAAGATCTAACACTTAAAGATATATTAAGAAAATATATAACAGTTATGCCTTTACAGTCGGATACACATCGGCTATAGTCTACGCATATTAAGTTCGTTTTCATCCGATTCGCTTTGTTTTTGACCCTTTTTTAGTTTCACTCGGCAGCCTTTCTGCCATTTTATCTTAGGGGTCAATCGCGTTCTGGGTGGTTTCGTTTGTGGGAGGTTCAACGTGGCATTCAACTTCTTAGAGATAAGGCGGCACTCCGTCTTGAGCTAAGCGGCACCCCAGAAGGGGCTTGTCCGCTTTGTCCGGGTAGTAAAGGCTCCAATTTTAGCCAAAGTGCATCCTCTAGATCGTGTCTTCGATTGAAAACCAAGGGTTACCAACTACCCGAATCATCCGTTTGAGTGGGTGTTTTCGGTTTCTAGAACGGCCAACAACCATAGAGACCCGAGTGGGGGTCCCACCATCTGCAGCAGCTGTTAGTTTTGTTCAGTGCAACCAAAGTGGCATCTCGTGAGTCAGCCTCTACCTGCACAGCTTTCGGTGCTTCCTTGCCGAAAAATCTTCTCTTCAAAGACTTCCTGTGGCCCATACCCGATTTTGAGTGTATGTGCTGTAAGTTGCTTGCTCACCCAAGTGTTTGCTAGCGTTAACACATGAAATTTTCGCGCTACCCGCTGCTGGAGAAATTGGTTTCCCTGGATTCCCCGACAGGATTTACAGAAGAGGCGGCTCTGTTTATCTGCGAAACTTTGGAAAGCTACGGCCTAAAACCCCATACCACACGCAAAGGTTCCGTTCGGTGTGCTTTGGGGGACAATCCCGTTTTGGCCCTCACGGCACATTTTGACACGCTTGGGGCAATGGTCTCAGGTGTGAATCCCGATGGGACCTTGGCGTTCGCGCCCGTTGCGAGTTTGCCACTGACTTCAGCAGAAGGCGAGTACGTTCAGGTGATCTCTGCAGGTGGCGCGCGCGTACAGGGAACACTTCTCCTCAACAATCCGTCGTCGCATGCGAACGGCAAGCGGGAAACAACCGAGCGCAGTCCCGAAACCATGCACATTCGGTTGGATGAAGAGGTGTCTTCCAAGGAGGATGTTCATACCCTGGGCATTCGGGTCGGCGATTTCATTGCATTTGAGCCCAGATTTCGCGAATTCGACAATGGCTACATCAAATCGAGGTTTATGGACAACAAAGCCGGATGCTACGTTTTGTTTGAGGTCGCAAGGCGTCTGGGTGAGCAAAATAAAAAATATCCAATAGAGCTTCACTTCTCCAACTACGAAGAGGTCGGGCACGGTGGCGCCACAGGATACGCCCCAAGCGTCGAGGATCTGTTGGTTGTGGACATGGGTGTCGTCGGCGATCCGTGCCAAGGGACAGAGACGGCGTGTTCCATCTGCGCGCAAGATTCAATGGGTCCTTACGATTACCGGTTTCGGTCCGAATTGGTTGCCCTTGCGGAGCGTCGGGGTATACCCTACCGTCTGGATGTCTATCCATATTACAGTTCTGATGGACTTGCGGCGTTGGAAGCCGGGTATGATTTTCGCGTCGCACTGATTGGCCCCGGTGTCTCAGCGTCTCACGGCGTCGAACGCACCCACAAAAAGGGCATCGAAGCCACCATTGACCTGTGTTTGGCCTACATTGAGACCCATGTGGCGCACCCATGATCCCATGGAACATCTGTGTTCTTGTTATTTCGGAAATACACGGCATTATTTACGCATATAACAAAATAGTATAGAATAAATGGTGCACAGGAGGCCAAATGTTACACATTGAATTCATCACCGATCTAGGCGCTAAAGTGACTGTAGATGCAACATCCGTTGAGGAAGTTTTAGAGCTTCAACGCAAGTTTGGCCGTTTGGGATGGTACTCAGGTGACGTTCCTATGGGTGGATTTCAATTTCCCCTGGACAATGAACCGGATTTTGACTGGAGCCTTCTGGGTGGACGGAAATTCAGCAACGATGACGGCGAAGACTGCGTTTGGTGCAGGGGACATGTGTATAAACGGCGTGACCTCGAAGAGGTCAACACCAAAAAAATGAAAATGCCCCGTGCCATCAAATACTCGAGGGGTGCCCGTCCAACCGACCCAGAACACATCCGTGAAAAGGCTGACGGGGACATCGAGTACGTTTCGCTGGCCATTTTCCGTGGCGGAAAACGACAGGAGCGCTACAGCGAAACCTCCAAACGGTTTTCAGAGACACGGGAAGAGCCCCAGACAGCCGACACAGCCGGGCGCATTCGGCAGGCACTGGACGCCTTGGGTCTCAAAAGCAACGCGCACAAAAAAGGTTTTGTGGAACAGCTTTTGAGCAGGCCTATCCAAACCTTATCCGAACTTGAATCCAAAGAGGCCCACGCCCTGCTTTCGAAGTTGGAACACCGCGATATCCAAAACCACGTGCGTCAGTTTTTGTCGTCTGAGTGATGCCCAAGCTCTTCCTCGGCCACGCGGTTGAGCAGCTGAGGATCGATGCGTCCTTGGCTGGCGCGCATCACTTGTCCCACAAAAAATCCGAGCAGGGTCGTTTTGCCTTGCCGGTAGCTGAGAACCTTGTCTGGATAGGTATCCATAACCGCTTTCACAAGTGCGCCAACAACCGATGGGTCGCTGATCTGTTCTGATGTTTTGCGTGTCAGATACCCATCCAAATTGCCGTGCGTTTCCAAGGTTTCGAGAAGTGCGGATTTTGCCAAACCCTTTGAGACCTCTCCGCGGTGGACGCGCTGACTCAAATTCCCGAGAACCTGAGCGTCGAGCCTCTCGATCAGACCGCCTCTCACGGCTGTTTTGAGGTCATTGGTCAGCCAGTGGGCCAAAATCACGGGATGTCCACCCAAAGCCAAGACGCGCTCAAGGTAGGCCCTCAAAGCCGCTTCGCGGGCCAAAATCGACGCTTCATTCTGGGTGATGCCCAAAGCCACGTAATGGTCGATGCGGGATTGTTCTTCTGGGGAATGCGATTGGACACGCACCTCTTGAGGCTGCAATGCCTTCTCCCGCTTCGGTTTTTCATCGACTGGATCGGCCGATTGTGCGCGTCCCCAAGCGTCACGCAGCGTGACAATTCGGTTGAACACAAGGCCCTCTTTGCGGCTGTCGGTGGGATCTTGCCAAAAATACCCCAATCGCTCAAATTGGTAGCGGGTTTCTGGCGAATCGTTCAGCACACTCGACTCGACATAGCCTTGACACACCGTCAGAGATTGCGGATTGAGAAAGGCCGAGAAGTCTTTGCCTTCCTCATGTTCGTCTGGCTCTGAGACTGTAAAAAGACGGTCATACAAGCGGAATTCTGCGGGTTTTGCATCCTCGGCGCTCACCCAATGGATGACGCTTTTGGGTTTGGGTCCTTCCAGCGGGTCACGGCCCAAGGTTTCTGGAAGGTAAACACAGCGCAACTCGATCACTTGGCCGGTGCTGTCCTTGATCACCTCTTGGCATTCAATGACATGGGCATGCCTCAAGCGCACCCTTGAACCTGGAGACAGTCTGCGAAAACCCTTGGAAGGTTCTTCCATAAAGTCGTCTGATTCGATGTAAAGCTCCCGAGAAAACACGAGCGGCCGAAAGCCCTCTTTGGGAATGTCGTGGGGCCAGTAAGCGGCCTCTAAGGTTTGGGGTTCTTCGGGATGGTTGGTCAGAACCACCTTGAGGGGTCGGATGACCGCCAAGACACGTGGACTTTCGGTGTTCAAATCGTGGCGGATATGGTGCTCGAGAAGGGCCAGGTCCACGGTCCTATTTGTCCGAGAAATACTCACCTCAGAGGCAAATTGTACGATCGCACGTGGAAGAACCCCGCGTCGGCGCAATCCCGCAAGCGTTGGCATTCTCGGGTCGTCCCAACCCGCGACATGCCCTCCATCCACCAATTTGATCAATTTGCGCTTGCTGACGACCGTGTATTCCAAACTTCTCCGTCCAAATTCGTACTGATGGGGACGGGGTTTTTCCCACAAGTGGTCCAAAAGCCAATCGTAAATGGCGCGGTTGTCGGCGAACTCAAGCGAACACAGCGAATGCGTCACACCTTCGATTGCGTCGGACAGAGGGTGGGCAAAATCGTAAAGGGGATAAATGCACCACTGTGCCCCTTGGCGGTAGTGAGGCACGTGCAAAATACGGTAGAGAACGGGATCCCTCAATTTCATGTTGGGATGGCTGAGGTCAATTTTGGCCCTGAGTACATGGGCGCCATTTGGAAATTCGCCTTTTTTCATGCGTTCAAATAAATCCAAATTTTCCTCTACAGAACGTTCTCGGTAAGGGCTGGGTTTTCCTGGGGTATCAATGGTTCCGCGGTAATTGTGAATGTCTATATCTGACAGGCTGTCGACATAGGCGAGTCCCTTGTGAATGAGACGCAAGGCACATGCATAGAATTGTTCAAAGTAATCCGATGCATGGTAAAGATGTACACCCCAATCCCAACCCAACCAACGCATGTCCGAAACGATGCTTTCCACATACTCAGGACGCTCTGTCTCTGGATTGGTGTCGTCCATACGGAGGTGACAGCGTCCGCCGTAGTCCAGGGCCAATCCAAAGTTGACAAAACTGGCGATGACATGGCCGATGTGGGCGTACCCGTTGGGTTCTGGTGGAAACCGTGTGACAATCCCTTTGTAGGTTTTTTCTTTGAGGTCGCGATCTATGATTTCGGTGATGAAATTCGGATGAACACGTCGAGCGTCCTTTAACATGGTAACCTTAAGGATACACGAATCTGAACCTAACGCTGCACCGATTTCAGCCATTCCAGTTGGGTCCACGTTCCTGGATGGCAGTTGTCAGAAAACACCAAAACGGGAACCGGTGAGCACTCAATTAGAGATTGGGTTAGACGTCCTGAAGAGCCTTTTTGTGGGTCTCTTGCGCCGAGAAGAATGGTGTTCGCGCGCTCCATCTGTGCAATCGATTTAAGCTGCAAGTGGGTTTCGGTTTCTCGATCCTCGATTCGGATTTTTGGTGCGAACCGTGCCTCTTTGGCCAGACGGTCCAATCGTTTTCTCGCCTCCTCGGGTTTCAACGCCATTTCACAGAGGTGCAGCAAGACAAGTCGACTTCCCATCGCTCGGGACATTTGAAAGGCATACCGAGCGGCCACGAGACTGCACTCGCTAAAGTCAATGCAGATGAGCAAAATTGGGTACACGACAAAACCTCGAATCCCCACTGTGTTCGCAATCCGTTACCAATCCGTTACAATTGGACACAGAGGTATGCACCATGCCCAATCTAGACATTGCCACTTTGGGACACACCAAAGTACAGGTTGAGGGGAAACCTGCGCACTGGCAATCCCAAGCCGCCGAGAACGTTTTCTTTTATCTGCTCTCACATCCGGAAGGGCGAACACGCGAAGATATCATCCGTGTGCTGTGGAATCTCGATGTCGATCCGCACACGCTCAACCGCCTTAGGGTCACACTTCACCGAATCCGGAGTGCGTTGCAAACCACCGACGCCATCTGGGAAGACTATGGCCGTCTCAGGATTTCCAAAAGTGTTCTCGAATCGACGGACCTGTTTCGTTTTTATAACATGCTGGAAGCCTCTGAACACGGCGCTTCCGGAGACAGGATTCGACACTTGCAAAGCGCCCTTCAGCTCTACACGGGCGATTACCTTTCGGATGAATCTGCGGACTGGGTTTTGCTTTCACGAGAAGAGCACCGATTGTCATATGTTCGTGCCACGTTGGAACTCTCTCTTCTCTTTTGTGAGACCTCTGCCTGTGAATTGGCTGTGGGTGCACTGACCCGGGCGCTTCGGGCGGATCCTTTTGTCGGGGAAAATCACCATCAAAAACTCATGACCTGTCTGTCCGTGGTCGAAGACAAATACGCCGCCATCGAGCATTACCGAAGGTTCTTAAAATTTCTCAGAGATGAACTGAGGGATCAACCGATGCCGGAAACCGTTGAACTTGCCCGGCGCATCAAGACGGGCGAACCCATTTGCAGAAAAGCTGTGGAACGGGTTGCATCACAGGGATGTTCGCTCAAACCGGGGGAGCTGTGTTCGGGGAGTTTGGGTCCTGGTAATGCATCCGAAACAAAATACCTTTAGTGTAATAGGGTCGTTCATTTATTTGCACGCAACGCACAGGGAGAAACATGTTCAACCATATACTTGTTGCAATCGATGGCAGTGACCTTGGGCAAAAAGCCGCTGAGATGGCCGCTGAACTGGCCCAGAAACTCGACAGCAGTCTCACAGTTCTCCACGTAATTCCATCCATGTTGCCATCCACATTTGTCGATGGGATGGCCGCGCTCAGCATGGTGGACTATGACAGCTACAGAGGACAAGCGCTCCAAGAGGGTGAGGCTTTGCTTCGAAACACCGTGCGACAACTGGCCTATCCCAAAACAGCCTCACGGCTTCAAGAGGCCGAGCAGGGCGAACCCGTTGAAAAAGTCGTTCTCAGTCAAGCCAACAATGTGCATGCCCAACTGATCGTTCTCGGCACCCACGGTCGCGGCGGCATCACGCGATTGATCCTGGGAAGCGTGGCTGAAGGTGTCCTCCGACACAGTTCCGTGCCTGTTTTGCTCATCAAAGAAACAGACTGAAACCACACACTTTGGCGGTATCGAAGCCCGTTTTCATTAAGGCCTTGTGTGCTTGCGGTATTCCTGTATACCCTTGACAGATTTTCAAAATTGCCAATTATGGGGAAACCCACCCCACACAATAAAAAAGAGACCCAATTGGGTCTCTTTGAACATCCAGCCTTGGTCTTATTCGTAGATGGGTTCGAGGCGCTCCACTTTGTAGTACAGTGTGGCTGCACCCGGCTCAATGAATCCAGGAGCACCAGATACAGGGCGTCCACGCAGATCAATGCTGTAAAGTTTGGAATCTCCAGCAGCACTGTCAAAGAGAATGTCACGTCCCGTTGCATCATAACCCAGCATTTCTCTGCTGAACGGTGCTGCAATTTCATCATCGGGATTCCAAACAGGATCGTTATCCATGATCCAACCCTCGAGCTTGATGTTGAGGGGCTTGAAGTCGGGGTGGATGTTGTTGGGATCGACAGGCATGATGACGGTCAATTGGTTGAGCCCATCTTTGGACAGATCCAGGTCTTCTCCGTCTCCAACCTGAATATAGTCATCGCGATTTTCGTGGTCCCACAGTGACCTGCCATTTAGCTTTATGGTTCCATAGAGATCGCCCGAACCCACTGAATCGGCACCATCTATGAGATGGAGGTGGTCAACCGTGATCCTGACTTTCCAAGCCTTGACCGGTTTGGGGGTGCACTCCTGTACAGAATAGTTGGTCGTTTCGGCAATCTTAGCGATGCTATTGTTAAATGAACGCAAAACATACGAAGTTGGGACAAATTGATCCAGAGTATTGGTTGAACTGAAGTAGTCACTCAATTTTGCGCTTTTGATGAGGGCTTCAATGTTACTTGGATTGCCACCATAGGCAACGACCCGAACTTGAGATTCCTTAAGAATTTTTTTATATTTTGCTTCTAATTCTACACTCACGCCACTGTTGCCTACTTTACATTTGGGATCGCTAGCTTTATCTTCCTTACTGCAAGCTTCTCCATAGAGATAATTGAGCGCGGCCTGAAGATCGGCTTTCTTTTCTTTGGATGTCATCGAAAATATCAAAATACGGCCATAGGTCACACTGGAAACATACACAGGTGGGTTGTCCATCCCAATTTGCCCACTGGGCTCCAAAGCTTTCAAATCACTAAGTGTATATGCTGGATCGAAAAAATCGGCTGGGCCTTCTGGGGTATCGATACTGATTGTATGAGCACGCTGTTGAAACACTGCTGTCAGGGTGGTTAACTCATCGGAGTGGTCAAAGCTCCCGACGATGCCCACAGATTGTTTGGAGAACTTTGCGGAAACATCCAATTTCACAAAGGCAGTTTCGGTGTTTTTAATTTCCGTGGAGTCAAAAAAGATATTTCCTTGGGGCGAAACATTATTGTCCTTTGCAGCTTTAAGCATTGTGTTATATGCTTCCATATAGGCACTCATCGTCGGTTTTTTTACCACAACGGTGTTTCCCGGATAGGCTAAATCGTCCGAAATGGTCAAGTCCGCTCGGCGAACGGGTAACACTGTAGGATTTCCACCGTAATAGCTTTTTCCTTGAATGATCGCACCCGGATACAATTGGCCGGCGGTTGGGTTGAGCATGACAACCTTTTCGGGCGTGCTCGTCAGGCTATAACTTTTGGTCGTACAGGTGGCTGGAACGGGTTTGTTGTCGGGATTTGTAACCGTTCCATCTCTGGTTGTTCTACCGGTCTCTCTCTCTCCATCTTGTCGGGGAGGGGAAACACTTTCCCAACCATGGAGCTTCGAAAAGTAATTCTCGATATCAATGCCATTCCCGGTAGGCATCTTACCGGTACCACCTGTACCCGTACCCGTGTCTGTACCTGTATCCGTACGACTCGATTCACCCAAATGAGTGACGATCTCACTATAGTTTTCCCTTCCACTCGACAATCGGTAGAAGTAGGCAATATCGGGCATGACTTGGTTGGTGTCGCGGTACACAGTCTGGGTCGCAGGCACCTCGGCCAACAACTTCCAAGGTTGGCCCGTAACCCTCCGCTCAACGTTCACAGAAAGACCACCGACGGACTTGCCTTTGAGATTGACATCAATGTAGCGGTTATCAGGTTGGATAACACCCAACTTGAGGGTGACTTTGTTTTGACCTGTGGTGGGCGTGGCACTGGCACGGTCGGAAGAGATCGAAAACACATCTGCAGACAAATCCAAGGTGGATCCCTTAAATGCCGAAGAGACGGAAACCGTCACATTTTGTGACCGCTGGGACCAACCCCAAGGGCTGAGTGGGTCACGAACAGGTGTAAAGACCAACACCGAAGGTGTGACCGTCACGCCCGCAGGAAGATTGGTAAATCCCACACGTGTCGTCTGATTGCCTGTGATACCCGTGATGGCGACCTGAACGGTTTTGGGTTTTCCCGCTTCAAATCGGGACTTGCTCATTTCGATTCCCAAACTTCCAGTAACAACCGCAGCAGATTCAAAGGTCGAACCATTCGAAGCAACCGAAGGTGCAACTTGTTTTCCACAAGCACTAAAGATGGCAATAGAAGAAGTTAACAATAAGACATGAGAATACTTCACAATAATCTCCCTTTTACAAAAACACAGAAATAAAATTAGATGACAATGGCCCACTTCATCGAAGAAGGTTATTACCATTATCAGAGATCTGTTCGTCCAAAAATTATAGTTTCGTGAGTAAATGTCTGTCTGAAGTTCAGGCATTGTTTTGATTTTATACATCTTTGTTCATGAGAGCTTGGATGCCTGCGGGTTTGCCCAAACACAAGAAAAGGAAATCTTACTTTTCAAAGGCCGTAAATGACCTTTTTTTGGATGGATGGCCGGAACAGCCCTTTGAATTTTTATCGCATATTTATGCGACTCAAATCTCTGGGCTTTGTGGCTGCGTATGATGGATGGTGTATTTTGCGAAAGGAGGACGCCATCACACACCGACAAATCTTGCCCAATGGGCTCACGGTCATTGCAGAACATACCGATTCTGACTATGTCTCTTTCGAATTGCGTGTGCCCTGTGGATCCAGTGGAGACCACTTGCCTGGAGAGGCCTACGTTTTGGAACACTGGCTGTACAAGGGAGCTGGAGGACTCGATGCGCGTACGTGGACACAACAGTTGGATGACATGGGCGCGCAGCGGAGTGGCGGCACCGGTCTCGAATACACCCGATTTGGGTTGACGCTTTTGCCTGAAGATTTGTCTGCGGGCCTGGCTGCGTACGCCGACCTGATTCTTCGGCCCGGGTTGGATACCGATGATTTCTCCGCCACCGTCGATCTGGTTTACCAAGACCTGATGGCCATAGAGGATTCTCCAGTCGATGTGCTTTTTAGGGAATTGCGCAAAAAGATGTTTCTCAGTGGGCATCGCTATCCTGTACAAGGACAACAAGAGGCCCTGTCGCGATTGACACCCGAATACGTGCGACAGGTTCACAAACGCTACACACCTCAAGGTTCAGTCCTCAGCTGTGTGGGACGCCTTGATGAACGAGAAACGCTGGTAATGGTGGAAGCGCTTTTGGGCAGTTGGCAAGGATCGCCCGCCCAGAGGGTTTGGGTCAAATCTGCCGAACCTTTTGCTGCTCACCTCGACCGCGAGGGACGGCAAACCCATGTTGTCCTAGAATATTTCGGCGAACATCCCAGCAGTCCCAACTGGTACACCTTCAATTTGATTTCAACGGCCCTCTGCGGGGGTTTTGGCTCGCGTCTCTTCCAAGAAGTCAGGGAAAAGCGAGGGTTGGTTTACCAGATTTCGGCGAGCCCTGAGCGTGTCGGGGATTTGGGTTTCTTAACGGTTTATGCAGCCACGTCCGGAGAACAGATGCCTGAGGTTTTGGAAGTGATTCAAAGTGAGATGGACCGCCTTGTTTTTGGAATCACAGAAGAAGAGCTCAACCGTGCGAAACTGGGCTTGCTCAGTTCTGCCGTCCAAAACAATGAAACAGCCCAGGCCCGCTGTTCGATGCTGGGAAGTGACCATGTGCTTTTGGGTCGGTGCCGTACATTGGAGGAAATGGAGACCCAGATCGCAGCCATAGGGCTCGACGAGGTCTGTGGGTATTTGGCACAGACGGCCTATACGCCCATCTATCAGCTCAGTTTGGGCAAGCCGTTTTCCGGGTTTTTCGCATGAACCGCTCGCCCCAATTCTACGAAGATCGGTTGCCCTGTGGTCTGAAAGTCATCGGTGAGTATTTTCCAAACAGCCGCCATGTCTCTATCGGTTATTTTGTTTCGGTCGGTTCCCGAGACGAATCGCTTGGAGAAGAAGGGTTGGCCCACTTCATTGAACACATGATGTTCAAGGGCGGTTCCCTGGATGCACTCGAACTCAGCCGGCGTTTTGATGCGCTGGGAGCGGATTACAATGCATTTACCGATGAGGAAATGACCGCGTACTTTGGACAGGTTCTGGTGCCCCATGCCCTCGACCTACAGGACTTGATTTTGGCGCTGACGGATCCCCTGTTTAAAGCCTCTGACATTGAACTCGAGCGTCAGGTGATTCTCGAAGAAATTGAAATGTATGAAGATCAGCCCGAAAGTCGACTCATAGATCACCTCCGGGAAACCTATTTTGGCGAGCATCCGTTGGGACATCCCATTTTGGGATACCGAGATACCGTTTCAGCCTTCAAACAGGAGCAGATTCAATCCTTCCATGAAAGGCACTATGGCGTCTCAGGGGGCCTTTTGGTCGTGTGTGGAAACATGGATTGGTCCATGCACTTGGAAAGGGCCCGGACATACGTCGCGCCCACGTCGACCTTTAGCCCTCGGGCCTACCCATCCTTGAAGAGGGTTGGGGACCGTCACAGCCAACTTTCGCAGCCCAATCTCAGCCAGACACATGTGGCCATGATGTGTCCAGGTCCGTCACAACAAGAAGAATCCCTGAGCTACGCGGCCATGGTTTTGACAGAACTCATCAGCGGAGATACTGGAAAACTGTACTGGTCGCTCATTCACACTGGACGGGCAGACGAAGCCTATTTTATCCACCATGAGGCCGACCAAATCGGCTACTTTGAGGGATATTTGACGTCCGATCCAGAACACACTGAAGACAACCTTGCGCGTTTTCGGGAGGTTTTGAACCAAACGGCACAGGGCGATTTCAGTGATCAAGAGATCGAGCGGGCCAAACGAAAGCTGATTTTGGCATCTGTTCTCCAAAATGAAACACCTGCTGGACGTCTTTTTGGTTTGGCCTCCGATTACTTATCCTGTGGACGCTTTGTGGATACAACCGAAACCATCGCGCGTGTCCAAGCAGTTCAGCGGTCTGATTTGAAGCGTCTCTTGGAAGAGTATCCTTTGAATGTCTTGACCACGAGTAGGTTG
Source organism: Deinococcaceae bacterium (assembly GCA_046327935.1). Taxonomy (GTDB): domain Bacteria; phylum Deinococcota; class Deinococci; order Deinococcales; family Deinococcaceae; genus JACMOA01. The sequence continues at coordinate 515,615 of JAXLXL010000001.1, forward strand.
GTGCCCGACAGCGTTTAAAGGCAAGAAGACATTAATTCTGCCAAAATGGTGTTTGGCACAAACATCCTGGCTTAGGCGTCAGGGGATATACCGACAACAGCCAGATGGATCGGTTTGCGTCTTGGTCGGAGCAGCATCCATCTTGGCCCAAACGGTACGCGTCTTGGATAGAACGGCATCCCATGGAGCCTGTCCGCCAATGCCAAAAGGGGTTGTCTTGAACCAATCTGCAGCAGCTTCTGTAATCTTAGGAATTGTTGGGTTTATTTGGATCAGTAGCTATCAGGCAAGATAAAAGACCAGGAACAATGTGGCATTCCGCGATTTTTAGATGGTGAGGCAAAATGCAGACTGTTTTTGACTGCAAAAATACGGTGTTTTATTCAAGTAAAATCCTAAAAAATCTGGATGAATGCAGCTGAGTGGGGTCTGACCCATTGTGAAAAGGATCTAATTTGGGACGATGAAATATTGGAGGATTCCATTGCTTCAACATTTTGTTTTGGGTGTCACCATTCTTTTCCGGTAGGTACTCAGGTGCTGTTCACAGATTTTTCTTAAGTGGTCATTTTTTATGTGTCCAACAGTTGACTTAGTAAAGGTCTATTTCTGCGCAACCGAGGCCCATCAGTGCAGCGGCCCAGGGGTCTCAAAACATATCCTTTTGAAACTGGCATACCTCAGCTGTCCATTCAGAGAAATTTTTTGATGGTTTCAACGCGTTCTATATTGACAAAAGTAAAACTGAAAAACCCTGCATGGAGTAATATTGAACCATGTTTTTTTTGGATCACCATGGACGTGTGAAGGTGCCTGTCTTTCCGTCCAGATCTCTTTGCCTGTAGAATCGGGTATTGGTCGTTGTCTCGAGGTGTGTGGAGTGGCAGTGTGCAATCGTTGAACATGCAATTGGGGCATGGCTCTCACCCGGGAAGGGTCCGTGAGCATAACGAAGATTACCATCGAATTAAGGGGTTCATAACCCCCAAAGGTCTGATGCAGCTTACAGCAGTTGCAGATGGTGTTGGGGGTGCGGTTGCTGGTGAGAAGGCCAGTAAGCTTGCAATCGAAACGTTGACAGATGTTTTGGCGAATTATACGTCTGCTATGCAAAACAACAACGAGGTCATTTCCCTCGAAAAGGTGGTAGAGCGGGCATTCACCCTTGCCAACAGAACCATTTATCAAGCTTCCACCGACGATCCCAACCTCAACGGTATGGGAACAACCCTGACCACGCTGGTGTTTTTTGAAGGACGGGCTGTTTTGGGGCATGTTGGGGATTCTCGCATTTACGTGGTTCGTAGGGGAGATCTTCGCCAGTTGACAGACGATCACTCTTGGGTCGCTGAGCAGGTTGCCAAAGGCCTCTTGACTCAAAAAGAAGCCGAGCAGCACACGTACCGAAACGTCATTACGCGGGCACTTGGTGTGAAGCCGCAGGTCAGATCCGATATCCGAACCGTAAAAGTGCAGAGCGGTGATATTTTCCTTCTGTGCACAGATGGCCTCCATGGGTTGCTGGGACCTGCGGATTTTTTGGGAGAACTCAAAAGCAATTTCGATCCTCAGGCAGCCATGGAATATTGGATTAACCTTGCCAATCAGCGGGGAGGACCTGATAACATTACAGGTATTCTCGTGCGTGTTTTGTAGCGGGGGGATTGCGATGCCTCTGATGTATTGATTTTCTCAGAGACTGTATGAACGTATCTAGGGAAGCAATTTAGGAATAAGGGTATGTGCTAGACTGCATTTTGGTATCACTTGTAAGCCCTATCCATTGGACTTAACAGACATATTCTTGATAAGGGCTCTCAACCCCATGATTTCCTTCACTGGCACCCTATCTATCATTGCTTTCATATTCTGGAGCCCATCTGCTCAATGGGCGTACATCTCCCAAATTCCGGTCAAAAAGACCCCAAAGGGCCTGGGAGAGACGAAATACCCCGTCTATCTCTTTGAGATTCCACACAGGTTCATACAGTCTCTCAGAGACATTCTATCAAGCCATGCTTAAAGAAAACATCACGGTCCCTTCTGTCCGTGTGCATCGTGCACGAAATGGTTCAGATTCAGATGGATCGGTGCTAAACTTCAGGGTATGAATTTGACTTTTGAGCAAAAATTGGACAACTTTGCTGAGGTTTCACTTCGGGTAGGTGTGGGTTTGCAGGCGGGACAGCGGTTGCTGATTGTCAGCAGCCCGGAAAACACACCACTGGTTCATAAAATTGTGAAACGGGCGTATGGGTTGGGTGCCCGATTGGTCGAGGTTCTTTGGGACGACGAGATCATTAACCTCATTCGATTGCAACATGCGCCACTCGACTCACTGGATGAGCCCGCACGTGTGTTGTCCATGGTGCTGAACGACCTGGCCGAGAAAGGTGATGCCATTTTGTGGTTCCGATCCAAGGATCCTGCGCTCTTTAAAGAGATCGAAGCTGAAAAAGTGGGTCTCTATCAAACTGTGCTTATGAAATCCAGAGCGCCTTACTTTAAAAAGGTGACCACCAATGGCATCAATTGGTGCCTCATGGGTCCTCCCATTGCGTCTTGGGCCAAACGCATTCTTCCCCATTTGAGCGAGAAAGACGCTTTGGAGACCATGTGGGACGCTGTTTTTAAGGTGATTCGTGCTGATGTTGAAGATCCTGTTGGTGCGTGGACAAGGCACAATGAGGTTCTCAGACAAACCCGGGAATACCTCAATGCCAGGCAGTACGCGGCATTGAAGCTTCGAGGAGGCGGGACAGATTTGACCATCGGGCTTCCGAAACAACACATTTGGGGCGGGGGCGCCCATCGGGTTACCCAGGGAGAGCAGCAAGGGTTGGTTTTTACGGCAAATTTACCCACCGAAGAGGTTTGGACGCTGCCGCACCGCGACCAGGTCAATGGCGTTGCGAAAGCGAGTAAACCGCTCAGTTATGCGGGTGTTTTGATCACCGATATCGAGGTTGAGTTCAAAGAGGGTCGAATCGTTTCCGCGAAAGCCAGCCAAGGAGAAGAAACGCTCCAGAAGTTGATCGCAACAGACGATGGCGCTCACCACCTGGGTGAAATTGCCTTGGTTCCACATTCCAGTCCCGTTTCACAGACACAATTGCTCTTTTGTGACACTCTGTACGATGAAAATGCTGCGAGCCACATTGCCATTGGCAGTGCCTACCGCAACAACCTTGAAGGGGGCGTCGCCATGACAGATGAGGCCTTTAGAGCTGCCGGCGGCAACATCAGTTTGGTGCATGTCGATTGGATGATCGGTCACGACAAGATGGATGTCTGGGGAATCAAAGAGGACGGAACTGAGGAGCCCATCATGGTTCAGGGAGAGTGGGCATTTTCTGTTGATACCTTTGGGTCTCAATCGCCGGTGACCACGTCCAGCCATTGATCGGATGTTGGGTTTTGGTTGTTGTGAATTTTAAGTGCGATATCCAATGCCGAATCCAGGGAGACGTTGCCAAACCACGCGTTTGTGAAACCGCTGCTTGAATGTTCATCTTGCGATAGATAATAACAAAGTGCAACGGGAGCTGCTGAACATCCTCCCAGACAGGTGGAAGCTGTAACACGAAGGCTTCCACCTGTTTTGTAGTACAGGACATGCTGTTTTTCAAGTTGTGCAATCAAACTCGGAAACCATAAAACAGAACCAAGGGCCCCACAACGGGGCCCTTGGCAAACCATCAAATGGCCTTTGCTTGCAAAGATCTTGGTACGGGTTGTTCGTGTGCCCATACAACCTTACATCCCAATTCGGTTAGCGTTTCCCCCAACCGCGGTCTTTGCGGGGTCGTGGAGATGCTGTGGCGTCTGTTCGAAATCCACCTTCACGGCCGCCTTCTCTTGGGCGGAATCCACCTTCGCGTCCGCCTTCTCTCGGGCGGAACCCACCTTCACGGCCACCTTCTCTTGGGCGGAATCCACCTTCACGGCCACCTTCTCTCGGGCGGAACCCACCTTCACGGCCACCTTCTCTCGGGCGGAATCCACCTTCACGGCCACCTTCTCTTGGGCGGAACCCACCTTCGCGTCCACCTTCTCTTGGGCGGAACCCACCTTCATGGCCGCCTTCTCTCGGGCGGAATCCACCTTCACGGCCGCCTTCTCTCGGGCGGAATCCACCTTCACGGCCACCTTCTCTTGGGCGGAATCCACCTTCACGGCCACCTTCTCTCGGGCGAAATCCACCTTCACGGCCGCCTTCTCTCGGGCGAAATCCACCTTCACGGCCACCTTCTCTTGGGCGAAATCCACCTTCATGGCCACCTTCTCTTGGGCGAAATCCACCTTCACGGCCACCTTCTTGCTGCCCGCGTAAACCCTTCAATTCCCTACGCAGATCGGCCAATTCGTGGCCGTGCTTTTCGACTTGCCGCTGGAGCTGATTGATCTGATCGATCAATTCGTCCACGTCGACAAATTCATCTTCGGAAAACCCACTCTCGGTTTCCTCCTCCAGATCCAACTGGGGATCTTCGTCGATCTCTCCCTCATCCAATGCGTCCAACAGGGGGGTCAACTCTTCGGGGGGGGTTTTGTCATCGTTCATGGTGTTTCCTTCCTCACCGGTGCACGAACACCGGGTTGAGTTTACATTCTACTGTTGTTCTGTGCTGACAAGCAAAACAATGTCGTCCCCGCCTCCTTTTGGGGTATCGATCCGGAACTTTAAGGATTTTGCCTCTCTGGTGTTGGGTGCAGTGATGGCATAGACCAGTTTTACACGATCGTAAAACCGAACATTGATGCTGGATCCCGTCTGTGTCGTTTTTATAATTTCCCGAATCAGAACGGAGCGGGCCAGGTCAATCTTCCACCCTTGGGGGAGTTCGGGTGCCTTGAGGGAAATCCAGTTGACTGGCATTTCAAGGCTTTTGACATTTCCAATGGCATTTTGGTTTTCGAAATTGATGGGAACCTCTTGGTCGAAGAGATCCTCAGGTATGTTGAGGTGACTCGCATTGTAGGTTATGGCAACGTACGTGGTTTGCCCGGGTGCAACGACTGTCGCGTCGTATAGGCCGAGTGAGGTAATGTTTTTGGGGTTTGAGGCACTTGATCCCAGGGGAACGGGAGCACATGCGGTCAGGACGATCAGGACGGGCAAAAGGTATTTTATCTTCATGTTTAGACTCTGTCTCCCACTTACTTTAAAGATATTTCAAGCTCATTCAATCTAGCAGACAGGTGAGAAATTGCCAAGCCATTTGAAACGCTGTTTCCAATCTATGCGTAAAAATGGGAGTGGGTGTTATGGATTGGATTGCTTTGATCGTGTTTGTGGCCGTTTGGATTGTCGGTTTGGTTGCGACACTTGTACCCATTCTTCCTTCAAGTTTGATCGTTTGGTTGGGGATTTGTCTCTACGCTTGGATGACCGGTTTCGTAGAGATTGGTTGGGTATGGCTTGCTGTTTTGGGCATCGTGGCTTTTGGCGCAAGTTGGATTGACAATGTCGCTGGGGCTTGGGGGGTTCGTCGCTATGGTGGAAGTGGAGGCGCCATTTGGGGGGCATTTCTGGGGGGATTGGTCGGTTTCGGGTTGGGTCCCATTGGATTTTTGATCGGGCCGTTTCTGGGAGCGTTTTTGGTCGAGTGGTTTCTGGGTAAACGGCGCCTTGCCACCGTCATTCCCCCTGAAAACAGGTTGGAAGCCTCCAAAAGCAACCTCAGACAGGCTTTGAGGAGCAGTCAAGGGACATGGCTTGGCCTCAAAGGGATTGTTCACCTTCTCATGGGCTTGGCGGTTTTGTTGCAAATTGCCATCGGTTAAAGCCTTTGCCGCATGGGTTTTGCGCAATCAACCCTGCGAAATATTGGTGCTGCGACGGAATTTATACTGTACGTGATGTCCAAAAAGAGATGCTTCAGTACTTTGCAAAAGCCTAAGAGGCTGTATCAACTTATTTAGAGAGGGAATTTAGGAATAAGGGTATGTGCTAGACGGTGTTTTGGTGTCATCGGCAAGTCCTATCCATTGGAGGTCGCAGACATATTCTTGATAAGGGCTCTCAATCCCATGATTTCCTTCACTGGCACTCTGTCTACAGCAAGTTCTTTCATTTTTTTGATATTTGGCGAATAAAAAATGTCATCTGGATTTATTTTGGATTCTCTCAAAACTCCCAATATTTAAGGAACTTGCTGTAAGGCATAGGATTGAAAACACATTTTGCGAGATAAAGAAATGGCGTTTTATGGCTTTTAGTACCTTGTGAAAGTTTAAGAAGCGTGTCTCACTGGAGCTATTTGCTGTATCCGAATTGCATAACAGGTTGAATATGGTTTGTTGAAGGTTTAAGATTTCGGCGGTGTGGGCGAGACAGCATATGGTTTTGGAGAGAAGGGCCAGAATGAACATGGCCATGAAGTCTGGCACCGTGAGACCTGGGAGGTGCTGTTTAGCTCAAGACGTTGAAGGAGGCCTGCGAGATTAAGTTCTTTGAGAGGGTTTCTCGGGGGAGATGACATGATGCTTTATTTCCCTATTTTTATTGCCTCAATCACGATTTTTGTCCCTCTGATGTTTTGTAAGCTACTGAAGGTATAGCTTTTAGATTTTCGAACGACACAGCATCATTTATTGTTGCCCTGGAAATTAGGTGCATGCTCTTTTGGTTGAAAATCTCGTGACAACACTCCCTAAAATACATAAACCACTTTTACCCCAATTCAGGCCTTAGAAAACCCAAATCAAACCTCTGATTCTCTCTCTACCTTTGTGGATTCTGAAAAAGAGAGGGATTCCCACCATTTCAACCGAGGAATGTAACGCAGCAGCGCTTGAGCGAGCAATTCTGGATCGTGTTGACCGGAACCTGGTCGCACAAGCGGTGCGTGACGAACCTTCAAACGAAAGGGATACGAACAATCTTCGTCTGTGAGGAGTTGGCACCCATCAGACCGGTACCGGGCTATTGTGCGTGCATCGATCGATCGGCCGTTGACCAAGACCAAGTCGGCCTGACGGCCCAGGTGTGTCGCCAATACGTCGTGGTGCTCTTCCAAGTTCAAGCCGTCCGTTTCACCTGCTTCACTGAAGAGATTGGCAATATAGATGAGTGGAGCGGAAGATTCCCGTATTGCCTGTGCAACTTCAGCAACCAAAATGGCGGGAATGAGTGATGTGAATAAACTTCCCGGACCGATGATCAAGGCATCGGCATCCCGAATGGCTTGGATCACCTCTTGCGGGGGTCTAACGTCTGCAGGTTCGAGGGACATGCGCTGAACCTTGCGTCCACGGCGCTCATCGGCCAAAATGCTTTCCCCGCGAACTTCGCTACCATCGACCAAATGGGCGACCAAAACAGCACTCTCAAACGTTGCGGGCAACACTTGACCCCGAACGTTGAGGATTTTATTGACGTCTTGGACTGTTCCTTCCAAAGAACCTTCTTCTTCTGAAAGGGTGGCCAACATCAAATTTCCGAACGTGTGCCCCTCGATACCATCTCCTCGTTTGAAACGGTGCAGCAAGAGTCGGGCCAACACAGGTGAATCTGAGAGTGCCGCGTAACAGTCGGTCAGGTCTCCAGGCGCAATCATGCCCAGGTCTTTTCTGAGCTTTCCGCTCGAACCACCATCGTCCGTGACGGCCACAACCGCTGTGATGTTGCGCGAGTACTCCTTGAGACCGCCGAGCAAATTGGATAAACCGGTTCCTCCACCCAGTGCCACGACTTTGGGTCCTTTGGCCAAAAACCGGGTCACGTAAATGCGGTCGGCAGCCTCCTCAGGCAAAACACCACTGGAACGGAGTAAACTACGATTCAATTGAACAACACTCCAAACGGTCAAGATAACAGCCAACACCGTCACAGTCAGACCGACCACCCAAAGTGGAATGACCTCGGGATTGGTCAAATTGTTGAGCAACAAAATCCAGCGGGTTGCGATAAAGCGCCAAGGGCCCGTCCAAACAAAATGCAAAAACCCAAACAGTGCAAACACAAGAGACAGCAACAGTACAGTGAAGTAACGCTTGACCCCCATGTCACTTGAGAGCCATTTGGCTGCCCGGGCCGCTTTGGGATTCTGCTTTTCAACCTCCCGAATCGAGCGTCTCCAGTTCATAGGAGGGAGACCCTGTTTCGCAAGCACAACCTCAACATGTCACTGGGCCTTGTCCATATCGCGGTGTTGTATGACGCATCTTCCGAAATCCACCCACTCCCTGGCCAAACGTTCGACAATGGCCACACTTCGGTGCCGTCCACCGGTACAACCCACCGCGATGCTGTAGTTTTTTCGACCCGATTGGTGGGCGAGCCGTGCACTGGTCTCAGCGTACCGGCGGACCAGTTGGTAAAGTTCTTCTGTCTGAGGTGTGAAAACATACGAGGCCACATCCAAAGATTGTCCAGTGCTGTGTTTCAAGGTCTCTACATAGTACGGATTGGGGAAACCCCGTACATCCAAGACCAAATCAGAATCCCTGGGTGGTACGTATTTGAAGCCAAATGAAACCAAATTCAGGGAAAAGAGATGGTTTAAAGTCAAGTTTTCCACAACGCGGCTGACAAGCATCTTGGGATCCAGATGGGTTGTGTCAACCACCCAATCTGCCTTCTCTCGAAGTGGAGCGAGCAGAATCCGCTCGCGATCAAAATCCACCAACAGAGACGTTGTCCGGAGGGGATGGGTTCTCCGACTCAAATTGTAGCGCTGCAACAGCACGTCATCACTGGCCTCGAGAAAGAGAATTTGGACATCCACTGCACCCAAAAGTGCTTCCAGATCACGGTCCAAACCATTCAAAAACAAATGCGAACGCGCGTCTGTGCTAATGGCCAAGCGCGAAACCCCACGCGCATGTGCTTCGCGGTACATATCCAACCAAAGCTGTGGCGGGAGATTGTCTGCCACCCAAAAACCCACATCATCCAATGCTTGTAAAACCGTATTTTTACCTGAGCCAGATAAACCAGAAAGCAAAATAAACTGCATATTTACCTGGCCGTCCAGCCCAAATCGACATTAAATGCACTTCCCGTGATTCCCCAAGCTGCCTTTGACGCTAAGAAGAACGCCATTTCTGCAACATCCTCTGGCTCAAGTAGGCGTTTGATCGCTGCAGCTTCTAGCATTACCTTTTCGATGACTTCATCAGGGGCGATCCCGCGCGTTTGGGCCTGTGCTTCAATTTGCCGATCGACGAGTGGCGTGCGCACATACGCCGGACAAATGGCATTCGCGGTAATGCCCTGCGAACCCCCTTCCAATGCGGCTGTTTTGGTCAAACCCAAGAGCCCGTGCTTTGCAGAGATATAGGCACTCTTGAATGGACTGGCCACCTGCGCGTGGACACTGGCCACATTGATAATGCGTCCCTGGCCGCTGGTTCTCAGGTAAGGCCAGGCATATTTCGTCAGCAAAAAGGGTGCCGTCAGCATGACATGGATCATCTTGTCCCACGTGTCTTCTGGAAACGTTTCAATGGCTTCAATGTGTTGAAATCCTGCATTGTTGACCAGAACGTCGATACCTGAACAATGCTGTACCGTCCAATCGACCGCCATTTTCGAAGCCTCACGAACAGAGAGGTCTGCCGGAACAAATAAAATCCCTTTTTGGTTGGCCGTTTCATGGTTGGTATCTGTATCCAAATCGACCGCAACCACACGGTCACCCGCATGTTGAAACCGCTCAACGATGCCAAGCCCAATGCCACTCAGTCCTCCTGTCACCAACACCACACGTGATTTTTGATCCACTTTGAGCTCCTTTACATCAACAAATGGTCAATGGCATTGGCAAAGCGATGTGTTTCCTGGATGCATGCCAAATGACCGACTTCACTGTCTATCTCCATATGCTCGTGAGAAATGCCCAGAGATTGCGTTTCTTGAGCGAGATTTCCCATGATTTTTTCTGGAAAAAACTGATCCCCTCGAATGTTCACACTGAGCAGCCGAACCCCCAACCTGCGCCACGTTTCAAACAATTCATGGCGTTCGACAGTTTCAAAAACAGTGTACTGTGACACGGTCTGGCCGATGGACAAAATGTGGGACAGTTGGGCAAAGCGGGCGCGCACCCGCAAATATGCCTCAAAGGATTCACCGAAAAACACGTGCTCCAACCCGCTCGCACCCAATCCGTAAAAACCGATCAAGCGCAGCGCCTCTATCGTTCCATTTTCCCCTTGCGAAACACGTTGTAGGAGTGGATAAAAGGTGGACTGAAGGGCGACACTGGAATGTGGAGAACATGCAATGGCGCCCAGTCGAGGGGTTGCCTCTGGATAGAGAACACCCCACATGAGGGCTTGGATACCGCCGTAACTTGGACCGATCACCGCATACCAAGACGAAATACCCAAAGTCTCCATCAGTTCGTGTTGCAAACGCGCATTGTCCCTGAGGCTGACCCGGGGAAACCGGTCTCCATAGGGCAAACCGTCTTCTGCCTGCGTTGCGGGACCTGTGGAAATGACGCTGGAATCGCCCACTTGCACATTGGACAAGACATTCATACAGACGACGAAAAAACGCTGGGTGTCAATGGATTTGCCCGGACCGACAAGTGCGTCCCACCAGCCCACTGAACCATCCTCAAAAGAGCCTGCAACACGCGACGTCCCCGTGTAATAGTGACACAGCAAAATCGCATTGCTCCGGTCAGCGTTCAAAACGCCATAGGTTTCGTATCCCAACCGGACGGGTAAGGTCAAACCCGACCCAAAGGTGTGTTCAACCGACAATTCCAGAGACGACGACATGGCTCCAGTTTATGCGTTAAAACCACCTTCGTCACCGAAACAAAGCTCAAGTTGTGTGGCGTTGACAGACAAAACCCGTTGAGCCAGAAGTCGGATTTGCAATTTTTAATCTATCTGCTGTGTCGAATCGGGTATTTTCCTTGGATTTCATGTGTACAAAACCTCAAGCGACACTTCTTATTGGACTCTAGTTCAAATAAAAGATGCTCGGTTGACATTTTTCGGGTATCGGATTACGATGGCCTTGGCCATTGGGCAATAAACATAGGTTCTTTGGCCCCAATAGGGGGAAGCGCTTGCGTAAATAAAATCGATTTTACGTCTCTTTCGGGTGTGGCGCTCCAAAGCTGTGACGTTCTGCCACAAACATTAAAATGCAGAGGCTTTCCAGAGCTTTGGTTATAGAAAATATTTTTCAGTTGTATATAAATTTGAGACATATCGCATTTGATCTTCACTTTTAATCCCGCAAAGGCAATTTTATCAATACGTTGTCTTGAAAGATTGAGTAACATGGGGCTATATGTTAAAAATAAAATCGATTAAAGTAGGATATGAATCTATTCTTATCCCAATAATATGGCTTTTTATCATACTATTAAGTATTTTTGTCATAAAAAAGAGCTTGGGGAGCATCAAAGGTCACTGGATTTATGTTGACGGGCTTAGGCTGATATTGGGAATTTTTATTTGCACATTGTGTGTATTTTATTGTAAATTTAGATATTCAATGCGTGTAAGCGATGTATTTCCAATCACTGTGAACAGAAATGTGCACTCGTGGATGATCCTATCTTTGTATGCTGCCTTTACTGTGTATTCGATCTATCTCATTGCTTCGAGTGAGAAAGATATATCATTTATTGAATTGATTCAGGCGCCTTTTATAGAAGAATTGCTATTCAGGGGCATTTTGCTCTCTATATTGATGAAAAAATTGGATATCCGAAGTGCCTTGATTGTCTCGAGTATTGGATTTGCATTTATCCATATTTTGGACTCTCCATATATGGCCATCATGAACGGCTATATTGGGTATCTGATTATGGGAATTCCGAGGGTGATCAGTGGATCTATTTTGGTTGCCATAATGGGCCATTTCACTGCGAATCAATTGGCAAGCCATTCGATTGAATATGGGATATTTTTACTTTTGCTTGTTGTTATTCTATATCGGCACAGAAAGGAAAGTGGCATTCGGTTGATATGAAGTCCATTCTCATTCAAAGCTTTTGTCGGAAAGGAGCCAAGTCGTGAGACTTTTCATGTGTCTTCTGCTACTTTTTAAACCATGAAAACCCTATCCGTTGTCCTTTCGACCCTTGCGCTGATCTGGGGCTGGTTCACTTTGCTCAGCATCTATGGCTCAGCGGAACAGATTCCCAATATGGCGGGTATTTTTCAAAATCCCAACAGCAATCGGATGTTGTTTCTGATGCTCAATGTGCCTCAATTTGGGGTCTATGTCGGATTGCTCATCGCCTCGACAGTTTTGTATTTTGGCGTCTGGGCCTACCTCTTCAAAAAATAACATTGGGTTGCAGAAAAACACCTGTTTGAGATTTTCAAACAGGTGTTTGTTTTTGCCAATGGGTTCAACCCAGAAGGTGGACAAGTTACCTCTCAACCTCTATATGGTGTAGACAATATGCTGCTCAGTCACATCTAAACGGTTTCTTCGACCTGGATGGCTTTGATGAGTTCGGGCACAACCTGATGCAAATCGCCGACAATGCCATAGTCACAGACTTTGAAGATGGGTGCATCGGGGTCTTTGTTGATTGCCACGATGTACTTCGATTTTCCCATACCCGACATGTGCTGCACTGCACCCGAAACGCCGATCGCCAGGTAGGCTTTTGGTTGGACTGTTTTGCCCGTTTGTCCGACTTGCTCTCCGTAGGGGCGCCATCCCGCATCGACCACCGCGCGGGTTGCACCGACACCTGCTCCAAGTGCGTCTGCAAGGGGTTCGATGAGGTTTTTAAAGGCCTCTGGGCTGCCAATCCCGCGTCCGCCAGTGACCACAATGTCCGCTTCACCCAATGCCACGCGCTGGGTTTTTTCTGTGACTGAATCGGTAAATACAACCCGTTGGGGCATAAATTCCAGATCGACATCGTACTGTTCGGCCAATGCGGTGTTGGGTTCTGCTGGACTGAAACTTCCGGGCTTTACGGTGATCACGGCATTGTAATCGAAGGTTTCGACAACCTCTGTGACCCGAGCCAAATAGGTGTAGCGTGAAGCGAGAATGCCCTGGTCTCTCAGTTCAACGGAGATGACGTCTTCCAAAAGCGCCCAATCGAGTTTAACGGCAATTCTGGGAGAGTACGCACGCCCACTGCGAGATCCCAAAACAAAAACCTGCTGTGCTTCTCCTTCATGTGCGATTTGTGTGACAGCACGTGCCCAGAGTTCTGGGTCATGTTGTTCAAAACGGACATCGTCTGCAACCAAGACCTGATCGAAATACTGTGCGGCCTCGTTTGCAACAGCACCTACAGCGTGTCCCAAAACAAGTGCGGTGATGGGTGTGTCCGTTTGGAGTGCGCGCGCTGCAGAGACAAGTTCGAGTGTGCCTTTGGACAATTTGCCTTGGTTGTGCTCTGCGACAACGAGAATCATCGAACCACCTTTGCGTCATTTTTGAGGAGATCCATCAGTTGCCGTGTTGCCAAAACCGGATCTTTTCCGTCTAAAAGTTTTCCCAGACGGGCGCGTGTTTGAATGTCACAGGAGACGATTCGGAGTTTTGATTTCACATTGAACCGTTCCAGGTTGTCCTTGCGCAGTTCTTTTTTCTTGGCTTTCATGATATTCGGCAGTGTGATGTAGCGCGGCTCATTGAGGCCTTGTTGGGTGGTGATCACCGCGGGCCACGCTGTTTTGAACCGTTCACTTCCCTGATCGGTGTCGTGTCGTCCCATGAGGTGTGGGCCTTCTACAGAGAGCTGTGTCGTCCAAGTCAGTTGCGGCCAGTCCAACCGCTCTGCCACAGCCGCACCCAATGCTTGGCTGTCCCAATCTGCCTGTTGTCCACCTGTGAAAATGAGTTCCGTGCGTTCTTCGCGAGCAACGGAAGCGACAACTTGACTGAGCGCGATGGGATCCAAGGTTTCTGCCGTTTCGATGTGAATGGCCCGGTCGGCGCCCATGGCTAACGCTGAACGCAAAGCATCCTCTTTGGGACCGACGCTGAGTGCGACAATTTCGAGATCATGTCCGGCCTCGCGAAGTTTGAGTGCCTCCTCGACCCCATACTCATCCATGCCATCGATGATGAGCGTGGCTTCACTCAGATCCACACAACCATTCGAAATCCGAAGGCGCGCTTCGGCATCGGGAACCTGACGGATCAGACAAAGAACATTCATTCCAAATACTCCTTATGACAGTCCTAACGGGTGTTAGGGCACCTCAGCAGTGTATCTCATTTTGGGGAGTCCGAGAAATCTCGAACAGCTCCAGAAACCTCAGCGGCCAACAGTGCCCAAGAAATCCATGTAACACAGACAACCAAGCCTCCTGCAGCTGGAGCCAACAGCGAAAGTTCGTGCGGTCCACGTTGGACGTACAGCAAAACCAAACCCGAAATCAGCGCAGCGATCAGGCGGATGTTCCAAAACGATCCAAGCGAAGCAAACCGCCCTGACACACTGTGAATGTGTTGTTTCCGAGTGTGCCACAGGACGGCAGTCACCCCAAGCGTGGGAATGTAACCCAAGAGCCATTCCCAGGAGGGTTCTGCCTTCCATGTCGCCGACAGGATCCAGGCGATCGCCCACGGAGGTTCGAGCAGCGCGAACGAGGCTTGGCGTAGGTAGAGGCGTTTTTGATCCTCAAACTGCCCACTTGAGATCATAATATATGCCGACCAGGACAATAGAAAAATAGTGAGCACAGTGGTGATGGCTTTTACGGACCACACGACAATAGACCCGAACACGCTTATTTCAGGAGCCCCCGTGCGATCACCAGACGCTGGATTTCGTTTGTGCCCTCATAGATTTGGTTAAGTTTGACGTCCCGAAGCAACTTCTCGACGGGATACTCGCCCACATATCCATAGCCGCCGTGAACCTGAATGGCTTCATTTGCGGCCGAAAAAGCCATTTCGGAGCAGTAGGCTTTTGCGATGGCGCTTTCCGTGCCGTGGGGCAGTCCTCGATCGACCAACCAAGCAGCTTTCCAAGCCATGAGGCGTCCCGTCTCGATGCCCATGAGCATTTCGGCCAATTTGAACTGGATGGCTTGAAAGTTGGAAATGGGCTTCCCAAAGGCTTCTCTGGATTTTGCATACTGCACAGATTCCTCGAGCGCACGTCGTGCGATACCCACAGAGCCTGCTGCAACTGGAATTCGGGTTTTGTCCAGTGTTTTCATGGCGATTTTGAAACCGTCTCCAGGGCCGCCCAGCATGTGATCCAAAGGAACATAGACGTCTTCAAAAACCAATTCCGCAGTGACCGAAGCCCGCTGTCCCATTTTGTGTTTGATGCTGTTGGCATGTTGTCCTGGAACGTCTTTCGGGACCACCAACGCAACGGTGCCTTTGTGGCCCAAACTGGGGTCAATGGAGGCGAACACCACTGTGAGTTCGCTGACACCGCCGTTGGAAATCCACATTTTGGAACCGTTGATGACCCACCCGTCACCGACACGCTCTGCGCGCGTTCCCATCGCGGCGGCATCGGAGCCGTTGTTGGACTCAGAGAGGGCAAATGCGGCCAAACTGGGTTTTTCCAAAAGGGGTTTGAGAAATTTTCGGTGTTGTTCTGATGTTCCAGCCAGTAAAATGGGCGTGATGCCCAATTCCGAGGCCATGAGTACCGTATAAATGCCCATGCAACCGTAGGCCAATTCTTCGGCGATCAGAATTTCCTCGAGCATGCCCAAGCCCAATCCGCCGATCTCTTGCGGGATGCCCGTGTTGAGCAGACCCAACTCAAATGCCTTTTCGATGACGTCCCAGGGCATCTCTTCGCGTCGGTCGTATTCGGCAGCAATGGGAATAATCTCGTTTTTGGCAAATTCTCGGGCCACCGATTGGAACTGTTTTTGCTCACTGCTCAGTGAAAAATCGATCATATGTTACCTCTATCCTTCCGAAGAATAAAAGGTTTTAACAACGTTGTCCATACTGGTTTTTCAGAAGAGCCCTCCATGTCAGACAAAGCCCTTCAACGCATACAGCAAGTTCTTTCATTTTTTGGATATTTTGCAAATAAAAAATGTCCTTTGGATTTATTTCGAATTTTCATGAAATTCTTGATATTTAAAAAACTTGTCATAGATCGCATTTTATAGTTAGGTTTTGAGTATGTCCAAGAAAAAATCATAATTGAACTCGTTGGAATAAAGGTTCTCTGCGAAAGGAATATTATGGTCTGTTTTTGTATTTAAATTCTACTACCTCAGATACTGTATGAGTCTGTGCGGATATCATAATCTAAATGGCAGGAAGCTGTTTAAGACAAGAAATATTTTGGTGCACACTAATTTTAAATAACATATCATAGCCTAATGCTATGCGTCATCTTTGTATTGTCTATTAGAATATTCTTTTCATGATCTTCCTTTTTATATAATGCGACAAATTTTTTCTCATTGGGCCACCCCTTAATGTAAGACTGCTTCCCTATAGGACCATTTGGTCTGAATAAAACCTAAGTGGTTTTTAAATACACTCAAACCTATTCAATTTGGATGGGTAAAATAAAATTTAAATTGCATGCCAATACTTTAATTTCCATGTATATATTTTTTTAATACGTTTCTTAGAGACTGTATGAACCTGTGTGGAGTTTCAAAGAGATAGACGGGGTATTTCGTCTCTTTCCAGACGTTTGCGGGTCTTTTTGACTGGAATTTGGGAGATGTGCGCCCATTCAGCGGATTGTCTCCGGAATACGAAAGCAATGATAGACAGCGTGCCAATGAAGGAAATCATGGGGTTGAGAGCCCTTATCAAGAATATGTCTGTTAAGTCTGATGGATAGGACGTGCTGCTGATACCAAAACACTGTCTAGAATGTACCCTTATTCCTAAATTGCTTCCCTCAATACGTTCATACAGTCTCTTATGTATCCATCGCTATAACTCTTCCATTCAAAACATTCTACCTTGAGCCGCCACCTCCGTTTTTTGCCTCATAGATAGAATAAGCTGCCAAAACGATCGCCAAGTCCGTGGTCTAGATGATAGGCTCAGACTTAAGGGAAAATATGGAGTTTGGCAAAGAGGAAAAATCCCTTGAAGCCACTTGGAGAAGCCTTTTGGGTGAGTGTATTCTGGACGTGTCCTGTCATCTAGACGTTCATCTTATTTAGGATATTTTAATCTGTATGTTAAACTTTGACTTCTTATCTTTTTGTTCTCATCTTTTGGCCTCTGAATGTGCTTCAAAAACGGCAGATTTGTTCTTTTCTATATTAGAAAATAACGCTATTTAGATTAGATATCCATGAATAAAATGTGTAATAAGAAAAGATTGTTCCTTCTATCCTCATCTGGTACGATTAGACCCGTAAGTAAGATTAGTTTGGCCCTTACTCTGCCTGTAGAGTTTCCCGGGTCTTGAGCCCCTTTTTGCTATCAATGGAATTTTGGTGTGTTGTGGGGAATCGATTTCCCTCAACCTTCTTGGTGTCTCTGCGTTGTTGCGTGGGGGTGAAAGGATGTGTTCGTGAAGGTAGGGTATTCTGCTGGAGATCGAGTGGTGTTTCCACCGTATGGTGTTGGGGTTGTTTCTGGGATTTCCACCCAAAGTGTTTCCAATATTCCGCGTCGGTATTACCAAGTTGAGTTTTTGAGCAATTCTTCAAAGGCCTATGTTCCGGTAGACCAACCCCGCATGGGTGGGCTCCGTCCCGTCATCGATGTAAAAGAGGTCGATGAAATCGAAAAGCGCTTGCAGGACGATGTTTCTATCTTGCCTGGCCAGTGGTTCGCGCGCTACCAGAAGGTCACAGAGGTTCTTGCCAAAGGAGATCCTTTTGAGTTGGCTTCGCTCGCTTCTGAACTTCGCAACAAGCTTTTGCGCAGGGGTTTGCCTGATTTGGATTTGCAATCTTACCGCCGTGCCGTCAAGTGCCTTTTGCAAGAGATTCGCGAGCTCAAGGACGACAGGGCCAAGGGTGTCGAGAACATCCTCAAACAAGCGCTGTTGGAGATTGGTTGAATGCCGTCATCTGTGCTTAAAGCAGCCACTGGCTGCTTTTTTTAGCGTTCTTGCAGGTATTGTGTCATCAGTTGGATGCAGGCTTGGACATCTTCAAGGTCAACCATTTCGCTGGGTGAGTGCATGTAGCGGCAGGGAACGCTGACCAGGGCTGTTGGGATTCCCGACGCGGTG
Organism: Deinococcaceae bacterium; assembly: GCA_046327935.1. Taxonomy (GTDB): domain Bacteria; phylum Deinococcota; class Deinococci; order Deinococcales; family Deinococcaceae; genus JACMOA01. The sequence continues at coordinate 533,710 of JAXLXL010000001.1, forward strand.
AGTGTGATTTCGTCTGCATTGGTATGCGACTTGGCGATACTCGAGCTTGTCGAAAGGGTGTAGGGAATGTTGTGTTCTCGGGCGGTTTGTTCGAGTTCTCGACGAATCCCTTGATGCAAGATGGGCACAACGCACAAATTGGCGCCGCTTCCGAATGGAGATGGACCCAGTTGGTGAATGTCCACCTGGGGTTGACTGGTTTCGAAGGTGACATCTATGGAAATGGCGGCTTTGGCTTGGATGCGGTGGGCGCCAATCTTGGCCCCATGATGGCCCAATTCCTCTTGAACAGAGGCCAAAGCAACGATCTGTTTGGAACAGGTTTTTTTCAATGCTCGCAGTGTCTCCAAAATGCAAAACACGCCGATCCGGTTGTCCAGTGCTCTGGAAAACACCTTCGATCCGACAAAAAGCGGAGGTTGCTCGATCACAGCGGCCGTTCCAATAGGTACTTTTGCCTTCACTTCCTCTGCACCCAATCCCGTGTCGAGGTACAAATCTGAGAGTTTGGTTGGTCGATTGGACTCTTCTGAGGTCATCAGGTGAATGGGTTTGCTGCCCACCACAGCCAGAAGGTCTCCGTCGGGACAGATCAACCGCACCCGTTGTCCAATGTAGATCCGGGGATCTACGCCCCCAATGGATCCAATGTAGAGGTAGCCTTGTTCATCGACATACCGAACAATGAGCCCAATTTCGTCGATGTGTGCTTCCAACAAGAAGGGCTCTCCCGCGCCTGGATTGATCACAGCGTAGGCATTGCCGTAAAAATCGGTGTATACCTGATCGGCAAATGTTTTGGCTTCATCGATAAAAACCTGAACTGCCCGGTGTTCATGGCCACTTGGACTTGCGGCATCAAGGAGTTTTTTCAAGAGAATCAGATTCACCTGGTCATTCTATAACCAATGCGAATGGGGCATTACACGTCAGAATCATCAAAAGCTTGTGGAATAGCGAGAATGAACTCTGCACCCCCATGGGGAAGGTTGTGTGCACTGAGTGTTCCTCCATGCAGCTCTACAATCTGATTCGCCACGCTGAGTCCCAACCCTGAGCTGTTGGATCTTGAGTAAAAGGCTTCAAAGATTTTGCGTTCGGCGCCTTTGGGTAGCCCTGGTCCGTTGTCCCTGACATAGAAAACAACCATTTCAGGCGTTGTATCCAAGTGCAATTGCACCCACCCCATGTCTGTCGCCGCACGCCTCGCGTTGGCAAGTAGGTTGCGCAGCGCTTGAACCAAGCGGTCTGGATCGCAGAGAACATAGGTATTCCAATGGCCACTGTAATCGACGTTTGGAACGAGACGCTCCAGCCGTTCCCGAATCGTGTGTGCGCTCAGTAGGTGCAGGGCCAATGTGATTTCGGATCGACCCCGGGCCAACTGCATCAGGTCTTGTGAGATGAAGAGCAACTCCGTGGCAACCTTTCGGGCTTGTTCGAGATCGTGGGTCAATCCGGGCAACGGGTGTGCACTCTGATCGTTTTTGTCTTGCGCACGTTGGATGAACCCCTGAATGGACGTCAATGGTGCCCCCAGCTCGTGTGCAACCTGACCGATAAAGCGATTCTCAAAATCTTTTTGATCCCAAATGCGTTGCAAGAGTCCATTGATGGCAAAAACCAACTGATACAGTTCATCTTGTCGACTTGGGAGTTCCAAAAGTTCTTTGCTGGTCGGTCGAATTTGCCCTGCCTTTTGTGCTGCATGGGAGAGACCACGGAGGGCATGTCCTCCAAAGAGAAGGCCGATCAGAAGCATAAAGATGGTGCTGAAAATAACGCCCCACGAAAGAAATTGAAGTGCTGTGCGTCGAACCTTGATGACGTCACCTTCGGGCAACCCAATCCAGATGCGACCGAAGGGTTCGCCCTGAATTAAAAAAGGGCGCTCAACGGCCCGGATCGCAAGACCCCCAAGTGTCAACTGTCCTGTTGAAAGGGGTTTTGTGATGGAGGTCAGCTGTGCTGAACTGCCTTTGACTTCATTTTTGAGATTTGAGATCTGGTAGAGACCCACATCTTCGCTGATGGGATTGCTGACCCCGATTCTCTCCTGAGAGTTGTTGATGTTAAGTGCGATGATATCAGCTCGGGCGTTCAGTCGGTCGTCAAATTGTCGGTTGAGTGCATCTTGGAGGAAAAACGTAATGAGCAAGCCGACCAGGAGAAGGGCGAAGACAGCAAGTCCTGTGTAGGTGAGGGCGAGACGAAAACGCAAACTGCTCTTGGGCAAAAAATGCGTCTTACGCCTGTGGCCGATTGGAGAAGGGGTTTCTCCCTCGTTCTTGGTTCGAAACATTGGGGCCGTCTATGCCGGTAGGGTGTAGCCAACTCCCCGAATCGTTCGTATTGACAAACTCGAACCGATCTGGGCCAATTTTTTTCGGAGCTGTGACACCCGTACTTCGATGGAATTGGACATGGGTGTTTGCCAGCCGTACAGTTTTTCCTCGAGGTCTGCTCGTGAAAACACGCGGCCCGGTGTACGCATCATGACTTCCAGGATACGCGCTTCGTGTTCAGTCAGTTGTAAGTTTTGATTGTCCACACTCAGCATGAGAGAGGAGGTGTTGAGTTGGGTGTCGGCCAGGTGAATCACTTGGCTTTCCCCTGAGGATGAGCGCCTGAGCAAGGCTTTCACGCGCGCGTCCAACTCTTCTAGGGAGAAGGGTTTGACCAAATAGTCATCTGCGCCAGAATCCAGACCTTGGACGCGTTCCTCGACTTTGCCCCGGGCTGTGATCATCAGGACCGGAACAGTTGTGTACGTTCGCAATTGTCTCATGAAGTCTATGCCATCACCATCGGGAAGGTTCAAATCCAAGAGGATCATCTGCGGAAGGCGTTCACCGAGAAGCTTTTGGGCCTCTTCCAAATTGTGTGCACTCGAAATCCGGTAACGCTCACCCAGGTGTTCTGAGAGCAGACGGTTGAGCCCCGTGTCGTCTTCTACGACCAAAAGGTGTGTCAGCATGGGCCTATTTCCTCAAACTCTGTTTGGGAACCAAAACCTGTTTGAATTCCCATCCCTGATTTAAGACAAACGTCTTTAGATTGGTTGGACCATTTGGGAAACTGATCCAGAGGACGCCGTGGTCGATATTGCCCTTAAACTGTTCGAAATCTTTATCTTCTGTGTAGACAACCAGGACTTCAGCGAGCCCACTGTAGTCGTCCACAAGTCGCATGACAAATTTGTTATTTGTGACTTCGCCAAACCCGAGGATCTCGAGCGAGGTCGGTTGCAGCACTTTCACTTGCATGTCGGCCAAGGCTGAACCGGAGGCCAAAAACATACCTATGATCAAAAAGCGTTTCATCGCATATCTCCTTTGAGCACCTTACGGCGATGCGGCGCAAGGCTTAAAGAAAAGCCCATTGGACCCATTATACCGCATTGGGGACCAGTAAGCCTTTTAGTGGATGAAGTTCGTTCTGATCAGTGGTACGCGGGGTTCCCAAGGGAGAATTTCAACCACTTCCCCGTAGAGATCGTACGCGTCTGCATCTTCGATGAGAACCCGAACCATATCCCCAATCTTGATGCTTTGGTGTGCGATGTTTTTGCCCGGACCGTCTGCTTGCGATCCGTAGACACAGTAGACGTTGCCATCTATGCCGGGCGCGTCCCCTTTGGATCGTCCAATCAACTGACCTGGTTTTTCGTTGTAATCGTCGATCAGTACATCCAACGTTTGGCCTATTTTGCTTTGCTGTCGTTTGAGAGAAATCTCTTGTTGGTGCAACATCAGGCGTGCGTAGCGCTCTTCTTGGACCTCTGGTGGCACATGTCCTTCGAGTGTGTTGGCCGAGGCGCCGTCTACAGGCGAGTATGTGAATGCGCCGACGCGGTCGAGTTGTGCCTCGCTCAGAAAGTCGAGTAGGAATTGAAAATCCGCTTCGGTTTCGCCTGGAAATCCAACAATAAAGGTCGATCGCAAGGTCAAGTCCGGGCAAATGCCACGCCAGCGTTTGAGGGTTTCAAGCTGTTGGCCTGCGCCTGGCCGTCTCATGGCCTTCAGGATCTTTGGGCTCGCGTGTTGGAGTGGAACGTCCAAATAGGGCAAAACCAGACCTTGTGCCATCAGTTCGACCAGTGCATTGATGTGCGGATAAGGATACACATAGTGCAGCCTTACCCAAGCACCCATTTGACCCAGTTCCCTACAGAGGTCTGTGAGGTGTGCCCGAACCTGCCTCTCTTGGAATTCACTGCTTTGGTGTCTGATATCGCTGCCGTATGCGCTGGAATCTTGAGCGATCACCAACAGTTCTTTGGTTCCCGTCGATATGAGTCTGAAGGCTTCGTAGAGGATGTCACTGGCCGTTCGTGAAACCTGGAGTCCTCGCAATTGCGGAATGATGCAAAACGAACAGGTGTGGTTGCAGCCCTCTGCAATTTTGAGATAGCTGTAATGTCTTGGGGTCAACTTGATGCCTTGGGCGGGGATCAGTTGTGTGTGTGGGTTGGTATCGGGTGGTATGAGTTCGTGTACCGCGCTCATGACGCCACCGACATCCTGTGACCCGGTGATGGCACTCACTTTGGGGTGCCGTTCTCGGATCGTTTCGGGTCGTTCGCCCAAGCATCCTGTCACAATGACTTTGCCTGTGGCCTCGAGCGCTTCGCCTATTGCGGACAGGGATTCTTCTACGGCAGGCGTGATGAACCCGCAGGTGTTGACTATAACCGTATCTGCTTCTGAATAATCGGAGGCAATCTGATACCCTTCGGCCCGGAGTTGGGTCAAGATACGCTCACTGTCGACGAGCGCTTTGGGGCAACCTAGACTGACAAATCCAATTTTTTTAACGTTTGACGCAATCATCGAATTTCAAGTGTACCAAAGGTCTGTTTCCAGAATAGAGTGACGGATTCTATTCACAGCGGTGTGGGTACTTGTCCGCAGTGTTTGGCAGTCAAAATACAGGATATTCATCAGAAGTTTGAACGCCCACAGCGCTCAGTGAGACCGAAACCTGAAGCCGAAATATGTTTTTACAGGATTGGAACAGTGAAACTTAGAGCAGTTTTAATCATTATCAGGAATTTTAGAAACTTAACAAAAGGGTTGTCCAACAGTTTTTGGGTTAGTGAGCTGGCTCCACGGGATGCCATTCTGTCCAAGACGTACTGTCTTATCTCCAAGACAGTATATTTCTTTTTGGATATCCTAGAAGTCATGAGGTTTTCTGTAAAAAGTATCGACGTTTATGGTATGCGGTAGAACAAATGCATCAGATAATCTTACGGTAAGTTCATTAAATATTGGAGGTATATGTGTTTCTTCACGATGGATTCATATGACATTTTTCACATCTTGAATATCCAAACAATAACAGAACCTGCTGTATCTTGATTAAGGCATGGTTTTACACGTTCTACAGATCAAAAAGAGGGCCCAGATAGACCCTCTTTTTATTTTGGTTGTGTGCCTGGTGTCAGTGTGATTTGGGTTCGATCAGGCCGTAGTTGCCGTCCCTGCGACGGTACACCACAGCGGGCAATTCACTGTCTGCCTTAATGAACACATAGAAATCGTGGTTGAGGGCTTCCATTTGGACGACGGCATCCTCGGGCATCATTGGACGAAGGTCAAAGCTCTTGGTGCGGACGATCTCCGGTCCAAATTCCGCGGCTTCGGACTCTGTCTGTTTTTCGGGCAGGGCAGGGGCTTCTGGTGCGGCGTCGCGGCGGTGGCGCAGCATGTTGGTTTTGAATTTGCGAAGTTGGCGCTCCAAAAGATCGACCACTTTGTCTGCGGCGGCATACATGTCCGCGTGGTGTTCCTCGGCCCGGATAATTCCACTTGGAATATTGAGCTGAACTTCAATCTGATTGCGGCGAGAGGCGTCACGGGTGTCACGAACGGTGACCGTCACACGCACTTCGTTGATGTGATCGTTAAAACGCTCAAGTTTTTCCAATTTTTGGGTGACGTAGTTGCGCAATGCTTCGGTCACTTCCACACCACGACCACTGAATTTATAGATGTTCACGGAATTCCTCCTTGTCGACCCGTCAAGACGTGGCCAATCTTACAGGCCCATCATCCCCAGCGCGAGCCTTTTTGACTGTTCCCAGTGTAGTTCCAAAGGGTCAAAAAATGCAAGAAATTTGCATTCAAGCAAGGTTTTCAGACCCGGTGCGCCAACAACCGCAGTCCCATGAAAACGACAAACACGGTACCACCTTCGTGGGCAATGACACCCAAAGGCAAGGGAACGTGACCCAATACACTCAGGAATCCGACGACGGCGATGATCGAGAAGGCAAAGACCAGATTGAACACAACCGTCCAGTTCGCCGATCGGGCCAGGTTGATGGCGCGGGACAATTTTGCGATGTCGTTCTTAACGAGGACGACGTCTGCGCTTTCAAGGGCCACATCTGTGCCCTGTGCCATGGCGATGCCCAAATCGGCGGCGGCCAAAGCGGGTGCGTCATTGACGCCATCTCCAATGACAGCGAGTGGTCGACCCAGTGTGTCCAGCGCACTTAATTTGTCCTGTGGTGATAGACCACCTCTGACCTGATCAAGTGCCAGTTGGCTTCCGATGAATTGTGCAACTTCAGGGCGATCTCCCGTGAGCATGGCTGTCGAAATCCCTTCATTTTTGAGGGAAATCAGGGCTTCTTTGACACCAACCCGAAGTTGGTCTGCAACGCCCAGGACGGCTGAAATTCGGTTGTCAATGCCGAAAAAGACCAGACTTTGACCCTCTTGGGCCAGTTTCTGAAAATGCCTTTGCATCGGTGCATCCAAAGGGGCCCCTTCCAGTTCAGCCATGCGTTCGTTGCCGGCCCAGAGTTTTTGGCCGTTCCAGTAACCTTCGATGCCCAATCCGGGTTTGGCCTGAACGTCTTTGAGTTCGAGGGGTATTTGAATGCCTTGTGCCTGAGCGGCCCGGACAATGGCCTGTGCGATCGGGTGTTCGCTTCTGGATTCGAGTGCGTGGCACATGCGCAGGATATCTATCTCACTGTCTTTGGACAAGACCTGAGTCGTCACCAGATTCATTTTCCCTTCGGTGAGGGTTCCCGTCTTGTCAAAGGCCATGGTTCGGATTCGACCCAACTGTTCGACGGCTGCAGCACTTTTAAACAGCACGCCGCCCCGTGCAGCGGAAGCCATTGCTGAAAGCATCACAGCCGGTGTCGAGATCACAACTGCACAGGGACTGGCGACAACCATAAATGTGATCGCGCGGTACCACGCCAATTCCAGTGGTACCTTAAAAAGAATGTACAGAACAGCGAAAACCAAGGGGGTTATCCCGAGGACGGCCATTGCGTATGGGCTTTCCCAGCGTTCCGTCAGGGTTTCTATGGGTGATTTCTGGGTCTGTGCGGTTTCGACCAAGTGGATCAATTTCGCGAGTGTGGATTCGCCTGCCGGGGATTCGATTTGGATTTCTATGAATCCCTGTTGGTTGACCGTTCCGGAAAAGACCGAATCTCCCATTTTTTTGTCGACAGGAAGGCTTTCTCCCGTGATAGGACTCTCATCGATGGCTGTGATGCCGAATGTGATTTTACCGTCAGCGGCGATGCGCTCTCCAGGTCGGACCAAGAGGGTCTCACCAACGGCAATATCCTCGATGGGCACAATTCGCTCGACGCCATTTCGGCGCACGGTGGCCTCTTGCGGGTTCAGTGCCATAAGGGCTTCGATGGCCCGTTTCGTTCGTCCCATTGCCCAATCCTGCAAACCGTTGGACAAACTGAACAAGAAGAGCAAAATAACGCCATCTTCGGCTTGACCGATGCTTGCGGCACCGAGTGCTGCGACGACCATCAAGAGATCGACGTCCAATTTGCGCTCATTCCACAGCGTTGAAAGTGCATCCCTCGCTGCAGGAATGCCGCCGGTCAGGAAGGCAAGGCCGTATGCAAGGGCAGTCCATGGCCCTCCCAAACCACGGAGAGAAATTCCCAAGAGCAGAAACCCCAAGGTGAGTGCGGTCAAGATAAATTGGATGAGGGTTTGATTCCACTGCAACCCTGACGGTGCTTTGTTTGTGCCGAGCGACATGTGCATCCGATTGCCCCTTTGTATTTATTAGGAATTATTCCTATTAAATATGTTATATAACATTTTGGAAAAACAATTTGGATACACACCAAACATCACTTCACCTGTAGGCTTTGCCAGTCGATGTTTGGGTCTGCTGCCGGGTACTTTAAATTCAGGGATGAAAGGGCTTCCGAGATGATGTTGAGCACAACCCAATTTCGGTACCACCGCGTGTTGGATGGGACGATGTACCAAGGGGCGTCGGGTGTACCGGTCTCACCGATGGCGTCTTCGTAGGCCGTTTGGTAACTGGGCCACAGTTCGCGCTCGTTGAGGTCACTCAGGCTGAATTTCCAGCGTTTTTCCGGATTGCCAATCCGCTGTTGCAGTTGACTTTTTTGCTCATCTTTGGAGATATTGAGGTAAATTTTTCGCACCACAACGTCCGAATCGGCCAACATTGCTTCAAAATTTCGGATGTGTTTCAGGCGCTTTTTGACTTCAGATTTGTCGATTTGGCCGTGAACCCGTGTGATCAGAACGTCTTCATAGTGCGAGCGGTTGAAGATGCCAATGGTGCCGCGAGGGGGAATGGCCGCATGAACCCTCCACAATGGGTCATGGTGTTGTTCCAGTTCCGTTGGTACTTTAAACGACGTCACCTCGACGCCTTGTGGATTGATTCCGGTCAGTGTGTGTTTGATTGTGCTGTCTTTTCCGCTGCCGTCCATTCCCTGAATGACAACCAACAGGGCATGGCGCTTCGAAGCAAAGAGTTTTTCTTGGAGTTTCGCAATCACCTCAGTGAGTTTTACCGTCTCAGAGAGAATTCTTTCCCGTTCTGATATCGGGGGACTTTCCGATGGATCAAAGGACTTGAGATCCAACTTGGTCTTTTGATCGACTTTGTACTTTCGGATGTTCATTGAAAAACTATAGGGCAACGGGTGCTTTTGAGCGACAGGCCTTCTGGGAAGATGCAATGGCCATTCAGGTGTTCTATCCTTGAGTCTGCAGGGGCGTGCATGTCGGGTTTGCGGTCCCAGGAGGTATGAAGAATATGTACAAACATGTCAATGTTCCCACCGAAGGCAAAAAAATCACCATGGTGGAGGGCCATCTCAATGTTCCCAACAACCCCATTGTTCCCTTTATCGAAGGCGATGGAACGGGTCCCGATATCTGGAGGGCTGCGGTTCGTGTGCTCGATGCGGCCGTTCAGCGTGCCTACAATGGAACGCGAAAAATTCATTGGATGGAGGTTTTTGCCGGCGATAAAGCCAACACCGTGTACGGCGAGACCCTTTGGCTTCCACAGGAGACGTTGGATGTGTTCAACGAATACCTCGTGGGCATCAAAGGCCCTCTGACGACGCCAGTGGGTGGCGGCATTCGGTCCATCAATGTCGCACTGCGCCAACAATTGGATTTGTACGCTTGTGTGCGTCCTGTGCAGTATTTTGAAGGTGTTCCAAGTCCCATCAAAGAGCCTCAGAACGTGGATATGATCATCTTTCGTGAAAATACGGAAGATATCTATGCCGGTATTGAGTGGGCAGCGCAGACGGAAGAGACCCAGCGCATTTTGGCATTCCTCAAGAGTGAATTTCCCCAGTCTTACAGCAAGATTCGTTTTCCTGAAACCGTGGGCTTGGGCATCAAGCCTGTGTCCAGAGAAGGTACCGAGCGACTCGTTGCGGCCGCAATCGAATACGCCATTGCAAACGACAAGCCTTCGGTCACGTTGGTGCACAAAGGCAACATCATGAAGTTTACCGAAGGGGCATTCCGCGACTGGGGTTACGCCTATGCCAAAGCCCAGTATGGTGCGACAGAATTGGACGGGGGACCTTGGTTGACGCTCAAAAACCCCAACACAGGGCGCGAAATGGTCATCAAAGATATGATTGCCGACAACTTCTTGCAGCAGATTTTGTTGCGTCCTTTGGAGTACGGGGTCATTGCAACCTTGAACCTCAATGGTGACTACATTTCCGACGCTTTGGCCGCGCAGGTCGGTGGCATTGGCATTGCACCTGGCGCCAACATCAACTACCACACGGGTCATGCCATTTTCGAGGCCACACACGGAACCGCGCCAAAATACACGGGCCAAGACAAGGTCAATCCCTCTTCTGTTATTTTGTCAGGCGAAATGCTGCTGCGCCATTTGGGTTGGCTGGAAGCTGCAGATCTCATCGTTGCAAGCATGGGTAAAACCATTGCCCAGAAGACTGTGACGTACGATTTTGCTCGCGCAATGCCTGGGGCCAAAGAGATCAAGTGCTCTGAGTTTGCCGATGCCCTCATTGCCAACATTGAAAAAGAGACAGCAGTCAAGGTTTAGAGACGCGCCTGAGACGCATTTTTTTTCCTATGTTTGACACGAGCTGCCCCTCATGCTAGTATTTCCTACGCTGGTGGGCAGGGTGATTCAGACGAGGCGCTGTAGCCAAGCGGTAAGGCAGAGGTCTGCAAAACCTTCATGCGCCGGTTCAAATCCGGCCAGCGCCTCCAGGAGATCGAAGTCTCGTAGCTCAGGGGTAGAGCACTACCTTGACACGGTAGGGGTCAGCAGTTCAAATCTGCTCGAGACTACCAAAACCAAAAGAACCTCCCTCGGGATTCCTGAGGGAGGTTCTTTTATTCCAATAACCGTTCAATCTTATTGAGACCCTCCATGTCTCTTTTGAGTCAGCGGATTGCAGGCTCTCACCCTTTCCCCTATGGCACCTGAGGGGTTTGTCCTCCCTTCTGGAACCTCGCTTGCCCTCTTGTTAAATTAGATATAAATATATATAATTTATAACCAGATATATCTGATACGGTTGTAATATATGGAGCTGTCATACAACCGCCAAAAATTGCGTTCCGAAGCCCATAGGAGGCACAATGAATACTGTTTCGAAACTTGTCTGCGGTCTTATGCTGAGCGTTGCGTTGTATGGTTGCTCAAACCAAAGTGCAGTTCCGCCGATCCACGGGGGAAAATTGTCGGCTCAGGCCAGGAGGGGTAATGCCATTATTACCATAAATGGCAACCTGTTACCTATAGGCTCGCTCTATGGCCTATATTCCGAAGACGATGTGGTTTTGGAAGCGGCAGGTGCGACCAATAACGTTGTATGGAAGATTTTGCCGCATAATGTGGGAGAGTTGTACAAAATGAAAGGTGGTGTACGGACGTCCTGTGTCAAGGAAGTGTTGCCTCTGGGATCGCCTTCTGTTCCCGCGTGCATTTTGGAAGGCCACATAACGACCGAAGAGATTCATTACAAAGCGGCGCGCGGAAGCTCATTTCCCCTATTTCATGTTCTTCCCAAAGTGAATCCGAGGGATGAGATCAATATGTTTAGCCTTAATGTCAACAGCAACACCCTACCCACGGTCATATTATTTTCTGCCACTCCAACAGAAGGTGTCTACCCACTGCTTACCAAGTTGAGTTTTTCATTCAATGACGAAGACTATGATTTGCGTTTCACTGAGAGGATCGAGTGCAATTTGGATTATGGAGACGGTGAGCCCAGTGAGGTCATTCGCGATTGCACGCCTGATACGACCGGGATCCTCGGCGGAAAGCCCATGTTATACACTTTTTCACACACATACAAGACACCCGGGACATACACTGCAAAGCTGAGGGTCACCGATCGCTCGGGACGGCCTGTTGTGCAGAACCTGTTGATCAAGGTGAACAGCTAGGATGAATCTAGAAAGGTAAAATCTTACGCGTTTGACCGTAATCAGAATGTTCGTTTCGGCTACGGTTAAGTTGCAAGGCGTCAAAAGCACGCCCATCCACATGTGCTAAAAGTCCATCAGTATGGGCAATTCGCTCCAAAAGGCTTCTGCATAGTCAACCCCGACAAAGGTTCCCCAGTATTTCATGCGGGCTTTGCGGCGTTCCAAAATATGTGGCGTAACCGTTTCCGATACGGCTGCACCACTGAATTGACTCCGGTGTGCCATGACAGACTGTTCCCAGATTGGAATTTGCGCACTGACATCGACCAAACAATCCGCGTCTATGGGTGCATTGCCCTGATAACACAGCACATTTTGGATTCGGATGGGGGTGTGCTCTACAGGGGCTTTGGACAGACCGGCAAAGTGGATGGCCCGTTTGCCCAGATGGAAACTGGCAATGTGGTCCGGATGTCGGTCGTTCGGGTGAGGCAAAAGCACCTTTTGGGGACGAAGGATACGAAAGGCTGCTGCCAAAGAGCGTGCCGACGGTTCGGCCGTGTCAAGGTATCCATCTGCCAAGCCAAGGTTGCCCCGAAAGGTCAGTCCCATGATGCGCGCGGCCTCTCGGGTTTCGGCCAGCCGTTCCTCGGGTGTACCCAATGTTCCCATTTCGCCTGCAGTCAGTTCGATGATTCCGACGTGTTTTCCAGACTGGGCCGCTTTGATGAGTGTGCCGCCTGCGCCGATCTCTGCGTCATCTGGGTGCGGCGCAATTGCGAGGATGTCCAGAGGTTGTTGGGATCCCCAAATGACGTTCATGTGGGTTCTTTCTTTTCTGAATCGGTGGCAGGAACTGCAGGGATTTTTTCCCCAAACCTTCGCTCGACGCCCTTTTGAAGCCTTGTCAGATTGTCTCTATGTGTCCAAAACATCAGCAGGGTGACGGCTGTGCAGCTGATTTGAATGTCGGGTCGGTGTGGACTGAAAAATGCATAAAGCGTGGCCGAAAGGGCGCCCAGTAAGCTACCTGCTGAGACATACCTTGTGAGGGAGATGTTCGTTGCCGCGACCAAGAAACTGAACAGGCCGACGTCGGGAGCAATGCAGGTGACGGTTCCCAGAGACGTTGCAACACCTTTTCCACCTTTGAATCCCAAAAAGACGCTGTAATTGTGTCCCAAGACTGTGGAAAACCCGCACGCCGTCACCCAGGGGTCGCTGAGCCCCAAGGATCGGACAGCCCAAACAACGCTGGTGCCTTTAAGGGCATCGAAAAAGAGCACAAACAGGCCTGGTCCCCAACCCAGTGCCCTCTGAACGTTGGTGGCTCCGATGTTTCCTGAGCCGACTTGGCGGATATCCAACCGATACAGGCGAGAGATCAAAACACCTGCGGGAATGCTCCCGAAAAGATATGCAATAAAGAGAAATAAGGCTTCCACGTATCTCAACAGTGTACTGGGATTGTTTGGTGCGGATCTAGTGGCTCTGTCAGCACAGGAAAAACCTACCTGCAAACCTGCTCGCCGTACATTCAGTTTTTCAGACAGCAAAAATATGTTTCAACAGACCTGATTTCGGCTTTTAAGTCTGCGCCATGCCCTTGGTTAAAAGGGAACCCCGCAGGGTGTTTTCGGCAAATACCGATGTGTCATTTCCTCGGGAAATCTGTGAGAGAATTTGGAGCAGGAGACCTCATGAAGAACAAAACACAATGGCTCAATTCGGAGTATGCAAAAGCCACACAGCAATTTCCAGAACGGACCGATGTAACCCTAAACCACATGGGCGGCATCTCTCCAGATCCCATCTATACGCCGGATGATCTAGAAAACTGGAATTGCGAAACGCAACTGGGCCTTCCTGGAGCATATCCCTTTACCCGTGGCACACAGGCGTCCATGTACCGAGGGAAGTACTGGACCATGCGAATGTTCGCGGGATTTGGAAGTGCCGCACAAACCAATGAAAGGTTTCACAAGCTTCTGCAAGCAGGACAAACGGGTCTGTCCACGGCTTTTGATTTGCCAACCCTCATGGGGTACGATTCGGACCATCCCTTTTCGAAAGGTGAGGTTGGCAAATGCGGTGTGGCGGTTTCCAGTCTCGCCGATATGGAACGGCTGTTTGACGGCATCCACCTCGAGCAAGTCACGACATCGATGACCATTAACAGTCCGGCAAATGCGATTTGGGCCATGTATCTGGCAAATGCGCAAAAACAAGGCTACCGCTTGGACCGCCTGGGTGGAACCCTTCAAAATGACATTCTAAAAGAGTTCATTGCCCAGAAAGAATTTATTTTTCCACCAGAGCCCAGTGTGGGACTTGTGATCGACACCTTTGAGTGGGGACCCAAACACGTTCCCAAATGGAATTTCATTTCCGTATCGGGCTATCACATCCGCGAAGCTGGATCGACCAATGTCCAAGAACTGGCATTCACCTTGGCCGATGGGTTTCACTACATTGAAGAGGCACTGAATCGGGGACTCGATGTCGATGAGTTTGCACCCCGGATTTCGTTTTTCTTTGATGTACACAATGATTTCTTTGAAGAAATTGCAAAGTTCAGGGCAGCGCGACGGATTTATGCCAGGGAAATGCGCCATCGCTATGGCGCCAAAAACCCCAAATCCTGGATGCTTCGAACCCACGCACAGACCGCCGGGGTCAGTTTAACCGCACAACAACCCCTCAACAACATTGCCCGGGTGGCCATACAAGCACTCGCTGCCGTCTTGGGTGGAACCAATAGTTTGCACACAGATTCCTACGACGAGGCCTTGGCGCTCCCCACCGAAGAGGCGGCAACGGTTGCCCTGCGCACCCAACAGATCATTGCCTACGAAACCGGTGTGGCCAGTGTGGTCGATCCATTGGCGGGAAGCTACTTTTTGGAATCGTTAACAGACGAGGTCGAGCGGCAAGCCTTGGTCTACATTGAACGCATTCGCAGTCTGGGTGGTGTGGTCAGGGCACTCGAAGAGGGGTTTTTCGCGCAAGAAATTGGGGACGCCAGTTACCGCTATCAAAAAGAACTCGAAAGGGGCGAGCGGATTGTTGTGGGCATGAATGCCTTCAAGGATGACCAACCCACCTCTGTGCCCATTCTTTTGGTTGATCCCGAGGTGGAGCGCCTCCAAGCCCAAGGCCTGAGCGATATCCGACACCGTAGGGACCCAAAGCGTCATGCAGAAGCTCTGGAAGCACTTCGTCAATCCGCAGTTCTGGGTCAAAATACCATGCCTGCCTTTTTGGAATGTGCACACGCGTACGCCACACTGGGAGAGCAAATGGATGTTTTGCGAGACGTCTTTGGTGTTTACGAGGAACCCATCACGGTGTAAAGCCCTGATCCAAAGGGGAGTGTTCATCCCCTTTGGATGTCCTGCAGTCGGCGCACAAGCCCGTGAACGTGATTTCATGCCCTTGTATCCAATACCCGGATGGCAACACAATCGAATCCAAAAGGCCTTGGGGACAAAAGGCCAGGGCCGTGACTTCCCGGCACCGGTTGCACTGAAACGGATGGTGGTGTTGCAATACCACCCTTTCGTAGAGGGATTCCCCAGACGGTAAAACCACAGTCCGAATTTGCCGTTCATCTTGAAGACGTTTGAGACAGCGGTAAACGGTTGCGATACCCAACTTGGGTTGCTGAACCTTACCCCTTGACCAAATCTCATGGGCCGACAGCGGTCCTCGGGCTGCTGTCAATACCCGAATGATTTCTTTGCGCTGTTGCGTATCCCGAGCCTTCATCCGTCGGTTTTGAGTTTAACACCTCTGGCAGATATTGGGAAGTTGAGGAAAATTGGTTCTGGGTATTTGGGTTCAACCTCCCAAAAAACGAAAGAGGGACAGTGAAACCTGTCCCTCTTTCTCACATACGCAACGCATTTCACAGTATTTAAATCCCCCTTATTGCACTTGAGAAGCCGTGAAATTTCAGTCGCCACCCCAAGCGAAATCGATTGTTGGGAAATACATCGCACCTTCCTGGCCCGAAACAAAAACAGAATCTTGGGTATCCGGAAACATGGGCAAATGGGTTTCTGTCCGTGGGACGTGCCTTTGTACGGGCTCAACGGCGCGGGATTGAAACATGAAACCCATCCGGGCTGTAGCGGTCATAGGAGATGATTTAGAACCTTCCCCAACCAATTGAGAGCGAACCATGTGATGCGACGGATTGACACGGGCCTGTACAGATTTTAGATGGTTTAACACTTGTGTTCTCCGTAACTGGGCCAGTCTCAGCAAAGAACCGCTGGCCTCTTGAATCAATTGCGACAATTGGTCTTCCAAACAGACAAGATCGTCCTGCTGAACACACATCTCAAGGAACAACACCCAGGTTTGGGGATCTGCGATCGTCTGTAACAACTCTGTTCTACTGATCATAGGGCACCTCATAGAATCACAAACGACACCCCAACCTGGG
Source organism: Deinococcaceae bacterium (assembly GCA_046327935.1). Taxonomy (GTDB): domain Bacteria; phylum Deinococcota; class Deinococci; order Deinococcales; family Deinococcaceae; genus JACMOA01. The sequence continues at coordinate 549,868 of JAXLXL010000001.1, forward strand.
ACGCCAACCCGAAATGCAAGTCCTTGCCGATGGTTGAATTAATTGTGCAATAGGGACGGTTAATCATCTGTTAATCATTGTTCCACACACAATATGGCCAAACTTAACACCTTAGGGACGCCCATATGCCCTGAAACTATTAACAGATAATTAAGACCCTAAGGCGCAAGCTATATTCAGGAGGAAATGATGATGATCATCCAAACAGGTTTACGTCTACTGGAAGCGTGGTCTCAAAGCGGCGAACACATGAAACGTGCAACGCTCGCAAGCCACCTCCTCGAACTCGAGCCAGAAAACGAAGAGCTCAGCAAGCATCTTATGGATGCAACGAGCTCCCTGAAAAAGCGCGAAGCACATGGTTTGCTCTCCAGACTCGAGCGACATGCACAGATGAACGGCGGAACGGTACCTAGAGTGATCGAACAAATTCGTTCTCGAATCCTGAACTGAGGTCGTGCCATGTATACCTACAGCAAGTTTATTAATTTTGGGGATATTTTATTTTTGAATGTAATGTGGTAAAATCTATGTATGCCAGTAACTTATAGTTTAGATCTTAGAAAAAGAATAGTTGAAAAATACTATGAAGGATACACAATAAAAGAGGTTGCAGAAATATATAATGTTTCTTCCTCGGCTGTTGGACGATACTTGCAGCTTGATGACAACAATGTATTGGAACCTAAAAAAAGAGGAACTAAAAAGCCACCCCGTATAGATATTGCAGACTTTGAAAATCTAAGAGCAATGGTACAAAGTATGCCGGATATTACCTTAGAAAAAGCGTGTCAAGAATGGGAGAAAATGTATGGTGTGACCGTGAAAAAAGCGACAATGTATAGAGCGTTTCAACGTGCGGGGATAAAGTATAAAAAAAACTTATATCGCACTTGAAAAAGAAACACCATCAAATATAATAAAAAGAGAGGCATTTATTGAAGAGATTTTGAAAAGTGATTTAAATGAAATTGGATTTTTAGATGAATTTGGCGTACATATAGATTGTGAAACCCTCTATGGATGGAGTCATAAAAAAAGACTATATTGCAAAATAAATAGATCAAAAAGAAGGAAAAAGAGAAATGTAATACTCATTCTACATATGAAAATGGTGTGCACGTTTATAATTGATGGAACAATGAATACTGACGTATTTTTAAAATATATAGAGATATTTTGCGAAGAAATCAAAAAGATTGGTATTAGAAAAATAGTAATGGATAATTTAAGCGTACATAAAACGAAATCTGTAAAAGATTTATTTAAAGAGAATGGAATAGAAATACTATATATACCTCCCTATAGTCCAGAATTGAATCCAATAGAAGAATCGATTTCGAAAATAAAGAATGGAATAAGAAGATATCCAAGTAAAACAATAGATAACATAGAAAATATCATTCAAGAATGCGTAGAGGCTGTAACTCCTGAAAATATAGAAGGATATAAAAAGCATTTTATGTCCTTTGTTAATTCCTAATAATTATGAAACCCGCTGTACACCACAAAACAAGTTGAAAGCATTTTGGGAGACGCCGCCCTTGTCCAAAAGATCGAGCATGCTATTTCTGAACAAGGCGCTGCCGGTTGGGAATACGTCGATTCTCAAGTCTCACTGGATTGCACGGACCGCGAACAAATCCACATTGTACACACGTTCACATTCAAGCGTTTCGAGGCTTAAGGTATTTCACTTCTCGTTCAAAAGCACGATCCGTCCTTCCACCTTTGGATTGACCTCTTTAATTGAAGCAATATAATCGGTCATAACGCTGTAATCAGGAAGGTATGTGTCTACCCTTGTACCTTTCGCCGATTTCAAAACGCTGAATCCATCGCCACCACTGGCCACAAAGTTGTTTGTCACCACCTTATAGATAACAGAGCGGTCTATTGCAGAAAATCCCTTTTCATCTGTTCCAACTTCAACACGGATAACCCGTTGCCCAACCGGTTTTGCCAGATCTGCGGTGTAGCGCATGCCCGCGACGTGTAGAAAACGCCCTGCGCCTGATTCCCACTGGGACACACCGTTCTCCAATGCTTCCCAAATCTCCGAACCCGATAAATCCATCACATACAACGTATTGCCAAAGGGTTGAACATCGATGATTTGCCCTTGGGTGATCGGACCTGCTTCGATGCTGGCACGAACACCGCCACCGTTTTGCAGACTGATCTGTGTGCCGTAAGTTTGCGTTTTCCATAGATTGGCATCCGCGATCAAATTGGACAGATTGGTTTCCCGCTTTCGGACATCGGTTCGGTCGCCATTGAGCCTCACTTTGGCTTGTCCAACGGTATTTTTTCGAAATGATTCGAGGGGAATCATAAAGGCACGAAGCGTTGCCGCCAAACGGCTATCTCCTTTGTATGTGTCTGTGACAGGGTAAACCTTTCCTCGCCAAGCACGTGGTACACCCTCTTCATCCAAACTGACCCGCAATTGGCCGTACATCTTGCCCCACTCCCACACCTGTGTGACCAAAACAGGGTTCCCCACGGGGTTCGAGACAACTGTCGGATAACGCCCTTCAGCACTGGGCAATCCCTCACCTTGGTATGTTCCCAGTGGCGTATGTGAATGCCCGCCAACAATGACCGCAACACCGCGCAACTGGGCCGCAAGTTTGACATCTTGGCTGTATCCCAAGTGTGAGAGCAATACAATGTTCTTGATGCCCTGATCACGCAAACTGTCCACACTCTTTTGAACGCTGCTCAGAGGGTCGAGAAACTTGACGCGATCCCCGGGCGTCGACGTGATGGGCGTATCCGGCGTCGTCACACCAACCACGCCCAAAGAATGCCCGCCCACCTCCAAGACCGTATGGGGACGAATGAGCCCACGAAGAGCGGGTTCATCGGAGACATCGACATTCGCACTCACAATAGGAAACGTTGCGTTTTTGAGGTACTCGGCCAATTGCCCAGGACCGTAATCGAATTCGTGATTGCCCAAGGTCTGGACCTGCACACCAAAGGCCTCCATGTAGGCCAAGTCTGCCAGCCCTTTGTAAATCATGCCGTACAGTGTGCCCGTGAAGACATCGCCTGCATCCAAGATAACCGGATTAACAGCGCGTTTTTTGAGGGTGTCGATGACGGTTTTGATTCGTGCAACACCGCCATATTGAACCTTATAGTCTTGCCCTGTCAATGTCTTGCCCGACAGCGTGGTGGGCTCCAAGTGGTCGTGGGTATCGTTTGTGTGCAATAGGGTGAAATGGAACAAACCCGCCTGCGCACGTGATTCCCCTTTCTGAGACAACCCGACCATCCCACCCAGACCCAACATCTTAATCAAACTGCGCCTTGAAATACGATCCATAATCCCCCTCTTTCCACTGCAAGATTCTTGCAGTTTAGATTGTGTTGGGAATTATGGCAAGACACGTGTCAAACGAATAACGGGCAATCTAAAAGCTGGTATACAGACAGTGGATTCTTTTAATATTAGAAATCCATGAAGCTCTTTGAATTGGGATAGCATTTCTTACCATAAATTTCTCCGAAATCGAGATATTTTTTATTTTTGAATGTAATTTTATAGAATATAGATATTCGATCCGAGCATTATATATATTAGAAAAAGAATAATCGAATATCCTGTAAAGAATATGACATTGGATATGTTATGAATAAATATTATAGGGTTACTTAATTTACAAGACAATACTTTCGAACTGATAATAATATACCTCATCTAGGGGTTAAAAAATGATAGATTAATGATAGATTATAGGATAAGACAAAAGGTACAACTCGGAGTCGGAGGGAGGCAAGAGATTTTATCTGACCGAAACGGATTCCCGCTCTTACCAGTGAAGAGAATGTCGACTCAATAATACGTCTTGCCGAATAAAATTCCTCTTTGAAGCGTAAATTTTTTCTTCTTGCATTCTTTTGTCTTGGGCAGAACAGCACCGTCTTGGACAGAGCAGCACCCCAGAAGGGGCTTGCCCGCTTGGGTGGTGTCAAATAACATCCGTCTTGATACCCCCTATCCCCAATAATACTTGGAGCCCCATATTCAATCCACCTCATATTTAACTCAAATCCTGCTATGACGTCATGTACATTTGCTGGACGTATAATGTATTGGACAATTTGGCCATTCAATTTTGTCCATGCATGGAATTTAAAGCCATAAATTGTCTTGGCCTAAACGGCACCCAAAGGGGCCAGGCCGCTTATTCTGAAATCCGGCTTGTCATAACCACCCTAGTACTATTTTTTACTACACATCTCAACCCCTATATGAGGTGATATTGCATTCAGAAATTGAATATTACCGAAAAATTACAAAACTTTCTGTAAATCAATCCGGCAATTCCTAATATTTACGGAATAGGCTGTATCTTTCAATCTTTACCCCAAAAAACCAACCCTCTCCCTTCACCCCATTGTTTGACCGATATTTGACCTTCCTCCCTCTACACTTAACCCATAAGCAGTACCCCCCGCCCCAAACCCTTCGCCCTCTCTCAACACGTTGGAGGTTCTTATGTTCCCACTCACCCTCAAAAATCCCCTCCTCTCCCTCCAACGTTCCCCACTCTTCCAAAACCCCGTCTCAAAACTTCAAAACCTGGCCGCTCTCGTCTCCAAAAAATACGCCCTCCCCGCACTCAACGCCTCCTCTCCCACCTGGGGTCTCTCCGTTCGTCAAAATATCCCTTACGGCCCTCTCTCTCGCCACCAACTTGACCTCTACATCCCTCAAGACGCCACAAATGCCCCCATGGTTGTCTTTGTTCACGGTGGTGTCTGGTCTTGGGGTTCCAAAGAAGACTACAAATTTGTCGGCGAATCGCTCGCACGTTCTGGCATTGTGACCGCCGTCATCAACTACCGTTTGGCACCCGAAGTGGTTTACCCCGCATTTATCGATGACACAATTTTGGCAATGCGTTGGGCCGTTTCAAATGCTGAGATGTTTGGTGTAAACAGTGAACAGATTTTCCTGATGGGACACTCTGCCGGTGCGTTTAACATTGTGGACGCGATTGTGAGTGAGGAGAAATTGGAGATGTGCGGACTGAAAGCAAGCCAATTTGCAGGAATCATTGCAGTTGCAGGACCCTACGATTTCGATCAAACGATAGAAGAAATCGCACATATATTTAAGGGAAGCGAAAGAAGAGAAGTAATGCCCGTACACAAAGTCAAAGAAGGGCTGCCCCCATTTCTGATGTTGCAAGCAGGAGAAGACGAAATCATAGAAGAAGGATATGTCATGGGAATGGTAAAGGCATTGGAAGATAAGAGCGTGGAAGTGAAGTATGTGAAGGTGGAAGACGTGAACCACGCGCACATCATTGGGAGTGTAGCAAGCCGATTGGGATTCATGGCACCCAGTGTGAAACCAACGATATTGGGATTCATCTCGAATCCAGCTGCGTAAATCTTTGAAGTGCGAATGAAGATTCAAGGATCGCATTTTCCTAAATACATTAAACATATTTAAATAGATTAGTATTTTGTGCAAAACATTCGGATTTTAGATACTTAGAATCCATTTGGGTGATCCGCCAGCTTCAGAAGACCCTTCCCCTTGTGATCTACAATTCAACCAGCTGAGCCCTCTGCAGAACCACCTGACGGGGATTTTTTTGCTTTGGTGAGTGCGTACGTACCCACATCCATTTCATTTGTAAGCTATAGGGGTCATGCAACACTTACCTTTTAGTGGATCCATCCATTTTGCTCGAGCCCCCATGTTGGAACTGTATCAGCCTTGGGAGGCCACAGTCGGCGTCTTGGGCGTTCCCTTTGATATCGCTTTGGGGTTTCGTCCTGGGGCCCGATTTGCGCCCAGGGCCATTCGTGAAGCCAGTTTGCGTTTTGGGTTGCCGCCAGAGGGTTTTTATGATCTCAACTTGAGGCGACACCGTCTGAAGGGCTTAAAACTGGTCGATGCAGGTGATGTCATTTTGCCCAGTCTGGAACCTGAGTTGGCGAGATTTCGCATTGAAGAGGCCGCGCGTCAACTCAGACAACACAGCCTATTTCCGGTCTTTATGGGTGGAGATCACAGCGTCAGTTATCCCATTTTGCGCGCCTTTGACGACGTACCTGAACTCCATGTGGTGCAGTTTGACGCACATCTGGATTTCACAGATGTCCGAAACGATACCCGTTACAGCAATTCAAGTCCTTTCCGGCGTGCGTGCGAGGATCTTCCCAATTTGGTGCACATCACGACGCTGGGTTTGAGGGGACTGCGATTTGATCCAGAGGCCGTCGATGCTGCGGAACGAAGGGGACACACCCTAATTCCTCGGTGGGAAGTCGAACGCGCGTTTGATCGTTTACCCAAACAACGCGATGTGTATATTTCCTTGGATGTCGACGTCTTTGATCCCAGTATCTTGCCCGCCACCAGCAGTCCGGAGGTCGATGGTCTCGATTACCACACTGTTTTATCCCTCATATCCGAAATTGCAAAAAACAATCGGTTGGTGGGAATGGACGTCGTTGAATTCACGCCGCATTTGGATTCCAGTGGAAACAGCGGTTTGTTGATTGCCCGACTGATGATGGAAACACTCGCTGAAATCTTTGGATGATCGTGTTTCGATCCACACATTACAGCAAGTTCTTTAAATATCAGGAATTTTTGGAGAAGCCGAAGCAACCCAAGATGACATTTTTCATTTGCCAAATATCCAAAAAATGAAAGACCTTTCTGCAAAAATGAAAAATTTGCAATTGGGATACAGAAAATATCTTTAGTGGGACATGTTTATTAAACCTTTTCAAGGTACTGAATTCCTGAAAATATAGAAGGACATACAGCAAGTTTATTAATTTGGGGGATATTTTATTTTTGAATGTAATGTGGTAAAATCTATGTATGCCAGTAACTTATAGTTTAGATCTTAGAAAAAGAATAGTTGAAAAATACTATGAAGGATACACAATAAAAGAGGTTGCAGAAATATATAATGTTTCTTCCTCGGCTGTTGGACGATACTTGCAGCTTGATGACAACAATGTATTGGAACCTAAAAAAAGAGGAACTAAAAAGCCACCCCGTATAGATATTGCAGACTTTGAAAATCTAAGAGCAATGGTACAAAGTATGCCGGATATTACCTTAGAAAAAGCGTGTCAAGAATGGGAGAAAATGTATGGTGTGACCGTGAAAAAAGCGACAATGTATAGAGCGTTTCAACGTGCGGGGATAAAGTATAAAAAAAACTTATATCGCACTTGAAAAAGAAACACCATCAAATATAATAAAAAGAGAGGCATTTATTGAAGAGATTTTGAAAAGTGATTTAAATGAAATTGGATTTTTAGATGAATTTGGCGTACATATAGATTGTGAAACCCTCTATGGATGGAGTCATAAAAAAAGACTATATTGCAAAATAAATAGATCAAAAAGAAGGAAAAAGAGAAATGTAATACTCATTCTACATATGAAAATGGTGTGCACGTTTATAATTGATGGAACAATGAATACTGACGTATTTTTAAAATATATAGAGATATTTTGCGAAGAAATCAAAAAGATTGGTATTAGAAAAATAGTAATGGATAATTTAAGCGTACATAAAACGAAATCTGTAAAAGATTTATTTAAAGAGAATGGAATAGAAATACTATATATACCTCCCTATAGTCCAGAATTGAATCCAATAGAAGAATCGATTTCGAAAATAAAGAATGGAATAAGAAGATATCCAAGTAAAACAATAGATAACATAGAAAATATCATTCAAGAATGCGTAGAGGCTGTAACTCCTGAAAATATAGAAGGATATAAAAAGCATTTTATGTCCTTTGTTAATTCCTAATAATTATGAAACCCGCTGTAAAATGCATTTTATGTCCTTTGTTGAGGGATCAATAACTATGACATTTGCTATAAAAAGAATTGTTATTTTGTTTGGAAAAGTACATTTTTTACTTTAAATAGGACCCGGTTTGCGCAGAGCAAAGGGGAGCTGTGCATGTGGAGATACCCAATACAGGGCAACGTCCCGAACCTACACCACGCATGGCATGTGTGAAAACATCGCAGTTCCATGGCCATGCATTTTCACGTGGATCTGGATGTCTGGCGTTGGTGTAGGATGGATATATTCTGGAACCTTATGATTCGCGACCTCGACTTCATCTTGAAACGTTACTGCGTCAGTTATGATGATATTTTTCTTTGGGATACGACGGTCGTGCTTCGCATTCCGTGGGAACAGGCGCTCGAACGGTGGCGGCTGTTCAGGCGAATTGCCCATCAGACACAGCACTATCCTTTGATTTTGGGTGACCTAACGACGTCTCATGCTGAACAACTCAGTTTTACACAGAACGATCACTTTGATCAGCAAATGGAGAGGGCCCAGCGCCTCGATATTGCCCACATTATTTTGGAGCGCTTGCAAACGGAAATTCACAGCATTCCGCGTGGAGAATATCCACCTGTCATGCATATTCCTCCCATCCGAGAGGAACATTTTTTCACCTTGGATAGGCGCCTCACCAAACCGAGTGCTGATGTGTTTATCGGTCTTTTTCCGACGCTTGTGTCCCATGAAATACCCATCTATTTGAATTTTGGTGGATGGTCTGCATGTCCTTCCCCCGAGGAACATCTGGCCTTTTGGAAACATTGGAACAAGCGGTACGGCGCTGAGGCTGTTGTTCTCACAGGGGATGTTCTGGAAATGCGTGTCAGCCGTCCCCCACAGGATCACACGCAGGCCTATGAACTTGCATTTGAGCAGTATACCTACTGTGAGAATATTGTTTCACATGGACTTGAGACGATCGATTATTTGGCCGCGGCTTTGCTCGGATCGCCCAATTGGTATTTTTGGTGGATTTGAGTGCCAAGAGGGATACGCCAAAAAAACGCTGTAGGCGTGCCACTCGACACCCACAGCGCGCTTTGAGGGTTTAGGAAACGTAATCGCCCAAGAGGCTTTCCACGGCGGTCTGTTCTTCGAGCAGTTCGTTGTAGCTTGCGTCCATACGGGTTCGGCTAAATGGGTCGATGTCGAGACCTTGCACAATGTGGTACTCGCCGTTTTTGCAGGTGCACGGATAGCCGTAAATGACGCCTTTGGGAATGCCATAGCTTCCATCTGAAGGAACGGCCATGCTAACCCAGTCACCTTCGGAGGTACCCAGCGCCCAATCTCTCATGTGGTCGATCGCAGCCGAAGCGGCAGAGGCAGCCGATGACAGTCCACGTGCCTGGATGATGGCGGCTCCGCGCTGTTGGACCGTTGGAATGAATTGGCTTTCGATGTAGCCCATGTCCATTTGGCTGGCGACGCTTTTTCCGCCCACTTGGGCGTTGAATAGGTCGGGATACTGCGTGCTGGAATGGTTTCCCCAAATGGTCATGCAGTGGATGTCTGTTGTGCGCACATTCAGCTTGTGGGCCACTTGGCTCAGCGCCCGGTTGTGGTCCAAGCGAACCATGGCTGTGAACTGTTCAGGACGAAGATCCGGTGCGTTCTTCATGGCAATCAGTGCATTTGTGTTGGCTGGATTTCCCACAACCAAAACCTTGACATTTCTGTCGGCTACGGCATTTAAGGCTTCTCCTTGAGGTTTGAAGATGCCACCATTTGCCGTGAGCAAATCTTTGCGTTCCATGCCTGCTTTTCTGGGCATTGCACCGACCAAAAATGCGTACTGGGCTTTGGAGAAGGCCACCTTGGGATCGTCGCTGGTCTCAATGCCGGCCAAGAGGGGAAATGCGCAATCCTCAAGTTCCATGGTGACACCTTCGAGTGCTTTCATGGCCGGTGTGACTTCGAGCAATTGCAAAATGATGGGTTGGTCTTTACCTAAAAAATCTCCAGAAGCAATCCGAAACAACAAGCTGTAGCCGATTTGTCCTGCGGCTCCTGTGACTGCGACGCGTACAGGTGTTTTCATACAATACCTCCACCGTTTACCCATTTGGGTCAATGTGCATGCTACACCTTGGGGCGTTAAAAATGGATGAGGCCTTCAAAATATGTGTTCATTTCCCGAAAAGTCCCGCAACCGTCAGTGTGATCAATGCGACAATCCAAACGGGATAATTGCGTATAAGAAGTCCCAGTGCGAGAAAAACCCAGATCAGATCTCTCGGCGCGTGTATGGCTTCCGTCAGGACAGGTGTGTACAGCGCTGCGATCAGCAGGCCCACAACCCCAATCTGGATCCCTAAAAACGCCGCCTGTAGACGCCGATTGGCCCGAAGTTGATTCCAAAAAGGCCAAATCCCCAGTGTCCACAAATACGAGGGTAGAAAAATACCGGTGAGCGCAATGCTCGCCGACAAGACAGGATGAAGTGGAACTTGGGCCACCATGCCCAGGTACGCCGCGAAAGAAAAGAGCGGTCCCGGAACGAGTTGAACCAGACCGTATCCCGCGACAAATTGCTCCGCCGTGACCCAATGTGTCCTTGCAATGGTCTCTTCTCTGAGCAAAGGCAGAACAACGTGTCCACCACCGAAGACCAAAGCCCCAGATCGGTAAAAACTGTCGAAAAGGGCACCTGCTGAACCGAGAACGGACCGCAACATGGGAAGCGCCACGAGCAGGGCGATCGATGCTATCAGGAATCCCAGTGCCGCAGATGGTCGGATGTGGGATTTCAGTTCACTTTGAACGGCCTTTGTCTCTGGTTTGCGAAGGACAAGCCCACCCAAGAGTCCAAAAGCCAGGACCATTGCAGGTTGCACCCAAGGACCCGAAAAGCCGAGTGCGAGACCTGTGCCGATCGATAAAAACATCCAGTGCCACGGGTCATTCAACAGGGGCCTGACCATCGACCACACCGCTTGTGCGACCACGGCTGCGGTAAATGCCTTCAGTCCGCGGATGTCGAGCTCACCCCAACCGTTTTGCCCGAATTTCAGGGTTGCCCAGCCCAGCGCAACCATCAAAAATGCACTCGGCAATGTAAATCCCAGCCAAGCCGCAGCAGCACCGAGCGCGCCCCCTTTGAGCATTCCAATGGCCATTCCAACCTGTGAGGATGTGGGGCCCGGCAGCAATTGGCACAGTGACACGATATGGAGATAATCTTGTTCATCCAACCAACCCCTTCGGATCATCTCTCTTCTGAAGTGGCCCAGGTGCGCAATGGGTCCCCCAAAACTGGTCAGGCCCAACTGGAGAAACGTTACAAAGAGGATTCGGGCTGTGATCACAGGGGTTCTCCCAACAAAAAAACCCCCAGACATGCTGAGGGAGATGCTGCATGCAAAAACCTATTCGGCGTTTGCAGCTTCTTGCTGTGCTTGGGCTTTTTGGGCTTCGCGCATGATCCGGCTGCGGTCGCTCTTGAGGCGTGCAGATTTTCCACGGCGGTCGCGCAGGTAGTACAACTTCGCCCGGCGAACCCGGCCTCTTTCCAAAACGGTGATTTTAGAAAGGGTTGGGGCATTGTAGGGGAAAACCCGTTCAACGCCTTCTGAGAAAGAAATCTTTCTGACAGTGAAGGTTTTGCCGATTCCACCGTTGTTGATGGCGATGACGGTGCCTTCAAAGGCTTGAATTCGGGTGCGGGTCCCTTCGGTCACTTTGACGTCGACGCGAACGGTGTCCCCGACCTGAAAGTCTGGGATGTCTGTGCGCAATTGGGGCTGCGCGATGCTTTTCAAGATGGTTCCGTAATTGAGGCCCATGGGTCCACTCCTTCGCCTCAGGCGGATCGCTGGATGGAGACCGTTGCGATCACTGTGGCTTCATGCCGTTTCGGCACGTAAACCCAAGCCTACCTCAAAGGGGAACGTTTGTGCAACAGGATTTTGGGTTCACCGATCGGACGCCGTTTGATCGCATTCTGTGTGAAAACGTCTTAAGCTGAACAGATGATCGAACTTAAACACTACGCGAAGCGGTATGGTGCTTTTCAGGCGGTTTATCCGTTGGATCTGACCGTTCCAACAGGGCAGGTGTTTGCACTTCTTGGACACAATGGTGCGGGAAAAACCACCATCATCAAGTCCATCACAGGGCTTTCCCGTCCATCTGGGGGAGAGGTTTGGGTCGACGGGATCAATGTGTGGAAGGATTCGGTTCGGGCCAAAAACCGCATCGGCTATATTCCAGACCGTCCGTACCTTTACGCCAAACTGACCCCGAGGGAATTGCTTCGCTTTGTGGCTGGCGTGTACAGGTTGGGCAAAATCGACGCGAGCATTGAGACTTGGCTTGAATTCTTTGAGTTGGCGGAGTTTGGCAACGCATTGATCGAAACATTCTCGCATGGAATGAAACAAAAGCTCACGTTTATTGCGGCCATTATCCATCAGCCGCCGGTGTTGGTCGTCGATGAGCCCATGGTCGGCCTCGATCCCAGAGCGGCCAAGCAGGTTCGCGAACTGATGAAAAGCTACGCCGAAAAGGGCAACACTGTTCTTTTAACCACACATTCTATGCCCCTTGCCGAAGCTATCGCCGAAACCATTGCCGTGCTCGATCACGGGAAACAAATTGCCTTGGGCGACATGGCTTCCCTCAAACAGCAGACCCAAGGGACCGACCTGGAAGAGGTTTTTTTCCGTCTTTTGGAAGAGGAGCGCAAACTGAATGCCGCCCCTCACCCTTGGGGTGACGCGTAATGTACCCGTCAAGTCTGATGCTCCTCAAACTCCGAAGCCTTTGGAACAGCGTTCAGCGCGGGTCGAAATGGGGAGCCCTTTTTATTGCGCTCCTCGTCTGTCTCCTGGTTGTTGGAGAAGTTGTCGGAACGTACCGATCCGTCGATTTTTTGGTGCATTTTGATACAGTCAAAACAGGTCCAAGCATCGGCCTGGTCATTGTCAAACGCCTTTTGGAGGTGGCCATTTTGGTCCTCTCTGCAGGGGTTGCCTTCAGTGCCATCACAACCGCGATATCGACCCTGTACCTGTCTGAGGACCTCAACTTTCTCTTGGCCCAGCCCATTCCTGCCTTTAAGGTGTTTGCGCAAAAGCTTTTAGAGACGTTTATCAGTGCTGCAGGCCTTGCCGCATTGTTGACCCTCCCTTTTGTCTTGACGCTGGGTTACTACTTTCAGGCGCCGTATTGGTTTTACCTTCTGACCCCCTGGCTGACTCTGATGATTTATGCCATACCGGTCGGGGTGGGCGCGGTCATTTCCGTTCTGCTCATGCGTTTTTCGCCGGCCAACCGTGTGAAAGAAATTGCAACAGGTTTGGGTGTCGTGCTCTCGGCTGGCTTGATTTATTTTGTGCGGGCACTCAAACCCGAGGATCTGCTGAATTTGGTGAACAACAGCACATTGACCAGCGATCAAGCGGTTCGACTGGGAGAGCGTTTCAATCAACTTTTGGAGAGATTTTCGGGCACCGAGGACACGCTCGTTCCGCCCACACTCGCAGCCCGGGCCATTTGGGATGCCTCTCAAGGCCAAATCAACGCGTCGGTATGGGTCATTTCGATCGGTGGGGTTGTCTTGCTTTGGCTTTCTGGGACATTGGCTGCGCTTGCCTACCGGGAAGGTTGGGTTCGAAGCCTTGAGGGCTCCGGAGGAAAACTGGATCTTCGCGTCAGGACAGCCAGTTGGGGTGAGTGGATGTTTGGTCGGATGGGTCAAGTTGGGAATATCCTCTACCGCGACATTCGATTGCTGCTTCGGGACGCAACCCAGTGGAGCCAGTTGCTCATTTTGGTGGCTTTGGTCGGCGTGTATTTGGTGAGTATCCGGGCCTACCCGATCGAAGGCGTCCTCGCAACACCTCGGTTTCGCAATGTCATCGGTTACCTGCAGTTGGCGTTTCAAAGTTTTGTCGTGGCTGGAGTGGGGATTCGGACGGCATTTCCAGCAATATCCCTGGAAGGACACGGCTACTGGCTCCTTCGGACGGCACCCTTGAGCACCGCGCGATTGGTGTTGGGAAAGTATTTGGGTGCATTGCCACCGCTGCTCTTGATCACAGCCATTATGGCGACCCAAAGCTCAAAACTGTTGCAAACCAGCCCCTTGATTTCCAGCATTACCCTGATGGTGGGCATGTCGAGTGCCCTGGTGGTGACGGCCTTAGGGGTGGGTCTCGGTGCGGCCTATCCCCGGTTTAAGGCGGATAATCCCAGCGAAATTCCCCTGTCGCCTGGGGGTCTTTTGTACATGCTTTTCAGTTTGGGTTACGGTGCAGTCTTGGCGGTTTTGATGGCACGCCCGGCATTTTTCAGTGTGGCGATGTTGAGAAACTTTAACGTCACAGTCGAAAACAACTATTGGTTGACGCCAGAAGGTTTGCTGATTCTGGCTGTTTATGTTGTCTTGACCGTCGTCGGTACGGCTTGGCCCCTTTTACACGGCATTCGGGTGTTGTCGAGACATGAGCTGTGATATCGCTGTTCTGACCGTTCCCTTGAATGTTTCGATGTGAAGGGTTTATGTGGAATGGGGTACCTACCAAATCAGGACGGAAGACAACGGCAAGATGAATGGCAAAAAGGTTAAAACCAACGGACAAACCCACCTCACGTGTCTGTTGGCTCCGTTGTCTCCTGTTGCGTGGGCCACTGCGGATTTGGAACGAAGAGCGTGGGATCAATTTCCGAAAATCCGATGTTCTGTTCGTAAGTTGCAATCTTCGTGTAAAACCGCTGTACGTCGCCCTCAACGAGACCATAGTCGAAGGAGTCCCATATGGCAGTCGACCGAATTTGGCCTTCCACCGTGGGCACTTGACGGGTTCTGCGGATGCCATCTTCAAGGGCTTTCCGACTGGCAATACCCAGATTTTTAAAGACAATCTGCACGACATCGCGCTGAAAATCTCTGGGCCCGTAGATGCCTGCCCGGTACACTGTTTCGAAAAATTTATCCCAATCTGGAACCAAACTGTAAGCTGGCATCGCAAAATGGGTGATCACATCCCGAATGGCTTCAAGCGTTTTTTCAGGATAGTAATACAAAAATAAACGCGCACATTCCAAGAAAAAATGGTAGTGGGCCGCCTCATCGACGGCAATGGTTTGTGCGACCTTGGCCAAAACGGGATCGGCGTTGCCCATGAGGTGCGGTTTGTCTGTCTGCCCCAGGGCAATTTTCCGTAAATTCAGGTAGTTAAGTTGGGTCGCCCGCTCTTGAAAGACCGTGTAGATCAATGTATAGAGCGCGTTGTCCCATGGCGCCTCCCACTGGCTCGAGCGCAATTGGTACTTGTAGTCTTCCAGTTCCCTTGGGGTTCGGCCTTTGGAAAAAAGCACTGCGTTTTCCCAGGTATCCGCATGCCGTTCTTCCTCACTGCCCCAACGCAAGGTGAAGTGGCTGCGACCGTGACTCCTGCGCACCATATCCAGAATCCTGCTGGTGAAATCTGGAACGTACTGCTCAACAGCAAAAAAACCTTCCAAAATCACGGTCACTTCTGGTGCAAAATCTGTTCTCAGGTTTTTCCACTCAAAGGATTTGTCGGCATTCCAGTTCCGCATTTCCTGAGAACGCGCTACGTACCACCGATACAACCCGAGAAAACCACGTTCCAAGAGGCGATCTTTTTCCGGATTGCTGAGCAATCTCGGATTTGTACGCGGGCGATGTTCTTCGGTGATGGATGCAGGTGGGACAATCTCTTCCATGGGCTCCTCGGGGTTTCAGGGATGGGACGTTCATTCATTAACCAGCTGGTTAGTGAATTCTTATTATAGGGGAATGCCCACACCCACCATGGTCTGTTGCGACACGATCGACGGATTTTGCATTCGCATATTGACAGTGGGCATCCGAACTTGATAGTATCCTAGTCGCTCGTCCGAGCGGGAGTAGCTCAGCTGGTTAGAGCGCACGCCTGATAAGCGTGAGGTCGGCCGTTCAAGTCGGCCCTTCCGCACCAAAGAAAATACACCGCAACAGCGGTGTATTTTTCATTCAGTGGGTCGTGGAATTAACAAGCAGAGCGAACCAATGTGAGTATCTTGACCGTGCTCAAACCGGACGCATGGGTTGCCACAAAAATGAGACTGTGGAGTCCAGTTGCGTAGGTTGTCGCGGAAATGGCAAAGGTCGAAGTGTCTTTTGCATAATCGGTGGCCTCGTAGACGACCATGGGTGCGGAAACAGAGGTGGTGTCACGGCTGTAGGCAGCGACATTCACTTTTTCGGAATCCAGGCTCCGTATGTACATTTTGGTCATCATGTTGCGTCCACAGACCGATAAAAATCCCCGTTCCGCCCCCAAAAATGAGATCTCGGGCGCATAGGGCACGGTATACGTCAAGGGAAGTCGGACCTCCCCATATCGGTTGTCTTTTGCAATCAGCGTCACAGTTGCCCTCCCACCGGATTTGGGCAGAATACCAAAGCTCCACAGATTGGCTGTCGAGGAGGGTCGTGCCATGGGCTCCACTTCGACGACAGCTGGGTTACTGGACACCACGTTCAGGGTGATTGGCAGGTTATCTGGCGAAAGGACCTCTATCGGGTGGTATTGCCAAGACGTGCTGACTTCATGCTTGAGAACGTCCCCATAGGTGGCGGTGTAGTCAGCCTGTGTCGGGGTTCTGAAACTGGGCAAAACATACTTTTGCGCGGACAACACAGGCTCTGCCAAACGGGTGCGGGTCTGACTGCACGAGCTGATTCCAAAGATAGACCCAATGGACAATACCAAAGCCAACTGTGTGTTCATAGATCGTCCTTCCGGGCTGGAAATGGCGTTCCAATGCCCGCAACCATGGTGGTTTAATGCGTCGACACCCATGCTGGCGCAATTTCAGCAGGCTGTCAAGGGATACCTGAATTTACATGCGCTCCACGGGTGTGATATTGAGCAGTTTAAAGCAAGTCTGGAGGGTTTTTACAAAGCAGCCCACCAACCAAAGTCGTGTAGCACGCTCTTTTTCTTCTGCCTTCAAAACGGGAATCTTGTTGTAAAACAGGCTAAAGGCTTGACAGAGCTCGTACGTGTAATGCGCCAGAATGTGTGGATTGAGTGTGTGCACAACATCTGAGACCGCTTCTGGAAATCGAGCCAACTGCAGCATCAGTGCCCATTGCGCGTCTCCAACCTCGACGCCGGAATCGGGTTTTTCCAAGCCAGATGTCTGGGATAAAATGCGTTTGGCACGGGCATAAGCGTACATGAGGTAGGGGCCACTGTTGCCCTCAAACGCAAGCATTTTTTCCCATGTAAACGTGATATTTTTGATTCTATTTTGGGACAGGTCTGCGTATTTCACAGCCCCAATGCCAATGGCGTGAAAGGTTGCATCGTCCAGCACTTCATTTAGGGAAACTGCGCCGGTTTGGGCCAGCTCCTTTGCCCGCTCCACCGATTCTTTCAAAAGGTCTTCGAGGAACACAACTCGGCCTCTTCGAGTGCTCATTTTGCCTTCTGGCAGGCTGACCAGACCAAAGTCGATGTGGATGTACTCGATGTCTCCGTGTCCGAGTTTGTCCAGCGTTGCAAAAAGCTGCTTGAAATGCAGTTTCTGATCTACCCCGACGACATAGATCATCTTTTTGGGATTGAACGTCCGAATGCGCCACAGGGCCGATGCAATGTCACGGGCACTGTACAGGGTTGCCCCATCGGAACGGCGCAGCACAAACGGGGTTTCGATGCCGTACTCCTCGAGGCGAACAATCGCGCACCCTTCACTCATTTCGGCAATGTTGCGTGCCAGCAGGTCGTCGACAATCTCTTGGGCTTGTGTGGCAAACTGGCTTTCACCCACCAAATGGTCGAAGGTGACGTCCAACGCTCCGTAAATCTTGTCGAATTCCTTGAAGCTGTTTGCGACAATGTCTTCCCAGTAGGACACAGCTTGCGGATCTTGCTGTTCCAGACGCACAGACCATGCCCGCGCATCTTGCCGAAGGATTTCGTTTTCCGTGGCTTGTTTTTCAAATTCGATGTAAATGCGCAGCAATTCCTGGATGGGATTTTCCCTGTAGGCCTCGTGGTCGAGCCAATGGTGAAAACCGTACAAGAGTGTGCCAAACTGTGTTCCCCAATCTGCGTAGTAATTGATCGAGGTGGTTGCGAATTCGGAAAAGGCCAACACACGGTACAGGGCATCTCCGATAATGGTTGACCGGAGGTGTCCAACCGACATGGGCTTGGCGACATTGGGCGACGAAATGTCCATGACCACATTTGCCTGCTGGCCGATGTTTTGGGCTCCGTACGATTCGCCTTTTTGATCGTAATCTTGGGCCATGCTTTCGAGGAACATGGACCGGTTGAGTTTGATATTGATGAAACCCCGCTCGAAAACGGCATGAAGTCCCAGCGCGCCCAGGGCTTCTAAAATCGCATCGCTTTGCTGTTCTGCAGAAGTGCCCAGCTCTTTGGCCAGGGATTGCAGTGGAATGGACAGATCTGCATCGACATTGGGAGGAGGCTTGATGATTGAGACACGGGAGACGTGGAATGTGTGCTCAATTTGGTTTTTGATGTCCTGTTTAATTCTTCCAATGGCATGGTTCATGGTCAATGGTTCCTTTTGTTTGTGAGATGTTTTGTTCAACGACCGAAACGCCGTTTTCTGTTTTGAAAACTGCGTATGGCCCTCAGAAAATCGACACGCCGAAAACTGGGCCAGTAGGCATCACAAAAGTAATACTCGCTGTAAGCGGACTGCCACAGCAAAAACCCGGAAAGCCGAATTTCCCCACTGGTGCGTATGACAAAATCGGGATCGGGCAATCCGGCGGTGTACATGTGCGCGTCGATGTCAGCGACACTCAGGTCTTCTGAAAGCTCATCCAGCGTGATGTTTTTCTCTTTTGATTTCTCTTTGAGGAGGTTGCGAACGGCTTGCGCGATTTCTTCCCGTCCACCGTAACCGACGGCAACGTTGAGCAAAAGGCCCCCGTAGTGTGCAGTTGCGGCTTCCAGGGCCAAAAGGCTCTCTCGGACGTCTTCTGGAAAATCGTCGATCTGACCGATCATCTTGATGCGAACTTGATTTTTGTGAATGCGGTCGTCTCTGAGCATCTGGCGCGCTTCCCGGGCAAACAGCTGAAGCAACTGATGGACCTCCTCGGGGTGTCTGGATTTGTTGTCAGACGAAAACACCCAAATGGTCACGTGTGGAATACCCAGACTGAGACACCATTCCAAAACCTCATAGGCCTTGTATGCACCCAAATCGTGGCCACGACGGGTTTCAAGTCCAAGCGAGCGGGCAAAGCGACGGTTGCCATCCAAAATGATACCCAAATGCTGTGGCAGGCGGTTTTCTTTTAAGATTGTGCGAATGAGCTGTTGTTCGTACCACCAGTAGAGTGGCGACATCAGTCGGTCGCCCGTCTGTAAAAACCATCTTGGAGAAGGCTTGGGCAGGGACCAGACATGGCGCATGTCCCCGATTTTAGCACCCTATGTACCGCCAGGGTCAGGCATGTTCGTTGGAAAGCCCCCACAGGTGGTTCGCCACAGCCAAACTGAGGACATGCGTGTGTGAACCCTCTTGGATCTCAATGACCTCGCCCAAAAGTTGACGTGCGCCGACCCAAACAGCACTTCCAGGAAGCAGTCGAAGGCTCTCCAAATACCGCAGAAATTCCGGTGTTTCCTTGGAAACACGTGTCAGACGGACATGGCTGCCTTGTGGAAAATCAGGTAGAGGTTGATCTCGGGTTTCGGGAAGCGTGCCATCTGGAGATGGAATCGGATGGCCATGTGGATCGTACTGAGGGTTGCCCAAAAACTGTGCGATTTTGGCTTCAAATTCTTCAGAAATGACATGTTCCAGTCGGTCTGCCTCTTCGTGGACGGTGTCCCACGAATATCCCAAAGCCTGGGTGAGGTACAGCTCCAACAGCCGGTGGTGCCGGAGGATTTCCAAAGCAATCCTCTGCCCGTTTTCGGTGAGCACTGCGCCATAGTAAGGTTTATGCTCAACCAAGTGCAGATCTGCCAACTTTTTGAGCATGCCAGACACCGAGGCGGGTGTAACCTGAAGCGATCCAGAGAGTTTCTGGGTCGTCACCTTTCCTTCTTTACCCAAAAGATAGATGGCTTTGAGGTAGTCTTCAGCTTGACTGCTCAGTAGATGACGCATGGGTGTTGACATCGCTTATCTCCGAAACCCAGACCCCAGATGGATTCATTTCCAGGTACGATCAGTATAGCAACCCAATGGCTTTGGGTGTCCAATACTGCTCAGGTGATGTATAGTTGGATCCAAATGTTCCACAAAAAAGGATATAAGCTGTGGCACTAGAACGTATTTTTAGGCGAAAAAAACCTCAGTTGGCCGAGCAAGATGACACCCCGACACTGTGGCATAAGTGTCCCAAGTGTGGAACGCAAGTGTACAAGAGGGACCTGGCCGCCCAACATATGGTCTGTGTGTCTTGTCAATTTCACCACCGAATTTCTGTAGAAGCACGCATTGCGTACCTTTTGGACGACGGTCAATTGGAACTCACGAGCGGTCACATCCATCCCAAAGATCCCCTGTCCTTTCAAGACACCGAGAGCTATGGGGCTCGCCTCAAACGGGCCCAGGAAAAAACCGGACGGCCCGACGCCATTGTCGCTGGACGGGGCAAGATCCTTGGGCGTCCACTGGTCTGCGCCATCATGGATTTTGCCTTCAGTGGCGGCTCGATGGGCAGCGTGGTCGGCGAAGAAATTGCCCGAGCCGTCGAACTCGCGATCGATCAAAAAGTGCCTTTTCTGATGATCTGCGCATCGGGGGGTGCGCGCATGCAAGAAAGTGTATTTTCACTCATGCAAATGGCAAAAACCACTGTTGTTTTGCAGCGTTTGAGCGAACATCGCCTCCCGTATGTCAGCCTGCTCACCGATCCGACAACCGGCGGGGTTACAGCCTCTTTCGCAACCATTGCAGACGTCATTTTGGCCGAACCTGGCGCCTTGATTGGTTTCGCGGGCCCAAGGGTCATCCAGCAAACCATACGTCAGCATTTGCCCGAAGGGTTTCAACGTTCAGAGTTTTTGCTCGAGCACGGCATGATCGATTTGGTGGTCGATCGCATGCACCAACGCGAAACCATTGCCAAATTGCTCTCACATTTCGGGGGTATGTGTGGATAATACCAAAGCCCTGGAACAAGCTCAGACCGATCACCGTTGGGAGCGGGTTCGCCTCGCGAGAATGCAGGGCCGTCCCACTGCCCTCGACTATGTCGAAGGGTGCTGCACCGATTTTATTGAACTCTCCGGAGACCGCGTGTTCGGCAACGATCAAGCGCTGATTGGAGGTCCAGCACAGTTGGGTTCACACCGTGTGATGCTGTTGCTTCAACAAAAGGGACGCGACACCAAAGGCAACATCAAGCGAAATTTTGGGATGAGCCATCCTGAGGGCTACCGAAAAGCGATACGCCTGATGGGCCTCGCCGAGAAATTTGGCCTTCCCGTGGTGGCTCTGATCGACACGCCAGGGGCGTACCCGGGTGTGGCCGCAGAAGAGCGCGGCCAAGCTTGGGCAATCGCCGAAAGCATTGCCAAGATGGCGTCTCTGAAAGTACCCACACTGTCCGTCATCATTGGCGAAGGGGGCTCTGGTGGGGCGTTGGCCATTGGCATGGGCAACCGTGTTTTGATCATGGAAAACGCCTGGTACAGTGTGATCACTCCAGAATCTTGCGCGGCCATTTTGTGGCACGACGCCAAAGAGGCACCCAAAGCAGCCGAAGCACTTCGGTTAACCGCCCAGGATCTTCTGGCGTTGGGCATTGTCGAAGAGGTCATTCCAGAGCCTGCCGGGGGTGCACACTGCGATCCAGCATCCGCGATCTCGGCACTGAAAGAGGCCATTGAACGCAATCTCAATGAGCTTTCTGAGCTTTCCGCAGACCAACTGTTGGAAGGACGCCGTGATCGTTTTCGGAATATTGGCGTCTTCGAAGAGGTCTGATCACTGACCTCCGGGCGCTTGTATGTAAATAAGCGCCTCTGGGATGGCATTTTTCCAGGTGACCCAATTGTGCCCACTGGCATACTCGCGGTATTGGTGTGGAATGCCCAAATCGGACATCCGTGCGGCCATGCGTCGGTTGGGCGCACACAACCATTCTAAAATTCCAGTGTCCAGGGAGATCCGAAGGTCTTTGGGTGGGTTTTGAGAAACGGCTTCAAGCAGCCACTCTCCTGCCAAGAGTGGATCGGGTTTTCCATTGATCCGCGGTGGATTTGGGTGTGCAATAAACGCGCCAGAGTGACTCACCACCCGGGTGTACATGCCTGGATTTTGCATCGCTGTATACAGGCTGATCAGACCGCCCAGAGAAGCCCCCCAAAGGCCGCGTCCCGCTGCATCTTGGCGAACCGGATAGTGGCTTTCCACATGGGGCAAAAGTTCTTCCAAAAGGTCTGCGTACTTCGGATTCAGATAGTACTCCTCACTGCGGTCTCTCGGTTCCACGAAAACCAACACCATGGGATCGATGTTTTTCTGTGCGATTGCACGATCTGCCATTTCGGTGAGCCGTCCTGTCCGGTAAAAAGCCACGCCATCTTGCACAAAATAAACAGGGTATTTTGTGTGGCCATCGCTGTCGGGAGGTGTGTAAATGTAAGCCCGACGCGTGCCCGGAAACACCTTGCTTTCCCAAACGTGCCGATCCACACGCCCGGCAGGAACGGGTTCTTTTTCCGTACAAAGCGCGTGCTGACCGTATGTACCGATCTCAAAACCTCTGGCCCAGTTGTACCAGGGATTGTGCGTCGGTTGTCCATCTGGATCGGCAACGCCTTTTCCGTCTGCGTCGAGCCACGCAAATTCGACCCAGGCATCTCTGGGAAATTCCAAACACAAATCAGAGGTCACGGGCAGCGCAGGAGAGCGGTCCCAATTGGTAAAGTCACCGATGAGGGCGGTGGCGTTCGGAGGTGGGATAAATTTAACCCGATTGTGAGTTATTTCGATGGGCATCTCGACAGTTTAAATGACCGGTTGGGTGTCTTGAACTGAACTGCATGCGGTGCAACGGTCATCTTGCGTTGAAATTGCGCTCTGGACGAATGAAACTGGATTGGTTATGGTTGATTGTTCACGCCATGTTTTGAACGAAATTGAGGTCAATTTGAAAGATGTGATTTCTGCCTTGAGTCTTTGAGGGGCCATCCATTGAAAGGGCATTTCTTATTTGATGAAAATCCAAGAAATAGGTGAAATTTCTGTATAGGTTGTGGGGTTGCCCACCTCTACAACACACACCGTTGATTTGAGCACATACACTTCATCACAAAATGGCACAGTCTGAGGTGACGATGATTGGACGCAACCCTTTTTCCATTTTGGCTTCTGTGTACGACGACATCATGCGGGATATTGAATATGCAGAGTGGGCTCAGTACATTGCAGAATTTTTAAAACCCTATCCGCCTCCCCAGACCTTACTGGACCTCGCCTGTGGAACAGGAAACAGCACCCAAGTTTTGGGATCTCTGTGTGACGACATCATGGGGATTGACGCCTCAGAAGACATGTTGATTCAGGCCAAAAGAAAGCTGCCACACGTTGTTTTTAAAGAGGCTGGCCTGACTGAATTTGCACTTTCCAAGCGCTTTGACCTCATCACCTGTCTGTTTGATTCCCTGAACAACCTCACGGATCCACAGGACCTGCAGGCTGCACTGTTTCGAATTCGCGATCACTTGCAACCCGACGGTTGGTTTGTTGCCGATATCAACACGCCCCTCGGTGTCCAAGAGCTCTGGGAAGGTGAGGCGATCGAGGGCCTGGCGCTCACTGAACAGGGCGACGAGGTGCATTACCATTGGTCTCACCATCACGATGCAGAAACCGAGCTCGGCGTTGTGCAAGCCTTTTTTCGCTTTGAGGACCAAACCTACTACGAAATCCACAGTGAACGCGGTTATTCCACAAAAGACCTCGAACCGATGCTCAAAAAAGCAGGATTTGGCCGATTTTATTTTCACGAATACCCCCATTTCGACGCGCCCCATCCCGAAGCCCGACGGATTTGGATCTTTGCTCAAGCGTGAGATGTGCAACGCGTCCCATTCTTTCTCGGATTGTCGACTAGAATGAATGCTTGAAACACAGCGCACAGCGCATGGGAGGATACAATGTCTTACAAATATCCAGAGGTTTTGGTTTCCACCGATTGGGTCGCGCAGCACGGACAAGATGCCGGTATTCGGCTCATTGAAGTGAATGAAGATCCCCTGTTGTACATGGCTGGACACATCGAAGGTGCTGGAAACATAGATTGGCACATCCATCTCAACCGAGACGACGTCAGAGACTTCATCGACGAGAGAGGGTTCGCAGCCTTGATGCAGCGGCTGGGCATAGACAGAGACACAACCGTGGTTTTCTATGGAGACAAAAACAACTGGTGGGCCGCCTATGCGTTCTGGTTTTTTGTCTACAACGGACACACCAACGTCAAACTCATGAACGGTGGACGGCAAAAGTGGATCGCAGAAGGACGGGCGACCACAACAAAAATTCCGCAATTTGCACCCACGTCGTACGTCACGCCTTACCGTGACCAAAGCATTCGCGTTTACCGAGACGATGTGCTCAAGCATCTCCTGAAAGTGAAGGACGGAAAAGGCGCGCTGGTCGATGTCAGATCGCCCGACGAATACAGCGGAAAAGTGACCCACATGGCAGGTTATCCCCAAGAGGGCGCCTTGCGGGCCGGTCACATTCCAGGGGCGGCCAGCATTCCTTGGGCGCAGGCTGTGGCTGAAGACGGAACCTTCAAAAGCCACGAAGAACTCAAAGCTTTATACGAATCCAAAGGCATTACCGCAGACAAAGAGGTCATCGTGTACTGCCGAATTGCAGAACGTTCCAGCCACACTTGGTTTGTCCTCCGCTATTTGTTGGGCTACCGCGACGTCGCCAACTATGACGGATCTTGGACCGAATGGGGCAACATCGTCGGCATGCCCATCGACAAACCCTACACCGAAGCTTGATGCTTTGAAACCTCCTTCAAGGTGATCTCGTACGAATACCTATGAGGGGTTTATGTTGTATAGAAGCGTAAAAGATCGCTATTTGGGTGGTGTATTCGGGGGGATTGGACGCGCACTGTGCGTCTCCCCTTGGTTTTTCCGAGTGGTGTTTGTCGCTTTTTTGATCACCCGTGTCCTGATTTTGCCCGCACTGGCCGTGTATTTTCTGTGCTGGTTTTTCTTGCCCGAACGGAGAGATGGCCATACCCAAAACCTGTCTGTTCGGGGTCTGTCCCCAAACCCAAATTTCAGAATTTACCGGTCAAGAAAACACCGCATTCTGGGCGGTGTTTGCGGCGGGGTTGCGCACCACTATGGCATTCGAAGGACGTTTCTTCGTTTGGGTGTCGTTGCCTTTGTCGCATTGACAGCCGGGTGGGGCAGCCTGTTGTACCTTCTGGCCACCCTTATTTTGCCCAGTGAATCCCAAGAGATCTGAAGAAAACGGTATGGTTATGGTCGCTTGGGCTTTGGATCCGTTTCCAGGTGTTTGCTTGCGCCACCCAAGATAGAGAGGGCCTCCTGAACGCTTCGAACTTCGCAGGTTGCCGACGAGCCCAATGGGGCAATCTGTTCAGTGTAGTTGGAACGCAGTGCCTCTTCCAGTCGACGTGCTGAAGCATTGACCGTTCGAACCTCTCCGGCCAAGCCCACTTCACCAAAGACCACGGTTTTGGGCGAAATGGCCTTTCCGACAACCGCGCTGTACACCGAAAGGGCAACAGCGAGATCGATTCCCGGGTCGTGAACCCGCATGCCTCCAGCCAAATTGACATAGATATCGAGACTCGACAGGGGAAGATCGATTCGCCGTTCCAGAACGGCCAAGACAACATCCACTCGGCGGGCATCGAGGCCAACCACAATACGGCGTGGATTGGGATAAGGGGTTTTGGCCGCGAGTGCCTGTACTTCGAGCAGCAAGGGTCGAACGCCGTCGAGGGTTGCGGTCACCACGCTGCCGGGCATGCCGATGGGACGTTCACTCAAAAAAGCCGCACTGGGATTGTCCACACCGAACAGTCCCGCTTCTCGCATTTCAAACACACCGAGCTCTCCAACAGAGCCAAAACGGTTCTTGGCACTCCGCAAGAGACGGTAAGGACCCACCGATTCCAAAAACAGTGTGGTATCCACGATGTGTTCCATCACCTTGGGACCTGCCACGCCGCCTTCTTTGGTCACATGTCCGACCAGGATCATGGCGGTTGCGTGTTCTTTGGCCGCTTTTGTGAGCAAAGCCGTGGCTTCCCGCACTTGGTTGGGAGATCCGGGATTTCCCTCGTCGGCCACCTGAATGGTTTGAATGCTGTCTACAATACACAAAAGCGCAGGATCCCGAAGCTGTTCGGCAATGGACGCTGCCCGCGTGTCTCGGGAAAACCAAATTTCACTATCAACCCCCAAACGGTCCGCACGCAGGCGAATTTGCTCAAGGGATTCTTCCCCAGCAATATAGAGCACTTTTCCGCCCTGTTTGGCCAAATGGTGGGCCACCTGCAACAGCAGTGTGGATTTTCCGATGCCGGGTTCACCGCCGAGCAGAGCCACGCCGCCGGCAACCAGACCCCCACCCAAAACGCGATCGAATTCAGGGATTCCCGTAAAATGGCGACCCTGCTCGCTGCGTCCAATGTCTTTGAGCGAAACCAATGCCGTCTCACCGAGACCTCCATAACCGCCGCCCAAGTGAGACTTCTTGGCCTTGGATTCCTCGACCCACTCGAAGGTGTTCCACGAGCCGCACTCCGGACAGCGACCCAAAGGTTTGGCCGTTTTGTAGTGGCAATTCGAACAGGCGTATGAATGGTGCTGTCGGGCCATATTCACCTCTCTTCTTACAGTGCCATTGTAAGTGATTGGCCCTGGGCGCACGAACCTTGGCATTGTCTGGGCAAACCCAGTGATTTCCACGGTGTATTTTGGGAAATGTTTCGTTCCCAGCATTCCAAATCGGTCAGCGGCGTGCTGCGCCAAATAAAATATCAACCCGAGTTCGGGTTAGGGTGATTGACGTATTTTCGGGCACAATCCAGTCTGGGTTTCCAAAAAAGAATCGTCTTCTCTGACGCGGGGTTTTGGTTGCAGCAAACTCCTTGAGTACCGGGAATCTTGAGGGTTGTCAAAAGCAATTGAATGGGTATTTTTGATTTACCAAATATTCAAAAGATTGCGAAAATCACTGCAAAAGATGGTTTGAAGAAAATTAAGTTGAGTCGAGATCGAGAGGGGCCAAAATCGAATTGCTTTAAAGAAGATCCAATCGATTTCATAGAAAAACGATACAGATACTGAAATCCCTCTACTTGAAAAGATAGACAAGTATACAGCAAGTTTCTTTAATATCGGGAATTTCTTGAGAATCTAAAACACATCCAGGTCACGCTTTATCCCTGTTTCAGTGTTTTAAAAATGATGAAAACTGCTGTAAAAGGCATTTCGTTTATCAATCCCCAAAAGGACAGTTTCGTTCAATAGCAGGTTTTTTGCGGTCCTTTAAAATAGGTGGGTATGACATTTATTATTTCGTGAGTATCAAAGAAATAGACAAGCAAATCTACAGTAAATTCCTTAGATATCGGGAATATTCGGGGTATTTGAAGTGAACCCAATGGTCCACGCGGCAGCGCTACAATCCGTTTTTTTGGATCAAGGGAAGGGCAATCTTGCGAACCACCCATTCCAGAGAGCGCCAAACCCACCGACGTCCACAGGACAAGTGTCGTGTGTCGACAGCCGTGTATTCGAGAGCTGGCTCCGCGCCCCGCAAGCGCTTGAAATCCGCGACGCCAGAGGAGGCATGGAGGATCTTGCCGAGATCTCTGGCCTTCAAAAGCAGGTGCATGCTCAACTGCCGGTACAAACCGGCTGACGCGGAAACCCGCGTGTCGTAACCCAAAATGGGTGCCGCGACGAAGGGACCGCCCGAAAACATCCCGAACACCCCGTCGATGTGGTTGTCCTTTTCCAAAACGTACAGCTCCAAAGGGAATCCGGAGCCACACAGTCGAAAATAGGCCGCTGTGAATTGCGGATTTTGCCGTGAATATTTCTCTAGATACAGCAGGTCGTACAACGCCTTTGCGCGAGACAGCTCGGTCTCGGATGTTGGATTGATTTTTCTGATCGTGTAGGGTGTGTTTTTGAGCAACTTGAGGTCTTTTTTGACGTCCCTTTTTTGCCACAGGTTTGAGGCCGGATCCATGAACAGCACACTTCGGCTGGGAATCAACCTGAAGCCCGCAGCGGTGAAAATGGCGTCCCACTGCCCTGTCGAAAAGTCGTGTACGGACCGAACCACAACGGCCAAATCCGGAAACTTCCGGGTGATCGCACGCGACAACACCGAAATGTCTTGGGCCGTCAACTCGGGATACAGGTTCGTGGAGACCAGATGATTGCCCAGATATGCGGCGTGATCGATCTTTCCCAGTCGGAGCCATAGGCCGAAAATCCCAAGAAAAACCGAGAGTGCGGCCTGCAAACCCGGTCGATTCAGCTTGTGAAGTTCTTCTTGCGCGTAGGCGACATAGTGGGAATATTGAGAGCAAACGTAAGCGTTGCCCGACCCGCCCCGGGTGACCATCAACGGCAGCGCGACACCTCGGTACACCACGACGTACGGCTCTGCGACCACGTTTGACACGTAATGTTGCGTTCCGTTGAGCAAAAATGGCGTCAGGGAATGCCTCGCCCACTGACCTTGTGCGGTTTGGGGCCAAGGGATGAGCGCGATCGAAGATCGGTCAAAGATTTCAACCATGGCTGCCGTCCCACTCGATGTCAAACGTGCTGGCCTGTAGCGAAGTCAGGCCCAAACGGCGTGCATTTTGGTGGAGTGAATGGAGGATGCGCAATTGATCTGCGTACGGAAACGGATCGCTCAAATCCCACAGCGCGTCCCGAGCGCGAAAGAGATCTCTCAGTCGGGTCATGATGGGCATGCCTTTGCCGTACAGCAGCGTCGGCAACGTCAACATCATGGGGCGTCCTTTTTGCAAAAGGGGCTTTTGGCCCTCACAATCGGGGTCGAGCAGGGCGGCTTCCAAGGATTTCCGCGGCACCAAAAACAGACCGCTCGTCGCCCTCGGGTTGCATTCGATGGTGTAGAGCCCTTTGGGTGTCTCTATGAAATCGAAGGCGATTTGCCCTGTAAAATTGAGATGTTTGACGACGTGTTGCGCTATTTCGAGGATTTCGCCACTCGAAAGCGGCTCGAAAAAGACACCTGCACCCATTCCCGCGCGGTACGTTGGACGGTAAGCGCTGTGGGCAACGACGCGCCCTTTCCGGGCGATGCTGTAAGAACAACACCCTTCGCCGATCAAAACAGAGGAAGCAACCCAAGGCTCACCCACACGTGAAAAATCCCCCGGTTTCCACACGCCCGATCGCGCCGCGAAACGGGAAAACACCGGTCGGATGAACCAAGGTTCATTTGCAGAAAGGGTTTCCCAATCGCTTTGATTTTCCAAAAGGTGCGTCTCGGGAACAAGGAGGCCCATCTCTGTGCAAAATTGGTAAAACGACCATTTGTTGTGCAGCGTTTTCAGAACCGAAAGCGAATCGACCAGAAACCGCCGTTTCAGAAACGAATGATCGGCCCCGGCCGCGACAAACATCACCTCTTCGCACATGGGAATACACAAATCGATCTGGTTTGAAAACATCTGCCGTTCCAGTTGGTCAAAGTAGCCCTTTGGATCGAAGCGAGGTGCGGGCAGTTTCAGGTTCGCAGTCACATACCGGGAGGTTTGACACAGGTGTTCAGAACACGATTCCGCTATAAATACGCGGTGTTTGGCCCCCAAAAGTCGAGCTAGGTACAGGGTTGTGGGAGCCCGGGCGCCGGTGAGCAAAAGATTCACCCCTCCATTGTGACCTTTGCAAGCGCTGTTGTGTGGCCGAAAAACACTGTTTTCGGCGAGCCACACCTGATACACTCGGCATCATGCTGTACCACGATTCGTTCTACCGTTTTGTCAACCTCGAAAACCCCAAACAGTGGGTCAGTGATTTGCGTGACCTGTGCATGCTTTTGGAACTCAAGGGAACCATTTTGGTCGCCCAAGAAGGCCTCAATGGCATGCTGGCCGGTTCCGAAGAGAACCTAAATCGGTTTTGGAAACACCTGAATGCCCAGTCCAACTTCGAAAGTTTGCGTCCCAAGAGAACCCAAAGTTCTGAAATGCCCTTTAAGCACCTCAAGATCAAAGAGAAAAAAGAACTTGTTCCGCTCGGAATCCCAAATGTCGATGCCGTGGCTCAAACCGGTGTTCAGGTGAGCCCAGAAGCGTGGAGAACGCTCATTCAAGATGACAATGTCATTTTGATCGACAACCGCAACAGTTTTGAGTTTGAACTGGGCACGTTCAAAGGCGCCATCAATCCACAGGTGAGGCGATTCCGCGACTTTGCGGATTATGTCCTGGAAAATGAAGCCACTTGGAAAGGCAAAAAAATTGCCATGTTCTGTACCGGAGGCATTCGCTGTGAGAAGGCTTCAAGCTGGATGATGGATCTGGGGTTCGACGTCTACCAATTGGAAGGCGGCATTCTCAACTATTTTGCCCAAGTGGCCGACGCAGAAAAGGACTTTACGGGAGAGTGTTTTGTCTTTGACGGGCGCGAACTGCTCAGCACGCACCTTCAAGAGACACGGTTGCACTGAGCGAACGGCGCCAAACCATCAAACTCCCCCAAAGGGGAGTTCTCCATGTGTATTTCTCTACTCAAAAGTCGATGTGTTTCGAAACCTCGTGGTACAGAGACGCCTCGTCCACGGTGACCCCCAATTTTCGAAATGTTTTTGCAACCGAACGGATATCGCGCTTTAGAAGTGCATCGGCTTGTGGATTTTCGCTGAAGTGCACCATTTGTGGAAAGTCGATGGCATAGGTGTTTCCCTCGTGCCACAGGAGATTGAAGGTCGAAAAATCTCCGTGGACGCGGCCCAACTGTGCAAAACCGATCAACAGGTTTTTGGCGCTTTCGTAAGCGGCGTGCGCCTCTGCTGGAGACAGATGGATGTCAGAGAGTCGGGATGCGGCACCGTTTTCGTCACCGATGAACTGCATGACGATGACGTTTCCTATGCAGACAATGGGCTCTGGAACGCTCAATCCCGCGCGGTGCAGCTGAGAAAGCTCTCGGTACTCCTGTTCGACCCAAAGGCCCAATTGTGCGTCTATGCCCGTGTGGGTGCGGTCACGGATGGCCCTTTCCAGACGGCTGTCGGCGATGTGCCGCCCTTCCCGGTAGCAGGCGTCGTTTCGGAAAGATCGGGCTCGGATGTCGGCGTAGACTTTTACAGCAACCAAGCCTTGCCCAGATGTCGCGACAAAGACAGTGGCTTCCTTGCCTTGCTGAAGTTGCCAAACCAAGTCCTGGATGTAGCCTTTCTCGAAAAGCGCTTGGAGGCTGCGGTCCAAAAAGCGGTTCGGTAGGGATTCATCGATAAGATCGCTCAGACGGCGTTTTGAGGCGATTCGCTTTGATTTTCTTTTGAATGTTTCGAATGTGAGGTCATCTTGATACAAGAGGAGGTCTCCTTTGGGCACTGTTGAACAGTGGAATGCATGCTTTTGGGTTGTATTCCGCGTGTATTCATGAGGGCACCTCCTGTTGGGATGACGTTCTGCGTTCCATCTTACGCACTGTTTGTCCAAAGTACCTACGCCATTTGATGGATACGGTAGGTAGATTCTCTCATTTTTTTAGAGACTTAGAGTACAAAAGATGCGATCTGGGTATACTTTAGCCGTACCGGAAATTTCTGGTTGTTGTGACGCATTCTGCAATTGTTCAGAATGGATAACGGGATTTTTTTGTCCATTCTGTGATGCAAACTGGTCGTATGAAGTGGTATTTTGACAAAGATATTATCAACAATTGAAATCAATCCATCATATTTTTTGCAACCATTATCCTTAAAACTGGTTTTACAGCAAGTTTCTTGAATATCGAGAATTTCCTGAGAAATTAAAACACATCCGGGTCACGCTTTATCCCTGTTTCAGTGTTTTAAAAATGATAAAAACTGCTGTATATATCAATGAAATAGCCTTATTTTATTGAGTGACATTCAAAATAAGATATCCCAAAAATAAAGAACCTTATCGGTTCTAGGATAAAAAAACTGAGGAACGCCCAAACGTTCCTCAGCTTTCATTCAGGTGAATTAAATGGACATGCTCCGTCCGCCACGCCACATTTCGTCAATTTTTTCGCCGTAGTACTTGTCGATGGCGTCTCTGGAAATCCGGGTCAGCTCACTTTTGGGAAGTTTGCTGAGGATGGCCCATGCGACCTTGAGGCTCTCGTCAATCGAGCGGTCTTGATTGCCCTGGTTGAGGAAGTACATTTCAAAGTCATCGGCAAATTTGAGGTACAGCTTGTCGTTTTCGGTGAGTGCGTCCTCACCGGTAATGGCCACCAGTTTGCGCAAATCCAAACCGTTGGAGTACGCATAAAACAGCTGGTCCGAAACGTTTTTGTGATCTGCTCGGGTTTTGCCCTTGCCTATTCCGTTGCCCATCAGACGTGAAAGCGACGGCAGTGGGTTGATGGGTGGGTAGACACCTTTGCGGTTGAGGGAACGGTCCACGACGATTTGCCCTTCTGTGATGTAGCCGGTCAAATCGGGAATCGGGTGAGTGATGTCATCGTCTGGC
The DNA here is from genome assembly GCA_046327935.1 of Deinococcaceae bacterium. Classification (GTDB taxonomy): domain Bacteria; phylum Deinococcota; class Deinococci; order Deinococcales; family Deinococcaceae; genus JACMOA01. The sequence goes on from JAXLXL010000001.1 coordinate 582,439, forward strand.
ATGGACAATATGGGGATTTGTGTGACCGATCCCTTTTTGCCCTGAATAACGCCGGCACGCTCGTACAAGGAAGCCAAATCGGTATACATGTAACCAGGGAAACCCCGACGTCCAGGAATCTCTTCGCGAGCGCCCCCGATTTCCCGGAGTGCTTCACAGTAGTTGGTCAAGTCTGTCAGAATCACCAACACGTGGTAGTCGTGTTCAAAGGCCAGGTATTCTGCTGCAGTGAGTGCCATTCTGGGTGTGAGCAAACGCTCCACGGCGGGGTCGTCGGCTTTGTTCAGGAACAAAATCGAGCGTGCCAATGCACCCGTGCGTTCAAACTCTTGAGTAAAGAAGCTCACCTCGCGTTGGGTGAGTCCCATTGCGGCGAAGACAACAGCAAAATCGCCTTCGTGTCCAGGAACCTTGGCTTGACGTGCGATTTGGGCGGCCAGTTCGTTGTGGGGCAAACCTGAACCCGAGAAAATGGGCAATTTTTGTCCACGGATCAGACTGGTGTTGACATCGATCGTTGAAATGCCTGTTTGGATGAACTCTTCGGGCTTGGCACGTGCTGCAGGGTTCATCGCTTGTCCGTTGATGGAAAGGCGCGTTTCGGCAACAACCTGTGGCAGGCCGTCTATGGGGCGTCCCAATCCGTTGAACCGGCGTCCAATCATCTCTTTGGAGACACCCAGACGCGCGACATCTTCGACCAGGCTGACACTGGCGGTTGCCAGGTCCAGACCGGATGTTTCTTCGAAGATTTGAATGACGGCGTACTCTTCGGACACCTCGATAACCTGTCCACCACGAATGCGCGACTTGGCATCCTTGATTTCGACGATGGCACCGTAGCTCAAATCCGATGCCGCATTCACGAAGAGAAGCGGACCCGAGATGTAGGTCACATCGTTGTATTCTTTCTTCATCAAACTCATGCTTTCACTCCAGCCCAAGCGGAATCGAGGTCGCTCAGAACGCCGTCACGGTAGCTGGCGAATTCGCCTTCAGCCACATAACGTGCCCGACTGAGTTTTTCGATTACGGGATTTTGAATGATTTCGTCAATGGTAAACCCTTGCTTGAGCGCATCCATGGCTTTGTCGTAGAACTTGAGCATCATTTTCATGAGGCCGTGGTTTTTGGGCATCGACGCAGAGGCATCTACAGGATCAAAGCCGTTTTGCTGCAAGAAATCTTGGCGCAACATGCGGCCCGTTTCGATCACCAGACGTTCGTTGTCTTGCAGTGCGTCCGGTCCCACCAACTGAACGACTTCTTGAAGCGAGGCTTCCTGTTGCAGAACACTCGAAATCCTCTGACGCATCTCAGGGAAGTCCTCACCGACATTTTTGCGGTACCAGCTGTCCAAAATGGGTGTGAACAGGGAGTAGGAGCCGTTCCAGTTGATGGCTGGGAAGTGTCTTCTTCGTGAGAGGCTTGCGTCCAATCGCCAAAATGCGCCTGTAATACGCAATGTCGCTTGGGTCACGGGCTCGGACATGTCCCCACCTGCAGGACTGACTGCCCCAATCACCGATACGGCGCCCTCTCCACCGGCCAGGGTTTTGACCACTCCGGCGCGCTCATAGAACGCGGCCAATTTTGCAGCCAAGTAGGGCGGGTAGCCTTCTTCTGCGGGCATTTCCTCCAGACGGCTGGAGATTTCACGCAGAGCCTCAGCCCAACGACTCGTTGAGTCCGCCATCAGAGACACACCGTAGCCTTGGTCGCGGAAGTACTCGGCCAAGGTGATTCCCGTGTAAACCGAAGCTTCGCGGGCAGCCACAGGCATGTTTGAGGTGTTGGCAATCAAGATGGTCCGGTGCATGAGCGGTCCGCCCGTTTTGGGATCTTCGAGCTCTGGGAACTCGACCAAAACGTCGGTCATTTCGTTTCCACGTTCACCGCAACCGACGTACACCACAATGTCGGCATCGCCGTACTTCGCAACCGATTGCTGCGTGACAGTTTTGCCCGATCCAAACGGACCAGGGATGGCGGCAGCGCCTCCCATCACGAGTGGGAACAAGACATCGAGGATGCGCATTCCCGTCAAGAAGGGAAGGCTGGGATCCATTTTTTGAGCGACAGGACGGGGTTGACGCACAGGCCAGTAGTGGGCAAGTCGCAGTTTTGTTCCGTCTTCGAGTTCGGCAATGGTGTCGTCGATGTTGTACTGGCCGGCGGGAACAACCATCGTCAGTTTTCCAGAAACGTCTGGAGGGGTCAGAATTTTGTGTGTGAAACTGAATTCCGGTACCGTACCCAAAAGGCTTGACCCCGTTACGCGCTCACCCACTTGAACGGTGGGTGTAAAATCCCACTTTTTCGTGCGGTCGAGTGCGGAGACGTCGATTCCCCGGGCAATAAAGTCTCCAGAGGCTTCTTTGATTTTGTCGAGTGGGCGCTGGATACCGTCGTAAATGCCGTTGAGCATGCCCGGGCCAAGTTCCACAGAAAGCGGCAACCCAGTGGTTTCTACGGGTTCGCCGACAGTCAAACCTGAAGTATCTTCGTAGACCTGAACGAATGCAGTGTCGCCATCGAGACGAATGATTTCGCCGACCAAGCGCTCCTGACCGACACGGACGATGTCGTACATTCGCGCGCCCATCATGCCTTTTGCGATGACCGCGGGACCCGCGATCTTTTGAACGACACCCTGTTTATGGATAGGGGTAGTCACAATTCCTCCTTAAAAAATTGGGGTTGAATTTGAAGCTCAACGCCATATGCTACAACTTGATATCAAATCCAATGGTGTCCCGAACCAATTTGCCCATGTACGCTTTTGCGTCGCTCGATTGGCTGGAAAAAGCGTCTTGCAATCCGGGAATCGGCAGCAGTATGGGAAGATCTTTGCCGCGCATCGCCCGCTCAACAGCTTTGGCCGGATCCGGGATCAAGCGCGCGTCGACCGCGACCAAACCAAAGTTGCCCTCGGTTACCATGCGTTCTAGGGTTTTAACCGCTGTTTCGGCTGTGGCTTCAAACACCTCGACGCCAGCCAAACGGAACCCTGTTGCCGTCTCCGAATCTGCTAAAACAGCAACCTTATGCATGGCTCAACCCTTTCTTGAGCTGTTCTGGAGACACCCCATAGTATTTTCCTCGGCCGATCAGCCGCAGTTGTGCCATTTCTGTTTCTTTTCGCCTCAGAAAGTCAGCTGCAATTCCCGGACCAAGGGCGTCTGAAAGTGCAGCGCTGGCAGCGGTCTGGTCGAGCAACTCCCGAGAAGCGGTATCGGCCTGCTCCAAAGAAGTTGCTTCTAGGATGGCGTCCAACTCTCCAAAGTGCGTGGGAACGTCGCCGCTCACCAAACGGAGAAAGTCTGATTCTGAGAAACTGCCACCTGGCACGAAGTAACGTGAACTTCCAGATCCACGAACTTGCCGAGCACTCATTGCATTTCGGATGTCAATCTCTCGGGCAAAGAAACGGCGAAGTCCAGGGTGTTTTGCGATAGATAGGGCGTATGTGTAAAAACCCTGATCCAGGGTCACTTCAAAGTCCAAACTTTCGCCGGAAGCACTGTAGACTTGGGCCGCGTCCTTGAACAGTTGAGCCATTTTTCCGCCGCCGACGGACAATGTTTGTGCAGCAGAGAGAATATCACTGTTTGAGGCAGCAGACTTGAGCAACTCAAACTGGATCGTTCCGCCAGGAATAAGTGCCTGTGAAATCGCTTCACTGGAGCGGCCTTTGATCAAACCGCGCCCGAGTGTCTTGAGGTTGATCAGATCCCATTTCGCAACCAAGATGCCCAATTCTTTGGCCGAGTCACCGTCGGCCAAACGGTAAAGTCTGTGTGCCGTGCGGTGAAAATTTCTCGAGAGTGCGTTATCCAACTCAAGCAGTCCTGCGTTTTGTGCGGCGGCGTCTCGCATGTCTTCGGCCAATGGGGTTTCGGCCAATTGGCGCAAAAACTCTGGGTAAGACGCCGTCGCGGACAGCTCGTCGAGGGTGCGTTCACTCAGGAGTTCCGTTCGCATCACCCGAATGCGACCATTGATGTAGCCATAGTCATCGGGCATAGGTCACTCTCTCAACATCTTGGCGACGATCGGTGCCAAACTGTCTCGCACACGATCCATACGCTCCAATAAGGTATTGGTCACACCACTGCGGCCGTTTGGACCAATCAGTCGGATTCCAGTTTCTATCTTTGGGTTTTCTTTTACAGGAGCGTAAATTCCAACCATCGCCATTGCGGCGCGTGCCACCTCGAGGTCATTTGGAGCGACCTCTACCGTCTCGACTTCGGCCATCGTGGCTTTGGCTTCGAGTGCCAATTTCCCAAGGATGTTTTTGTAGTTTTCGTTTTGGGTAAACGAACGCATGCGGTTTTTTGCCTCGGAGAAAGCCTGTGACAGACCCTCTTCAGCAGCGGCCAATCGCAGCGCAGAAGCTTCAAGCTCAGCGGCGGATTTTGCCCGAACCAACCCGGCTTGGAGTTGATTTTCCAAAGCGCGTTTTCGGCCTTCAATCAGCGATTGCGCGTCCTCTTTCGCCTGAGCTAAAATCTGCTCAGCCTGTTGTTTTGCCGAGTTTTTGATGGCTTCAATTTCGTTTTGAACTTCGTTTTTCAGTAAGGTTGCCAAATCAGCCATGTCTATCTCCTTCGTCTTGGCAGACTTTTGGGTGGGGGAAATATTCCCCCACTTTTATTACTTCAGAAGGAACAGACCCACGAAACCGAAGATGACCAAGGTTTCGGGAATAACAAACCAGATAAGCATTTGGCCGAATTTTTCTGGACGTTCAGCGGTGACACCTGCAGCAGCGGCACCAATGCGCCCTTGGGCCAAACCCGTACCAATGGCACCCAAACCGATGGCCAAACCTGCACCAATGGCTTTGAGACCGGTGACCATATCGACGCCACCTGTGGCCTCTTGAGCAAAAGCGACGGAAGCGAAAGCGAACACAGCAAGAACAGCAGCAAGTTTTTTCATCATATTATCCTCCAAAAGATCATTTGTAACTGCGAAATGGATTGTAACGGGGACCGGTTTCTGTGTAGAAGCCGGTGGGGTTGAGGAACTCAACGTAGTGAAGACGCAAGGGTTGCATGACGTGCCCAATCAGGGTCAATGCGATCGCGAGGCTGTGTACCAGCAACGACAAAACAATGCCCAGAACTGCGCCCAAAACACCCATGCTTTCATAGAGACCCCAACCCAAGTCGGTGGCCAAGTTGGCCAAGATGGCCGAAGCCAAACCGACCGCGAAAAGACGGCTAAAGCTGATGATGTTTCCGCCCTGAGATAGGATTTCAATGACCATCAACCAGACTTTGGATTGAACCATGCCGACAAGAAAGACGGCAAACCCGAGGTACATGACCCAATTCATGGGATTGTCCATGCTTCCCAGCGCACCAAAATCGCTGCCATTTCCCAAGAATGTATAGGCAAGCAATACCAACCCAGCCATACCACCCAGCATGCCGATGGCTTCCCAGAAGTGGCTCATGTGTTTGTGTTTCAAGCTGAGTTGGGCTTTGAGCCCCCAAGACCAGAAGAGAAACAAGATACCGAAGCCAATCGAGACCAACATGACGGTGGGTGCAAACCAGGAGGTCACGCGTGGAAACACAATGGGAATCAGTCCCGAGTGTGCTGTAGCGTGTTCACCTGCGGCATGTAAAACCTGTGGATACATGTTGGGATCAATGTAGAAGATGTGTAGGTGCTCAAACAGGGTGCCGAAAAACTCTCCGGTCAAGAATCCCCAAAGGATGGCCCAAGCACTCATCACAGAGATCACAAAACCCACCTGCTTGAGAATTTTGGGATCCAAATTGAGCCCCATGAAGCCGATCTGGATGCTCTTTCCTTGTCCGGCTTGTGCGCGCATCCACAACCCAACGGCCATAAACAGAAGACCCAGACCAATGTCTGCAATAACAAATCCGAAAAACAGCGGAAAGAATGCGGAGACAATCCAAGACGGATCAAAGGATCCGTAGCGGGGTGGCTGTGATATGCCGAGCAAGAACTCGAAATTCCTCACGTAGCCATTGTTCACCAGTTGAACGGGAACCCGTTCGCTGTGGTGTTCGTCGGCCTCATGAAGCTCGTATAGCACATCATCGGCAAATGAAGAAACCATTTGCTTGAACTGGGCGACGGCAGACTCGGGAAGGTATCCTTTGAGTGCAAAGCCAAACTTACCGCGTACGCCTTGTGCTTGGGCTTCATATATTGCGATCTGGTCTCTGAGTTCGTTGCGCACAGACACAAGTTTTGCGCCATGCTCATTCCGGAGACGAACCATCTGTTGTTCCAGTTCCGACAACTCTTGAGGTCCGGTCGAATTGATGTAACCAAATTCCTTGGCAACATCTGCAAATTTCCCTCCGTCAAAACGACCCGGCAGACGCAGTTCTCCGATCCGAATCTTGGAAAGTGCAGCCCGCGCGGTGTCGCGTTCACTGGACTGAACGGCAATCAGACCGGTTGTCAGAGATCCGCTGGTGCGCGTTTCGAGCACAAAGCGATCGGACAGTGTTTCTTTGAGGGCGGATTTGAGCGAATCGAGCATTTCGGGTTTGTCGACAGCAAAGGCCAAAAGCGCCACGCGGTGACTGTACTCAAGGCCCTGGGACATGTCTGCCAATCGGTGAACGAGATCCCTAAAAGTTGCAACCAGGGCAAGTTCGTTTTCCAGTTGGCTTTTGCGTGCCGAGATGCGGTTGGAAGACCCAGAAACCGTTTCGACCCAAGTTTTCCATTCGGATGCCTCAGGAGCTTGAGTCGGTTTCATGTTGGTTGCACCCAATTCTGCCAAAGCGGATTCGGCACGGGCGAGTGTCCGTTCTAAATCCCTTCTGTTTTCCGAATCTTCGCTGGGAACATTGCCAGATTGAAGGCCCGGTGCAGATTTGGACAATTGCGCCGCATCAATGGGCTCCAAGTGCAGCACGCCTGCGGTTTGAAGTGCGGCCACAACCCGATTGGCTTTGGCTCGACGTCCCACCAATATCACTTCTTGCATTTTTGCAATCACGGTAAACCTCTCACATTTATGCGGGAGCAACCGCTTTCAAGATGTGTTGCACGGCTTGTGGAATGCGGCTTTGCGCTTTGCTCTTGAGCGCTTCGACCTCTCCTTGAATGCGCGCGCGACTTTCCGATTGAATATGTGCAACCTGTTCTGCCAACTGCTTTTCGTACTGCGTTTCCAAACTTTTGGCTTGGGTTTCAGCTGCACCGATCAGCTTTTGGGCTTCAGCTTTGGCTGCTGCAATCATCTGATCTGCGTCCCGTTTTGCGACTGCGACCTGTTCTTCCAGAGCTTTTTCGACTTGAGCAAGCTCTGCAAGCATTTTCGTACCTGTGTCCAAGTTTGCCTCCTCTCTACATAAATCGTCGGTCCCCGAAGAAATTTCCGAAACGTCGGAAAGTCTGGAGTACCGCGGTCATCTGGATCTCTTGATGCGACTCGAAATACCTTTTACAAGCTTTTGGGTATGCATAAACCCATTTGGCTCGTATGAATAGTATCACAGCCCTTTTCGAAGTGTAAACTGGAGATGAATGGCCCACTATTTCGCGTAAAACGGCATTGTAAATAGATTGAAGGGGTACAAATGTCCTTAGAAGTTAAAGCGAACGCGAAGAGAATACGCTGATGACAAGCCATCCCAATTGGTCACAACTCATTCCAGATTCGGAACAACCCTGGACGTGCATTCGGTCTGAGCAGGCAGTTCCCCCGCCATACAGCATCCAAGTCGATGATGTTCAAACCCACACCGATGAAATTTACCGCTACGTCTATAGGCCAAGGGGCCATGGTGCCGCGTTTATATTGCCCATCACACCACAAGGGCAAGTTGTTTTGATTCGGCAGTATCGCTATCCCCTTCAGCGCTATATTTGGGAAATACCTGCCGGTGCGCTCGACGAGGGGGAAACCCCGCAGCAGGCAGCCGCGCGTGAATTGCGTGAGGAGGTTGGGGCCGTTGCAGAGCAATACATTCCACTTCCGGGTTACTATGCATCACCCAGTTTCAGTGGAACACCGTTTTATCCTTTTCTGGCTTTGGGTGTGGACCTTCGCTTTGCTGTCCAACACGAACCGACAGAACTCATTGAATTTGCGCTTTTTGATGTCCGGGAGGTTTTTCACAACCTTGAACAGGGGTATTTTTTGGACGCCAATACCAGTTTGGTGATGTTTCATGCCAGGCCGTACCTGGGTGCGTGGCTGTCGGACCGCTAAGGGACAATCTTTCCACCGTAGTACAGGTGAAATGGAGGTTGGATACTGCGTTCAAAGGGTTGGGCCCCTTGTGGCGATGCCTGCAACAGCCGAACATATTGAGCAACTTGGTTTGCCTGTTCCAGCGAGCGGTTTCTGTACTTTTGTTCGCGTAAAACAACAGCCCACACGACCCCGCGCAGGGGATAAACACCCTCTTGGTTGACTTCGGGCAAAAGCCCTTCAGGTGATTTGGGAAACATCGGCACATTGGACGGGTAGTAATGGGGGTAAATGACGCCGTAGGTCGATGTTTCGGGCCCAACAAAACGGCCTCCCGGAGCGCGTAACAGTGCGCGTTTGAGCCCCGGAACCGGCTGTGAGAAGCCAATCGCACCCATTTGGTTCATGAATTGTCCGTATGCACGTTCATTTTCGGCAACAAAAACAGCCCCGGCTTGCCAACGGGCGTGGGCGCGGTACTTTTGCCAATAGATATCCCAATGGTTGCAGCTCTGTCCAACAGTGTATTGGCTGAAATGGCTGTAATTTCGAACAACTGTCCAGATCGGAATTCTAGGCCACTCCGGGTTGATTTCGCTCCAGAGTTGCCACCGACCTGCAAAAATATCACAGAGTTGTCCAATGGAAAGTGTTATTGGGATGGGTAGGTGGACCCAAACTGAAACCGAAACACTGGCAATGGGAATGTAAAGTACCGGTCCGATTCCCACAGGTGGCGGGGAAACAGCGCGGTCGACCAGTGCAATGTCTGCGCGGCCTGCGTAGAGTTCTTGCACGGCTTTTTGGGGATCCATGGATTGAAACTGTGCACCCGGAAGTGAAAGTGCACCGATGCCTGTAATGAAAAGCGATGCACCCTGTGCCGGAAATAGGCACCACACAGTCCAAAACATCCAGGTAAAGGTTTTACGTTTCAGATTTCTCAAAGCGGTGTCCTGTGAGCCAATACACCATCCGTTCCGCGACATTTTCGATGTGATCACCGATCCGCTCCAAACTTCTTCCAACCCTGAGTAGCGTCATCGCTTTGCCAATTGTCCGTGGGTCTTCGATCATGTAAGTGATCAATTCTCGTTGCATTTGTTCAAACAGATCGTCGACTTCGTCGTCCATGCGGTGGGCCATCCGCGCCAGATCCAAATCGTGTTTGCGCAGAGCCATTTCCAGGTGCAGCAACATGTTGTCCAGGCCCCTGAGCATGTTGCCCAGATTGACGTACCGTTTGAGCGGACTTTCTTGTGCCAACAGAGCGCCGTCCTCTGCCACATGCACGGCATAATCGCCCATTCTTTCCAAATCGGTTGCACTTTTGAGCAGTGAGGTGACCATGCGCAAATCCACGGCGACAGGTTGGTAACGCGCGATAATCCGCAGACAATCGGTTTCCAGGGTGTGCTCAAGATTGTCAATGGCACGATCATTTTCAATCACTTCAGCGAGCAGTTCACTGCGGGTTTCCAGCAGAACCTGCCCGGCCAATGCAAGATTTTGTCGGACACGACTTACCATATCCAGAGAAACATTTTGAAGCCGTTCGAGGTCGTGTTGTAAAGATTCTCTCATGTCCAAACCAGTATACGTTTGGCGGGCGTTGACATTACGTCTTCGGTGAATTGCCGGCTTTTCCCTATTGTGTTACTGTTTCATTGTCCGTATTTTGAGATTGAAAGGGGAATAAGATGAAAAGTGTTTGGATTGTTGTGCTGCTTCTTTCGTGTGGAAATACTTTGGCAATGTCAGGCATGGGTTTTCAGGACGAGCCGCTTGCCGTGTGTGACACTGGTGGTTCAACAATCCACACGGGCCCAGAGGTGATTGGAAATCCATCTGGTGGTCTCTCAACTGTGGAAACTGCGGAAGATGGAACCGTTCGAGTTCAACAACAACCTGTAGAGCCATAACACTCGGTTCAGAATGCAAATACAGTTCTCAACACCTGAAAATGGGAAAAAGAGACCGTGAGTGATTCAAATGTCTAGATGTAATCTGAACATTTGAAATGAATGACAAAGTATGTCTCTGTCGCGTATTTTTCCCGTAATGTATTTGGATTGTACATGACTTGTGAGAAATCCTCCCAATTCAGAAAACTTGAGAGGTGTGCTGACGTTTGTTTGATGTGCCTTGAAAACGGTGGGCCTTTTTGTTCTACATTTTCATTTGTTCCGTTAGACTCGTACCATGAAGAGGCTCATAGAAATCCGTTCCTACAAACTCAAACCGGCGACGGGAGATCAATTTTATCGCCTGGTCGCACAGGAAAGTGTACCGCTTCAGCGAGCGTTCGGAATGGATGTGGTCGCATTTGGTCCATCACTTCACGATGCGGATGTCTATGTCTTGATCCGAGCTTATCGAGACCTCTCACATCTCGAATCCTCACAGGAGGCCTTTTATGGAACGGAATCATGGAGGAAGGGTCCTCGAGAAGCAATCCTGGAGCTGATTCAGTCCGATGCCAATGTGGTTATGTGGTTGGCCAACGAGGTGGTTGAATCCATGAGGGACAGTCTTGGGCAAAGTGGGTGAGAGGTCGTGGAGTCTTTTGGTTGATCTCTTCGCAACTTGCAGAACCATAAAAAGTTCTTATGCTTTACATGCTCTAAACATTCTCGATTTTAAAGGAACTTGCTGTAAATGATGAAGATCTTTCAGTGTTGCCAAATGTAGACCCACACAGTGTTTTTTGGTTTTCTACAACAAGTTTTCCGAATATCAGGAAAGTTGAAAATCGACAAAGTAAATCCATGCAATATTTTTCGTGTCAAGAATATCTGGAATTTTCTGGATGACTAAAGCACATCCAGGTCACGCTTTATCTCTGTTTAAGTGTTTGAAAAAATGATGAAAACTGCTGTAAAAGTCTGATCTTCGGGTTGAAGTGCTCAATTGCGAAAGATGACATTTTCACGTTCAAAGGTGCGTCGTGCCAAAAGCAGTAACAGGATGGTACAGAGAGTATGGCTTGATACGGTGAGCATCACATTCATTGCACTCCAGTTGCCCTTGATGATGTCCAAAATAGTCACTTCTGCGCCGACGATTGGAAGGGCGTAGAAGATTGGTCCTATCTGAAGAAAATCCGAAAATTGCAGTGCAACAGCACTCAAACTCGCAAAAATGGTTAAAGGTACCAAGTAACCTTGGGCTTCTTTGAATGAGCGTGCAAAGATCGAAATGCTCAACTGAAGAATACTCACCATCATGGCGACAACACAGGCAACTGCGAGCAGGGCCAGGAATCCTGAGAGATCCAGGGTTAAATTGCCGCCAAAGGTGCTCGCCAGTTTGTCGGTTGCGCCCGGACCTGCAGTCAAAGTCGCCATCAGGGGTCGCGCCAGGGCACCCGAGAGACCGAGTCCGAGCATACTGAAACATGCGGTGATGAGGCTGAATATTGTGACTGAGACGAATTTACCAACAACCACTTCGAGGCGTCGAATAGGGGAGACCAGTAAGACTTCAAGTGTGCCACGTTCCTTTTCGCCGGCTGTTGAGTCAATCGCCGTTGGCATTCCGCCAGCCAGGATGAATTGAAGGATAAACAGGGGAATCAAGAAGGCCAATTGGCCAGAACGTTGTTCTTGTTCTGTGGATGCATCGGTGGGCAGCGCGACAATGGGCTTGAGGATTTTTAGGTCCAGACCTTCTTCGACGAGTTTTTTGGCCACAAGTTGGTCGTTGTAAAGCTGCAAAGCCTCACTCACCTTGGTGAATGCCCCAGTGCTGCCTTTGAGGCTCGAAAGCTTGGCAAAAATGGGAATGACCAACGGCTGCTTCCCCGCAACGGTCGGTACAGTGTCGGAAATCGACAATGCAACATCGACAGTGCCCTCTTGTACGGCTTTTTTGGCGTCCTCGACTTCAATGAGTTTGACGCCGACAGAGAGGATTTTCTCTCCCTGTTTTTGGTCCTCTGTGAGTAGGTTTTTGAGCGTCTGGGGAAGCTTTGAGAGGTGAACGACCCCGACCGTTTGGCGCTCGAGTTGTTGGCCGGTGAACACCTTTCCAAGTAATAGGGGGAGACCGATGATAAAAAGGGGAATCATCACCATCGGCATCAAAATTGTGGTGAGCAGCGTCCTCTTGTCTCGCCATGTCGAAATCAGTTCTTTCCAAGCGACCAAAGCCACAAAATGCAATCGCACCGACCGTCTCCTTTTTTCATGTTAGATTAGAACAGCACCATTTGCGGGAATCACACGCGTTCTGTGTGGCCGAACCTGTGAACCAGTTCAAAGAATGCAGGTTCCAATCTGTCTTGGCCTGTCTGCCTTTTGATATCGTCCAGGGTGCCTTCAACCAAAAGCTGTCCCTGATGGAGGATGGCAACCCGCTTGGAGACCTCTTCGATTTCATCCATCACGTGGGTGGAATAAAGCACCAGACGGTCACTTTCGCGGTACGATTGCACAAAATCAAGCAGGGCACGCCGTGCCAGAATATCTAAACCACTGGCAGCTTCGTCGAGGATCAGCACTTTGGGATCGTGAATGACGGCGCGGGCAATGACAATTTTTTGTTTCATGCCAGTCGAAAACCCACTGGCCCGTTTGGTGAGGGCGTCCCCAAGGGACAGTTTTTCATCCAGTTCGTCGATGCGATTTCGTGTGCGGATGTTGTCCAGACCGTAAAAGCCGGCAAAATAGGTCAAGATCTCTCGACCGGTCAGGCGGTCGTAAAGGCCCATCCCACCGTTGACCACCCCAATCATCTGCCGAATGGCCTCGGCGTCTTTGTCAATGCTCAGACCTGATATAGAAGCTGTTCCAGACGATGGTTTCAGTAGAGTTGACAGGATCCTCAACAGCGTGGTTTTGCCAGCACCGTTGGGACCCAAAAGCCCATAAACCTGACCGCCGTCGATATCCAAATTGACGTTTTGTAGAGCTTTAAATGAACCATAGGTCTTGTTCAGGTTTTGAATGTGAATCATCACAATCCTTTTTCGAATGACATATGTTCAGACGGGTTCCAATACACTCTCGGGCACGGGGTCAAAAATATGTTCGATGGGCATTCCGAAGGTTTGGGCAATTTTGAATGCCAAAGGCAAACTGGGATCGCACTTTCCCGTTTCTACAGCATTGACGGTTTGTCTGGAAACGCCGAGTTGTACAGCCAAATCGGCTTGTGTCAGTTGGGACTTGATCCGAAGTATTTTAATGCAGTTTTTCATAAGCGTGAGAACCTCAAATACCTTGTGGATTGTGTGGGTGCGATTGCGCTGATCTGCCAATTTCTTCGATGTTTTTTGTATCCACACATAGGTAAACATGACGGTAAGCCAATATTTACATAAAGTCAAGACTTTGTGTCTTTAGAATTGTCTCACACACGGTTTGTCTCGTCTTTTCGGTAGCCTTGATAAGCAATCCACAGAAAAACAATTGTGTAACCGACCAACCAGAGCCAATGGATCCCTTGTGGGGTTGTATTTTGACTTAGAGAGAGCCATCCTAGTTGTGCAAAATGATAGGCTGGAATGTATTCTGCAATGTCTTGTAAAAATTTAGGCGCCGTTTGCAAAGGGATAAACATTCCAGATGTAAATGACATGCCTAAAAATATGATGTTGCTGATGGCTGGGGCGCTTATTGGGGAGCACCGATAGCCAATGGCCAGACCAAGCGCACTGAAGGTCAGCATTCCCAGAAGTAGTTTGGCGTAAATGGTTGCTGCCAAAAGGGGTGCCAATGTGACGCCCCCGACCAGGCCAGCAAACAGTGTCAGACCCAGAATACCGATCAACCCTAAAAGCACTGCAGTAAAAGCTTTTGCGATAAACAAGTAGACAAAGGGAACAGGTGCAACCCGAATCAACCGGTGCCAACCCATACCACGCTCGTTTGCAACACCAGTTCCAAAAGATGTGAGACACAAGGTCATGAGGCTGTAGGCGCTGTAGGAAACCAACATGTACTGACCGACGCTGATCTGACCGAAGTGTTCTTTGGCATTTGGAATGCCGAACATGGCAAAAAACATAATGGGTAGCAGTAGGGTGACAACCACAAAGATAGGATTGCGAATTAGCCTGAGCAGTTCCATTTTGCTCAGCATGCCGATGGCAGAAAGTGCACTGTGGTTGTGGTGTGTTTTGGGATGGATGGATGTCGATGCGGTCATGGTCTTCCTTAGGGTGTGTGAAAGGTTCAAACTTTGGCTGTGATGGACAAGAAGGCTTCTTCCAAGGAGGCGTGAGAGACTTCCAAGTCGTGTATGGGTACGTCGATGGAAAACAGTGCTTTGAGGGCCAGTTCGGGCTCAGCGCTGTAAAATTGGGCGACACCGTTTTGTATGTCGGCCCTGCCCACTTTCGGCAGGCTTTCCAAGGTGGGCAAGGTCAATCCTTCCGAGCGAAAACGGACTTTTGAGCCACCCACTCGGGTTTTGATTTCAGTGGGTGTGCCTTGAGCCAAAACCCGGCCCTGATCGATAACGACAATCCGGTCTGACAGTGCATCTGCTTCTTCCAGGTGGTGGGTGGTTAAGACAATGGTTTTTCCCATCGATTGAAACCCGCGTATGGCCTCCCAGAAAGCATTTCTGCTTTGGACATCCATCGCCACAGTCGGTTCGTCCAAGAAGATCAGATCGGGATTTCCCACCATTGAAAGTGCAAACATCAAGCGGCGTTTTTGGCCGCCCGAAAGCTGGTGTGCCATTTTTTTGGCCTGATCGGTCAAGTTTGCCAGATTCAAAAGTGACGGAATATCCAGTGCTGTTGAATAAAAACTGGAAAAAAGTTCGAGAAGCTCTTGGACCTGCAGCATGCCGGGTACATCGCTTTCTTGCAGCATGGCACCGATGCGTTGGCGCGCTGAGGCAGACCGCGGATCCTGACCGAAAACCTCTATCCGACCTTGTGTGGGTGAACACAGTCCCATCATCATTGACAGGGTGGTCGTTTTTCCAGCGCCGTTTGGACCCAAAAGGGCGACAATTTCGCCTGTTACGACCTCCAAACTGAGGTTGTCGACGGCCTGTAGTGAACCGTAATGTTTGCTGACCTGCACGAGCTCAATTGCTTTCATCGGGTTCTGTATAGGCCTTTCGTTTGTCTTCATATTTCTTCTCCAAAAGTGACCCGTGAATGCATACGTTATCCATAGTCCGTAGGTTGCGTTTGGGTTGAGACGATGCGTTGGTCAATTCTTGCAATGGAGGGTTAGGCAGAAGCCCGGGATCTGTTCAATCCAGGACAGAAGTAAAAATAGAACACATCCGTTTCACTTCTGTCGAGCCCACTTGCAGCAAAGACGACTGAATCCAAACCCATCTGTTCTCAATGTGTCATGTCGTGATAGCCACTTTGAGAACGTTTTATCAAATGTTTATACATTAAGGAAATCTGCATGTTTTAATGCTTTGGTTTTGGTGATAATAACCCTGTTGCATATTAAACTATGCACGATGGGGAATATATGAAAAAATTATTTGTTTTTATAGGTTTATCTACTCTTTTGGCTTCATGTTCTCAGGGTCCTGTCGATCGGGCTTTGAAAGCTTCAGATACCCGCTCTGAAGTGTCACCTCTGAGTGGCTGTACGTTTACCAAGACCCTTTTAAAAACGGTTGAGACACGACCTGTTTACAAAGACAGTGGGACGGGTTGGGTGTTTTTTAAAGCCAAGATGGCCGTGGATGCCGATGGGTCCCCGCGTGCGTACGGTCCAAGCAACACAGGTCTGGACTACACTGCCAATGCGGGGCATCCGGGCAATTGGTGGGGTGTGGTGACGGATCGTTCGGGCAATCCAGTTGTGCAAAAATCCACGGATCCGTATCCAGGTATGTATGTGTCTACGACTTCATTGGTCGATCGAAGGTATGTTGAAACGAACCCTCTCAGGTTTGTCAATTCTGAGACCATCCCCTATATTGGCTTGCCCAACAAACGGTACAGCGAATGGGGCATTCGTACTGGGGATATCGCTTTGGTTTACAACTTTACCAACGGCCGCTACGCCTATGCGACTTTTGCAGATGTGAAAAACGAAGACACCATTGGAGAAGGTTCTATCGTTTTGAACAGCATGTTGGGTCTCAATCCGGATGCGCGCCGAGGTGGAACCAGTTCGGCCGACATCGGTTACATTGTCTTTCCACAATCGGGTGCAGGTCAGGGTGTCATTCCAACCCCAGCGGCCATCAATGCAGTTGGAACAGCCACAACAACAGCAAGCAGTTGTGCGACAGACGCCGTGAATCAGATCATAGACACCTTGCGGTAAATATTGGGTGGGTTAATCCACTGGTTTTTTGTGTTCGAAGGGGGAGGGCAAGTCCATTGCTTTCCCCTTTTGGGTTTTTGGGCCACTTTTCCTCGGTTTGAAGGTGCGCTATGATGGGTATTGCATCTTTTTATGTCTTGAGGTGCCCATTTTGGAGGTGGGACTTTTAAAAAATACTGAAGTTAGGGTAGCGCAAGGTCTGGTCGTGTTGATCAGAAGACGAGGTCGAGGTGAGCGAAGAATCTGCGGATGCCTCGAGGGCTTTGGATCCAGCCCTTCCCGACTCGCCCAGCGAGTGAATTTAGGTCATAAGCGATGCGGTGACGCAACGATAACGCCTAAAACGGTCCAGACATAGGGAACAGACAATTCCCCCCCGATGGGTATCAACCAAATCGTCAGGCTCTGGCTGTGTTGACAGTTCAGGTGCTGGTTTCTCCTTTTGGGTCAAGATGGATCCAAAGGGTGTCTTCAAGGATAGGGTTCATTATGTGTGGAATCGTAGGTTATATCGGATATCGCAACGCGCAAGATGTTTTGATGCAAGGGTTGTCTAAATTGGAGTATCGCGGCTATGACAGCACTGGAGTGGCCATCCATGTGGGTGGTAAGTTGGAAGTTCGCAAGCGTGCGGGGAAACTCAGTGTTCTGGAAAGGGAACTCGCGCAGGCGCCACTCGTGGGGTCCCTTGGGATTGGACACACGCGTTGGGCGACCCACGGTTTGCCCAATGATCTGAATGCACACCCACACAGCACAGAGGACGGATCTTTTGTCATTATCCACAACGGGATTATTGAAAATTACCTCAGCCTCAAAGAACAGTTGATTGCCCGAGGACACCACCTGATCAGCGATACCGATTCCGAGGTTTTGGCCCATCTGGTCGAGGAGCACTACAACGGCAATTTGGAGGAGGCCGTGCGGGGTGCGCTTCGTGAGGTTCGTGGTGCGTACGGTTTGGTTGTGACGCATGTGGACCACCGAGAAATTGTCGCGGCCCGTACCGTCAGCCCATTGGTACTCGGTGTTGGCGAGGGCGAAATGTTTTTGGGATCGGATACCCCGGCCCTTTTGCCGTACACCCGAAACATGGTGTTTTTACACGATGGCGACATGGTCGTGCTCAATGCCGATGGATACACCATTACGGATCTATCAGGGAATGTGCAGTCGCGTCCCATGACCTATATCGACTGGGACGCGGAAGCTGCCGAAAAAGGCGGCTTTGAAACGTACATGCTCAAAGAGATTTACGAGCAGCCCCAGGCGCTGACGCACACCCTGGTGGGTCGCCTTCACGACGAAACGGGTGAGGTTGAACTCGACCTGTCTTTGGATCCCACATCGTTTGAACGCATTCAGATTGTCGCATGTGGAACAGCCTATTATGCCGGTTTGGTCGGTGAATATCTGCTCGAACAGTTGGCGCGCATACCGGTTGAGGTCGACGTGGCCTCTGAGTACCGTTACCGCTATCCGTTGGTTGACGACAAAACCCTGATGATTGTGATTTCCCAATCGGGAGAAACCATTGACACACTCGAGGCCCTGCGTGAGGCCAAGAAATTCGGTGCAAAAACCTTGGGCGTCATCAATGCCAAGGGTTCGTCCATTACCCGTGAAGTCGATGAAGTTGTGTACATCCATGCGGGTCCCGAAATCGGTGTCGCTTCGACAAAAGCCTATACGGCACAGGTGAGTGCCATGCTGATGCTGGCGCTGTGGCTGGGTCGGGCCCGTCAAACCCTGGATGCCTCGACTGGAACAGAGCTCATCCAAGGGGTCCGTGAGTTGCCGCGTTTGGTCGAAGCCGCTTTGGAGCCGGATCGCGTTGCCTGTATTCAGAAGATTGCCCAAAAATACAGCCATGCCCGGGATTATTTGTTTTTGGGACGGGGAATCAATGCCCCCACGGCCTTTGAAGGTGCACTGAAACTCAAAGAGATCAGCTACATTCACGCTGAAGCGTATGCGGCCGGAGAGATGAAGCATGGGCCCATTGCTTTGATCGATGAAAACATGCCTGTGGTTGTGGTTGCAACGGCTTCCCGACTTCTGGAGAAAACCCTGTCCAACCTCCAAGAGGTCAAAGCCCGAAAAGGTAAGGTGATCGCTTTGGTCACTGATGGCGATCTCGAAGCTGCGCGGTTCGCGGATGACGTTGTTTTTGTGCCGAAATCTCACGAAATGGTTTCCCCGATCGTCAATGTCATCGCGTTGCAGTTGCTCGCTTACTACACCGCAACTGCCCTGGAACGTGACGTCGACAAACCCAGAAACTTGGCCAAATCCGTCACTGTAGAATAACTTCGCGAGCCCTGTTTTGTACCCCAGATCTAGACGCCATTGGTCAGTCTGGGGTATACTTCTATAGGGTATTTACGTTGATAGCAGAAATAATAAGTGTGGGAACAGAACTGTTGTTGGGCGAGATTGTAGATACCAATGCAGTATATATCGCAACAGAGTTTAAGAAATATGGTGTTTCCGTTCACCATAGGCAAACGGTGGATGACCATTTGGGTCGGATTGTGGCGGCCATCGAATGTGCTTTGGGTCGAAGTGATCTTGTTGTTTTGGGAGGAGGTCTGGGTCCCACCGAAGATGATCTCACCCGAGAGGCGGTCGCTCAGGTGCTTGGCGAAACCCCCACTGTGGATCCTGTTTTACTGCATCATATCCAGCACATGTATGCCTCTCGGGGACGCAGCATGCCGCAGTCAAACCTCAAGCAAGCGTGGATGATTCCCAGTGCCCGCCCTCTTTCGAATCCTGTGGGAAGTGCGTCTGGGTGGCTTGTTCATACCGTCCATCAAGGTCAACCCAAACGGATTGTTGCTCTGCCCGGTCCGCCCCACGAGATGGTGCGCATGTGGCATGAAGAGGTTTTGCCTCTTCTTCAATTTCCCCAAGTTACATCCCATCACATCACGTTGCACACCTCTGGAATAGGCGAGAGCACCATTGCCGATCTTCTTGGCTCTGATGGAGATTTGAAACAGGCGTTCCATCAGGACGCCAATCCCATCATCGCCACCTATGCCCGCAAAACGGGGGTCGATCTGCGTGTATCCGCTCGGGCGCAGACGTTTGAAGAAGCCAAGGGACATGTTTCGCTTTTGAGTGAAAAGATCTATTCCCTAATCGGAACGTATATTTTTGGCCAAGACGAAGAAGCCCTACCTGAAGCGATCAACCGACTGCTTCTGGAACGAAATGAAACTGTGGCGTTGATCGAACAGAGCGGTGTTGGATGGGTTGCCTGTGGTTCAATGGAGATTCAGCTCTCTACATTTGCAGGTGCAACGGTTGTTTCAGGTTCTGAAGGGTTGGAGGCCCCAGAGCGTAGGGTGATCATTTTGGCCCGTCAGGCGTGTGCGCAGTTGGGTTCAACTTGGGGTCTGTCGTCCGTCGCTCTCAAGGGTAAAGAAGGATACGTGGTCCATATCGCTGTTGTGGGTCCGGGGTACGAGAAAACATATGTGGTGGATTGGGTTGGCGAGCGAGAACAGGTTCAGGAGCGATCTTTCAATGCGGCTTTAATGGGTTTATTTTGGGCTTTAAGGGGTCATGCATGAGGGTTTTTTTTGGAATTTCTGTTCCCACCGATATTCAAAATGCGCTTTTAGACGCGCAAAAGAAATTGCGGGGAAATTGGCGGTCTATTCGACCCGATCACTTGCACATGACATTGGCATTTTTGCCCAATGTGAATGAACGCCAGGTGGATGACTTGATTCGACTCGGCAATGCTGTGGGTCGTGCACACATGCCTTTCGATGTTTCTCTTCGGGGGACGGGATATTTTCCAGGTGCTGGAAGCCCGCGTGTTTGGTTCGTTAAAGTCGAAGCTGAACCCCTGTTGGCGCTCTCGAGTGACCTTCGTGCCCAATTGACCGTTCCATTCGAGAATCAGCCGTTTAAACCCCACATCACCTTGGCTCGCAAAAAAGGTCCAGCACCGCGAATGGAGCCGATTTTGTTTTCCATGGGATGGACTGTTCGATCGTTTGAACTGATCCAATCCACGCTTCACAAAAGTGGGCCCGAGTACCAAACACTCAAAAAATTTCGGTTGTTGGGTGTTTCCGCCGTTTCAGAAAGTCAAACCCTCCCAGGAGAATCCCTATGAGTAAGGATAAAATGAAGACCACCACCACTGTAGAGTCCCTTCAAGATCGGCAAAAAGCCCTCGATCAAGCCATGGGGCAAATCGAGAAACAATTCGGTAAAGGCTCCATTATGAAACTTGGTGACGAAACCAGGCTGGATGTTCAAACGGTCAGTACGGGAAGCCTCAGCTTGGATTTGGCATTGGGGGCAGGTGGACTTCCCAGAGGTCGGATCACCGAAATTTACGGTCCCGAATCCGGCGGAAAGACGACCCTGGCACTCAGCGTGATCGCGCAGGTACAGCAGGGTGGAGGGGTTGCGGCGTTTATCGATGCCGAACATGCCCTCGATCCGATTTATGCGAAGGCACTCGGGGTCAACATCGATGAATTGCTCGTCTCACAACCTGATTCTGGTGAGCAAGCCTTGGAAATCATGGAGCTTTTGGTGCGTTCCGGTGCGGTTGAGTTGATTGTCGTGGACTCGGTGGCGGCACTCGTCCCACGCGCTGAAATCGAAGGCGAAATGGGGGAGTCATCCATGGGGGTCCAGGCCAGGCTCATGAGCCAAGCCTTACGCAAACTGACACCCTTGCTCTCGAAAACGGGAACCTGTGCGATATTCATCAACCAGGTGAGGGAAAAAATCGGAGTGATGTACGGAAATCCGGAAACCACGACGGGTGGTCGAGCCCTCAAATTCTACGCATCTGTCCGACTTCGGGTCAGTAAGGTTGGCAAGGGAAGTGAGAATTCTGCCGTTGCAAAAATTCGCGTAGAAAAGAACAAAATTGCACCCCCGTTTAAAGAAGTCGAGTTGGATCTCATTTACGGAAAAGGCTTTGATCAATTGTCCGATTTGGTTTCCGTGGCCTCTGATTTGGGCATCATCAAGAAGTCGGGTGCATTTTACTCGTACAACGAAACCCGGATGGGCCAGGGTAAAGAGAAAGCAGCACAGTACATTGCAGAAAATCCAAATGTGGAGCGCGAAATTCGCCACAAGGCCCTCGACGCCCTTCGTCTGGGATACAGGCAAAAGCCTGACAGCGCAGACGTTCACGAGGACGATTTGATGCAGGTGACCGAAGAGGTCTGATTCAAGCGTTGTTGGAATCGCAATCGAAAAACCGCAGGCGCCTAAACCTGCGGTTTTCTCAAATGTTTTTGGCGATCAATTTTCCCCACGAACGGTTGGTTGCGGTTCCGCCATTGCTGTTCCAAAAAATGCATTCTTGCAGAAGCTTTTCTTGATCGATGTACACGGCGTAGGCCCTCTTGATGGATTCGCTGATCAAGAGATTGGCGCGGATGTAGTCTTCCCGTTGTGTCGGCTCGATCGGCATATCCAGTGTTTCGAGTTCGAGAATCTCTAGGCCGACCTCTGGGGCACGGTCTGCAATGTCGAGCAAAGCCCTGTTGTTTCGTTTGCCTGAAGTGTTTTTGTGCGAGATCAGATCGAACATTTTATTCAGGGTGGGCATCCCTGGGTTGAGCAGCGCGGGTCGATCCGGCATCATCAAACGCCAAAATCCATCCGTCTTTTTTCACCAACTGGCGCAGTTTGGAGAGAACACGATCGATGTCTCCGAGGTGTTGCAGTGAGAGGATAAAGAGCAATGCGTCGAATGGCGCGCAGCCGTCAAGGTCGTAGAAATCTCTGTTTAGAAACGTGAAACCCTCTCCCAGGTGTTCGGCAACGGCCCGTCGGATAAAGTAGGGTTCAATGTCGATGCCGGTGTAGGTTTTTCCTTTGAGAAGTGCGTGTAGGGAAAGGTTTTGGCAATTTCCCCAGGGCCGCAGCCGACGTCCAAAAGGGTTTGAATGTTGTTCCAATCAGAAAAATTTTTGATATGTTCAAAAAGTCTTTTGCTGTAGAGGCGAATTTGGCAAGTCAGAATGGCCCGTACAATTCGGGCGTTTCGACCTGTGCAATATGCGACAAAATCCTTTGCTGAAAGGGGATAGGTCTTGCAGCCGTGTGGTATTCAAAGAATTTCCTCGTTTTTCGTTTACAGGGGCATGTTGCCGTGCTTTTTGTAGGGACGCGTTTCCTTTTTATCCATGAGCATTTCCAGAGAGCGAACGAGCGTTTTTCGAACGTCACTCGGGTCGATGATGTCGTCGATGTAGCCCTTGAGTGCGGCTGCGTAGGGGCTGTCGAAGGCATCTTTGTACGCTTTGATCTTTTCGGCGCGTGTCGTCTCGGGGTGTTCTGACTTGAGGATTTCCTTTCGGTAAATGATATTTGCGGCACCTTCTGCGCCCATGACCGCGACCGCTGCTGTCGGAAGGGCGTAAACGATGTCGGCACCCATATCCCTTGAATTCATGGCGAGGTATGCGCCCCCGTAGCTTTTTCGGGTGATGAGGGTGATTTTGGGCACCGTGGCTTCCGAATAGGCGTAGAGCATTTTTGCGCCGTGACGGATGATTCCTGCGTGTTCTTGGGCAACCCCGGGAAGAAATCCCGTGACATCGACCAATGTGAGAATGGGCACGTTGTAGCAATCGCAGGTCCGAATGAATCGGGCAGCCTTGTCTGAGGCATCGATGGTCAACGTGCCTGCCATGAACCGAGGGTTGTTGGCGACAATGCCAACAGAGTGCCCTCCCAGACGCACAAATCCTGTGACAATATTTTTTGCAAAGTCGGGCTGTATTTCCAGAAAATGTCCGTCATCGGCCAGTTCTCGGATCACTTCGAGCATATCGTAGGGTTTTCGGCTGTCCGGTGAAATGAGTTCGAGCAGGCGGTCTGTTTTGCGTTCCGTTGGGTCCTGGGTCTTTTGGTAGGGCGGTTTTTCCGTCGCATTTTGAGGGAGATAGCCGAGGAGCTCTCGAATGGTTTCCAACACCTGGCCGTCTGACTCGCGCTCAAGATGGGCCACACCACTTTTTTGCGTGTGGACCGTTGCCCCACCGAGTTCGCTGAAACTGACCTCTTCTCGCGTGACCGATTTGATCACCTCGGGTCCCGTGATGAACATGTAACTGGAGTGTTTGGCCATCAAGATAAAATCCGTCAGGGCCGGACTGTACACCGCGCCACCAGCACAAGGCCCTAAAATGGCGCTGATTTGGGGAATGGCCCCGGAATAAATGGCATTTCTGTAAAAGATCTCTCCGTATCCAGAGAGTGAGTCGACGCCCTCTTGAATTCGGGCGCCGGCGGAATCGTTGAGCCCAATGATGGGACAACCTGTTTTGGCCGCCAGGTCCATGATTTTTGTGATTTTTTGGGCGTTCATCTTTCCAAGGCTGCCGCCCAGAACGGTGAAATCTTGGCTGAAGACAAAAACGGGGCGCCCGTTGATTTTGCCTTGGCCGGTGACCACACCTTCGCCTGGGGCGTCGACGTTTTGCATGAACGTTCCGCCGAGGTGTTCTGTGAATGTCGAAAGTTCAATGAAACTCTCAGGATCCAAAAGTTTTTCGATCCGTTCTCTTGCGGTCCATTTGCCTTGTTCATGTTGTTTTTTGATGCGTTCTGGACCACCGCCCGAAAGGATTCTGCTCCGACGGTGTTCCATTTCAGCCAACAGTTCTGCGAGTGCACTCAGGGGTTCTGCCATGTCTGGGTCATCATATCAGACCTAAAATCCAATCGGTGTGGGGGTCACTGGGCTGCATGTTCAATTTTATGTGGCGCGCATCCGAATCGGGTACTGTGAATTGCGAAGTCGTTCTGCAAAAAATGAGGAGGTTGGTACAGCGGGTTTCATAATTATTAGGAATTAACAAAGGACATAAAATGCTTTTTATATCCTTCTATATTTTCAGGAGTTACAGCCTCTACGCATTCTTGAATGATATTTTCTATGTTATCTATTGTTTTACTTGGATATCTTCTTATTCCATTCTTTATTTTCGAAATCGATTCTTCTATTGGATTCAATTCTGGACTATAGGGAGGTATATATAGTATTTCTATTCCATTCTCTTCAAATAAATCTTTTACAGATTTCGTTTTATGTACGCTTAAATTATCCATTACTATTTTTCTAATACCAATCTTTTTGATTTCTTCGCAAAATATCTCTATATATTTTAAAAATACGTCAGTATTCATTGTTCCATCAATTATAAACGTGCACACCATTTTCATATGTAGAATGAGTATTACATTTCTCTTTTTCCTTCTTTTTGATCTATTTATTTTGCAATATAGTCTTTTTTTATGACTCCATCCATAGAGGGTTTCACAATCTATATGTACGCCAAATTCATCTAAAAATCCAATTTCATTTAAATCACTTTTCAAAATCTCTTCAATAAATGCCTCTCTTTTTATTATATTTGATGGTGTTTCTTTTTCAAGTGCGATATAAGTTTTTTTTATACTTTATCCCCGCACGTTGAAACGCTCTATACATTGTCGCTTTTTTCACGGTCACACCATACATTTTCTCCCATTCTTGACACGCTTTTTCTAAGGTAATATCCGGCATACTTTGTACCATTGCTCTTAGATTTTCAAAGTCTGCAATATCTATACGGGGTGGCTTTTTAGTTCCTCTTTTTTTAGGTTCCAATACATTGTTGTCATCAAGCTGCAAGTATCGTCCAACAGCCGAGGAAGAAACATTATATATTTCTGCAACCTCTTTTATTGTGTATCCTTCATAGTATTTTTCAACTATTCTTTTTCTAAGATCTAAACTATAAGTTACTGGCATACATAGATTTTACCACATTACATTCAAAAATAAAATATCCCCAAAATTAATAAACTTGCTGTATGAAGGGTTCAATGCTTGCTGTGCTTGTCTGTTGCTTGGGTGGTGCCGCTGCCAGTGGTGTTCAAAAGGTTTCTGTTTCCATGTTTGAGATGGGGTTTAAGCCTGTTGATCTTCAGGTCAAAGCGGGTGTACCCGTCGAGATCACCTTGACGAATTCGGGCAAGGCAGATCACGAGTTTCAGGCGTACACGCCCCCGAAAACAGAGCCCAAAGATTGGGATGCGTATTTGGAGAAGAACACCTTGTGGTTTTCCGCCGATAACGTCAGTTTGACCATCGATGGAAAGGCCGTTCACGAGCATAAATTCATTGAAGTTGCGTTGCATCCAGGTCAGAAGGCTGTGCTTAAATTTACACCCAAGGTGAAGGGGACGTTTGAGATGGGTTGCCATGAACCCGGGCATTACGAGAGCGGCATGAAGGGCAAATTCAAAGTCAACTGAACCTGCTATTTGAAAAACACCCGATTCGGTAAGGTCGGGTGTTTAATGTGTTTGAGGGCTATGGTGTTTATTCTAGGGGGACATCAGACCGTCTTTGTCAAAACGCTGTACGATCCCAACCGTCATCCCAGTCACCTCTTTGAATTCACCCGCAGCAAAAATTTCCCCGTTTTGTCCAACAACGCCACTATAGGCTTTCGTCTGTCCAAGCGATGTGGTGAGGTGTCCCGCACTCCCAAAAGTCTTGTCAGTCATTCCATCAGTGGTGTAACGTGCAAGGGCCATTTCGGAGTTGAAACCATCGGAAATATAACCCACAATGATATAACCTAGAAATGTGTCTTTATCTCTTTGTTCCAGAAGGGCTTGGCCGAACGCGTCAACGACCGTTCCATCTACCGAAAAGGTCGTACTGGTAATGCCTTTCTTCTCACCAAAAGATGCTTCCAATTGCGAAGGTATGATTCCTACTGGGTGTGTATAGGCCATCAAATAGAAGGCTTTGTGCCAAGGATAGCCATTGGTGATTTTATGGCTGCCTGATACAAGGATATAACCTTCATCTAGCACTCCGGTGCTTTCCGCCCAAGGTGAATCCATATAAACCTGTGCGTTGGAAACTGTCCAACTCGGCAATACCTTTAGGCTGTCTGCGGCAAACGACGAATTCCACCTGCCATAGATGGTGGTCTCACATGACTTCAGATGTAAACCCCATGACGGCTTATTGCAGTACTCTTTTTCTTTGCTGTAATTTTCTATTTTTTGCGTTGCATGGAGATCGAGATAGCTTGTTGACGCCATATGCTTCCCATCCAGCTTAGAAACCCCAGTGAAAAGTAAATTACCCGAACTGTCAGATGTAGCAGCAAGTGCAGTGTCATCACTTAAGTTGCCAGTTGCGGACGATTCATCCGTGATGACATTGTGTTGGATCGGACCTCTACGGCCCAATGGTATAATGTCAAGTCCCTCAACATATCTCCGATATGTCTCCCGGCCTGGTGCTTTTGCAAATGCGGGCTCAACCTTACTGAGATCTAAAACGGCCATAAAGATATCATCGTTGGGTTTTCCGAAGAGCGTATCGCGGCGCACACGTCCCACAAGAGCCAGGCTATTGCCGTCTGTGGACAAAAATTCAAGTGAATTGATGGAAGTGGCATATGTGGTCAGGTCAGTAGATTCATACGTACCAAATGAGCCATCGAGAAAAAACCGATCATCTCTGGCCGTCAGGGGCAAAACATTACCACGGCTGTCAAAGGAAACCAAAAATCCTTTCTGTGCCTCTGTTGGAGAATCGACTGAACCTACAACAAACACAGTTTCCCCAAATAGATCGAGGTCTTTTGGAATGGCTTGTGCTCCAGTTGAATCAGCAACCCTGAGCGTTGCTAGACCTTTGTTGCCAAAGCCCTTGAGGGGTTTTCCCGTCACCGTATCCAAACCGACGACGGCAATACACTGTGGATCACTTGAGAGTTGTCCAATGGCAAAGAGCTTTTTACCGGTTCTCTTGATGCTTTGCACTTTAGAAAGAAGGGGTATCTTGAGCGTGCCTTTTGCATCAAAGCCTGTGTCAGAGAGAACATCCAAAGTACATGAGTCAATACCTTGTGAGGAAAGTGTTGGGACAGGGAAATTGGAAACACCACATGCAGTGAGAGAAATAGAAATGAGCAATGAGAGAATGTTTCTTTGAATGTTCATAGGTGACCTCGTGGGGTATAGCGTTGACATGTTTTGATATAGAGAACAATAGATTTTGGGGAACTAGGATAAAGTGGCATCCAAGCAGGTCGATTCTACAGGCGGAACCGAATTGGTGTCAAGTTCATTTGAATATGTCTGGGTTTCGACTCAACCGCAGGTCGATTCTCCGAAAAATAGTGTATAGAACATGTTTTTTGTTTTATGGATATCAAATTTCTCGGTGGCTGAGCGGGATCGGCTACCATGGGTTGTGGTTATTTTGCGTATGTGGTACTGCGTATGGATGGTGTGCATCGGCTTGTGCTCCACAGGTTTTGCCCAAAATCGACACGCTCAAAACATTTCGGATGGGGTTCTCGAGGGCTGGGTTGTTGGCGAATTTTCACGTCCCATAGAGCAAATTTCTCCATCTTCGACCCATGAATTGGAAAACATATTGATCGAGTGGTTGAGGTTTCCGCAACCTCCAGCCGATTTGCGGTACAACCTTTCGCTCAGGGAATTTCAGGGGTTTGACCCAAAGCTCGGTACAGAAACGTACCGCTATCCCGTTGCAACCGATACTTTGGACTTCAATGTTGATGTGTCGGTGCGGGCCACGTCCAGTGGATGGGAGGCGTACCGTGTTCGCGTGATTCCTCCAGTGGATGACGTCCCCGTGTGGCTTTCTGGCCCGGGTGCCTTTGTCGTTTTTTCCCTGTTGAGCCTGTGGATGCTGGTCGAATTGCTGCGGCCTTCTGGGTTGCGTTTGCTGTTGGGTCGAGCCATTGAACAGGTCAAGCCCTATAAAAAGATCGTTTGGGTAACCCATATTTTACTGTACGGGTCTTTTATTTTGGGAGCTGTAATCGCCCTTGGGTTTTCCAATTTGTCCAAAGAGGTGGCCGATTGGCTCAGTGGAAATGTCGAAGGTTGGGTCAAAGGCAGTGGATTCGTATTCCCACAGTTGACCCTGTATTGGAATTTTTTGGAGGGCGCTGTGGGCAATGCGTTTATTCCGGGTGTGTTTTTGGGAATTCCAGCTTTGCTCATCGGTGTTTTGCGTCTTTGGGTCATGGGGTTTGCATTTTCTCCCGCCGGAATGCCCTGGTTGACCTATCTGCTTCACATTCCCATGTTGGTCGTCGAACTGCAAGCGTACAGTTTTATCGTGATTTCGGCACTGGTCGGGGCCATTCGAACCTTTAAAGTCGGTTGGTGGAAAGCGCTGAACGGGTACGGTTACAGCCTGATTCCCGCGTTCGTTTTGCTGTGGATTGCGGCGTGGTATGAGGCTGCAATATCGTTTCTGATGCCTTGGATTGGAGGTGCACATTGAAGCTGTGTGCTGTGGTCGCAACCGACATGGAGGCCAACCATTTTCAAAACCCTTCTGTTCCCATTGTGGTCTCGGGCATTGGGGCTGTGGGTGCGGCCCTTTCGACCCAACAGGCCATTGCACTGCACCAACCCGATCTGCTCATTCATCTGGGAATTGGAGGGGTGTACCCCGGTAGAGGTGTTTTTCCAGGCCAAGCGGTCTGCGCGAGCGCGGTAACCTATGGTGATTTGGGCGCTGAAGATGGACAAGGGTTTTTGTCTTTATCGGATTTGGGTTTCTCTATGCTCGGAGGCTTTTACAATGGGTTGCCCGTTTGGGAAGGTTCGCACGCGCTGGCCACGCGATTGGATCTCCGTTCCGGATTGTTCGTCACGGTCAATACCACGACCGGCTCACGCGCCACGTTAGACAAAATGTCTCTGCGTTATCCGGATGCCTTGGTTGAAGATATGGAGAGTGCAGGAGTCGTTCACGGCGCGCTTTTGCGAGAGGTGCCGACACTTGTTGTTCGGGGAATTTCGAATGAAGTGGGTCCCCGAGATCGAGAAACCTGGAAGATTCGAGAGGCTTTAAATGCCTGTTCGAAGATCTTTTCCCAGATTGTGGAGTGCATCTTGCCATGATTTCCTGGAACCTTCTCAGAACAGCCCAGATAGGGCTCTTTTGCTGTGTTTTGATGTTCACGCAAGCCGCAGGTCAACGCAAGCCCGAACATATGGCTGTTACGCGGGTGAGTATCGCTTCTGGAATGGATCTTTTGGCTGTTCCCGACATCTGCAGCTACACCTCTTGTCCGCTTTTGATGGTTTCGCATCCGTTCAAAGGGCGTTCTCAAGACGGTCTTGACGAGACGGGTCATCCCGTGTACGCCCATTTCATCGGGCAATTTCTGGAAGCCGGTTACGCGGTGTTGCTCTCTTCAGACGGTGGAGAGGAGACCTGGGGAAACACCACAGCGCTCGATCACCTGGTTTCTGTTTCGGCCGAAGCAACGCGGTATTTTTCCTACAATGGGCGGACCTTTACGTTGGGTGTTTCGATGGGCGCATTGCCTGCGAGCCTTGTGGGTTTGACGGGCCGGTTGCCGGTTCGGGCCACGGCGCTGGTGGGCGGTGTGCTCAGTTTGCCGTCGCTGTACCAGAGCGGTGTGACGTTTCGAGATTCAATGGCCCGGGCGTACGGCCTTTCCGGCTCTCGGCTTTCTGCGGACCAATTTGGTTTTGCAACCGTCCAAAACAGCCCTTTGGAGGGCACTTTCTATTTCGCCCATCAGACCATTCCTTTCCTGGCCGTGGGTTCTTCCTCAGATGCCTGGGTTTTGGCGTCTCAGCACTCAGAGCCGTTCATTGAGTCGCGAAAGGCATTGGGTACAGCTTCTCGGTTTTTGGAAGTCACAGGGCCTCACCTGAGCGCGTCTCATTTTTCGGACCAAGTGGCCCGCGAGATCATCCAATTTTTCGCCAATCACTCGGAATGATCGTAGCGGTAGAGCAGGTTTGCGTCTGGGTCATCTTTGGGATGGTGGTGCCGTGCGATCAGATCAGCGACAACCTCCCGGCCACCAGCGGATCGAACGATATTGCGACCCAGATCTGGATGGGTTCGTCTGATTTCGGTCCAACCCGGTAGACATTTTGCGCTGAGCGTCTCGGGAATGAGCCCCAAAAAAACCCGCTCAAGCAGTGAGAATCTTCGAATACTCTTGCCACAGTCGTGCAAAATGGCCGCAGCGATGACATGGGGTGAAACGTTTGGGTGGTTGCGCAGCAGTCGCTTTGCCACACGCGTGCCGTGTTCGCGGTCTCTGGGGTCCATATTGAGGTAGACCCTGTACTCTTCTGGGGTCAAATGCCCACAAGCCCAACCATCGTCTGGCTGGGCTTGGACGGGATGGACGCTGCTCAACAGGCGTTTTGCTTTTTCAACGTACCTTATGTCGTTACCTGCTCAGGGGTTTCGGCAAGCCATTTCTCTGTGGCCATGGCCGCACGGGTTCCTGCACCCACACTGGTTGCCAACTGTCTGTAAATGGAATCACTGACATCGCCCGCCGCAAATACGCCCTGCGTCGATGTGTACACCTCATCCCGGATGGCGATGTATCCATCGGGTCTGAGTTCGACCAGTGAGCCCAAAAACCCAGTATTGGGTGTATGACCGATGAATACAAACACGCCGTCGGTGGCATGCACAGATTCTTGGCCGGTTTGGGTGTCTTTGAGCCGGATTCCCGTGACGGTTTCATTGCCGAGGACCTCTTGGACTGCGCTGTTCCATATGAACCGCATTTTGGGATGAGACAGAACACGTTCCTGTGCGGTTTTGTGTGCCCTGAGTGTGTCTCGTCTGTGGATCAAGGTGACCGTTTGTGCAAATTTGGTCAGGAAGAGACCTTCTTCGACAGCGGCATCCCCGCCACCAACAACCACGACGTGTTTTTCACGGTAAAAAAAGCCGTCACAGGTTGCACAGGTCGATACACCCCGTCCGTAAAATTTTTCCTCTCCGGGAACGCCCAGCCGTTTGGGGTTTGCCCCTGTTGCGATGATGACCGCTTTGGATTGGTAATGCGCATCGTAGCCAGTGACCAGAAACTGTCCCGGTCCCCTGTGTTCAATGTGTCGTACTTCGTCAGACTCCAAGCGTGCACCGAAACGTGTCGCCTGTTCGACCATCCGCTCACTCAATTCCATTCCCGAGATGGGTTGTGGAAATCCCGGGTAATTTTCAACTTCATGGGTTTGGGCAATTTGGCCTCCGGGTTGGCCTTTTTCTAAAATGACTGTTTTGAGATTTCCGCGTGCAGTGTAAATCCCTGAGGTCAGTCCAGCGGGTCCTCCGCCGACAATGACGACATCGTAAAATTGAGTGTCCATGGTGTTTGACCTCCCTAAGCTTACAGTCTACAAAAAACAAAGCGGGAAATGACCATTTTCTGATTTGTTTTCCATTTTGCATTCCAAAGGATTAAGTACCTTACAAAAAATACCAGGGACAAAAATCCCGATTGAGACAATGAAATAGGGAGATGAACCATCACATCGTCTTCCCCGAGAGACAGTCTCACTTCAACGTCTTGGGCTAAGTGGCATCCCAGGGATGCCTGTCCGTCTTCACGGCCATGTTCATTCTTGGCCTTCTCTCCAAAACCACGTGCTGTCCTCGCCTGCATCGCCGAAATCTTAAACCCTCGAGTCGATTGGCGATCTAAACAGACTAAGCCATATGCAACCCGTTCTGAGATTTGGATACAGAAAATACCTCTAGTGGGACACAATTCTTAAGCTTCTGTAAGGTACTGAATCCAAGGGACTTTAATATTCGCCAAAAACATACAGCAAGTTTCTTAAATACCAGGAACCTTTAGGATCATCAAAAGAAATTGAATGGATCGTTTTGGCTCACTAAATATCCATAATATCAAAAAATGCGAAAATGTATGGATTGGAAAAATAGAAAAAATTGATCTTAAAAGTTGAAAAACGGAATCATTTTTAGTAGTAATCGTTTTTTATGGAAAAGAATACTTTTTACATAAAAATCATTTAATTAATAAAGATTAACACTTTTGCTAAAATAAAAAAGGTATAAGGCGCGCTTAATATTAGATAATTGATTTATGATGCAACGATTTCATTGGATATTGCGAATTTTTACGAACCTTTGAAGCGGAGTTGGATGGCATTTCTTATTTCTTGAAAATACAAGAAATAAACAAATTTTCTGTACTGACGGCAAAGACAACCCTAAGTGCCCTAAAAAATCTGAAAACACTTTCTCAAAAGGGTTTTTCGAGTTATGTATGCAATGCTTTTTTGAAGAAAAGGGCGAGTTATAACACCCTATGTGACCATGAACTTGAGTCTGGAACCAATTTGGGTTCTTTGGGTTGTCTGCAGGACGTGCTGTTTAAGTGGTTACAAGATAAGGAGGACGACCTGAAGAGTGGAAAAAACAAGGTTTGCACTTGATGTATTTTCTTGCGTATTGCCTTTTTTGTTCTGAAGATATCTCAGATATCGGGTTTTCGTTCACTAGAGATTCAAAAATGGCTGTTCAATTTGAATGCTTCACACTCGGCTTCGAATGAGTATGAGTGCTGTTATGAAGCAATGTGGGTGTCTGAGACAGTTTTAAAAACTAGGGTTCATTTTTATCTCTCCTGTAAGGGAAATAGCATTCGTCTTGCCATATGCGCTATGCTTTTCGGGCGTCGTCAGGGGTGCCAAGTTGTCGGTGGCTGAGAAATACCCTAGAACCTGATCCCATTTGCATGGGCGTAGGAAGAGCGGCCTGAAGCTGTCCTTTCGCATGTGTCGACGTGGAAGAGGCTATCTGTGAACACAATCCCGTTTTACATCCGTGCAATATTTCTGTTGGTTTTCAGCCTGTCATTTGGCAAAGCAGCTCAGTTGACGCTGTTGACCCATGATTCGTTTGAGCTTCCTAAAGCTCTTCTTGAAGGGTTTGAGCGAAACAACAATGTTCAAGTCAATGTTCTCAAGGCGGGCGATGCGGGGCAAATGCTCAATAAGCTAATTTTGACCCAAGGATCCATTGCCGATGTCGTCTATGGCATTGATACCACGCTGTTCAACAAGGCCAAAACAGCGGGTATTTTACGAGTCGAAACCTTCAAGTGGATCGCGACAGGGTATGTCAATCTCAATTACGACAAGGCCATGAAGGGTCCCCTTCCAAAACGCCTCGAGGATCTGACTTCTCCTGCCTACAGGAACATGCTGGTGGTCGAAAACCCAGCAACATCCAGCCCAGGATTGTCGTTTTTGTTGTCGACCTTGCACCATTTTGGTCCTCAGAAGGCCTGGGAATTTTGGGCAAAGCTGCGGGACAACGGCCTCAAAGTCACCCAAGGATGGTCGCAAGCCTATTACACAGAATTCAGCCGCAATGGAGGCCATTACCCGCTTGTGGTCAGTTATGCGTCCAGTCCAGCGGCAGAGGTATTTTTCAGCAAGCAGAAATTGACCCAGAGCCCAACTGGCAATCTCTTTTTCGTGGGTGGTGTATTTCGGCAGAGTGAAGGGATGGCTGTAACGGCTTCCAGCAAGAATGTCGCTCTGGGAAAAGCTTTCATTCAATTCATGCAATCTGAGAAAGTGCAAAAGCAAATCCCAACGTCAATGTGGATGTATCCCATTATGCCAAACATTTCACTTCCGGATGTCTACCGGTTTGCCCAAAAACCTGTTGCGTTTTATGCACCAGAACCCACTGACCCGCTGCTCACGCAAGTCGATGCGCTCATACAGAAATGGAATGCAGTTGTCATTGAACGACAAAATCCATGAGAACAGAGTTGCGCTTTACATTGATACATGGCGTCGCCCGTATGGGAGTCTTGGCATTTTTTGCAGTGGCTTTGATTATTCCTTTGGTGTCTTTCGGAATGCGAGGCGCAGGATCGGCCACTGAATTTTGGGGTGCATTTGCCAATTCATACAATCTGGAACGGTTGTTTTGGAGTCTTCAGGGTGCGTTCTACACATTGGTTTGCTGTTTGGCTTTGGGTATTCCGTTATCCTATGTCTTGGCCCGTTTTGAGTTTATGGGAAAGGATTTGCTGCTGCGGTTTTTGCTGTTGCCCTTTGTCATTCCTGCACCTGTCGCGGCTCTGGGTTGGCTGGCGTTGTTTGGCGCACAAGGATTACTCGGCATTGATCTGCGAGAAACCCTCGTTTTGGTGCTTCTGGGCAATATTTTTTACAATTTGCCACTGTGTGTTCGCTTTCTGCACGCGGGTTTTTTGCGCGTGGATCAACGTCAATTGGAGGTGGCCCGTTTGATGGGCTTGTCGCGGTCTCGCATTTTTGTGCAATGCGAGTGGCCCACCCTGAAACCTGCCGTTGGCGCAGCAGCCAGTTTGACCTTCTTGTATGTGTTTTCGTCATTGGGACTTCCGTTGCTCTTGGGTGGAAATGCCTACGCGACGCTCGAGGTCCGCATTTACAGTTTGGTTTCATATCAGTTGAGGTTGGGTGAGGCCAGCGCTTTGGTGGCCCTTGAGGGTTTGGTCGCTTTGGTTCTGGTCGCCCTTTACCTTGGGTTTCAGCGACAGCGACCCGCGGTTCAGGGATGGGTTCCCATCAAAGCCAAACGGCCTGTGAAGTGGCAGGTTTTATCCGTTTGGGGAAGCGTCTGTTTACTTTGGATGGCCTTGTTTGCCCCGCTGCTGTGTGTGGTGTACAAGGGTTTTAAGGGCTCCGAGGGTCTCACTGTGGCGTTTTACGAAAGTTTATGGAATAGAGATGACCATTTGCCTCTGCTGGATTTGCTCACCCATTCGCTGGCATTTGGGTTTCTGGGATTGACGGGTGCGTTGGGGGTTGCCCTGCTCCAAGCCTATGTCATCGGTCGATCCAGAAAACCTTTTTGGATCGAGATGCTCGGTTTTTTGCCACTTGTCGTCTCTCCTGTGGGCCTTTCGGTTGGGTATCTGGTTTCCTATCCAAAATGGCAGGCGAGTTTGGGGATGCTTGGATTGGCCTACACGCTGTTCGCCTATCCTATTTTTTTGCGAACGGTATTGCCTGCTTTGAGAAACGTGTCTCCAAGCCTCAGGGACGCTGCGCGGTCATTGGGCTGTTCATCCGTTCAGAGTGTCCGCAGGGTCACTTGGCCGCTGGTTCAATCGGCTTTTCGCACAGGATTGGCGTTGGCATTGGCGACCATTTTTGGGGAGTTTGCCGCCAGTTTGGTGTTGCAGCGACCTGAGTGGGCGACACTCACCCTTGGAATCTACGAGAGACTTGGGCGTCCAGGCGAGCAAAACCTTGGAGAAGCGTTTGCTTTGGCCAGTGTTCTTTTGTGCCTGACGGTTCTTTGCTTTTCAGCCATCGACGCCAGAAGTGAGATCAAATGAAAACAGCTTGGATTTTACTTGGCGGGCGACTGACCGATACGCCCTGTCTCAGACAGACTTTGCATGACCATCCAGCGGATCTCGTTTTGGCTGCGGACGGAGGGATTCATCACAGTGCTTTGCTCGGTGTCACGGCTGACATTTGGCTCGGTGATTTTGACTCGAGTTCCCAAGCCGATTTGCCCGACACTTTGACCCAACAGTTTCCAACTGAGAAGGACGAATTAGATGGAGAGCTTGCCATTTCAGCTGCCCGAGATCGAGGTTGCAATAACCTCTTGCTTCTTGGTGCGCTGGGTGGACGCACTGACCACATGCTGGCACTCTTATTGATTGCTTTAAAAATGACCAAGCAGGGCTGTTCTGTTATTTTGCACGGTGGGGACGAGTGGGCTTTACCTGTGGTTGCAGGAGCTTATGTTGTACCGACGTATGCTGGTCAAACACTGAGCCTTCTCGCACTTGATTCCATGGAAACCGTCTGTTTGGATGGTGTGCATTGGCCGCTTTGCGGAGCATCTTTGCCTGCGGGTGTCGGGTTGGGCATGTCGAATATTGCTTTGGGCCAAGAGGTTTCTCTGTCTGTTGGCTGTGGCAGTGGTTTTTTAATTTTTCAGTGCACATAATCAGAATGTGGAACTTCCCGATTGGTTGATCAACCTTCCGCCCGAGGCGTTGCATTTTGTATTGTTTGTGGCGCTTTTTGTGGAGGGTATTGGGGTTCCCGGCATTCCCTTTGAGTTGGTTTGGGTGGCGCAGGGCTTTCTCATCCACGCCGAAAAAACCACACTGGCCGAAGCTGTGTTTTGGGGAACTTTGGGCAATGGTTTGGGGAATGTCGTGGGATACCTGTTCGGTCACAAAATTGCTGCATATCTGCCCAAAAAGGTGCGCGAAGCGGTTCAATTCGAGGAGGTCAAGCGCTGGTACGATCGCCATGGTGTTTGGGTGATTGTGGTCAGCCGTTGGTTTGGGTTTTTCCGGACGCCGTTCATCCTCTATGCGGGTTTAGCCGGTGTTCGGTTTTGGACCTACACCTGGAGCAGCTTTTTGGGTGCGGCCCTTTGGGTATGGGTGTGGCAATGGGGACTTTGGAAATTTGGAGAGGTTTTCTTGGTTGCGTGGGCCCGTTATCAACCTTTGATTCTGGTTGGCATCTTTGCAGTGTCTGTTTTGGCGCTGGTTTGGCTGCTGGTGCTTCGAAAACGTTCTGCTGTACCCATCGATTCCGGAGAATCTTGATTGTTTCAGACGCAAAAGAGAGGGTTCCTGCGGTCAAGGGTTGACAGAAGAGGGAGGTGGGAGTAATATTTTGGAGCCCTTGGGGAAACCAAAGGGAAGGGAAAGGAAACTTTTCCGAGAATAATGACAAGAGAGAGCGAGTGCTAATATATAAACATCGATTCGGTGTGTAAATCACCGATGGTCAAATCTTTTGGTCAAGATATTAAGGGTACACGGTGAATGCCCTGGCACCAGAACCGATGAAGGACGTGGTTACCTGCGATAAGCTACGGGGAGTTGGATATAAGCTTTGATCCGTAGATCTCCGAATGGGGAAACCCACGAAGTGTGAACACTTCGTATCTATACTGTTCTCGGTATAGATGGGAACCGAGGGAACTGAAACATCTAAGTACCTCGAGGAATAGAAAGAGAAATCGATTCCCTCAGTAGCGGCGAGCGAACAGGGAGGAGCCCAAACCAAGAGGTTTACCTCTTGGGGTTGTAGGATCACCATTATCGAATCCAATGTCTAGTCGAGCTGCCTTGGAAGAGCAGGCCAAAGAGGGTGATAGCCCCGTAGGCGAAAGGCAAAGGATAGTAGGTGACACCTGAGTAGGTCGTTGTTCGTGAAACGATGACTGAATCCGCGCGGACCACCGCGCAAGGCTAAATATTACTGGTGACCGATAGCGAATAGTACCGTGAGGGAAAGGTGAAAAGAACCCCGGAAGGGGAGTGGAAATAGAACCTGAAACCGTGTACTTACAAGCAGTCATCGCTCCTTAAGAGTGTGATGGCGTGCCTATTGAAGCATGAGCCGGCGACTTAGACTAGACATGCAAGCTTAAGTCAAAAGACGGAGGCGTAGCGAAAGCGAGTCTGAATAGGGCGAATGAGTATGTCGAGCTAGACTCGAAACCAGATGAGCTAGGCATGGGCAGGTTGAAACCTCCGTGACAGGAGGAGGAGGACCGAACCGGTGGCGGTTGAAAACGCTTCGGATGACCTGTGTTTAGGAGTGAAAAGCTAACCGAATCTGGAGATAGCTAGTTCTCCCCGAAATGTATTTAGGTACAGCCTCGCCGTAGAGAATGTGTCCCGTAGAGCACTGAAAAGGCTAGGGTCCCACTAGATTACCAAAACCTTATCAAACTCCGAAGAGGCACATTTGTTAGGCGGGAGTGAGGATGCGAGAGCTAACTTCCGTATCCGAAAGGAAACAACCCAGATCGCCAGCTAAGGTCCCCAAGTGTATGTTAGGTGGAAAAGGATGTGTCGTTGCTAAAACAGCTAGGAGGTTGGCTTAGAAGCAGCCACCCTTTAAAGAGTGCGTAATAGCTCACTAGTCGAGTGACGATGCGCCGAAAATGATCGGGGCTAAAACATACCACCGAAGCTGCGAATTCGAAAGAATGGTAGGGAGCGTTCCCTAAGCCGTAGAAGGTACACCGGAAGGAGTGCTGGAGGTATGGGAAGTGCGGATGCCGGCATGAGTAACGATAAGATGGGTGAGAATCCCATCCGCCGAAAAGATAAGGGTTCCTGGGGAAGGGTCGTCCGCCCAGGGTGAGCTCGGAGCTAAGTTGAAGTCGAAAGACGTAAGCGATGCACAGCAGGTTAAAATTCCTGCACCAGTTTATACTTGTGATGGAGGACGCATTAGGATAAGAGAAGCGGAGCTATGGCTATGCCCGTTGGGTACTCAAGGTCGTTGGGATAGGAAAAACCGCCCGGCATATAGGCTGAGATACATCGGGAAGGTCCTCGGACTGATAAGTCTCGTGAATCCATGGTGCCAAGAAAAGCTTCTAAGCGAATAAGGTATAAAGTGCCCGTACCGTAAACCGACACAGGTATCTGAGTGTAAAAGCACTAAGGCGAGCGAGAGAACCCTAGTTAAGGAACTCTGCAAAATGACCCCGTAACTTAGGAGAAGGGGGCCTGTAGAAATACAGGCGCAGTGAATGGGCCCTGGCGACTGTTTACCATAAACACAGGACTCGCAAACACGAAAAGTGGAAGTATAGGGTCTGACGCCTGCCCGGTGCTGGAAGGTCAAGGGGAGAGGTTAACGCTTCGAACTGAAGCCCCAGTGAACGGCGGCGATAACTATAATCGTCCTAAGGTAGCGAAATTCCTTGTCGGGTAAGTTCCGACCTGCACGAAAGGCGTAACGATCAGGGCGCTGTCTCAACGAGGGACTCGGTGAAATTGAAATGGCTGTAAAGATGCGGCCTACCCATAGTAGGACGAAAAGACCCCGTGGAGCTTTACTATAGTCTGGCATTGGTGTTCGGTTCAGATTGCGTAGGATAGGTGGGAGCCGTAGAAGTGCGGATTGTGGTTCGCATGGAGGCGAAAGTGAAATACCACCCTGTGTGAATTGGATATCTAACGTCCCTAAGAGGGGGGCGGAAAGTGTTAGGTGGGTAGTTTGACTGGGGCGGTCGCCTCCGAAAAGGTAACGGAGGCGCCCAAAGGTCACCTCAAGATGGTTGGAAATCATCAGAAGAGCGCAAAGGTAAAAGGTGGCTTGACAGCAAGACGAACATGTCGAGCTGGGTGGAAACACGGGCTTAGTGAACCGGTGGTACCGAGTGGAAGGGCCATCGATCAACGGATAAAAGTTACCCCGGGGATAACAGGCTGATCTCCCCCAGAGTCCATATCGGCGGGGAGGTTTGGCACCTCGATGTCGGCTCGTCGCATCCTGGGGCTGAAGAAGGTCCCAAGGGTTGGGCTGTTCGCCCATTAAAGCGGCACGCGAGCTGGGTTCAGAACGTCGTGAGACAGTTCGGTCTCTATCCACTATGGGCGAAGGAGATTTGAGGGGAGTTGTTCCTAGTACGAGAGGACCGGAATGAACGTACCAATGGTGTATCAGCTGTTCTACCAAGAGCATAAGTTGAGTAGCTAAGTACGGAATCGATAACCGCTGAAAGCATCTAAGCGGGAAGCGAGCCCCAAGATGAGATCTGCCACAGGTAAGACTGGTAAGACCCCACTAAGATAAAGTGGTAGATAGGTGTGGTGTGCAAGTCTCGTGAGGGATTGAGCAGACACATACTAATAGGTCGAGGTCTTGACCAAAGAAAGAAATGATAAAAGCACTCGCAATCTCAAGCTCAAAATCGGTGAAGAACTAAAAAAGAAGTTCGAGAAGGAAAAGCCGATAGAGAGAAAAAAGAGAAGCCCCCGTGTTAAGAGAGCTGTGGACCCACCCTACCCCATACCGAACTAGGAAGTGAAACGCAGAGTGGTCGATGGTACTTGGCGAGAGATCGCCCGGAAGAGTAGAGAAATGCGGGGGTTATAAATATATGAAAATAAGATGTCAAAATAGAAAAAATAAGATGTCAAAATAGAAAGAGAAGTAAAGATAGAAAGAGAAGAGAGAAGGAATGCGGGAGTAGCTCAGCTGGTAGAGCGCAACCTTGCCAAGGTTGATGTCGTGGGTTCGAATCCCATCTCCCGCTCCAGGAGAGATATAGGGAAGTCTCTCTAAAGGTTATAGGGAAGAGAAAGAGAAGGAGAGATAGGGTTTTTGAGGAGAGGTCCTATCTCTCCTTCTCTTTTTTTTGTTTTTTGTTGTTTGGGTTAAGGTAATTGATTGTGAGTATACGGAAAATTGAAATAAGTTTAGATCACATTTTTTGTTTGCCAAATGTCCAAAAAGAAGGGGTTGAACATGGCTTGGTCCCTGATTCCACTCCAGCAGCCGAACAGCATACCGTAGTTGGGCTCAATTGTTTTCGGCATTTCATTTTTAAACCGCAGTGATGAAGTGACCTTTGCCTGTATGTAGGGTTGGGCTTACCCGTTCATGACAAACGCCAAAGGTAAGCGTGTATGTGCCCAGTGCTGTAAAAAAATCCCATACGGACATCCTTTAAGCCATTTGATGCATCCTCTGACCGGACCAGGGGTCTATGCTGAAAGCCATGATTCTAACTGAAAATCTGATCCCCTCTTGGCTTCGCCTCTACAACCCTGACGCCCCGAAAGATGTGCTACAGCAAAAAGTTGATGGCTACAAAAAACACGTTGCCGAGGGCCTGCGTGACTTGCGAAATTATTTTGTGATTTGCTCCCCTTCTGGAGAAGTCATTGCTTCTACTTTTGTTGCGCAAGATCAGGAACACGTTTTCCATATCAAGGTGGTTCAATGTCTGAGCCAATATGCAAATTTTGAGGTTTCTCACTTCACAGAGTTATTAAAGGAAGCTTGTGAGCGGGCCTTGGAACTGGGAGCTCAAACCATCCATTTTCGATTGATTGATGATTCCGTCGCCCCACTCATCAAAAAAGCCGCCGAATTGGAGGGATTGCACTTCAGAAGTGGGCGAGTCGAATTCAAAGCTCAGATTTCCGATCTCCAAGATGATGTAGGAACGCCAATCACTTGGAAGGCCATTCCCGATAGCAATGATGAAACACTGGCTCAAGCGGGTCTTTTGATGGAAAGGGCAAGTGAGGGCAATCCAGATTTTTCACCTGAAGATGATGGCTTTGAGTGCCTGAAAGGTTATCTTTCCGAGCCAGGGATGACTTCAGGTCCCAACTGCATCCATTTAGGCTATATCGATCAACAGCCAATGGCTATTGTCATTGCTCAGATTGAGACTGCCACGGGTTGGTCGCGAATCACTTATATGGCAATGTTACCTGAGTTTAGAAACAAAGGGCTGGGCAAGTGGGTTCACCGGCATGGATTTTCGATGATGCGTGATCAAGGAGGCATCACCTACTATGGAGGAACATCGGAAGCCAACACAGCAATGCTCAAACTCTTTTCTCTCCATGGATGTGAAATCGATCGTCGCATGGAAGAGTGGAGTTACCACAAACACACTTAAAATCTTTGCGCTGCTTTCAGGGCGGGAAGAAATATTCTGTCTTGAGCTAAACGGCACGTCTTGGTCAGAGCAGCACGCCATGCGGCTTGACCGCGCCCTGCGGCCAGCTCGCGTCTTGGTCAGAGCAGTCATTAGGTAAGTGTTTCATAAAGCTCTCAACATTCCCGATCATTGATGGATTGGAAGATGCCATCATCGGCAAGCCAACCAACATCAAGGCGACCAAGAGCTATCTGGTGGCGTCGGATAGTCAGCAATCACAAACGCGTCACGCTGCCACAGCACATCGATTGACTCATTCAGCAATCACTGGAAGGATCAGCCAAAGCGTTAATCAGTCTTTGCAAGATCTCTCCAGCAGCAATGAGCTAGAGGCAGAGAAAGATGACGTGGATATACAGCAAGTTTATTAATTTTGGGGATATTTTATTTTTGAATGTAATGTGGTAAAATCTATGTATGCCAGTAACTTATAGTTTAGATCTTAGAAAAAGAATAGTTGAAAAATACTATGAAGGATACACAATAAAAGAGGTTGCAGAAATATATAATGTTTCTTCCTCGGCTGTTGGACGATACTTGCAGCTTGATGACAACAATGTATTGGAACCTAAAAAAAGAGGAACTAAAAAGCCACCCCGTATAGATATTGCAGACTTTGAAAATCTAAGAGCAATGGTACAAAGTATGCCGGATATTACCTTAGAAAAAGCGTGTCAAGAATGGGAGAAAATGTATGGTGTGACCGTGAAAAAAGCGACAATGTATAGAGCGTTTCAACGTGCGGGGATAAAGTATAAAAAAAACTTATATCGCACTTGAAAAAGAAACACCATCAAATATAATAAAAAGAGAGGCATTTATTGAAGAGATTTTGAAAAGTGATTTAAATGAAATTGGATTTTTAGATGAATTTGGCGTACATATAGATTGTGAAACCCTCTATGGATGGAGTCATAAAAAAAGACTATATTGCAAAATAAATAGATCAAAAAGAAGGAAAAAGAGAAATGTAATACTCATTCTACATATGAAAATGGTGTGCACGTTTATAATTGATGGAACAATGAATACTGACGTATTTTTAAAATATATAGAGATATTTTGCGAAGAAATCAAAAAGATTGGTATTAGAAAAATAGTAATGGATAATTTAAGCGTACATAAAACGAAATCTGTAAAAGATTTATTTGAAGAGAATGGAATAGAAATACTATATATACCTCCCTATAGTCCAGAATTGAATCCAATAGAAGAATCGATTTCGAAAATAAAGAATGGAATAAGAAGATATCCAAGTAAAACAATAGATAACATAGAAAATATCATTCAAGAATGCGTAGAGGCTGTAACTCCTGAAAATATAGAAGGATATAAAAAGCATTTTATGTCCTTTGTTAATTCCTAATAATTATGAAACCCGCTGTATTTGAGTATCAGGGAACCACTAAGGAGTAAGTGCTTGCGACTGCATAAGGATGATAATAATGAAGAGGCGAAAGATAGCCATAGATAGATTCAATCAACTAAAAACGAACTCGGTGATATCCAAATTGGACTGATCTCATGCAGATTACTGGGAAAAAAAGATGCACGTCGTGTACGTCAGTTACGAGAGAATGCGATCATCTGAGGCTATTGCGGCTTCAATGACCGTCCTTGGGGCACCCACCCAGCGAAGAACATCGTCTTCATCGACAAAGCAGCCTATTCAATAGGCCAAAAGATGCTGCCAGAAGCAGAATAAGCGACTACCCATGCGGCGCCCAATTCTGGGCGTCCGTCTGACAGCCTCAATAGCAATATCTCATCGCTCAGGTACCTTCATCTCCATTTGTTCTGTGGATCCATCTGTTTGGAGGCTTACACAATCGCATTCCACATCCTACGGTGCGTAACTGCTGTTATGGTTATCGTGAAAACAATGTGTGAGACATCAAACGCCTCGGGCAAAAGCCTCTGCTATCGCTTCATGGGAAAATTCCGCACCGAGCAAAACCAAAAGTAAAATCCGGGCTTTGTGCGCATTTAAAAACGACGCTGGAATGAGACCCTGCTCCAAAAGCAACTTTCCGCCACCTGGATATCCGTAAATGGGAAGAATGGGACCGGCATGGGTCCGCGTGGCCAAGACGACAGGAATATGAGCGGCCTCCAATTGAAAAGCCACGGCTGGAGGTAAATTTCCAGTACCCAGAGCGGCAATCACCAGACCTTGGGCATTGGATAGAGATTCGGACAACCCCTCTCCCTGCCAACCGGCATAGGCATAGAGAATATCGACCCGCGGAATAAAAACAGGTGTCGGCAATGCACTTCGCAGAGGAGGCTGAGCAAAATAGTGAACCTCCTCCTGATTCAAACCCACCCCGACCTGACCGATGGGTCCCGGATAACCCCCAAATGCATGCAAAAGTGACGTGTGAA
Organism: Deinococcaceae bacterium; assembly: GCA_046327935.1. Lineage (GTDB taxonomy): Bacteria > Deinococcota > Deinococci > Deinococcales > Deinococcaceae > JACMOA01. Next base: position 626,630 of record JAXLXL010000001.1, read on the forward strand.
CTTTGGTTACGGTCCGGGCATCAAAGATATCGCCCCCGAACACAACCAAAACGGTGCGCCCCTGTGAACGGGGATCCATGGCTGTGAGTGCAGATCCCCAAACATTACCGGGACCGTCCCACGAAGGTTCTTCGGCGTGACGCATGCTTCCTGTGAGGACGACGGGAATGTCCACATCGAGGGTCAGATAGAGATAAAAAGCCGTTTCTTCCAGTGTATCTGTGCCGTGGGTGACAACGATACCATCAACATCCGGAGCAATGCGATCAATCAATTGTCTGAGCACTTCCATATGAGACACCGCAATGTGAGGTCCGGGCAAATTGAACGGTTGGTAAATGGACACCTCAAATGCAGAGAGCCGCGACACAGATGCCAAAGACGGACCGACATCCGAAGGCTGAACGCGCCCGAGTGCATCGGGTCGACTTGCGATCGTTCCCCCTGTTTGAATGATTGCGAGACGTTTTTTCATATCACTTTGAAAACACTTTGGCTTTGGCTTGAAGAACCACACGAACCTCCATGGACTGACCCCCACGTTGAACCGCAACCGATACAGATTCACCCACACGACCCATCCGGACAACCCGAACCAGATCATTGTAGGTTGGTGTGGCTTGACCGTTGACAGCTGTAATGACATCGTCTGGTTGTATACCGGCTTCGTCTGCAGGTCCTCCTTTGGCCACAACACCGACAAGGACACCTGAGGGTTGAGTATCCGTTGCCTCAGCTGCACCGACCACCTGGAAGCCAATCACGGGAACATCTCGCTGGACACCCTTTTTGAGATCACGCAGAAGCTGACTGTCTTCGCGAATGGGCACAGCATAGCCACTGATCCACTGCCCTTGATCGTCCACACGGATGTAACTGACCACACCCACAGCCTCACCATTGCCATTGAGGATGGGCCCGCCAGAATCGCCCGGACCGATCGGAGCACTCAATTCGAGTGTACCCTGAGGAAAATCCGCGCGATCAGAGCGCACGCCTTGCCGAAGCAATTGACCGGCACGGGGCTGCAGAAATTCCCCCTTTGAGTTTCCGATGGCCATCACATAGGTTTTGATTTCCGGATCGCGGCTCGCCAAGGGCAAATAACTGAATGTCTCATTGGACACAATTTTCAGAAGGGCCAGATCTTGGGCGCTGTCAAAACCCACCACCTGAAGGGAATACCGGTGCCGATTGGGCAACAGCGCAGTCAAACGCTCCGCCTGATAGATGACGTGGTAAGCGGTGAGCACGTAGCCATTTGGAGAAATGATAAATCCTGTACCAATCGAGTCTGGGCCGATATGAAAGGGATTGGATTGCTGTTCGATTCGAAGTGTCGCAGGTCGGGTTTCGGCAAAAAGTTCCTTGACGGTAACGGTTCGCGCGGAACCCGATGTCCAAAACAGTTTGTTGGGAAAAGGGTTCAGGGGAGAAATCCAGAACAGAAGGCTCAGGACAACCCCCAAAACAATCCATCCCCATTGACGCCGCATATTCACCCTTAACAGCATAGCAATGCCACATTGATTGCCTGTGAAACAGAGCACAGCACACTAAAATAAAAGAGATGCACTGGATTCTCAAAACGGAACCACAGGTTTTTTCTTACGCAGACCTAGAGCGGGTTGGAACAGAACCCTGGACGGGCGTTCGCAACGCGCAGGCCCGCAACTTTATGCGAGACATGAAGGTCGGAGATCTTGCCCTGTTTTACCATTCCAGCATTCCAGATCCTGGAATTGTCGGCATCGCCCGCGTTGTGAGAACGGCCTATCCAGATCCCTCTCAATTCGATGCCAACGGTCCATACTTTGACCCCAAGAGCACGGAGGATAACCCCCGTTGGTCGGCTGTGGATATCGCCGCCGTTCAGAAATTGCCCCACCTGGGTTTGCGGCAACTTAAAGGGCTAGCGGGTCTGGAACAGATGGTTCTCCTCAGAAAGGGAAATCGGCTTTCCGTCATGCCCGTTGCAGTTGACGAATGGCAGATCATCCTGGGGCGTGCGTCCGGCTAAGGGTTTTCAAAGATGGCCCCGACTGGGTAAACTCAACAGGTCACCCATAGGTTTATTTTTATGGGTAGCTTTTATCTTTTGTGTGGGTTGGGGTCCAAAGCCCGAGAGGTGGGTTTGCATGGCCATGGGCAAGCACCGTATTCGCATCATCCGTCGGTTTGTTTTGGGAATCGTCCTTCTGTGTTTCGGTCTGGGTGGCTATTGGGTCAATCAAACGGGCTCGACCGGCGTGCCTCAACAAGAATTTGAAATAACCAAGGGAATGCGCCTCAAGGAAGTCATTGAACAATTGGACCGCAAAGGGCTGATTAAAAACCGAACACTGACAGAATATATTTTTTACCGGCGACGTCTGGGTGCGGAGTTGAAAGAGGGCTTTTTCACACTCAACGGCACAATGACCCCCTCTGACATTGCTTCTGTGCTGGAGGGCGTTCCGCACTTTCCCTTTGTCTATGTGTTGGTACCCGAGGGCAAACGCGTGAACGAAGTGATCGATCTGATCGTGGCTTCCGGTTTTGACCAAAAAGCCGAATTGGATCGTGCGACGGTCAATGTCGGTTTGTCCCCCTATACATTGGGCCGCAAAAACCTGGAAGGATTTTTGTTTCCTGCAAAATATGCCTTTTTACCCAAAACAACAGCTCAAGAAAAGGTCGAAACGATGGTGCGCCGAATGTCTGTGGAACTGACCCCAGAGCGCATCGATCGGGCCAAGCGTCTGGGGCTGTCTGTGTACAGTTGGGTGACTTTGGCCAGTTTGGTTCAAGCGGAGGCAGGTTCCAAGGCGGAAATGCCCCAGATTGCAGGTGTCTTTCTCAACCGGTTGGAACGTGGAATGCGATTGCAGTCTGATCCCACAGTGGCCTACGGTTTGGGGATTCCACTGCAGCAGTTGAACCGCTCGAGGGGAGACTTCGAAAAAATGACACCCTACAATACCTACCGTCGGTCCGGGCTTCCACCGACACCGATCGGAAATCCCGGTTTGGACGCACTGCTATCGGTCCTAAATCCAGTGCGGACAACCAACGGTCAAGTGGCACTGTACTTTTTGCATGGCCGAGACGGTTCGCTGCATGTGAATGCGAAATTCTCAGAGCATATCAAAGACAATACCCGGTTTCGTTGATTTCAGGTGGCTTCTTCCAAAGCGGCTGTTTTTTGTTTGCTGTTGACAGACAAAGCCTGTGTAAAGCTCGCCCTGGCCCGACCGACCATCTCGGAAACGGCCAAGGGATCGAACCTATCTTGGGCCAAAACAGCGGAGACAATGTCTTTTGGATCGAAATCCAGCGGAAAGCTCGGGGCTTTTGCGTCTGCGCAAAAGCCCTCCACCTTGGGATCATAGGCGACACCCACAAAAGGTATCCGGGCAGCCGCTGCCAAAATGACGGCGTGAAGCCGAACGCCCACCACGAAACCCGATCCGGCAATCAGGTCGAGCACCTCTCTTGGGTTTGGGCTCAAAACCACTTGGGCTGAACACGCCTGTGCAATCCGCTGACATTCGACCGCATCCTCATGCGGCTGAAGTCCCAAAACAACAATTTCTTTGCCCTCTTCTGCCAAGGACCGAGCCGCTTGCGCCAAACGCATGCTGCATTCGGGTTCTCCAGAGCGGGGCGCAAAAATGACACGATTGGCATGCACCTGAAGTCCGGCAGAAGGCGTGAGCAGAAGTGCGGGATCGCCACCCAAGCGTGCCAAAACGCCCAATTCCTTCAAAAAACCCTGGCTGTTTCGGTCTCTGACCCAATTGTCTGTCCTTGAGAGAACGTGTGCGACAGCGGTCTTCCCTTTTGGGCTGAGCGGGCCCAGGCTCTGGTTGAAAATAACCACGCGTTTGCGCAGAAAGCGTGCCACGCGAATGATTCCAAGATAGTAGGTGAGGTTTCGGTGTGACGTTTTGTCTTGCAGCAAACCGCCTCCGCCGGAAAACAAGACATCGCAATGGGTCAGCGCACGCAGAACGTCCATGGGTCGCATGCGATGGAAGGCCTGGACGCGGTGAATCTGCGACGTTTCGTCGGGTTTCTGAGACAAGACCGAGACATCGTGCCCCAGTGACTTGAGTTCATGGACGATGGCCATCAAAATGGCCTCGTCTCCAGCATTGTCAAATCCGTAGTATCCGCTCAAAAGAACGCGCATGGGAGTCACTCTAGCAAAAGCCAAGCCAGAAAACCGTTCAGATTCGAGGATTGGACTCAGGTTCGGGAACGGCATTGAACCAGCGAACCACCCAAAGGGCCAGCGGAATGAGAATGAAACCCACCAAACCGCCCATCCAAAGCCCATTGAAAGCGCGGTAGAAACTGATCAAGAAGGGCGTGTGGTAGTGCCCAAAGGTGTTCATCAAACTAGATTGCCCGAAAACACCTGCGAGTAACAAGAGCTGCCCAACGTAGGGCGACCCAACCTTGGACAGACCCAACAGTGCAAGCGGATGGCCCATGAGTTCTTTGAACCGGGGACGGATGAGCGATTCTTGCAACTCGCTTCGAACTGCCGTTTCAAGACCACTCGCACTGGCACCCGTGTCATTGCCACGCCTGAGAAAAATCAGTGCCATGGCACCGAGCACGACAGCGATGAGGGCCAGGTCTCCCAGCTGCACAGGACGGTGGTAAAGGTCCCGTATGGTTTTGCGAATGTCTTGTTTTGGAACGAGAACAGCGGCAAACAGAACGGTTGGCCAAAACAGCACGAGAGACACACCTTGAAAGGGTTTCAAGCCCAGCATGCCCGGAGCATCGGTGCCCAAAGCAGATAGATACACTGTGCCCAAAAGTGTGATGAGCGATGCCATCAACCAATCCCAAGGCGTGTTGCGACGCAACATCAGACCGAGCGCAGGAAAGACAATGCCAACGAGAAGTGCGGCGCTAGAAAACAGCTGAAAACCCGAAGCGAGCGCCACCAAACCCAAGGTTGCCGCACCGACAAGCAATGCCAATCCACCCAGAGGAATGGCCGATAAGAGCAAACCCAGTCCTGCGACAGGGGCCAGAAGGGTCAGCTTGCGAAGCCAGCTGTTGGGCTCAAAGGACACGGCTTTGGGAAAACCAATGTGCAGTCCAGCTCGAGAGATTCCCTCTTTGATGCCTTTGAGGAGGGTGAGGGTGTCCTCTTGCGTTTCGTAGGGCCTGAGGTAGAGCAAGCGGTGCATGCGTTCGCGGGCGGCCAAAACAAATTTCCCAGCAACCTCTTCGGGTTTGAGGGACGCTTGCCACTGTGGGTTGATTGAAAACAGGCGAATACCAGGATGCGTTTCGAGCAGCTCCGAAAGCCCCTTTTGATCGACGGCCTCTATGAAGGCCAGTGGGATGTTGCCCAAACGCTGGCTGACCTGTTTGAAGGTTTCAGGTTTTTCGTAGCCCAGAACCTGCTCACCGGAAAACGCCACATATTCAACCTTTGGGATGTCCATTCCGGGATTTTTGAGTGCAAGGTTGTTGCCAGGTCTGTACACAATCGCATACCCTTGCGATTGGAGTTCACGGATCAAGGCCAAGTTGGGCCCAGCCGGCATGCCTGAAATGGGTACAGGCCAGCCCATCCAGCGTTTTCCAGCCACAGAGATGGATTCGTATGGAAAGGTGTAGCGAGAACCCAGACCACTCAAGCTTCCGGACTTCACTTCTGTGTAATAGTGCCAACCGGGTTTGATGTCAGTGGTGGGGTGCTGTGCGAGCAGTGTGGCGCCATCCTGATAGAAGATGTCTCCCCGCTTGATCTTGCTCTGTACAGTGTCTTCGTAAAGGGCGAGTGTGTTGACGCCCTGCTCCCGATAGAGACCGAGAAGTTCTGGAAGGGGCGTGCCTGTTCGCGAAGCCTGTTCATCGAGTGCCGAGTAGTCGAGAACCAAGGCCAGGGTGTTGTTGTCTGCCTCATGAGAGATTCGCCCAACGAGCAACCACACGGCTGGAATAAGGCTGAGGATGAGGAGCAAAAACAACCCAACGCGGATGCGCATATCCCTTAAACCTTTCACAGCTGCTCGTGATCTTCTCGGAGACCCAACTGTGCCACACGCGCAGCAATCATATCGAGTGCGGGCTGATTGTGTCCTCCATGGGGCAAAATTACATTGGCGTACCGCTTGGTGGGTTCCACAAATTGAAGGTGCATCGGACGAACGGTCTCGAGGTACTGGTCAACCACACTTTGCATGCTCCGACCACGCTCCAAAGTATCGCGTTCCAGACGCCGGATAAACCGCACATCCGCGTCGGCATCCACAAAAATTTTGAGCTGCATCATTTCGCGCAAACTGGGCTCGTATAGTGCAAAAATACCTTCGAGCACGATGACTGGCGCAGGAATCACCAATCGGGTCTCCACAGCACGGGTGTGCAGCGCGAAATCGTATGAAGGCATCTCGATGGGAACGTGGTTTCTCAGCGCATCCAAGTGCTCGGCAAGCAGCTTCCAATCGAATGCGGCCGGATGATCGTAATTGCTCTCAAAGCGCTGTTCCAGTGTCAGGTGGCTTTGGTCCCTGTAGTAATTGTCCTGAACCAAAACAGCGACCTTGCTTTGACCGACCGTCTCAATGACACGGCGCGTGACCGTGGTCTTCCCACTGCCACTTCCGCCTGCGACCCCGATGATAAAAGGCGTATCCATGAAAACCCCCAATCTGTCAGGATAGCGCACAAAAGGATCGAACGGGCCCAGTCTTCGGGCACACAACCCGGGCCTTTGTGCCATTGGCGAGACGTTCTGCTAAAATGCGCCAAAAGGGGGCTATGCTGAATGGAACCAACGATTCTACCCAGTGCCAAAAAACTGGCAGAGGAAAACGGCCTGAATTGGCGCAAAATCCGTGGCACAGGTCCAGATGGTGAGATTGGTGACGCGGACGTCCTGGATTATTTGATGCGTGTCATGAGCGGTGAAGAGGAGCTTCCAGAAGGAAGTGTGGATCCTGTTCCCGAAACGCTCACGGAAGATATGGCTGCGATGCAAAACATGATTGCCGGTTCTGGGATGGCCGATGCCAATGAAATGCAGCAACTGATGTCAACCCCTGAAACGCAAACCCCACAGCCCTCACCCGAACCCGATGAGGCCGAATCTGCTGTCGAGGCGCAAGACCATTTGGGCGATGACGACCTTCTCGACATCAATGACTTCGAATTGGACGACGATCCCCTTGCGGCCAGTGCGGCAACGCCACCGAGCACCCAAGATTCCCCGTCTGTCGTCTTGATGACAGATGGAGAAGACATTGGCCTACTGGAGACAGAATCCATGGAGTCTGCATCTGTGGCCACAACGCCCCCGGACATCGAAGAGGACTTTGCAGCGTTCTCTGGAAATCCATTCGAGATTGCAGAAACCGTTGAGTCCGAACCCATGGAACAGGCTCAAAGCCCCGAATCGGTGCCGCCCGTGGGTGACCTGGACGAGGATTTTGCACCCTCGGCTGTTTCTCAGGGTAATGCCGATATCGGAATCGGTGTTTCAGAAGTTTCAGAGGCCACCGAAGAAATGCCCATCGTTCCAGAAGGGTTTTCCAGTCCAGTTGCCATGATCGAACCTGAGCCCAGGGTGCAATTGTCAGACATCAGTTTGAGGCTGAATTTTGACCCATCCGAATTGATGAAAGCCCAAGAGCATCTTCAACCTCTACTGGACAATATTTCTCTGACGACTTTCTTGGCCAAAGCTGCACACATGCACCGGGCCATCCTGGACGCGCACACGGTTTTGGTGTTCGATCCACAAGACCAGGCGTTTTCGGCATTGCCTTTGGAAGGTCCCTTTCGAAGTGCGGTCGAGGGCCGTGTGGTCGCGCCAACCCACGACGGAACCTTGGCGGTCGTCGACGCGGGCCGTTTGGGTCTCGAAGAGGTGGCCACACACCACACCGGATTTACACTTTCTGTGGGAAGCCGCAACGAAGGCACTTTAACCGGCCTGACCTTGCGCGGCGATGTCTCCATCGAGCGGGGAATACAGTTTCTGAAAGCTGTTGCTGACGGCTTGGAAAAACCCATCACGTTGATCCTTTGAGCAGACGACGGTCCTCTGACGGAGAAACGCCTCACAATTTCTAAGGCTGCCCCCTCTTAGACTGAGGGGGTTTTGTCTATTTCAATCTGCACACAGGAGTAACCATGACGCAATCCAAACTGCCTGCAGGCCTCGATTCTCTAACCCAGTCCTGGCTCGAAACCATTGGTGAAAACCCCAACAGAGAAGGGCTTCTCAAGACACCCGACCGGGTTGCAAAGGCTTGGCAATACATGACCGGAGGCTACACACAAAACCTCTTTGAGGTCGCCAATGACGCGGTGTTTGCAGCAGAAGGCAGTGGCATGGTTGTGATCAAGGACATTGAGTTTTACTCCATGTGTGAACACCATTTGCTTCCGTTTTTTGGGCGCGTGCACGTCGGCTACATTCCCAATCAGAAAATTCTGGGCCTCAGCAAGTTTGCCCGAATTGCCGACATGTTTTCCAGAAGGCTTCAGGTTCAAGAGCGCATCACAACCCAGATTGCCGAGGCCATTCACGAACTGTTGGAGCCCCAGGGTGTTGCTGTTGTGTTGGAGGGCATTCACCTTTGCATGGCCATGCGCGGCGTTCAGAAACAGCAGTCCTCAACCACGACATCCTGCATGCTGGGCGTTTTCCGAGACGACTCCAGGACCCGATCGGAGTTTCTGTCCAATATCTCAAACCCCTTTCGTGTGAGATAGCAATCCAGAGGCGCACCCGTTCTGTTTTTGGAGAGAGGAGAAAATGCTTAAGAATGAAGGTCCCGTTAAGGTCTGACCTTTTACCGTCCATTACACATGGTCTACGGTTTCCCGGTATTGTAGCAGTTTCTCTCTATCGAAACGGGTTTTTCTTTTGTTTTGACTGACAGCTTGCGTCAGCCAATGTCTCGAGACATTGGCTGACGCAACAATCTTCCCTCGAGCAGAACTTCAGATTGGCCCTTACGGAGTGGGAACTTCGGTGTCCGACACAGGCATTTGCGAAAACAGCGGTTCATATGTACCCCACTTTGCATCGGGTGCCTCCATCGACAAAACCCGAACCACGCCCCCGTGGATACTGTAAATGACACGTTTGTGTTGTCCGTCTTGAATGTACTCCCAAATCCACTGGATGGGCTCGCTCGAAAGGGCTTCGAGGCGCAAACGGGTGTAGCTGTGTGCATTTTGAGCGGCGGTCTCGGCTTCCTGTAGATAGGTTTCCAGATCCAAAACCTGTGCATCCATATTCTGCAAAGCAATTTTCGCACCCGGCTCCGAGGGATCTTGCCAACCCAAGCCATTTGACTGTTCTTCAGAAATCCAATCGCTGGGAACGGGCAAGGAAGGCGTCGAAACAACCCCACTCGATTGAACACCGCAACTGTCTTCCCTTACACCCGTTCGAACGGTCAGCGCAACATCGGCATTGTTCCCATTGAGGTCACACCGGTTGCCCTCCAGTTGGACTTGAGCCTCGCCGGAGAGAACAAGGGCTGTCTCTTGGTTGCGAAGTTCGCTGTTCTGGAGATTCACCACAGCCTGACCCGACACACTGAGCCCGTACTTCCCATGATCAAAATGGCTGTCAGTCAGCTCCGATTGACTCTGATCCCGGAGTGCAATTCCGCCCTCTGTATTCCATTCCAGACGACCATTTTGGACGTTTAGAACGCTGTTTCCTCGCGCATCGATACCGTACCCAAAACTTCCCAGAACCTCACTGTCCTTCAAGGTCACGTTTGCGGTACCTTCCAGTTTGAGGCCAGAGCCACCCAAAAAACGCACACGCTCAAACAGCGCAGAACCGGACTTGAATTCAGCAATCGGTCGCGAAGCCGCCTCTTGCACCAAAGTGAGATCGCGAAACTGCAGATTGGCCGCGTTTTCAGCCACCGTGAGCCTTGCGCCGTTTTTGTAGATCAAAAATGTCTGGTCCACGCCCGAGCCCGAAACGGTCAAGGTCATGCCCTCTGGAATAGGCTGGTTCAAAATGTAGACACCCGGTTCAAGTGCCATTTCTTGCGAGCCATCCCAATGGAGATCCAAGAGCGGCCCGGAGGGAACAACAAGCGCCTTGGGAAGCCATCCCCTTCCGCCTTGGGTTTGGACATAGACAAAATCGGCTTCCTCTCGCAAAACCTCACCGGTCTCTCCTAGCCTCAAGGCAATGGGCGATCCAGACACCGTCTGAATGGGCGAATCGGAATCGGGCTGGGACCGCAACTCGAAATAGTGTATGCCCAAAGTCACTTTCTCGGTGTTCCGGGTAGGTTGTGCGGGAACCTCAGGCTTAACAGGTGTTGGTACCGGAGGCTCTGGCACAGTCGGAGCAGGGGGAACAACCACGGCCGGTTTGGGTTGCACAGGTACAACGGACACAACCGGTTGAACGGGTGCGGCCCTCATGAAACGCTTCCATCCAAGCCCCGCGATCACAGCCAGGGCCAAAAGGGCAAACACCACGCCGATCTTCCGAGGATGCCGTTCGGACACAGGCTCTGGCATGCTGGGAGGAACCTGCAATTGATCGAGCATGGCGCCGGCACTCTGGGGACGCAAATCCAGGCGCATGCTGAGACCCTGTTCGAGAAGTTGTGTCAGATGTGGAGAGAGAGAAGGCAAACCGAGGTGGACACGAGCCGACCAATCCACCGAGACATCACCATGGATGCGGTCAATTGCGGTTGGTACGAGAGATCCGGTGAGCGCGTGACAAAATGTCGCCGAAAGTGCATACAAATCGGTTGCAGGATGCAGGGGAATCGATCGACCGTATTGCTCGAGTGGCGCGTAGTGTGGCGTGAGCAGCCTCGAGGTCAAAGGCTGACCGTCCATGTAGAATGCAGTTCCAAAATCGATCAGAACAGGGCCATGCTGTGGCGTGAGGATGATGTTGCTCGGTTTGATGTCACGGTGCAGCAACTGCGCGGCATGAATCTTTTCGAGTGCCCGCAAAAGGTTTTTAAGAAAATCGACAGCCTCGGGTTCATCCAGAGGCGACTGTTTGATGCGGTCCTCCAGGGTCAGTCCCTCAAGGTATTCCATGGCAAAGTAAACGGTCCCATGCTCTTCCCAGACATCGAGGCCTCGGACAATGGCCGAATCGCGCAAGGTGCACAATACCCGGGCTTCGTTCCAAGCGTGGTCTTTGAATTTGCGTGAAATCTGAGAATCCACATGCCAGATCACATCTGCATGTCCTGCCATCCGGCTGGCATCGGTTGGAAAAAGCTCTTTTATGGCGACATGGGTCTGCAGCGTGTGGTCCCACGCCCGGTACGTGAGCGAAAAACCACCTCGACCCAAAAGGGCACCCATTTCATAGCGATCAGCCCGGAGAAAACTTCCAGCTGGCAAAGACTGCAGCGAACTGTTGACATCTAAGCAATCCAAGGGAACGGTGTCTACTGAAACCACACCCTACAGCGTAACGGGGTTGAGATGATGTCCGATGAAAGACTACGGATGTAAAACCCACCATTCCTCATCCAGATAACCATCGGTGAGCTTCAAGGCCTTTCTCTCTATGGCCAAAAGTTGAAAACCAAGGCTTTCATACAGCTTTCGGGCAGCGACTTGGGTTTGGGTCACTGTCAATTGAATCTGCTCTACACCTTCATAATTTCTCACACGACCGATGAGGGTTTCCATAAGTTTGCGGGCAACGCCTTGGTTTCTGTCGGTATGGGCAACATACACAGCAACCACCTTGCCCTTGTGCCCGACTTTGGAGCGGCGCTCCCGGAAAAACGTCGACATACCGGCCGTCCATCTGAGAAAGCACCCAAAGTAAAATTTCCGTCTGGCGTGCTGGAAAGTTGTTCTGCGAGGACACTCAATGGCAGTGAACTGTATTCCTGAGCGCTCGTCAAAAACGCATTGGCATCATCGGTGAGGGCCTGCAACCGAAGCGCGCGGTAGGCGGAAACGTCTTCTGGGGACAAGGTGCGAATTTCAAATGACATGGCCGATGGTATCATTTTGCGACAGCAAGAACAATCGTTTGAGACAACATAAAGCCGTCGCTAGGAAAGGGGTTCGGTATACTGGTAACGCTCAATATACGTACACGCATTGTTTTCCAAGTGCACAACCACGGCGTTGAATTGCGCTCGACCTTCGGCCACTTTCAGACGCGCAGGCAAGCGATCGACATAGCGCGCGATCGGTTCATCAGGAACAAAGCCAATCACACTTTCCAAAGCCCCAGTCATTCCGGCGTCGGTTTGGTAGCCCGTTCCTTTTGGAAGAACCCGTGTGTCCGCGGTTGGGATGTGCGTATGTGTGCCCACAACAGCCGCGACACGCCCGTCGAGAAAGTGCGCCATGGCCGTTTTTTCGCTGGTGGCCTCCGCGTGAAAATCCACAAACACCTGGTGCCCATGCAAGGCCTCATTTTGTAAAAGCGCCTGAATTCCCTGAAATGGACAATCCAGAGGATCCATGAACGTCCGACCCAAAAGGTTGATCACAGTCAGCGTCTGTCCACCCACCTGAAAACTTTGCCACCCGCGTCCAGGCGTCCCAAGTGGGTAATTGAGTGGCCGAACCAGACGGGAATCGTCAAGCAGTCGGTAAATGTCTTTCTGGTCCCACGTGTGGTTTCCAAGTGTCACACAGTCCACGCCAGCAGCAAAGATATGTTTGGCACTCTCCAAATGAAGCCCAAAGCCACCGGCGGCATTTTCACCATTGGCAATGACAAAATCGACCTGGTCCCGCAACACCGGAAGGTGCTGTGCCAAAACGCGTCGCCCTGCTTTTCCACAAATATCGCCAATAAATAAAACCTTGATCACATGCACTCCAAAACACAGCCACAATCAGGGCTTCAAAAAAACCTTCGCCTAAAGACAGGCAACAACCACCAATGCCAAATGATGCCCAACCCGACAAACAGTGCGCTCAAAGCCGTTTCAAGTGGACCCACGACCCTCGACAGGGTGAGATCCACCAACAAAACCAAGGCGACGGAAAACGGCAACAGCCCCACAACCGACATATGCGTCGCATAAATTTTAAATCCCACACGATCGCGAATCGGATAATCCAGACGGTGCCAAGCTGCGGGCGCGCTGAGCAAAATCAAGCTGGCAAAGGTGCACAACAGGGCACACAAATACACCCAATGGTCGAGGGCACTGAGAAGCCGAAACCCACTGTTGAACGGCAAAATAATGAGAAAGCCGGCCAACAGCTGAACACCGGAGAGGAAAATCCGGAGTTCAGCCAACAGGTCTGACAAATTGCCCTCGTCTGGGGTGCGTTCTTCCACGGATCAACGCTCAATGAGATCGGGTTCGAGATGGTGCAACCCAAACGCCCGATGGATGGCCTGAACTGCCCGAGGCGTGTCCACATCATCGATGGCAAACGAGATGTTGAGCTCAGATGAACCCTGGGAAATCATGTGCATGCTGATGCCTTCAAGGGCAACCGTTCCGAACAGCTTGGCCGCCACACCGCAGGTTCCGCGCATGCCTTCCCCGACAATGGCCACCGCCGAGACATCTTCCCAAAGTTCGAGGTCTCTGACAACATCGCTGCCTCCAAAATGGGCTCTGAGTGCCTCAAAAGCCGTTCGGGCTTCGGTGCGCTGAACGACAAGCGAGAGGTTTGCCATGCTGGAACTCTGGGAAATCATAATGACCTGAATGGAACGGTCCGCCAAAACATTGAAAATCCTTGAAACAATATCTGGAACGCCAACCATTCCCGCACCACCGATGTCGATGATGGCCGCATCGCGAATGGCCGTGACCGCCTTGATGCCATTTTTAATACCTCTGGGATGCTTGGTGACCAGTGTTCCTGGAAACTGTGGATCAGCCGCGCTTTTGACACGCAGAGGAATTTCTTTTTCTTGAAGCGGAGTGACCGCCAGAGGATGAAGCACCTTTGCCCCAAAATAGGCCATCTCCATGATCTCTTCATAGCTGAGCTGCTCCAAATTTTGGGCTTCCGGAACGATTCTGGGATCGGCCGTCATGACCCCATCGACATCTTTCCACGTCCAAACTTCACTGGCATCCAGCGCAGCACCCAAAATAGTGGCCGTGTAATCGCTTCCGCCGCGACCCAACGTGGTGATCGCGCCTTGTTCTGTCTCGCCGATAAAGCCCGTCACAACAGGAATAATTCCTTCGGCAAAGTACTGGGAAAGCGTGTGTGGAATGCGATCATAGGCTATAGGGAGTGGGCGAGCTGAACCGAAATTATTGTCTGTCACCAAACCCGCTTCTCCACCGGTCAAATCTTGTGCCCGAACACCCTGAGCGATCAACGCCATGACCATGAGTGGAGCGGACAAACGCTCACCAAATGAGAGAACCAAATCCCGAGAGCGCATGGAAAGTTCCCTGAGCAAATACACCCCATGGACAACCTGTGAAAGTGCGTCCAAAAGACCTTTCAGTTTCTCGAGTGGTTTTCCACTTCCACCGAGTGCCGTTGCTGTTTCGATGTGGCGCGCACGGATATCCTCGATTTTTTCAAGAGCGGTTTCGAGTTGCCCTTGCTCGGCATCTTTTGACAATTGGATCAACTGATCCGTTACGCCCGACATGGCACTCGGCACCACCACAATAGAACCCAGCCCCATCGACTGAATGGCCAGTGTCGCGCAATGCCGAATGCTTTCCGCAGAACCCATTAGGGTTCCTCCAAATTTCATCACAATCACGGTGTTTCTCCCATTTTCATCTACATGATAACAGGGGGCCGAGGCCCCCAAGTGAACATCCCATACTCAAAACAGCTCTTTAATCCAAAGGTTTTGTGGCGCAACGGCAAAATTCATTTCCGAGGAGGTAAAGTTCCCTCCAAGATTATTGGAACGGGCACTTTCCAATGTAAAGGATGCCTGCACCATTGTGGCCAAGTAGTTTAAGGAACCATCGGCGTTCAACTGGCTGCTCTGCAACGTGGAAGGACATCCAGGTTTAAACTTACTGGCGCTGGTATCGTACTTCACCGGTGAGGTATTGGGTGTATAGGGCAGCTTATTGCCCGAACTGTCAACGTAAATCTGGGTTTTGTCTCGACACATCAGAGGTTTCAAAATGAAACGGTAAGGTGGTACACCTCCAGGGTTGACCTTGATGTTATCGGCCAACAGTGTTGGGGCACCAAAATTCCCTGTGACATCACCCCCAATGGTGGTGGGTGGAGGTCCGTACTTCCAACCCCCAGAGTTTGTAACACTGGCATCCAAACGATCCAAACTGAGGTCTAGCCTGTATTCGTACAAAATACCGTTTTCAGTATTGAAAGGGTCTGCACCCGGATTGTTGATGCCGGGTGCCGCATCGACGACATCTTTACGCTTGAGCGCGTAGTAGGCCACAAACGACAAACAGGCCTTGCGTTCCGAAGATGTTTCCGCTGCCAAAGGATCGCAAATGGGTGTCGTCGCACCGGAGCTCTGAATCAGACCTCCGGCCGGGGCCTTGATGAACGCCAAAATATTGTCTTGACCGACCGTCCACTTGTTGTCCCCAGTGCGTGGATTCTTGACACGGTAATCCCCGCCCGATGCGGCTGTTTTCAGGGTCAAGACAGTCCCAGGTGGGTAAACATACACAGCGTCCCGTGCGACATCAGACATAATCTGTCCTGCGACACGAACGTCTTCCATCAACTCAGAGCGATTGGTCACCAAGGCTGTGCCTTGTCCACCGGACTGGATGCCCTGTAAAACCAATCCCAGGAGCAAAACCATAATCCCAGCAGCCAACATCAACTCAATGAGGGTAAAACCACGCTGGTCTCTAGACATACAGACTCTCCTAAGGGGCCGGCTTAGCGACCAAACTGCTCAGACTGGCAATTTGCTTGTTGGTGGAATCAAACACCTGTAACTGAATCGACTTTGAGGTTGCGGCATCGGCGGTCGTGAGGGGGGATCCAAAACCACAGGTGGTAGACGTACAACTCAGTGAATATGTCATCGTTTGCTGTCCAACAACCTTGAGCTTCACAGAATAGCCCGCTGGAGGCACCGAAATGTTGTTGGGTAAAACATTGAATCGATAGAAATCATCACTTCTCCACAATGTCACCACAGAATCAACAACCATTCGGCCGTACGTCACGGCGGAAGAGCGCTGCTGGCTTTCCCTAACGAGAGAGAATGAACCTGTGATGTTCCCAAACATCAGAATCGCAACGGTTGTGACAGCCATCGCCACCAGTGCTTCTGTGAACGTAAACCCTCTATGACCTCTCAAGACGCACCACCTTTCCAGTCACACCGACCACACGAATAGAGACCTGAAGATCAGAATATACCTTGTGTGCCAAATCAATTTGCACATCTGAAACCGTTTTGCGACCGTACGGGGCACTATACCATATTTTGTCAATTGCAGAACCACTGCTGGTCAAACCGTTCACCTTAATGGTTGCTGGCAACTCCAGCGTCGTCTTTGTATCTTGTGTTGCATCGTAGGTCGTGCCAGTTCCAAACTTGCGAACCACCTCAATCTGACTTCCCCATCGGTCATTTGTCCAAGATGCCCAGTAGTTTTGAGATGTCCTTTTTGAGCCACTGCGGGCCAAATTGATTTGTTGAATGACCGTTTGTTGAGCCTGCAGCAGTTCTTGTCTGGCTGAATAGCGTGCATATGAAGGAATGGCCACGGCTGTCAGAATTCCAAGAATGGCAATAACAATGAGCATCTCCAATAAAGTGAACCCATTCACCCGTTTCATAACGCATCACTCCTGTCCACTCAAGCTGTTGTCAACACGCCCAAGTTCGCTGATCAAACCCGAACCACTGATCGGCAATGCATTCGAAGCGCGACGGTCGTAATTGATGTGCAAACCCACCCAGGCATCTTTGTTTTTACCCGCAGACCACCGGAGTTTATTGCTGCCAGAACCTGTCTTACTCACACCATCACTGGCGTCTCCTGAGGCAAACAAACCCATGTCCGGAGAAACCACAGCGCCGTTGACTGTAATGCGCCCACCGCTGGTGGAGCGTTTGGGCTTTTTGGTTCCCGTCACATACTGGCCCGTATCCACGTTGGTGTTTCCGCGTGAAATTGCAAATATCGCATTGCTGGAGTACAAGATGCCATCAATTTGTATGGGCTTCGAACGTTGGGCATCCCAAGGGTCGCTCATGTTCTGACGGGTTGCGGTTTCCATATTGTTGATCCAAAGCTGTTTGATGGTCTGCTCAGAAATCCAGTTGCCCGTTGGAGAGAGTGAAGAGATGACGGCAGTACCTGGGCTGTTCACCTGGCGGATCTCGTTGGTAGAGTAGTTGTTGAACAGTTCTGTTGTGTCGCTGGTGGGGCGAATGGGATAGTCTCCGGTGCGGAACACATAGTAACGGGGCAAATAGGTGGCCACGTTGCTGGCTTGGGCTGCAAAGAGCTCCTCGCCACGGTTGAAATTGGCCAATTCATCGGCAACAAAGCTGGCCTGGACAGGGTCTGCAGGCACATAGCAGTACCGAGACGTGGTTGCTGGATTGGGGCTAATCGTTGGGTTCCCAAAGGCTGCGGCATTGCAGGTCAGCGTCCCTGTGCCAAAATTGAAGGTCATGGACTTGTACGATCCGTTGGCACCGTACTGAACGGTTCGGCTTCCGCCGCCTGGCCAACTGCAGGTCGTTGCAGCACCAGAGGTTGCCTGTTGCGCACAGACAACGTAGTGCATGGGTGCTTTGATGCTGTTGTTGGCAACCGTTGGGAAAGGCACCTTGGTCAAGCTTCCATTGTTGTGCACAATGGGACGGTAAGCCTGAGCCACCCCGTTGATCGTGGCGGGAGCTTCGGGTCCATAGGCTTGGAGCCAGGTTTTGTTGGCATTCTCAAACATGGGGCGGTTGGAAGGTTCGATGCTGTTCGCATCAAGCAAATCCGCACGCGTCGCACCGCGACGGGACAGGTAATCGCCCACCAAGATGTTTCCACCTGCAGCGAGAACAAGCCTTGGGAGATAATCCTTCCCAGATGGCTCCTTCTCAGATACCTTCGAATAGTCACAGACTGAAGTCGTAGGAGCCGTGCCGCAGGCATACTCCAAATCACCGACAACGTAAATATTGCCCCGTGCGAAAATCTTACCGTCGCCTTGGACCTTACCCCAAATGACGACATCACCGTCAACATAGACAGAATTCTGAATGTTTAAGGGATTTGTTGAGGTGCCACTCAACATCAAACTTCCCCGCACACCGTGGGTGGTGGTCAAATATGACGTGGCCAATGGAGGCTGTGCCGTGTCGTAGTTGTTGAAGTTGGCATCGGTCAGTGTGATGGATGTGGAAGAAAATGATGTAGCGTAGCGGTTGATGACCTTGTATTTGGTGACGCCATTTTCATCGACGTAGGTTTTGGTTGTGGTGGTTGAAGAAACGAGGTTCCAATCACCCGACAGTGCATAGAAGTTCTTGGTTCCTCCAGTGATGGTCCCCATTTTGCCTTGATCATAGAAACTGTCGGAAATGGCCGCAGTCCATTCGTCATTGTCCACAATGCGATTGGCATTCTTGTCAAAGATGGGCAGAGGGAAGTCCGTAACCAAATCGCCATCCACACCACCAGAAAACGGATAATTGAGGTAAACCGTTCCGGGTGCTGCACAGGCCACATTGCAGTCTTGCGTGCTGGAAGAAATTGGATTTGAGCCGATCAATTTATCGGTGTTTCGACTGAAAAACTGCAACTGACCCTCGCTGTCCAACTGTGCACCCGAAATGGCCGCCAAATTTTGGTCTTTGAAGCCACCCCGTGTGTAGAATGTTCCCCCGATGAGGGTATCGGGCGCATCGGGAAAACCACTCTTGTAAGAAACCCGCATATCCACTTCACGCAGAGACGCAACGCGCACCATTGGGGCACCACTCAATTGCGCCAATGTGGCGGTTCCATTGGACTTGTATTGGGTTTCCATATCCATAATTTTCGTGTGGCACAAGCTGCAGTTGATGTTGTTGCTGAGCAATGCGTAATCCAAACCTGCAAAACGGGGGCTGACCACCAAACGGCGCTTGATGATGCGCGTGGTGGCATCTTTGGCCAGTGCTTTTTGTGCCAAATCACGGTGAATGCCCGTGGAAGTGACTTCCAAAATGGTCTGGCTGTTTCGGACATCGACCCGCTTAACTTGGACGTTGTAGCTGTCACCGTCTACCGTTTGACCCGAAATCAGAACGATTTTGCCATCGGCGTCCAAACGTTTTCCGGTCGTGGTTGTCGTGCTGGTGCCCCCAATAAACCCCTGAATGCTCTGACCAGTCGCACCGCCAATATCTTGCGTCGCGAGAATTCGGCGGTATTCCCTCAAAAGGCGATTTTCTGGAAGTGCAATTTTTTGCATCATCTTGACGAACACTTCCTCAGAGGCCCGTTCGATACCTGCTTCAGCAGCATATTGGGCTTGGGTTGTCCGCACAAAATCTGAACTCAAGCGCTGCTGCGTGGATCCGACCAACAGGGTTGTGCCAACCAAAATCCCTGTGATTACCACAAAAGCCAACGCCGTAGGTAACGCAAATCCCTCTTGGCCACCCATGCGCATGCTGCCGGAAATACGGCGGGTACGCATGTTCTTTCCTTGATTGCAGCGCTTGATATCCATAATCCATGTTAAGAAAGCCTTAATGTATGGCACTACCCCCCGATAGGGGCAAAGGCATTCCCACCAATGGGGGTAGATTATTTCGCGGTGATCTGAAATCACTTTGCGCGATCCTGAAAATAAAGGAAAAAATCAGTATCGGACGCAAAAAGCCAAATAATGAACAGATATTGGATAGGTCAGGAAAAATGACCAGATTCCAATAGTCTGTATTTGTGAAAAAAAATTCAAAATACCCACTTGGCAGATATACATAGACAAAATGAAAAAAAAGCCTTAAAATTCGTCTGAGAGTAGATCAGTAATTCATTCGATAAAAAGAGAATCAAAAGGCTCAGGCACCGACAGCACACACGTAAAATATAAAAATCAGAATTTACCGGATCAGCGCGTGCATTTATTCTTTAAAAATAATGGAGGACACCAAAACCTATGAAATACCCTTGTCTCTTGATCATTTCAGGTCTCTTGTTCGCAGGTTGCCAACAAAAAGCCCAAATACCCGTCCCGCACACAATGAATGCGCAGTCCATGGATTCCGGAGACTGGAAAAAACGCATCATGTACTTGGTGATACCAGATCGCTTCTACAATGGCGATTCCTCAAATGACAGCAGGGGCATTTCGCCCTGCTTTGATACCAGCAATCCTAAAAAGTTCCACGGCGGCGATCTCAAAGGCCTTGAGCAAAAACTGAGCTACATCAAAGATCTGGGCGCAAATGCGGTCTGGATCACACCTGTGTACAAACAGGTCGGCGTCAAAAATGACTCTTGCGGTTACCACGGCTATTGGGCCGATTTCAAATTGCCTTTTGACAATGCCATGGAGCCCAAGCTGGGCACAGCAGCAGAACTGACCGGCCTGATCGATGCCACACACGCCAACGATATGAAGTTCATTCTGGATATGGTTGTCAACCATGCTGGCTACGGCGCAACCATTGCCAGCACGCGTCCAGATTGGTTTAACCCAGAATGTGCGGTTTTCAGCGATATTCCATGCCCACTTAAAGAACTTCCCGATTTCAAGCAAGAACGCAGTGATGTCTCCGATTATTTGATTCAGGAGAGCAAAGGCTGGCTGACCAAATTCCCGAAAATTGACAGCATTCGCATGGACACTGTCAAGCACGTCCCAAAAGCATTTTTCAATCAATGGATTCCAGCCATGAACGCAACAAAAAATGATCTGTTTCATGTTGGAGAACTGCTGGATGGCGACAGCCTCGACAACTACAAAAACTACATTAAAACCCCAACCCAAGAGGGGTTTGACTCGCTGTTTAATTTCTACGTGCGCACCGCGCTGGTCAAATCGTTCGCAAAAGGAGAAAGCCTGGACATTTTGGCCACCCGAATGGACGACACCCTCAAGACCTTTGGCTTGGAACGCAGCCTCCTGATGACCAATCTTGTGGACAACCACGACGTTCCACGGTTCACCAACGAGATCGAAGACGCCATTGGATACAAGCCAGACGACATCCGCGCGCGTTACCATTTGGCATTGACGGCACTGATGACCCTGCCCGGCATTCCACAAATATTCTACGGAAACGAAATTGGTGCTTTTGGCGCAACGGACCCCTATAACCGACCCGACATGCCCGCGTGGGCTTGGTCCTTGCCTGGCGGTGGAACAGGTGGCGGCGGCGCCTTCTTGCCCAATGCACAGCAAACCTACACATGGACCAAAAAATTGATCCAAATCCGGAAAGACAACGCCGCACTCTACGAAGGGAACTACACCGAATTGTGGCGTCCCAATGGCAGTTTGCAAGATGTCTTTGCATTCTATAGAGGTTTTGGAACAAGTAAAATGGTTGTGGCATTCAACAACAGTGCCAGCGCAACAACACTAACGTTTTCCGTTCCTGCAACAACAGGACTGGGCAGCGGTTCTGTCCTGAAAGATCAACTCGGCATGTTTGGTGCGTCCAGCAATGTCACTGTGACAGGCAGTTCCCTGACACTGAATCTCCCAGCCAAAAGCGCTGTCATTCTGAAAGCGGACCGGATAGCCACACCCACAACGACAAAATCCAACATCACCTTTCAAGTGAAGGCCTCAACTTGGTTTGGACAAAGTGTCTTTTTGGTTGGAAACCACGCGGATTTGGGAAATTGGGACACAAACAAGGCCATTTCACTTACCTCAAAAGACTGCTCTGGAACGACATGCACCTGGACAGCAACCGTGCCCGTTGAAACAGGATCAGCATTGGCATTTAAGTTCCTCAAAAAAGCGAGTGGAAGCCTTCAGTGGGAGACGGGATCGGACCGAAATTACACCGTCCCAAGTACTGCAGCAACCACAGATGGCGGTACATTCCGAGAGTAAACCCGTTCAGTCCAATATCGCGTACAATCCTTGTCATGTCCCATGAACCTTCTCCTGCCACACCTTGGCAGGAAAGTCTTTTGCAATGCGATTTTCACAGAGCCCACATTGGGTACAGGGCTACAGGACAGACAGATGAGATTCAAATGGAACTTCTCGAAAGCCTGAGTTCACTTTCTCAATGGCAAATCGATTTGCGTGCCAAACGCTATAAAGTCGCACTCAAACACCTTGAACAAATCGATTCGGATACACGCAGTATCCTAGAACCCTGGGTTGATATTCAAAGCCTGATGGGCAACACCCAATTCCTGAGTGAATTCAAAACCGAGCACATCACAGATCCACAAGAACTCGAGGAACAACTTGCAAGTTGCTTGGACCATCCCGCCACGCGACCCGAGGCACTGAACCATTTGGGCGTTCTGAATGCACTTCTTGGAAACATCGATACCGCGCGGACACTCTTTGAAGAAATCCTCAATATCGACCCCAAACACCATCGTGCACGCACGAATTTGGGCAACCTCTTTTTGGAAGAAGGCGACTTTGCAACTGCAGAACAACACTACCGAGCAGCCCTGGCACTTCAACCCGATTACGCAACCGCCCACAACAACCTCTCTGCCGCACTCAAAAAACAGAAGAAAATCGGAGCTGCCGTCAAGGCACTCAAAAAAAGCCACAGACTCGAACAACGTCGCATCCAAGCCGAAACCCAAGAATCCAAATCGATCACACGCTGGTTCTCTTCACGGTGGGTACAATACATTTTGATTGCGATTGTTGTTTTTTTCGTTTGGAATGGATTACACAAACCATGAATTGGATTCTGTCCGCACAAGGTATCCGGGATTTGGATGCCCAAATTGCGGAAAAAGACCTGCTCGTCTCTGTTCTGGAAAATGTCGGCCGCAGTGTCGCCGAAAAAATTCGGTCTTTGTATCCACAAAACCAGAACATACTTGTGTTGTGCGGAAAAGGTTTCAATGGCGCAGATGCACTTTTCACTGCCCGACACCTGATCCTCCAAGGGATCCAACCCCGAATTCTCTCGTTGGAAAATTCATGGCAACACACCCTTTCCGCGTTTGCGGCGGTTGAACCCCTCACACCCGAAACGCTTTGGGCCGCACTGCGGGAGACAGATCTCATTGTCGATGGCCTTTTGGGAACGGGAAGACGATGCGACAGGCTTCCTGTACAAGATCAAGCGCTCTTGGACGTGTTGTCAAAAACCAGGCAACCTGTGATCAGCATTGACCTTCCCAGTGGACTTGTGGCCGATCAGCCTGTCCTGCTCTCCCGCACAGCACGCGCGACACACACCCTCGCACTCGGAAGCCTCAAACCTTGCCTTCTCTTTTCGCCCGCACGGGAGCAGGCTGGACACATTCACTTGATTCCACTCGCCATCCCAGAGCCCTGGATAGAATGCCACGCAAAAGCCAAATACATCGATGCAGACTGGGTTTCCCAACATCTTCCCAAGCGGTCACCCTGCGCACACAAAGGCAATGCCGGAGAGGTGTGGATTTTTGGAGGACAATCGCGCATGCAGGGCGCACCCCTTCTGGCTGCACAAGCCGCACTGACCACAGGATCGGGCATTGTTCGAACCTTCAGCGATCCGCCCCTAAACCGGGGATATCTGGAACTGATTCACCACCCTTTGGAAGAACGACACACCCTACCCAAACCGACAGCTTTGGCGATTGGGATGGGATTGGGCACACACGCGACCAAACTCACAGAGGAATTGCTCTCTTGGAAAATCCCCATTGTCGTCGATGCAGACAGCCTGCAACCACAATGTGCCGGTCAAGGTCACGACCAAACCATCTGGACGCCCCACCCGAAAGAGGCGGCTCGGATGTTGGGCACACAGACCGCAGACATCTTGGCGGATCCACTGGAAAGCGCACTGGAAATCCAAAAGCAATTCGGCGGCCAGGTCGTCCTCAAAGGTGGACCTACAGCCATTGCGTCAACCGAGTGGCCACGTCTGTTCGTGAATTCCAGTGGAAACCCGGCCATGGCCAGTGCTGGAATGGGCGACGTCCTGAGTGGGGTTTTGGCGTCACTTCTGGGACAGGGCATGACCGCACAAAAAGCCGCCCCGTGTGGGGTTTTTCTCCACGGTTTGTCAGGAGATTTGCAAACAGGGTCCGGGTTCGGCCTTCAAGCGCACCAAGTCGCAGAGCATATCGGCTCCGCGTGGCAAAAGCTAACCCATGAATAAACTTGCAAACGCCGTGTTGATGGTTCGACCATTTGGTTTCGGATTCAATGAAGAGACCGCTTCAGACAACTTTTTTCAACACAGGGCACCGAACAACAGCCTGGTCGAAGCCCAGGCCCTTCAAGAATTCTCCAATATGGTTGAACGGCTCGAAAGCTCAGGCCTCAGGGTCTGTGTTCTGGAAAAAGCCAGCGACAACACCCTAACCCCAGATGCCGTGTTTCCCAACAATTGGATTTCCACCGAACCAGACGGCACAGTCGTGGTTTATCCCATGGCCGCACCCAACCGGGCCGCCGAACGGAGGCGCCTGAACGATGTTTTGACGTTGTTCCAGAACAATAACCTCTCGGTCAGCCGGGTGATTGACCTGAGTATCATTGCCGAAAACCGAGTCCTGGAAGGCACTGGCAGTTTGGTTGTTGACCGCGCAACCCGAACGCCCTATGTGGCCCAATCCAGTCGATCCGATCCGAAACTGGCCCAGGTGTGGGCAGACATCTTGGATTTTCGAACCGTATGCATTTTTGAGACACAAGACGCCCGAGGCTACCCCATTTACCACACCAATGTCGCTCTGAGCATCGGGCAGGGTTTTGCTGTCCTGTGCAGCGAATGCATCCCAAACCCAGCGCAACGGCACCATGTTTTGACCCAATTGTCCCAAAGCCATGAGGTGATCGAAATCACCCTGCCGCAAATGACACACTTTTGCGGCAACATTTTACAGGTCCAATCGATCCGAGGTGAGCCGCTCATTGTCATGTCCGACACGGCTTTTAACGCATTTTCCCGACACCAAAGGACCCAACTCTCCAACCACGGCACCCTTCTCAATGTGGGCATCCCAACGGTTGAGCGCATCGGGGGTGGCAGTGCCCGCTGTATGATGGCTGAGGTTTTTCTCAATCACACTTCACCCTCTGTACGGGAGTCCCTATGAATGTTTTGGTCACAGGCGCAACAGGATTTGTCGGAAAAAGCATCGTTGCAGAGCTGGCCCGTCTGGGTCACCGCGTGTACGCAGGATCTCGATTGGGATCCACACTGCCCGACGTTCAGGCGGTCACATTGGATGTCACAAAACCCGACAGCATCGATCAGGCCCTTTCGGTGGCACAACCCGAAGCCGTGGTCCACTTGGTTGGCATCATTGCAGAAAAAGGCACACAAACCTTTGAATCGGTTCACGTCCAGGGCACAGAGCACTTGATTCAGCGGCTTCAACCCAACACACGGTACGTGCACATGAGCGCTCTGGGCGCGCGACTCGGAACACCCAGTCGGTATTTCACCAGCAAAGCACAAGCCGAACAACGCGTTCGAGACAGCCACCTCGCCTACACCATCTTCAGGCCCAGCCTGATCTTTGGTCCAGGAGACGATTTCTTCGGACGGGTTTTGAGGAACCTGGTCAGTCAGGGTCCCATTGTACCTTTGATTGGACGCGGGAATTTTCCATTTCGTCCCGTCAGCATCCACGACGTCACAAAAGCCTTTGTGGGTACCCTGAGCCAGCCCGAAAGCGTCGCAAAGACCTTTGATTTGGTCGGACCGACCGAGTATTCCCTAAAACAGCTCTTGCAGCTCGAACTCCAAACCCTCGGCAAACGCAAACCCCTGATGTCCATTCCCCTTGCCTTCATGAACATCTTGGTCCCCTTAATGAACCTCGTGCCCAACCCACCCATCACACGGGACCAGTACGCGATGCTGCTCGAAGGCAACACCGGCGATCCAAGCCCTGCCAGAGAGGTTTTTGACCTTCCGATGGAGACCCTGGAAAACGCACTTCCAAACATCCTAAAAAAACATTGATGCCCGGGCCCAATCGGTGGCACTGCCACACATATCCTAAACACCCGTCCAAAGGCCTTAATCAATCACTGACTCATTATTCATTTAAAGCACATAAATAAAAGCGAGAAATCCAAAAAAAGAGCCTCCAGTGCGAATTTTACAGAACGGCAACGCGGTCTTGATCTGGAAGCGCCCCAAAGGCGACGGTCCGAAACGTGCGCATTGCCCAAATTCTCTGAAAAAATCATTAAACTGGAAGGGAACATGAATTCTGCAATGGACACGTGCACACTCTCTTCGATCATTGAGTCACCCCGCAAGTGGGCGGCCCTCTTTGGAAAAACCTATGGATTGGGTCAAAATCACCTGGAGGCCCTGCTGACCCAACTGGAACAGCTTCCGGGACCGATCGCACGGGCACGTGAGTGCCAAATTCTAATCTGCTTTAATCGAGTCGACCGAGCCCTGAGTGTGGTCCTCGATCGCAGCCACCCACTGTGTCGAGCCATGGCCCTCTTTGCAACATTGGTGCAAAAAACACCAGAGGCCTATCTTTACATCACAGAACAGCCCGCCACCCTGTCCGGCGCAAACCTCTTTACGCCCCTCGGCCAAGAGGCCCAAATGCGCTGGGACTTCAGTCGAGCCCAAGCCTTTCACGAACTCGGCGACACCCAGTCCGCGCTGCAATTCTACGCGGTGGCTTTGCGCTTCGCCGAATTCCTGGGTACGGACACCATCGCCCGGGTCTGCCAAGCGCAGACGGAGGTGCTGTCCTCCAAGGTGCCGTCGTCCAAGATTCTGGCCCTCTCCCGCCAGTTCGAACGGGCGATCGAGGAAGGCGACATCCGAACTGCTGACGAAACTCGAACACTCTTGTGTGAGCAGTACGCACATATCGAAGACTATCCGGCCTTCCTGGCCACAGCCCAAAGTATCAGTAAACACAAAGACAAAATGGCCTTGGTCACCGGGGCCCAGCTGCTGCTCGGCCTGCCGCCCGAGTACCCGCCTCCCATCGAAGAAGGATTGGAAAACCATCCCTTTGCGATGATGGCCCACCTGCTCCACAAGCTCAAGCGCTTCAAAGAGCACCTGCGGCTCCACCGGGACCGCCGGGTTGTGGAAACCATCGCCCGGGGCATCCTGGCACCCACCGTCCCATCAGACCTGAACTACCCAGCCGCTGGCATCATGGCCGCCTGTTTTCAGGCCATGACCTTCACGCTGCTCAGGGAGTATTCCGTTTCACGCAACATCCTCAAACGGCTCCAAACGCAGGTCAGCAGCCAAACCGACCTGCCCCGGTTGGCCCAATACACGGTGGATTTGGCCCGGGCCGACCTGCTCCACCGCAGCGACCCGCAATCGCCCGAATTGGAACCGCTGCTGGACGCAATCAAAGGGCACTTGGAACAGAGCACCATCGTGCAGACCCTGGCCCTGGACCTCTGTCCGGAACTGATTTACCTGATCTACCACCGCTGGGGAACGTACACCGCCGAACAGCTCCTGAACAAGATTTTGCTCGTGACCGAAACGGGGATATTTCTCGGTGGAAACGAGCTGGACGGCTTTCCCAGACAGGGTCTGCGCGAGGCCATGGCCCTGTGGACCGAGGGCGACCCCATGGACACCAACCACTACCAAATCCTGAGCCGGTATGCACGGAGCCTCCGGCGGGTTCGGCACTCCGGCGTGGTGGTCACGTGGACCCTACCACCCCACCTGCGACCCGCCCCAGTTGCACAACCCAGCCGTCCCAGGAGCATGGTTTGAGTGTGGTGAGGTGCCAGCTCAGTTGGGGCAAAGGTCTCAGTATACGGGTCTTCTCAATGCCATGCATGCAGATGTCACACGGTTGTCGGTCCAAAAATGTCGTAGACTGCAGACATGGGATTGTTGAAGTCTATTTCGGCTGTTGTCATTTTGGGAACCCTCTTGCTCGCTGGACAGGGTCTGGCCGACGGTTATGCCGATGGGGGTTCTGGGGATGCACCACCGCCGAGACCGGGCACGCAAGGTGTTTGTCACTACTGCTGAGGAAAAGATTCAGCATAAAAAAGACCTGCTTGGCAACAGGTCTTTTTTCATGGAAAGGACTGACATGACACAGGCCACCGCTCTCCGCAAAATCATCCGGTCTCCGCGCAGGTGGAGCGAACACCTCGGAATGACAAACAAGGAAGGGTTGCCAGCACTGCTTCGACTGCTTGAGGAACTGCGGCAGTTGCCCGGACCGATCTCCAAGGCGCGGCAATACCACGTCCGAATCGGTATCAGTGCATACGACAACAGCCAACCCGACCTCAAACGACAGCTGGTCGAAGAGGCAAAGGCCATCTTGGAAAGCCCCAATGTCCACCCGCTGTTGCGCGCCATGGCACTTACTGCATTTACAGACACACCAGAAACCAACATGTACGTCACGCAGCAACCAGAATACCTCCAAGCTGCGAACCTGTTCACACCCATTGGACAAGAGGCCCAAATGCGCTGGGACTTTCTTCGGGCTCAGTGCCACCAGGAACTGGGACAGGACCTCGAGGCCATATTTCTCTACCGCGCGACGCTGCGCTTCTCGGAACCGCTGGGCGTATTCATCATTTCGCGCGTGTGCCACGCAAAGATGGACGCGATTGCGCCGACATCTGTACAAGAGAAAATCAAAGCACTGCTCGAACAGGCCCTGATGGCCGACCAAGAGGAAGACGTCCGCTCATCGGACCACATTCGGGAACTGCTCTGTATCCAGTACGGGAAACAAGAGGATTACCTGGCTTTCTTGGCCATCGCAGAGGAAATGTCTCCAACCCTCCTCAGCACCTATCTGGTTGCCGGTGCCCGGCTGTTGCTCGGACTGCCCTTGCCCCAGCGCAAACCACTGCCCGCGCTGGATGCCATGGAATATCAGCCTTTTGCCGTTATGACACATATCCTTTACCACTTTCGCCTGCTGCGGCAAGGGTCCAACCGTGCCCAGGAAGACCTGAGCCGTGCGATTCTGGGTCCCATCATTCCGACAGATCTGGGCTATCCCATTGCGAGTGTGTTGGCCACGTGTTTTCAGGCCATGACCTACACGACACTCGGGCAATATGACACTGCCCACAGCATCATCGGGCGACTCCAGGAAAAGGTGGAGTACAGCTGGGACGTCAGCCCAAGCGCCCAACACTATGTGGATATGGCCTACGGAGATTGGCTTGTGGAAACGCGACCGCAAGACCTTGGACCCATTCTCAAAAACCTCGCGGAAGCCTTGCCGCGCAACCGCACCCTGGAAAGCCTCCTTTTGCTGTCACCGAAGTTGGCCAAGATGCTGGGGTTGACACCCACAGAAATGCCCTCGCTGACGTTTCCCACATCACGAAACAACCTCAACTGAAAGATTGTTTTATGCCTCGGAGACATGGAGAACCATGGTATACTGTGTACTATGATTGAACCCTCCATCGCACTCTACGGGGATGCGTACGATAAGGTTGAAGGCCTTCTCGACGACCTGCTCAAAAACACCCAAGCCCGATATGCCCTGTTGGTGGATCGGAAGGGTTTTGTACTCGTTCACAGAGAAGCCCTTTGGGCACCCCGACCTCCATCCTTAGACTCCATCGCAACCCTACTTGCCGGATCCATATCGGCCACCGCAGCACTTGCAAAAATTCTCGGCGAAAGCAATTTCAACGAATTGGTCCAGCAAGGCAAGGAAATCGGTCTGTATGTGGAATTGATCGGAGAAAATGCACTGCTGGTGGTTTTGTTTGACAACCGCGCCCCAGTGGGCAAAGTCAAGCTCTTTGCAAAAAAGAGCGTCACTGACATCTATAATATCCTGGAAAGTGAAAAGAACGCGCCTCGGCCAGAGCTTAACTTGGATCAGAACTTTTCCAGTGGTGCAACCGCACTGCTCGACGATCTCTTCGGATGATGCGGATCTGAATTCCAAAACACAGGCACGCGGGCCACTTCTCACTCAACGCGATTCAACACCATGGGGGATAGATGAGCACAATCAACTTTGCCGCTCGAGAGATCAACTGCAAAATCGTTTACTACGGGCCCGGATTCTGTGGAAAAACCACCAACCTCAAGTTTATTTTCGGAAAAATGCCAGCCAACCTGCGTGGAGACATGGTCAGTTTGGCCACCGAAGACGAGAGAACCCTGTTTTTTGACTTTTTGCCGCTGGATTTGGGTACCGTTCAGGGCTTCAAAACCCGGTTTCACCTGTACACCGTTCCGGGACAGGTCTTTTACAACGCCAGCCGGAAACTGATTCTCAGAGGCGTTGACGGCATTGTCTTTGTCGCAGACTCCAGCCCAAACCGCTTGCGGGCGAACGCAGAATCCATGAGAAACCTGCGGGAAAACCTGCTCGAATACAATCTGGACGTCAACGAAATTCCGCTGATCATCCAAATCAACAAACGCGACGTTCCGGGAGCACTGCCCATCGAAATGATTCTAAGGGTCGTCGATCCGGAGAGAAGATTCCCCTACTTTGAAGCGACCGCCCATGATGGCGTGGGTGTGTTTGAAACACTCAAAGCGGCGTCCAAAGGGGTTTTGGAAAAACTCTCTCAACCCAAGTAAACGCAAAACGCAACAAATAAAGAGATGGACCGGGCAAAATCCGGTCCATCTCTTTTACACTTTCTCGTAGGGCAAATACCGAGGATACCAAAAGCGCTCACGTGCGTGGGCTTCCAACCGATCCAAATCCCAACTGCGAATCCTGTACTCCGCTGCAACACCTTCCTGGATGGCCTTTTGCATTACCCTCGCGGCAATCTTGATGCTGATCTCTCGAATGTCGGCAATGGGAGGATACACACAGCCTGGACAATGGGAAGCGGTGTACTCGGCCAACGCGTACGCAGCCTCGAGCACCATCTGATCGGTAATTTCCCGAGCACCCGCCAAAATAGCACCGAAGCCGAGACCTGGAAAAATAAATGCATTGTTGCCCTGACCAATGGTATGCGTGTGCCCCTCAAAACAAACATCCTCAAATGGACTGCCCGTCGCGACAATCGCGCGACCCTGCGTCCAAGACAAGGCATCTTCCGGATAGACCTCGACATGGTCCGTTGGATTTGAGAGTGGAAAAACAATGGGACGCACGGTGTTTTTTGCCAAAGCCTCGATGGCAGATCGATCGAAAAGCCCACGCTGCCCCGAAAGTCCGACCAAGACGGTTGCCTTGGCCCCTTGAACTGTTTCCAACAGTGTTGGCGCTTGGCCCGCAACAGACCAATCCAAAATATCTTCGGGGCTGTGAGCAAAAGAAACCTGATGGTTCTCAAGATCCTGTGTGGACAGCAGCAATCCATAGCGATCCACCACGTAGAGCCGCTTGCGCGCCTCGGCATCACTGAGCCCTTTGGCCAACAGGCCTTGACGCAAAGCCCAAGCGACACCAATTCCCGCTGCACCTGCGCCCACAACGACAAAAACCTGATCCTCGAAGGCCTCTTCTTTGAGGGTGCACGCGCTGAGCAGGCCCGCAAGCACCATTGCTCCGGTGCCTTGAATGTCGTCGTTGAAGCTGGGAATGACCCGGCGGTAACGATCCAGAACTTCGAACGCCGCACCTCTGGCCAGATCCTCCCACTGAATGATGGCTTTGGGATACCTGTGGGCAACCGCTTCGACAAATCGGTCCAAAAATTCTGTATAGGCCTCTCCAGTCAGACGGCTGTGTTTGGCGCCCAGATAAAAAGGATCGTCTAGCAGACTCTCCCGATTGGTGCCCACATCCAACACGACAGGCAAGGTCTTGTCCGGACCCACGCCGCCGGCAACCGTGTAGAGCGAGAGTTTGCCAATCGAAATGGCCATACCTCCAAGCCCCTGATCGCCTATCCCCAAAATCGCAGAGGAATCGGTGGCGACAATCATCCGGACATCTTCCAGAGGTACATTTTCAAGGACTTTATCGGCGCGACCGATGGTGTGGATCGAAAAGGCAACCCCACGCGGATAACGGTAACTGGTGGAAAATTCCTGAACCGCCTCACCGACCGTCGGTGTGTACAAAATAGGCATCATCTGAGACAGATGTTTTTCAAAGAGGGCATAGAACAAAACCTCGTTGCGGTCCTGAAGATTTCTCAAGAAAATATGCTTTTCCAAATTGTTGGGACAACCCAGAAACTGCTGGTAGGAGCGATTAATTTGCTCTTCTAGACTGGAAATATGCGGGGGTAACAGTCCATCGAGCGACAGCATCTCACGTTCTTGTTCTGTAAATGCGGTGGATTTGTTGAGCAGTGGCAAATGGAGCACGTTGACCCCTGTAACCCCGACTTCCAAATATCGATTTCCGTGTGTATCTCTTTTGACATCATAGTAACGTGACACTTTGGGCATAAATATCCTCTCACAGGCCTTAAGCCGCGTATGGGAAGCTTAGCCCAGTTTGCAAGAAAGATGCAAACCACATGTGGTAAATTGACGCCCATGCAGAGCCACTGCCGATCTCGTTTCGTACTTCTCAAAATCAGTCTGATTGCATTGTTCAATTTCACATCTGTATACGCAAACCGACACATCCGATGATCGAAGCAAAAATTACGTCTATCAATCAAATGTCGTAAGGGGTTCGAAACGGGCTGAGGAAATAGCGGCCCTGACGAACTGGTAGAAATAGATGAGGCAGGTCACCGATTGAGCGTGTCTGTAAGAACCCCAAGAAGTCTCCTGGAGAGACTTGAACCGCCATCGTTTTCTTTTTCTTCAACCCGAAGTTCTACGGCAGACGGAACAGTGCCGACGCCCAGTCTGAATATCAATTGAGTAGCCATTCCCTGCAACATCATTGACCACAAGCACAGTATCCTTATCTTGGACGTTCTCTATGCAATCAGGAAAGTTCTGGCGCCATAGGAAATGTCCGGTTGGAGCGAATGCAAGAAGTTGATCTTCTGACGTTACCAAGATCGGCCCGTGGCGCGTGCAGACAAAGTCCTGGACGTAGGTGGTGTCGACTACCTTGTCAATGACCGAGCCACTTTGTCGATCCAGTGAGAAAACCCCCTGTTCTGCACCCACAAACACTGGCCCGCTGTCATCCTGGAGGAACTTCGGGGGAATCTTGTGGTGATTCGTGGCAATACAGATAGACCACTGCGGGTGGCTATCCCGGTGACACTGAATTTCCCAGTAGTAGCGCGGAACATCGGTGCCCATAAGGAGATGCTGTACCTCCCCGGGTTTTTCGACAGAAGTAATGGATATATTTATCATAATTGTCTGCTTTGGCACTTTCGGGATGACCGTTACGATCTTAGGTGCCGATTCCATATTACCTCCGTCATAGAAGAACTTAACCTCAATCTACGCCAAACATGGCAAGATTATTGAACAACAGCTACACCAGAAGGAACCCAGTTCCCATGAAAGATGCAAACCACATGTGGTAAATTGACGCCCATGCAGAGACTTTGCCGTTTCAATCCCGTATTGCTCAAAGTCAGTTTGATTTTTCTTTTTAGCCTCACATCTGTATACGCAAACCGCCACATCTGGATCAAAGGCGAACCCACGCACCCGATCATTGAAACCAAGTTACTGGACAGTGGAACCGAGGCCATCCCTGTTTGGTTTTTGCCGCGTTTGGGTATTTCCATCAGTAACGATTCAGAGTCTTTGGAACTCCGTTACGAGGAAAAGACCCTGTTTTATGTCTATGGTGTCGGCTGGGAAGGCAATTTCGATGTTTCTGCGGATTTACCTGTCCCCGAAACGTATCACACCAGCCGACACGTCTCTCTCCGTGTTTTAGAAGAATTGGGCATTCCATTCAACACCACTGACGAAACGCTCAGCGTCTACCCTCCACCCAAACCACCGCTGACATTGACCAATGTCCGACGCAGTGTGACACGGGAAGACAACTTGGAAACCAGCCGATTGGTCTTGGAATTTTCAGATACTGTGGACTTTGAGTTGAAAAAAACACCCCAAAAAATCTCACTTGTGCTGCCAAATTTCAAAGCAAATCCAAAAGCACCACTGACGCAAGAACTCCCTGGAATGGGAACCATTGGCTATCATCTTTTGCTTGGCAGTCGCCAAACACACTTCAATCTGGAAACAGCAACTGGATCAAACACAGAAGTCTTTACACTTGAGGATCCCTTTCGAATTGTGCTCGACACCCGACTCAAGCTGGAATCCACACCAACGCGTCCAGGCATTGAATACCACACGCAAGGCCTCCTGCATACAATTTCCTTTGATCCAAAGCAATATCAGCCCAAAATCACAAGCGCACAAAGAGGAACAGGTCTCAGTGTTGGAGAATTTGTGCAATTGAACAACGCTGTGGGTGGCGTCAACGGTGGCTACTTTGATCCAGCAACCTCTTTACCAGTCGATTTGGTGACGCTGAATGGTCAAATGCTTTCAAGCTCTCTGGAACGTCGGGCCACATTAGGTATTCGACAAGATGGAACACTCCATTTGGGGTTTCCCAAACCACGTTATGTTGCTTCAGGTGATTTTGGAACTGTTCGCATCAACACCATTGGATCGAAAGCCAACCCGGACTGGCTGACTTTGTTTGTTGGAGATGGCAAAACTGCGGTTGGAGACGATGACCTCCAAACACTCTATCTTAAGAACAACAGTGTGAGCCGCATTGTAAACGGTCGCAATGTCCCTGGAGCCAATGTTTGGACATTGACCTACAGCCGGAAACGCTTTCCCAAACTTCCGGAAAAAGTTGGGCAGTCAATCGATCTCTCACTCCATTGGTACTCCGAAGATTGGCAAGACACCAAAGAAGCACTCGCCGCTGGACCCATGTTGATTCGGGATGGCCAATATGTGCTCAACCCAAAACAAGAAGGCTTCAATACACAAGGCAGCATTTGGAGACGCACACGACAAGTCGCCTTTGGCATCTCTCAAGATGGACGTTACGTCATTGCTTACCTCGAATGGGGCACACCAGAAGAATTTGCCAGGGCACTCCTGAAAACCAACATTCACACTGCACTCAGACTCGATTCGGGTTCAAGTGCATCCGTGTTTGCGGCTGGAAAATACCTCAACCATGGCAATCGTAGAAAAGTTCCCAATGCCATTGTCATGGTGCCTAAAAAAACATCCACTGCCCAAGCCCAACGTTGAACGAACTTCTATTGACAAATCTCATCAAATCGCTTACTATTTCTTTCGCGTTCGACGCAGGGTAGAGCAGTCTGGTAGCTCGTCGGGCTCATAACCCGGAGGTCATAGGTTCAAATCCTGTCCCTGCAACCAAAAAGGAGGATCTTTTGATCCTCCTCCTTTCTATTCCATTATTCCAACGGTTCCAAAAACCGCTCCACGAACATCTCCAAAATACGCACCGCACTCTGTGCGTCAATTTCACCCAAAGAGGCTTTCGAGCCCAAATCTTGACGGGCCATCTGCGTGGTAAAACGCTCATCTTGATAGAACAGCGGAATACCCTCCAGGCGCAAGGCATGTCCCAGTGCCCTCACACGCTGCGCTTGCGCGGAAGGTTTGCCATCGGTTCTGAGGGGCAACCCCACGACAAGCATGCAGGCACCTTCTTGCAGCATTTTTTCCCTTATGGTTTCGATATCCGTACCCAAATTGGAACGCAGCATGTAACCTCTGGGGAAAACCAGGCCCTTTTGATCCGTCCAAGCAAATCCTATACGGCTCTGTCCGACGTCTAGAGCTAAAAGTGGCCATTCAACAGCTTGGGGTTCCAATGGATGAACTTTCTTACCCATACCTTCACTCTAAAGGAGAAACCGATTCCAGATTTCATGCTGTTTGGATACCCCCAATGGTGGGGATTTTTTTTTACAAAGATATATTAAAATTCCAATAAGGGTTGAGTGAAAGCCCGACAGACGTTTTCTCATGTAACTCATTGGTTTTCAGACAAGTCAGCAAAATTCAGTTCCACCAAAGGAGTACGCCCATGTCTAGAATGGTCTCTTTGACGATCCTCTCTTCCCTCCTTCTTGCTTCATGCCAAATGCGGACCGCGCCGGTTGCTGCACCAATCGACACACCAGACATGAATACACCGGTGAACGAATCCGGCGTCATGCAATCTGTCGTTCTGCCTTTGGGAATGGACGAAGAAGGTGTGGCTGCTTTGGCCAACCAGCTGACACAAACGACAGGCCTTGTGGTCACACCGGTGACCGGCTCAACTGCCATCATCGACAGTCAGGGCAAAACCTATATCACAAGCAGATTCCGGATCACACGCTCAAATGCAACGGCGACCACCGATCTGCGCAACCTCACGTTTGTTTTGGCTTCCAGATCTCAAAACGACGACAAGGATCTTACGAAACTCAAGACCATTGAAAACACAAGCATCGCCGCTATCTACCAGCGGATCGGCACGCGTGACGTCCAAATCACCGACGCCGCCCTGCTGAAAAAGATTGCCCGCACCGTCAAACCCACAGGCGGACAAATGTACGGATCTGGAGTGGTCAGTGCCGACGATTCCCGCAGAATCACAACCTTCCGTGCACCTGTCTTGGATACACGATACCGAGCCAGTTTCCAAGGGTTCTCATCCAGCGATTTTGCAAGCGTTGGAGAGTTGCCTCCCTACACAAACCTCATTCCTGCGGGTTTCTTGGCACAACCCGTGGCTGGCAGCACCAGTGGCAGCCGAACCGTTTCCAGTGGTGTGGAACTGACCGTCAGTGTGTACTTCCCAACACCCACAGACGCACGTGGACAAGCCATAAAAGTCACCCGTGTGGACTTGAACGGCGTGTTGCTCAAAAACGACAAAGCCGTGGCGACAGAATCCTTGGAGCACCAAGCCCTATTTGACAGCGGCGCTGCACTTCGCCAACACATTGCAGATACCTACGCACCATCCACCAACCTTCAACCCATCACTGTTTTGAATCTGTTGCCCGGCAGTTCCTTTGCCTCTATGCCCCTGAGCAGTGTCAAAAGCATTTTGGGAGATAGACTGAGCGAGGTCCGCAACATTTGCTCCATCAACCTCTCAACAGAAATGGACGCCGCACAGCGCGTTTACTTGGTGGGCAGTGCAACGGTCAGCCAGGATCCAACCGTCAAATCTGACCTGAAAACATTTTTCAAAACAACCGATCCACTCAAATTGTCCATGGGCTGTGCCGACGACGGCAGCAACCTCGCCAAACGGTTTCTTATTCACGGTGGCCAAACAGGACAACGTTTGGATGCGAACAGCTCGATGGTTTACAACAAGGGCGCCTACAAAACAGCTGCAGCCACAGCCACTACGCCAATCGAGGCCAGCTACACACCCAACACCGCTTCACCAGCATTCGGTTGGAAACCAGGCGAACGCGTGATGTTCACCTTCCTGGATCCCAGCCAAAGCAGTGGCATGTTGCAGGGCGAATTTCGAGTGGCGACCGCAGCCGCACAAGGGAAATTCTCAGAGCGTACACAACCTGCACCAGAAGCACCTGGAACTGGGAGCAGCGGAACATCCCAAACAATGACATTCCCAATAACAATCGAGACCGAGCTCGATACTCTACCTTCAAATACCACGAGAGACTTAATCGTTATTACTAAAGGCGTGTCAGCTGGTATTACAGTAACCGCAACCAATGGCAACAAAGCCCCCGTCGTCACAGAGATCCCAAGTTTGAATCCTGATAAAATCTTGGCGAAAGCCAACACTGGTGGGCTTGGCACATTTCCATACACATGCCTCCTAATATCTGATGGAAATAACTCCCGTATCATTATCTATGATAGAGGAAACATGGATAATCCTGTATCAAAAGATATAAACATAGGATCAATAGATAATATCCTTGATGTAACCGGAAATTTTCTTTATGATAATAATTGTGTGATCACCGTCAAGAGTGGATCTAATACCAAAACGGTCACTGTTGATCCATCAGGGGAGATTCTCGACAGCCAAAAGCTGCCTCCCATGACCAATGCTGTCCAATTGGTCGGTACTACAATGTACATAAGCAACCCGGGCGGTCTACAAAAGATGGTAGGAACACCAACAGCTGCGCCCATGTCATTGATGGGATCGATGTCGACTGGACCAATGGTACTGAAATTTGGCAACCCTGAACCTGTCATTACTCGCATAAGCATCCAATCCTTCGCGATCAACGGCGACATGGCCATGATCCAAACCCCAACAGGACTGGAAATCCGGAGATACCCTAATCCAAGTGAACCTGCCATCAAACGGTGGATCGTCAGTTCACAAAGTATCAGTTCGCAAAGTATCAGTTCACAAAGTATCAATTCGCAAGACATCAGAATTCGCGCAACAGCAACCGGGTTCGCCGCCTACAATCCAAACAACAACGCCCTCAAGACAGTTGCTGTCTCCACACTCATGAACACAACCGGCTTTACGAGTCTGGGTGGAGCGACACCTGTCGTAACCGAAACCAACACGAGACCTGGATTTGGTGGCAACAGTATCGTCATGGGCGATATCGATGGTGACGGCGACCTTGATGTCATCACGGACAGCATTCCTCCACAAGACAATGTTGAGTACAAACCACAGCTCATCTTCCAAATCAATGACGGTGAAGGTATGTTCGGACTTGGCCCAACAACGGTGGTCGAAGGCATATCCACTGTGGATGAAGTTGCTCCGATCGACCTGAAAATCGGAACCACCAAAGCCGCACTCGGACTGGTTGACCTGAACGGAGATGGCAAACTCGACCTCATCTCGGCAAACGAAGGCGCCAATGAAGTTCAAGTGTTCACCAACACCACCAGCAATGAAAAAGCAGACTTTACGCTGGCACAAACCCTGACCTTGGGCATCAGCGGTCCGCAAGCGGTGGTCTCTGGAGATTTCAACCGAGACGGCAAGAT
The DNA here is from genome assembly GCA_046327935.1 of Deinococcaceae bacterium. Classification (GTDB taxonomy): domain Bacteria; phylum Deinococcota; class Deinococci; order Deinococcales; family Deinococcaceae; genus JACMOA01. The sequence goes on from JAXLXL010000001.1 coordinate 665,496, forward strand.
GGACTTTGCAGTCGCGAACAAAGGCAACAAAACGCTCAGCGTCTTTATGAACAACGGCAACATGAACTTTGCGCAGACGAACCTGTCTCAAGCAGCTACAGCTGGCGCACCCGTGCGTTTGGCAGTCGGTGATATGGATGGCGATGGCCGACTGGAAGTGGTATCTGCCAACGACAATGCCACACTGAGCATCTTTAAGCCCCTGGGTGGAGCCGTTCAAACCCTTGGTGCTGGAAATATCCCCAGTGCCGTGGCTGTCGGTGACCTGAACGGAGACGGCCGACTCGACATAGTTGTATCGCTTCCAGAAACAGGTAAGGTATTTGTCTTGGCACGCAACGCCGACAACAGTGGATATAGTCCTAGCTCTATCAGCACGGGCACGGGCACCCAACCTGTAGACGTGGACCTGGGCGACTTTGACGGAGATGGCACATTGGACATCATGACTGCCAACGAAGGCATGGGAGAAGCACCCGGCACACTGGGCCTGCTGAAGAATACGACTATGAACAATATGCTCAGCTTTGCAGATGTAACGATCGTGGAAAGCTTAGTCGCAGGCAAAGGCAAAGCACTCGCAATCGGTTCACTGAACCACACAGCCGCAATGCCCAACCAAACCCTCGATGCTGTCTTCCTGATCAACAATGAACAAGATGGTGCCCGAGTCGTTCCCGAACTGGGCCAGTAAAAGCAAAATCTCCTAACACAAAAAACCCCGGTTCATCCCGGGGTTTTTTGTTGCTTTATGCCAAATTCAGATAGATGGCATTGAAACGAAAAAACCAATAGACTTCTTTTGAAACTTAAATGTGTCAGACGTTTGAAAAAAAGTAAAATGAAAAAACAAAAAATATACAGCAGATTCCGCCCATTTTTCGGTACCTTACAACAAATCGGAAGGACAAAAATCCTGACTGAGATAGTGAAAAAAGAACTTACAGCCGCCTTCACAGTGCCAGACTCGAGTTCATGACCATGTTCATTCTGGTCCTTCTCTCCAAAACAACATGCTGTCTCACCTGCATTGCCGAAATCTTAAACCCTCGAGTGGAGTTACGGACCAGGCCCTATGCAACCCGTTCTGCAATTTGGATACAGCAAATAGCTTCAGTGGGACACACTTCTTAAACTTTTGTAAGGTACTGAAGCGTTTGCTCAAAGTGCGGATAGATACAACTAACAAGCTATGAAAGCGTGCTAAAAGGTGACTCTAAAGGGTGGTAAAGTGCGGATATGTACGATCTGGATTGGCTGTATGGACGTCAAAACTGGAAAATAGGTCTGGAAGCAATCCGGGCCCTGCTTACAGGCTTGGGAAATCCGCAGACTTCATTCAAAAGTGTTTTGATCGGTGGCACCAACGGAAAAGGCTCAACCGCTGCAACACTGGCATCTATCCTGACCGCGGCTGGACACAAGACAGGTCTCTTTACCAGTCCTCACTTGACCCGCTTCACAGAGCGTTTTCGGTGCGATGGCGTGGAGATTTCTGAGGACGATGTACAGAAACTGCTCGACGAAATTGGGCCCCATGCAGAGCGCCTCGGTGCCAGTTTTTTTGAGATTGTGACTGCGTTGGCCTGCCTTCATTTTCGAAACTCAGGGGTTAAGTTTGCAGTCATGGAAGTGGGGTTGGGGGGGCGACTGGATGCGACCAATGCCCTCGATCCGGAAATTTCGATTATCACACACATTGCGCATGACCACACGCACATTTTGGGACACACACTCACAGAAATTGCCCGCGAAAAGGCCGGCATCATGCGGCAAAACCGGCTCTGCTTAACCAGTGCTACAGGCGAGGCATGCAAAGAAATTGAGCGCATTGCACAACAAAAAGAATCAAAACTGTGGTGTATTGGGCGGGAAATCCAGGTCTCGGCGGAGGCCCGAGGTCGAGCGGGTTGGGACATGGCTGTCACCGTAGAGAAAGAGAAAGAGAAACAGACCATTCGCTGCAACTCTCCGTTGCTTGGAAAACATCAAGTCGAAAACACGGCACTGGCGGTCTCGGCGGCCTTGGCCCTTGGGGTTTCAGGAGAAGCCATTGTTCAAGGAACGCAAAAAACCTCATGGTCTGGACGTCTTGAATTTATTTCTTGGAGGGGGAAAACCCTTTTGCTGGACGGCGCCCACAACCCTTCGGGTATTCAAATGCTCATAGAGGGTCTACAAAACCTGGATATTCCGTTTCCGCCGCTGATTTTTGGAGCGTCTGCAGACAAAGATCTGTCCGAGATGGGCAATTTACTCAGACCCCACGTCAAAACGGTCATCCTCACCCAAGCCGAATTCAGCTCACGGGCAAAACCTGCTTCGGAAATAGTGCCTTTTTTTCCAGATGCCAGAATTTTTATTGCCCGAAACCCAAGGGCCGCTTTGGAACAGTTGTGGCAGATCACAAAACATCTGAATACACCGGAATCACCGGTGGGTGTTGTTGCTGGAAGTCTCTATTTGATCGGTGAGGTCAGGGGGATTCTCAAATCTCAATCTCTGGAGCGCCGACTTCGGACACAGTAGGATGTGAAAATGGGCAATCCAGTTGATCGTTTTTGGAAGGATTTTGTAGCAATCCAACCGCATTATGCGCAGCACCCGCAACCGGTTGTCGGGTATTTTGGAGACAGCCCGGAGATGGCCGAAAGGCTTGGTTCCCTTGTTCTGAAAGGTCAAAAAACGGCAACTTGTACAGCGCTCGCCTTTTACGCAGCTGACGGAGAACCCTTGCCAACCGTTGGAGGTTTGGAAATTATCCTCGATGGTCAGGACAAGCCATGGCTGATCATCAAAACCACAGAGGTGACTGTTTGCAAATTCATTGAAGTCGACGCTCGTTTTGCTTTCGATGAAGGGGAAGGCGATCGGTCATTGGAATATTGGCGATCAGCTCACTGGAATTACTTCGCGAGAACGCTTCCCACCATTGGTCTTGAGCCCAGCGAAGGTATGGAACTGATGTGCCAGCGCTTTGTAAAGATTTATCCCATGTGATACGAAATTTAGGAAGATGATATGGCGTAATGGGAAACCGAGTGGTTTTTTATTTGAGTGTTTTGGCGGAGGCTTTGTGTGATCGGTGTGTTTTCTCGGTGCAATACCCTCACCTTCTTTGCCTTTCCCTATTCAATGCGTTTCTCAAATCAATGGGGTATAACCGCATTGGTACATGGAGGGTCTTAGATCGGATGTTCCAAAACAAAATCCCATCTTGAGTTGAAGATGCAGGGTTTGCATGGGTTTTTCGTGTTAAATATGGCGTGCTCAGCTGGTCTCGTACTCTCTGAATGTCTCGCCCAGGCGCTCAATATAGTAGTTTTCGAGCCGAGACAAACCCCGGCTGCCATCTGCCTCTCGTAGGCCTTCGTAATACTCCGTCTTATGCCTATCGGTTGGAAAATACAAGATTTGAGCACTTTCTTCAAAACTGCTCTCAATGAGACCAAAGGTTACCCATATGACCAAGAGATCCAAGATCCGTCCTGTACGCCCATTGGTATCATTGAATGGATGAATCCATTGGAAACGGTGGTGAAACCATGCCACAAGCCTGGCAATTTCTTCCAGAGAAATATCATTGAGTGCGGTTTTTCGTTCGTTGAAATCACGAAACATGTCGCGTAGAGTGGACCTGACGTGGATGTGAGATATGTTAACACACCCTCCAGGCCCTACATCTTTGTTTCTGGTTTTTCACCGCCTACCTTTCATCTCTCCCTCAGCCAAGTAAGTTTCAATTTCGGAGTACTTTACCAAAAGACCATTCAGGGTCTCTTGGGGCTCTGTTTTCCGTTCAAACTGAGACATTATCTTCTATTTTCGGGAATATTTATCCAGGGCGATTGAAATTTGCTCACGGCTGACCTTGTAACCCTCGACTTCTACACTTTGACGGATGCTTTCTATAAGGCGTTCCCTCGAATCTGCGCGTATACTTTTGCCCGAAGCCTGACGGGATTGTATTTTCTGTTTCAATTCGCTGAGGCGTATTTTCATGATATCCATGTGGCATCCTCCATTCTCCAGTTTAGCAGGACCCAGGATTTTACCGTGTGTGAATACCATCTGCCCGCGAATCATCTGCTATGCTACCAACGTATGCGTATTTTGCACACGGGTGATTTCCATGCGGGAAAAAACCTGAGAGGGCTCAGCAGAACGCCGGAAATCCGAGAGGCGTTGCAAGAAATTTCACATTTGGCACACACCGAAAAAGTCGACGCCCTTTTGATCGCGGGAGATCTCTTCGACACAGCCAATCCCACAGCGGAGGCGGAAAACGCCATTTTTGAATTTTTTATTGATTTAAAAGAAAAGGGCATTCCAAGTGTGGCCATTGCGGGAAACCACGACTCTGCCCGGAGGCTTTCGAGTTTGTCTGGATTGCTCGGCTGGGTGGGCGCTTCTGTTGTTGCAGAAGTCGACCCAAAATCCCCATTGAATGCCGTAAAAACCTTATACGCCCGCGATGGAACGCCGCTCAAAATCGCAGCGCTGCCGTACCTGTCCGAGCGCCGATTGATCAAACATATCGATCTTTTGGGTGGCGATGTGTCTGAGTGGCGTCTGAAATACCAAGAAGGCATGCGGTTTTTTATTCACTATCTGACACAGGCATTTTCTCCGGAATCGGTCAATATTCTGATGATGCACACGACCATTGAGGGTTCACACGGCAGCGGCAGTGAGAGCCATTTCAAGTTTGACATGGGAAACACCTACACCGTGCCCACTTCAGCGCTGCCCACTTTGGCACAGTATGTCGCACTCGGACACATCCACAAAGCCCAGTGCGTCGTTGAAAATCCACCGAGCTATTACGCCGGCAGTCCACTTCAACTTGACTTTGGCGAAGCCGGAGATGCCAAAAGTGTCTATTTGGTCGAATTGGATCCGGGTCGTCCCGCCCATGTGCACCCCGTTGCCCTTTCTGCGGGAAGACCGCTCAAAAATGCACGGCTCGATCTCGATCAATTGGACCATCGGATGGCAGAACTGGAAAGTTTTCCCGGTTGGGTGAAGGTGATCTTGAAGGTGCCTCCGGGTGCTGCGGTGAGTGGCATTCGGGACCGAATTCTTCAGGCTTTGCCCAATGTCATCGGTGTGGAATTGGATCGTGAAGACCTTGCCCAAACAGAGGAGGTCGTCTCTCGCAAACACCTGAGCACACTCGAGCTGTTTGAGCGTTTTTATGCTGAAAAGAGGGGAGATCTGCCCGACACGGTTCGGCAGGCCTTCATCGAGGGAGAGTTGGAAATTCGGCAACAGCAAGGTGAAACGGTCTAAATGCGCCCACTCAAACTTTCATTGTCCAACTTTACCTGTTTTCGCTCCGAGGTCGAACTCGATTTTGCCACACTGGACCTCTTTGCCATCGAAGGCCAAACGGGCAGTGGAAAAAGCAGCATCCTAGACGCCATTTGCTTTGCACTCTTTGGACAGACACCCCGACTTGGCGGCAAAGGCCTCGATGCCCTGATCAGCACAGGAGAGCCTCGTCTGACGGTCGCTCTTGAGTTTGAAATGGGCCGGGAAATGTACCGTGTGGTTCGGACCCGAGGTCGAAAATCCGGCCAAAATGAGGTGCGGTTCAATCGGTTGTCGGGTGGACTGGCGGCTTTTGACAAGAAAAAAGATTTGCAAGAAGCCATTGACGCTGTTCTGGGATTGGGTTTTGATTCGTTTCGGCGTGCGATTTTGCTGCCTCAGGGGGAATTTGACGGATTTCTCAAGGGAACAGGCAAGCAGCGCCAAGAGTTGCTCGGCAGTCTGATTGGCCTTGAGCACTATCAAAACCTTCACCGCTGGTCGGGTGTGCGTGCGCGGGAATATGAGATGGAGCGCAAAATGCTCCTGGATCGGTTGGCCACAGAGTACAGCGGCGTTGATATGGACGCCAAGGCAGCTTTGGAGCAACAGCAGCAAGAAATTTCCCAGGCCATTGGTGCGTCCGAAGCCTCTGAGCGCGATTTGGAAAGTCAGCAGATTCGCCTTCAAGCGCTCTGTGAATGGACACAGCAACACTTAAAGGTTCAAAGCGAGTGGAACATCCTCGATCAGCAGAAATCCAAGTTTGAGGGTATCGAACGGGAATTGCAGCGCGCGCGTCAAATCGAGCATCTCCGGCCTGCACTGGCGCGGCTTCTCGAAGACGAAGCGGAATTTAAGGTGTGCGAAACGGCCCGTCAAGACGCGCAGGGTGCGTACAGGCAAGCGAAAATACAGCGGGAAAACTGTGAGTTGGAGGACCGAGCCTGTCGTTTGGAAGCCGAACAACTCGACCTGTGGCGCGAGCGGTACCTTCAGTTGGAACAGGCCCAGCGCAGTGAACAGCGGCTCAAATCTTTGGGTGGACGTCTTGATTCTGACGAGGAGCCGCTGATGTGGTCCGAAGAATCCTTTGAGAAGATGCGCGAACAGGGCTTGGAACGCGATCGATGGGAACGCGAGGTGCGGGAACTGGAACATCGGATGCGTGCATTGGAGCAGCTGGGTGTCTCCATCCAAACGCAGACCGACCAAAGCCTGAAATTGCAGCGTGAAAGTCAGGCATTGGAAGTCAAAATAGTCGACTTGCAAGGCATTCAACTCGAAATACAGGCCCGGGTGGATCGGCTTCAGGCATTGCGTCCCAGGGTGGTTTGGATGGCGAAACTGGGTCTGTCTTCGGAGCTCAAACACCCGAAACCCCTCGATTGGGATGAAGCCCTGTACCTGGAGGTCCAAGAGTGCGTCCGGAAAAAACGCGACCTGGATGCGAAATGGGAACATCACCGGCAAGATCTCGCGCAATTTCAAAAAAAGGCCTCGATGGTGGAATCCCTGGAAGCCGAGCTGTCTCGCCTGAGAACGCAAGCCGATGTGGCTTTGCTCGATTGGCAAACCAAACTGCGAGAGGAACGTGTCGAGAGACAGCGGTTGGATTTCGTCCGGCAGAGACAACAGGCCCATTTGCTCCGAAGCAATTTGGTGGTTGGGCAGCCGTGTCTGGTCTGTCAGCAGACGGTTAAAACGGTTGTTGCGACCCAATCTGTCGTTTTGGACGAAAGCCGGTTGTCTGTTTTGGAGCGTGAACGCCAGCAATTGGAAAGTGCCCACCGCGGGTTGGAGCAAGACATTGTGCGGCTTGAAACCCGTTTGAGCAGCGAAAACCATATGCTTTCTGAGGGGCGAAATGCCCTTGAACGCCGGGCCCTTGAATTGGAGGAGTTCGGGGCAAGTCTGCGTCCAGAGGTTTTGGAGAATCGAGAGCGGTTGGAAGCAGGCCTCGTCCTGGACATTGTTTCTGTAACGCAAGGCCACCCTCTCGAGGGTCTCGAACAGACCGAGAAAACGCGTCAAGCCGATCACCGCAACATTTTGGGCGAGTCTCTCAAGCGTTTGGATGAGCTCAATCGGGAGCAGGCCCGCATCGAAGGTCAATTGGAGGCGAACAAGAGGCAATGGTCGGTGGAGTCTCAGCAGGTCAGAGAGGCACAGTTGCGTCTGGATCGAGAAGGTCAGGTTTGGTCTGATTTTGATCCCAGGGTCGAGATGCGCCGTTTGCTCGCGGGATTGGCCCTCGAAATCCGTTCCGTTGTCGGTGATTCTGGCGTTTCCATTGCCGAGCTTCGGGACACACTCAAAGCCGATATTGCACGTGTGGAAGACAAAGTAAAGTCTATTCAAGACAAAACATTGAAGGCCACGCAACACTTTGAACGCGCGTCGATGTCTCTCGATCATGCAGAGAAGCAGTGTCAAAATATTGAAATGCAGTACCGAACTCGGAGAAATGACCTTGAAGGTGCTCTGGACGCCCTTTCACTGACATTGGATGGCCTGAGGTCGTACATTCAAAATCGGGGTGACCTGGACCAATTGGAGAGCGCCTGGCTGGATTGGAAGCAGAATGCGGCCGAAGTTTCTGCCAAACGGCAAGCCATCGAACACCAACTGGACGGTCAAACCTACAACGCCGACGAACACAAACAGGTCGAAACCCGCCTGCTTGAGACCCGAAATGCGCACAAACGGCTTTTGTCTCAGCAGGGTGTGCTCGCCGAACGGTTGAGGCGTTTGGAGACTGACCTTTCGAGCCTGCGTGACATTGAACGTCAACTTGGGGACCTCGCCAAACGTTACGACACCTACGCCACTTTGGCCGCTGCGCTGAAATCGGACGGTTTTCCCAAGTATTTGCTGGAAGAAATCGAGCGCGAACTGTTGCTCTCGGCCAGTGAACTGTTGCGCGAAATCAGCGACGGGCGTTACCAACTGGTTTTGGCAGAAGGGGAGTATCGGGTGACCGACCGTTGGAATGGCGGCGAGCAGCGTGCGGTTCGGACATTGTCGGGAGGGGAAACCTTTTTGGCGAGCCTTTCTTTGGCCATTGCGCTCAGCGATCATCTGGCTGGAAATGCACGTCTGGGATCTCTCTTTTTGGATGAAGGTTTTGGAACCCTCGATCCGCAATCTCTGGAAAGTGTGGCCAGTGCACTTGAGCGCCTTCAGTTGGGAGGGCGAATGGTGGGTGTGATCACCCACGTTGCAAGTTTGGCTGAGCGTTTACCGGCGCGCATTCAGGTCCACAAAAACACGCAGGGCAGTCACGTGACGGTTGATCAGTAGGTACTTGCATATTTGAGCCCGATAGAACAGCTCCGCTTTATCCATGACCCAGGTGGAAGCAAATTTCAAGTGTATTTAATCACTTCCATCAGCTCATCGACCAATTCTGCGGCATCCCCCCGAGTCTGTGCAGTTGCGACATGGGCCTCCAGATGACCTTTCAGGATGACGTCACTGGCCCCGCCCAGGGCACCTTGGACGGCTTTGATCTGTCGGAGAACATCTATGCAGTAGATACTCTCGTCTTCCAGCATTTTGAGGATGCTCTCCAAATGTCCTTTGGCAATCGCCAGACGGTGTTTGGCGCGTTTTCGGCTGTGTGCGGGAATGCACAGGTGTGAACCGCAGGTGTCTTTGGACGTGACGGGTTCAGTGGCGTCGTTCATATCGCTCCTGGAATGCGGGTGTGCTTAGAGGCTTGCTTGATACCCTTCGTGTTGGACCGCTGCAATCAAGGGTTCCACATTGAGGTTTTGGCCCGAAATGTGTGCATTTCCCTCTTTCAGGTTGACTTGGACCGATTCCACACCTTCGACCGCCTTCAGAGCGCCCAATACAGCTTTTTCACAGTGACCACAGCTCATGCCCGAAATTTTCAAAGTGACGTTCATACAACCTCCCAGATCCCCTATGCAGGATATAGCCTATACTAGCAATCCAATTCCTTTTAAATCAAGAGGCCCAGGGCACGAATATTGGAATTTAAAACCATATCATTCCATTTTGCCGCTGTTTTGCATGTGTGGATTGAAACATTGATGCCATCTCAATTGACTATATCCCCCCATGGGGATTAAGCTGAAATGGATGACTCAGAGGTTGGAGGATGTGCATGCGAGAACAGGTGGATAAAGAAAAGCATTTTGCTTCTGTGGAATTGAGCATAGGGGGAATGACCTGTGCGGCTTGTGTGGGCCGTGTCGAGCGCGCACTGAAGAAAATTGAAGGGGTGCGAGAGGCATCCGTGAATCTGGCAACCGAACGTGCAGATATCCAGTTTGATTCCGGAAGTGTCCTGGTCGATCGCCTCAAACAGGCCGTGAGGGATGCGGGGTACGACGTTTTGGAGCGCAAGACACAAGAGCGCAGAGACGATGCCGAAAAAGAGGCGAGGGCGCGCGAGGTTCGGAGCCTCAAGGTGGCGTTGCTCTTTTCCGCTGTGTTTGCGTTGCCGCTCTTTGCCTTATCTATGCTGCCCATGGTGATTTCTCCACTGATGTCCTGGATGATGGATACCGCTTCGATGGACTTTTGGAACGGCCTGATGTTGTCTCTCGCACTGCCTGTACAATTTGGACCCGGGGCCCGGTTTTACATCCGAGGATGGAAGGCTTTGTTGTCTGGAACGCCCGATATGAACACGTTGGTCATGCTCGGCACATCCGCTGCGTTTTTTTACAGTTTGGTTGTCGTGCTGTGGCCAACTTGGATTCCCATGGACGCCCGGCATGTGTATTTTGAGTCTTCGGCTGTGGTGATCGCACTGGTTTTGTTGGGCAAGTATTTGGAAGCTGTGTCAAAAGGCAAAACCAGCGACGCTTTGCGGAAACTTATCGATCTGCAACCCCAAAAGGCGCGGGTCGTTCGGGCACAGCAAGAAATCGACGTGGATGTGTCTGAGGTTCAAGTGGGCGACATTGTGATTGTGCGTCCCGGAGAGCGCATTCCCGTTGATGGCAAAGTGGTCGGCGGATCCAGTTTTGTCGATGAATCGATGTTGACCGGTGAACCCATGCCAAACGAAAAAAACCTGGGGTCCAAAGTGGTGGGTGGAACACTCAATGGCTTGGGCGGTTTGTCCATTGCCGTCGAGGCCGTTGGTGATTCGGGTTTCTTGGCACAGATGGTCGACCTGGTCGAGCGTGCACAGCGTTCCAAGCCTGCTGTTCAGGCGTTGGCAGACCGTGTCGTGGCCATTTTTACACCTGTCGTATTGGCTGTGGCGCTTTTGACTGCGTTGGGATGGTGGTTTTTTGGCGGGGAACAGGCCTCGTCTGCCCTTGTGCATGCGGTTGCCGTTCTGATCGTCGCGTGTCCGTGTGCCATGGGTTTGGCCACACCAACCTCCATCATGGTGGCCACAGGAAAAGCTGCCGAGTTGGGCATTTTGTTCCGTGAAGGGGCCGCGCTGCAAACCTTGGCTGAAATCAAAACCATCGTTTTTGACAAAACGGGGACGCTGACCCAAGGTCGACCAGAAGTCTCGGATTTCCATGTGCTTCCTGGATTGGACCCTTCCGATGTTGTGCGTTCCGTTGCGAGCCTGGAACATTTGAGTGAGCATCCCGTTGGACAGGCCATTGTCTTGTTCGCGGATAAAAAGGGCACCGAATTGCTTCCTGTTCAGGGTTTCAAAGCTGAAGTGGGTTTGGGTGTTTTGGGTGATGTTCAAGGTCGCTTGGTGCGTGTGGGGACACAGAGGTTTTTGGCTGCGTCTGGAATACATATTTCCGATGAACAAACTGCCTCACCGACGGCAGGTTCAAAGGTTTACTTTGCTTGGGATGACCAGTGGGTGGGTTCATGTGTGGTTTCCGATCCACTCAAGGAGGAGAGTCCAGACGTTATCCGGAACCTGAAGTCATTGGGATTGGACCTGCTGATGGTCACAGGTGATCACATTGGTGCGGCGAAGATCGTGGGGACCCAACTCGGCATCGGTGTGGTTGCGGGGGTTTTGCCGGGAGAAAAAGCCGAGTGGATCCAAAAAATCCAAAAAGAAAAGGGTTTTGTGGCCATGGTTGGAGACGGCATCAACGACGCAGTCGCGCTCACACAGGCAGACGTGGGCATTGCCATGGGACAGGGAACCGACATTGCCATCGAATCTGCAGACGTCTTGCTGCTGTCAGGCAACCTGCGGGGCGTTGTTTCGGCGTTGTGGTTGGCCAAAGCGACCCTGCGCAACATCAAAATCAACCTCTTTTGGGCGTTTGCGTACAATGTCCTGCTCATTCCAGTGGCTGCCGGTATTTTCGAGCACTGGGGTGTTTCGCTGAGTCCCGTGTGGGCCGCTTTGGCCATGGGGCTTTCGAGTGTTTTTGTACTCAACCACGCCCTTTGGTTGCGCCGATTTGTTGCATAAAACCTTGAGGGTAGGGGTGATAATCTAAAGGGAAGGCCCTTGTCGTTTCTGTGGCCGTCGTTTACTGCCCGATTTGAGCCAAAATGCGTCCTATAGATCGTGTCTAAGATGTCCTTCTCTCATTTTCAATTGCGTCATAGTCTCGTGACGATATTCCCTAGAATTTCTCCATACCTTGAACGGTATAGCGGGTTTGAGACGTCACATACGGGCAAACTGTCGGGTTTTTACGGGATATTTGCGCCCAATCCACCTCAAAAATAGACGACCAAGCCACATCTCCAATCGGATCGCAGTATGCTGGTACATGCTATGAAGGTTGTGGACAGCACGATGATGTATGGGGGAAATGCCAGTTTTATTGAAGCCCTGTACGAACAGTATCTCAAAGACCCTCAGTCGGTTTCCCAAGACTGGAAATCTTATTTCGACCAATTGCGAAATTCTGGCCCCGGCGCAGATATTCCTCACACCCCGATCAAACAGACTTTTGAGAAAATGTCTGGTCAGCGCGTGCGGATCGTCGAAACCCAGGGTTCCAGTTCTCCAATCGATCTCGAACGCTGGATCGATGCCTACCGAACGCTCGGCCATTTGCGTGCACAGGTGGATCCTCTGAAGCTCCATCTTCTGGATGAGATCTCAGAACTTCACGTTGCCCAGTACGGAAACCCGGGCGGGGGAGACCGATCGCTTAAGTCAGGTCCGTTTGAGGGATCCATTCCGGCCATCGAACGGCAACTGCAAGAAACCTACTGTGCCTCGGTGGGTTTTGAGTACATGTACCTTCCCAAGTCGCAGCGCGAGTGGTTGCAGACGCGTATTGAGGAACACCTCGGACGCAGAAATTGGACATCGGAACAGAAGAAACGGACCTTGTGGAAACTCACGGCAGCCGAGGGCTTAGAGCGCCATTTGCACGTTCAGTACGTCGGACAAAAGCGATTTTCTCTCGAAGGATCCGAAGTGGTCGTCCCGGTTTTAGACCACTTGATTAACCGGATTGGACACTTGGGTGGGAAGGAAATGGTTCTGGGTATGGCCCACCGCGGCCGACTCAACGTTTTGGTCAACATATTGGGGAAGAATCCAAAGGATCTCTTTGCTGAATTTGAAGGCAAGAAATCCATTCATCCGGAGATATCGGGGGATGTGAAGTACCACATGGGTTTTTCCTCCGATGTGCAAACAGAAGGGGGACCAGTTCACCTTGTGCTGGCCTTCAATCCCAGTCACCTTGAAATTGTCGGCCCAGTGGTCGAGGGATCTGTTCGTGCGCGTCAGGATCGTCAGGGCGATAATGCGCGAAACTCGGTCGTACCCGTTCTCATCCACGGGGATGCCGCCGTTGCCGGTCAAGGTGTCGTTGCGGAAACCTTAAACCTCTCTCAGTTGCGCGGATTTAAGACCGGTGGAACGGTTCACATTGTCATCAACAACCAGGTGGGTTTTACCGTTTCGGATCCCTTGGATGCACGTTCAAGCAGGTACTGCACAGACATTGCCAAATGCATCGATGCGCCTGTCTTTCATGTCAATGGCGACGATCCGGAGGCCTGTTTGTTTGCGGCAGAGTTGGCTTTGGATTACCGGATGACATGGAATTCGGACGTGTTTATTGATCTGGTCAGTTTCCGTCGGCATGGACACAACGAATCCGACGAGCCCTCAATGACCCAGCCGATGATGTACCAAACCATCAAGGCGCACCCTGGCATTCGATCTCTGTATGCGGGTCAGTTGCAATCTGCGGGTGTATTGACCGACGCGGAAACCCAGGATATGGTCCGTTCATATCAGGACCTTCTGGACCAGGGTGTTCCAACCACGGAGGCGGTTCGCAACCCTTTCAACGCACAGGGTGCCGCGAAATGGAAAAGCCATCTGGGCTACCTCTGGACAGAACCGGCTTCCACGGCTTGCTCGCTCGAACACCTCCGTGAAGTCGGTGAGGTTTTGGTTCGCATCCCGGAGGGGTTCCAGTTGCAGCGTGCGGTTGAACGCGAGATCAAATCTCGGGCCGAAATGCTTGAAGGTTCAGTGTCGCTCAACTGGGGTATGGCCGAAAACTTGGCCTACGCGACGCTCCTTTCACAGGGGTATCGGGTGAGGTTGTGTGGCCAGGATTCGGGTCGTGGGACGTTTGTTCACCGTCATGCTGTCTGGCACGATCAAGGGCCATCGAAATTCCCAGAGGGAACTTGCTATATTCCCCTCAACCACCTCAGCGAAAACCAAGCCCCTTTTGAAGTGATCGACTCAACCCTTTCGGAAGAGGCCGTACTGGCCTATGAATACGGATATGCCAGCACCGAACCCGGCGCGCTGGTCATTTGGGAAGCCCAATTTGGGGATTTTGTCAATGGTGCTCAGGCAGTCATAGACCAGTTTATTTCTGCTGGAGAGAGCAAATGGCAGAGGTTGTGTGGGCTCACCCTGATGCTGCCCCACGGCTACGAGGGTCAGGGTCCAGAACATTCCTCGGCCAGACTTGAGCGATTCTTGCAGCTGTGTGCCGAAAACAACATGCAGATCGTCGTGCCTTCGACACCTGCCCAGATGTTCCACGTGTTGCGTCGCCAGATGGTCCGTCCTTACCGCAAGCCGTTGGTTCTGTTTTCACCCAAAAGCCTACTGCGCAACAAATACAGTGTCTCAACCCTGGGTGACCTCACGGAGGGCCGTTTCCAAAATGTGATCGCGGACACGACAGCCACATCGGGCGTAGAGCGTGTGGTTGTGTCTTCTGGAAAACTGTACTGGGAACTCTTTGAGGCCCGTGAAAAGTCCAAGACCAAAGGTGTGGCGCTGGTTCGTTTGGAACAGCTTTATCCATTTCCCCATGAAGAGCTCCGTGCTGCACTTGGCGGTTTCTCGAATGCGCAAGTGGTTTGGGCACAGGAAGAGCCCTACAATCAAGGGGCCTGGCTCATGATCCGTGACGACCTGCAGGCCTGTCTGGATTCTACCCAAACCTTGGGTGTCTCGAGCCGTCCAACGGCTGCTGCACCTGCCGTCGGTTACAGTGTCAAACACGTTCAACAGCAGCAAGAATTGATCGAGTCCGCATTGGGCTTGGCCCGTGTCGCCCGTGGAGAAAAACAATGACAATAGACATTAAAGTTCCTGTATTTTCGGAGTCGGTGAGCGAAGGCACGTTGATTGGTTGGCACAAAAAGGTGGGTGATGCCGTCCGGCGGGGTGACCTTCTCATTGACATTGAAACCGATAAAGTGGTCCTCGAGGTTACAGCCATTTCGGATGGCATTTTGATAGAAATACTCAAGGCCGAAGGTGCCACAGTGGTAAGCGAAGAGATCATTGCCAAGATGGACACCTCTGCACAGGCTGTCGTGAAAGAAGTCAAAGCTCCAGAGGCCTCACCCAAACCTGAGGCTGTGGTCGCAGAAACCTTTAGTCCCGCCGTGCGAAAATTGATCGCCGAGAACGATGTCCAGCCACAAGCCGTCACGGGTACGGGCAAAGGTGGGCGGCTCACCAAAGGCGATGTCTTGGGGCATTTAGAGCAGCAATCTGCGACTGCAGTGCCCGCACAGCAGCTTGCTGTTCCATCTGGGGTGCGTCCAGAACAGCGTGTGCCCATGACCCGGATTCGGGCGCGAATTGCCCAGCGTCTCAAAGAGGTTCAGAGCACAGCGGCCATCCTGACGACGTTCAACGAAATCAATATGGCACCGGTGATGGAATTGCGAAAGCGCTACCAAGACGCCTTCGTGAAAAAACACGGGGTCAAACTCGGGTTCATGGGATTTTTTGTCCGTGCCGCTACCGAGGCACTCAAGGCATTTCCGGTCATCAATGCCTCAGTGGACGGTCAAGACATCATCTACCACGGTTATTTTGACATTGGTATTGCGGTATCCTCCGAGCGTGGGTTGGTCGTTCCCATTTTGAGAGACACCGATACCCTGGGACTGGCACAGATCGAACAGGGCATTGCCGCCTATGCGAACAAGGCCAAAGACGGCAAGTTGACCCTCGAGGACATGTCGGGTGGAACGTTCAGCATCACCAACGGCGGAACCTTTGGATCGATGTTGTCCACCCCCATTCTGAATCAACCTCAGAGCGCCATTTTGGGCATGCACAACATTGTTGAGCGCGCGGTCGTCGAGAATGGCCAGATTGTCGCACGTCCTGTGATGTATGTCGCTTTGAGCTACGATCACCGCATCATCGACGGCAAAGACGCTGTCTCGTTTTTGGTGATGGTTAAACAGCTTCTCGAAGATCCAGCCCGCTTTGTATTGGATGTGTGATGTGGAAATATTCGATGTACTGATCATTGGCGCAGGACCGGGTGGCTATGTGTGTGCCATCCGTGCAGCACAATTGGGCCTCAAGACGGCCTGTATCGATGCCTTTCGTAACAAACAAGGTCAAGCGAGTTTGGGGGGAACCTGTCTCAATGTGGGCTGTATTCCCTCCAAAGCACTGCTCGACTCCTCCGAAAAATTTGAGACGGCCCGTTTGGAATTTAAACACCACGGCATCTCGACTGGTGAACTTAACATAGATGTTTCAACCATGCTCAAGCGCAAAGACGGCGTGGTTTCCAAGCTGACCAAAGGGATTGCTGGACTCTTCAAAAAACACGGCATTGCCTCCATCCATGGGACAGGGCATTTCAAACGCCGGGACGGCCAAACGTGGATTGTCGGCGTGGGTGACCAAGAGTATGCGGCCCGACATGTTGTGATTGCAACGGGCTCAGCCCCCCGTCACCTTTCGGGTGTTCCCATTGATCAGGTTAAAGTCGTCGATAACGAGGGCGCTTTGGAATTTGATACCGTCCCAAAGCGTTTGGGTGTGATCGGTGCCGGCGTCATCGGTTTGGAGTTGGGCAGTGTTTGGCGGCGTTTGGGCGCAGAGGTGACTGTTCTCGAAGCAGCGCCTGGCTTTTTGTCAGCCGCAGACGCGGCCGTTTCCAAAGAGGCCTTAAAACTGTTTACAAAACAGGGTCTTCGCTTTGCGTTTGGCGTCAACATCCAAAATATTGACACATCCGGCGCGGGCGTAAAAGTAACGTACAATGAGTCCGATACAGAAAAAACCCTTGAGGTCGACCGCCTCATTGTCTCTGTGGGTCGCATTCCCTTCACACAAGGATTGGGCGCAGATCAGGTGGGCTTGGCCCTCGATGCGCGTGGGTTTATCCAAACCCAGAACTACCGAACCAATCTGGAAAACGTCTATGCCATTGGCGATGTCATTGGTGGCGCAATGCTTGCACACAAGGCCGAGGACGAAGGCATTGCCGTTGCAGAATCGATTGCCGGTCAGGCCGGCCACGTCAACTACGACGCCATTCCCTGGGTCATTTATACTTCCCCCGAAATTGCATGGGTGGGCAAAACAGAGGAAGAACTCAAGCGCGATGGTGTTGCATACAAGGTCGGTCAATTTCCCTTTGCTGCAAACGGTCGCGCACTTGGTCACGGAGACACCCAAGGTTTTGTCAAAGTGATTGCAGATGCTAAGACGGACCGGTTGTTGGGTGCGCACATGGTCGGCCCCAACGTTTCCGAACTGATTGCTGAAGCGGTTGTGGTTTTGGAATTTGGGGGAAGTGCCGAAGATTTGGCACGCACAACCCACGCACATCCCACACTCAGTGAAGCGGTCAAGGAAGCTGCGCTGGCGGTGGATCGACGTTCCATCAGCATTTGAATGATAGGGTCTCAAAAGAGACCCTTGTTTTGGCTTTACTCTCCCCTGAGATTGATTGTTGAAACCACTTTGTGGAAAGAGAAATTTCCAGGTAGCATTTGCAGTGATCGAAACGGCATGTTCAGTGCGTTTACCCGTGTCCCATGGTAGGAGACCATGTACTCTTTGGCGCCTGATCTTTGTGATTGTGTGACAACCATGGTGTAATTCACTCTGCCGTCGCTGTCTGGGTCGTACTGAACGATGTCTCCCAAATCTAAAGAATGGATGCTTACTTGTCTTTGGGTTCGTCCTGTGGTATCGGCAAAAGATTGCCAATAGGCAGCGTCTTCCCAACTGTAAGATGAAGGGAAAGGAATATCGTTCCCGTAGTACCAGCGGTAACTTGATCCGCGGAGCCCAATTTGGGATGGCGTACCGGTTTCCTCCCAACCTCCAGCTTTAAGTGCCTGAGAAGCAAAACCCGTCGAATCGTTGGCGAGTGTATGGTAGAGCGGATTGTAGCCCATTGCCCAGCGCTCGGCATAATCGGCCGCGGCTATTCCGTTGTAGGTTGTGGACAGGCTTTCAAGCAGTGGGCTTGAATCAGGACTGCTGTCGATACCGACAACGTCACTTGTTGTGCTCTTTATAAGATTTTCAGATTCAATCCAAGTACCCGGAAAAACTTCCGAATACACACTGAGTACATTTTGATTTCCCTCAATGCTCACGAATGAAAATCGGTAATTCATATAAACGGATCGATTTATTTTTTTCTTACTATTTTCGGATACATACCTTAATTCAATCGGTACAATCAATTCATTTCTTGAATTTTTATTTATTTTTTCCGTATATCGAATCGTAAAGCACGTACTATTTTTATATATGGATTCACTTGCGTTTTTATTGACACACTTGACGACTCCGCGTTTATCAAACCATTCTGTGATCATTTCTTTCTCATTTGTTGATTTTGTATGGTTTTGAATTGTTGGGATAGAATGGCTGTTGCATGAATACAATAAAAAAGCAAAAAAATAAGTTGTACAGGCCGTTATTCTGTTCATGTCGTCCTTTGGGGATGTTAGAAAAAGGGCGTCTATTTTTAAACGCCCTGGACGATATTTTATACTATTTTTGTACCATAGCTCAAGTCGTTTGGGGTGTGCAAATTGACATTTTTAAGTTAAAGTCGAGGTATGGCCAACTTGGGAGACAATCCGTATTACGACCCTCAAAAGCAACCCGTAACCCGACAGCGTAGGCCCCAAAACGCACTTCCGGAGACAGAAATTCGAGATCTTTTGAATAGAGGTCAAATTGTGCGCATTGGCACCCGGTGGGACGATCAGCCTTTTGTCACCCCAACCACCTATTGGTTTGACGAGGCCCGTCACCGGATTGTCTTTCACTCAAATGTGGTTGGGCGTATTCGTGCCAACAGTGAACGACACACCCATGTGTGTGCAGAAGTGAGTGAGTGGGGGAAATTTTTGCCTTCCAACGACCCGCTCGAACTGACCCTCCAATACAGAAGTGTGCTCGCATTTGGGCAGGTCAGTTTGATTGATTCCCCGGAGGAAGCCCGCGCAGCCCTTGGGGGTTTGGTTGCCAAATATTTTCCTCAGTTGCATTTTGGAAGAGAAATGAAACCCATTGACGATGCCCAATTGAAACGGACGAGTGTCTATGAAATACACATCCAAGATTGGAGTGGAAAGGAAAATTGGGCTAACGAGGCACTTCAGGCCCAAGATTGGCCGGCATTGCCTTGAGAGGGTGTTGAGAATAGCGCTCTTTCGAAACCTAAACAGAACCATGACGAAAATTCTTGAACTGTAAGAGACTGTATGAACTTATCTAGGGAAGTAATTTAGAAATAAGGGTACGTTCTAGACGGTGTTTTGGTATCACTTGTAAGCCCTATCCATTGGACGTAACAGACATATTCTTGATAAGGGCGCTCAACCCCATGATTTCCCTCGCTGACACGCTATCTATCATTGCTTTCGTATTCTCAGACCATCTGCTGAATGGGCGTACATTTCCCAAATTCCAGTCAAAAAGACCCGCAAACATCTGGGGAGAGACGCAATACACTGTCTCTCTCTTTTAGATTCCACACAGGTTCATACAGCCTCTTATATCTTTTACTTCCTCTCAATCGCCAAACCAGATGGTAAGAAAGACAACGCTGCCAAACCCTATAGCAGCGCCATCCACCCAAACACGAATCCTGGGATCCACAGTTTAAATCAGATAAATGATCTATTTGAGCAAGCTGAACGCGGAAGGGCGCTGCAACAGGCGCCAATTCATCTCCGTCTCTCCGCTGTACTCAAATCCTTCACTTCCCTGTATTTCCTTCTCACAATCAAATTTCGCTTCCCTCTTTCTCACAATCGGCCACACAATCAGCCCTGCTCTCCCTGACACATTCTCTATCGGCACCATCCCGAATATCCTTGAATCCGTACTTCCGGACGCCGTTCTGTTATCCCCCATCACAAAATAGCTTCCCTCTGGCACTGTCACTTCCTCTTTGTCCGGTTCGTCGCTGCTCGCATGGTTCGCCAAAAAGCCCGTTTGATCCCAACACCCTTGCTTGTCCCAATATCCCGCCGTGAAATCTTGGTCCAACTTCTCTCCATTGATGAACACATTTCCACTGTTGACCCGGATCCGATCTCCCGGAAGCCCAATCAATCGTTTGATCAGAAAAGGTTGGTATTGCCAAAGCCCCAAGAAGGAGACTTTTTGCTCTCCCACATGCTCTGGTGGCTTGAAAATGAGGATATCTCCCCGACTGTACTGACCGATTCCCATGCGGTGCAACCACTGCTCATACTTTGGAATGATCACCCGCTCGCCATCCCTGAGGTTGGGCATCATGCTCACACCCTGCACCCCCACGGAGGTCACCAAAAACGTCGTGACCAAGATCGCAAATACAATGGCTTCGCCATATGGGCGGATGATTTCTCGCCAGAGTTTGTGCCAAAATCCCTTTGGTACGTCCTGCTCTACCTGTATGTCTTCGGTCATAATTTTCCCTTCAAAACTGCACGCCCTAGAATACCCGATATACCCCAAACCCAGATAAAAGCGCTTTGGCACTCAGAATCGCAGTGCAGTCCACGTGCTATAATGACGCCGACATCGGAGGTCAACATGAAATGGATCTTGGGAATCGCATTGTGTGCATCGTCAAGTGGGTGGGCAGCAACCCAGCCCAACGCCACTTTGGGAAAAGCCATCTACACGCAAAACTGCATGGGCTGCCATGGAGACAAAGGCCAAGGTGGTGTCGGGCCCAAATTGGCAGGCGGAGCCTCAAAGTGGAAAGTTGAGGTCTTCACAAAAGCAATGCTAGAAGGCAAAAACCCGAAAGGAATGGCCTTCAAAGCGCCCATGCCCAATTTCTCCAAAATAGGATTTGGCGGCAGTGGAAAAGCCCCTTCTTCGGCTGACCTGGCAAATCTCTTTGCACACATCCGAACCTTCAAATAGCCATTACTCGGAACGAATGACCACGCGGACAGCCGTTTTAGGTAAAATTCGAACGCGATAAAGTGTGTTGATCCATCCTCGGTAAAAAATCCGTTTGCGGGTCAAGTCAGAGACCTCTGGAGGTTGTGAGATAATCCAGAGGGATTTTTTTTCCTCGAAAACACCCTCCAATAGCCCTCCATTCAGCGTGTTGACTTCAATTTCCCAAGCGTAAGGCATCGCCGCAGCGAAAGAAGAAAGCAACACCGTCCACTGGTTCGAGGCACATTCCACAATACGCGTCACATGGTCAGTCTATACCACAGCGCTGCCAACAAAATGCATCCGAGAGCACTTAAAATAGGTTGCATGAATATGACGCTGGATACTTGGAAACATTTGGCTCAGAAAGAACTCAAAGGCCGGGATCCGGACACGCTCAACCACATAACACCCGAAGGCATTCCCCAAAAGGCACTGTACACCCAAGATGACCTCAAAGACTTGCCGCTATCCACACTGCCGGGATTGCCACCGTACACCCGAGGACCGCGGGCCACGATGTACACGGGACGTCCTTGGACCATTCGGCAGTACGCGGGATTTTCGACAGCAGAGGAATCAAACGCCTTTTACAAAGCCAACTTGGCAGCGGGACAAAAAGGCCTTTCAATCGCCTTCGATTTGGCAACCCACCGCGGCTACGATTCAGACCACCCTCGGGTTGAAGGGGACGTTGGAAAAGCAGGCGTTGCCATTGACACTGTTGAAGACATGAAGATTTTGTTCGACGGGATTCCACTGGACCAAATGTCTGTCTCTATGACCATGAACGGCGCGGTTCTACCGATTCTGGCGGCCTTTATCGTTGCGGGCACCGAACAAGGCGTCGACGTCGCTCAACTTTCGGGCACCATTCAAAACGACATCCTCAAAGAATTCATGGTGCGCAACACCTACATTTATCCGCCAGAACCGAGCATGCGCATTGTCGCAGACATCATTGAGTACACATCAAAGCACATGCCCCTCTTCAATTCCATTTCCATTTCCGGCTACCACATGCAAGAGGCTGGAGCCAACGCGGCACTTGAACTCGCCTATACCCTCGCAGATGGCCTCGAGTATGTGCGAATCGCCCTCAAAAAAGGCTTGGATATCGACCAATTCGCACCCCGACTTTCGTTTTTCTTTGGAATGGGTATGAATTTTTTCATGGAGATTGCGAAACTCCGCGCAGCAAGGCTTCTCTGGTCCGAACTCCTGACACCCTTTGGCCCCAAAAACCCGATGTCCAAGGCGCTGCGCACACACTGCCAAACGTCGGGTTGGAGTTTGACTGCCCAAGACCCCTACAACAACATTGTCCGAACCACAGTCGAGGCCATGGCCGCAGTGCTCGGTGGAACACAATCACTGCATACCAACGCCTTTGACGAAGCACTCGGACTGCCCACGGAACTGAGTGCACGTGTCGCGCGCAACACCCAACTGATACTGGCCGAAGAGACGGATCTGACCCACATCATTGACCCTCTGGCCGGCTCGTACGCTGTAGAATCGCTGACCCATGCTCTCGCTGACCGCGCACGCGCGTTGATCGAAGAAGTTGAAACGATGGGCGGAATGACCCAAGCCATTGCCTCAGGCATTCCGAAATTGCGCATCGAAGAAAGTGCCGCACAGAGACAAACCCGCATCGATAAAGGCGAGGAAACCATTGTCGGGGTCAATAAATACAGACATGATGGCATCGAAAACATCGAAGTGCTCGATATCGACAACCAGAAAGTCCGGCACCAACAGATTGAACGTCTCAAACACACCAAAGGCACGCGCGACGCTGAAGTAGTACAAACTGCGCTCAGGACACTGGAAAAAGCCGCAAAAGGCACAGACAACCTGTTGGCCTGCTGCATCGAAGCCATGCGCGCTCGGGCGACCGTGGGCGAAGTTTCAGAAACGCTCGCCAAGGTTTACGGTCGCTACAAGGCAGAAATGCGAACCCTCAGTGGTGTCTACAAAAGCCATTACATCCACGAGCCCGCATACCAAGGGCTCCAACAGCGCATTGCACAATTTGTGCGCCGCCAAGGCCGACATCCCAGAATGTTGGTGGTGAAAATGGGACAAGATGGACACGATCGGGGTGCCAAAGTCATCGCGACCGCATTTGCGGATTTTGGATTTGACGTCGACATGGGTCCGCTGTTTTCTACCCCCGAGGAAGCTGCCCGACAAGCCATTGAAAATGACGTTCACGTTGTCGGTATTTCCAGTCAGGCCGCGGGACATAAGACCCTGGTTCCCCAACTGATCGAAGCGTTAAAACAACAGGGGGCTCAAGATATCCGCGTCATCGTGGGTGGTGTCATCCCTCCGCAAGACCACGCGTTTTTGTATGAAAAAGGCGTTTCAGGCATCTTCGGACCTGGAACTGTAATTATAGAGGCAGCGCAGAAAGTACTGGAGCTGCTGGAAACAGACTTCGACCAGACCCCTCAAGAACGTTCGGAAAAGATGAACATTCCTTGAGATAATTTTCATCTTTAGTACCTACCCTTTTGAGGATCCTTATAAGGGTAGGGAACGAGATTTTGGTTAACCGTTCGAAGGGGTCGCAATGCAATTGTGGAAATGGATAGGCGCTGGATTGATTTTAAGTGGTTGGAACAGTGTTGAAGCTCAGCAAGGTCCTCGAATTGAAGCGATTCGAACGGTGTACAACGAGGTCGGTCGACTCAAAAATTCAGGACAGCTCCACTTGACCAAAAAAGAAATCCGCAACTGTACCGGATCTACAGAGACGCACCAAATCTGGACCGATACCCAAGGAAAAATCCGCCAATACACGACCAAAGACGGCGTCTACACCTTCGAATACACCTTCGATGCGCAAGGTGTTTTGCGCTACTTGGGAGGTGCAGGCAACAGCGGACAAGGTCAGCGCATTGTCTGGCGTTTTTACTTCAATGACCGTGGGACCCAAATTTGGTACGACTACCAATACGAAGGTGGCCGCTACAACTGGACAGATCCCAA
This sequence comes from Deinococcaceae bacterium, assembly GCA_046327935.1. Taxonomy (GTDB): domain Bacteria; phylum Deinococcota; class Deinococci; order Deinococcales; family Deinococcaceae; genus JACMOA01. The sequence continues at coordinate 689,404 of JAXLXL010000001.1, forward strand.
AAAACGCGTGGCGCTCAATCCGACAGCCCTTCTCGGCATGACAAACGCGCACTGCTAAAAGAATCAACCCTTTAGAAGGTACCCCGAAGAGGGTTCCAAGGCGCTTTTCGGCATTGGGTGTGTTTTGATTGGCTATTATGGAAAAGCATTGAATGCGTGGAATCCATGAAGACATTCGACCTTGATACTGAATTGCCAAAACTCTTGACCGGACAACGGCGCGCTTTGGCCAAAGCCATCACATTGATTGAAAGCGAACGCATCGATCACCAAGAACAGGCCGCACTCCTTCTGGAGCGGCTGATTCCACTTGCGGGACATTCCTTGCGGGTTGGAATTTCGGGCATCCCGGGCGTGGGAAAATCGAGTTTCATTGAGGCTCTGGGCATGCGCCTGCTCGAAAACAACGGTGACATTCCCAATCCACCGAAAAAAATTGCCGTTCTGGCCATAGATCCCTCTTCCAGCAAAAGCGGCGGTTCCATTTTGGGCGACAAATCCCGAATGCAAAACCTATCTGCCCACCCGAACACCTTCATCCGACCGAGCCCCACATCGGGGAACCTCGGCGGGGTTGCCAGACGAACCCTCGAAACCATTTTGGCCTGCGAAGCCGCGGGCTACGATTTGATCTTGGTGGAAACGGTCGGTACCGGGCAAAATGAAATTGCAGTGTCTCAAATGACCGATGTCTTTCTCCTGATGACCATGGCCCACACCGGTGACGAACTGCAAGGCCTGAAACGGGGAATCATGGAAATGGCCGATCTCGTTGTCATTCACAAAGCGGACATTGATCCCGTCGCCACGCGCAACACCCAAACCGAACTCCTACATGCACTCAAATGGATTCCCCCTCGGCATTCGAACTGGACACCCCAGGTCATCACGGCCAGCAGCCAAACCGGCGACCACTTGGCCCAAATATGGGCTCACCTGACCGAATGCCAACAGGCGTTGGGACCCCAAATTGTCCAGCAGAGATTGGCCCAAAGTCGATTCTGGTTTGAACGGTTGCTCCAAGAGCGGGTGTGGAATGCCTTTTTATCTGAACAGGAAGACAAAATAAAATCGGAGTGGGATCTCGTCCGACAAGGCGAAACAACCATCTCCAAAGCCATTGAAGTGTTAACAGAATCATGTTTTAAGCCGAGTAGTCGACAAAAAAGTGAATTGTAGATGATGTTCAAGCATGTCATGGGAACGGATATGAACAAGTCGGTTTCGGGTCGATCCACCACAAAGGCTTGGATCATCGGTCTCGTTCCTCTTTTCCCCCTCTTGTACTTGGCCAGTTTGGCAACTTTACGGAACGTGTTTCGTTTGCCTCAATGGGTTATTCTCTCACTGGGTGTGTTTGCAACAATGCAAATGCTTTCGGTTGTTTGGAGTCCATTTCCACTCGAAGGCTTCTTTTTTACAGCACTGCGCACAACACTGATCGTCGCTTTGGTTGTGGCAGGCTACCAGCTCCGAGACACACGTTGGCTCACGTATTTGATGTTTGGACAGGCTGCCAGTCTGGTTGTTGCCATGGTTTTTACGGCCAGTCAACATGGATTGGATGTCCTCAACATGCGATTGGTTCACCCTTTCTACTATGCCGTTGGTCTGGGGCTGATGGCTACAATTGGTTTGTTGATCACGCTGGAATCGAGATTGTCGCGGTGGCCCAAACTTGCACTCTGCTTGCTATTTGTCTCAGGTGTGCTGCTCAGTGGTACCCGAAGTGCGATGGCCGCCTCCATTCTTGGCAGTTTGGTGCTGATCCTCCAACGCCTCGACTTCAAACGCCTCTTGGGGTTTGGCCTGGTATTGACAGCGATGACCACGGTCATGCTCTCAATACCGAACAGCATTATAGGGCGGAGAATCAAAGATGGGTTTGGCCTCAGTGGGCGCGATCTCATTTGGTCAGATGTCCTAAGTGCCTTCAAAAACCACCCCTGGGGCGGCGTTGGAACGTTTCGTGTCGGTTATCATATTCCCCATGCGCTGGGTGTTTCGCTTCCCAAGGATTGTAGCGCGGCGCTGGGAATGCCCTGTTCAGACCTGATAGATCGTGTGTGGCACGCCGCTCTCATTGCACACAACCTTTGGCTTCACAGCCTGACAGAAAACGGTATCCTTGGAACAATCGGCCTGATGACCCTCTTGTGTGCGGGAGCTTACGCTGTTTTCCGGGCCAAATCGGCACTCATTTCGAGCCTATTTATCGCATACATGGCCATCAGCCTGGTTGACAATCCCACAGCTGTTCCAGGACTCCACATTGGAGAGACTTTTTACGTGGTTCTGGGAATGGCCTTTGCCCAAGCAGCTAAAAACCGAGAACCTCAAGCCGGCGGGTCCTCCACGCCAAAGCCGACGCAATAGCGGTTTCTAGAGACGCTTCGGATTTCCAACCCAGTTCCCTTTGGACGCGTGTGCTCATCGCGTACGCCCCAGCAACATCTCCTGGACGTGCGGGTTGGAATACCAATGGAAGCGCGTCTCCAACGACCCGCTCAAAAGCCTGAATCAATTCGAGGACTGTGGTTCCCTGTCCTGTTCCAAGATTGTAGGTCCGAAATGGATGCGCGGTATCAAGCACCTGATCGAAATGTTCCACTGCCTGAATATGGGCCTGTGCCAAATCCCAGACATGAATATAATCGCGAAGTCCACTTCCGTCTCGGGTGGGCCAATCGGTCCCGGTGACGGTAAAGGGCTTTTTCTTTTCAAAGGCATCGATGATTCTGGGCAAAACGTGCGTGGAATCCTGTTGTTGGAGGCCTGTTCTCAACTTTGGATCGGCGCCAATGGGATTGAAGTACCGGAGCACAATGGTTTTGAGGGCGTAGGCACGTGAAAAATCTTCAAGGATCCACTCAACCATGGCTTTGGTGCGTGCGTAGGGACTTGAGGGTGCGATGGCCGTGTCTTCTGAGACGGCCAATACATCGGTGTGCCCGTACACACTGGCACTGGAGCTGAACACCACGCGCGAACACCCGACATCGAGCAGAGTTTTGGCAAATGCGAGGCTTTTCAAGACATTTTCCTGGTAGTAGAGCTCAGGATCGATGCTGGATTCCGGTACCAAAATCCGAGATGCGCAGTGGATTGTCGCGAAAATATCGGGGTGTTCTTCAAAAATTCGGTGAACCAAAGGCGTATCGGCAATGTCGCCCAGATAAAAAGGGTGTTGTTGCGCAAAGTGGATTGTTCCTGTGACCAGAGAATCCAGAATGACAGGTGTCCAGCCTCGATCGACAAGGGCTGAGCAAATCGTGCTTCCGATGTATCCAGCGCCACCCGTAACCAAAATTTTATGACCCATCAGTATGCCCCTTTGCCCAAAAACACCACCCGAACTGTCTGAATGAGCAGCGTCGCATCGAGCCACGGACTCCAGTTGGACACATAAAACAAATCCATGTGCACCCGCTCCTCGTAGGTTGTGTCGCTGCGACCATTGGCCTGCCAATAGCCGGTCATGCCCGGACGAACTTGGGCGTAGGTGTCGAATACAGCACCATATTTGGCCACTTCTGCACGGACAATCGGCCTCGGCCCCACCAAACTCATCTCGCCCTTAAAGACATTCCAGAGCTGTGGCAATTCATCCAGGCTGGTTTTTCTCAAGAATTGACCTACACGGGTGACCCGGGGATCCTCTTTCAGCTTGTGGTTGTCTTGAAATTCTTTTTGGAGCTCTGGATGGGCATGCAAAAGGGCTTCCAGCCGCTGATCGGCATCGACGTGCATGCTGCGAAACTTGAGGCAAAAAAATTCACGCCCACCCCGGCCCAAACGCCGAGCGCGGTATACCACAGGACCCGGGCTGTCCAAACGGATGGCCAATGCAATGATGGCCAGGAGGGGAACGAGCAAAATGCCACCGATGGCCACCGCAATCAGGTCAAACACCCGCTTGAAGAGCCGGACCCGCCAACTGGATAAATTGTTCTTGAGTTCCAAACTTGCGTGTGTACCAATGCTGTGTGGAATGATAAATTGATTGGGAACGCCGAAGAGATCGGGGGTCACCCAAGTGACCGGGTAAACCGTCCGCACGCGGTTGATGATCTGCTGTTGAATTTCCGCCCGGGCCCCTGGGATGGCAATAATAGCTTGTGACGCGAGTGGGTCGCTCAGTGCTTTCTCAATTCGTCCACGGTAAGGCACATATTTCTCGATGGACTGCATAAAGTCACCGGGTTCATCGTCGTAGACAGCAATTGGAACCAAACCAAATGCAGGCTGTTGCACCAAAATCTTGGCTGTCAGATAACCCGTCTTCCCGGCTCCGATCAGCACAACGGGACGGCCAAAACGGCCCATGCAAATCAAGAGATACTTGGTCGCATAACGGGCAGGCAAAGCCAAAAACAGCAGCAACGTCCACCAGACCAACAACCCAAAACGGCTGCTTTCCATGTCGTGGATTGCAAAAGAAAGCGCAAAATGGATCAGGGCCAATTGGACGGTGGTCACCACGTGCCACCGAAACTCGGTTTGAGCGGAACGCCCAAGACCCGGATACAGTCCGCAGTGCCAACGCAACCCCACCCAAATGGACGCCCAAACGCCAATCATCATCCCGGGCAAAGGCTGTTTGTTGAGAACCCACTGGAGCATATCCAAGAGGACAAATGACAAAACCGCAACCGCCGCATCCTGACAAAACAAAAGAAACGCATTCTGACGAGAAAAATCCCGGACAGCACTGGCGCGAAAAGGCCACGCCCGAGAGGACTCAAATGTTGGACTGATAGACAACCTCAACCCCCAAAACCATGAACACACCCACTTAAAACGGAAACCGCGTCCAGTTACAGGCATTGTAGCAGTTCAACTGGACACAACAACGGTGCGCCTTAAAATCCTTGCACGCCCGTTCAGACCGCAGAAGACCGCTGAGCCTGATGAAGCTTCTTGCTGATCTGCAAAGCCATACCTTTGACTTTGGAAACAGGAAGGCCCAAATCCAAAGCCACCTCTTCGGGTTTTTTCTTCCGGTCACGCAGATCCAAAATCACCTGTCGCTCGGTGTCGCTGAGGAGGCCCACATGACCTTTCAGGATTTCCCATGGGACCGAAGCGGTTGGCCCCTTGCTTTTCTCACCCTTCTTTGGGGTTTTGGTTGACGCGCGTGCCGTTCCTTTGCTGGAAGAAGCCTTTGACTTTTTGACGGTTTTTGGGGAATCTTTGGGAGGCTTTCCCCGTTCCTCGAAGATCTCACGGATGCCCGTTTCGTCCAGAGACGCGGGATCTTCTGTTTTTCGGAGCCAAGCATTCAAACTTCCATCGGTCAGATATGGGCCGAACCGTCCCAATTTGATCAAAATCGGCATGCGATCGGCATACTCAAAGGTTTTGAGAACAGTACCAATGGAACTCCTTCCCCGACTGGGCGGTTCTTGAAACTTGATCTCAGCCTCCTCGAGGGTGATCGTAAAAAGCTGCCCATGGTTTTCTAGGTTTCGCCGTTCCGTGCCCCGCTCCAAATAGGGCCCGTAGCGACCATTTTTGGCCCAGACTTCTTCTCCGCCAATGATCCCAACTTTTCTGGGTAAAGAGAGCAATTGCAGGGCCCGTTCAAAAGTGACCGATTCGGGAAGCTCTTCCGGAAACAGCGATGCATACTTGGCCTCTTTGCCCTCACCCAGTTGAACATATGGTCCATAGCGCCCCACCTTCACAGAAACCCACAGACCACTTTCGGGATCCTGGCCCAGATGCTCAGCCTTTGCATGCATGATGAGCTCTTCAGCTTTTTCCAGTGTCATTTCATCGGGAGCCAAGGTCTCCGGCAAGGACACACTCTGTTCGCCCCGTTTGAGGTAAGGGCCAAATTTACCCACGCGGACCTCAAATTCGGTTTCTTCCAAACAGGGCACCTTGACGACCGACGTCTGACGCGGATCGATTTCCTCAAGCCGAGACTCAATCAGACCTTTGAGACCCTCACTGCCGGAATAAAATGCCCTCAAGTACGGAACGCGACGCTGACGCCCACCGGCGATTTCATCGAGCTCCTCTTCCATGTGTGCCGTAAAACCATAGTCAATAAGCTTGAAGAAGTAGGTTTCCAAAAGCTGAACGGTGACAAATCCAGTCCAGGTGGGAACCAAGGCGTTGCCCTTTTTGAAGACATAACCCCGCTCTTGAATGGTCGACAGGATCGACGCATAGGTCGACGGTCGGCCAATGCCTGCGGATTCGAGGCCCTGCACCAAACTGGCTTCCGTGAACCGGGCAGGTGGCTGGGTCTGATGTCCCTTGGGCGTCAAACGGTCAATGGCCACTTCCTGTCCTTCAGAAAGCGGTGGCAAAAAAACCTCTTTCGCATCCAAAGCAGCCTCGGGATCGTCTGCGCCTTCGACATAGGCACGCAAAAAGCCGGGAAAATCGATGACCTGACCGGAGGTACCAAACACCACCTCGCGCTCACCTGCAAAGCCCGCAAGCCGAACGGAAGTCCGGCGTCCAGTGGCATCTTTCATCTGCGACGCAACAGTCCGCTTCCAAATCAGATCGTACAGACGCCATTCGTCATCGCCCACTTTGGACTTGAGCATCTCTGGGGTTGAAAACTGAGATCCCGCAGGTCGAATGGCCTCGTGTGCCTCTTGGGCATTTTTGGATTTTTTGTCGTAGCGCCGGGGTGTCGGGTAAAGATAGTCGTTCCCGTACATGGTCGCCACCTGCCGACGTGCAGCCTCAATGGCCTCACCCGAAAGGGTCGTGCTGTCGGTTCTCATGTAGGTGATGTGGCCATTTTCATACAATTTTTGGGCCACCTGCATGGTCCGTTTGGCCGACCAGCCCAACTTCCTCGAACCTTCTTGTTGCAAGGTCGAAGTGATGAAAGGGGCGTAGGGACGTTGGGTAAACGGCCGCTCTTCAATGGAACGAACGACCAACTGACCTCCAGCCAAGATGTCCGCCAGTTCTTTTGCCTCTTTCTCGAGCAGCAAAAAGACCTTTTTATCGTCTTTGAGTGTGCCCTTTTCGGTAAAATCTTTCCCAGTTGCAAGTCGAACACCCGAAAGCTCAACCAAGTGCGCCGGAAACAAGGCAGATTCACCTTTCAAGATAGCTTCTAGGCCCCAATATTGAGCTGAAGTAAACCGCATTCTCTCCCGCTCACGTTCCACCATCATTCGGGTGGCCACAGACTGCACCCGCCCGGCAGACAAACGGGGCGCGATTTTCTTCCACAGGACAGGGGAAACCTCGTAGCCGTACAGGCGATCGAGTGCGCGACGGGCCTCTTGCGCTTCGACCAAATTGTGATCGATTGTGCGTGGATGTAATACAGCCTGTGAGATGGCCTCCCGGGTGATTTCCCGAAAGACAATGCGATCGACGGGAGCCTTGGGTTTGAGTTCCTGATAGAGGTGCCAAGCGATCGACTCACCTTCCCGGTCGTCGTCCGTTGCCAAAATGATTCTCGAAGCCGAACGGCTCAAACTTTTCAGGTTCTGAACCACCGTGCGGCGCTCTTTGGAAACGACATAAATGGGCTCAAACTCGTGCTCAACATTGATTCCCAAACGACTCCAGGGTAAGCTTTTGAATTCAGGGGGAATTTCCTGAGCGGATTTCGGCAAGTCCCGGATGTGACCCACTGAAGACTCAACCCGATATCCATCACCCAAGTACTTCTGAATGGTTTTCGCTTTAGACGGTGACTCTACAACAACCAATATATTTTCTGCCATCGCAATTCCTCTCGGACACCTAGGTCCAAGCACCCGAGACCCTTGATGTGGTTTTCTTCAAAAAAGTAGCCTAGCACAAAACTCGGCTCTTGTAGGAGCCGAGCGTTTCTTGAAACTTAAAACACAAACGCTTTTTGTTTGAAAATACAATACAAATCCACCTATTCTTCATCTTCAAACTGTCCCTGGATTCGGTTGCCCGGATCAAACACCCGAACCTCATTGTTTTCCAAATTGTAGTAGATGACTTCGGCCTGAACGACATCCTTACCCTGGGTCGACTTTGCAGGCACACGGGCTGTCCCACGCAAAATTGCCATACTTTTGGTGTCATCGTACTCGACTTCTGCAGCCTCACTGACGCGGTTTTTGGACTCCAGGCGCACATTTCCCACCAGTTTCGTGATGGAGCGATCGACGTCCAGAACAATGCTCTCACTGGAACCCCGCAATGAATCGTTGTCTTGCGTCCTGGAAAAATCGATGGGACCCTTGATGCGAGCCAATCCATCGGATTCATCGTAGACCAAAGCGCTCCCGGACAGACGGGTCTTCCCCTGTTCCACCTTCAGCGTTCCCGGGGATGCCTTGGGACGAACCGTCGCGCAAGAATCGTCTTCACCCAAAAAGGCTTTTCCATCCGACATTTCTATGTGGCCGTCTCCGTTGGATTTTTTCAGAACATCGGCCAGTGGCGCTGTAATTTTGCTCTTGTCGATGCTGACTTCGACCTGTCCCACCGAGGTGTCGTAGATGACAATGCGTTGAGGGGCATCTTCACTGTTGGAATCGACATTGCAAACGACAAAAAAACCGACGCTGTCGTCGGGTCCCGTCTTGACCAAACGCAAGGTCTTGATCTCTTGCGTTGCACTGTCCTTGCGCTCCAAAGAAACCGTCGGTCTCGTATCGGAGACCTCTTGGGCAAGTGTCAATGCAGAGAGGAGGCAGCCACCCGCCACGACCCACACCTTTGCTTGCCCAAACCTCATTATTTAAACTGCTCCACGGGAATTTTGAAACCACCAGACAACACCCGCGCCCGGTGAAGGTCCGTGCGGTGCTCAAGTGTACCGCCTTGGAGGGTGGTCTTGCTTTTGCTGTCAAAGCTCTTGGCTGGATTTCCAACAATCACAGCGGTGTTCTTTTTGTCATCGTAGTAAATGGTCAGGCCTGTGGTTGTGACATTGCCGTCGACCAGTTTGACCTCTTTGCCATTGACCAGCAAGAGCTTCTTGTCTTTGTTCGTCTGAATTTTTGCGGTGTCACCCGTGATGTTCAGAACATTTTCGCCTTGTTTGCTGGGTTGACGGACCAAGGTCACCTTCCCAGACAATTCGGCCAATTCGGTTTTTTCGTTGAATTTCAAAGTGCCTGTAACGGCGGTTTGGCGGCCGTTGATCAGTTGGACATTTCCACTGCTTGTGCTTTCACTGGTATCGACATCAAAGCTCATGGAATCGGCGGTAACCTTTACTGTATCGACGTCTTTGCCATCAGGCGTGTAGACCATGCTGGATTGAGCCTGACCTGTCAAGAGACCAATTCCCGTCTTTTCAGAGTATTTGAGGGATGACCCTTCTGCAGCGACACGCGTGCGCGATACCTTTACTGAACCGGTAAACTCAGCATCGCGTTGTCCCTTGGCCGTGGCCATTGGGGTCCCGCTGGGTGCACTCAATTTTGCAGTCGTGCTGCTGATGCTGAGATTGCTGACCTTGGCTTTGACTGGACTTGCCACCGTTCCAGAATAGTTCCATGGGCCATTTCGCACATCGCCTTGGTAGTCCCCCTCGATTTCTATGGTCCGAGTCACCGCATCTGCCGCCAGCGCCAAGCCTGCAAGCATACCCAAAACAACCGTATGAGCTCTCAATAATTTCACTTTTTATCCTCCTTGGGCACAATCTGCCCATTCTTACACTCATTGGTTGGGTCCAACGAAATCCTTAACTTTTGCCCTGGCATGCTCGCATTTTTAAGCTCAAAATCCGAACGGATGCTTTTGGCAGTCATGACCGAATACGCGTCCCGGTAATCAACATCGGGTCCAGAAAATCCGGAATTTTGGTCAATTCGAACGGAATGCCCTTCTCCAACGCGACCGAAAGAAATCGTCGCACACACCCTGGGGATCGACAACTGAACGCGATCTGTGTAGAGGTTGTCTTGTGCGTCCACCGTAATGGCCTTGGCAGATAGGGTCATGTCCAACTCACCCTTAACCAAACGCTTGCCTTGCTCCAAACCCGTTAAAAGAGACTCGCCATTTTCCGGCTGATGCACAACCTTTTGGGCCCCAAAAAGCCAAACCACGTCTTCTCTCTCTGTACGGGGATAAAGCCTCATTTGAACGTCATACAGCTCCACCCCGCGGTGTTCCATGCTTGAAGAAGCGGGTAACAGTGCAACCAGTGTGCCTAGACAGAATAGAAGAAGAAGTGCGCCCGAAGCGTAGCGAAACATCAGATAGCATCATAGCGGGCCTCAGATGAGTAGAGTGAAGACGGGCTGATTAGAATTTTTATCGCCCCAAAAAGGAAAAACCAATTTAATAAGATTTTATTTTTTCATTTTACTTTCATCTTTTAAAATCGGGTAGTGATTGAATTAGGGTGACGGATTGTACCGGTGGATCGTCGGTCCGACAATCAGGACCAATATCGCTTCTGACTTTGTGGAAAACGCCAACGTCTTTCTCACAACCCAATCCAGGATCTTCCAATTCTTACGTTCCATTGCCAACCAGATCCCGACCTTAGTTCTTTCTACTTCCCACGAAGGTGCATATCTCAATCTCCAACCCTTGACCCAGAGGGTGTCGTTACGCGTTTTTCAACCAAGTCATGATACACCTAATTTGTACAGCAGTTTTCATCATTTTTAAAGCACTGAAACAGGGATAAAGCATGATCTGGATGTGCTTTAGCTTCTCAAGAAATTCCCGATATTAAAGAAGCTTGCTGTAGGAGGGCAATAAATGATGCTGTTTTTTTCGAAAATCTAAAAGCTATACCACGCCATTTCTTTATCTCGCAAAATAGAGCTCTTTTGAAACTCAACCAGAAGGACAAAGAAAATCTTTAAACTATGAAGAATTTTGAGTACCGCTAATGTAGATCCACATTCTATTTTTCATTCCTAAAATATCGGAAAAATAACGAAATCTCTCCATCCATCACCTATTTTTGTGCTGAAGATACCCTCAAATCTGAGTTTTCGTTGACTGCAGATTCAAAAATAAAATATCCTAAAAACAAAGAAAATTGCTGTAAGTGTGATAGTCAATCCATCCACGGGTTCAACAATGGCTCAATGGCTGTTCGATTTGCGGAGAGAACACCCCTTTCATCGCTTTGAGTTCCTCAACATTCGATTTCGAAATAAGTCTATTGTGTTTTCAATCATGCGTCTTAATTGATATAAATTCCTAGTCTTGGTCTAAAGGATGTCCCTCGTGCTGGGCTGCTTCAAGGTCCTTGGTTTGATTCTATTTTTTTGATGGAATGACGATCCACATTTTCTGCTTTTTCACGAGTTGTTTGATTTTATTCGCGTCATACGCTTTATCTCCATTCACAACCTTTCGTACAATCCGCGTCTTGGGCTGAACGGCACCCCCTGGGGCCAGCCCGCGTCTTGGGCTGAACGGCACCCCCTGGGGCCAGCTCGCGTCTTGAGCTATACGGCACGCCCCGCGGCCAGCTCGCCCCAGAAGGAGACTTGACCGGCTGGTAAACGCTCCAATTTGAGCCAAAGTCCGTCCTCTAGATCGTGTCTTCAATGTCCCTCTCTCATTTTTTAATTGCGCCATAGTCTCATGACGACATTCTCTAGTAAAAGAGTTGTGCTTCAACATACGATTTGGATTTTGCAGCTTTGTGGTGTTCGACCACCAAGGTGTGACGCTGATGGTCGCAGTTTGGTTGAAGTACGCTGTGCCCATGTCCGTGTTTGAATATGTTCCCCAACGCTGGAAGGATATTGTCTTACCAGATGTCGACCGGTATACACCCCTTTGCGATTTCTTGACCCAAGAAAGACAGTCTTACACGGTGTATCCACCCGAAGAGAAGGTTTTTTCTGCACTTGAAATGACACCTCCAGAGGCGGTGCGCGTCGTCATTCTCGGGCAGGATCCCTACCACGGACCCGGTCAAGCCCATGGTTTGAGTTTCAGTGTCCCGGAAGGGGTGGCCCTTCCGCCGTCGCTGAAAAATATTTTCAAGGAGTTGCATGCCGATACCGGTTTACCTGTTCCGGTGTCTGGCAATTTGGAGCCGTGGGCCAAGCAAGGGGTTTTGCTGCTCAATGCGGTTCTCACGGTTAGGGCCGGTGAGTCCAATTCCCACCGTGGTCGGGGATGGGAAGCGTTGACCGATGCCATCCTTGGGTTTCTCGCACAGCAAAGCCAGAGGGTCGTTTTTGTTTTGTGGGGGGCTTTTGCACAGCGAAAAATGGAATCTTTGGATCTCTCGCGCCACCCTGTCATTTGCAGCAGCCACCCTTCACCTCTTTCTGCACATCAGGGATTTTTGGGATCAAAGCCATTTTCCAGGATCAATGCAACATTGCTTGAGATGAACGCCACCCCCATAGACTGGCGTTTGTAGGTAGGGGTTTTGTCTTCGGACTTTGGATTCGTATATTCTGATGGGCGAGGATTTCCAGGAAGGGTGAATGCATGCCTGAGATGGTGATGCCAGAATTGGCCGAATCGGTGGTAGAGGGAGAAATTGTACGCTGGTTGGTTCAGGAGGGCGATTGGATTGGCATCAAACAGCCAGTTGTGGAGGGGTCATGACCGATAAGGTGGCGGTTGAACTTCCCTCTCCATTTGAGGGACAGCTGCAAAGGTCTTTGGTGATTGCTCAGTTTTCGGATCCTCAGGTTGGATCTGTGACGGCCAAAGAAAAATCCATTGTCGAAGCAGACTTTGTCGGTGTTTCGCAAGAGGTTTTGGGATCCACGTTTGGCCAAAATCGCTTGGGTGTGGCGGGTCAACTGTCGAGGGCTCGGATTTCAACGATCACCCGTGCGGTTCCTGCAGCGCGGAAGTTGGCCAAAGTGCGGGGCATTGATGTGTCGGCCGTTGTGGGTTCGGGGCCTGGCGGATGTGTGCGTTGGATAGATGTCGAACGGTGGGTTCCTCCGTTGCCCAAGGTTTCAGAGGCTGCCGTGGGTATTTCTGTCCAACCCATTCCGTACAAGACGCCCAAGGGATACGGACATTTGGAAACCCGGGTGCCCATCTCTCCGGCCCAGCGCGAGGTGATTCGCCAAATGCACGCTGGACATCTGTATGCAGTCAGAACGCTCACTGTGGATGAAGTGGATATGACAGCACTTTTGGGTTTGCCCGCTTCCATGAAGCCGTGGATGGGCGATCCCGAGACCCGTTGGATGGCATGTTTGCCGTTTGTGGTCAAGGCCATTGTTGTGTCGTTGAAACGCTATCCCAGTTTGAATTGTGCCTTTGACCATGCCACCCAGGAGCTCGTTTGGAAATCGCATTCGGTGGTCTGTGTTTCGTCTTCCAATTCCGATGCCACCGTTACCGTTCCCATAGATGCAACCCACAAAAGCATTCTCGATGTGTCTCTTGAGCTGTCCGGTTCCGTTTCCGCCCCGACCGAGTGTCCAATCGATTCTGGGTTTTTGCTGTCCCACTCGACAGATAGAGGCAATCTGTTTTCGTTTCCGCCCATTGATCCCAAATACACTGCGGTTTTGGCCATCCACCGCACCGTTAAAAAACCTGTTGTGCTCTCGCAAGACGGTCAGGATATCCTTGCCGTGCGGCCCATGATGCAAATGTCGCTCAGTTTTGACCACCGTGTGGTCGATGGGGCAGAGGCTGCCCGTTTTTGCAAGTCGGTCATCGGTTGTCTGGAAAATCCATTTAGGGGTCTGCTGTGAGCCATTCAAAAAATTCCAAAAACTTTAAAACCCGTGCTGTGCACGCTGGATATTCCGTTGACGCACAAGGCGCACACGTCACACCCATTTACCAAACGTCTACCTTTTCATACGAGACGTCGAACCGGGGTGCACAGCTGTTTTCCGGTGAGGTTTCGGGCCATGTGTACTCGCGATTCAGCAACCCAACGGTGCGGGCCCTTGAACTGAAGGTGGCCGATTTAGAAGGCATGGAAGACGCGGTTGCGTTTTCGAGCGGCATGTCGGCCATTTCCGCGGTCTGTTTTGCAGTGCTCTCTCCTGGCGACGAAGTGATCTACTTGGGACCGTTGTACGGCGGCACGGAGGGTCTGTTTCTCAACCTGCTTTCCAGGCTTGGGATGCGGGTGACGTCTGCGGATGGCCCAGACGACCTTTCCCAAAAGATTTCGCTGAAGACAAAGATGGTTTACGTGGAGACGCCCACAAATCCCACGCTCAAAATCACAGATTTGGCACGTGTCTCCGAAATTGCAGCTTCCGTGGGTGCCGTGTGTGTGGCCGACAACACCTTTGCCACGCCGTACCTTTCGCGGCCGAGCGAGTTCGGTTTCCATATGGTTCTTCACTCCATGACCAAGTATTTGGGTGGACACGGTGACGCCATTGGCGGAATTGTTTCGGCATCAACAGAGCTCTGCAAGCCCATTCGTGTGGAGGGGCTTCGCCATTTGGGAGGGTGTCTGGGACCGCAGGAGGCTTACCTGTTTTTGCGGGGAATCAAGACCTTGCCTTTGCGAATGGAAGCCCACTGCGACGGGGCGGAGTTTTTGGCGCAAGCCCTCGCGGTGGATCCCAGGATTGTGCGTGTGTTTTATCCGGGTTTGGAAACGCATCCGGGTTTTGACATTGCACGCAGGCAAATGTCGCGTTTCGGTGCGATGATTTCGTTGGATCTGGGCAGTGCAACCTCGGCAAGGTGTTTTCTGGATCACTTGCAGCTCTTTACGCAGGCCGTTTCTCTGGGAGATGTGGAGTCTTTGGCGTGCCATCCGGCCAGCACAACCCACCGATCTTTGGGGGCAGAGCTTCTCGAGCGCAGTGGTGTGACACAAGGGCTCGTGCGTCTCTCTGTTGGAATCGAGGATCCAAGCGATCTACTGGACGACATTCAACAAGCTTTGGAAGCCTGTTTCTGATCCTCAGTCATTGTGAAGCGCCCTTCTTGGGCGCTTTTTCTGTTCTGTGTTGTTGCCGCCCACAGAGGTTCCAAAAAGGTGGGTGTTTGGCCCTCAATTGCAGAGTAAGTCACTCAGTTTAATAGGATTTTTCTGATAGACTGAATGCTATTAGGAATGACTTTCAATAAGGAGCAAGCATGAAACACACACTGGAAATCCGCGATCTGCACGTTAATATTGGCGACAAGCCGATTCTCAAAGGGATCAATCTCACGGTACCCCGAGGCGAACTTCACGCTGTGATGGGACCCAACGGAAATGGAAAGAGCACCCTGGCCAAAGCCATTGCGGGCGACCCCGGATACACCGTGACCCAGGGTGACATTTTGGTCGACGGTGAGAGCATTTTGGAAATGGAGCCCGACGAGCGTGCGCGCAAGGGCATTTTTTTGGCGTTCCAGTATCCCGTCGAGGTTCCGGGGGTCAGCATTGCGAACTTTCTGCGTTTGGCCATGAACGCACGCAGTGAGCAAGAGATCGGTTTCGTCGAATTTTATGGAAAACTGAAAACAGCCTTGCATACCCTTGAGTGGGATGAGTCTATTGTGGAGCGTTACCTGAATGAGGGCTTCTCTGGCGGCGAAAAAAAGCGCAATGAAATTTTGCAAATGCTGATGTTGGAACCGAGTTACATTGTGATGGATGAGACCGACTCGGGGCTGGACGTCGATGCGCTCAAGATCGTGGCCAAGGGCGTGAATGCCCTTCGCGGGCCCAATCTGGGTGGTTTGATCATCACGCATTACCAGAGATTGCTCAACCATATTGTTCCGGACCGTGTGCATGTCGTTGTGGATGGACAAATTGTCGAATCTGGTGGGCCTGAGTTGGCACTCAAGTTGGACAGTGAGGGTTATGATTGGCTCAAAGAACAGGTGCTCACGTCCTGATGGACGCTAAGGCCCTGTCTATCCTCAATTTCAAAGAGGTTCGCCGTCGATCCATTCATGTCTGGAGAGGAATTCCAGACGATTACCTTGGTTGGAAGGTAGACGAAAACTCCGCCACGTTTGGGGAAACCATTCGCCATGTTTGGACCTCTATACCGTATTATTTTGAAGTCCTGAAGGCCAAAAAATCTATTCAGGATTTCAAAGAAGACGAATCTCCCATTGTATCGGTGGCAGATGAAATCGCGCGATCTCAGGCTTCTTTTGATGCCTTCCTGGGTTGGATCGAAGCGCTTGATTCCAAAGATCTTGAGGATTGCATAATCGACCGTTCGGATGTTGGGTACCAGAGAAGTTTGGGAGATATGTTGGCCAGAGTTGCCTACCACGAGGCCGTTCACACAGGTCAACTTTTGCAGGCCATGCGCATGGCCGGACTGGATCGCCCAAAAGTTTGGGATTGATGTTGCTGTCCTTATGTTCAAGGAGTCTAAATGAGTAATCCCGAGATCAACGAAATCAATGCGACCTATGAGTACGGTTGGTCGCAACCTGAGCACTATGCCATCAAGGCGCCCAAGGGCCTTTCAAGAGAAGTTGTTGAACTTATTTCCAAATCGAAAGACGAGCCCCAGTGGATGCTCGATTTTAGGCTGCGTGCCTTGGAAGTTTTTTACAGCAAGCCTATTCCAGATTGGGGCGCAGATCTCTCCGGTCTCAATCTCGATGAAATTTATTACTACATTAAACCAGAGGGATACAATGCGCGCACTTGGGATGATGTTCCTGAAGACGTCAAACGCACATTTGAACGCTTAGGAATTCCAGAAGCCGAACGCAAGGCTCTCGCAGGTGTCGGCGCTCAGTACGAATCCGAAATGGTGTACCACAACCTCAAAGAGGAATGGGAAAAGTTGGGCGTTGTGTTTTTATCCATTGAAGATGGCCTCAGACAATATCCCGACCTTTTTCGGGAGTATTTTGCAACTGTGATTCCACCGGAAGACAATACGTTTGCTGCCATCAACAGTGCGGTTTGGTCGGGTGGGTCTTTTGTTTACATTCCCAAAAATGTAAAAGTGGATATTCCGCTCCAAACATACTTTCGTATCAATGCAGAGAGTTCAGGCCAATTCGAGCGCACACTGATCATCGTTGACGAAGGTGCGCAGGCCCATTACATCGAAGGGTGCACGGCCCCAACCTATGCCAGAGACAGTTTCCATTCTGGTGTGATCGAGATTGTGGTCAAGCGGGGCGCACGTTTCCGTTATTCGACCATACAAAACTGGAGTCACAATGTGTATAACCTGGTGACCCAGCGTGCTTTGGTTTACGCCAATGCGGTTATGGAATGGGTCGACGGCAACTTGGGCTCCAAGGTCACCATGAAATACCCGGCCTGCTATCTCATGGAAGAGGGTGCGCGTGGGGAAATTTTGTCCATCGCAATGGCGGGTCGCGGTCAGCACCAAGATGCAGGTGGAAAGATTGTCCATTTTGCGCCCAACACCAGTGGAAGCATCGTGTCCAAATCGATCAGCAAGGATTCCGGGCGCTCAAGTTACCGCGGTCTCGTGAAGATCCACGAAGGTGCCTACAATGCAAAAACCAATGTCGAATGCGACGCCCTTTTGCTGGACGAAGAGGCCCGGACCGACACCTATCCGTACATCGAAATTCAAGAAAAAACGGCCTCTGTGGGTCACGAAGCAACCGTTTCCAAAATCAATGACGAGCAGATTTTTTATCTCCAGTCACGGGGTTTGACCGAAGACCAAGCTGCTGGACTTATTGTGCGTGGCTTTATTGAGCCCATTGCCAAAGAGCTGCCCTTGGAATACGCTGTCGAACTCAACCGCCTGATTGAGTTGGAGATGGAAGGCTCAGTCGGGTAAATCCTGAGGATGAAACCATGCCCAAAAAATATGTGATGGCCTTGCTCACGGCGAGCGCATTTCTCAGCTCTTGTATTCCCGCCTACCAAACGTCCAAAGTGGAAGTTCTTATGGGAACTTCTCTTGATGCTGTCCAGAACACGATTCCCATAGAGGCTTTTGCTGTCGATATGGGTGATGGCAGTGAAACACAGGCGTTTGCGGCTGTGTTGACAAGTCAGCTGGAAATGCTCGGTTTTCCCCTGATCGAGAGCACATTGGTCAAACAGCAGCCAGGATACTTCTACATCAAGTCTTCTTTAGAGGTCGTTCGGAACGAGCGTTCGGTTTCAAAGCGGGTGTTGGTTGCCCGAGACCATTGGGAAACCATATGGGTCAAAGAGCCCTACAGCTATGTGAATCAGATCACAGTGCGGGTGTTCAGCGGTCGTGACGGACAGGTTGTTCGAAGCTACCGTTTTTCCCCTTTTGGTCGCTCTGTGGCTGATTCTGCACAAGAATTCACGCAAGCCATCGCACGCGACTTTGTTCGTCTCAGACGTGATGTTTCACACGATACGGAGAAAAAATGAGTACACAGACACACACAGGGTCAGCCTTTTCCAACGAGGCCATTGCCCACTTAAAAGGTCCAAAATGGTTGCAAGAGAAGCGTTTGCATGCCATGGATTTATTTCAAAAACTGCCTATTCCCACCCGAAACGTCGAGGCTTGGAAATACACCGATGTCTCTTATATTCCATTTGAGGTGTTGAAGCCGGCATCTGTTCGTCCGCAGTTGGATTCTGTGGATCGGCTTCCTACCCAGATCAGAGAGCGCCTGACTCAGACAGATGTTTCCGGCTATTTGGTCATGGACGGCTCGAATGTGGTCTATTCGCATGTGCCTTCCGATTTGCCCAAAGGCGTGATTTTTACCGACCTTGCGACAGCACTTGCGGAGCACGAAGATTTGGTTCGCGCGTACCTCTACACGGTTGTGCCCGCAGAGGTGCCAGACGACACCACTTTGGCTGCACCCGGAACCACGCCCAGCAAGTCGCCCGATCCCAGCGAAGGCAAATTCAGTGCACTGAACGCCGCTCTTTGGACGTCTGGTGCGTTCGTGTATGTACCCAAGGGAGTTCGTGTGGAAATGCCTTTGGGGTCGTTTCGCACCATGGATGAATCTGGAGTCTTTACGGCGACGCGAACCTTACTCGTTCTCGAAGAAGACGCCCACTTGACCTTCATCGATGAACAAGACAGCCCGGATTTGGTCGATGCCTACGCGTTTGGTGCCGTCGAGTTGATTCTCAAGCGGGGTGCGCATTTGCGCTACGTTTCGGTCCAAAATTGGGGACGGGGTGTCACGCACATTCAGCGTCAGCGGGGTGATTTGGCAGAAACTGCAGTCCTGAACAGCTTGGTTGTGACAATGGGTGGAGACATTTCCCGCACGGAAATGCAGAGCTATCTGCGTGGCAAACAGAGCACTTCGGAAATGCTCGCTCTGTACTTGGCCGACGGCGAGCAACATTTTGACCATTACACCCTGCAGCACCATGCAGCCGCACACGCACACTCGGATTTGCTGTACAAAGGTGTCCTGAACGCCGAATCTCGTGGTGTATTTAGCGGAATGATCAAAGTGGACCTCGATGCCCAGAAAACCGATGCTTACCAAAAACACCGCACCTTGCTGCTCTCCTCCGATGCTCGGAGCGACAGCATTCCCCAGCTCGAGATCAATGCCAATGACGTCCGGTGTTCGCACGGTTCCACAACGGGCCCGGTGGATGCAGCTCAGTTGTTTTATTTGCAATCGCGTGGCCTCAGCAGAGTACAGGCTGAAAAGCTGTTGGTGACGGCCTTTTTGGAAGATGTTTTGTCTCGGGTGCCTCTCAAAGGTGTGAGCAACCACATCGAGGCCATTATCGCTGAAAAAGTGGGAACCCTTTCGGGAGCGTGATGCGTGTCTATGTTGCCGAACTGAGCGATTTTGCTCCAGGATCGCAAAAGAGCATCCGTTTGGGTCGGCAGTCTGTCTTGGTGGTCAATGACCAAGGGACACTGTTTGCGCTTCGTAACCTGTGCACGCACGAGTCTGTTGCGCTGGAAGGCGGTCAAGTGAGCTGTGGGAAAATAACGTGCAGCGCACACGGCGCAACATTTGATCTTGCCACTGGAGCCGCGACAGCGCCAGCCTTCAAGGCCGTTCGTTTGTACCGCGTTGTTCTCGAGGGAACTGCTATTTATGTCGAAGAAGCTTGATTCGTGATTCGAAAAACAAGAAAAGAGAGCCCATGGGCTCTCTTTTTTGTTGTCCAGGTGACTCAGGGCAATTTGAACCAGTTGAGTGCCGCGAAGGGAACCACTTCCGCTTTTGCGGAAATGTTGAGTGTGCCCGCATTGACGCTGTGTGATTGGGTCGAGAATTTTACGAGATTCCACCCCCGAATCAGGTTGACCTTTACCTGCGTGATGATCTCAGCTGTGCCAACTGTCTCAATTTCGCACTCCGTTGCTAAAGCGTCCCCTTCAATGGTTATGGCCCGACTGCTGTAGACATATGTGTAAACCGATAAATTGGGGTTGTTGAGCGTTGCACCTGCAGCAGAGGCTGTTGTGAGCATTTGTTTTCTTACGTCATCTTTAACGGTCCATACCTGTGAAATTTCAGTGCCGATGGTTGGGTCCCCCACCTCGCTAGAGATGTTACTGGTTGTTGTGCATGTAAAATCGAAAACTTTGCTGTATGAATCAGCCAACCGGTTCCAATTGACGATATCGGCCGGGTGTGCGATATTCCGACCGAGTTTGCCCTTCAGTTCGTCCAGTGTTGGAAGCATGATTTTGAAGTTGCCATTTGCGCCCAAAGCCCCTTCGGTGAGCAGAATCGTTCCACCATCTGGATCCATGGCGCCATAGAGTGCAAGCTTTGCGGGACCTTCTGTCCAGCCTGTCAGGGCGCCTTCCATACTTTGACCCGGATCGGGATTGCCACTTGTCGACATTCCCAAGAGGGCATATGTGCCTTCGGCTTGCGTGTCTGTGGAGATTGTTTTGCCATTTGTCGTACTTTGAACAGGCATCCAACGCGTGCCGTCCACCTTGTAGAGCGTCGGTTCTGCAATGGCTTGACTGCCGATCAGGCTTTCCAGTTGAGCGTCCGTGTACGTGACACTGAGGTTCATGGGTTGGTTCAGTTGGGCACCCGACAGACCGATTTGATAGTTTCTACCTACCATTTTCATGTTCGCAGGCAGTGCGGGAACGGTGCCCGCTTCAGAAATCTGTACCAGGGTTTCCGCGCTCAGGGCGTTTTTCGGAATGGTCAATTTCAAGTTGTCTTGGGTGAGCGTGCCGCCCTCTTGGCCGACACAGCCATTGTTCAGGTTGCAGGCTGTGCTGGCAAACAGGGCAAAGGTTCCAGAGCTGTTGGCAGGTATTTCAAGGCTCAATGAACCTTCATCCACGACTGCATCGGTTTGGGCCACCCAGGCGGCTTCAATGCGTCGGTACAGTTTCACACGTGCGGGCGGTGTGTTGCCATAGCTCAAACTGAGCGTCACTTTTTTGGTCGAATCGCCTGAAAATACCACAGTATAGGCCTTTCCAACGGCTGTTGTTCCTGTGGGTGGTGTGCCGGGATTTTGGGTTTCTGACAGTTGAACCTGCGTATTTGTGGAAAAGGTGTCGCGCGGAACAGTTAGAACGGCTTTTCCATCTGTACTGGTCAGTGTTCCGCCTGCACTTGTAAAGCATCCACGCGCAGTTTCGCATGTTGGTCCAAAAGCTGCGAATAATACGCCTTCAAGCGTGTCGCGGATTGGCGTTGAGATGTAACCGCCCTCACTGGTGGTCGCCACAGGCATCCATGTTTTTCCAGGATCAAGTCGGTAGATTTTGGAGGTTGAGGGAACTGGCAACAGTGTTTGAACCTGCGGATCTTTGAATTTAAATGACATCGTATTTTTGGGTGTGGTTGCAAGGTCGACTTTGTACACTTTGTTGAGAAAGGCATAACCTTCAGGCGCGGTCGGTGGATTGTCTACTTTCTGGACATTCAATGTTGTATTGGTAGGGAAGGTTCCCGCCGGTATTTCTATTTTAAAATCCTGGTCTGCGGAAGTGTACGTGCCACCTGCATTGCCAAAACATCCGGCCGCAGTTTGACACGTCGGTGTTGGTGTTGTGCTACCACCGCAGGCAGAGAGGGCAAGTGCGGTTGAAATCCAGAGTGCAATGTGGATATGTTTCATTTCTTCTTCCTCCTATACACGCTCAATGTACCTGAAAGTGGTGTCAGAGACCATCACATAGATTCTTTGGAATTCGCGAGGGTGCTAGAATGCCTGAGACCATGGGTGACATTCCGCAGTACAATTGGCAGCCTGCACCAAAGGGCTATAAACATGTGGTGAGTATTTCTCTCGGTTCGACCCAAGGCAATGCCAGACGAGAAACAGAATTTTTGGGCCAACCTTTTGTGCTTGAGCGTATCGGAACAAACGGAGACATGGAAGAAGCGGCTCGGTTGTTTTCATTTCTAGATGGCAAAGTCGATGCATTTGGTCTGGGTGGTGCGGACCTTGCTGTGGTGGCTCAGGGTCGTTCTTATGTGTTCAGGGAAATTCGGAATATGATTTCTGGTGCAAAACAGACGCCTGTTGTCGATGGCGGCGGACTCAAGCACACTTTGGAACGCCAGGCTGTTCGGGAGCTCGATGCAACAATTGGTTGGAAGGGAACCCCGACCCTGATGGTGTCTGCAGTCGACCGTTTCGGTATGGCCGAAACACTTGCAGAGTTCCAGGCCGATGTCTTGTATGGAGATGTGATTTTTGCACTGGGCTTACCTTTTCCCATTCGTTCGATTGGTGGTCTCCGGCGGTTAGCGGGTCTTGTTTTACCTGTCGTCACCCAACTCCCCTTCAAATGGTTTTACCCAACAGGAGATCGACAAAAAGAAAGCGTACAAGGGCCAGGCACGCGATATTATGATTGGGCTCAGGTCATCGCTGGAGACACACACTATGTCAAACGCTACGCACCTGAACAGCTAACAGGAAAAACGTTGCTGTCCAACACCACAACACCGGAAGACATTGAGTGGGCCCGCAGCCGTGGGGTTTCACGACTCATCACCACCACGCCTCGCATCGAGGGCCGGAGTTTCGGCACCAATGTTATGGAAGCCTGTCTCGTTGCGCTCTCTGGAGAAGGGAGATCGCTGCGTGAAGACGAATACCTCACGTATATTGAAGAACTCAATCTCAAGCCAACCGTGATTAACCTTTGAAGTTCTTTCAAAACCGGACAAATAGACCTCTTTCGAAATTTAGATTTTAGGCATCTATAAATTTAAACGCTTGTAATTTTAGCTTCGAAAGGGCTCGGTTTTCCAAAAACTGTGTAAAAAGTAGGTAGCAAGTTTTTGGTTTGATCAGAAGATATGTGGGTCAGTTCAAGACACAATATATGAAGTCGTACTCGGCAGTCGCTCAGTACGAGGCACAAGGTTTCTTGACTCATATTGAATTTGTCTAGATATGGCGTCACGTTATTTAAAACACATTCTCAAAGGACTTAGAGAATGTCGTCATGAGACTATGGCGCAATTAAAAAAGAGGGACATTGAAGACACGATCTAGAGGACGGACTTTGGCTCAAATTGGAGCGTTTACCAGCCGGTCAAGTCTCCTTCTGGGGCGAGCTGGCCGCGGGGCGTGCCGTATAGCTCAAGACGCGGGCTGGCCCCAGGGGGTGCCGTATAGCCCAAGACGCGGATTGTACGAAAGGTTGTGAATGGAGATAAAGCGTATGACGCGAATAAAATCAAACAACTCGTGAAAAAGCAGAAAATGTGGATCGTCATTCCATCAAAAAAATAGAATCAAACCAAGGACCTTGAAGCAGCCCAGCACGAGGGACATCCTTTAGGCCAAGACTAGGAATTTATATCAATTAAGACGCATGATTGAAAACACAATAGACTTATTTCGAAATCGAATGTTGAGGAACTCAAAGCGATGAAAGGGGTGTTCTCTCCGCAAATCGAACAGCCATTGAGCCATTGTTGAACCCGTGGATGGATTGACTATCACACTTACAGCAATTTTCTTTGTTTTTAGGATATTTTATTTTTGAATCTGCAGTCAACGAAAACTCAGATTTGAGGGTATCTTCAGCACAAAAATAGGTGATGGATGGAGAGATTTCGTTATTTTTCCGATATTTTAGGAATGAAAAATAGAATGTGGATCTACATTAGCGGTACTCAAAATTCTTCATAGTTTAAAGATTTTCTTTGTCCTTCTGGTTGAGTTTCAAAAGAGCTCTATTTTGCGAGATAAAGAAATGGCGTGGTATAGCTTTTAGATTTTCGAAAAAAACAGCATCATTTATTGCGGCCCTACAAATGAGGTACGTTCTTATGTGGTTTAAAATCTCATGACGACGCCCCATAGAAATATTTCCTGAATTGGCCCTGTGTCGCAAAATAAGTCCAGACTCTAATTTCAATTTAATGATATATTTATTCTTCTATTTAATTTTTTCATTGCAGTGTATAATTTGAACCCATGTTAGGTAGATTTAAAATTTTAGCGCTTGTATTATCTTCTTCTATTGTTGCATGTGGGTCAGATCAGCTCCAAGTCTTTTCGACTCAATCGTTTTCAGGGTTTCGTGGTGTAACTTCTGGATATGACTATGCGTATACAATGGCCGTCTCTGCATCTGGGAAACAGCTTTACGTTGGAGGAGCCTCTGATGGGTTTTCAGCACTCAAGCCTGACTCTTTGGATGCTGTCGTATGGACAGTAGGGGCATCGACAGGAAAATTGGACATTCCTCAGCCGCTCTTTTTGAAATCGGGTGCTGAACCCAACAATGAGTTTGATGCTGTGAAAAACCTTGTGACAAGTGCTGTATCGGAAGATCTCTTTATTGCTGGAACAACCGAAAGTTCAATTTTTTTTGATCCCAAGCCTAGATCTGTGCAATATGCAGCATTTTTAGCCAGAATTGATCCATCTGGCAGAACACTCTGGAGCCGTCAGCTAAACGAATCGGTCACACGGGATGTTCGTGTTGGTGATTATACAGTTCAAAAAATTCTCACGAATGTTGAAGGTGGCGAAGAATATCTCTACGTGCTGTTCAGTGCTCATGTAAATGATATTAAGAGTAAGACATCTTGGATCCAGAAATACAATGCGCGTACAGGGGCAATTGTTTTTACATATACTCCCTGGGTGGATGCAACACGATACACCATTTTTCCTGAATGTAGAGAACATCCTCTTAATATCCCAACCTGTGATTTATCTGTGCAAGATTTCGCGGTAACGTCTTCCGGAAAACTCTTATTAGCACTTCTGAATCCATCGGGTGGTCTTTCGGTTTTTGCATACCAATCCTCTGGATTATTTGATTTTTCGGATAATATCTCCAATAATCCACTCATTAAGGATGCAAGGATCTCAATATCTCATAGCGGCGCAAACAATGTAGATCAATTTAATGTTCTATATGGAGAAGATTTTCCAGGTACATCTGTACTTGAGGAGTTCTCAATACAGCCGAAAAATCTCAATATGATATGTCATGTAAATGTGGCGAATCTTACAGATGTAGAGGGTAGTGATTTTAGGGAATTATCTGCGGATAACAATGGCAATGTATATATATCTGGGAAAATACATAATATGCTTATTGTTGATTGGCGAAATCAATACTCGCCTGTGCTTGCAAAATACAGACATTGTTCAAAAAATTGGTCACAAAGATTAGATATGATCAAAGACACAAATGTTGGAACGCAAAGCCTCGCTTTAGACAGTCTTGGGAATGTCTTTTTATCTGGGTTTGCTCCTGAAAGTGATTCAATATATGGCACACCTTTGGGCAAAAATGATTTCTGGGTTCGTAAATTTGATTCAGTAACAGGCGCTCGAATATGGTGATTTCAGTAGCTTATAAAAAACTCTGATTGAAACAATGAAAATAGGAGGATGAACCATGAGAGGGTCTCTTTGGAGAGACCCTCTCCAAAGACTTAAAGCAATTGTGAGTGTAATAGAGGAGGAAAGGCGTGCATGAACAAATCGATAAGGCCTAAAAGGGTGACTCGATAAATGGTCTTTTCCAATGTTTTAACCAACTTTTCTCATACTTGTTCTGATTTTCGTCTCATACAGGCTTTCAATTTTGAAAATAGCATTCCAATGGGATTAAAATCCGGTGAATCGGGTGGTCGGTAGATTAATAAACACCCAACTGCTTCAATCAGACTTCGAATGTCTTTTATCTTATGTGAGAATAAATTATCCATGATTACGGGCTGATCTTTTGGAAGACTTCCTTGATATATGTTTTAAAGATTTGTCCATTTGGCGCACCTTCAATAACCCATTCTGCTTGGGCGGCCCTCAAATTTAATGCAGAAATTAACGTGAAATTCTTACCTCTCTTTTTAGAAACGTTGCTGATCGCTCGATTCCCTCGAGCATAAGGACGGGTCATATTGGTATTGAAGCGGATATCATCTATACAAACGAGATCAAAGATGTCAAAATCTCTCATTTGTGCTAGAAATGCATTTCTAAGTTCTTTAGACTGTTCTGTCGCGTAAAGTGTTTTTTGCGACGGATTCCTAAACGGGTGAACGTACGATCCTTTGAAACAGACTCGAATTCCTATCTTGGACAGACCGACACCCCGTCTTGCTCACAAGATAGCATGGCTCAAGACGGAGAGGAAGGCCTGAACGCCTTTGGAGGTAGAGCCATTTTGACGACGTGTGTGTTTTGACACTCGGGACAGGAGGGCCTTCCCTCAGATTATCTATTACCCCTACTCAACCACTAATGAAAATCCAGCCTAGAAGCGCTATGCAGCCTGACCGTCAATCGTTGAACTGGGTGTGTTTGCGAAAAAGTGCCGTCAATCGCGGCTTAGTGTGTGTTGCAGCTCTTTTGTGACGCAACGGACTCGAGGTACGTCTGTGCCCAATCTTGTATAGATCCGATGACACCTTGAAGTGCAATGCCCGCTTCGGTCAGTTCGTAACGGGTCCGTGGAGGCATGGTGCTTTGGATTGTTTTGGTCAAAATGCCGATTTCCTCAAGGTGTTCTAAGCGCTGAGACAGTGTTGCTGCATTGACACCTCCGGCAATTCGCCTCAACTCGTTGAAACCCAGGGGTCCTCCGAGCAATCCTCTGACGATATGCATGGTCCACTTTTCTTGCAAGATGTTGATGGCCCGGTGAATGGGGCAGAAGACAGAATCCTCCATAGACTTTAGTGTAGCATAAATTGCTTTTTTTCGTTTAGCAGTTGATTTTCTATATCAAAGTTGTGAAATGTGGCGTTTTGGGTTTCCAATCTCCATACTGAAGCCTATGTCAGGCTATGTTTTGAATGTGGATCCCAGTTTAGAGTCAGCCTTGGTTTCTGGGCATCCGTGGATATATCGCAATCACTTACCCAAACACAATTTAGAGGGAGGCGAGTGGGTTGTGGTTCGGTCTGGCGGAACACAGGCATATGGCCTTTACGATGCAAGCAGTCCCATTGCTGTGCGCCTTTTCTTTCATGAACCTGTTGGAATGGTTGGTCGAACACCTCAAAGTGAGGTTACCCACAGATTGGTTCAGGCCTTGGAACTTCGTGCCAACCGCTTTGATGCCCAGACGAATGCCTACCGACTCGTTTTCGGTGAAGGCGATTTTTTGCCAGGGCTGACGATTGACCGGTACGAACGCTTCGCAGTGGTCCAAACGTACGCGGATGCCCTCCAAACGATCCTTCCAGACGTCATCCGAACCTTGACAAAAGAGCAAGGCAAACTCACCTTTTATCCCCAGCGGTGCAAAGGTGTATTGACACGCGATGAAAACGGGCTGCAAGCACTTTGGGGAGAACTTCCGCCGCCCGAGCTCACCATTTCTGAAAATGGCCTTCGGATGATCGCCAACCTGTATGACGGACAAAAAACGGGTCTTTTCTTGGACCATCGGGACAACCGTTCCCTCATTGAACGCTTCTCGCGCGGAAAACGGGTGCTCAACCTCTTCAGTTACACCGGTGCGTTTTCCCTGTATGCGGCCCGTGGCGGTGCGCAATCGGTCACCAGTGTTGACATTGCGGAGGCCGCCATACTTGACGCACAACGCAACTTTAAGCTCAATGGTTTTGATCTGGATAACCATGAATTTATTGTCCAGGATTGCTTTTCTCTCTTGGAGGAGTACGCTCGGCAAGGTCGGCGTTTTGATCTGGTCATTGTCGATCCCCCGAGTTTGGCCCGATCCAAGCAGAGCCGTTATGCAGCTGCACGCGCATACGCACGCCTAAACCGCTTGGCACTCAAATGCGTCGAGCCGGGTGGGTTGCTCGCGACCGCAAGCTGCACCTCGCAAATATTCCCGGAGCACTTCAAGGAAATTCTCTCTCAGGCAGCGACCGAGACTTCGAAGCGCGTACAGATTTTGCAGGAAAATGGGCAGGCCATCGATCATCCTGTGCCCGTGTCTTTTCCAGAAGGGCGCTATTTGAAATTTATTTTGGCCCGCGTTCTCACATAAGCCTGTTTGGGTCTGGCTTGGTATAATGTGCCGCATGGATTTAAGTCAATTTTTGGACACCCAAACTGCAGATGCCGAGTTGTTTGAATTGCTCCGTATTCCAAGTGTTTCCACCGATCCGTCGCGCAGTTCGGATATGCGTCACATGGCCCAGGTTCTGGAAACCAAGTTGCTGAGTTTGGGATTTCAAGTCCGGATCGATGAAACCGGGGGGCATCCGCTGGTCTTTGCGCACCACCATGTTTCGGACCAATTGCCCACGGTGTTGATCTATGGGCACTATGACGTTCAGCCCGAAGATCCCATCGAAGGTTGGCTTTCCCCTCCGTTCGAACCCACTGTCCGAGATGGTCGGGTGTATGCGCGGGGTGCCACAGACGACAAAGGTCAATTTTACGCCCATGTCCGGGCCGTTGAATTGCTGCTCAAAAAAGGCCCGCTTCCCTGCAACGTCAAGTTTCTCATCGAAGGGGAAGAGGAAATTGGCAGCACCCACTTGGGCGCCTACATTCAGAGCCACGCCCAGGACCTGTCTGCAGACGTGATTGTCATTTCAGACGGTTCGCGTTTTGATGCCGAGACCCCTTCCATCACCTATGGCCTGCGTGGACTGAGCTATATGGAAATTCATGTCACGGGTGCGGACAGAGATTTGCACTCGGGGTCGTACGGTGGCGCGGCACCCAATCCCATCAATGCGCTGTGCCAGATGGTTGCCCAGTTGCACGATGCTCAGGGGCGTGTGGCTGTTCCGGGTTTTTATGACGGTGTGTTGTCGCTATCGGCTGAGGAGCGAAAAATGTGGGAAGGTCTGCCTCACAGCGATTCCACGTGGGCGGCCGCGATTGGCGCAAAAGAAATCATCGGTGAAGCGGGCTACTCGACACTCGAAAAAATTTGGGGACGTCCCACACTGGATTGCAACGGCATCTGGGGCGGATTTCAAGGGGAGGGATCTAAAACAGTCATTCCTGCCAGGGCCGGTGCCAAGCTCAGTTGCCGTTTGGTGTCCAATCAAAATGCCCATCAGATCTATCAAAAAATCCACGATTATATTCTGGCCATTGCTCCAAAAGGTGTCTCTGTCAGCGTCCACAGCCATTCGCACGGGGATCCCATGGTGATGGATCTTGACAGCCCGTACCTTCAAGCGGCCAAAATTGCAGTCGAGAAATCTTGGGGCAAAAAACCTGTATTTACACGTGCTGGAGGAAGCATTCCTATAGCCCTCACGTTGAAGTCCTTGCTCAAGTGTCCGATCATTTTCCTGGACATGGGTCTCAATGAAGACAACCTGCACTCTCCAAACGAGTCTTTTGCACTTTCGGATTACCACAAAGGCATCGTGACCAGCGCGCATCTCCTGGAAGAAGTGGCCCAGGTTCACCTCAAGGTTCACTGACCGCCCAAGGGTTTCAGGAACGTCTCTAAACCGACGGCTGTATCTGGATCCCAAAACCGCGTTATTTTTTCGTTTTCCACATAAATCAAGGTCGGATACGTTCTGACCTTGATGGCTCTGGAGAAACGCGTCGCCCCTTCGCCGCGCCAGACATTGGCAACAGGCGCTGGCGTTGAGATGTCTTCCGCATTGACAGCCTGTATGGGAAACCCGGTCAACTGCTGCCACAGACTTCCCATATCCCCACAGTCGTGGCTGTACAGCACGACAATGTAGGGATTTTTTTGTGTCCAGGGATGGTTGGGAAGAACCGTTCCCAGTTTGGGCAACCCAATGGCACCCGAAGCCGTTGCGAAAAGAAAAGTCATCCAGTGTTTCACAGTTCAGCGGCCCTCTGAGGTATCGGGAGCGAAGTAAAATCTCTGTGTGGGATCAATTTTTCGGAAGATAATGCGCTCGGGCGGTGTCAATTCGTCGGCCAAGCGCCCGGTTGCCCGATCAAGTGCCACGACCTCACTCGGGGTCTGTTCCTGTGCATACGTGTCGATGGGTGTATATCTCGGCAAGGGATCTTCGGGATCAACCTTGGGTACGGTCACCACGTTTTGCCGCGCGACATAGGCAAACCGTGTCTCACCCGCAAAGGGCATGTTTCTAAATTCAACGCCGTTTGGCACATCAAAAGAAGCTGGCGGCTTGCCACTCAGGTAGCCTTCCATCATCTCTTTCCACACGGGAGGGTTGTACTCTCCGCTGTAGGCATTTTGCGGCATGGTGCCTCCCTGTTGTCTGCCAATCCACACGGTCCCAATGGCACGCGGCGTCACACCGATGAACCACATGTCCCGAACATCATTGGTCGTTCCCGTCTTGCCGCCGACAGGCCAACCCGGAATTCGAGCGCGCCAAGACAATCCGCCCGCTTTGGCATCCAGATCGTTCACAACGCCTTGAAGCATATCCAACCCAACGTACGCAGTTTGCGGACTCCAAACGCGGTGCGATTCCACTTTGTCTCGGCTGGCATCGTACAAAATTCTGCCGCCCACGGTTTCCACGTGTGTGATGAATGTCGGCTTGTAGTAAGTGCCGCCATTGACGAACGGCGCGTATGCTGCGGTCATTTTGAGGGGTGTCGTCTCGATGGCGCCGATGGTCGAAGCGAGTCCCACATCATCCGATACGGGAATTTCAAGTTGTTTTAATTTGCCAAAAAAGGACTCCAATCCCAGTCGCTCGGCCAGGCGAAGGGTTGGAAGGTTGAGGCTTTTGTCGAGTGCTTCGCGCAGCGTCATGTTGCGGTAGCTGTATGAAAAACCAAAGTTATTGGGCTTGTACCAACCGCCGGGACAGCCCGAACAGCGAAATTGCCCTGGCCCGTCATACTCTTGGTGATCTTGATGGTAACCCTGTTCGATGGCCAACGTATATAGAAAAGGTTTGACCGAACTCCCAATTTGGCGCTGACCTTGGGCTGCATTGTTCCACTCTTTGAGCGTCTCTCCAGGACGTATTTTTTGTCCAACCATGGCCAAGACCTGTCCGTTGTAAGGGTTGAGCATCACAGCGCCCATGGTGGCGTCTCGGGTGGGCAGGCGGGTGTGGCGAGAGGCGCGCTCGATTGCGTCCTGGGCTTGAAGGTCCAAACTCGTGTACACGGTCAGGCCACCTGAGCTGTACACCGTGTCGTATCCAAAGCGGTCAATCAGCTCTTTTTCGACCTGTTGGATAAAGTGAGGCGCGCGCTCCGTGACGACTGCGGGGAGATTTTTGGCTTTCGAATCGACCAAACGTGCCGTCTTTATTCCACCGTTTGCGGTGTATTGAACGCGCCATCCACTGGGTTGAATGGGTTCCATCTTGGCTTTGCGCGCCTGATCGATGGTGATCCAGCCGTCTTCCACCAAACGGTTGAACCGATCCAACATGAGGGGTCGCATCGCTTGATAGTTAAAGTAGCGTCCTGGATTGGGTACCAATGCACTCAGGTAGACACTTTCTGCCAAGGTGAGCTGCAGCGGTGTTTTTCCGAAGTAAGCCCGGGACGCCGCATAAATGCCCACAATATCGGTGGAGCCACCGTCGCCCCAGTAAATGACGTTGAGGTAATTTTGAAGGATTTCTTCTTTGGTGAAGGTCCGTTCAACCTCTACGGAAAGCAACCATTCCTTAATTTTTCGCTCCAACGTTCTCGCGTCTTTGAGTTCATCCAGAAGCGTGTTTTTAATCAATTGGTTGGTCAGCGTTGAGCCACCTTGGACGTCCTGTCCTTGCACAAGTCGCACCAAATTGCGCCCAAACCCGAATGGATCGAGCCCATAGTGGTCGAAAAACCGACGGTCTTCCGACGCCACCACTGACGAAATGAGGTAAGGGCTGATTTCGTCCAGCGTGACTAGGGTGCGGTTGATGCGTTGCCCGCCTGGAAGTTTGGGTGTGAGTGTGGCAATCAGGGTATGGTCACGGGCGTACACTTTTGTGGTGCTTCCGAACTTCCAAGAATCCAACTGTCTGTAGTCCGGGATTGTGCGGCCCCACCGAATGACGAAGACCGCCATCGCTGAACCGGCGGCAATCACTGGGCAAATGAACAAGGCCAGTACAATTCGAATCCACACCATATTTACGAGAATACCGGGATAAGGGAACGCAAAGATGAGGACTCAGTGTTGGTCGGACTGATTTTCCCGTTTTTTGTCGAGTGTCTCTCGGATCCGATCCCTGAGTTCTGAATTTTTGAGGGCTTTGGGGATGATCGCATCGGCCCCGGAAGCTTTCGCTTTGTTGCGGATTTTTTCATCTTCGTCTGCGGTGAGCAACATCAGTGCAACCGCGTCCCACTTGGAATTGCTTCGAATTTCCCGGCAGACTTCGATCCCGCTCTTTCTGGGCATGTGGTTGTCGACGATCACAGCGTTCGGCATCAGGCCGCCATTGAGCACGTCCATGACTTCCTGTCCATCAATGACAGCTTCCACGGTGTGCCCTTCCATTTTCAGAGCCAAGCTCAAAACGGTTCTCAGAGCAGGTTCGTCGTCAGCGATGAGAAAGACATAAGCCATGGGGTCATTATAGAAGTTTGTGACCCCCTTCAACCGATTGGATTAAAGTGGGTGGCGCCACACTATGGGGAACCTGTGGACACCTCGGTGCGGTCATTCCACGCATGGCCCAGCACAATCCAGTTGCTGAGCAGAGTTCGTCCATAGGTGCTGAGGATCGACTCCGGGTGAAATTGAACACCCCAAATGGGCCGACTGGGAACTTCAAAAGCCATCAGCTCGCCTCCGTGGGTCCGGGCCGTTGGGACACAGAGGTCCTCCGGAAGATCGCGGAGAATCAGAGAATGGTAGCGGGTAAACGGTGCGTCTTGGGGAATGTTCAAAAACAAACCCTTTTGGTTGTGAACCATGGCCTCTGGTTTTCCATGAACGGGATAGGGCGCGTGCAGCAACCGACCTCCGAGCAATTCCCCCAACGCCTGATGACCCAAACACACGCCCAGGATGGGAATCCGTTCCGCAATGCACCTTTGGGCAAAATCCAACGTGACGCCACTGTCCAGCGGCGTGCCCGGACCCGGACCGAGCAAAACGTGTCGGATGGCATTCCGCTCAAGCTGTTCACACAGTTCACCCAAGGGCGTGTCATGGCTACAAACGGTCACATGTGCACCCAGGGCCTCCAGGTCTTGGACCAAATTGTAAGTAAAGGAATCAAAGTTGTCTAAAACAAGCACTGGGGTCTGTTTCAGCGCTGAAATTTGGGTCAACGTGTAGGGCATGCCCATCAGGGGTGCACGCGGAGGTTTTGCGGGTCGTCGGCCCGGGGTTTGGAGCGCGCCCAACAGGGCAGCTGCCTTGTTCAGCGTTTCTCGGTACTCCAAATGTGGCTGCGAATCGATCACAATGCCCGCCCCCGCTGCAGCGGAGACATTCCAACGGTTGGGTCGATCCAAACCTTCAAAAGACAGTGTACGAATGAGAATATTGAAATCCACACGCGCGCCACAGAGAATACCCACGGAACCGGTGTACCAACCCCTTGCAACAGGTTCCAGTTCGCAAATGGCTTCCATCACCCGTTTTTTGGGCGCCCCTGTGATCGTGCCTCCCGGGAATGTGGCCTCAATCATTTCGCTGGGACTGAGGTTTTCCTTGGCTCGAGCCTGAACTTCACTCACCAGGTGCATGACGTGGCTGTAGTACTCAATGGTTTTAAACTCTGAAACACAGACACTGCCCGGCATTGCAATCCTACCCAAATCGTTGCGTTCAAGGTCGACCAGCATGACATGTTCCGCTTGCTCTTTGGGATCTTGCGCAAGTTCGACTTCCAGTGCGTGCTCTTCTGCCGGATTGTCCCCCCTGCGCCGTGTGCCCGCAATGGGCCGAGAGGACAACTGCCCGTTTTCCCACAAAACCAACCGCTCCGGTGACGACGAGCAAATGACAAAGGGTTTTTCCGTTTGGGTAAGGCCTTCCAAATACACCATAAATGGGCTGGGGTTGATTTCAGCCAATTGCATGTAGACGTCGAGGGGTGAGCCTTCAAATTCGGCTTCCAAACGCTGTGCCAGATTGACCTGATAGCACTCTCCCGCCAGAATCAACCCTTGGACGGCCTTGACGGCGGCCTCAAAATCGTGTTGGGTGTAACTGCTTGTGAGGGGACCCACTGAAATCGTTTGAGGCGTGTGAGGAACATGTTCCAGAAGGCTTTCCCAGTCCAAATGCGGTTCTCCGACCACCACGCAGTGGGCACCTGGGGTCAAGCGGTCCCAGACCAAGCCGCTCGGGTAATAGGCCCAGTGTTCAAAACCGCGACCCCGTGACGGAAGCCCGTACTGCTCGGACGCTTCAAAGGTGAGTCCGCCGATCCAAGCGGGAAATTGCAAGCCTTGGGGCTGTTTGGGCAATGTGTGAGAGACCTCTGTGGGCGCGGCACTGAGGTAACTGTACCGCGAAAATGAGGTTATTTCGCCGGCCGATTCCAAAAGAACCAAACCGGGCAAACCGGCAGCAGACAATCGGGAAAGTGCGTCACGGGGTGAGACCATGGGGCGATTCTAGCAGGCTACGGCTCAGTCGTAAAAATGTCCCAGATGCGAACTATACTGGAACAATGGAAGAAGTGCAGACCATACGAATTTTACTGGTAGACGACCATCCCATTGTACGAAAAGGGACGCGGGAACTTTTGGAGGGAGAGTTTGGAATTGAGGTGGTTGGAGAAGCCGCAGATGGTCTGGAAGCTGTCGAAGCTGTCTTGAGCACACACCCCGATGTCGTCTTGATGGATGTTTCTATGCCCAACATGAATGGCATCGAGGCCACCAAAAAGATCAAAATTCAGGCACCCAAAGTCGCCGTCTTGGTGCTTACCAGCTACGATGACGACGCCTATGTGTTCGCCCTACTGGAAGCGGGAGCCGCGGGTTACCTTCTCAAAAATGCCCGTGACGACGAAATCATTTCGGCCATCCGATCTGTCTCTGTGGGCGAAAGCGTTTTGCATCCAGCTGTGGCCAAAAAGGTCATGGGACGCTTCGCCAGCCAAAACCAACCCAACCCCCACTGGATGGAAGAAGAACTGAGTCCCAGAGAGCTTGAAGTGCTCAAAATTGCAGCAACTGGATCGACGAACAAAGAAATTGCCCGGAAACTGGATATTTCGCCGCGGACCGTTCAAGTTCATTTGGCCAACACCTTCAGCAAGCTCTGTGTTGGATCGCGAACAGAGGCTGTTCTGTACGGCATTCGGCGCGGTTGGATCGACCCATCTGCCCTGGACTGAACCGTGAATGCCGAGGGGTCGATTCAGGTATCTCTGCTCCATCGGGTCTCGACGGCCCAAACCTTAACCGAAGTCACCCAAGCCATTGCCCAGATGGCACTCGAGTGCACTTCGGCCCACGGCGTGCGTTTGTACCTCCCCGAGCCTGGCGGAGATCTCCAAGTGTTTGCCGCTTCGGGTCACGGGTTTGGTCTGTTTGAGACAGAAGAGATCAATTTTGAAGTCTATGTCACCCGGGAGAGCCAGCACTTCGATCAGCATGCCCATTTGTCCTTTGGAAAAGGCGACGTCTGGGCCGTTCTGGAACTGATTTTTCCGAACCACACATCACTTGAGCTTCTCGATTCCCTGTTGGGACTCTTGGGGTTTGCCCTGGAAGCAACCTTCGAACGCGAAACCAAAGAACTTCAGTTTCAGCAATCCCACCTCTTGTCCAACCTTACGCGGGTTTTGGGCGGCAGTTTGGACGTCGAACACATTCGGCGAACGCTCGCCCAGTTCTCTGTCCACGTCCTGAAAATGGAACGTTCTTTTATCGGCCTCTTTGAACGCATCGAGGACAATGCCGCCATCACAGGAAAACTGAACACCCACGGTTTTGGAGACACCTTCAAGGATCAACCTCTGCGTCTCGTCAGCGATTCGTATGTCCGACTGGTACAGCGCCGTGAGCCCATTGTCGTTCGCAGCACGCTCGACCATTGGATGCCTTTGGCCCGCTCGATGTCGGTACACCACAACATGCAGGTCTGTTTGGTGCTTCCTCTGATCACGCGGGAACGCTTATTGGGCGTTCTGTACGTCGATACCACCCAAGTTGGCAGTTCGTTGGAGGGTGCGACCATCCATCAGGGTCAACTTTTGGCCGAGCAGGCTGCCATCGCCCTCGACAATGCCCTGATGTACGGTGAAGAGACCCGAAAACGACACGCCGAAGAAGCCCTGCGAGAGGTGTCCGCCGTTTTGGCCAGCAGTTTGCACCTCAGTGATATTCTCGAATGTATTTTGGAGGAATCCCGTCGGCTTTTCGGTGCTCAGGCCGTGGCGATCTTCCAACTCGATCCCAGCGAAAACATGATGCACATCCGCTCCTCGGTGGGTTTGGACGCCGCATTTATATCCAATGTCGGCTACCGACTCAAGGTGGGCGTTGTGGGCCAGGCCGTGGATCAAAACCGCCCTATATTGATTCCGGATATGCAAGAGCACTACCGCAAAAACCCGCACACATGGGGAAAAAACAGTTACTCACGCCGCTTGATGGAAGACCAAAATTACCCATTTAGGGGCGTGTTGGGTCTGCCTCTCGTTGCCAGGGGAACGGCCTTTGGTGGAATGGCCCTCTACTTCGAAGCTGCGATCCGTGAACTCCGCGATGAAGATATTCATCTTCTGGAGGTCTTTGCTGGACAGGCCGCTTTGGCCATCGAAAACGCACGCCTGTTTGAAGAGCTCAAAGAACAGGAGCTTCAGTACCGAATTCTCGCCGAGTCTGCACAGGATCTCATCCTCACCATGGACCTTCGTGGTCGGATCACCTATGCCAATCCAGCTGCACAAAGTGTTTTGGGTTACCGTCCAGAATTGCTGGTGGGTCGGTCGGTCACAGAATGCTTACCCAATGGTGTCACATCTGACATGCTGGCTGCTTGGAAGTCATCTCTGCGTTCCCGGGGGAAACGCGGCGTTTGGCTCGAAGGTCAAGCCCGTGCCCGAGACGGTGAAATGGCTTATCTGGAAATCAATTTGTGTGCACTCGAGCGCGATTCCAAGATCATCGGCGTGTTGGCAGTGGCCCGCGATTTAACAGAAGAACACCGTTTGGCAGAAGAAATTCAAAACAGGCGGCAAGACCTCAGGCGGGCGGAAGAGCGGGGCATCGAGCTGCGTTCGTATTTGGCGCTGTTCACCCAAGCCCAAGAGGAAGAGCGCCGCCGCATCGCACGGGAACTTCACGATGACACCGCACAGGTTTTGGTCGCCATTGGTCGCAGGATAGACCGACTCGTCCGTGGACTGGCCGAAGAGGCACTCAGAGAACGGGCTTTGGCCATCCGGGACGATGTCGACGCTGCCATCGAATCGGTTCGGCGATTTTCGCACAATTTACGTCCCAGTGTTTTGGATGACTTGGGCCTCATCTCAGCGCTCGAACAGTTGGTGGATCGGGCGCTGACACCGACATCCCTGCAGGTCAGCGGTACGGATCGCCGTCTGAACGCGGATGTCGAGTTGACGGTCTTCCGAACCGTTCAAGAATGCCTGACCAACGTTGATAAGCACGCACAGGCGTCTGGTGCAAGGATTTGCGTCCAATTCACCGGCACACAGGTGGAGGTGAGCATCGCAGACGACGGTGTGGGTTTTGAACCTCGGGAGCTGAGTCAACTGTTGCGTGAAGGACATATGGGGCTTTTGGGACTCAAAGAGCGCGTGGAGCTGTTGGGCGGAAAACTCAACATCGAGAGTTCGCCTGGATGTGGAACACAAACCTGGTTTACTCTTCCAGACACGCAATTGACCGTGCAATGAGTGCTGTGAAACCGTCCGCCTCGTGCCATTTTCATCTCGACATTCTAAGATTTCGCTCATGGATTCAGTTGAGACAACAGTACCAGTAGAGCAGGAAGTGCCAAAGGGGTTTTGGCACAAACTCTGGCGAGAAATCATCCGTCCATACGGTGAAACCATTGCTTCTGTTCTGCTGTTTACAACGTTTTTGGCCACCCCAGTGGGGGTGCAGGGTGTGAGCATGATGCCCAACCTCAGGGATGGCGAGCGGGTGATCATTCCAAAGTACGAGCAGTGGTTGCACCGCATGGGAATCGGTCAGTACAGTCGGGGAGATATCCTCATTTTCAAGCCACCAGAGCATGTGGGAGAGCAAAAAGTCTCCTTCTTGGGGCTTTGGCAATACCAACCTTTTCTGATCAAACGATTGATTGGGCTTCCGGGAGATCGGATCCGGGTCAACAGTGGAAATGTGTTCATCAATGGAGAGAAGTTGGACCAAGATTTCACGGCGGGATATTGGGACAAGCAAGGGTGTTGGGATCAAACGGGCTTTTTGGCGAACCATGCGAGCAGCGACGAACCGGACAAAGAGGAAGTGACAGTGCCAGAGGGAAGCTATTTTGTGATGGGGGACAACAGAACGGCGTCCGGAAGTACGGATTCAAGGATATTCGGGATGGTGCCGATAGAGAATGTGTCAGGGAGAGCAGGGCTGATTGTGTGGCCGATTGTGAGAAAGAGGGAAGCGAAATTTGATTGTGAGAAGGAAATACAGGGAAGTGAAGGATTTGAGTACAGCGGAGAGACGGAGATGAATTGGCGCCTGTTGCAGCGCCCTTCCGCGTTCAGCTTGCTCAAATAGATCATTTATCTGATTTAAACTGTGGATCCCAGGATTCGTGTTTGGGTGGATGGCGCTGCTATAGGGTTTGGCAGCGTTGTCTTTCTTACCATCTGGTTTAGCGATTGAGAGGAAGTAAAAGATACAGTAAATTTATTAATTTTGGAGAATATTTCATTTTTGAATATAATATTGTAAAGTCTATACATATCAGTAACTTATAGTTTAGATCTTAGGGAGCGTCGTCATGAGACTATGATAGAATTAAAAAATAGGAACATCGAGGACACGATTTAGAGGGCGGACTTTGGCTCAAATTGGAGCGTTTACCAGCCGGTCAAGTCTCCTTCTGGGGCGAGCTGGCCCCTTCTCGGGTGCCGTTTAGCTCAAGACGCGAGCTGGCCCCTTCTCGGGTGCCGTTTAGCTCAAGACGCGAGCTGGCCCCAGGGGGTGCCGTTTGGGCCAAGACTAAGAGTTTATATCAATTAAGACATATTATCGAAAACACATTTTGCGAGATAAAGAAATGGCGTGGTATAGCTTTTAGATTCTTGAAAAACACAGCATCATTTATTGCAGCCCTACAAGTGAGGTGCATCCTTATGTGGTTGAAAATCTCGTGACGATACCCCATATGAAGGATACACCATAAAAGAGGTTTCAGAAATATACAATTTTTCTTCCTCGGCTGTTGGAAGATATTTGCAACTTGATGACAATAATGTATTGCAACCTAAAAAAGAGGAACTGAAAAGCCACTCCGTATAGATATTGCAGACTTTGAAAATCTAAGGGCAATCGTACAAAGTATGCCAGACATAACCTAAACCTGAGCTTAGGTTATTGTATGTAAGGATCAAAGAGACGAAAAAAGCCGACAGATCTGTCGGCTTTTTTCGTCCTAAGTGCTACTTAGCACTTGTTGATCAGATAGCTTGGAGTAGTATGACGTGATCCCTTGGAGAGAGCAACTTTACACACGGAGATAATCTCAGTATTACCAGTACTGGAATCTTTATAGTTGCCTGACCCACCCAACGGATTGTAGAAAGAGCTACCAGGCAATACAGTCAAAAAGGTTGCTTTTTGATTCTTGATTTTGCCCATCAGGCTTTGGTGACTCAAGGCTTGTTCGGGAAGCGATTGCGTTACCCGACTGGTGGTATCCGAAACAATCAAGAAGCTGAAGTTCCCTGTTGAAGGTGTTTTTTGGACATCTACAAAACCATACGCATTTTTCTTGAGTGGCATCCAGAAATTCACATACACGTAAACACCTCTGGATAGTGTTCGACCAGGCGTGGAACTTGTCGTTGAGCCTTGCACTTTGAATGTGGAGAACCCGTAAGGGAAAACTGTTAGTCGGTTATTATAGTCATCATTAGGGTCATCTGGATTGTTGTCACATTGGGGCATCTGTGGGCAATTGGGGTCATCTGGATTGTCGGGATTGTTGTCACACTGGGGCATCTGTGGGCAATTGGGGTCATCTGGATTGTAATTGGACGACCGTACAATGGCAGGTGCCTTATTGAGTACCTGATCCAACAATTCTGCCTCATCCGTTGTAAAAACCTGGAAATTGAGGTTGTCCATATCAATTGTCGATTCCGTTTTCATCCCAGGTGTTGGAATAATACTTTCAGCCCTGTCGATCTCAACATCTTTTCCATATTTATTCTTAATGGAAACAACTGCGCTGTCTAAGATATTCCCTGGCTTAAATAAGGCAATCAGGTTAATATTGTCTATTTTCATCAAATATTCTGAATCAAGAGAATTAAGCTTATATAGGGTTGATATATAGCGGCGATTACTTGTATCAAAACTTCTGCTATTTATAGCTGTAAGTGTGATTCCTGACATTGGCGTCAGAGATGAAGAAGAAACACCCTCATCTCCATTGACTTGTAAATCAACAGTTCCCAAGAGTTCCATTTTTGGACTTAAATCTGCTTTCTTCGGATTCGAGAGCGTAGACATTTGACAAGAGGACAGCAAGAGAGCAGAAAAAAGACCTGCAGAGACATATCGCAACATAAACAATCCTTCCTTTACCTTCAAAGAGGCAGAACTCAACGTTATACACTTGAACGCCTTATTTAGACCATTTGGTTGTATGTAAGTTCCAGTGATGAGATAGTACATCATTTTTTTTGCCTTGGGAATACCCCAACCCTGCGATTATCCAAATCTATGTATTTTATAAATAAAAAAGCAAAAAATCTCATGAAAAACACATCTTTTCGACAAATAAATTCCAATTTGAGTGCCATATTTTTGTTGCTGTGAGAGGCGTTTGTTGGCCTAGATCAGTATCCAAAATGTGCCTTTTTGAAACTATTCAAATCCAGTAGCTTGCACAAAATCAAGAGGGACAAAATACGGAGATAAACCATGGCGTCGCTTTCCTCGAGAGACCCTCTTAAAGAACTTATAGCCGCCTTCACGGCACTAGACTCAAGTTCATGGCCATGTTCATTCTTTCCAAAACCACATGCTGTCTCGCCCGCATCACCGAAATCTTAAACCCTCCAGTGGGTTAGGGACTAATATCTTGATTGGGACACGTTTCTTAAGCTGTTGCAAGGTGCTGAATTTAACTAACCTGAGTTCGGGTTAAGAAGCCAAAAGAATTGGATCACAGATGGGCAATGTTTTTCTCTCGTAAGAGCTTCTCAAATAGCTTTTGGGAAATGTACCCCTTATCTGCAAATATCTTGCCAAACAGATCACAATCTTCACAGTCCAGCATTGCTTCCAAACCTTGACGATCATCCACATTCCCTCGAGTCAGACGAATCCAAAGGATCTCCCCTTGGTCATTGAATAACAGGTGAAGCTTGAAACCAAAAAAGCAATCGACTGAGGTTTTTCCCCTTGCAGAAATATCTTTAAATGTTTTATTGGGGAATTCTGCCCTCAAATAGATACAGACATTCTGGAGGTAGAAAGGTTTGAAAGTACGAAAGTAGCCTTTATGAAACATAATCAAGATCAAGATGGACATGATTTCAGAGGGAGCCATACCAAGTTTGGGTGCACGGATATTTTTGATGTTTGGAAAGGTATTTTTAGGATTTAGGGCTGTAAAAGTTTGAGAGAGGTCATCGACAGAGCAGAATAGTTCGGGTAAAATCATGAAGTCCTTCAGGCATTGAAGTTTAACCAAACCCTAGCAGACTATATTTTTGGAAACCCGAATTTGAACAGAATTATGTTGTAAAATATTTAAATAACCTTATCCCGAACTCAGGTTAACTAATGAAAGAACTTGCTGTGGAGAGAAGACAGCTTGAAAATATTTTCAAGCTGTCTTCTTCTGGGGCTTTCCTAATCTCAAGCAGAAAAGCCAGTAATTAAACCACTGGGGTTTCAGATTCCGCCAGTGCAGATTTGCTAGATCCCAGCCGTTCAAGTGCTTCAAAGTGAAGGACTTCGATGCGACTTGTAGACCGTTTGTTGCCCTCTTTATCGACCCAGCTGTCGTTTTTGAGGCGTCCGCTGAGCCAAATGGGATCACCCTTGCGCAGCGAAGCTGCCCGCTGTGCCAATGCCTTCCAAAAAGACATTTCAAACCAGTGGGTTTTCTCGTGCCGTTCGTTGCCAGCAGTTCCCACTTTCCATGATTCGCTGACGGCCAGACTGACACTTGCAACGGTCTCACCTTGGGGGGTTTGGCGAACCTCGATGTCCCGGCCGAGGTTGCCGATGAGCCTCACTTCGTTGGTTCCTTTGGAAAGTCGAAAGCCTCCACCCATATCTTGGACCAGGTCACTTTCGGGTCGGCTCAACCGTTCGATGTGATTGGGCTTCACTTGGACGCTGTTTCGCTTTTGTCCGTCTTGTGTTTCCCACGTGCGATAGTCCAAGCTTCCCTCAATCAACAGGGTGGTTCCCGCCTGAAGGTGTTCAATCCAAGTCTCGGCATCGGTTCCAAACACCGACACCCGATGGTACCAAGCCAGGTTTCGAACCGCGGCTTCCATTTGAATTTCGCTCTCGCCGGCAATGCTGAATTCCAACATTGCTTTTCCAGTCGTTGTATAACGCAATTCGGGTTGATGGGTCACGCTGCCAATGAGAAGGACTTGATTCATGGTTCGGTTTCGCACGTCGGTTTCCCCTTTTGTCTGAAATAAATCACTTGCACTTATTTAGATTATAACATAAAGTGATCTGGCATTCAGAGGGTGTCACTTGATTTTAAAGTCCAGACCCAAGGAAACCGGGGTAGCTTCGTTTCCTTTAAAGGCCATCAAGAACCAACGAAAATCGGTAATCTCTTTGCTGTTTTGGAAACTTGATGCAAACAGCGTGAGCGATGAATTCACACCAGGAATGTTTTCCCTCGTGTAGACAGTATCTTGGTCACCATAAGGTGCTTTGCGAATGGACAAGGTGTAGCGGTCTGCACCATTCACGGGCGTCCAGGTAAAGTACACAGCGCCCAAAGCATCGGGCTTGACGTCATTTTTGGGATCGACCAACACCGGTGCGTTTGGAAAATCGGGATTGGGGACCTCCGCCTCTGGATTGATGGCCGGAGCGGGGTTGTTCTGCGAGAAGTATACGTCCAATCCTTCTTTAATGCCCTGTGCGACAGCTTCCCGGAAGCGTTTTTCGTTGAGACCTTGGGCATCTTTGGGGTTGGTGTGATAGCCCACCTCGATGATGATGGCGGGCATTTTGGCAAAGCTGATTTCCCCGTGGTTGGCGGGCGAAGGGAGCAGTTTTCCCATTGGCCAAGTGAGATCGGGACGGCTCTTTTGGATCGAACCCACCACGCTGTTTTGGACGGCCTGCGCCAGTCGGGCGCTTTCTCCTTGCACCCAATCGGGCGTTTCTGGAAAGCGGTTGATGGTGCTGTAGAGGA
Organism: Deinococcaceae bacterium; assembly: GCA_046327935.1. Lineage (GTDB taxonomy): Bacteria > Deinococcota > Deinococci > Deinococcales > Deinococcaceae > JACMOA01. The sequence goes on from JAXLXL010000001.1 coordinate 733,047, forward strand.
CGAGTGTTCCGCGAACGTCGGAGGTTGCACCTGCATTGCTGTGTATCCCAACCACCACGTCGGCACCCAATTGGTTGGCGTAAAATGCGCGTGCCCGGATATCCCGGTCGTAATTGCAACCCTGTCGGCTGACCGCGGGCCATGCGTGATTCCAGATGTTTGGCGAAATGTTCTGGGATTTGAAGTACGTTTGGGCCGATTCGCGCCACTTTAAGTTCTTTGAAATGCCAATGGCAGTGGAACCCATGTTCAGGTCGCGGGTCGAGTACACCTCTGCGCCCGCAGCTTTCAGCGTGTCAAACACAACCTGAGCCATTTTCATGTTCGATTGGTCTTCCTGTGCGAACACCGCGTCGCTTCCGTAGGATTTGAGTTGTGGACGTTGGTATTTCCAATTTTGCCCGTTGTCTGTGTAGAGGCCGTGCCCGGGATTGAGCACAATCCGTGCACCCACGATGGATGTGGGTTTGGGCCTTGGGTCGGGGAACGTTCCGAGTGACTCACCTGGACAGGCCAAATTTTGTGCGAATGTCGAAGAGGATAAAAAGAGGAGTGTGAGTGTCGCGTACCGTTTCATATTTGTACTCCTTTGTTACAACAGCGATGCATATGTTGCCAGATATTGGGGCAGAATCAAATCTGCATGAAAGGTGTGGGCTTGCCGCTGTGCGGCTTCCGAAAATGCCGCGAATGCCTGTGGATTTTGGAGCAATTGAAGGCCTCGGTCTGCCATTTGGTCTGTGTCACCAACCCCACAAAGATATCCTGTTTTTCCATCCAAAACAACTTCGGGTATCCCGCCCACACTGCTGCCCACCACGGGGACACCACAGCTCATGGCTTCCAGGGCAACCAAGCCGAAACTCTCCTGTTCGGAAGGCAACAAAAGCAAATCTCCAATTCCCAAAATGCTTTCGACATTGGAAAACGAGCCGAGAAAATGGGTTCGACCGACGACGCCCAGGCGCTGGGCCTGTTCGAACGTGGGTCCGCGTTCGGGCCCGTCTCCAATCATGAGCAGCCTTGCGGGAATTTCACTCGAGATCTTGGCGAACGTGTCAATCACGTCAGCTGTCCGTTTGACTTTTCGAAAATTGCTGATGTGGATGATCAGGAATTCGTCGGGATGCGCGAACCTCGCCCTGAACTGTGGGTCTGTGTTGCGTTTGAATCGGTCGGTGTCCACCATGTTGTAAATGACCCGAATGGGCACATCGATCTTCAGGCTTTCCCGCGTGTGGTTGGCCAAATAGTGTGAGACGGCTGTGCAACAATCCGACCGTTCTAGGGCGTAGCGCGTCGAGTGTTTGAATGAAGGATCGAGACCCAACAGGGTGACATCGGTTCCGTGAAGGGTTGTGATGACTTTGGTTCTTTGGGTGATGTCTTTGGCCATCAGGGCACTGGTCGCATGCGGAATGGCGTAGTGGGCGTGTGTGAGATCGATATCGTGCTCAAAGATGACGTCTGCGAGCGCATTTGTCAAATTTAACGTCGTCAGTGGAGATTCGAAGAGGGGATAGGTGTAAGATCCAACTTGGTGGACAAACAGGCTATCGCAGTAGGTTAGGGGCGTTGAAGACAGTCGAAACGGGATTTGTTGGGCGACAAAATGGACTTGATGGCCCAGACGGGCAACGGCCAAGCCCAACTCGCTGGCAACCACTCCCGATCCGCCTGCACTGGCGTGGCAAAGCACTGCAATTCGCACACACAAATTATATAGAAAAGCATCCCTTCAAACTATCATCGCACCCAGAATTGCATTAACCTTAACCCATGCGATCTCTCATCGTTCTTCTTTTGGTCGGATTGGCGGCTTGGTACTTTACCATTGGTATCCGCTTCGGGTTGGTCACCGAGTGGCCGACACAGATTTTCAACGGAAATGGGACCAGCACCTATGAAAAAGAAATCTTTACGCCCAAATACCCGCTGAACATCCGCGGAACTTGCAACACGCTGTCTGGCAAACTGACCATCCGGGTGTTAACGCCATCGAGACAGGTTTTGGCCTCCACGGTGTGCACCAAAGGCCCCAAAAATGTCAGCATCAACTTGGTACCTGGCGTTGGAAAATACCCTCTGGAACTTAAATTTGAGCGTTACTTTGGGAGCATTGACGTCCGTTAGCCAAGCCCAGGCCTTTGGCGGTCAGGCCGTAAGAGGGTGAGGGGTTTGCATTGGGAATAGGGCACAGGCTCTTCAGGTTGCACTGTGCGCATCCCACTTTGACGCTGTGCTCTCGGATGTAACCGCCGCGTTCCAACACCGACAGCATGCCTTGAAGGGCGGCTGAACTCGATCCCAATTGCCCTTCCAGTTCGGCTGCTGTTTTGGGATGTTCCCCAAGAATCTTTAAGATTTGCCCGAGTGGACCGCTCAAATGAACCATTTTGCCACCTGATACGTCAGAACAGCCAGTGCCCAGGCGGTGACCAATTGATACCCGACGGTGATCCATGCTATTTTTTTACCTTGCTCTCCCGCGATGGCGCCGACAGTCGCGATGCACGGCGTGTAGAGCAAGACGAACACCAGATAAGCCAAACCGGACGCTGGAGAAAAAGCATTCGCCAACGCTTTGACCAGGGGATTTTCGTTTTCACTTGAAGCGTCTACAGAAAAACTGGGCAGTGAAAGTAAATCCAGGGCAGCTGAGAGTGCACCTTTTAAGGTATCCAAAAGGCCGTTGCCGAGCTGTTTGAGCCCTTCAATCCATCCCAGTGCGGAAACGGTGATCTGTTCTCCCAAATAAATCTGTCCGAGTGTTCCAATCACGACCTCCTTGGCCACAAAACCCGGAATAAGCGCGCCTGTCGCTTGCCAGTTGTCAAAACCTGCGGGTGCAAAGATCGGAGATATCCAGTGTGAAATACCGCCAAACAGGGAAGACTCCGGGCCTACCATGGCAAAGCGATCTCCCACTGCAAGGGGAATGGACAGGGTCAGCCAGACAATCACAACGGTCGAAAAAACGGTTGTTCCCGCCCGCCGAATAAAGGATTTTGTTCGGTTTGAGCCGTGTTTCCAAAGGACGCGAGCATGGGGCAAGCGGTACGGTGGGAGTTCCAAAATACCCGTCTGGTTGAGGTCTTTGGAGCGGCGACTGAATACTGCCGAAAAAGCCAGAGCGACGAGAGTGCCGAGGACATACATGCCCCAAACCACCCAACTGCCGGCCTTTCCAAAGAGTGCGGCGCTGAAAATGACATAGACGGGCAAGCGTGCCGAGCAGGACATGAATGGCAAAATCATGGTCGTGATCAGCCGCGTTCTGGGTTGGTCGAGCGTGCGGGTTGCGTACACAGCGGGCACATTGCATCCGAAACCCAGAACCATGGGAATGAATGCCTTGCCTTCCAGTCCAACACTGCGCATCAGGCGATCGACCAGAAACGCCGCCCGGGCCATGTAACCACTGTCTTCCAAAAAACTCATGGCCAGGTACAGAACGAGAAGGGTGGGCACAAAGGCCAATACGGTCCCGACTCCGGGAATGATCGCGCCCAGCAAAAGTGCATGAATGACGTCTGGTGCATTGAAAATTTTGAGAACAGAGGCAGTCCAGCCTGAAATCACCTCTTGCAACGGACCTGCTATAAAATCGACAAACGGTCCACCTATGCTGAAGGTGATGCGAAAGGTGAGCAACATCAGCGCGAGAAAGATGGGGATGCCGAGATACGGGTGCAGGAGCCACCCGTCCAACCGATCGGTCAGTGTTCGGCGGCGTTCAAAGCTGGGAATCGCTGCTGTGGACAGCTTGTGGGCCAATTGATAGCGAACTTCGGCAATTTCGAGCAAGGGTTCACTGCCTTGGTCTGTGAGGTTTTCCAGTTGTCGGTCTGCTTCCTCGGCGACTGAGGTGTGCCCGGTGATTTTCAGTCTGGATCTCAGGCTGCCGTCGCCTTCGAGCAGGGTCAGTGCCAAATAGCGGTGTGTGAACGGCAGCAACAATGGATGTTCAGAGGCCTTTTCAGAAATGGCTGTCACCGCATATTCTATGGCTTCTGGGTACTTCGGACGCAGGGGGGTGATCGGTGGAACCTGTCCCATATGTTGGAGCAAATCTTTGACACCGATGCCAGACGAGGCCACTGTGGCCACAACCGGGATGCCCAACCGCTCTTGCAATGCCCTGGCTTCGACGGTGAGACCCTTGGATTCGGCTTCATCCATCAGGTTGAGGGCGATCACCATTGGGCATTCGAACTCCAAAAGCTGAAGGGTCAGGTAGAGGTTTCTTTCCAGATTTCCAGCGTCCAAGACATTGATGATGAGTTGAGTGGGTTCATCCAAAAGGGCTGTTCGGGTGATCAGCTCTTCAGGGGTGTGCGGGTTCAAGGAATAGGCACCGGGCAAGTCAATCAGATGGATGTGTTTTCCCCGATAAAACAGGTGTGCTTCACGTTTTTCGACTGTGACACCACTCCAATTGCCGACTTTCAATTGCGTTCCGGCCAAGGCATTGATGAGCGTGGTTTTACCGACGTTTGGATTTCCGACGACAACCACAGTCTTTTCCGAAAGGGTGGTTTTGGACAGGTGGCTGATCATGCTTCGACCCAAATGCCTTCCAGGTCTTTTTTGCACAATGCCAGGTCGCTTCCACCAATGGTGATTTGCACCGGATCCCCAAGTGGGGCCTGTCTTACGATTTGAATGCGTGCTCCAGGAATAAATCCCAACTCCAACAAACGACGTCTCAAAGGGTGTTTCTGGTCAATTGTTTCGATGATCGCGGACATCTTGGGCTCCAATTGACTGAGTGGTGTGCTTCGAACCTTCATCCCATAATCTTGATCGGTAAACTCGGAATTGTCAAAGGGCTGGGTCGGCCACTTGAAAAACGAAGGGAACCCGTTTAATATACGAGGCGCTCCAGAGGCGAAGTAGCTCAGCCGGTTAGAGCGCACGACTCATAATCGTGAGGTCGAGAGTTCGAGTCTCTCTTTCGCCACCAAATTCCCGCGCAACGCGGGAATTTTTCATATCTCATGTGTGTTTCACCTTGTAACCCGCCAAGCCCAAATAGAGAAGCCTGAAGTTTCCGTGGTGTTTTGCCCTGAGCGAGCGTGGGAGTGGTGGATTGCCCCTGGCATCATGGATTGTCTCAAGTTGCGTGTAAGGGCGGCTATGCCTATACAAAATCAAGGTGAATTGAAGGTATACAGAAGGTTCTGTAAATATTGGGAATTATTGGATTTGTTTGGGATGAGGTAACTATAAGAAAAGACAAAAAATCAAGAAATGTGGCATTCTAGGATTTTCAGATGGTGAGGTAAAATGCAAAGTGTATTTAATTGCCCAAATACGGTTTTTTATGCAAGAAAAATCTGGATGAGTGAGGCCGAATTGGGTCTGGCGGGTTTTCATAACCCTGTTTTCAACGAAATTGAGATCAATGTTAAAGATATGATTTCCGCTTTGAGTCTTTGAGGTGCCATCCATTGAAATGGCAATGGTATTTCTTGTTTGATGACAACCCAAGAAATGGGCGAACTTTTGGTATCATGCGTATAAAATTTCACAAGGCCATGTTCCACAACCACCGAGAACGCAACACCCAAGTGCCCGATTGTTTCACCTTTTTGAACATCCTGAATTTGCCCAAGGGATCATTTCCATGTTAGGATCCAGGAAACCTTTGAGGAGAATCCCATGAAAGCGATTATTCCAGCAGCCGGTCAGGGGACCCGACTTCGCCCCCTCACCTACACACGACCCAAGCCGGTATTGCCTGTTGCCAATCGGTCTATTTTGCGCCATGCCATTGACAACCTCATCGACGCGGGTTTGACAGAAATTGGGATTGTCGTTTCCGAGCTCACCGAGAAAGCCATTCAAGCCTCTCTCGAACACTTCCATGCGCCTGGGGTTGAATTTCAATTTTTGCTTCAAAAAGAGACACTCGGGTTGGGTCACGCCATTCGGGTGGCTAAAGATTGGCTTGGAGACAGCGATTTTTGTGTTTACCTTGGCGACAATCTGTTTGAGAAAGGTGTTTCGCATTACGTGAAGCGGTTTTATGAAATGCAAGCGGATGCCCTGATTGCATTGGTTGAAGTCGAAGATCCAACAGCATTTGGTGTTGTGGTTTTGGATGCTGATGGACGCATTCAGAGCATTGTCGAGAAGCCAAAAGATCCACCCAGCAATTTGGCAGTCGCGGGATTTTATTGCTTTAAGGCGGATATTTTGACCGTTCTTGAAGGACTGAAGCCCAGCAGCAGAGGTGAGTTTGAAATCACCGATGCCATTGCCCATTGGGTGGATTCAGACCGGTATGTTTTGGGCGAGCGGGTGTCGGGTTGGTGGAAGGACACAGGAAAACCCGCCGATCTGATCGATGCCAATCGGCTGTTGCTCGAAGGGCTTCGCAACTGCCATTCGTTTTCGCCGGGACAGGTTGAGCATTCCAGAATCATCGGTCAGGTCCAGTTGGGTTTGGGTTCGGTTGTGCGAAACAGCACGCTGATGGGCCCCATTATGATTGGTGAACATGTCGTTTTGGAAAATGTCTATATCGGCCCATTCACAAGTATCGGTTCGCATTCCACACTTCGAAATGCCGAGGTTGAGTACAGCGTGATTGACGAGGGGGTCGAGATTTACGATGTCGCAATTCGCCTTCAAGAATGTCTGATCGGGACAAAAACGCGCGTTCGCGGAACCCAAGGCGTTCCAAAAGTCCACCGTTTGATTCTCTCGGATGCCAGCCAACTGGACCTGGGCTTTTGAATGTTGACTTGCATTGTTTGCGGGTCTCTGCTACTATCCTATTCGCTTGACCCGCATTCGGCAGTAGCTCAGCGGTAGAGCGTCCGACTGTTAATCGGATGGTCGTAGGTTCGACCCCTACCTGCCGAGCCAAAGTCCTCAGGAAACTGAGGATTTTTTCGTATGGAGGTTATATGCCCACAGAACAACTGATGTTTCGTCGTGCGACCGAGTCGGATATCCCTGCTTGGGTTGCTTTGGTCAATGCTGCGTATAGAGGAGAGGGTTCTTACGTTGGCTGGACGACAGAAGCTCATCTTCTGGATGGCACTCGTATAGACACAGATTTAGCCAAAAAGTTACTTACCGATGAGTCTTCTCGGGTGTTTTTGGGATGGCTTCCGGAACATTCACAACCGGTGGCATCGTTGTACCTCAGGCCGGAACCACTTGACCTGTATCTGGGCATGATCACTGTTTCTCCCACGCTGCAAAATAAGGGTTTGGGTAAACAGATCCTTCAGTTTGCTGAGAGAGAAGCTCAACAGCAGGGATTTCACAGTTTGAGGATCACAGTCATTTCTCTTCGGAGTGAACTTCTAGAGTGGTATTTGCGACATGGCTATATCGATACGGGTATAGAAGAACCCTTTTGTACAGACCATCCTGCCTATGGCGTTCCAAGATCTTATTTCAAAATGAAAGTCCTGAGAAAATCACTCAGGTAAATGGTTTCAGTGTTTTGACATTGGATTTGCTGGAACGGACCTTCTTTGCATGTCGTATTCCAAAATGTGTACGCTACTCACATCATGACTTCCAATTCCTATGACCCCAACCAGCCCGATGTTTTGCAACGTTTGAAATCTGGAGAGGAAGAGGCTTGGTATGAACTCATCTCTGCATTTCAGGATCGCATCCTCAACTATCTGTTTCGCCTTGAAGGCAACTACGAAGACGCCCTTGATCTGACTCAGGATGTTTTTTTTCGTGCTTGGAAAGGCATTCAGACGTTTAGAGAAGGAGAGCCATTCCTGCCTTGGCTTTACACCATTGCCCGAAACACCCAAATTGAAAAACACCGCCGCAAACACCATCCTCAGTTTTCGATTGATGAAGCTGAGGAAAACACAGGATTTGAAGTGACTTCTCACTATACCTCTCCGCTCGAGCGAACAGAAGGACAGCAAGAGGTTGATCGTGTTCAGGACGCTTTGCTTACCTTGTTCTTGGAGTACCGAGAAGCAGTGGTTTTGCGCTTTGTGCAGGAGCTTTCTTATGAAGAGATTGCGCAAATCCAAGGCATTGCTGTGGGAACAGCCAAAAGCCGTGTGTTCCGAGCCAAAGAGATGCTTGCTCAGGCATTGAAGGGGAAAATCGATGTCTGAAAAAAAGAATCTTATTCATCGCGCTTTGGAGCAGTCTCTGTCTCCGGACGATCGCCTCAGCACGTCTGAACGCCAAGCCTTATCAGAACTTTTGCGAGAAGGCGTCTGGACTGAGGAAATGTCTTCGCTCAGAAACGCACAATTGGCCCTTCAGTCGCTGCCTCCGGTGACTGTATCCAAGTCATGGACAGCAGAATTGCTTCAAAGGCTTTCTGTGGAACGGGAGATTGAACAGCTTCAGGTTCAAACCCTGGTGGCACCACCTGGTTTTGCGCGCAAGATGGCGGAAAATATTGCAATGGATGTCACAATCAATCGGCTTCCCAAGGTCAGTGCGCCCCTTGAATTCGCTCGCACAGTTGCAAAAGAAATTGCCAAAGACGCGCTACCCAAACGCAGCCTGGTTCCCATTTATGGACTGGCGGTGGCACTTTTGTTGGTCGGTATCGGTATTGCAAGCTACAGCTGGGGAAGTCTCAAAGCAGCCAGTGAATTGATGTTTGAGTTGGGGCATCGATTGCCAAAAGAGGGCTTGAAGGCATATGGGTTGCTGATGTTGGTCAGTTGCCTCACTCTGGCACTGAGTCCGCTTCTCAAATGGAAAGGACTGTGGCCGAGATTGCACCAATGGACCAGCGTGGGTGGCTTTGCCTGCACTGTTGTGTTTTCGTTTGGATTTCTGACCCAGCACTTGGGTAATCTGGTCATACCTGTTGGAACAATCCAAAGCAACATTGTGCGACTCAATGGAGACATTGTGGTTGCTGGTCACGTGCAAGGCCATGTCATTGCTTTGGGCGGCAACGTTGTTTTGCGTGAAGGTGCTCAAGTTGATGGTCCGGTTATCAGTGTTCTGGGCAATATTCACACGCAGACAGAAGGTGTGAGTGCCGAAAAAACACAAGCAATCTTGGGGCATGTTGAATTGGATCAGCAGGCCATTTCGGAGCTTGACCCAACTGCAGCTGCAGCACTTCAACCTCTATTGGGTTTTGGAAAGAGTCCTTATTGGATGTATGCGTACGCGGCTTTTTTGATCTTGTGCGCTTTTTTTCTCAATCAAAGTGGTTACTTGGCGTCATTGGAACGTCAAATCAAAACGGCCGCTTCCCGCGATTTGGCACTTGGGCTTTTGGTTGCGGGCATTGGACTGCCACTTGTTCTCTTGGGAAGTCTCAGCAATTTTACCAGCACGCTTGCCCTGTTGGGACTGTTGCTTCTCTTCTTGGGGATGAGTATCGGTATGGTTCTTGTGCTCAATTTGATTGGGCAAGAGCTGTTACCTCGTTTGCATTTACCGCAGCATCGCCTGTTGGCATTGGGCTTGGGATTGGGTCTTTTTGGCCTCTCAACGTGGGTTCCACTGCTCAATGTCCTTGTTTGGAGTGTGCTTGGCGCACTTGGTCTAGGTGCGTTGCTCTATCATGTTTTGAAAAGAGACGCTTTGGACACGATATGACAAAAAACCCATTGGCATGCTTTGGAGATCGCGGCCTTTCATATAAAATTGATGCAAATGGTCGACCGTTGCGCAGGGTACCTTGCAATCAAGAAACAACCAAACCCAGAGCTATGGGTGACTTGGGGTGACCGGTGAAGCCTTGCCCGTACTGCCGAATGTCCACAGACCAAGACCAGGCATTTTGTGGCTTTTGCGGCATGCCCGTCTTAGATTCAATGACTTCACAATTGCCCCGAGGAACGCGGCTTGCTGGAGGACGCTATTCTATTGGCGGTATTTTGGGTAAGGGTGGTTTCGGATTGACTTACCATGGTGCCGACACCATTTTGAAGCGACCTGTTGCCATAAAGGAGTTGTTTCCAAAAGGCTCAACGCGGCGGACAACATTGCTTGTGCCGCCCGAGACTTTGGGGCCTGAGGCCTTTATATCAGCCCGAAAACTGTTTTTGGAAGAGGCGGCTGTTTTACAAAAATTCAATCACTCGGGTATCGTGCGTGTTTGGGACGTCTTTGAGGACAATGGAACGGCCTATTTGGTCATGGAATACCTCTCTGGGCAGACGTTGCTTGGCCATTTCGCACAGTACGGCAAATTGTCTTCTTCGGAGGCACTCGGACTCGTCGAACAGCTGCTCGATGCCCTTCAGGTTTTGCACGACGCAGGCGTGTTGCACAGAGATATCAAGCCAGACAACATTTTTCTCACACACGATGGTCGGACTGTTCTCATTGATTTTGGTGCCGCCCGAAGTTACCAACTCACCCAGCAGCGGTCTGAAGCTCGGGTCACACTGACCCATGGCTACGCCCCACCTGAGCAGTACACTGCGCGCGTTGGCCTGGGACCCTACACCGATTTATACGCTCTGGGTGCGACCCTCTACCATGCCCTCAGTGGGAAAAAACCGCCGAGTGCGCCGGACCGAAAAGAAGGCAAAGATCTGGCACCCATGCCAACCGGTATTCCACGGTCCTTTCAGCAGGCCGTTCTGAAGTGCTTGGCCCTCAATTCAAAGGACCGCCCGCAGAGTGTTCAGCAATTGTCGCAGTTGCTCAAGGGTTCAAGTGCCTCTACGATTGTGGTCCGACCTGGCGATGATCTCTATCGAATTGTTCAAGATGCTCCGGACGAAGCTGTGATCAGTTTGTTGCCCGGCGAGTACGTGCTTCGAAAGCGCCTTGAGATCAAACGTTCGCTGACGCTTGAGGGTTCCGGACGCAATGAAACCCATGTCGTTGGGTTGGATAAGTACTTTGTGATTCAGTTCAACCATTCGGGTTACTTCAATGTTCGGAGCATCACATTTGTACACCAAAGTTCGAAAGATGCCCATGTGTTGACAGTCAGCGCAGGCGAGGTGTTTATCAAAGATTGCCGTTTTCAAGGCGGGTCCAAAACTGAGCATTGGCGGGGAACAGGTCTGTACTTTTACAAAGAGGCCCGTGGGGGTTTGGTTGAGGGCAACGAATTCTTGCACAACGCCATTGGCATTGCGCTTCAAAATGAAGCCCGTCCCACCCTGCTCAGCAATGTAATTGGTGGAAATTCCGGTGACGGCATTGCTTACTTTGACCAATCTGGCGGCAGTGCCCGTGCCAATATGCTCGACCGAAACAACAACGGCATTGTCGTCTCGGGGGAAGCTCAGCCCATTTTGGAAGACAACCACATTCGCAACAGCGCTGTGTCGGGCTTGCTCTACACGGGACAGTCTTCAGGTGTCGGAAAGGGAAACACCGTGGAGCTCAGTGGTGTTCACGGGTTGGTCGTTCGGGGCAAGGCCAATCCCAGACTGGAGCGCAACAACCTTCGCGCCAATAAAGAGCACGGTATTGTGTACGCGGGTACCGCAACTGGGACAGCTAAAAACAATACCTCCGAGGGCAATTGGGGTGCCGGAATACTGGTGTCCGTGGAAGCTGCGCCCACACTCGAGCGGAACCTCAGCAAAGAGAATGCAGGTCCGGGTTTTTGCTATCAGGACAGTGCATCTGGTGCTGCACTCAACAATGTCTCTGAATTCAACGAGGGAGATGGCATCTGTTTGGAAGGCCATGCCCACCCGACTTTGGAAGACAATGTCATCAAAGACAATGAAGGCCGAGGCGTGGTATATCGGGAGCATTCGGCTGGAGCGGCCCACTACAACCTCATCAGTGGGAACAAGGGATTGGGTCTCTTGGTGGAACCTCCTGCAACACCCCGACTGGACGGCAATCGCGTTCAGTACAACTTGGAAGACAAGCCGACCCGGACACAAGACACAGCTTCAGATTTTTCCCGGCATTCCGCTCTTGACGGAGAGTAAACTGTCGAACGTGGATGGTTTGCCTCGTTCTTTTCCGAACCCCGGCCATTGTTACGACTTGGCCATTGTGGGTGCTGGGGTGTCTGGTTGTGAGTTGTCGTATTTGGCAGCTCGGTCAGGCCTCGATGTGTTGTTGGTGACGCAGTCGCTCGATTCGCTGGGTGTGTTGTTTTCTTCTGTGGTGGACATTCCTTTCCCCGAAGGAACCTTGTTCGAAAAGATCCGAAAGCGGGTTTTGGAAAAGTCTGCAGTTCCGGACATGTGGGGTTTTCATCGGGCCCTCAAACAGGAGTTGGAGTCGACCTCTGGGATTCACCTGTTGCAATCCATGGTCACCGGACTTGGCGAGACCGATGATGCTGTCGATATTCAGACCTGGGAAGGCATTCCTCGCCGTGCCAAAAAAGCAGTTATCGCGGTCGGCAGCTTTTTGGGTTCAGAATTGCACATCGGTCGGTCGGTGCAATCGGCGGGCCGGCTTTCCGAGGTTTCCTACGACGACCTTTACCGGTATTTTCTCGGGCAAGGCTGTGTGTTTGAAGACCGAGAAGACGGTGTCTTGGCCGAGTCGGGCAGTCTGGATTACCGTGTCACCTACCGTGTGTTTTCCGCATCGGAAGTGGATGCCTTTCGTTTGAAACGTTTTGATCACACCTATGCCTTGGGTCGTTGTCTGCCGGGATCATCCTCGTACAGCCAGGTTTTGGAACAGGCCCACAGCGTTTGGTGTGTCTTGTCTGGGGTCAGACTGTGATTGTCCGTCTCTCTGATTTTTCCTTCCCGGATTCGGTCGGGCGTTTGTATTCGGATCCGTCTGGGCCGTGGCATTTGGAAATTGGCTTTGGCGATGGTCGGTTTTGGGACCAGCAGGCCGCGTGTGAACCCGGGGTCAACTATTTGGGTGTCGAGCTCAGCGGGGTGAGCCTGCTCAAGGCTCAAACGAAAGCCAAAGGTGCGGGTCGAGGTGATCTGTTGACCAGAATGCCAGCGTTGTTTTTGCTGAGATCTGTCATTCCCAGAGGGGGCCTCGATCGCATTTATGTGAATTTTCCAGATCCTTGGCCCAAAGCAGAACACGCCGAGCACCGATTGCTGCAGGCTTCTTTTTTTAACCTCGCGGCAGATCGCCTGCGGATGTCGGGGGAAATTTGGCTGACCACCGACCATTTGGAGTACTTTGAATACGCTGTCGAGCAAGCTCGGCAAACGGGTTTTTACGATGTGTTGGAGACCAATCCACCACCCGCAGCGTTGGAGACCAAGTACGCCCAGAAGTGGAAAACCTATGGATTGCCCGTTTATCACGCCAGATTTCGTTTGATCGAAACCGGATTGCACCATCCGCACACGCCGGTCGAGTCCATCAGTGAGGATACCCCCATGCCCCATGCACTTGTGAAATTGCCATCTTTGGATGTTTCAGGTTTTACCAAACAGGTTTTTCGCCACGGCGAGACCACCGTTGTTTTGCTCGAGATTTTGATGTCTTCAGATGGAACAATCCCATATGTTTTGGCCCACGTAGAGGAGCCAGATCTCGTTCAGGAGGTTATGGTTTCGTTGACGCCGCGCGAAGATGGGTTGGTTTTGGTTCGCCTTGAGCGCTTTGCTGCGCCCATCATCACATCCGGAATCAAGCGTGCTGTGGGGGATGTTGCCCATTATTTGGAATCCTTGGGCGGGCAGGTACAGTTGCGGGCGTACTGAATGGTATGGTCTGTCGTTCTGCTCTTGCCGCTTCCACCCTTTGATTTTGCTGCCCCACATGGCTATTCTGGCCCTGTTCCAGTGGGTTTTCGGGTGGTTGTTCCGTGGAAGGGTGTGCCCACAGTCGGTTGGGTGACCGGTCCGGGATCTGGAATGGCCCACCGATTGCGTGAGGTAATCGCTGTTCTGGATGACCGTCCTTTTGTTGATCCCAAAACATTGCAGGCACTTGCGCAGTGGTCAGATCTCGCCCAGATTCCCTTTGGGTTGCTGTTTGCAGACCTTTTGCCCATTTCACATTTTCCTTTACGGCATGAGGTTTCGCAGGTTTCAGCGGCCGATTTATCCGCTTTTGGTATTGATTCGCTTGAAAACTGGACGTCTGTCGACAATCTGGATGGTCCGCGTCTCGATGCCATTCGCGAACAGGGGCTTCTCTTGGAGCGGGTCTCTGTCGCACCCAAAATGGAGCGCGTGTATGTGGCCCAGCGTGGCCAAGGGCAATTGACACCCAAACAGGCCGCCGCTTGGGACGTGTTGGTCGAACAGGGGACCTTTTCGCATTTGGCCGAGTGGGCTCGGCAGACAGGTGTGGGAACCAGTGTCGTTTCGGCGCTGGTCAGTAAAGGTTGGGCGTGTTCGGTCGATCGCCTTGCGCCATTTCCAGAACTTCCCATTGCCGGATCACAGGGGGTGTCTCCCGCACCGTTTCCCATGCGTTTCCAGGAATTGCCGCCGGTGTATCGCTATCACGGTGGCACCTTGAGGGCGCGTTTCGGTGGGCTCTCGGCGCTCATTTCTGAGGTGTTGGATCAGGGAAAATCCGTGTTGTACATTGTTCCCGATCATTTTCGGTTGGACCGATCTTGGAGGGCGCTCTCACACTTGACGCCGGTTGAATCGAAAGCCTCTCTGAAGTTTTCGGGTTCTCTGACGGAAGAAGAGAGAACCTATGCTTGGGATCAAGTGCTGGCGTCACAGGTTCGTTTGGTGATTGGAACTTGGGTTGCGCTGTGTCTTCCGCTCGATTCACTCGGGCTGATTGTCGTGGAAGAAGAAGGCTCAGATGCCTACAAACTCATGAGCGGCGCACGGGTATTTGTGCCAGAGTTGGCGACTCGAATTGCAAAAGAGCATGCAGTGCCCTTGCTTTTGACAGGATCGACACCGGCCGTCGAATCCATGCTCCATCCCGGAAAGGTGCTTGAACCCGGAGCCCATCGCATCCATGTCGTCGATTATCTCCAAGACAGAGAACAGAAGTTGGGACCCATGTCCGCATTGGAGTTTAGGACCAAAGGGCAAGGCTGGCCACTTGCATTCGATTTGCGCCAGGCGCTCAAACAGGTTGCAATCAGAGGGCGTCAAGGTGTGATTTTCGCGCCCAGAAAAGGGTACAGCGCACTGCTTCAGTGCAGTTGCGGTTGGGTTTCCATGTGCCCCAACTGCGATCTTTCCCTGCGTGTCTATGCAGACCAGCGGCTGGAATGCCACCAGTGCGGCCATGTTCAGGACATGCTTTTGGAGTGCCCAGAGTGTCAGGGGACGTTGCTCAAACCCAAGGGTCCAGGGGTTGAGTGGATCTTCGGTGAAGTGAAGCGCCTGTTGCCTGATTTTCCCGTTTACCAGTTTGACCGCGAGCATCAAGATGACCTCAGCCTCATGTCAGCGGGCGAACCCGGTGTCATTGTGGGCACTTCAGCCATGCTGTCTCGGGCGGCCCCGCCAAATTTGGCTCTGATCGGCATCACCTTTGCAGACGCGTGGCTGAGCCTCTCTGATTTTCGGGCAACGGAACGCTACCATGCGTTTTTGCGATCCCTCATTGAGTGGCACCCGCGCCACGTTCCCTTGATGGTCATCCAAACCTTTCAGGCCCAAAATCCAGCACTGCAAGCGGTTCTCTCCAAAGATGCCGGCTTTTATCCCGAACTTGAGCTTGTGTCTCGGCGTCAATTGGGGTATCCGCCTTTTGTTCACCTCGTTCAAGTGACGATCACCGGGCGTGACGGTCCGCAGGCCCGAACCCGTGCCATGGCGCTCAGAGCGGCGTTGATGGAAGCTGGCGCACTCGATTCCGAAATTTTGGGTCCTGCACCCAGTTCTATCGCCCGAATCAAAGGGCGTTATGTGTATCAGTTGCTCATCCGCGTTCAGGAAATTGCCCGTCTCACAGGGTTGCTTGGCTTGCTCAGATCATCACATCGAGGGTACATTCGTTGGGACATCCATCCCAGAGGTTCGGTCAGTGTCTGAGTGAATGACCTTCAAAAGCACCCTATGCGGTCGCCATATCCTGGGGTTGCGAAGGTCCATACATATCGGTTTGCAAATTCCAGAGGTTGGCATACTCTCCTTCTCTTGCGAGCAAATCGCTGTGGCTGCCCCATTCAACCACGCGTCCTTCTTTCATCACGAGAACATGGTCCGCCATTTGAACACTTCCCAATCGGTGTGTGATGAGCAGCGTTGTCTTGCCTTGTGCGATTTCCGAAAACGTTTGAAAGAGGCGGTACTCACTGCGCGGGTCCAGTGCCGATGTCGGCTCATCCAGAATCAAGAGGTCGGCATTTCTGTAGATTGCACGTGCAATGGCGATCTTTTGCCATTGCCCACCGCTGAATTCGGTGCCTGAAAATTCTTTGCCGACTTGGGTTTCCATTCCGTCAGGCAAATGTTGTGCAAATTCCCCAACGCCAGACAGTTTGATGGCGTGCTCAAAGGTATCCGCATCATCCGATGTCAAATGGGCGATTTTGATGTTGTCTTTGAGCATAAATGCATATTTTCCAAAATCTTGGAACACAGCGGCGCAGCGCGCTCTCCAACGCTCAATGTGTGCTTCTTTGATATCGGTCCCAGTGATTGATATTGTGCCAGACGTGCAATCGTAGTACCGCAACATCAATTTGATGAGGGTCGATTTACCAGCACCGTTTTCACCGACGATGGCCACAGTGGATCCGGCCGGTATCTTAAATGTGACACCTTGAAGGGTTTCTTTTGCTGAACCTGCGTAGGAAAAATGGACATTTGGATATCGCGTGTGTGGACTGCATTTCTCACCTCTGGCACGATGCCTAGGAACTTGAAGCACTTATCAAAATACAGAATGCGTTCGAAGATCTGTCCAAAACCTTCGATGAGGGAAAAAACCAGGCCCTGCACTTGAGACAATCCCTGGACCACAACCACAATGGCGCCCACAGCCAGGTGTGCGTGTGTCGCTTGGAGGATCATCCAGAAAAACAGGCCACCAGAGACACACAAACTCAAGAGACCCGAGGGCAAAACACCAAAAGCCTGCCTGGAACGCACCGATCTCATTGTCGTGTGCATTTTCGTGAATTCTGAGTTGTACCGTTCTTTGAGCCAAGGCAACAGGCCGTACAACCTCACTTCGGCGGCATTTTGCTGATTCAGTGCAATCCTCGCGTTGTATTCCATCACCCTGGCCTGTGGGGTTCGGCTGATCAAGGCGTTCCAGCCGACTTCCCTCAATTTCAGAGACATTTTCGATTGAGGAATGGCACCGATGAGCACAACAAGTGGAATCCACCAGCCCACCGTCGCCATAACCGCACACAGACCGGCAATCGAAATGAGTTCCCGCACTGTGAAGGCACTGAGCACCATAATGTTGAGCGGACGGTTTTTCGCACCCTCTTGAAGGATTCGGACGTCATCGTGGTAGTCCGCACCCTCCAAGACATCCAAACCCGGCAGATCCTCCATCTTTGAAATCAGCTTGAGATTGACGTGGGCTGTGAATTTTTCGCCCAGATTGCCTTGCAGGACTTGATTGACAGGCGCAAGCAAGGCATCGATGAGGGCAGCCGAAACCCACAACACAGCAAGAAAAATGAGGTTTACAGAACCTCCCTGTGCGACCTGGGCAATGCCTTCGACAGTTCGTTTCGTCAGGTAAAGTGCAAACGCAGGAATGAGGCCCTGGACAACCAAAACAACCGTCAACAGGGACGCCTCAAAAGAGGCCGCACGGAACAGTTCCGCAATCGATCGACCGAGAACGGACACCGGATGCCACCTTGTGACAAAGTGGGTAGATTTTTTGCTCATGGCTAAAATGATAGCATATAATTGTTTTAAAACTAATCTATATTTTTTCTCGTTATCCGGGAAATGCAAACTCAACAGCGCATCTTTACGGTAAAGTTGTGTCATGCGCGTATGGCAGTCGTTTGTTGGAACCTCTTTGCTTCTGTGTGGCCTTATGTATTACAAAACTGTAAAAATGCAACAACCCGGCGGCGTGTATGTTGTTATGAGTAAGTTAGGATCTATAGACCCAACAGACATGACTTTTGAAGGGTTACTGTCTTTTTGCTGCAGTGGTGGACCCTATCTGAGAAAATATGACCCAAACGGACAAGAGCTTTGGACAAGACAGGTTGACACCATAGCGTACGATGAGAGTAACTATGCAAATGAAATTAAGGTTCACACCGATGGTAGCATGTACATTAGAGGAGTGACATACAGAAAGCCGGATGATTATACAATTTTCGATACGTCATACCTAAAAAAGTATGATCCATATGGAAAAGAGATGCCATTTCAACAATTAAGCGGGCTCGATACAAATAAAGCCGCATCAATCGCACTCGATGCAAAAGGAAATATTTACGTCGCTAGAAAAACAAATTTTGAGAAGTATGATGCCCGTGGAAAGAGGCTTTGGACCAGACAATATGGTGCGGATTTTAATGGCAGTCAAGGTCCACTGACCGTAGACGCTCAAGGAAGTGTTTATGTTGCTGGTAGTAACGAGGATGCTTTGATTCGAAAATATGATTCGAGTGGAAAGGAACTCTGGACGGCGCACTCCAGCACAAAGGTACGAAATAAAGCGATGTTCGTTGGTGTTTATGAAATTGCTGTTGATCAAAAAAGGAATGTGTATGCAGTTGGAACAGTAGAACAAGCGCTGTCTAAACAGAGACATTTGGGCAAAATCGATGCCTATATCAAAAAATACAATTCCGATGGGCAAGAACTCTGGACAAAGCAGTTCGGCACAACACAAGACGACTATGCAATGTCAGTCGCTGTTGACAAAAATGGAAATGCTTATGTGGTTGGAAAGACATACGGAAATTTGCCCGGACAAAAACATTTAGGTTACTTTGACGCTTATATCCAAAAGTACGACCCGAGTGGGAAGGAGCTCTGGGTTAGACAGTTCGGCACAGCTGCCTGGGATAACGCCTACTCCATTGCCCTTGACACAGAAAATAACATTTACATTTCAGGAAGCACTTCAAGAGCACTCCCTGGGCAAAAACATTTTGGTTCTCATGATGCCTATCTCAGAAAGTATGATACCAACGGACAAGAACTCTGGACCAGACAGTTTGGAAGCTCAGTTTGGGATGGGGCTTATGCAGTCGCGATAGCCCCATAGACAAGACAAAATTTATAAAAAAGAATCGTGCTGCACGTATTTTCACATTCACAGTTTCATCTTCCTTAAGTCCACAGAATTTGATGTAAAACTTGAAATTTCCCAACAACAGAATCAGAAATCACGAAAAAAGCAACTGAGGATTCTGTAAATCCATGTCGACTTTTTGAGTGACGTCATATCCCCTAAAGTTGAGCGCGACAGCCTGTCTTTTTGGCCCAGATGGCCGCAGTCGCCATCGATTGGTTCAGTTGTATTTGAGAATTTGGGTGTTCCAAATGGCGATTCAGCTCTGCTTCTGAAGTATTTTCGAAGGACGTTGCGCGAATATACGCACCACTGAACAAGACCGCACATCCCTCCGAGCGCCAGCGTGGCCAGTCCATCGGTTGAACCAAATGGAAAAACTCGTGCCTTAGCGTGATTTCCAAACTTCCGTGGGTGTCTAGGATGCTTGTCCGCTGCGTGTCAATTTTGTTTTTCCCTGGGTTTGCGCGTGCCAATTCAAACCACTGCGCGCCTGTTTCTCTGAAATCTGCCAGTGTGGGGTGAATCACAATGCGCACAAGAGTGGGAGGGACAAATCCCCAACCCCTGAGGCCCCGCCTCGCCTTTTCCAAAATCCGAAAGACCTCAGGCAAACGCGCTTCATCTGCGATTGAATCGGTGGAAACCGTGAAAAATTTGCTGTGAGACACCTTTGAAGCGTGGCTGTAAAACATGAACAGACAGGAGAAAAAGAGGGCCAGACGCCCAGCCCCCTTTCCAATGTGGCGGTTCACACTCAATCCTTGATCTCGATTCGCTTGACTGTGCCGGTGCCGCGGACTTCGGGATCGTACATCAAAAATGCCTCTGTTGGCAGCGCCGTGTACTGACCGGCCGTTTGTGCACGCAAAATGTAATTGAATGTCACTGGACGGTTCACATAGGAAAAGTAGAATTCCAGGTGGTTGTCCCGAATCTCCCGACCGTCAAACCAATAGTTCCACCCAAAGTAGTCGTAGCCGTATCTGGGTTTTTCTTCGGCCACACGGATTGCCCAATCGTCTTCGACAGCAGAAAAGCCAGCGGGAATGGGTTCGTTGACCATCACATAGCGCAGCATATCCGCTTTTTCGGGAGCCACGGACAATGTGACCCAAACGAGGTCGCCGGCTTTGACGGCTTTGCTCAAAGGCATCTTGTTGTAGATGTAGCGGCCTTCTTTGGCATTGAACGTGGGTTGGAGCGATTGGTACGAACGCGCGACACGGATGCCTTGGTAGGTTGGACGCAGGTATTCTTCCTCTGAAACGTAGCGAACGTTGGCGCTCGCATACAGATTTCCCGTTCCAGAAGTCGAAATAGACAGGGTGTTGTTGCCTTTCTGGAAGGTGCTCAGGTCGATTTCAAGTCCGTTTGGAGAGACCGAAAAGCCCGGTTCCACGTGGTTGGTGGTCACTTTTATACCATTTGAGGCGTCGTTTTTGACACCCAAGTCCACGACCGGCACACCGCCGACCTGAACCGAAACATTGAGATTCATATCGGATTCTTTGCGAACTTTGCTGAGCAAAAGCGCAGATCGAACCACTGCCGCCGTGTCTTTGGTCGATACCCAGCGTTCACCTTTGCGCTCCAGCAGAAGCCATTGGACCACTTTGGAGACCATTGGGTCTGTTGGACGCAAACGCGTCAGCGCCTCCAGTGCCAGAGCGGTGGCTTCAACGTCATCGTCGTTCCAAGCGTATTGTGTGGTTTTGACGTTCCAGTGCGCTGTTTGGTTTCGAATGGTTGCCATTTTCATCAGTCGATCCAGTGCCGCTTCCGCTTTCTCCTTTTGATCGCTGTTCAGGTAGGCCAAAATGCCCAGAGAGAGGCCATACGCGGTGAGGCCTTTTTCTCGCAAAATATCGTCCAGGCCGGTCTTGGGATAGCCGGTTCGTGCGAGGGCATAATGGGCGTAGGCTTTGGCATTCGGATTGTTGAGGCTTGGACGGGCAATTTGCTGGGCCAGATACGCTACACCTTGCCGAATGACATCGTCTCGCACAGCGTATCCGCTGGCTTTGGCTTCCATGAGGCCGAGCAGCACATTCGAAGTCATAAAGACACTTGAGTCATCGTTTTGCCAAAATCCCCAGCCGCCGTCTTCGTGTTGGAAATCCAAGAGACGTTTGAGGCCTTCTTCTGTGTACTGATCGACATTTTGGGCAAAATCTTCGGACACCTGAGAAATGTGCCCGAGCCGCTTTGCAAGCAAGTTGGGCACAAACCGGCTCAAGGTTTGCTCTGTGCACCCGTAAGGATAACCCGTCAGGTAACGCAATGCAGGCGCAACTGCTTCCACCAGAGAAGGGGTCAAAAAGAGCTTGGCTTTCACCGTTTCAAGAGCGGTTTTTTCGGGAAGCGCAAAGTTCCATGTTGTGCCGGATTCTCCTGCCCAGGTCAGTTCTCTTGGAATGCCTTTGGGCAATACGGGCAGCGAAACCTCAAGGGCGTCCGATGCCGCTGGCGTGCGCACAGCGGCTTGGAGGGTTGCGGTCCCAGCAGCCTGTGCTTCAACTGCAAAATCGACAGAGCGTTTGGATCCTGCGGGCAATGGGAGCGAAACGGGATCCGTGGCACCGGCCAGGGTTGCGTTGCCAAATTTGAGTTCCAGGGAAGCCTGCTGCTGAGATGTTAAGTTGCTCTGTGCGATCACCCTGAAGTTCGATTTGTCCGAACGCACCAAAAAACGCGGCGTGGCCAGGCGCGCAATCACGGGCAGAGTCGTTTGGATTTTGTAAATGTCTTCGCCAACCTGGTCGCCAAGTGTCACAGCCCGTGAAGTCAAACGCCAGGTTGTCAGGTTATCGGGCAACTTGACGGAGACGTGCGCCTTGCCCAGTGCGTCTGTCTCCACTTTGGGTAGCCAGAGTGCCGTGTCACGAAATTGAGAACGCAGACGTGCAGTGGCCATTTCCTTGTTCTGTGCGAACACAGCTTCATCCAAATCTGGCGATCCACCTTGGCCCGATTTGGCCAGTGGAACAGCGTCACCAAAATAATAATTTCCCCCTGTTTCGGTTCCAACGACATTTCCCCGCTCGGCATAGAAAAATGCCTTGATGTCGTTGGATTCTGGACGCACCAAATAGACCCCTTCGTCGACCCATCCCAGAGACAGTTGCGCCTGAACCGGCTTGTTTTTCCAATCGGAGAGAGAAAAATCAAAGTGGGCCGTATCGCCCGGCTTGTACGTCTTTTGGTCGCTTTGAATGCCAACATTCAGGTACTTGTCTTTGGGCGGAACCTTGAGATTGACCAAATCGGTGTAGTACTGCCCATTGCCAATGAGTGTGACGCCGACGTAGGTATTGGGCTGCATGTCTACCGTGATTGGGACGCTGTAATTCAGAACAGAACCTTTGATGGGAACAATTTCACTGCGTCCCAACCCTGTACCCTCAAAGGTGATCAACGCATAGCCGTTTTGGATGGGCGACTGTACCGTCAGAAGCGCGTTGTCTCCAACCTTATACTCAGGTCGATCTGACTTGATGTCCAGGGTTGTGTAGTTCCAATACCAAGGGCTGCCATCATATGCCCAGATGTTTGTGCTGGATTCTGTTGCATTTCCAGCATCATCTTTGGCCTTGACTGTAAATGTGTAATCACCTTGCTTGGGTGTCTTAAATGCAATATTGGCCTTGCCAAGTGTGTCGGTTTTTCCACTCAAAAGTGTCACTTTTTGTGATGCATACGATCTTTTAACAACATCCCAGCTGTTTCGTTGTACTTCTACGGTAAATGGAACGGAAACAGGGTGTCCGCTCAAATCTTCAGCGGAAACGGAAATATCGACATTTTCATTGGCCGGATAGGCATATTGGCGTGTATCGGCAGACACAATTACATTGGATCTATAGGCTGTCAAATTCGCACTGCCCGAGACTTCACGGCGCGCTTCGTCGGTGACATTGGCCTCAAAAGACAATGTGTAGTCATTGGAATCTCGCTCAAGGGGAACTTCGACACTTAGGTTGCCCTTGTCATCCAAAAGTGCTTCCTTTCGAACAATGATTTTACTGTCGTACATTTGCTCATCTTCGAACCAGAGCCAGTTGCTGTAGAGTGGCGTTTTGACAACGGAATAGTTGACTTTCCCTCCAGAAACACCACCGCCAAAAAGGTACTCTGCGTGGATGTTAAACTGGGTTTTTTGGCCCTGAACCAAAGCTGTTTTCGGAGTTGTGACGTCGACAGAATACTCGGGCTTGACGTACTCAGCCACATCAAATGAGCCCTCGTAGGCTTGCCCGTCCAATTGCCCTTCAAAGCGGTACGTTCCAAGCGGGGCGTCCAGAGGAATGCGCAGTTGTCCGTCAAATGCACCGTAGGCATCGGTTTGAAAGGTTGCTTTCAGGAGCTCTTTGTCATCAGATCCAAGAACCCGAAGCTGTGTGGAACGCTGACTTATTGGCTTGAGTCCAATGGCAGCCTTGGCAATCCCTTTGAATGCCACAGTATCGCCTGGTCGGTATACAGGACGATCTGTAGCCAAAAATACGCGATACGTCTCCTGATTCCAACTGTTCAGGAAACTGGAACTGAAAACCCAATCATTGCCAAAGTTGGCGGCAATATAGACATTTTCCTTGCCACCTTTTGCGGTTTTAAATTGTGCGAGTCCCTGTTTGTCTGAAGTGACCTGATTCAGGATTGTGCCCTTTTCCATCAGGTAAACCGTCGAAACTTGGGGTTTTCCAGAAATGAGATTGGCTGTGTAAGCCAGCATCTGCTTGTCATCTGTTTTGGTGACCAAACCGAGGTCAGTGACCAAAATCAAGATGGCTTTTGCGGAGGGACTATTTCCAAGTTGTGCGAGGTAAACACCCTTTGGCAATCGACCCAAATTGACGGATCCATAGCGTCGGGTCTGTCCAATAGAGACGGTCCGTACGCGATCCAAGTCTAACTGTCCAGTTTTTGAGAAATCCCTTGGGCCGCCAAGGGTCAACAATTTTTGTGGAGAACGAATCTTGAAGACATCTATTTTCTGTTGCTCACTCACTTCAAAGTTGAGGTTGACGTCTTGGATGGAGCTGTATGTTCCACTCCCATAAAGGTACGCATAGCTGCTGGCCCCAGCAACGCCAATACCCATGAGAACCAGGGTTGATGCCAAAAATCGACGCATAGAAAACCTCCTGTAGATCCTTACATGCAAAGTCTAGAAAACCTGCCTCGATTTTAACGCTTCCCACGGCAAGGTGGTGGGACAAGGACATTGCGCCTACCCGCAGCCGTGCCTGAATATTCGCCTCAAGAGATAGCGCGGATGGGGCTTTCGATCGCACAATCGGGTCCTGCCGCTCTAACCAAATGCGTCCGAGCCGGCCTCATACACCCTCACCAGGGTGCCGTCCCGTAGACCGCCGACAACTCGCCGTTGGCTCGGTATTCGTAGATCTCTTCGCTCAGCAGCGTACCGTCTGGCGCGTACCTCAGCCGGGAAGAGGGTTTACCTCTCTCGTCCAGTAGCTCCAGCTCGCTGCATTTCAGGACACCCTGTTCATCAATGTTGAAAGTCCGGCGGAACAGGCCGCGTCCCATATCTGTCGCGGCTGCAAGCACGTCCATGGGAAGCCAAGCCGTCCGCAGCGAGCCTGGTGTTGCCTACAGCAAGTTTCTTGAATATCGGGAATTTCTTGAGAATTTAAAACACATCCAGGTCACGCTTTATCCCTGTTTCAGTGTTTTAAAAATGATGAAAACTGCTGTATACAGCTCGTCGTCCGGCCAGCTACGGCCATAGTAGATGACGCGGAAGGTTGCGCCATTGCACTGGAGTTTGGCTCGCTCGGGCTGGTCCGCTGCATAATGGACAATCACGCATCGCTCCGATCTACACCAAGCTCCTCATCTGGGCTGAAGACCTGCGAACGATAATAACGGGGAGTGCACATCACCCTGATCCTATCTGAGAAAGCAACCAAACAACAGTTTTGAGGAGGGCTGTAGGTTCCGCTTTAACGCTTCCAACGTCAGGGTGGTGGCATACCGTCAGTTTCACCACCAAATGGGTTTGGGAATCGCCCATAATGATTGTTATAGGCTGTGAAAGATGAAAGCCTGAAACCATTCGTAGGAGTTTATGAATATGGGAAAACCAATGGAGTTGAGCGACGCAACGTTCACACAAGCCATCTCGCAGGGGTACACCCTGGTTGACTTTTGGGCGCCATGGTGTGGCCCTTGTCGGATCATTGCCCCTATCTTGGAAGAATTGGTCGATGACTATGCCGGCCGACTGACCATCGGAAAGCTTAATATTGATGAGAATCCAAAAACGGCCTCATTATACCGCGTGATGAGCATTCCCACCTTGATGTTGTTCAAAGATGGACAACTGCTGGACATCATCGTGGGTGCGCAACCCAAGCACATTTTTGTGTCCAAGTTAAACCGGCATGTTCCCGCAACCATCAGTTGAGTCACTGTTTCTATTCGTGCGTCCTGTCCAACTGGGCAGGACCTTTTTGCAAAAGCCCCAAAGGGCGGAGGACAACCCATGAGATTGGCCATTGTAGGTGCGACAGGCGCAGTTGGAAGAGAGATTTTAAACGTATTGGAAACCTCGGCATTGCAGTGGAGCGACCTTCAGCTGTACGCCTCCAAGCGAAGCGAAGGCATGGAAGTCACCGTCAAAGGACAGACGTTCACGCTCAAAGCAACGCCAGAAGGACCCTTGCCAGCTGACATTGTTTTGGTCTCTGCGGGAAGTCAAATCTCGCAGGCATTGGCCCCGGAGTGGATCCGCGGCGGCAGTGTTGTGATCGACAACTCTTCCGCATTTCGCTACCGAGAGGACGTCCCACTCGTTGTTCCAGAAGTCAATGGACGGACAGCTTTGGGCCACAAAGGGCTCATTGCCAACCCGAATTGCACGACTGCCATAGCTGTTCTCGCACTTTTTCCACTGCATCAGGCTTACGGCATCAAGCGGGCAATCATCAGCACGTATCAGGCGACCTCTGGTGCGGGTGCCAAGGGCATGGAGGAATTGACCCATCAAACCCACCGGTACCTCCATGGAGAGCCCTCGGAAAACGCCATTTTTGCTCATCCAATCGCATTCAACCTGATTCCACATATCGATCAATTTCAGGACAACGGCTACACCAAAGAAGAAATGAAGGTGCTTTGGGAAACCCGAAAAATCATGGGAACGCCGGAACTCAGGTTGTCCTGCACGGCCGTTCGCATTCCAACCCTTCGGGCACACAGCGAGGCCATCACCTTAGAGTTTGAACGTCCCGCGGACCCAGATGAGGCACGGGAAATCCTGAGGCGCGCTCCTGGAATCGATGTTGCAGATGATCCTACACGCAACCTTTACCCCATGCCCCTGACCGCAAGTGGAAAATACAACGTCGAGGTCGGACGCATACGTTCCAGTTTGGTGTTCGATGGGGGCTTGGACCTCTTTGTTTCTGGAGATCAGCTGCTCAAGGGAGCAGCCCTAAATGCCGTACAGATCGCAGAATATTTGCAAAAACAGGGGCACCTCGAGCGGACCTGATGGGCATCAGGATTCCCAAAATGCATGGCTTGCAACGGCAAATCTGCTAGAATCTCAGATTGTGCACAGCTCGACAAAGCTCTTGCAAAATGTTCTTGGTCAAACACGGATGCCCTGTTGGAATAACGTCGTTTTTTGCCAGACTTGCTCAAGGAGAACTATGAAAAAAGGACTTTTGATCACCGCACTGCTTCTCGGCCTTGGCGCTTCCTCCGCTCAATCCAAAGATCCCTCAACCCTCAATGTGGTTGTATTCGGGGACTGGTCCAGCTTTGACCCGGCATACTGTTACGATACAGGTTGCCAAAATATTCTCTACAACACCCTCGAGGGATTGCTTGGATTTGACGGTGGCAAAGTGGACAAGTTGATTCCCATGCTTGCTTCCGAAGTTCCAACAGTCCAAAACGGTGGTATCAGCAAAGACGGAAAAACATATACCTTCAAAATTCGCAAAGGCGTCAAATTTCAAAACGGAACACCCCTGACGGCGCAAGATGTCGAATACTCGCTGGAACGCATGATGGTGTATTCGACCGATGTGGGTCCCGCAGGTCTTCTGCTTGAACCCCTGTTGGGAAGTGCCGAACTCGCGCGAAAGGGCAAGGTCAGCTTTGCCGATATCGACAAAGCCATTGAGGTCAAAGGTGACACCGTTGTGTTCACTCTCAAGAAAGCCTACGGTCCATTCTTGTCCACCCTGGCCAGCTACGGATTCATTTACTCCAAAGCTGAAGCCATTAAAAACGGCGATTGGGATGGCACTGCTGCGACTTGGGAAAAGTTCAACAACGCGGCAGAAGGCAGCACAAAGTACACGCAAAAATCTCCCATTGGAACGGGGCCTTTTCTCTTGGAGCGTTACGATCCCGGCAAAATTGTGATCCTCAAACGCAATGACACCTACTGGCGCACACCTGCAAAACTCAACCGGGTCATCATCGAATCCATCAAGGACGACACCGCCCGGATTCAAAAACTGGCAACAGGGGACGCCGATTACGGTGAGGCCGGTGCCATTCCCAGTGCGCTTTTGGGAGAGGTTCGCAAACTTCCTGGAATGGTTGTCAAGGCAGAGTCTTCCCTCAGCTTGAGCGGTCTGTGCATGACCCACAAAATCAACGGCGAAGGTACAAACTACCTCGGTAGTGAAAAGCTCGACGGTAAAGGTATTCCAATCAATTTCTTCAGCGACAAAAACCTGCGCAAAGGGTTTGCCTACAGCGTTGATTACGACGTGGTCCTCAGGGATATCTTGCAGAACTTGGGCACCCAACAAAACTCGGTCATGATCAAAGGCCTGCTGGGCTACAGTGCGAGCTCCCCCAAATACAAATTTGACAAGGCCGTTGCCACCAAGTACTTCAAACAAGCTTGGGGCGGAAAAGTCTGGTCCACAGGATTTACCTTCCCAGTCTTTTTTAACAGTGGAAACTCAACCCGCCAGCGCGTTCTGGAAATGCTCAAGAAAAACGTCGAAAGCCTGAACCCGAAGTTTAAAATTGAAGTCAAGGAAATTCAGTTTTCACAGTTGCTTTCCCAATCGGCTGCCAACAAGTTGACCATGTGGCTCTGCAGCTGGAATGCCGATTACCCAGATCCACACACCTTTGCACAGCCGTTCTTGAGCAGCAATGGCAACTACCCTCAGAAAATGAACTACAAAAATCCAACCTTGGACAAGCTCATTGACCAGGCTGTGGCAGAAACCAACACCGCCACGCGTGTGCAACTGTACCAACAGATTTCCAAGTTGGGTTTTGAAGAAACCCCACTGATTCCCATGTATCAATCGTCTCGGACC
This sequence comes from Deinococcaceae bacterium, assembly GCA_046327935.1. Taxonomy (GTDB): domain Bacteria; phylum Deinococcota; class Deinococci; order Deinococcales; family Deinococcaceae; genus JACMOA01. The sequence goes on from JAXLXL010000001.1 coordinate 761,414, forward strand.
TTCGTCAACCGCGATTGGGTGATGAATCGCGTGCTCAACCCCATCCAGGAAGATTACTACTACCCCGTCTATAAGAAATAAAGCAGGTGTGTCTAAGCCCGGTTATTCCGGGCTTTTTTTCATACCCCATATAGCCAAACCCACGCATATTTGCCTATAATTCAAGTTCATAGGACCAAAAACCGAGTGTTTTTGTGTCCCAATTGGGGAGGTACAGGTGCTCGCATTCATTGCGCGGCGATTATTGGCACTGCCATTTGTGTTGTTTGGGGTTTCTATCCTAATTTTTGGAATCACACAGTTTTTGCCCCCGGACGTTCGTGCGACCGCATACATTCGCAGCGAAAAACAATTGGGGCAACTTAAAGAGATTGTCCAGCAATACGGGCTCGACAAGGACCCGTTTACACAGTACTGGGGTTGGTTGAGCAACGCCTTTCAAGGCAATTTCGGTTACTCAACACAGGCGAGGCAGCCCGTTTTGGAAGCCCTTCTGTTGCGGCTTCCCGCAACAATAGAGTTGGCCCTGTGTGCCCTCATTCCGACGTTGGTGCTTGGGGTTCTGTTCGGCATTGTCTCCGGGGTCAATCGGAACAAATGGCCTGACCAATTGGGGCGTTTTTTTTCCACGATTTCCTTTTCTCTCCCAACATTTGTCGTGGGCATCTTTTTTCTGGCCATCTTTTACGGACAATACCGAATCGTGCCTTCACCTGGACGCTACGATGTGGCCGCGAGTTTGGATTCTGGACTGACCAGCTTTGATGGTTTTCTCATTGTTCCAACCCTGATTCACACCTTGCTGAACAGTGAAACCATTCTTTCCAAAGACAAGTGGCTCTTTTTCAAGGATTTGTTGGCCCACCTTGTTTTGCCGGTCATCACCCTCACCATTGTTTTGTCGGGAAGCCTCACGCGGGTCGTTCGCTCCAGTGTGATTGATCAACTTGAACAGGATTACGTGCGAACCGCTCGCTCAAAAGGCTTGCCGTCAAGGGTGGTTACGTTCAAGCACATTTTGCGCAATGCCCTCATCCCGGTGATCACCCTTTCGGGGACTTTGCTCATTGGCCTGCTGGGTGGATCGATCATCACGGAAACGGTTTTCAATTTTCCAGGCATCGGTAACTATGCAGCCCAGGCTGCGGTCAACAACGATCGGCCGGCGGTTCTCGGATTTGCACTTTTTTCGGCTGTTGTGACTGTCTTGATCAATTTGGTGGTCGATCTTCTTTACGGCGTGGTTGATCCGCGCATCAGGTACGATTGATGAACATTCTCAGAAAAACACTGCGCAAACCCCTTGGCATGGTCGGAGCTGGACTGATCTTGGCTTTTTTCCTGATTGCCGTCTTTGCCCCATTCATTGCCCCCATCCCAGAGGATATCCGTGCTTACGGTTCGACCTTTAGCATACCGAATCGCATGTCTCAGGTTGGGTTTTCCCCGATTCCCATCGTTCCAAGTGCGGCGCATCCGTTTGGCATTTCCCAAGATGGCTACGATATTTTCTTCGGGCTCGTTTGGGGAAGCCGTGGCGCATTTATCATTGGCATAACGGTGACCGGGCTCAGTCTTTTGGTGGGGCTGATTGTGGGAACGCTGTCTGGGTATTTCGGGGGTTGGCTTGACAATGTGCTCATGCGTGTCACCGATGTCGTCTTTGCTTTTCCAAGTTTGGTTCTCTTGATTGTGCTTGTGACCGTTTTGGAACGCAACCTCACCACCATCATGATTGCCATTGCTGTCACAGGGTGGGGGCAGTATGCACGTGTCCTGCGCGGAGAAATTCTGAAAGTCAAACGGCTCGAGTATGTCGATGCAGCAAGGGCAATTGGGGCATTTGACTTCCGCATCATGTTCAAACATGTTTTGCCCAACAGCCTGACGACGTTGTTGGTTTTGGTCAGTTTAGACATTGGTACCACTGTGGTCGCGTTTGCGGCCCTCTCGTTTTTGGGCATTGGCGCGCCTTCTGGGTTTCCCGACTGGGGGCAACTGATCACCCTATCCAAATCTTGGCTCACCTATTCGGAGTATTGGTTTACTTGGTTGTATCCAGGGCTTTGCATCATCGTCTTTGTGTTGGCTTGGAACATGCTCGGAGACGCGCTTCGCGACGCAACAGATCCCAGATCAAAATAATAATCGCACGGTAAATTCCAGACATCGGGGGGCACATCCATCGATGTCTTTTTGGTCCCATTGGATTCAAAAATCACCCGGGCCTTGACTTTTTTTTAGGAACGCCTAAAAATTAATTTAGTGGCAGCTTATCATCTATCGAAGGTGATGGGTTTGGCCCATCTCACAGAGGTTTAACATGACACTAGACCAACTTTCACTCGGACGATCCGCTGTGGTACAAGCGGTGGGAACGGATTCCGCCAACAGGAGGCGCCTGATGGATTTGGGCCTCTTGCCGGGAACGACCATCCAATGCGCAATGGTCAGTCCACTGGGTGACCCCAAAGCGTTTGAAATTCGGGGTGCCTTGATTGCCCTTCGAAAATCACAAACCCAACACATCGAAATCCAAGAGGTTTTACCATGAAACATTCATCCTTGGCGTGTGAAACGTGTGCCCTCAATTCGTCTTCCACACTCAAACGTCTCGGCACACAAGACACAAAAGCCGACTTTACCCTCGCTCTGGCTGGAAATCCCAACACAGGAAAAAGCACCGTCTTCAATGCACTCACAGGGCTTCGGCAACATGTGGGCAACTGGAGTGGGAAAACGGTTGCCCGGGCCGAAGGAAGCTACACCTACAAAGGGTCCACCTATAAATTGGTCGATCTACCGGGAACGTACTCGCTGCTGTCGACCAGCACCGATGAAGAAATCGCTCGGGATTTTATTTTGTTTGCGCAGCCCGACGTTACCCTCATTGTGGTTGATGCGACCCGACTGGAACGCAACCTCAACCTGACCCTGCAAATTCTAGAAATCACAGACCAAGCGGTTTTGGCACTCAACCTTATGGACGAAGCCAAGCGACACGGTTTGGATATCGACGACCGACACCTCTCTCGCCGTTTGGGCATTCCTGTTGTTCCCCTCAGTGCACGGCAGGGGATAGGTTTGCCACAGCTTCTGGAAACGGTTGCCAATGTGGCGCAGCGAACAGTGAAAACCAATCCGTATCGCACGAAAATGAAGAATCGGAATCTAGAGAAGGCTGTTTCTGCGCTGAGTGTGCAACTTGCAGAAGCATTTCCAGGTTTGCCAAACACCCGTTGGATTGCCTTGCGTCTCCTTGAAGGAGATGCAAATGTGGAAGCTGCTTTGTTAGATGGAACGTTTTCTCAGTTGATTGCACGTCCAAATACTGTGCAGCCACAGGTATTGGGGGTATCATGAACCCAAAAGATATCCTTGATGCCGTGGGGAACATCAGAAAGACACTCCCAGAGCAACATCAGGACGATATTATTGAGTCGATTTACCAAAGCGCACAAACCATTGCGGCTGAATCGGTCGGTCAGTCATCTGTCCCAGCCCGGCTGACCTTGGACCGAACGTTGGACCGAATTCTGACACACAGGGTTTGGGGATTTGCCGCCATGGGGTTGCTGTTTTTTATGGTCTTTTGGCTCACAATTGCAGGTGCAAACGTGCCGTCCAGTCTCTTGGCAGGGTGGTTGGTTGAGGATGGTCGTCCATGGTTGCACGGTGTGTTTCAGAGCGTTGGCGCTCCCGTTTGGCTGAGCGGATTTCTGATTGACGGGGTTTACCTGTCAACGGCTTGGGTCATTGCCGTGATGCTTCCACCTATGGCCATCTTTTTTCCACTGTTCACACTTCTGGAAGACTTTGGTTACTTGCCCCGGGTCGCGTTCAACCTCGATCGGTTGTTTTCTTCGGCTGGTGCGCACGGCAAACAAGCCCTGAGCACCATGATGGGTTTTGGCTGCAATGCGGCAGGTGTTGTTGCCACACGCATCATCGACAGCCCGAGAGAGCGTCTGATTGCCATCATCACCAACAATTTCAGCATTTGCAATGGCCGTTGGCCCACCCTCATTCTGATGGGAACAATTTTTTTGGGTGCCAGTGCGCCACCTGCTTTGGCGAGTGCTGTTGCTGCAGCCAGTGTGGTTTTGACCGCGATTTTGGGAATTGTCGTCAGTTTGCTCGTTTCCAAAGGCCTTTCGGTCACCGTGCTCAAGGGAGAAACCAGTGTGTATTCTCTGGAACTTCCCCCTTACCGTTCGCCTCAATTTTGGCGAACGGTCTACACGTCACTCATCGACCGCACCATCATCGTTCTGATTCGGGCCGTTACCATGGCCGCTCCCGCGGGCGCTGTCATTTGGCTCTCCGGCAACATCATGTGGGGGGATCTCAGTTTGGCGGCACATGCCGTGCAGTGGCTCAATCCTTTTGGTGTGCTTCTCGGACTCAACGGAATCATTTTGCTGGCTTACATCGTCGCCATTCCCGCAAATGAAATCATCATCCCAACCATCTTGATGTACACACTGACACTGGGCAAAAACATCGCAGGTGCCCAAAGTGGTGTCATGCTGGAACTTGAAGATACGCAAATCCGCGACATCTTTGTTGCCGGGGGTTGGACGACCTTGACCGCCATCAACCTCATGCTGTTCAGCTTGCTTCACAATCCGTGCAGCACGACCATTTTGACCATTTACAATGAGACAAAAAGCCTAAAGTGGACTTCACTGGCCACCCTTTTGCCGCTCTCGCTCGCCTTTGCCGTGTGTTTTTTGACCGCATTTCTGGCGCGAAGTCTCGGGTGGGTGTGAAGAGGGACAACCGAAAAGAGAAGGGAATTCCCCTTCTCTTTTGTCTGCCAGTTGTTTACGGTTTTTCTAGGTCACTCGTCTAAAATGAGGAGCTTGGGCATGCTGCCAAACGTTTTGCCGTTGTCAATGACAAAGATGTCTCCATTGCCTTCAAAGGTGTGGTAGAGGGTCGATTCACTGGCAGTTGCACCCTTGAATTTCCAACTGAAGTTGGTCTTGACGTCCTTGTCGAAAAGGGCATGTCCCGTTTTACCCAGAGCAACATCCGAAATGCCGAGCAGCGAAATGGCATTGCTGTTCAACCCGTAGACACGCACGCCCACTTGGTCTTTGGGCACATCAAAGGGTGTTTCCTCAAAGGAGAGGAGTCTTTGTTTCCACAAAACGATGGTGTACTGCTTTCCATCCTGAAGGTCTACGGCTGTTGTCAGCGGCACAAACCGATTGTCTTTGGACATGATCAAAACCTGTTGTCGACCGTTGGCCACGGGGTAAAATTTGGAAGCCGTATCGCCATCTAGACTGGCTGTTTGCAGTTGCGAGGCAATCTTAAAACTGACTGAACCTGCCTCCGAGCCCAAATTGATCAGACGCACATCTGCAGCAAATGCTGAAGAAATAGAAGCTGTTAACGCACACATTACGAAACCTATCAGAGTCTTTTTCATATAAACCCCCTGGATTTATTTAACTTTGACGCCAAATAAATCGAAAGCCTTACTGTGATACAGAATAGGGGAGAATATTTAAGAATTTACCTATGAATTATCCAGAAAGTGTCAATTTTGGATAAGTATGGCATGAAGCAGTAAACTCAAACCATATTTCTTAATTTTTACTATCTATAAACCTGGCGCAACTCTATATATTTTCTTTGTATAGAATTTGGCATGGTGGATTTTTAAGATTTTGATGGTATGGTGAGATATGCGTTTGTAGGACATTGCCTTGGTCGAGGCGGTATGTCTTGGAGATAAGACAAAGCAGTTTCGAAGTGGCGTTAAGACACGATAAGTCCAAGATTTTCAAAGGCCTAGGGGAATATATGCCCGTCAAGTAGGTCATTTATTTAAAGAAGGTGCTACAGCGGGTTTCATAATTATTAGGAATTAACAAAGGACATAAAATGCTTTTTATATCCTTCTATATTTTCAGGAGTTACAGCCTCTACGCATTCTTGAATGATATTTTCTATGTTATCTATTGTTTTACTTGGATATCTTCTTATTCCATTCTTTATTTTCGAAATCGATTCTTCTATTGGATTCAATTCTGGACTATAGGGAGGTATATATAGTATTTCTATTCCATTCTCTTCAAATAAATCTTTTACAGATTTCGTTTTATGTACGCTTAAATTATCCATTACTATTTTTCTAATACCAATCTTTTTGATTTCTTCGCAAAATATCTCTATATATTTTAAAAATACGTCAGTATTCATTGTTCCATCAATTATAAACGTGCACACCATTTTCATATGTAGAATGAGTATTACATTTCTCTTTTTCCTTCTTTTTGATCTATTTATTTTGCAATATAGTCTTTTTTTATGACTCCATCCATAGAGGGTTTCACAATCTATATGTACGCCAAATTCATCTAAAAATCCAATTTCATTTAAATCACTTTTCAAAATCTCTTCAATAAATGCCTCTCTTTTTATTATATTTGATGGTGTTTCTTTTTCAAGTGCGATATAAGTTTTTTTTATACTTTATCCCCGCACGTTGAAACGCTCTATACATTGTCGCTTTTTTCACGGTCACACCATACATTTTCTCCCATTCTTGACACGCTTTTTCTAAGGTAATATCCGGCATACTTTGTACCATTGCTCTTAGATTTTCAAAGTCTGCAATATCTATACGGGGTGGCTTTTTAGTTCCTCTTTTTTTAGGTTCCAATACATTGTTGTCATCAAGCTGCAAGTATCGTCCAACAGCCGAGGAAGAAACATTATATATTTCTGCAACCTCTTTTATTGTGTATCCTTCATAGTATTTTTCAACTATTCTTTTTCTAAGATCTAAACTATAAGTTACTGGCATACATAGATTTTACCACATTACATTCAAAAATAAAATATCCCCAAAATTAATAAACTTGCTGTATTATCTTTTGAATGCTCCAGGATAAAAAAATAGTGTATGGTTTTTATAAATACTATTCAAGATTATTTATAGCTTAAGAGACTGTATGAACCTGTGTGGAATCTCAAAGACATAGACGGGGTATCTGACCTCTCCCCAGGCCCTTTTGGGTCTTTTTGACTGGAATTTTGGAGATGTACGCCCATACAGCAGATGGTCTCCAGACATGAAAGCAATGATAGATAGGGTGCGAGTGAACGAAATCATGTGGCTTAGAACCATTGTCAGTTGATATACAACAAATTCCTTCATTTTTTGGATCTTTTAAAGATAAAAAAGCCATCTGGGTTTATTTCGACTACTCCCAAAATCCCCAATATTTGAGGAATTTTTTATATGTCAAACCCAACAAATAGGGATGACGAGCTATACTAAAACACACCGTCTAGCACGCACTCTTATTCTTAAATTGCCTTCGTAGGCAAGCTCATACACTTCCTAAGGGCTTTTATATGGTTTCTTGAGTTTCAAAAGGGCGATACTGTAAGATCGAAAAATTTATTTACGGTCAAAATACAGCCCGGAAACGTAAAACGGGAATCTACGAATGTCGTTGTACACGGTCTTCGACAGATGGATCAGGTGGAGAGTCGGGCCCTTTTGTTTTTCGTTTCGAGGTCGCTACAGGTCCGTATCATCATGCCATACCACGAACTTCTTCCAAAGCGCGTTCAGCGAGACGCTCACCCGCCTCCGCAAACGGACGAAAAATGAGATTGGTGCCTTGTTCCAGGAATTCGTCCTCTTCCTTTTGGTAGCTGGTTACAGAAATATGGCCTTTATAGGCATTCTTGCGCAGCCATTGGGTCGCACGAACCTTGCTCTCCAGATCGGGCAAAGTGAGCACAACCCCCTTGATCTGCGAGAAGTCGAGGTGTTCCCAAAGCTCAGGGTCTTCGGCGTCCCCATAGACCACTCGGCGGCCCTTACTGCGGTGCGTTTTGAGCTTATTGGGGTCCGAATCCATGCCGACAACCTTTTGACCTGAAAACTCAAGCATTTTGTACACAGCTCCACCGGTTCGGCCCATCCCGACAACCAACCAGCGTGCAGATCCGAGTGTTGAAGGCAAATGGTCGGGGTGGGGTGTGCGCCGTTCAAGCGGTTTCAAAATGGGTTCGAAGCGGTCAAACAACGCGTGTGCTGAGTGATTGAGTGAGGCCGAGAGGGCAATGGAACATGCAACGCTCATGGCCAGAACGCTCTGCCAATCAGAGGAAAGTTGTCCTGAATGTACAGCTGCCCCAACCGTGATAAAGACGAACTCACTGTAGCTGGAAAGGGCCAAGGCCGCCACAAATGCCGTCCGTGCGCGCAGGCGGAACCAGAGCATCAAGAAGAAGAACATCACCGTCTTGAGTGGAATCAAAAGCAAGAGTAGGGGAACCCAAACCCACATTTGGGGGCTTGGGAATCCACCTGAAAACCCTATGTTTAAGAAAAATGCAATCAGGAATGTTTCGCGCAGTCCCCACAGGGTTTTTGAGAGTTCCTTTGTTTGGGGATGACCTGAGAGCACAATTCCAAACAGCAATGCCCCAAGTTCCCTGGATAAACCCACCGAATGTGCAAGGGTTGCACCAACCAGGGTCAAGCCCAGTCCCAGGAGCAGCATGAGTTCATCGTGACCGCTTTTTTCCAAGAGCCAAATCACAATGGGACGTAAAAGTGGCAATCCCAGGAGCAACAGTGCCCAAATACTCGGGGTCTGAACGCCTAAAAATGCCAGGGAACCCACGGCAACCACATCCTGTAAAACCAAAATGCCCAAAACCGTTCGCCCGTGAAAAGAATTCGATTCGCGCTTTTCCTCCAGCACCTTCACGGCAAGAACTGTACTGGAAAATGCCAAACCCAGGCCCAATGCAACGCCTGCACCCCAAACCAGACCTGAAAAAAGGCAGATTCCCAATGTGAAAAGCACGACATGAACGCTTCCAACAGCCCAAACCTCAGGGCGAAGCAGCGTTGCCACACGCATTTTCAGTCCTACCGCAAAGAGCAAAAGCAGCAACCCCACCTCTGCCCACTCGTGTAGGGTTGAGCCACCCTCAAAACCCAGCTGTTGACCAAACACCCCTAGCAGAAAACCCGCTAACAGGTATCCGACAACGGGAGGCCAACCTGCACGGCTGCTGAGCATACCCATTCCATAAGCAAGTCCCACCCACAAAATATCCACAATTTGTATTCTATACCGAAATTTCGCGATGGCACAGCTTGGCACAACGCTATATCAACTGAATGTTTTGATAGGATGCGCCCAGATTTTTGGCGAACATCCGCGATACCGTCGCATAGGACACAGAGAGAGACATGACTACGGCCACAAAGCATAGAAAAAACAAGAGGTAAATATTGTGTGGTACATTGTATTTCAAAAAACATTTTCGATAGTGATGAATTCAAAAGCTAAAATGATACCAATAGAAAAATAAATAGATAGAGAAAAGATCAGTTTTTAGAGACTGTATGAACCTGTGTGGAATCTCAACATAGACGGGGTATCTGACCTCTCCTCAGGCCCTTTGGGGTCTTTTTGACTGGAATTTTGGAGATGTACGCCCATTCAGCAGATGGCCTCGAGAATGCGAAAGCAATGATAAACAGCGTGCCAATGAAAGAAATCATGGGGTTGAGAGCCCTTATCAAGAATATGTCCGTTAAGTCCAATGGATAGGGCTTACAAGCGATACCAAAACACCGTCTAGCACATACCCTTATTCCCAAATTGCTTCCCTAGATAAATTCATACAGTCTCTAAGAATTTATATAAATTAAGACATATTATTGAAAACGTATTTTGTGAGATAAAGAAATGGCGTGGTACAACAAATTTCTTTAATATCGGGAATTTCTTGAGAAGCCAAAACACATCCAGGTCACACTTTATCCATGTTTCAGTGTTTTGAAAATGATGAAAACTGCTGTATAGCTTTTAGATTCTTGAAAAACATAGCATTATTTATTGCAGCCCTACAAATGAGGTGCATCCCTATGTGGTTGAAAATCTCGTGACGACACTCTCTAGGCTAGACGTATTATTGAGTTGACATTCTCTTCACTGGTAAGAGCAGGAATGCGGGCTGGCTCCTTTTTGGATGCCGCTTAGCCCAAGACAGGCCCCACGGGGTGCCGTCCTGACCAAGACGTGCTGTTCTGACCAAGATGGGGTGCCGTATAGGCAAAGACGCGTTTCGGTTAGATAAAATCTCTTGCTTCCCTCCGATTCCGAGTTGCGTTTTTGTCTTATCCTACAATCTATCATTTTTCAACCCCTAAATGAGGTGACAAATCTCAAAATTCCTGGTATTTATTGAACAAGACAAAGCAAAAAAGGCTCCCCTCGCGCGCGGAGTTTTGCCGGAATGGACGCACAACAGCGGGTGGATGGGGGTGTTTTGCAAATTGGAACTCGAACGCAAATCCAAAGGCGGTTCACTTTGCTTTCATGTACCGCCCTCCCGGCAACTCTTGGGCCAGGCCTTGAATCGACAGCATCATGAGTGCGGTTTGAACTTCTGCAATGGATAGGCCCGAAGTGAGCACCAATTCGTCGGGCAGTGGCGTGCCTTCCAGCGCCCGGTAAATTTTAAGGTGTGTGTCTGGGAGATCGGGAATGTGTGTCTCACCGACACTCCAATTGAACTCATCAAGGATATCGTTGGCGGATTCGCACAGCGCTGCACCTTCCCTCAGCAATTTGTGAGGACCGGCAGACAAGGGTTCAAGAGGGCGTCCAGGTACAGCGAAAACACTTCGCCCACATTCCAATGCGTTGTGAGCGGTAATCATCGCGCCGCTGTCGACGGCACCTTCCACGACAACAATTCCAGCGCTCAGTGCCGCAATAATCCGATTTCTGCTGGGAAAGTGGTAGGCTGCAGGCCGGGTTCCGAGGGGATGCTCTGAAACGGTGACCATAGACTGTGCCAGCCGTGTGTTCTCCGAAGGATAAACCACATCGACACCACTGCCCAAAACGCCTATCGTGGGTTTTCCCAATTGAATGCATGCTGTATGGGCAGCAGTATCAATGCCCCGCGCCAACCCGGAAACAACAATAATCCCAGATTCCGCCAGCTCTTGGGCCAAACGTTTCGCAAATGCCACGCCTTGAGGTGAAGATCTTCGCGTTCCCACGATGCCAATCGCTTTTGGAATGCGTTCCAGTTGGGGTAAATGGCCTCTGACCCATAAAATTGGAGGTGGATCGTACAGTGCGTCAAAGGCCTTTGGATAGTTTGTCTGTCCCCACGTAACAAGGGTGACCGCCTGACGCTGGGCGCGTTCGAGTTCTTGTGTTGCCTTTTCCAGGGTCTGTGGATTGTGCAGTTGAGACACTGTTTTCGAATCTACTCCAGGTGTCTCACAGAGCACGTTTGGGGGAGCCTTCAGAACAGCCTCGGCATTCCCGAAGCGTTTCAGGAGTGTTAAAATTCGCACATTTCCAAGGCCCGGTGTGAGTTTGAGGCACAGGGCTGCACATGTTTCGTTGGAATTTTCTGTACTCAGATTCATGGTTTCAGTTATAGCACAGAGTATAAATTTTCTCCGACACAGGGTCGAGCAAAATGGTGTAGAATTTCCCTGTGTGGCCCTCTTGGGGGCGCAATGGTTTCGACACGGGCTACTGAATGTGTTGTGGCGAGTCGAGGATGGTGGTTGGCCTCGTTAATCATCCGCCAAGCCATTAACTGGCAAAACAACTGTTTTGGACTTCGGTCCTCAAACACTCGCTGCTTAATCCCGGCGACGGTCTCTAGAAACCACGCTTACAGTCCTCTAGACCACCGTAACTTAAAGTAGGCTATGTCCGTCGATTGTTCCCTCCGACGTGACGAGAGTAAGGAACTCGAATGGGGTCGGCCTGTCTGTGGGCAAGCCCGTTTTAAACACAGTATATAGACTACACTCGTAGAAGCACACTGGAAGGGTTTGTGGACGAGGGTTCGACTCCCTCCGCCTCCACCAAAAAGCAGGGGAAAACCCCCTGCTTGTTTTTTGTGCCGATTGACCAGAACTACCAAAAGAGAACGGACATTCTTCCGTCGTATCCATCGATCCATTTGAACTTTCCTGAAGACACCCCAAGCATGCGTGCGGCGTAGTCTTCCCGCAATTTGCGTGCTTCGCCTTCGCCGGCTGGGCAAACACCGTCTTTACCGGAGTAGGTCGTGTGTCCACCTGTCACGGGACCATACGTGGCTGTGCATAGCTTCAATGCATGCCAGACCGTATATTAGAATTCTTTCGAAACCGAATGTTGAAGAACTCAAAGCGAAGAGAGGGATGATCTCTCCGCAAATTGAACGGCCATTGAGCTGTCGTTGAGCCCGTGGATGGGTTGACTTTCACACTTACCGCAAATTCCTTTGTTTTTAGGACATTTTATTTTTGAATCTGCAGTCAAAGAAAACTCAGATTTGCAGAGATTTCGTCATTTTTTCGATACTCTAGGGATCAAAAATAGCATGTGGATCTACATTGGTGGTTCTCAAAATTCTTCATCGTTTAAAAATGTTCTCTGTGGTTCTGGTTGAGTTTCGAAAGATCTCTAATGATAGAAATACTATCAGAGGAAAATACAAGAAAAAAAGCAAGGGGTGGTCGAAAAAATAAACTGAGAATAGAAGATCAGCTTTTAATGGCATTCGAATACATAAGAGAATACAGAACGTATTTCCATGTGAGTCAAAGTTATGGAGTGAGTGAAATCAGTGCCCACAAAACAATCAAATGGATAGAAGACATATTGATCCAGCGTAAAGAATTTACATTACCCGGAAGGAAAGCTTTAAGAGAGAGCGATATGGAGTATTAAGTAATCATTGTGGATGTAAAGTAAACAACAATAGAAAGGCCTAAAAAACCAAAAGAGAGATTATTCGGGGAAGAAAAAGAAACACACGATAAAGACGGAAATCATAATTGACAAGAATATAAAAAGGATGATGTGTACGCGATTTTCGAAGAGAAGAGAATATGATTTCGAGATATTTAAGAAATCAAAGACAAAAATAAATCAAGGGATAGAAATTTTAGCGAATAGAGGATATTAAGGGGTGAGAAAAATACATAAGAATGCAAGATTGCCGAAGAAAGGAAGAGGAGAGAAAGGAGAATAAGAGAGTAGCAAGCGAAAGGATGGTAATTGAGCATGTCATTGGGAGATTGAAGAGATTTAAGATTATAAGCTGCAAATATCGAAATAGAAGAAAGAGATTTTCATTGAGGTTTTATTTGGCGGTCAAGCCCCTTTTTGGGCGGCCCGGCCCGTGAGGTGCCGTATTTGGGCCAAGACGCGGAGCTGGCCGCATGGCGCGGTCAGGCCCCACGGGGTGCCGTCCTGACCAAGACGTGCTGTTCTGACCAAGACATAGCAGGTATCTATAATTTTGAACTCTTGTAATTTTAGTTTCGAAAGAACTCTATTGTAAAGAACTACAGAGATGCCCAATATTCAACGAGCTTGATGTAAGATTCATATGGCATGACCGTCGGTGCTTGTCTTTACAGCAAACCTCGTGATTCCTACAATATCCAGCAAGAAATATTCTATTGTCGTCAGGACGGCATGCCCTGCAGCCTGGTCGCTAACCAAAACAAGTGTTAGACAACCCTTTTGCTGGGGTCTCAAAACGCTAAACAATGGTGAAACCTTCTGTAGAAGAACGCATGAATGTATCGTATTTCTCAATGGTTGCCAAACGGAAATCCACTCGATATTTTCGCGTCGACTGGCGCTGTTTTGAAAAAAACGGCGCTCAAATAGGTGCCGCATTGCCTGAACCTCATGAGGAACGGTTTTCTCAAATAAACCGCTCGAGTTCTGGAGAATCTTTGAGCCGTTGAACCACCTTTTTGATGTCTTGGGTCCGATCTTTGCGCACGACGAGTGTGACATCTTCGTTGCGGACAATCACGACGTCCTCGAGTCCAATGGTTACAATCAGGTCGTTTCCGGAAGTCGTGTACAAAATGGCACCTTCTGTGTCCAGTCCAACGTGCTTGCCGACAGATACATTTTGGCCACTGCCTCGGAGCATGCGTTCCAGGGCGTTCCAATCCCCCAGGTCATCCCAACCGAATTGTGCCGGGATCACTGTGACACGGTTTGACTTTTCCATGATGGCATAATCGACGCTTATCTTTTGCAGCTTTGGGAACACCTCCTTGACACGGGCACGGTCAAGGTTCGTGTCAGAAAGCTGTGTGTACAACTCGCTCTGGTGGGTTTGGTACTCTTCCAAAAGGGTATCGATGTGCCACACAAAAATCCCGCTGTTCCAAGAGTACAACCCACTGGCCAAAAACGATTCTGCTGTTTGGAGATCGGGTTTTTCGGAAAAATGGTCCACCTGGTAAACCGGCCAATTGCCCTGCGTTTTGAGCCATTCCCCCCGTTGGATGTAGCCGTATCCCGTTGAGGGAAAGTTGGGGGTAATGCCCAGCGTCACAATCCTTCTCTCTTCGGCGGCAACCTGTGTGGCTGCAGCCACCACGTCGGCAAAGGTCTGTGTGTCTGTGATTCTGTGATCGGATGCAAACACCCCAATCACGGCATCTGGATAGTGTTTTTTGACGTGAAGTGCCGCATACAGAATGGCGGGCGCAGTGTCTCGGGCTTGTGGTTCGATGATCAAATTTTCGCTGGGCAGTTCGGGCAATTGATCAAAAACCTGTCCTCGGTAATTGCTCGCTGTGACGACAAAAATCCTCTCGAAGCTTTGCGTGATGGCCGCCAATCGATTTGCTGTTGTCTGTAAAAGGCTGAATCCACTGTCCTCGAGATTCAAAAACTGCTTGGGCTTTTTTTGCCGAGAAAGGGGCCAGAAGCGTTCACCGCTGCCTCCTGCCAAAACAATGGCGACAAATTCAGACATGCGCGCCCTCCGGTAGGGAAGACACCCAAGATTTGATGGCTGCAATCAACTCGCCGGGTTTTTCGGGTTCGCCCGCTTCCGCGTAAATCCGAAGGAGGGGTTCTGTCCCAGATGCCCGAACCATAACGAAAGCGTGCTGATCCAAAACCAACTTGATGCCATCCTTGTCGTTGACGGACTGGACAGTCAATCCTGCCACACGGCCTAGGGTGCGTATTTGCTTCAAAAAGGCGTCTTTGTCGAAGTTCGGTGACAGATGGAGGTCAAACCGATCGTAATAATGTTTAAACTGTGCAATCTCTTCGAGTTCGGCGAACTGCGCGTCAAGGCTCTTTTGGGTGGTTGCGACACTTTCGAGCAAAAGAAGACTGTTCAGGATGCCGTCGCGCTCTGGAACATGTCCCATCACAGCCATTCCGCCGGATTCTTCTCCGCCAAAGAGCACGGCTTTGTTGGGATCCCGTTCGCCTTCCAAAAAAGCTTCGATGATGTATTTGAAGCCCACGGGGGTTTCGACCACTTCAAGTCCCCATTTGCGGCAAAGCGCATCAATAATTCCCGATGTGGAAACTGTTTTGACCACGCGTCCACGGAGACCTTTTCGGTAGAGATGCGCCAGAAGAAGTGCGAATATTTTGTGGCTGTTGAAAAAACCCATCGGCGTGGCCGCACCCACACGGTCCGCATCTCCATCGGTGGCTGTTCCAAAGGCAAGGTCCGGCAGGCCTTTCAATGCCTCGATGAGTGAAGCGAGGTTTTGGGCAATGGGCTCGGGTGCAACACCAAAAAACAGGGGATTTGGGGAATCGTGCAGCGGATGAAAATCCACAGCCAAACCCATTTTTTGGATGTAGGCTTGAATCCAACCCGCGCCGGCCCCACCCATCGCGTCGCAGTACATCGTGCCTGAAAACCCTCTGAGAACATCCAAATTCAGCAGCTTGGAAATCTGGGCAAAATACGCATTTTGAATGTACAGTGGCCGAATCTGCGCAGCTGTAGCTTTGTGCGGAGGCACGGTGTCATTCAGCTTGGCTTCGACCGCTCGGACCATTTCGGGAGAGGCGCTGCCGCCGTAAGGCCCCTTGATTTTGTAACCGCTGTAGGGTGCGGGATTGTGCGACGCGGTGATCATCACGCCGCCGCCGTCGGCCTCAAAGTGACGGACCGCAAACGACAGTGCGGGTGTGGGAACGTACGATGGCGCCAAAAGAACCTCAATGCCACGGTTCGCCATAACGCGCGCCACGCATTCGGCAAACCACTGCCCCTGGAACCGGGTGTCAAAACCGATGACGATCTTCGAGGCCCCGATGTCATTCAAATAGAGGGCGTGGGCTGTCGCAACCCGTTCAAGATTTTCCCGTGTGAATCCGTCGGCGATGATATCTCGCCATCCATCTGTACCAAACTGAATTGACATGCCACAGACCTCGTTTCGAGCCTTTGTTAGGTTAGACCAGCATACACCAAAACCTCGGTACAAAAGCAGTCTCCAAAGGTCGTTGGGCGGTCCAGAAATCCGAGAAAAAGTATTCATTCTGTGTGTGTAGATTGGTAAAAAACAGCAGTCATGCAACAGCAGAGGGTGGCCTGGGTTACGGAACCAAAAAAGGTATGGCTTTGGGCAAAACACACGCTTCCATGGGCGTTTCAGCCTCCAAGAGCTCTCCGTCGTACTGTATGGGCAGGATCGGTTCTGTTTCCAAAATCAGCCGTTTGCATGCGAAAATTTCCAGGCGATCTTCAAAAATAGGGTCGCCAAAGCCGAGCTTTCCCCGAATGGAATCCATCAGGTGTGGAATCAGGCTCAGCGGGGTTTTCCCCTTCATCACAATGACATCCAAAAAACCGTCTTGTGCGCTGATACCCGTGACAATCGGCAGTTGAAAGTTGGCCAGGCCAAAATTCGCGATCAGAATGCCCATGCCTTGTGTGCTGATCTGGGTTTGACCGTCGAGGGTCAGTTGAAATTGGACTTCACGGGGTGAGAGCTGTTTGAGCAGTCCCAGAATGTAGGCGCCAACCCCGAAATTGGCCTTGAGTGGCTCGCTGTCTCGGATGACATCGGCGTCGAGTCCTGCACCGGCCATCATGGTAAATCCAGTTTGGATATCTCCGGCAGTCAGCAGTGCCAGATCGTACTTGCGCGGCGTGCCTTCGAGGAAAATATGCGCCAGTTTGCTCGCCGATTTGGGTATTCCCAGATTTTGCGCGATCAAGTTTCCCGTTCCAAGCGGCAATGTCAGCAATGGAATACCGAGGTTTTTGAGGCGGTGGGCGACCGTATTGACCGTGCCGTCACCCCCGGCAACCGCGACGCGATCGAATCCACTGAAGTCGCTGGGGATGTCGGCAATGTCTACAACTTCCAAATGGCATCCGGCTTTGGAGATGTATCCCTCAAAACGCTGTAAAAACCTTCGATTGAACCCACCGGAACGCCCATTGTAAATTAACAGAGCGGAAGAAACAGAATCGGAAACCCTTGAATCGCTTTTCATCATTTCACAACACCTGAATTATACAGACCTAAACCTCCCGCTAAAGTATGATGAACCGCATGATTCAGAGCCCCAAAGGTACAAAAGACCTGCTTCCGGAGGGAAGTCCGGGTTTAGATCCCACGTTTTCGGTTCGGTTCCACCAATATGTGATCGACCAGGCCCAGTCCAATTTGGAACGTGTCGGCGCAAAGTACATCCAAACCCCTATGTTTGAGTATCCGGAAGTCATTCAGCGGGGTGTCGGCGCTGCAACCGATATCGTCCAAAAAGAGATGTTTTCGGTCAGCAATGACCACGCTTCCAAAGGTGAGTCTAAGGTTTTTATCCTCAGGCCAGAGGGCACCGCGCCACTTGCGCGGGCCTACATCCAAAATGGACTCAAGCAGTTTCCAGCGCCCCTGAAGCTGTGGACACACGGTCCGATGTTCAGGGCTGAGAATGTCCAGGAGGGTCGTTACCGTCAGTTTCATCAGATTGGGTATGAGGTGTTTGGTGCATCGGAACCCTTGATCGATGCGGAAGCCATGGCTTCGATGTGGGATATTCTCCAAGATTTGGGTTTGCGTGACGTAGAATTTTACATTGGATCGGTGGGCAGCAGGGAAGACCGCCACCGCTACAACGACCATCTCCGTGAAACCCTTTTGCCACACAAGCATCTCTTGTCGGTAGAATCTCAATCCCGCCTCGAGGTCAATCCCCTGCGGATTTGGGATTCCAAAGATGAGCGCGACCGACACCTTTTGGTTTCCTTGGGCATTTCGCCTCTGTTGGATTTTCTGAGTGGACCGTCCAAAAGCCACTTTGAAGACGTTCAAAGCTACCTCGACCTGTTTGAAATTCCGTACACCATTGATCCGATGTTGGTTCGCGGACTCGACTACTATGAGCACACGGCCTGGGAAATTCACCACAAAACCATGGGCGGAAAAACAGCTCTGGGTGGTGGTGGACGCTACAACGGCTTGGTCGAACTCCTGGGAGGATTGCCTGTTCCAGGGGTCGGGTGGGCACTGGGCGTCGAACGCGTGGTCAAAGCTGTCTTGGCCGAGGGTGTGGCCTTGCCCGAGCAGGAAAAGCCCTTGCTGTACATGGGCGCACTGGATGATGATTCTGTACCCAATGTCGCTTCTTTGGCCCGAAAGGCCCGAAAATTTGCCTGGGTTGAGTACGCGTACAAACCCAAAGCGATCAAGAAACACATCCAAGACGCGGTCAAAAAGGGTGCTCGGTTCGTGGCGTTTATGGGCAGTGAAGAGCGGGAACAAGGCACAGTAACCTATAAGGCGTTGGAGTCCGGAGAGCAGTGGACGCTCTCTCAAGAAGAATTTTTAAGTGCAATGGAAGGTGTCCAATGAAACGAACAGATTATGTCGGCCAGATGAACGAATGTCACGTTGGAACACAGGTGACCCTGCAGGGGTGGGTTTCTCGAATTCGGTCTTTTCCCGCACAGATTTTTATTGTGCTCAGGGACCGAAGCGGCATTTTGCAAGTGACGGTCGATGAAGACAGCCCTTGGTTTTCCGTGGCCAAAAACCTGAAATCTGAGTACGTCATCGAAGTTGAAGGAGAAATCCGCCTCAGAAGCAAAGAAAACCAAACCGCTGACTACGCGACCGGGAATGTTGAGTTGATTCCCAGCCGTTTGAATGTCCTGAACACTGCAAAGACCTTGCCCTTTCCGATCGACGGCGCACACGCACAGGTGTCCGAAGACTTGCGTTTGAAATATCGCTACCTGGATATCCGAAGAACGGCCGTTCTAAACACACTCAAACTGCGACACAAAGTCACAACGGCTATCTATGAATTTTTGGATGGCGAGGGTTTTATCTCTGTCGAAACCCCTTTTCTGACAAAGTCTACCCCTGAAGGGGCTCGGGATTTTTTGGTGCCGTCCAGGCTCAATCCCGGTGAATTTTACGCGTTGCCTCAATCGCCCCAACTCTTCAAGCAGCTGCTCATGATTGGCAATCTGGATCGCTATTTTCAAATCGCACGTTGTTTCAGAGATGAAGATTTGCGCGCGGACCGGCAGCCTGACTTCACGCAGTTGGACATCGAAATGAGCTTTGTTGGCATGGACGACATCCTCGAACTCAACGAGCGTCTTTTGGCACATGTGTTCAAAAAAACCTTGGACGTCGATCTTCCGCTCCCTTTTCCTCGGATGAAGTATGCGCAAGCGCTTGATCTTTACGGCTCCGACAAGCCGGACTTGCGCTTTGGTTGTCTCCTCCAAGACGCCGGAGATCTCCTTTCCAAAACGGAATTTAAGGCATTTTCATCGGCGCTCGAGTCCAACGGGAGTGTCAAGTTTCTCGTTGCCCCAGAACTCAGTCGCAAGCAAATTGAGGAACTCGAACGCATTGCACGCCAAAATGGCGTGGCCGGTTTGGCATGGGCCCGCGTGCAAGATGGCCAGCTGGACGGTGGAATTGCGAAGTTTCTCTCGGCCGAAGAGCACACACAGCTCATCCAACATTCCCAAGCCAATGTCGGTGAGATGTTGCTCTTCTGTGCGGGTCCGTACCTCAAGGTGGTCACGGCGCTGGGCGCGGTTCGGCTGGCTTTGCGTGATCTTTTTGGTTGGGTATCCGATGCGCACACGTTCGAGTTTCATTGGGTGGTCGATTTTCCGCTTCTGGAATACGATCAAGACCACGGGCGTTGGACCTACATGCACCATCCGTTTACCAGCCCTATGCCGGACGATCTATCCAAATTTGGCACTTCAGAAATGGGTACAATGCGCGCCCAGGCCTACGATTTGGTCCTCAATGGGTTCGAAGTGGGCGGCGGTTCCATTCGCATTCACACCCAAGAGGTCCAGCAAAAAATGTTTGAGGCCATTGGCTTTTCCAGGGAAGAGGCCCAAGAGCGCTTTGGGTTCTTTATGGACGCCCTGGAGTACGGCACACCACCACACGGTGGGATTGCCTGGGGTTTGGACCGTTTGGTGATGCTGATGTCGGGGGCTCCATCCATCCGTGAAGTGATTGCCTTTCCCAAAAACAACCGCGGGATAGACCTGATGGCCGAGGCACCTTCCAAAATTGAGGATACGCAGCTGAAAGAATTGTACATCCAGACGCTGGATCATGCTTTGGCTTGAGCAAAACGGATTCCGTTTCTCGATCGACAAAAACCCGCAGGACAGCGGGTTTGACTGTAATTCAAATAGGAGTGTGGGCGCTGCAATTGAATTGTTTGGCGTCCCACGCCCTTCTCTTTTTATTTCAAGTTGATCGAACGAAACACCCCCTATACAACTTATGGCCTGTTCAAGGGATGAGAATATTTGCTATAATCTTAATAACACCTTTATCTTAAAGGAAAGCTAAAGGATTTTGGCCACCTCTGCATACCGTACAGCGTTCGATTCCAATCCAAGTGGGGGTTTTTGTGGAAACACTGAGGGTTTCTGGAAAGTCACGTCCGAATTCTGTCGCTGGTGCCATTGCAGCTGTTGTCCGTGCCAAAGGTCGCCTTGAAATTCAAGCCATGGGTCCAACGGCCATCAACCAAACGGTGAAGGCTTTGGCCATTGCGCGAGACTATCTCGAATCTGACCACATCGATTTGGTTATGCAGCCGAGCTTTTTCAAGATTGACCCGACCAACCTGGCGGAAGAGCGAACGGCCATGAGGTTTGCCGTTTCCGGTTACCGCAAACCCCAGCCCCAGCCCTGATTTCAATCCAGTTTCCAGCGTGTTCCCTGAGGGGTGTCTTCGAGCGTGATGCCCACCTCTTGAAGCTTTGACCGCAGTGCGTCGGATTTGTCCCATGCCTTGACGGCCCGGTAGTGCCCGCGTGCTTCGACCACCAATTCGAGTAAGGCCTCGGTCCGTTTCGGTTGCTCGGCAGCCGAAGGGCTCTCTTGAAACAGACCCAAGACGTCGCGTCCCAGTTCGATGTATTTGGCCTTCACCTTTGCCAGAGTGTCTCCACCAACTGGACCTTTTGCCTGTGCAGCATTGATTTCTCTCGCAAAACCAAAGAGTGCGGCGATGGCCTCTGGGGTGTTGAAGTCGTCGTTCATGGCCGTTTCAAAGGCCTCTTGGAAGTGCTCCAGGGCTTTTTCCAATGTTGGGTGCTCACCCGATGGCGCCGTCTTGAGGTTTCTTTCCACCGTTTCGAGGGTTTGTCTGAGTCTGAGGTAGCCATTTTCGGCCGCTTCCAGGGATTGCTCCGAAAACTCGGTGATGGAACGGTAGTGACTGGATACCAATAAAAAGCGCATGACCATCGGGTTGTACTGTTCAAACAGGTCTTTGAGGGTTTTGAAGTTGCCTTTGGATTTGGACATCTTTTCACCGCCCTGTACGGTCACCATGTTGTTGTGCATCCAATAGCGCGCAAAGGGGTGCCCGGCGGCTTCGGATTGGGCAATTTCGGCTTCGTGGTGGGGGAATTGCAAATCCAGTCCGCCTCCGTGAATGTCAAAACCTTCTCCCAAATATTTCAGGCTCATGGCCGAGCATTCGATGTGCCAACCTGGAAAGCCAATGCCCCAGGGACTTTCCCAACGCATCAGGTGTGTGGGATCCGCCTTTTTCCACAGCGCGAAGTCTTTTGGATTTTTCTTTTCGTCTCGAATGGTTTCCCGGGTTCCCACTTCCATTTCGTCCAAAACCCGACCGGACAATTTGCCGTATGGGGCGTAGTCGGCCACAGAGAAATAAACGCTGCCGTCTGCGACGTAGGCATGGTTTGATGCGATGAGCTCTTCAATCAAGGCAATTTGTTCTGGGATGTGTCCAGTGGCCCTCGGCGTGATGCTGGCACGTTTGACCCCGAGACGCTCCATGTCTTGAAAGTAGCTCCAATAGTATTTGTCCGCAATTTCCATGGGTTCCAGTTTTTCGAGCACGGCACGTTTGGCAATCTTGTCGTCGCCTTCGTCTGCATCGTCCACCAAGTGTCCGACATCTGTCACGTTGGACACGAAGCGCACCTTGTAACCTGCGTACTCAAAGTAGCGTCGAATCACATCGAAAGAGATCATCGCTTTGGCATGTCCCAAATGCGCATCTGAGTAGACTGTGGGTCCGCAGACATAGATGCCCACATGTCCGGGCGTCGAGGGAACAAATGTCTCTTTTTTTCGGCTCAGTGTGTTGAAGAGTTGGATATCTGACATGGTTTCTCCTTGTGGGGTTTTGCAATAAAAAAAGCCGCTGAAGGCGGCCGGGTAGACAGACAACAATATTGGGCGGCCGCGTCAGAAGATACGGCAACAGCAGAACATGTCGGTGGGTCTCATCTTACAAGTATAACATCCGAAAACGTTTAATCGACAAGTTCGATATCGTCATCTTCGTTGGAGATGACCGGTAGGCCAAAAGAGAATCGGGTTCCCATGCCTCGGGTTGATTGCACAGAAATGGTTCCTCCATGCTGTTCAATCGCCAGTTTGCAAAAAGCCAAACCCATCCCGCTGTCAAAACGGCCCCGGACGGTCGTTCGGGCCTGTTCAAAGGGCCTAAAGAGCTTGGGAAGGTCTTCTTGTGGAATGCCTTCGCCATCGTCTGAAACCTCAATTTCGACAAACTCTTGGGCGGCTTTTACACGAACAGCAATGGTGCCCCCGGTGTTGGTGTGCTTGACGGCATTGGAAATCAGGTTGGCCAACACGCGCCGCAGCAGTGTCGGATCGACAGCCACTTTGGGGAGCGTAGACGCGATGGACATGTGAAAGTGGCGGGACTCTTGAAGTTCATTCCCGCTGTCCCGCTTCGCCCCTTGAATCACGTCTTCCAGACCTTCTCTGTCAAGGTTTTCCTTGCGCAAAACCATTTTGCCACCCTGCATTTTGCGAACGTCCAGAATATTGGCCGCCATGTACAGCACGTGATTGGCTTCTTCATAGGCCGTTTTGATGAGGGTCAGTAGGTCTCTGGGAAGGAGGGCTTCGCCTTCTTCAATGACCAAATCAAGCAACCCGAGAACGGCTGACACAGGGTTTTTGAGATCGTGAACGAGCATGTGAACGAGCTGTTCCTTGTGCTCTTCGTCGCGCTGCATCTCGCGCATTTTGTCTTCAAGGGTTTCGGCGCGGTCTTTGTAGTGTTCTTGTCGATCGGTTTCCTGAATTTTGGCCAAAACCACGGTGCCGAGCAGTACAGGGGGCGTTTGTGCGGGAAGAACCGAATCGATGCCGTGCCGGGCGCAGTCCAACATGAAACGGGCATTGCCCAGAGCGATCCACTGCGTGTGAATGAGGTCGGGTCGACGGCGCATCAAATCAATGAAATCCAAGAAGGGAATCTCGCTGTTGAAATCTTCGTAGACGACGATCACGTCCGGAGGGTGCTTTCGGCTGTCCAGCATGAGTGCGTCAGCTTGTCCGTAGGTTTTGATGTTGCAATCTGACAGGAACGGTTTCAGGGTTTCTGAAACCGAACTGTTTGGACTGGCGATCATTACCCGTTTCATGTATTTCTCTAGATTAAACCTTCCCGAACGAGCAGTGCTTTGGGGTCGGGCTTCCGTCCCATGAAATCCTCAAACAGCTTTTGCGGATCTTGGCTGCCTCCCTGGCTCAAGATGGTCTCAACAAATGCCATGCCTGTGTCTCTACTCAGAATACTCTCTTCCTTAAATCGAGTAAAGGCATCAGCGTCCAAAACCTCGGCCCATTTGTAGGCGTAGTACCCGGCAGCGTAACCGACATGGCTGCGAAATATGTGGCTGAAACCGCAGAGATACCCAGGCTTGTGCGGAATTTTCCAATGGTAAAAGTCTTGCATGACCGCGTGGGCGTAGGTTTCTGCGTCGCCTGTGGGGTTTTTTGCATAGAAGCGATGAAGTGCCATATCGACAGTGCCTAGGGACAATTGCCTCATGAATGCGAGTGCAGCTCCGTGTCTCTGGGCTTGGATCAGTTTCTCGATGTCTGTGTCTGGAAGCGACTCGCCGGTCTCGTAATGTTTTGCAAACAGCTTCAGTGCCTCGGGTTCGGTGCACCAATTTTCCATAATTTGAGACGGCAATTCCACAAAGTCGTGTGCGACGCGTGTTCCAGCCTGTCCTCGGATCTCTGCCCGACTGAGCAGCTTATGCAGCACGTGGCCAAACTCGTGGAACACCGTCTCTACATCCCTGTGGGTCAGGAGTGCCGGTTTGTCTTGCGTCGGACGGGATAGGTTTCCGGTCATCGCTGCCAGGTGAGGCTCTCTGCGTCCAGACCAGTGGTTTCCTGTAATGAGTTCCATGGCCCAAGCGCCGCTGCGTTTGTTGTTTCTGGGGAACCAATCGGTGTAGAAGGAACCCAAATGTTCGCCCTCTGGGTTTCGCACTTCGAAGTATTTGACTTCGGGGTGCCAGACTTCGTCGTTTGGTATTTCTGTGATCTGGAGGCCAAACAAAATTTCTGAGATCTGAAACAGGCCTTGTGTCACGCGCTCCAGCGAGAAGTACGGCTTGAGCTTTTCCTGATCGAAACCAAACTCAGCTTTACGTTGCTTTTCCATCCAGTACGCCGAATCCCAAGGTTCAAGTGTTGTGTCGTTGCCGTTGGATTTTTTGTAATTTTCAAGCGATTCTATCTCGCGGTTCCGAAAGGGGAGGACCTGTTGGTACAGATCCTGTAGGAAATTCCAGGCCACTTCACCGGATTTTGCCATGCGATCGGACAGCATCAGGTCGGAAAAATCTTGAAACCCAAGCAGTTCAGCCTCTTCTTGCCGCAGTTTGAGGATTTCTTCGATGAGGTTCCGGTTGTCGTACGGCTCTTGCGTTGCGATAGCTTGGTACGCATGCCAGATGAGTTTTCTAAGCTCTCGGTTGTCGGCGTGGGTGAGAATTGCAGTGACCGTTGGGCCCTGGAGGGTCAAAAGGTAACCGTCCAAGTTTTGGGCTTGTGCGTCGGCTCGTGCTTGGTCTTTGAGCGACTCAGGTACACCAGAAAGTTCGGTGACATCTGTGATGTGGTGTTTCCACTGGTTGGTGCTGTCGAGGACGTTTTGACCGAATTGCGATGTGATTTCGGTGAGGCGTTTGGAGATCTCCTGGAAGCGTGTTTTCGTTTCATCGGAGAGGTCTGCGCCGTGAAGCTGGAAGGCCCTGGAAATTTGCTCGAGCCGTCGCGCGCGCGGCCCCGTCAGTTGTTTGGCCTCTTCAGAGGATGCGTAGGTTTTGATCGCGTTCCAAAGTTCCGAATTGAGGAATATCTGGGTTGTAAATTCACTGTATAGAGCAAATGCCCGGTTGTAAGCGGTTCGGCTTTCGGGTGAACTGTTCACCCTTTCCAATTGCATGATGATGCCCATGGCGTACTCGAGTTTTTCAGTTGCAAGGTCGAGTGCGAGCAGTGTGTTTTCAAAGGTTTTTTCACTTTGATGGACAATGCGTTCGATGTTCGCTTGGGCTTCCAGAGTGGCCTGTTCAATGGCTGGCTCAAAGTGTTTGGGTTCTATTGAGCGAAAGGGAATCTCAAACGTGCCGCTCAGGAGTGGGTTTCCTGCAGGTGGAATTGTCGTGCGCATGCGTTGAAGTATACCGCGCTGTAAGGCATTTTGAAAGTGGAGCCCAAGGGTTTTTGGGATTTTGAACGCCCAACCCAAACGGCCATCCAAATGATGCTATAATCCCCATCGTACCTTTGATAAGCGCTCCTGCACGAGCGTTTTTTCCAAGAAGGAGTGATTATGATCAGTGTTACAGAGTTGAGAAACGGAACCAAAGTCTCTATGGAAGGTCAATTGTGGGAATGCTTGGAGTATTCTCACCTCAAAATGGGTCGTGGTGGTGCCAAGGTCGTCACCAAATTCCGCAATTTGGAAAGTGGTTCCATTGTGGACCGAACCTTCAACAACGGCGAGAAACTGCAAGATATTTTCGTCGAAGGCAAGCCCATGCAGTTCCTCTACAAAGACGGTGAAGACTACGTCTTTATGGATATGGAAACCTTTGAACAGCTCAATTTGCCCATCGTTTTGGCTGGAGATGCCTCGCGTTTTCTGACCGAAAATCTGGAAGTTGAGGTGCAGATGTACGGGGACAAAGCCCTCAAAATCACACTGCCCAACCAAGTCGTTTTGGATGTCGTTGAAACGGATCCAGGGGTTCGGGGCGACACCGTTTCCGGGGGCAACAAGCCTGCAAAACTCAGCAGTGGTGCAACCATTTCGGTTCCTCTGTTTGTCGAGACGGGCAACAAAGTTCGCGTAGACACCCGAACGGGCGAATACCTGGGACGTGCCTGAGGCATGTTGACCATCGGAGGCAAAGCGTGAACCCACAGGACCTTAAACACATTCTCGAAGCTTTGGCTGTCTCTGAAGTGCGGGAATTTAACCTCAAAACAGATCAATACGAACTCTCCGTCAAGCGTGGCGCTGAAACATTTGCGGTTGCCAGCGTTGCGCAGCCTGTTTTGGCGCCTCCACCAGAGGTTACCCTCAAGCCGGTCAAAGAAGAGAAGAGAGAAGAAAAGTCTGTCGAGCAGAGCAATAACAAGCACTTGACACCCATCAAAGCGCCGATTGTGGGGACGTTTTACAGTTCGCCGTCGCCAGACGCTGCACCCTTTGTTCGTGAAGGCGATCGCATTCAGGTGGGACAGGTGCTCTGCATTCTGGAAGCGATGAAGTTGATGAACGAGATCGAGGCCGAGGTCTCTGGCATTGTGCGAAAAATCTTGGTCGAGAATGCCTCTCCTGTGGAGTATGGTCAAGATCTTTTTCTGATTGAACCGACCTGAGATCTTAAGGAGCGCGCTGTGTTCAAAAAAATTTTGGTCGCCAACCGTGGAGAGATCGCCTTGCGCATCATCCGCACCGCCAAGGAAATGGGCATCAAGACCGTTGTCGTCTACAGCCAACCCGATGTCAGCAGTTTGCCTGTTTTGCTTGCGGATGAATCGGTCTGTGTTGGGCCTGCAGAGAGCAGCAAAAGTTACCTCAATATTCCCAATATTTTGTCGGCCGCGCTCATGACTGGCGCAGAAGCCATCCATCCAGGGTATGGGTTTATGGCCGAAAACCCCGATTTTGCCGAGATCTGCCGAGACCACAACATTGCCTTTATCGGTCCGACGCCAGAGAGCATGCGCGCATTGGGATCCAAAGCGGGTGGACGCGAAATTGCCCGTCTCAGTCAAGTCCCAACGGTTCCCGGAACGGGTGTTCTAAAGGATTTGGATGAGGCTTTGCAATCTGCAAAGGAGATTGGCTACCCTGTGTTGCTCAAGGCCAGTGCGGGTGGTGGCGGACGAGGGCAAAAGGTGTGCCGTTCCTCGGATGACCTCAGAAAAGCCTTTGGTCAGGCCCAAGAAGAGGCCCGTTTGTACTTTGGCGATTCCGCGCTGATCATGGAAAAATTTCTTGAGGAATTTCGCCACATTGAAGTGCAGGTCATGGGAGATGGCAAGGGGCACGTCATTCACATCGGTGAACGGGACTGTTCCATTCAGCGCCGCAACCAGAAGCTGATCGAGGAAGCCCCTTCGACATTGCCCGAGGAACTGCGGCAAGAGATTCTGGACGCTGGTGTGCGTTTGGCCAAACACGTCAACTATGCGGGAGCGGGAACACTCGAATTTATTGTCGACCCAAACGGTAACTTTTATTTCATGGAGATGAATACCCGAATTCAGGTCGAACACTGTGTCAGTGAGATGATTTCCAGACTCGACTTTGTCCGCCTGCAAATCGAAATTGCTGCTGGATACGGCCTCAAGTTGCGTCAGGAGGACATCCGTTTGGAAGGCCATGCCATCGAGTGTCGCCTCAATGCGGAAGATCCAGACAAAGATTTCAGGCCATCTGCTGGAAAATTAGAACATGTTCACTTTTCCGGTGGCCCAGGGGTTCGTGTCGATAGCCATGCCTATGGTGGCTACACCATTCCCCCACATTACGATTCGCTCATTGGAAAACTCATCACTTGGGCGCCCAATCGTGAGCAGAGCATTGTACGCATGAAGCGGGCTTTGGAAGAAACGGTCATCGAAGGTATCAAAACGACCATTCCGCTCTATGTCAAAATCATGGACAACAGTTTCTACAAGCGTGGCGTTGTGCTCACCAATTTCCTGAAGACGCGTTTGGAAGCCTGACCCTGTTTGTGCGTTCCCACAAAACAAAAACAGAGAGGTTGTCCTCTCTGTTTTTCGCGTTTGGATCAGAAATTTGCAGTGATGGTGACCGGTTGCTGGCCGTCCAAGGTGACATTCACCGTATAGTCTGGGTAGCCTTGGGCGCGGACGGTAATTTGGTAAGTTCCCGCACTCAAATCTGAGAGTGTGATCGATCCGCGTCCTGCACGCCGTCCATTGATGAACACATCTGCACCATTCATGTTGGTCTGGATGATGAGTCGTCCAGGTGAGGTTTGTCCAGTTTGATTGGCGTATTTGCCAGTGACATTGTAAGACGCTGTGTCTGTGGTCCAATCATCTTCGGGAACTGGGTTGACCACAATCGACAGGGCTTCGGCAAGGCCCCTTTGGCCGGAAACCTGGATGTCGGCGAATTGTGACGTTCTGTTTTGAAACCGTGCGATGTCGTTCATATCCAGAGGCGTTTTGCTGGCCAGTGCCAATACTTTGTTGGTTCCCAGACCGCCTTGGCTGTCAACCGTGAAAAAGAATTTTGAATTTTGAGACGGAAAGGCCTTGGTTTCTCCAGCCCGAACAAGGTTTCCACCCCCTTGGAGGCGATTGGGCAAAACCATGTCAATTTTTCCGGAGGGATCGACGTTGAAGAGGTAAACGTAGGCATCTTCAGTGACCCGGGTGTACAGCCAGATTTTGTCGCCCACCTTGTAGCTGGGCAGTGCCCTTCCAGATGTGTCTTTATCGGTCCAAACGCTCACCTGTAACGGACTCTCCACAGGATTCACGATGATGCTTTGTGCATCAAATCGAGGGGTAGCGCCTGCGAAACCTATTGCCCAAAGTGCCAAAATCAATGTGTTCTTTCCCATGGCTCTAGCATAGTTTATGCCGCCTGACGTCAGCCTTTTTGCCGATAAATGTCACTTTACGTTGGTTCAGTTTTGGGTCATCCTTCAAGACCTTCACGCCGGGGGGCATCGCGGGTATAGTGTTCCCATGAGGGCTGTTTGGTTCATTTGCATGGCCTTGGCGTTGGGTTTGGTGGCTTGCAAACGAGAGAATGACGGATTTAGCCCCAAGATTGTTGTGACGGAACCCGAAGCCGATCAAATTTCCGCGGACCATACCAAGCGTGTGCGAGGTTATGTTGTGGACGACCATGGCATTGAGCGCATTGATGTCAACGGGTTTCCTCTGTTTGTGGCATCCCAGGGTATGTCTCAAGGTGCGCCCAAGATTCAGGCCTTTGATTTTCAAAGCGATGTGCGTGCCGGAAAAGCGGCTTACGTCATACGCGCAACCGACACCGATGGGCTCAAATCGACCCGTGTTTTGCCCATACAGGTCGACGCCCAGAAGCCCAAACTTTCCATCACACAGGCGGAACGTCGTGCGGGTGTCACCCGGATTGTCGGTGTTGCGACAGACAACGTGAAGGTGAAAGAGGTTCGGATTGACGGGTCACCTCTGGAAATTCAGCCCTCGGCACGGGTGGAGTTTTATTTTGAGAGCAGCCAAAGCCAAGCGTCGATTGTCGTAGAAGATGCGGTCGGAAACCGGACCCAGCAGACGATTGGACCCCTGCGTGATGTGGCAGCCCTCTCGCCGACAGACCTTTTGGATGAGACCTTTGGGACAACCTCTCCGAGCACCATTGTCATACCGCGAACGGGTTCTCCAAAACCCTGATTTTCGACGAAAGAAGACTCACATGACTTCAATTTCCATACTTGGCTCTACGGGTTCCATTGGCACTCAGGCTCTAGAGGTGGCCCGCATGCGACGCTACCATGTGGTGGCTCTGGCCGCTCACGGCAATTTAGATCTTTTGGAGGCACAGGTCAAACTGCACCAACCGGTCGTTGTTCGCGTGTCAGACGCCCAATACACTGCGGCGAAATCCCGTTTGGGTGGTGTAAAGGTGACAACCGATCTTCGCGAGATCGCGGAGTACGGTGAAGTGGTTGTTGCGGCCATTCCTGGAATGGAGGGTCTCGATTCCATCCGACACGCGCTGGAGAGGGGTTCACATGTGGCCATTGCAAACAAAGAGAGCATGGTTGCCGCAGGGTCGCTGATCTGGGATCTCGTGGACGCTTTCGGAGGAACGGTTGTTCCGATAGACAGTGAGCACAGCGCGCTGTACCAATGCCTGGTCGGTGAGCAACTCGATGACGTCTCAGAACTGATTTTGACAGCTTCCGGTGGGCCTTTTCGAACCGAACCCAAGGATCTCTCACAGGTTACACCCGCCATGGCTCTTCGACATCCCACATGGGCCATGGGGGCCAAAGTGACCATTGACTCGAGCACCTTGGCCAACAAAGGTCTTGAGGTTTTAGAGGCCCATTTTCTCTATGGACTGCCTTTGGATGCCATCAAGGTGCTGATCCATCCCCAGTCCATCATTCACAGTTTGGTGCGGTTTCAAGACGGCAACATCAAGGCCCACCTGGGTGCCCCAAACATGCAAATGCCCATACAGTACGCCATTGAGTCGGCCGAAATTGGCATGCGCTTTCCCGGCGATGTTCAGGGCGTTCGCAGAAAACCTTTGCCCTTTGTCGACTTTGACGTATCGGGCACACTTGAACTGGCACATCCCGATTGGGAACGGTTTCCTTGTCTGGGCCTTGCCTACGCAGCTGGACAAAAAGGCGGCACAATGCCCTGTGTTTTTAATGCGGCCAACGAAGTGGCCGTTGAGGCATTTCTGTCGGGTCAAATCACCTATACTGACATTCCTAAGCTCATTGAGCGGGTGATGGATCACGCGCCCACTCACGTGCTTTCATGGGACAGTGTATTCGAAACAGACCGGTGGGCCCGTTCCCTGGCCAGATCGTGTATGGCGTAGAGGGGGTTGAGATGGGATTGTTGCTTTGGTTGTGCGTAGTCTTGGTGGCCATTACCCTTCATGAGTGGGCGCACTACATATGTGCCCGCCTGCAAAAGGTCGAGGTCAAGGCCTTTTCAATTGGAATGGGTCCCGTTGTGTTTGCGCGAAATTGGCGTGGGACACAGTGGAGACTCAGTGCGTTTCCGATGGGTGGGTACGTCGAAATTGACGGTATGGCACCTATTGAGCGCGACGGCGTTCTCCAGCCGGCCAGAACGGGGTTTGCTGCACTTCGGTCCCGGGGAAAGCTCCTGATTTTGGCCGCCGGGCCCTTGTCCAACTTTGTATTTGCCCTCTTGCTTTTGACCGGTATGTACATTGTGCAGGGTCAGCGTGAGGTCATTCAAATACCCAACCGCGCGGAGATTGCGTCGGTTGTGGGTCAGCCCGCTCGGGATGCCGGGTTCAAAGATGGCGATGTCATTGTCAAAATCGATGGACAGCCGTTTCCCAAAACCGAAGTGGTCGACGATGTCCCGAGGGGCGGGTATCTTCGCGTCCAAGACGCGCTCAGAAGTGGCGGTTCACACGTGTTTCAGGTGGTCCGTCAGGGAAAAGTGCTGGATGTGTCGTTCACGTGGAATCCCAAACCGCAGGAGCTTTTTGGGATTTCCTATGGACCGCAGCAGCAGATTCGCACCCTCACCTTTGAAAACCCGGTCGGTGCGTTTTGGGCGGCACTGAAATTTGTTGTTTCAGCCGTTCCAAACGCGGTTTTTGGGTTCGTCGAGACCGTTCAGAAGGTTTTTTCCAATCCCTTGGACAAAAATACAGGTGCGGTCGGTCCGGTGGGATCCAGTCAAATTGCGGGAAGGTTTCTCTCTGAGATGGGTATTTTGGGGGCCATTGGGTTTGCCGTAATGATCAATCTGAGCTTGGCCATCTTGAACCTGTTGCCCATTCCAGGGCTCGACGGCGGTCGCATTTTGCTCGTTTTGATTGAGCGTGTGCGGCGAAAACAGCTTCGCCCTGAACAAGAAGGCTGGATCACTTTTTTGGGTTTTTCATTTTTAATGCTGTTCATGTTCCTGGTTCTGTTGGGTGATCTCACCCGGCTCTTTCTGTAGAATGGACATCCGAAGATCGAGAGTGAATGTGATGCCACCTTCTTCCGCCCCTACCACTTTGGCCGTCATTATTCCGGCGTTCAATGAAGGGGAGACCATTGCACGTGTGGTACACACAGCCCTGGAACTGGATTGTCAGGTGATTGTCGTCTCTGATGGCTCAGAAGATGAAACTGCTGAACGGGCCACCGAAGCGGGCGCCCTTGTGGTCCGTCTGGAGTCCAATCAAGGCAAAGGTGCTGCAACCTATGTAGGGCTTCAGGCAACACAGGCTGAGGTGGTCATTTTGCTCGATGGAGACCTGTTGGGTCTCTCCAAAATGCATTTGGATTCTCTGATCGATCCTGTGGTTTCTGGCGAGTTGGATATGGCCATTGGTATTTTTGACTCAGGTGGAGCGCTCACCGATTTCGGAAATAAAGTCACGCCTCACCTCAGCGGTCAGCGTGCGTGCCGTCGAGCGTGGATGCTCAGCGTTCCTCGGTTGGCACAAGAACGTTGGCCTGAACCCGCCATAACGGACCACCTCAAGCGCTCTGGCATCCGTTGGGCTTTTGTTCCACTGAAGGGACTCAGCCAGGTCATGAAAGAGGAAAAACGAGGGTTTTGGGAAGGCATCAAACACCGTTCCAAGATGTATTTTCAGATACTCGGTTACCGACTTCGCCGAGACGACAAGTGACCTATTCGGGTTCTTCGTAGTCGATCCAAAACCCTTCACTGGAGCGGTAAAGCCCGTTGTCCAAATCGTGCCAGCCCTGTATGAGCTGCATTTCCCAGTTGGAATCCCAGAAATATTCTCTGGGGTTTAGAAGTTCGGATTCGAGCAGTGGAACAGCAATATCATCCCAAGAAATGTCGATTTCGATTCCCCGAATTTGGTGCTCGATCAGTTTCCGCCACAGTTGGGCTTCCTCGGGTAGGGTTGGGTCGTCCCAAGATGGATTGTAGTTGATTGGCTTTCCTTGGCCGTCAAAAAAGAGACATCCGTAGTCTGGGATATTGATTTGAAGGTGAGGAAGAAGGTCAATCTGGGGCTGTTTTTCTCCGATGTGTGTGACTTCTAGACTCACATACTGCCCATGCCACACCTGTGTATAAAGGTCTTCGACAAGGTGTTGAACCAACGCCATCTGAATTTCTTCAAAGGAACTGGAAAAAAAACACACATTCTTGTAGGCGCCGCCGAGGTCTGCTGCAAAGTTCAGGGCGTAGTAGCTTTTGGTTGTACTCAATGTTTTCAGGCCTCTCAAATCAAGTGGGTTCATTATACTTCCAGCGGTCTCGCAAGGGATCCTCAATTGGGCTGCAACCAAAATCCCGTGATCAGATGACACTTTAAGATCCATTGCATTTTCTGAACCCGAGCGTCCAAAGGTTGGACAACGCGCTCTCATTCGGCAGAATCTGTCAAAGAGACCCAAACGTAACAAAACCCGAGCGGTTCAATGCGCCAAAAAAGAACTGCAGGGATGGCATTTTGGAACATCTATTTCATAAAGGTACCGTGTGGCCTTTTTATAAAATACGCTAAAATTACCGTTTGGCACATTGTTTCTCGTGGGGCGTATCCGGTGTTTGGCTGAGATCAGGTTATATTTGCCTTAAATGGCGATTAAGATGGAACAGAGAACATTGCGTGACCTACTGCAGAGAGGAGTCTGGTCTTTGGTCGGATTCGGCACAGTCAGTGACCGGGTGTGATGGATATGTGGCTTCCGAAGTGGAGCGCATTTCGGGTGGGGTATTGGGTTGGGTTTTTGTCGGCTCATCAATATAAAACGGCGATTTTGTGACCGCCGTTGGATTTTCTTTTCGGCATTTCAAGCAAGCTGGTACGGGTTCGGGGTTTACGATGCGTGTAAAGCGGTCTTTAGGTCTTCCCTATGAAGCCATTGAGTTTTGCCGAAGGATCACACAGAAACATTCTCAAACCTTTTACTTGGGCAGTTGTCTTTTTCCGAGTGGGCAGAGGGAAGCGGTGTGGGCTGTTTATGCCGCATGCCGTTTGGGTGACGATATTGTCGATCGAGATGTCCATTCGGGTGTATCCGGGGAATTGGAGTTTTGGTGGCAGAATATTGAGTCCGCCTACGGTTTAGCACCCAGTGAAATGCCGCTCGTTCAAGCCTTGCACTGGGCTGTCTCCACATACCCCATTCCCAAATCGGCCTTTTATGAGCTGTACCTGGGCCTCAAAATGGATTTGAGCATTCACAGGTACAAGACACTTGCCGATCTGGACCTCTATTGCCGTCGGGTTGCCGGGGTTGTCGGCTTTATGATTGCGCCTATCAGTGGCTTTGATGGGGGAGAGGAAACCCTGAACCTTGCACTCGTTCTCGGACAAGCCATGCAATTGACCAACATTTTGCGGGATGTGGGAGAAGACTTGGCCCGGGGACGGATTTACCTTCCCGAGGACATGCTCGAGGCCTACGGTGTCAAGCCCAAAGACCTTTTGGCCAGAGAGGTCACACCGGCGTACAGGGCACTCATTCGAAGCTTAGCCGGTCTGGCCAGAACCCGATACCGGGAGGGCAGCATGGGTTTGGCCAAACTTCACGGTCGGGGGCGCTTGGCGGTTGCGGTTGCCGCAAAAGCCTACGCTGGCATTTTGGATGTCTTGGAAGCCAACGGGTGCGACAACTTTTCCAAGAGGGCCTATGTACCCACGTCTCGGAAGCTGTCGTTGGTTCCTCAGGCGTGGTGGGAACTTCACCAAATCAGGCCCTGACCCTATTGTTGGGAGGCCCTTGCGGTTTGCTCATCCACCTTGAGTTGGGTTTTGAGGTCATCCAGGGTGGCGAACTTTTTTTCCGGGCGTATCCGTGACTGAAACTGAACCCGAACTTCGGCTCCGTACACATCTTCCGAAAAATCCAGGATGTGGACTTCGAAGCGAAAGGTGTTTCCTCCGACGGTTGGGCGCAGACCGATGTTGGCAATGCCCAAATATCGGGCGTTCTCGATCCATATCCAAACGGTAAACACGCCTCTGGGCAATGCTTTTTTGGGCGGTGTCGCGACATTGGCCGTGGGGTAACCCAAGGTCCGACCAATTTGATCACCCTGTACGATCACGCCGTAAGCTTCGTAGGGACGCCCCAGAAAGTGTGCGGCCTCGTCGATGTTTCCCAGGCCCAACAGAGACCGTATGTGTGTGGATTTGATCGGTTGGCCGCCTAGGGTGTGCATGGGAATGGAAATGACATTCGGGGTCACGTTCAACAGGTCTTTGGGTTGACCGGCCCGACGGTGCCCAAAACGAAAATCTTCGCCCACAACAATGGCTTTCGGTTTCAATTGTTGGATGTCTTCGATGAATTTCTCTTTGGACTGTTGCGCGTACGTTCGGTCAAATGGGATGGCAACGGCCTCGTCGATGCCGTACATGGCCAAAATATCGAGCTTTTCAGGAAGAGTGGACAAATACTCAACGTCCTGAAAAACGACCCGTGTTGGCGGGTCAAAGGTGACCACCACAGATGGAACTTGATCTCGGTGGGCACGTTCTAAAAGGGTTTGAATGAGCATTTGATGCCCCAGATGGATGCCGTCAAACGAACCGATGGCGAGAACCGTTTCGGTGGGAGGACGTTGTTGTGGGTTGGCGTACAGTCGCATCAGCCCAAGTTTAAGGGATTTTGAAGGGCCCATAGGCAGCCGACCAGTGTTGTGCTCGACCCTTTGATCGATCCATCCAAGAGGCCACTCAAGACAGCTCTGGGATCCATCCACGTAACCTCGATGTTTTCGTCTTCGTCGGGTTCTCCAATACGCTCAAAAAGGTCCGTCGCCGAGAACACATAAACCTCTTCATCGCAGAATCCTGGACTCGCGTAGTAGCGGGAAATCAAAGTCAGTTTGCCACCCAAGTTGCATTCTTCAGACAACTCACGCTGGGCGGCTTCCAAGGGGGTTTCTCCAGGATCGATGAGGCCTGCTGGAATTTCGAGCGTTTCCGTGCCAAGCGCGATCCTGTGTTGTCTGACGATCAAAATGCGTCCGTCTTTTTGTGCCAAAATAGCCACCGCAGGTGAATGCCGAATGACATCCCAGCGATCCTGAATCCGCTCGAGTGTGAAGATGGGTCCAGTGTAGAGCGTCTCTGTCATCGGTCCAGCATAATTCTTTTATGGAATCGAGATCTTTTGTTTTTCTGTTGGCAAGCACGCGTGTAGATGGGAACAGTGAACTTTTGGCCAGAACAGCAGCCGAAGGATTGCCGCAAGATTCATTGAGATGGATTCGGCTCACAGACCATCCACTTGAGCCTTTTGTCGACCTTCGGCATGAAACTGTTGGATACAGCGAGCCTGTTGGGAATGAGCGGACATTGTGTGATTTTACCGTTTCATGCAGTGATTTGGTTTTTGTTTTTCCATTGTACTGGTATGGTATTCCGGCTCAACTTCAACGCTACTTGGAGTATTGGAGCGCGTGGCTCCGTGTGCCTTCGGTGGATTTTAGGCGTCGCATGGAAGGCAAACGCCTTTGGGCCATCTGTTCCAGTACGGGACCTTGGGAAGAGGCTGAGCCCACCCTGAAATCGCTCGAATTCACAGCCAAGTACCTCAAGATGACGTGGTCAGGAGCGGTCTTGGGTCGGGGATCAAAACCTGGAGATATTCTCAGTGACGACCTTGCGTTGGAACGTGCCCGGAAGTTGTTTGTAGAGCAAGCGTGATTTCTCACGGGTTTGTTCTAAAATCGCTGTTATGAATACACTCGATCATTTTGCAGTTGAGGGCAAACGGATTTTGGTTCGTGTGGACTACAATGTCCCCATTCAAAATGGCGTCGTTCAAGATGCCACACGCATAGAAGCCAGTCTTCCAACACTTAAAGCCCTTCTTGCCCGCGGTGCCAGCCTGATCCTCATGAGCCATTTGGGGCGGCCCAAGGGTATCGATGAGGTTTACCGATTGGCGCCCATCGTTCCGATTTTGCAAAATCTTTTGGGGCAGGATGTGCGTTATATCCAAAGTTTGCCGTCCAGTGCGGAGACAGCGCAGCAACTGGCGGATCTGGAGCCCGGCCAGGTGGCACTCCTTGAAAATGTGCGTTTTGAGCCCGGGGAAGAGAAAAACGATACGGCACTCAGCCAAGCGCTGGCACGGCTGGGCGATGCATTTGTCCTCGATGCCTTTGGAAGTGCGCACCGGGCCCACAGCAGTGTCTCGGGTATTGCGCAGTTTTTGCCGAGCTGTGCGGGATATTTGCTGGAAACCGAAGTGAAGGCCTTGGAACGCTTGCTCAAAACGCCGGAGCGTCCCTATGTCGTGATTATCGGTGGAGCAAAGGTGTCCGACAAGCTCAAAGTCATTGAGCACTTGCTTCCCAAAGTAGACCGGATGTTGATTGGGGGCGCCATGGCCTACACGTTCATCAAAGCCCAAGGTGGGTCGATCGGGGATTCCCTTCACGAGGACGATCAATTGGAAACAGCCCGGAATCTCTTGCACAACCATGGTGACAAAATTCTTCTTCCAGTCGATACGCGCGTGGCCACTTCGCTTGAAGGTTCTGTGGAGGTTGTGGCAGCAGGTGCCATTTTGCCCGGTTGGAAAGGGTTTGACATCGGGCCCAAGACAGAGGCGATGTTTGCAGACGTGCTCAAATCGGCCAAAACGGTTTTCTGGAATGGACCCATGGGTGTATTTGAAATGCCTACATTTGCGGGTGGAACCTTTGCGGTTGCCCAAGCGGTTGCAAATTTAACCGGTTACACGGTCGTGGGCGGTGGAGACAGCGTCAGCGCCATTCACCAAAGTGGTTTGGCAAGCAAAATTCGCCACATTTCCACAGGCGGTGGGGCGTCATTGGAATTTTTAGAGGGTTTGGAACTTCCCGGTGTGGCCGCGCTGCAATCCGTCTCAGAAACGCACTGAGTGTATCTGTTGCCGTATGGATTGGGCAATATGTGAAACACATATTTCAGGCAGTGAATGCTTTGCCCAACAACGCGTCAACTTGCTTCCCTTGAGCTTGTCCCACCTTTCGTCACTGATGTGCCGAGCAACTTAGGGAGGCGCCCAATCCATTCACTGCGGACCAATGCCCTATAGACAACATACCTACTTCGAAGACCTCCTACTGCATTTCACCATACATGTCAATCCCTGTGTTGCATCATGCACCGCCAAGAGGCTGTTTAGGTTTCCTTGGCGTGATATTGTGGCATTCTATATAAATCGAGGATGCCGTCCAGAAAAGTAAATAAGTAAATTATGTCCTATTGATTAATTTGGGGTTAATGTGTTATACTGATAGCAGTACATATTGTAGGGTTTACCATTCACTTTTTGGGCACTGTTTAATTATCTCGTACAAGGAGGAGAGCCATGAAACGTTTATCTGTTTTTTCATTTCTTATTTCTGTATCGCTTGTTGCATGTAGCCAAGGTCCTGTTGTCATTTCTGAAACATTGCCATCCATCACAAAGCCAACGCTCAATTCCATTTCGATTGTTCCTTTCGAGGATATCAACAATGACGGTAAATATCAGCCTGGAGAACCCATTCTCCAAGGTGTTCGCTATGCGTTTGTGACAACCGGTGGCAGTGCCACATGCTTGACCGGTATTTTGCGTCCCCTGGACTGGAGTTCGCAGTTTTACAGCAGTGCAAATTGCACTTTTTCTCCTTCTGATTTGCCCAATGCCAATTTTTCTGTGGCCTTATCCGCTGCCGTTAATACACTGCCCAACGGTGCCCAACCGGATATGCCCATTGTTACATCTGGACAAGGTTATGTGAACCAAAAAGAGATCAGCGCTATTGTACTTCCCTTTCAAAAAGACAATTTTCGCGCATACGAGATTTACTGGCCTTATCACTTTCCGAACATGGCTTTGATCAAACAGAATGCCGGGTACTTGCGCGGCCAAATCAAATTGAAGCCGAATGCAACAGAAACGGCACT
The DNA here is from genome assembly GCA_046327935.1 of Deinococcaceae bacterium. GTDB lineage: Bacteria > Deinococcota > Deinococci > Deinococcales > Deinococcaceae > JACMOA01. Next base: position 800,692 of record JAXLXL010000001.1, read on the forward strand.
CTTGGCACCCAATATTCGCGTCACATTCGAGTCAAATGGGGTCTACCGTGAAACATTTACCGATGCATACGGTGAATTTGCCATAGGTCATGTCCCTGCGGGTATGGGTCGTGTGACACTTTGGTATGCGGGAAAACCCGTGTATGGGGCAGATATCAACGTTCTTGCAAATACCTGGACCACATTGAACGACGGCATCGGAGCGGGAGACCGTCCTCTGGCAAAGGTCATCAATGCTCCTGCGGAATCCAAATCACTGCACCTCAAAGCCTGCGAGGATTTGGATACAAACGGTACCTGTGATCTTCCGGACAAGGGTGTTGATGATTCAAAACGTGACCGACCTCTATTTGGTGTCACTGTTTTCGTTGATCAAAACATCACAGGTGGTCGAAAAGAGGCGATGTTGAGTGGCCCTTCAGGCACTGGAAATGCATTCTTTGATTTCTATGGTGCTTGGAGTCCCTTTGGAGCATCCGGTCAGCCCGATGTCCAGGTGACAGTGAAATCTCCAGACGGATTTTTCTGCAAAAATACACTCGATAAGGCTTTGGCTGCTCCAAAAGACACCTTGGATAGGTATGGCGCTATCCCTTGTTATCCTGGAGGAACGCTGGCTTTTGACGTTTTTGAAGATGTCAATATGGATGGCATCCATCAGTATGAAGAACCCCCAATCAATGGTCTGACCTTTAAGTTGGTGCATGCCTTTGGGGAAACGTTGTTTAAAGATAGTATGGGAAAAGTTACTCTTCCTCTTGGTACATTACAAATGGAACTGCAAAAGGACGCATTGTCTGAATCGCTCGTGCCGACATCCGCTCTGGGTTCATTTATGCCTGGCGGACAGCGAACATTGAAAATAGATGCTGTTGGACAAGCGCTCTCTTTGCCATATGCAAGGCCCGGAAAGATTCTCCTCAGGGTTTTTGAAGACAAAGACAAATCTGGGGTTTACAACGGAGATGTGGATTCCAACTGGGCCAATGTGCAAGTCGAGTACACCACTTCGTTGGAAGAAACGAAGATTGCTGTAACCGATGCAATGGGGAGAATTGCGCTTGATAATGTGCCTGCAGGAAGAACCGTATTCAGAGTAAAGTCGGACACACTGCCTAAAAAAGCCAAGGGAACATGGTCTGGTACTTTTGAGCATTCAATTCTTTTGGGTTCCCAGGAACGTAAAGAGATTGCTTTTGGTTACACTAATGTGGAAAAGCAATCCTTGGAAATTCGTTTGTTTAGAGATGCCAATGGTGATGGTATTCTGGGTAATAATGAAGTTGGCATAGACAATCAGCTATTTACGCTCTTTTTGGGTAGGGAGCTGAAAGTTAGTACTGGAGAACTCACTTACCTGTGTTCAGTTGACGGTAGTAGTGAGATCATGAGTGGCGTCACAGACAAAAATGGACGTTATGTTTTCCATGATATCGATACGAAAGACCAACAAATTATATTGTGCTTTGGCTCAAGAGGACTTAGTCTAAATAATTTTCTCGAATATAAAGCCACATCAAAAGATACAGTTTTATATGGATACTTAAATTCGCAAAAAAAATATATTCTTTTTGACTATAAAACAAGGTATTTTGACGATTCAACTTATTCTGATTTTAATGTCCAATCTAGGTTTTATACCAATGCTCTTTTTCCCTTTCATTTTGTGAAGCCCACAGGTGATGGCTTGCAGACAATTGATGTTGGTATTCAGGATGCAACCCGCGAGGTTAAGGTTGAGTTTTACATCGATACAAATGGAAATGGCACCAAGGATCCTGAAGAAAATTTCTACGCATTGCCAAAAGAGACATTTTATAGATGGAAGAATACCCCTGGAATTTCAAATCTGATCAATCTTGAAAACTTATCGCCTATATATGAAGGTTTTGCAAATTCAAAATACGATTCAGTGACAGGTATTTCGACATTGAAAATTTTGCCAAGATACCTTCAAAATCAGCCGATTTACATTAACGCGGATTTGGATCGGCCTGGCTTCTTGATTTCAGAAGATAAAGCTGGTTTGTTTAAGCCAGCTACAGTGACGGCTCTAAATACAGGGAATTATGATGTATTGCAAGTTGTGCCAAGTGAAGCTAGCATCGGAACGTCTCGCGTTGGTCTTAAGTACAAGACGCTTCGTTTCCAGGGTGTTGTCTTTGATGATGAAAATAACGATGGTTTGAAAAATTTCAATGAAGCAGGTATCTCAAATCTAGAGTTCATTGTCAAGGGTGAGAAGTCTGGTAAAACGGGTACAGGAGGTCAATATACCTTGAATTTGAAAGCTGATGTCGTGAATCGCATCAATGCAGTTAGATTGAGTGGTATCTCACAAGATATCACGACAAGCATTTCGGATGCCTTTTACGCAAATTATCCTGATGGTTCGACGGTTACCCGTCACATTCCGGTTCAGTTGCCCAGGGGTTCTGTCAGTGGTGTTGTGTTCGACGATAGCATTGTTAAAAATGGAAAACAAGATGCAGGTGAATTGGTGTTGAGTGGTATTGATGTCATATTGACGGATGCAATGGGGCGGACCAAAGTATCGACCACAAATCTCGCCGGGGTATATGAGTTTTCCAATGTGATATTCAATAACATTTCATTGAATATAGACTCGGCAACCCTACCCGCAGCTTACAGACCTGCTCAGCTGGGCGTGGGTGCTTTGCCTATCAATACCACCGTAGCCGATGGTTCTCGCAGTAGTGTCAATATTGGGCTCATCAAACTCAATAACTCGGGCTCTGTCCGTGGATCTGTATTCATTGATAAGAACGGCAGTGGACTTAAAGACCCAGGTGAAGTATTTGTATCGGGTATTCAGCTTTCGGCCACAGACTCCAAAGGCAATGTCTTATCGCCCATCCTCACCGGTGCAGATGGGGCATACACGTTCAAAAATCTCTCTGCAGGTACAGTCTACCTCAAGGTGGAAAACCTTCCTTCTCGGTATACGCTCTCAACTTCTGGAAATGCGTTTGTTCCAATCTTTGAAGGGGTGGAATCGCTCGGGCCCAATTTTGGCATTCGTGTTCAAGAGGGATCTTTGCAGGGTGTCGTTTTCAACGATATGGATAAGGATGGTCTGAGAGATGTGGGTGAGCCTGGATTTGATAAGGTCAATGTCGAGTTGGTCGGTAAGGATGGACAGTTGCATAAAGCCATCACCGGATCTGACGGAAGTTACCGCTTTGATGGCATCATCGAGGGAACTGCACGCCTCAATATTCCCAATGGGATGGGAACATCCAATGATAAAGTTCTCTCGGGGTTTAAGCTGTCAAGTGGTACACTCCCACTGGATGTTTCGGTCAAAGCCGATGGGGACACACAAGTAGCTGATATTGGCTTTAGTGACTGACCCTTGCAAAGGGCAATAAAGAAAGGGAGCAAAGCTCCCTTTCTTTATTGCTGAATGGAGTAGATCTTACTTGCGGCAATGGAGGGATGAATATTTGAACCTACTCGAATCATCCGATTGAGGTAGGTCGTACGGACGCATATCTTGGTAAGTCATCAAAGTCTCGATATACCGCTGTAAAAAGATAAGAGATCCTTAATCCGATTGTTTAGGATCTTGGCAACTGTTGAACTTTTTGAATGCTGTCGTTGATCCAACGGAACGCCGCTCGCATGTGTCTTGAGCCCACAGTGTAGGTTTTTGGGCTCTCCTTATTAAAGAAGACATAGATGATGTCTTGGCCTTCTTTTGTCTTAATGTAACCACTGATGGTCAGAATGCGCCAACCGTTGCCGGTTTTGGCTCCAAAATGGACAAATGGCGTCTGAAGATAGCCTTTCCCAATGCCGAGGTTCATCATGGCGTCAAAGGTCTTTTGGCGTTTTGCTCTGAGGCCTTTTCCCAGGAATTCGTAGGCCATGAGGTTGGCCCACTCAAACGGTGTGGATGCATTTTGGGTGTTGAGGTCAATTTCAGGGTTGTAATCAGGCCCCTCAAAGTAACGGTTCAAGGCGCCGTTCAAATCGTCTGGGGCAATGGTTTGGGTTTTTTGGTCCAGGAACTGTGCCAGTCGGAGTTGTTCGGCTCGGTTTGCCTTTGCGAAAATTCTTGTTGCGTTCAGGCGATCGTGTGCCGGAAATGCAGGTCCACCGAGGCCCGCCTGTGCGACCCACCAGTCTTTTGTCGGCAACAAAAGTCTCGTTTTGCACAGCCCCAAACGGTCCGCGAGTTTTTGGGGTTTCTCCAGGCCAATCCGACGGTGCAGCAAATCGGTCGCGGTGTTATCTGAGTTTCGAATCATTCTTTGGAACAGCGTTAAGACATTTGATCCATCAAACGGATAATCACCCAGACTCTGTTGGCCGATGGAGACATCAAAGCGCTCAGATTCTGAAAGCCTCCCTGCGTCCATTTCGGAGAGTGCCGACCAAAGCACGGCCTGCTTGTAGGTGCTTGCCAGTGGAAAAACCTCGTGTTCGTTGGTGGCTACAGCGCTTAGGGGTTGCAGCGTTTGGGCGTCAAAGCGGGCAACGTACAATCCCAGAATACCGCCCAACTCACTCGGTTTTGGCGGCGCCTTGGCGGGCAAAAGGTTGGGTTGTTTGCAGTCTGAATTGGGTTTGGGCTGTTTCGGTTTTGTTTTTGTGTCCGATGCCAGGACACTGAGACGGGCCGAATTTGGCTCGGGGGTCAGATGCCAAGCCGCTGTCGCACATGCTGCAACAACAGCCAGATAAACAACCCCTTTGAGCCACAAGCGCAGCATTAGACCTGATCGGGTTCTAGAAACACCCCAACGGCGCCCGGGCCAATGTGTGACGCGATTACTGCACCCGCCTCGAGCATTCCGCGATCAATGGGTGCGAGATCTGCGACACGGGAGCGGATTTCAGCCACAGATTCTTGTCCGCCTTCACTGAAGATGTACATCACGCGGCTGGGTCCATGTTGTTCAACGTAACTTCTGAAGAAATTTACGATTTCCTCGATCATTTTGCTGCGGCCACGGACCTTGGATGCGGCCTCGACACGTCCATTTTCGAGCTTCAAAAGGGGCTTGATGCCCAAAAGGCCACCGATCATCGCTTGGGCACCACCGATGCGCCCATTGAGTTTTAGAAACTCCAAGGTGTCCACCCCGAAGCGCAGGGCCATTTTCAGTTTGATGCGTTCCAGGGTTTCGACAATCGTGTGGACCTCGTCTCCTTCGGAAATTCGCTCTCTGGTACGCATCACCTGAAGAGCCAGTCCACCAGCCGTGGTCAGCGAGTCGACGACCGTGACCCGACCGCCAAAATCCTGTGCAGCCAGTGTCGCACTTCCGACAGTCCCGGACAATTTGGAGGAAATGTGCAGTGAAATTACGTGTTCTGAACGCTCAAGTGCCTGGGTGTAAGCCGCGGAAAACTCAGCTGGAGAAGGCTGACTGGTCGAAGGGGGTTTCTTGCCCGCCTTGATACCCGCAAAGATATCTTGACATGTGATCTCCAAGCCGTCTTTAAAGGTTTGACCATTAAACAGAACATACAGGGGAACCGATCGAACGTCCAATTGGGTCAACGTTTGGAGCGCAAGATCGCAGGTGGAATCTGTCACCAAAGCAATCGTCATGATGACACAGCTTACCACTTACAGAAGACCGCCATAACTCGGGTACACTGGAGGCTATTGGGGTGGAGGAGGCGAGACATGGAAATCGCTTTGAGCACACTGCTCGCTTGGTTTTTGGTTGGATTGTACAGGGGATTGGCTCGGCGCAATGGTTGGGGACAGACGGTTCGTCAAGATGGTCCGGAAACCCACCACGTCAAAAGTGGTACGCCCAATATGGGTGGCGTTCCCCTGGTGATTGCGATTTTGGTGACTTGGGTTTCTCTGCCGATCTCGGACAAGTTTGATTTCCGAGAACTGGTGCTGCTGGCCTCGGTTGTTTTGATGGCGGCCATTGGTTTTGTCGACGATTGGATTAAGGTGCGGGACCGACAGAAGGGACGCCCGAGTGATGGCTTGCACGCGCGATACAAATTGGCTTTTCAACTTCTGGTGGCCGTCGGTTTCGGTGTTTGTGCGGCCAAGATTTCCCCGCTCGGTGTTCCGGGTTGGGGTCCTTTTTTTGACGCACCTTTGTACGCCACAATCATGCTTGCAGCCGTCAATGCCTTCAATTTTACAGACGGATTGGACGGGCTTTTGGGTGGCGTGGCTGTTTTGGTGTTGCTGCCCATTTTGTGGGTGTCGCCGCTCGTTGGGATCGCGGTTGGGGCCACTTTGGGATTTTTGTGGTACAACCTCCGGCCCGCCAGTGTGTTCATGGGCGATACCGGATCGTTTGCCTTGGGTGCTGTCGCGGCTGCGGGTTACATTTTGTACGACTGGACGTGGTCTTTGCCTGTTGTTGCCATTGTGCCTGTGCTCGAAGTCCTCAGCGTCTTTTTGCAGGTGGGCTATTTCAGGCAAACGGGCGGCAAGCGCCTTTTTTTGATGACGCCTTTGCACCACCACTTTGAGAAAAAGGGCATGCCAGAAGAGAAAATAACCGGACGCTTTTGGTTGCTTACGGCTGTAGCTGTGGCAATGGTTTGGTCGTTTAAGGGATTGCCGTGAAGGTTTTGATTTATGGAATGGGACGCAGCGGTCGTGCGGCGGCGCGCTTTGCTAGGGAATTGGATTGGGATGTCCAGTGGATGGACCAAAACCCTCAACCCGAGGATTTTGAGGTGATTTCTCGGCTGTCGCTGTTGGAAGGCAGTCCTTCCCGGCACTTTGACTGGGTTGTGGCCGCGCCCGGTGTTCCGATCGACCATCCCGATTTGCAAACCCTGAGGCGCAACCAGATCCCCGTGATCGGTGAATTGGAATTGGGGTTTATGACCCGTGATGTGCCCATCATCGGCGTGACTGGAACGGCGGGAAAGGGTAGCACCGCACACTTGATTTACCAGTTGCTCAATGCATCCGGTGTCTCCGCGTCGATTGGGGGCAATTTCGATCCCCCTTTTCTCGAGGTCATCGATACAGCTTCTGTGGCCGTTGTTGAAATTTCGAGTTTTCAACTGGAGCGGATTCGCAATTTTCACCCCCACATTGGCGTGCTGACCAACCTGGGCGTCGACCACATCAATCGACACGGAACGGTTGCGTCTTACCATGCGGCCAAGCTCAACCTCTTTCGCAATATGACGCCAAATGACACGGCTGTTTTCCCAAAATCCATTGGACACCGCATCCAAACCTCCAAACAGCGACCCTTTGACGACCAGCCAGAGACTTTGGTTGATCTGGACGGCAAAACCATTGTTACTGAGTGGCCAGATGCCCACCATCCGGCCAATTTGCAAGCGGCAGTGCTTGCAACCCTGACCCATTTGGAACACCTGGGTGTGGATTCTGAACTGGGCAAGGCCATCTCGGAACTTAGGCCTCTGGAAGGACGGTTTCACCGTTTGGGAATGATTGGCGGCATTCAATTTATCGAGGATTCGATTGCCACGCGAACCCTTGCGGTTCAGTCGGCTTTGGAGCGTTCGAAAGCGCCGATTGTCTGGATTTTGGGTGGTCGCGACAAAGGGGCGGATCTGTCACCCCTGATGGATATCGTGCGTCGAAAGGTCGCACACATTGTCGGCATTGGCCAAGACGGCGCAAAACTTGCACGAGAATTCGGGGTTCCTTACAGCAGCGTCCAGCCTTCAGGCACAGGGTACGACGACATGTATTTGGCTGCGCAGATTGGGCTCGATTGTTTGGGTGAGGAGGGAACTGTTTTGCTCGCGCCTTTGTGTGAGAGTTTCGACCAGTTTAAAAATTACAAAGATCGCGCACGGGCATTCGGTCAGGCATTTTTGAGGTTGCAGAGGGAATATTCATGAACCTCAACTTGGTGTTGGCGCAACTGTTGCTCTCGGTCATGGGGACATTGGGGGTCGCTGTTTCGGCGCCCGATCTCATTCCAAAACACATTGTGCAGACGGTTTTGGCCATTGCGGTCACTTTTTTTGTGGCCCGAATCCGTCCCACTTGGCTGTTGAAAGTTGCCCCATTCGCCTGGGGGGCAACGCTGTTTTTGCTGTTGCTCACACTCATTATCGGGGTCGGTGGAAACGATTCTGCTGTGCGTCGGTGGCTCGATTTTGGCGCCATTCGGTTTCAGCCTTCAGAGTTTGCCAAATTGACGTTGGTTCTCATGCTGGGGAACATCGTCGCGCGAAAGGGCATCGACACCAAACTGTTCGGCTCTTCTGCCATCATTGGGATCACATCACTCCTGATCGTTCTCGAGCCCGACTTGGGCACCACGGTCTTGGTTTTCGGTTCGGGTATTTTCATGATGTACATGGCGGGTGTGCGCATTTCCAACATCACCAAATTGCTGACACTGGTCGGTCTGCTCACCATTCCAGCTGCGGGCATCTATTTGGAGACGCACCCTTACATCAAGGCCCGCTACGAGGCGTTCATCCAAGGTATCTTCGTGCAAGACAGTGAAGCCATCAAAGCACACCAGAGCGATGAGGGCTATCAAATCGAAATGGCCCGACGCGCCATGGGACGGGGTGGCGCTTGGGGTTTGGGTATAGACGAACCTTTGCCATCGGTGCCAGCGGATCACACCGATATGATCATTGCCTCCATTGGATTTTCGGTTGGTTTTATCGGTTTTCTTACAGTTGTTTTGGGCTTCTGGCTTATCGTTCACTCTTCGATCGTTGCTGTCGAATTGCTTTTGAGGAGGGCGCCACTCACGCCCGAATTGCACGGCGCTTGTGTTGTCGCAGCTGGGGCCATGTTTATGATTGTCGCCCAGGCCCTCACGAATCTTTTGGTCGCGGTGGGCATTGTTCCCGTGACCGGGGTTCCGCTTCCCATGGTCTCCTACGGTGGATCCAGCCAACTGGCGGTGGGCATTGCTTTTGGCCTTCTCCATTCCGCTTTGCGGTTGGTTTGGTATGATCGTCCACAGAATCCATCTTTGGAATCCCGTGCTGTTGTGGAGGCTTCACTGTGAAGGTTATGTTTCTGATTGGTATTCGGTTGTACCAGCGCTACGTTTCTCCATACAAGGGTTTTCGCTGTTCGCATGCCGCTTTTTTTGGAGGAAAGAGCTGTTCTGGAGCCATCTATGCCCTAATCCTTAGAAAGGGAATCGTGGCGGCCTGGCCGCTCATTCGACAGCAATTTGCTGAGTGCAGCTGGGCCCATCAGGTGCTGAGTTACATGCAAGAGAAAGAGAGTCCGTCGGGCAACCGTCGGTGCAAGCCTTCTCGGGAAGCGGATGACACGTGCCGAATGGCGGGGGCGTGTTTTGATCTTTTTGAAACCTGTGGTGATTGCAACCCATTCAAGTAGGATGCCAGGGTAGTATTTCGCGTTAGCTGTTTGGGATCTCTCGTGATGATGCGCGCGTAGAGGTTCATATGAACGGCATATTTCTGATTGGCATTCGGCTGTATCAGCGCTACGTTTCTCCATACAAGGGTTTTCGCTGTTCGCATGCCGCTTTTTTTGGAGGAAAGAGCTGTTCTGGAGCCATCTATTCCCTCATTCTTAAAAAGGGAATCGTAGCGGCCTGGCCACTCATTCGACAGCAATTTGACGAGTGCAGCTGGGCCCATAGGATGTTAGGCAATGTAAGAGAGGAACAACGTCGCCGTCAACAGCAGGAGGGTGCGTTGTGCGATGCATTCTGTCGTGTATTTGATGTCTGTGATGTTTTTGATGGCGACTGCAATCCCTTTAAGTAGGATGGGGCGAAGTGCCAATTCCACCCAATGCCAGACCTTGAATTGGACAACACGGGACGCGAACCTGGTTGTCCTGTTTTTGGGCTTGCCGTCTTGTGGTCTTTTATAACATTAAGAAAAGATAAATATTTATATAGAGCTATCAAAAAAGCCTTCTTCAGGTCTTGTCAGAAGGCTTTTTTCTCATCCAATCTCGACACAGATTGAGCCGACCTACAGATATTTTTTCATGTCCGTGCCTTAGTATAGCGTTTATGAAGAAATCACTTATGGCATTGTTGTCGGCCACATCTCTGTTCGCCCTTTCCAGTGCGGGTGCCCAGGGTGTAAGTCTCGCCCGATACATTCCCAGTGACGCTTTGGTCACTTTGGAACTTGGCGATTTTGCCGCGGCCCAAAAGCAGTTGGGAAGTGTGGGGAAGGAGCTTTCCACGATCGATATTTTCGCTTTAACTGGTGAAAAATGGCCCGCAGAGATGCAAAAAGCCGGATTGTCTAGCCCAATTGACTTCATTTCTCGTGGCGGAATCATCAGCCTTCACTGGCCCGCCAAGATGGCCCAACCTCAGATTTTGTTGGTGGCTCAACCCAAAGCGGGTTTGGACAAAGTGGTCACCCGGGTATTTGCTGACCTCTCGAAGAGCACCAAAACCAAGAAAGTCACCACACTCAAAGAAGGCGCGTACCGCTTCTATCAAGAGGGCACAGACACCTTCTACGGCTATCAAAATGGCATCGCTTACCTGTCCAATGACGCGACTGCGCTCAGGGGATTTTTGCGCCGTTTGGGTGGAAGCAAAGAGCCCAACTTGCTTCAAAATGCGACATACGGCAACACCATGAATTCTGTAGGACCAGGGGTTTTGCGGGCATATATCAACTTTGCTGGTGCTGCAACCACGGTGAAGTCTCTCATTGACCTGTCCTCTGGTGGCTCTTCTTCCAAGGAAGGTCAGCTGTTGGCCAATTCACTCAAAACCCTCGGTCAATTCGGGGGAAGCCTGTCGGTGGATGCAAAAGGTGTGACGTCCACCAGCATCTTGTTTCCGAATCCGAATGGGGGAGACGCCGCCCTTTATGCCCTTCTGGTCCCCAAAATGCAAAAGTTCACACTTCCCACAATGCTGCCTGCTTCTGCGTCTTCCGTTGGCATCGCCAATTTTGACCTGAATGCTGTGTACAAATACCTGAACACTTGGATTGGGCGTTTGGGTGGAGAAGGATCACCTTCCATCAACGACTTGGTGTTGCAGTCTGCAGGCATTGATTTGAACAAAAACCTGCTCTCTTGGGTTGGAACCGAATTTGCAGTGGTCAGTTTCTCGACAAAGTCTTCCGGCAAAGTCGCCGATCCAACCAATCCGCTCAGTTCACTCGAGGGTTCTGCGGCTTACATCAAGGTCAAGGATGAGTCAGCAGCCAAAAAGGGAATAGACCTCATGATCGACGCCCTGCTCAGTCAATCCGGCCCGATGGAATCTGGTGACGTTGGAGCGACCAAGCGGGGAACCACGTCCGTTGAGGGAACCGACGTGGTTTCGGTCACTTCAGAGGGAAAAGGCATTTGGTACGCGGTCAAAAATGGCGCACTGATTCTCACCGCGAGCGCAGCCGACATGAAGAGCGCACTGGCGTCCGGTCCTCGATTGGCGTCTGATTCCGGTTATACATCGGCTTTGAAGCGCGTTCCTAGCGCCATATCTGCGTTTTCCTACTCTCCAAAACCGGTCATTCAGAGCCGTCTGGCCATCCGTCAACAGTTGGAGACCGGACTTGTGGGCTTGAGCGGTGGCACCTCTGTTCAGCGCAATCAGTTGGTCACTGTGCTCACCAATGTCATTGACAGTTTGCAAAAGCGCGCTGGAATCACCTTGGGATACACCACTTTCCAAAATGGAAAGATCATCAGCAAGAGCACCCAAGAGGTCAATTGGAAGTGAGTTTTGCCCGTCCTTGAAAACCAAACTTGGTTTTATCCCGCGCCTCTGCGGGATTTTTTGTGCTGTCCGGACGCTTCACACTGTTTTTAAGGTCTCAATTGTGATACAAAAATAACGAACTGGAGCTGGGGTGAACCGTATCGGTAACCAAACCCGGCCTGTCCGTTTCTAGAAAGGAAAGTTGTGGGAGATTACGCAAATGTTCTCATTATGCTGTTGGTCGCTGGAGGGATTGGGGTTTTGGCCCTTGTGGTCAGTGCCGTGTTGGGTCCCAAGAAAGGCACCAAGGTCAAGCTCATGCCGTATGAGTCGGGCAACGATCCCATTGGGACTGCCCGTGAACGGTTTCCTGTACATTTTTACTTGGTTGCCATGCTGTTTATTGTTTTTGACATCGAAACGGCATTCTTTTTTCCTCTGGCTGCAGCCTACAAGCAGTTGGGGGTTTTTGCCTTTTGGGAAGCGGTTGCCTTTGTCGGACTCGTTTTGGTCGGCTACATTTACGTGCTGAAAAAAGGTGTTTTGGAATGGAAGTGAGTGACCTATGCCGCTGATGGATCTGTTTACCAAAGACATTCAAGAGCTTGAAAACGAAGGCATTTTGTTCTCGAGCTTGGAAAAGCTGATTGCATGGGGACGCAGCAACAGCCTGTGGCCGGCGACCTTTGGTTTGGCCTGTTGTGCCATAGAAATGATGTCCAGTACGGACGGTCGAAACGATTTGGCCCGTTTTGGCTCAGAGGTTTTTCGCGCGTCGCCCCGTCAAGCCGACGTCATGATTGTGGCCGGCCGGCTTTCGAAGAAAATGGCTCCGATCATGCGCCGCGTGTGGGAGCAGATGCCCGACCCAAAATGGGTGATTTCGATGGGGGCCTGCGCGTCCAGTGGCGGGATGTTCAACAACTATGCGATCGTTCAAAATGTGGATCAAATTGTGCCCGTCGATGTCTTTGTGCCGGGTTGTCCACCACGCCCAGAGGCGCTGATTTACGCCGTGATGCAGCTGCAAAAGAAGGTGCAAGGCAAAGCGGTGGATGAGGGTTTGACACCTCTTCCCATGGTTGCGGCGTGGTCACGTTGACGGTTTTTAAAGGGTATAGGGGTGGATGGTGAACGATCCAAAATCGGTATTGGCGCATGTGGATTTGGAGTGGCAGAACAGCATCGAACCGACGGCTGTTTTGGCTTTGGGTGATCTCAAGGGTGTCGCAGAACAGCTCAAGTCTGACGGGTGGATTTTGCTCGATGTTGTTGGGGTGGATTACCTTAATTTTGTGAATCCACAGCCTGAGCGTTTTGCAGTGATTTACAACTGCTATCATCTCCAGAAAAATGCGCGGGTGTTTCTCAAGGTGTTTGTAGGCGAAAAGAAATCTGTTCCCAGTCTGTACCCTGTGTGGCGTGCGAGCAATTATCTCGAGCGTGAAGTGTACGACTTGATCGGTGTGGTCTTTGAGGGTCATCCGAATTTGAGAAAAATTTTGACACCTGAGGATTTGGAAGGACATCCACTTCGCAAGGATTTTCCCATCGGAGAGACGCCCACATTGTTCAATGACGGTCGTTTTCTCGATCCTGGAGCCTTTCGTGCCGGACTAACCGGAAACAATACTGGCCTCACAGGTTGGCGCGGAGGAGAGCGTGCGGGCACTTCAAAAGCACCTCTGCTCCCCACAGAAGAGGGTTTTGTCGCAAATGTCACCAAAGGGGTTTCGAAATGAGTATTGTCGAAAACAATTTGGGCACTTCGGATCTAGAGCACACGACAGGGCTGCTGCACACCGAGGAGATGGTGCTCAACGTCGGCCCCCAGCACCCGTCGACACACGGCGTGCTCCGGGTGGTCATTCATATGGAAGGCGAGTGGGTCACCAAACTCGAAAACCACTTGGGCTATCTGCACACGGGCTTCGAAAAAACCTTTGAGCACCGCACCTATCAACAGGGCATGACTTATGCACCCAGAACCGACTACCTTCACTGTTTCGGTCACGAACTGGCCTATGCGCTGTCGGTCGAAAAGCTCGTGGGTGCACAGGTTCCCGAGCGTGCCACACTGATTCGCGTTATTTTGCACGAACTGGGTCGCATCCACAGCCATTTGGTCATGGTGGGAACGGGACTGCTGGATTTGGGTGCACTGACGCTCTTTTTTTACGCCTTTCGTGAAAAGGAAGCCCTTCAAGATTTGTTCGAAGAGGTCTGCGGTTACCGGATGAATCAAGGGTATTTCCGTGTGGGAGGTCTTTCCAGAGATATTCCGACGGATTGGGTGGCCCATGTGCGGGCCTTTATCCAGAATTTCTCGGAAAAAGTGGATGAATACCAAAACATGTTTTTGGGGAATCCCATTTTTGTCGAGCGCACACAGGGCATAGGGTACATTTCGCCCGAGTTGGCGCTCGATTTGGGCTTGACGGGTGCGAACCTGCGTGCGGCGGGCATTGATTTTGATCTTCGCAAAGCCGTGCCTTACTGTGGCTATGAGACCTTTAAATTTGACGTTCCAGTTGAGACTTCCTCGGATTGCTTTGCCCGATTCAAGTTGCGCCTCGACGAGATGCGCGAGTCTGCAAAGATCATTGCACAGGCTTTGGAACGTCTTGAGCCTGGCCCAATTCAGGATCCCAACCGGAAGATTTCGCTGCCGCCCAGAAGTGAGCTTGAAACGAGCATGGAAGCGGTCATTCACCACTTCAAATTGGTGACAGAGGGGTTTCATCCGCCGGTTGGGGAAGTTTATGTGCCTGTGGAATCCGCACGTGGGGAAGTCGGTTATTATATTGTCTCAGACGGCGGTTCTATGCCATACCGTGTGAAAATCCGTGCCCCAAGTTTTGTGAATCTTCAAGCCCTTGAGTATGCCGGAATCAAAGGGCCATTTGCCGATTTGATCGCTGTCTTGGCGTCACTCGATCCTGTAATGGGAGACGTCGACCGATGAATGAATTGTCCCGTGTTTTGGTGGAATCTTTTCGCCGAAATGGTCAAGTCAACGATGTATTGCTCGGACACTTGACGCCCTCTGATCTTGGGTATTCAGATCAAGTTGGTGGCATGTCGATTGGACAACACCTGGAACATTTGGTTGGTTTTCGCAAGGGCTGGCTGGCAGAAGTTTCACCAGAATATGCAAAAAATCTTTCCTACATAACACTTGAGGGGGATGAGCGTTTTTGGAAAACCACGCTTGATTTGGACCAATTGCGGGCGGCTTTTCGTGAAGGCGATTGTGCGGTTTTGGATGCTGTTCTGGACGCTTATGCCAGTGGACAACCTTTTGCAGATGTCTATACAAGCGATCCAGCGCATTTTTTGCAGCATACCCTCGTGCATGATGCCCATCATCGCGGACAGGTGTTGGCTCTGCTCAGGCAAAATGGGCGAACGTTGGAGCACATGGACGAAATCGAGCGGGCCACGTGGCCCATTTGGAGAATGTAATGGCGTATTTTGAAGACAAAAAAGAATTGCTCGAGGATATTTTTTCGAGATACCCCGATACCGAAAAGGGACGTCGGAGTGCGTTGATGCCGCTTCTGCGTGAGGTCCAAAACGCATTGGGATATGTTCCGGACACCCATGTGGAAGAAATTGCAGCGTTGATTGGCTCCACCGCAACAGAAGTCAAAAGTGTGATGAGTTTCTACAGCACCTATCACAGCGTTCCCACGGGCAAGTGGCATCTGCAGGTTTGTGCGACACTTTCGTGTGCCATTGCCGGATCCGATGAACTCTGGGACGCCCTGGTCGAGGAATTGGGTGTAGGTCCTGGCGAAGTCACTCCAGATGGTCTTTTCAGTGTTCAGAAAGTGGAATGTTTGGGCAGTTGCGGAACAGCGCCCATGTTGCAAGTCTCCGATGAAGGCTACCATGAGTGTGTCACCCGAAGTCGCCTAAAGGCTTTGCTCGCGCACCTCAGGGCCGGAAATGCCTTTGTTCCACAGACGCCACTTCCCATATTTGTCAAAGAGGGTCAGCAGTTGGACGCTCAGGGAAATCCAGTCGGAGGAAAACACGCCGATTTGGAACCCCTTGTTTTGGGAGGACAGCCATGACCGTGACCGCACCCAAACCCATTGTCAGTGGTATGGATCCTCGGTTTCGTCCCACATTGTATGCCCGGGTGGGCAAGCCCGACAGTTGGACCCTCGGGTCCTACCTTGCCGACGGGGGCTACCAGGCACTCAGACGTGCCTTTTCCATGGGGCCAGATGCTGTCATCGAAGAAGTCAAACAGTCTGGACTCCGGGGACGTGGAGGTGCAGGTTTTCCCACGGGTCTCAAGTGGAGTTTCATGCCACTCAAAGACGGAAAGCAACACTACGCTGTTTGCAATGCGGACGAATCGGAACCCGGTAGTTTCAAAGACCGCTACCTGATGTCCGAAGATCCACACCAACTCATTGAAGGCATGATCATCGGTGGTTTTGCAATGCGTGCCACAAAGGGTTATATCTACATTCGTGGTGAATACATCGAGGCGGCCAAGCGGCTGTGGGCTGCCATCAAAGAAGCGCGCGCAGCGGGTTATTTGGGCTCCAATATTTTGGGCAGTGGATTCGATTTTGACCTTCAGGTGCACCGTGGCGCGGGAGCCTACATTTGTGGCGAAGAAACCGCACTCATGAATTCACTCGAGGGACTCAGGGCAAATCCTCGTCTCAAGCCACCTTTCCCAGCCCAAGCGGGTTTGTACGGAATGCCGACCACCATCAACAATGTGGAGAGTTTCTGCGCGGCCACACACATTATGCGTTATGGCCCGCAGTGGCATGCATCTATGGGCACCGAAAAATCGAAGGGCAACAAGTTGTTCCAGATTTCTGGTCCTGTGGCGCGTCCAGGTGTGTTTGAGCTGCCTTTGGGCGCAACCTTTCGAGAACTCATTTTTGACTTTGCCGGTGGTCCACTCGAGCCGATCAAGGCCATTATTCCGGGAGGATCGAGCACGCCCATGATGCCCTGGAACGATGAAATCTTGGATCTTCCGATGGATTACGAAGCCATTGCCGCCAAAGGATCGATGTTGGGAACGGGTGGCTTGATTCTCCTTCCGCAAAATTACTGCATCGTCAATGCAACCTGGAATTTGGTCCGTTTCTATGGTCACGAATCGTGTGGAAAATGTACGCCATGCCGTGAAGGCATTTCCGGTTGGATGGTCAAAATGTACGAAAAGTTGGTCAAAGGGTATGGGCGTCCTGGCGATGTCGAGCTGATTTTGGATATGTCGGACAATATCGGCGGCAAATCTTTTTGCGCACTCGCAGATGCGTGTTTGGGACCTGTGCTTTCGAGCATTCAGCTGTTTCGTTCCGAATATGACCATTTGATCGCCAAAGGAACCTCGCTCTATCCAACCCAATCACGATGGAACTAGGCGTTCTTTTGCCGCAATAGGAGAAAATTTTCACATTGTTTTGCCCTAAGCCTTGTGGTACAACAGGGCGTACGGATGCACATGGAGGTTTATGAACATTACTGTAGATGGGCGTAGTCTGGAAGTTCCACCTGGAACCAGTGCCATTGACGCTGTGTTTGCTGCTGGACTGGACGTGCCCTATTTCTGCTCACAGCCGTATCTTTCGCCGATTGGTGCGTGTCGGATGTGCTTGGTGGAGGCGGGATCACCCAGAAAAAATCCCGATGGCAGTTGGATTTTGGATGAATCAGGCCAGCCCAAGATTTTTTGGTTTCCCAAGCCTCAGGCGTCATGCACATTGATGGCCACCGAAGGCATGGTCATTATTTCTCAGTCTGAAAAAGTGAAAAAAGCCCAAGCGGGCATGATGGAATTTACCCTTATCAACCATCCACTGGATTGCCCGACGTGTGACAAGGGTGGCGCGTGTGAGTTGCAAGACCGCGCCTATGAGTACGGTTACGGAACGTCTCGCTTCGAATTCGACCGTCGCCATGCGGACAAGCACCATTTGTTGTCCGATTTTGTCGTTCTGGACCAAGAACGCTGCATCCATTGCAAGCGTTGTGTACGCTACTTTGAAGAGGTTCCCGGCGAAGAAATCCTGGACTTTATCGAGCGTGGTGGACACACGTTCATCGACAGCATGGAAGACGGGCTCCCGAGCCATTTCAGTGGAAACATCACCGACATTTGCCCCGTGGGTGCTTTGTTGGACAATGTTTCTCGTTTTCGTGGACGCAATTGGGAATTTGACCACACGCCCAGCACGTGTACGGCGTGCTCTGTCGGTTGTTCTATCACGGTGGACGCCAGAAACGGCCAACTCGAGCGCATTCAGGGTCGCGAAAACTACAGTGTCAATGAAACGTGGCTCTGTGACGCGGGACGTTTCGGTCACGAATGGCTCCGCGAGGAGCGCCTTCATATGCCTTTGGTTCGCAAAGATGGACAACTCGTTCCGACAACGTGGGAAGAAGCTGTTTCGGCAATCAAAGAGGGACTTTCTGGGATCCAAACCCACAAAATGGGCCTCTACACAAAGTCCGACATCACATTGGAGGAGGCCATTGGACTCGAGCGTTTTGCTCAGCAGTTGGGCACAACGTCCGTGGATCACGCGCCCCGCTCAGCTGTCGCAAGTGACATGGCTTCACCCACACTTGTTGAAGTCGCGCAAGCTGATTTTGTCTGTGTTTTGGGTGCTGACCTCCACGAGGAAGCGCCGGTTGTGGCGTTGCGCATCGAGGAAATGCTCAAGGGCGGTCTTTTGCCTCCCGTATACGACCATGGAACCGCCATTGCAGACCTGAGAATGCCGGAGCGCGCCGTTCGGCTTCGAAACCGATTGGCTGTGTTTTCGGCAACAAAAACACGCCTGCATACCAAGGCGGGGTTTTCGGGAACCGTTTCCATACGCACACTGTTGGGTCAATTGGAAACGGCCACACATGCCGCTTGGCTTGAGGCACTCCAAAAGGCCGAGCGTCCCGTGATCATGGTTGGACACGAAGCGCTGTCTTCCAACTGTTTGCCCGAAATTGAAGCCCTATGCAAACGGGTGAGTGCCAAACTCCTTGTCGTCTCAGCCGCGTCGAATGCGGGCCTCAAAGCCATGACATTGGTGCCCCAGTTGGGCGGATCCGGTTTGGATACACTGGCTGTTCCCGCAGCGTTGGTCTCCAGAATCTCAAAGATGGATGTTTCATTTGATGGATTCCTCATTGTTCATGACACACACCTGACACCGCTTGCACAAAAAGCAGATGTGGTCTTGCCCGCGCGCAGCAACTATGAAAAGCGGGGCACAACACTCAATCTCGAACACCGTTTGCTGGCCCTCCAGGCCGCCCCCATCAATGCCGGGGAAAGTGTTGACCTGATTGGCTGTTTGGGTATCTTGGGTGAGGCCTTGTCGATCACACCCGAAATCCGGGGAACACGCTCAGCCCAACGCGCAATCCGGGCCCACTTGGGCTGGGACGTTTCTGAAATCCCACAACAAGGTCAACTTGTCTCTATCGGACACACCATGCTCAAGCCGGTCTCTGGCATTCACGATCCAGAAGTCTCCATGTGGAAATCCGAAATGTGCCGTGTCGATCGAATACAAAAGGCCAAAAATATGTCGTTGGTCAGCCATGGAGGAGACTGATGTCTGCACCTCTCATTGAATTTTTGGTCATTTTGGGCAAAGGTGCCTTGGTGGCCCTTGGTTTGCTGACGACATTTGCCTACATGACGTTGGTCGAACGCCGTTTGCTGGCTCGCATGCAGATCCGTTTGGGTCCAAACCGTGTCGGCCCGATGGGTCTGTTGCAACCGCTCGCAGACGCCATCAAGAGCATTTTCAAGGAAGACATCAATGTGACGTTGGCCGACAAATTGGTGTTTATTTTGGCGCCATTTATTGCCGTTACATGTGCCCTCACGGCCTTTGCGGTGATTCCAGCTGGACCGCCCAACAGTTTTTTCGGCGCGCATCCTTGGGTGTTCGATCTGGATGTCGGCGTGCTGTTTGTGCTGGCCATGACCAGCATGGGTGTGTACGGAATTTTCCTCGGGGGTTGGGCGTCGGGTTCCAAGTATCCGCTGCTCGGGGGACTTCGTGCCAGTGCCCAGATGATTTCCTACGAGTTGGGCCAAGGTATGTCGATTCTCGGCCTCATCATGATGGTGGGCAGCACCCATCTTAGAACCATTGTTGAATTTCAGTACCACAATGGCTGGATGGTCTTTTTCCAAGCCCTTGGATTTGTGACCTTCTTGATTGCCAGTTTTGCCGAAACCAACCGCACACCCTTCGATTTTCCGGAAGCGGAGCAAGAATTGGTCGCCGGTTACCTCACCGAGTACTCCTCGATCAAGTGGGCGCTCTTTCAGATGGCCGAATACATCAACATGATCACGGCATCTGCCATGATGTCCACGCTCTTTTTTGGGGGATACCGCGGTCCAGCTTGGTTGGATTCCATCATTGCCGGGTCGAGCAACTGGCCTTTCATTTGGCTGATTCTCAAAATTGGAGGCTTTCTCTTCCTGTTTATTTGGGTTCGCGCCACGTTGCCCCGGTTCCGCTACGACCAACTGATGCGCTTGGGTTGGAAGGTTCTCTTTCCGCTCACGCTCTTCAATACGCTCTTCTCGGCGGCCTTCTTGGGGTTTTTTCCCGATATGTCCCCTTGGATTTTGGGTGCCTGCAATGCGGCGTTTTTGGGCATCTGGATTCTGTTCAACATCAAAAAGCCTTCAACCCAGGAGAAGCAAAAAATGCCTGTGGCGGTTGGGGGCGATTGAGTGATGCGCGTCTTTGAGAGGTTTTTATGAGTGTTCTTGAAATTGCAAAAGGGATGGGCATTACCCTCAGCAAGCTCTTTTCGAAGCCTGTGACGGTTTCGTATCCAGAGCAACCCGTCCAACTGAAGCCCAGATTCCGGGGGCGCCATGTGCTCACCCGACATGAGGACACCGGTCTTGAGAAATGCATCGGGTGTTCGCTCTGTGCAGCAGCGTGTCCTGCCTATGCCATTTATGTCGAAGCTGCAGAAAACGATCCAGTCGCGCCCAATTCACCGGGAGAGCGTTACGCAAAGGTCTACGAAATCAACATGCTGCGCTGTATTTTCTGCGGTATGTGTGAAGAGGCTTGTCCAACCGGCGCCATTGTTTTGGGCAACGAATTTGAGATGGCCGATTACCGATACGGCGATTTTGTCTACGCGAAGGAAGACATGCTGGTTGGAACCCAGGGCAGTCGTCCACAGCGGCGTGAAAACAAAACCGCCAAAAAGCCCGTTCAGTTGGGATTTGAAGTCACCGTGCGTCCAGAGTTGGAAGGTGTGCGGTACGCACCAGACCGCAAAGTCAGCTCCAGGGGGAATGTCTGACATGCTTGGACTTTTTGCCCTTTTTGCTTTGCTGGTGATCGTCGGGGGTCTGGTCACGGTCATCGCCCAAAACGCCGTTCATGCCGCACTCGGTCTGGTTTCAACACTGCTTAGTTTGGCTGTTATTTACACCATGCTGGACGCACATTTCATCGCATCTGTCCAAGTGATTGTCTATGCCGGTGCGATCATGGTGCTCTTTTTGTTTGTCGTGATGCTGTTGGATGCGGCCCGTCCCGTACGCGAAGCCAACACCATTCCCTTTGTCGGAGACATTGCGGGGATTGCTGCGGCCCTCACTTCGGGCGCGATGGTCTTTTTGGCGTTGCAATACAAGGCCCCGATGCCGCTTGAAAAAGCAGCTCAAGCCCTTGGTGGTGGATCTCCAAATGCCGTTGGGATCAATTTGTTTACCAAGTTTTTGCTGCCCTTTGAAGTTGTTTCTATTGTGCTTTTGGTTGCCGTTGTGGGTGCGGTTGCATTGGTGCAGCGTCCAGAGATCCAGGATGAAGATCTACCCGAGCTCGGACATGACAAAGAACCGTCTATGGAAAGGAGTGGAGCCCATTGATTCCGACAGAAGCTGTTTTGGCGTTGTCTGCGATTTTGTTTTCAATCGGCTTGGTGGGTGCTTTGGTCCGACGCACGGCTGTTTTGGTTTTTTTGTGTGTGGAACTCATGCTCAACGCGGCCAACTTGGCCCTCGTCGCATTTTCTCGCGCCTGGGGTGACATGGTTGGTCAGTCCGCCGTTTTTATCGTTATGACCTTGGCTGCAGCAGAAGTGGCCATTGGTTTGGCCATCATTGTCACGGTTTTTCGCAAACGTGCGTCCACCAATGTGGACAAACTTGCAGGACTTCGGGGGTAAATTGTGCCACTCTTTTTCATGCCTCTTTTGCCCCTGATTGGGTTTTTGGTGTGTATTGCTTTTGGAAAACAGCTCAAGGGGACATCTTCCGGTTGGATTGCCTCGCTTGCCGTCGGCGCAGCGTTTGGGGTTGCCCTTCTCAATTTCATGTCTTTGCCCGAGGGTGGCACACACGAGGTCTTGTGGACGTGGCTTCCAGATATGGGCACATCCGGAAATCTCAGCATTGGGTTGTATCTGGACCAATTGTCCAGCCTCATGACGTTGGTGATCACCGGTGTGGGCTTTTTGATCCACATTTTTTCCATTGGCTACATGGCCGAGGATCCCAAGGTCGCGCGGTATTTTTCATTCCTCAATTTCTTCGTCGCACTCATGTTGGTGCTCGTTTTAGCCGATTCTTACCCACTGATGTTTGTCGGTTGGGAAGGTGTCGGTATGGCATCGTACCTCTTGATTGGTTTTTGGTACAGCGAAAAAGAAAATGCTGACGCTGCGCGCAAAGCCTTCATCATGAACCGAATTGGCGACCTCGGCTTTATGCTCGCCATGTTTTTGCTCTTTAAGTTGTTTGGCACGCTTGTCATTCCAGACATGGCTGGTCAAACCTTGGCAGTGCCCATGCGCGGGATGTTGGAACTCGCGTGTCTCTTTTTGCTCGTCGGTGCTGCCGGAAAATCCGCACAGTTGCCGCTCACAAGCTGGCTTCCGGATGCGATGGCCGGTCCAACGCCTGTTTCGGCACTCATCCACGCCGCGACAATGGTCACGGCCGGCGTCTACCTGATCGCGAGAAGTCACTTTTTGTTCGATTTGGCACCGACTGCTCAAACGTGGGTGGCTTGGTGTGGTGCACTGACAGCACTCTACGGGGCACTTTCAGCGCTCAATCAATATGACATCAAAAAGATTTTGGCCTACTCGACTGTCTCTCAAATTGGCTACATGATTTTGGCCGTCGGTTTGGGTGCATACTGGGCGGCATTTTTTCACCTCATGACGCACGCGTTCTTTAAGGCCCTGCTGTTTTTGGCCTCTGGAAGTGTCATTCACGGGTGCCATGGCGAGCAAGACACGCGCAAAATGGGTGGATTGGCCAAGTACTTGCCGCTCACACACGCGGTCAGTCTCATTGGGACACTCGCGATTGCTGGAATTCCGCCGCTCGCAGGGTTCTTTTCCAAGGACGCCATTTTGCTGTCCGCGTATGAGCACAACTTGCCGCTTTACATCATTGGATTGACGGTTGCGCTTCTGACAGCGTTTTACATGTTCCGTTGGTACTTTCTGGTCTTTCGCGGCGCGTACCGTGGTGACGCCCACCCACATGAGGGCGGTCCCGTGATGGGCACACCCCTGGTTGTTCTGTCCGTACTGACTGTCTCAGGCGGACTTTTGGGGCTTCCACATTTCATTGGTCACAATTGGTTGGAATCCTATTTGGAACCCGTTGTGGGTCATGCCGTTTCACATGTTCCTGAGTCCACCGAGTGGATTTTGATTGCACTGGCAGTCAGTTCCGCACTCATCGGTCTTTTCACAGCATTTTTGAGGTACAGGGCGGGTCGCATTGCCGAACTTCGATATCTTGGAAAAACCTCGTATGAGGCGCTCTATTTGAATGTACTTGGAGATGAATTGGTGGGTCGTCCTTCGAGGGCACTGTCACGTGGTCTTGACCGTTTGGATGAGGGTGTGTCTGGCGCACTTGAATCTGCAGCACTTGTTTCGAGCCGTCCTGGGCGCTGGGCTGTTGTTTTGCAAAATGGATTTGTCCGCTCATATGCTGCGTCCATGTTGGTGGGCACCGTGCTTCTGATGGGCTACTGGCTCTTTAAGGTCTTAGGAGGACAAGGATGAGTGTGTTTTTGGAGAGGAGAAACCTGTGATTCACGCCTTTGTCTTTTTGCCTTTTTTGGCCTCTCTGTTTTTGCCCCTTATGGATGATCTGCGTTTTAAGCGCTGGTGGGCGGTGTTTGTCGCTTTTCTCACCTTCGCGCTGGGTGTTGGCTTATGGATGCAAGGCGAAGTGAATGTCTCATTGCCTTGGTTTCCACAACTTGGCATGACCTACAGTGTCGGGTTGGGTGGCGTGAGTACATTGCTTGCGATGGTCACAGCTTTCATGACCCTGTGTGCTGTGATCTATGCAGGTTGGCGCGTCGAAAAGCCAAGCACGATGCTCTGGTTGGTTTTGGTGATGGAGACAGGCCTGCTCGGTATTTTTGCCGCCCGGGACCTTTTGCTGTTTTACATCTTTTTTGAAGCCACGCTCATTCCCTCACTGCTGCTTTTGGCATTCTACGGAAAAGCACAGCGTTTGAAGGCACTGTTCCGATTTGCGGTTTACACCATTGTCGGTTCGCTTCTGTTGCTGTTGGCAATTATCGCTGTGCTGGGCATGAGTGGGTCTCCGAGTTTTGCCTGGAGTGATCTCATGCAACATCCACTTCCAGAAGCTGCTCAGCGCCTGTTGTTTTGGGGATTTTTGGCGGCTTTTGCTGTCAAGTTGCCACTTTTTCCGGTACACGGTTGGTTGGCGGATTTCCACGAACAAAACCACGACAGTGGTGTGGCTGACCTCATGGGCACACTTTATAAAGTGGGCGGCTACGGGCTCTTTTTCTGGACATTGCCGCTCTTTCCTGTGGCAATCAAGGAATTTCAAATTCCTCTGATGGTTATTGCTGCATTTACGGCACTCTATTCCGCATGGATTGCCTTCAATCAACGCCATTGGAAACGCCTCCTGGCTTTTGCTGGACTTTCGCACATGGGCATGGTGGGTTTGGGAATTTTCAGCTTGAACGCGACGGCCATGACTGGATCGATGTACCTGTTGGCCTTTCAAGGCGTCTATATGGGGGCACTGTTTTTGATTCTTGGAATGTTGAGTCAACGTGATGCCAAAGGTCTCGAAGATGTCAACTTGGCTCACCGTGTGCATCAAGGTGGGTGGATGGATCATCTTCCCGTGTTGTCCGGTGCCACGATGGTGCTTTGGTTTGCCGCCATTGGTGTTCCTGGATTGGCCGGTTTTATTGGTGAATTTAGTATTCTGTTCGGCAGTTATCAGGTCAGTCCGTGGATTGCCTTTGTGGCTGGCATTTCGACGATTGCTGCAGCGGCGTATGCACTCACCGCATATCAGAAGACCTTTTGGGAAAAACCCGAATCGAATAAAATCCTTGACCGCGTTTCGGATTTGAGTGTTGTGGAATCGGTCATTGTGTGGCCATGCATCGCTGTTTTGGTCTGTTTTGGCGTGTATTCTGCGCCGGCACTGGAATTGATCCAGCCGGCCATAAAAACGTTGGTTGGCTTTCTCGGAGGGGTTCAGTGATTCAATTTCCAGATGTCGCTCTCGGGCCTTTATTGCCGCTCATGATTTTGTTGATAACTGCAATATTTGCAACTCTGGGCGGCCTTTATACGTCTAGAACATTTACAGCCTATGTTGGGGTGGGCGGTCTCGTGCTCACCTTGTTGTCGCTCTTTTCTCTTTGGGGCAAGAATGAAACGGCATTTGCAGGTTCGCTGCGTGCCGACAACTACGCCCTCATCTTTTCGGGAATCATGGTGATTGGCACGTTGCTCTGCGCGCTGGTCAGCCTCGATACGGCCAAAAAATCACGTTTGAATTTTGTGGAATTCGACGCCATTTTGTACTACGGGCTTTCTGGATGTGTCCTCATTGCATTTGCTGGAGATCTGATTACACTCTTGATCGGCGTTGAGGTCATGAGCCTTGCAACATACGTCCTGGCCACATTTCAAGCTTCGAAGCGTGCAGAAGAAGCGGGCCTCAAATACTTTTTGCTGGGTTCTATTGGCAGTGCCATTTTGATCTATGGCATGGCTTTGGTTTTTGGTGCCACGGGCCATTTTGACTTTGCTGGTATTGCTTCGGCCATCTCGGCACAGGGTTTTTCCAACACGGTCATTTTGGTTGCTGGAGCACTGCTCATGTTGGCTGGGTTTTCTTTCAAGGTCGGCCTCGTACCATTCCACCAATGGACGCCAGATGTCTATGCTGGCTCACCCACATTGGTCACCCTCTTTATGAGCGTTGTCGTCAAGACAGCCGCCTTTGCCGGGTTTATTCGCATTTTTGGCGAAGTGCTTGCCGGTGTATCGGGTTGGCAAGTTCCAGTTCAGATTCTGGCCGGCGTGACCATGCTGTTGGGTAATATGGCCGCACTGCGACAGAAAGAACTCAAGAGAATGCTGGCCTACTCTGCGATTGCACACAGTGGCTACCTCGTTTTGGGTGTTTTGGCCACAGTGAATATCAAGGCTGGACCTATGTTTGCCGCGTTCTACTTGCTCACCTACACCGCCATGAACGCTGGTGTTTTTGCCGCAATTGGCGCGCTTCAGAAGGACGATCGAGGTGTCACCCTGGATGACTTGAAAGGCTTGTACCATAAAAAGCCGCTCTATGCTGTCCCATTGGCACTCTTTTGGGTGTCTTTGGCTGGCTTGCCTCCGCTGGGTGGTTTCATGGCAAAGTACGGATTGTTTACAGCCGCATTCTATGCACGCAACGAAATTTTGGTGCTCGTGGCGCTCGTTTCCAGCATGTATGCCCTTGTGTACTATTTGCGCCCAATGGTCCTGATGTTCGTTCAACCCAAAGAGGGCGTCACGGAAACCTATGAAATTCAGCCCTTCAGTGGGTTGGTCATTGGCATTTCTGTGATTGGGCTTTGTCTGCTGGGTCTTTTCCCAGCGTGGTTTTACAACAGCATTTTTTGATCAAAGGACGGTCAAATGAAGCTTGCGTTTGTCTGTATCCACAATTCGTGCCGGTCGCAAATGGCGGAAGCCATTGCCCGGCACCATCTGGGAACGTTCGTCCAGATCTATTCTGCGGGGACGGAGCGATATCCAGAAATAAAACCTCTCGTGTGGGATGTGCTCCAAGAGATTGGCATTTCACCTGAGGGCCAGTACCCGAAACTGCTTTCCGAAATTCCAGCGCAGGTGGATCTTGCCGTCACCATGGGTTGCGGTGTGGCCTGTCCTTCCTTGCGTGCGACGCAGACAGCTGATTGGGCACTCGATGATCCGAGTGGTCGGGGTATTGAAGCGTTTCGAACCATCCGGGACGCAATTGTGGAAAAGGTTTTGGATTTGAAGGCCTCAACCTCTTTTGCGTCTATGGAAGAAACGGCATACCTGTTGCGCCATCCAAAGAATGCACAGCGTTTGTTGGAGTCTATTGCAGAGTTGGAAGCAGGTGGTGGTCAGGAACGAACCCTTTGATGAAGCTCATGTTTTCTGAGCATGCCTGGGGCGATTATTTTTACTGGCATAGGGTGGATCCGAAGCTTGTGCAGCGGATCCATAAACGTATCGAAGAAGCACAATGCTCGCCGTTTTCCGGTCTCGGCAAACCTGAGCGTTTCAGACATCGAATGGTCTATCAAGGATGGATGATGCACGCCACATCGTTCAATTGCGCCTGCATTGCTGAATACACATATCAAAAGATTTAGAGAGCAAAGATGGAGGCGAAGGACCTAGATCATGAACACAGATCACGACGACATGGATGACGGGCCAGCGGTGTCCCCAGAAAAGATGACTGCTGAGGAAGTTGAGCGGATTCTGAACGAGCATAGGCTTTTTGACGAGGGTGGTGGATGTCAGGGATGGCACGCGGACTTGGCTTGCGCGATCATCACGGACTTTGACTTTAGTGGGCAAAATCTGGAGGAGGTCCACTTCGATCATTCGACACTGCTGCGCTGTCGCTTTGTCGGTGCACGAATGTATGGGGTGACGTTCTCACATACCAAAGCAGAGGGTTGCGACCTGCGGGGGACCGACCTTGTGAAGTCGGAGTTGTATCGCTCTGATTTGCGCGGCGCGTGTTTGGACGGGGCAAACTTGATAAGGGCGATGATAATCGACTGTGACCTTCGCGACGCAGGCTTACGCCAGGCGAATCTTTCTGCTGCGATCGTGTCAGAGTGCGATCTGCGTGGGGCAGCGCTGGACGGCTCAAACCTCAGCCATGCCTATCTATCCAAGAATCGGGTGGAGGATTCTTGGGATTTGCCGAAATAACTTCACATATTTTCAAAACATCCAACCTGTTCTGATCAAGTGCCATCGCTTTGGACACCGAGAGCCGTATTCCGTGCTGTTTTTTGGGATTCCGTTCCATCTGTACTGAATGTTTGACGAATTTACAGCAAGTTTCTTTAATATCGGGAATTTCTTGGAAGCTAAAACACATCCAGATCACACTTTATCCATGTTTCAGTGTTTCAAAAATGATGAAAACTGCTGTAATAAGCGCGCTTAAAGCATATTTCAGAATAATAGAGGAAAAAAGGAATGTTTGAACCAGCTCCGAGCATCCTCAGCTGTCACTTGCCTCAACACCATTCCCAATCCCTTCTCCAATTCTTCCTGTGTTCGCGCTCCAATTCGTCTCATTCCTGCTTTCACTTTGCTAAACATCATTTCTATCGGATTCAAATCAGGACCATATGCGGGCAACTTCTAAGTTTTTGAAACTCCCGATTGCTGTGAAACCTGCTGTGATGGCTGGGAAAGCAATCCCTGTCCCTTTTGGGCGTTGATTTGATTGCTTTCCCAGCCACTGTCTGACCGGTCTTCCGAATTGCCTATTCGGAAGATATTTTTCGTGTCAAACGACGTTCTAAAAGCTGAACCCCTTGATCGCAGCACACGCCCAAAACAGCTGTGATCCAAATGGCGGCCCAGACAATGTCCAGATTGAACCTTCCCGCTTCAATCTGGATGCGAAACCCGAGTCCCTGCCCGGTCGTGCCAAAAAACTCGCCCACAATGGCACCGATCAAGGCCAAGGTCGTCGCAAGACGAAGTGCATTGAAGAAGAACGGAAGTGCGGTCGGAACCCTCAGTTTCAGGAAGATTTCACTGGGTGTGGCTGCATACGAACGCATGAGGTCGAGTGCCAGTGGGTTTGTCTGCTTGAGTCCGCGGACCACATTGATCAGAACGGGAAAAAAGACTGTAATTGCAACAATGATGGCTTTGGAGGTCCATTCCAGACCGAAGGTTTTGACGATCACCGGTGCGAGCGCAACAATGGGAACGCTCGACAGCAAACTGGCATAGGGCAACATGCCGCTCTCCAAAAACCGAAACCGAACGACGAGGAGGCCAAACGCCGTACCAAACAGTGTTCCTGCAATTAAGCCAACCAAGGCTTCGCAGCCCAAGGTGATCTTCGCATCTTGCAGCAAGACCTCTTTGGTGTTCCAAAGTGTCATGAGAACCCGTGACGGTGTGGGCATCAATCCCATTGGAACGTTGTACAGGATGAGCAAGGCTTCGACCATCAGCACAAGCGCTACGGGTGAAAGAGGGGCCGCCATATGGACAAACCTTTTGGACACGCGCCCCAAACCCAAGGTTGCCATCAGTCCACTTGCCCAGACCCACAAGGGTGACACCGATCCCACCTCAAAAGGTGTCTGGCCGTGCAAAATGACAACGCAGCAAATGAGGCCGATGTATCCGCCCACGAGTGCAAGCCATCCGACAGAATCCCAGACTTTGTCGGATGCGCTCGATTCTTCTGTGTGTTTCAGTGCGCGTTTGGATGTTGCCAAGGGGTCACCCACCTTTCTATCCAGCCGACCAGAGCGACCAGAAAAATTCCAAGACCTGCGCTGTACGCCATGATGATCCAGAGTGCGGTGCTGTCCGATGCCCGAGAGTTTTCAGCCAACATCTTTCCGAGGCCATTGAAACTGATGGTGCTCATTTCCGCGACCATCGTGCCGACCAACGCTGCGGCAGCAGAAACCTTGAGGGCCGTAAAAAAATACGGAACAGCAGCGGGAATTCTCAACTTCAAAAGGACTGTCAACGGATGTGCATGGTACGTTTTCATGAGGTCCAATGCGTTTGAATCGACACGTTGTAGGCCTTTGGTGAGACCCAAAGCCATGGGAAAAAAGGCCAGGTAAGCGGAAATGATCGTTTTGGGAATCCAGCCTTGCACGCCGTATTGTCCGAGGATGACGGCCAGCATGGGTGCGAGCGCAATGATCGGCACCGTTTGCGAGACCACCAACCAAGGCGAAATGGACCGCCTCAGGTTGGAGCTGAAGGTGAGTAAAACCGCAAGGACGAACCCAACCACGATGGCCAGCGCAAGTCCACCCAGGGTTTCTGCGAAAGTGACCCAAGCGTTGTAGGGTGCAGAATCCAGTGAGAGGGGCCAACTCAGGGATTTGAAACCTTCGATCAATTGTGTCGGTGCGGGAACGACGGGATTCCTCAGCTGAAATGCGCAGGAGAACGCACTGGGACAACCCAAATCGGCCCCACTGTCCAGGAGGTTTTGGGCGGCGCTCATGTTTCCCCACAGCATCAGCGGAAAGTAGAGCAGCATGCCAATGATGCCCACGGTCAGGACGGGGACCGCCTGCATGGGTTTCATGAAGTGTGTCCTCCACGCAATGCCTCTCTCACACGTCGTGCCGTTTCAAAAAACTGAGGCAAGCTGCGGGTTTCATCGTTGCGGGGTTGGGGAAGATCCACATCAATCACCTGCTCAATTTTGCCAGGACGTGCAGCCATCACCACAATTCGGGTGCTCAAGAAAACCGCTTCGTCAATCGAGTGGGTGACAAAGACCACTGTTTTTTGGGTTTCGTGCCAGAGTTTGAGCAGTTCCAGGTTGAGGTTTTCACGTGTGATTTCGTCGAGCGCGCCAAAAGGTTCGTCCATAAACAGCAGAGGTGGATCAAAAGCCAGAGCTCGGGCGATCGACACACGTTGCTGCATTCCACCGGACAGTTGGTGCGGGTAGTGGTGTGCGAATTTTTCCAAACCGACCCATGCCAGCATGGTTTCGGCACGGCGCTTGCGTTCGCGCTTCGGATGTTTCATGATTTCCAGCGGTAGCATGACATTTTCCAAAACTGTTCGCCATTCGTAGAGCACGGGCGCCTGAAATACGTAGCCGTATGCCCGCGATTCCCTGGCCTTTTTGGGACTCAGTCCGCCGATCTCCAAGGTGCCCGACGTTGGTTCGATCAGGTTGGCCATCAGTCGCAAGAGTGTTGTTTTTCCGCAGCCTGAAGGGCCAATCAGCGAGACAAATTCCCCCTGCTGAATGTCCAAGTTGGCGCCCTGCAGCGCGGATGTTTGGGATTGTTGTGACCCGAAGGTCATCGAAACATCTTTAATGGAAACAAGTGGGGAAAGACTATTTATGGTCATGATGTATATAGATTAGGTCCTGCGATCTGTCCTTGTCCACGATAAGGTTCCATCTGGATACGAATATTCAAGTCAAGATTCAAAGACACACCAGGCGGTCTTTTCTGGTTTCTATGGTATTTATCGACGTTGTTCGGAAAACGCAACATAATTCCCAGGGTACCAAAGATCACATTGTCATGCTTCTGAGTCAACAAAAAAATCTGATATCGGTGGGTCATGACAAGGACAGCTTTCGTCCCTCCGTGGTATACCCGCCACGGTCAACAACTTTCACGGTCTCGGATTGGAAACTCGACTGGTTCCATGACGGTGGATATTGCTGAACCACCACCAACGAGTTCTACAGGGGCTCCATGATGCGGTTGGTTTTTGTGCTTTTGCTGGGTAGCGCGACGTCCAGTCAATCGCAAAGCGAAAAAGGTAAAGGTATACAGTGTTCTCGACTGTGTCTTTGGTAAGAGCACATTGTCTGTCAAAGGGAGTGGCAACCAATCCGACCCCTCTGTTACCAGTGAAAGTAAACCTGAAAAATTGACATAGACCTAAATGTGTGTAAAACAGTATGGAAGGCCCAATTGTGTGGGCCTTTTGTGTTACTTTCCAAATGAACAATTCGATAAAAAAATAGCCTCGAATTGTTCATGTTGTTTCTGTATATAGATTGGGCCGTGTGATTTGCATCAGTCGGGTGGCGTTGCCTTCGACAAAACCAAACGATCGGTACAATCCGTGGGCATCGCGGGTGGCCAAGAGCCAGTGTCTCAGACCTTGGAGTTCAGGGTGCTCAAAGATTATTGTGAGCAGCCATTTGGAAAGACCTTTTCCGCGGTGCGGTTCCAAAATAAAGACATCGGCCAGGTATGCAAATGTGGCTTTGTCGCTGATCACCCGGGCGTAACCGATTTGCGCACCCGATGCTGTAAAAACCCCAAAGGCGAGTGAATTGCGCATGGCCCGTTCCACTGTTTCTCTGGGAATTCCTGTACACCAGTAGGCTGTTTTGAGGAATCCGTGGATGACGTCAAGGTCAAAGTGCCCAATGTCCGTACTGATCCAGTACGGATCAGAATGCCAAACCTGTTGTGTCATGGTGAACGTTCCTTTTTGCTTTGAATGAATCTTGAGGCTCGCGTCGGAGCAGGCGTCCCCGACCAAAGTCACCCACGAAAATGCCATTTCGAACTGCGACTTGGCCACGGACGGTCACGATCCAAGGCTTTCCGTCAATGTCCATGCCCTCAAAGCCGTTGTAGTCGTTGTTGACACTTTGGGTTTCCACGGAGATTTTGCCTCGGTATGTTGGATCAAAAATAACCAGATCGGCGTCGCTGCCCACGGCAATGGTTCCCTTCCTTGGAAACAAACCGAAGAGGCGTGCGGCTTTGGTGCTGGCTGCGTCGACAAAGCGTTGAAGGCTCAGGCGTCCCCGAGAAACCCCGTAGGTGTACAAGAGATTGACGCGATCCTCGATGGCGGGAATGCCGTTGGGAATTTGGGTGAAGTTGTCTTTTCCCAGGGCCTTTTGGGAGAGGTCAAAGGGGCAATGATCGGTTCCAACCGTGTCAATCAATCCACATTCAAGTCCGTCCCAAAGGGCTTTTTGGTGCATTTTGTCTCGCAGCGGTGGCGACATCACGTATTTTGCGCCTTCGAATTGGGGCCGCTCTGCATAAGATGCGTCCAGGAGAAAGTGGGGAATGACCGATTCGACATAGAGGGGAATGCCTTTGGCTTTGGCTTTTGTGGCGACCTCCAAGGCCCTGGCATTGGAAAGGTGAACGACATAGCCTGTCGCTCCCGTGAGTTCCAGAAAACTGGCGAAATGGTGCGTGCCTTCCGCCTCGACTTGAACGGGTCGGCTGGGTTCGTGCCACTCGGGTCCGGTTTTGCCCTCAAGGAGAAGTTTTTGCTGCAATTGTGCGACCAGCTCGGCATTTTCACAGTGTGCGGTTGTGATGACGCCGAGTTCCTTGGCCAGTTTCAGGGTTTGGTACAGTTCGCTGTCATCGACGCCGAAAAAATTCTTGTAAGCCAAAAAGACCTTAAATGAGGAAATACCGTCTTGAACGATATGGCGCAATTGATCGGCGGTTCGGTCACTGAAGGCAGACACACCCATGTGAAAGGTGTAATCGCAGGCACTGTTGCCTTCAGCTTTGGCTTTCCAAAGTTCGTAGGCATCCAGTGGATCCTCGTCTCTGGAGGGGCAGCACATTTCGATGTATGTGGTCGTTCCTCCGACAAGTGCGGCCTTGCTTGCCGTTTGGTGGGTGTCTTTTGCAAAGGTGCCCATGAAGGGCAGATGGATGTGCACGTGTGGATCGATGAAACCTGGAAAGATGTATTTTCCGCTCGCGTCGATCACTTCTGTGGATTCAGGCACTTGAAGTTCAGTTCCAATACTGTGGATGGTTTCATCTTTGATGTAAATGTCTGCTGTGTATTGCGCGTCCGCGGTGACAATTTCGCCATTTTTGATCAGTAAGCCCATGATGCTCCTCGGTCATGCCTGTGAATTTCAGGTTTCTGCTTCTTGTGCATTTGACGTTTTGGGGCGGCCCATTTTCAGTCTGCTTTTCCGGATAGGCGCCGAGACGTAAAACTCAGACTGAGGCAACTCCAAATGAACCTGCGTTCCCCGACCCAACTCACTTTCAAACCATATCGTACCTTTGTGGGCCTCGACAATCGATTTTACGATAGACAGTCCCAAGCCCGATCCACCGACATCTCTGGATCTGGATTCCTCCACCCGGTAAAAGCGGTCGAACAGGCGGTCTAGGTGTTGGGGTGCAATTCCGGGTCCGTTGTCAGATATGGTCAAATGAACCAGCGGGCCATTTTCTTGAGCCTGAAGGCTGACGTGTGTGGAGCCTGCTTTGAGGGCATTGGCAACCAAATTGATCAGGACTTGACGCAACCGGTTGGGATCGGCCCGGAACTCGAGGTCCTGACCTGCAACCGAGAGGGTTGCCCCTTCTGCAATGGGTCGCATTTCCATGGCAATGTCTTCCAGAAATAGGGTTGCAATGATGGGTGCAAAGGAAAGGGGGACTGCACCGCCATCCGCGCGCGCCAACTCGAGGAGGCTCGAAACCAATTGGCTCAGCCGCTCGGATTCGTTCTTGATGATGGTCAGACTTTCGCGCTGCTGTTCAGTGGGTTGTGTGCGCCTGAGCAAATAACCTGCGTGGCCGCCAATGGCGGTGATGGGCGTTCTCAGTTCGTGTGAGGCATCCGATGTAAATCGTTTTTGCGTCTCAAATGCATTTTCAATCCGTTCGAGCATCCGATTGAGTGCGCGTGCCAGAGAATCCACTTCGTCTTGGGTGTTGGGAACCGGCACCCGATGTCCAAGTGTTTTGTCTGTGATTCCCGTTGCAGCGCGGCGAACCTCTCTGAGTGGTTTGAGTGCGCGGCCGGCCAAAATGTATGCCGCAATCGATGTGATCACAATGGCAATGACAAACACCCAAAGCAAAGTCTGCTGAATTTGGGTGAGTAGGGCCGATGGATACTGTTTGGCCAAATAGATGACGCCTTGGTTGGGTTGGACCAAAAGTTTTACGGAGATCATTTTGGTCAAAATAAGCAGGTCTTTTTCTCCGTCTGTGGTTTTGATTTTTCCATAAAACGACGCACTGAGGTTTTTGCTGTGGATCAATTGATGGTACTGATCGGGGCTGAGTCTCCAGTCGCCTTCGACGCTTTGTTTGACACTGTAACTTTTTCGGATGTCCCAGAGTCCTTGTGCCAATTCAGCGGGTTTCATTTTAAGGAGGGTTGCGTAGGGGAGCCCTTCGTCGTACAGACTGATTTGGAAAAAAATATCCGGCGAGACCACTTCGGCCCCATCCGGGGATAAAAACGGGTATTTCGTGCGGCCGTTTAGCGTTTTGAGGACTTCTTTGTAATTGCGTTCCAGGTCTGCACCGATGCTGCGGTCAAAAAAGGTCTTCAGGTTCATCTGAATGAGCACCAAAATGACGAGGAGCAACAGCGAAAGAAAGAAGGTGTAAAACAGGGTCAGGCGCCATCTGAGCGTCATATCACATACACTTTATTCTTCGCGAAGAACATATCCAACGCCACGCACCGTGTGAATCAGGCGTCGCTCGCCATCCTCTTCGAGTTTTCTGCGAAGGTAGCCAATGTAGACGTCCACGACGTTGCTTCCGCCTGTGTATTCGGGCCAGACTTTTTCTTCTATTTCGAAGCGGGAAAACACCTTTCCAGGATTTCGGGCGAGAAGTTCGAGCAGTTCGAATTCTTTGGCGGACAACTCCACGCGGCGTCCCCCTCTGAAAATTTCGCGTCCGTCGAGGTTCATGACCAGATCGGCTACACGCACTTCTCCGGTTACGGCTGGATTGACGCGTCTGAGGTGTGCGCGAACCCGGGCCAAAAGTTCTTCAATGGAAAACGGCTTGATCAGGTAGTCGTCGGCTCCAGAATCAAGTCCTTCGACCTTGTCTTGAATGCTGTCTTTTGCCGTCAAGATGACAATGGGTGTGTTGCTGGTTTTTCGGATGCGGCGGGCAACTTCAAGGCCGTCTAGGACAGGAAGCATAAGATCTAAAATGACCATATCCGGGTTGACTTCTCGGAACTTGGAGAGTCCGGTCACACCATCGAAGGCGACATCCGTTGCATACCCTTCCGCACCAAGCTCAAGTTCGATGAATCGGGCAATATCTTTTTCGTCTTCAATGACCAAAATCAGAGGTTTGCGTTCCATGGCGTCAGTATAGGCCTCTTCTCATGAGAACATGAGCGTTTTGGCTTACTTCACTCTAATAAAGAGATACAACAGGCTTCTTTCGAAACCGGTGTAGAGGTGTAGAATGGAAAGAAAAAAGAAAGGGGTAGTTATTAAAATAAGCTGAGTATAGAAAATAGGACCTTAATGGTATTCGAATACATCGGGGAATACAGAACATATTTTCACGTAAGTCAGAGTTATAGAGTGAGTGAAAGTAGTGCCTACAAAACAATAAGATAGATAGAAGACACATTGATCCAGCGTAAAGAATTTGCATTATCCGAAAGAAAAGCTTTAACAGAGTGATATGGAATATGAAGTAATTATTGCAGATGCAACTGAAACGGAAATAGAAAGGCCCAAAAAAAACAGAAGAGATATTATTCGGGGAAGAAAAAGAAACACACGATAAAGACAGAAATCATAATTGACAAGAGTATAAAAGGATAATATGTACGCAATTTTCGAAAGAAAGAGAACATGATTTCGAGATATTTAAGAAATCAAGAACCAAAATAAATCCAAGAATAGAAGTCAGGGCAGATAAAGGGTATCAGGGAATACATAAACTTCATAATAATTCAAGATTACCAAAAAAATGAAAGGGCTTAATTAGAGAAGAGGAGGGGGAGAATCAATGTTTGTCAAGCGAAAGGATGGCAATTGAGCATGTCATTGGGAGGTTAAAGCGATTTTGGATTATACAGCAAGTTTATTAATTTTGGGGATATTTTATTTTTGAATGTAATGTGGTAAAATCTATGTATGCCAGTAACTTATAGTTTAGATCTTAGAAAAAGAATAGTTGAAAAATACTATGAAGGATACACAATAAAAGAGGTTGCAGAAATATATAATGTTTCTTCCTCGGCTGTTGGACGATACTTGCAGCTTGATGACAACAATGTATTGGAACCTAAAAAAAGAGGAACTAAAAAGCCACCCCGTATAGATATTGCAGACTTTGAAAATCTAAGAGCAATGGTACAAAGTATGCCGGATATTACCTTAGAAAAAGCGTGTCAAGAATGGGAGAAAATGTATGGTGTGACCGTGAAAAAAGCGACAATGTATAGAGCGTTTCAACGTGCGGGGATAAAGTATAAAAAAAACTTATATCGCACTTGAAAAAGAAACACCATCAAATATAATAAAAAGAGAGGCATTTATTGAAGAGATTTTGAAAAGTGATTTAAATGAAATTGGATTTTTAGATGAATTTGGCGTACATATAGATTGTGAAACCCTCTATGGATGGAGTCATAAAAAAAGACTATATTGCAAAATAAATAGATCAAAAAGAAGGAAAAAGAGAAATGTAATACTCATTCTACATATGAAAATGGTGTGCACGTTTATAATTGATGGAACAATGAATACTGACGTATTTTTAAAATATATAGAGATATTTTGCGAAGAAATCAAAAAGATTGGTATTAGAAAAATAGTAATGGATAATTTAAGCGTACATAAAACGAAATCTGTAAAAGATTTATTTGAAGAGAATGGAATAGAAATACTATATATACCTCCCTATAGTCCAGAATTGAATCCAATAGAAGAATCGATTTCGAAAATAAAGAATGGAATAAGAAGATATCCAAGTAAAACAATAGATAACATAGAAAATATCATTCAAGAATGCGTAGAGGCTGTAACTCCTGAAAATATAGAAGGATATAAAAAGCATTTTATGTCCTTTGTTAATTCCTAATAATTATGAAACCCGCTGTAAGTTTTAGATACAGAAACAGAAGAAAAAGATTTGGATTAAGGTTTAATTTGATTGCAGGCTTGTACGATTTGCATTTCAGATTCAAACGGTGACTTTTGCAGGAGCTCTAATGACAAAAATGACAGGGATCAGATTGGCGTTGAAGTTATAACCCGATCTCGCCGTACCAGAAGGCTGTATCATTTGGCGAAACCCGAACTTGAAAGGGTGTCCTAAAATACGCCAATAACCTTGATTCGAACCCAAATGATCTATGTCAAAAGCGAAAAACAGGCCTGGAGAATACACCTCCCATGGCCCGTCCCATTTTGCAATTTCAGGACGCTCCTACATCCTACAGCTCGAAGTTGTCGCCCAAATAGTGGTCCATGGCAGCTTTGTCAGTTACAAATTCGTCGGGGGTTCCCTTGAATTGAACGGTTCCGTCGTACATCAGGTAAACGCGATCGCAAATGGCCATCGTTTCCCGAACAGCATGGTCGGTGATAAATACGCCCAGCCCACGTTTTTCTCGGAGCTCTCGGATGAACCGCTGTATTTCACGCACACTTTTGGGATCCACGCCAGTGAATGGCTCGTCCAGGAGAATGAAATCGGGATCGGTCGTCAGGGCCCGCGCAATTTCGAGACGGCGCCGCTCTCCACCCGACAGCGTGTACGCCATGCGATCTGCAAGTGACGTCAACTGAAACTCTTCCAAAAGTTCGTCGGCCCGTTTGTGCTGTTCGGCCCGGGTCAGTTTCTGAAATTCCAAGATCGCCAAAAGATTGTCTCGGGCGGTCATTTTCCGAAAGGCGCTGGGTTCTTGGGGTAAGTAGCCCAAACCCATCTGTGCACGTTTGTGCATGGGTTCTCGGGTGATATCTTGACCTTTCAGCCAGATTGAGCCCATGTTGGGACGCACAAAACCGACAACCATATAGAATGTGGTTGTTTTTCCAGCACCATTGGGTCCAAAAAGCGCCACAATTTCCCCGCGCTTGATGCTCAGATCGACACCCCGAACGACCTGCTTTTTGCCGTAATGTTTGATCAATCCCTGGGCCACCAACTCGGGTACGTGTTCGCTTGATATGTTTTGAAAAGCCGTCATCAGTGGTCAAACTCTAGCACGATCCAGTGTGGCCGTCGTGAGTCAAAATCTTCGGTTTATACTACGCATGTGAACGTGACGATTGTTGTGCTTGATTCTTTGGGTGTCGGTGCCCTGCCCGATGCAGATGCGTTTGGTGACGTTGGGTCTCACACCCTCAACCATATTTTGGAACACACCGACATCCAACTCCCCCACTTGGTCTCGTTGGGTTTGGGCTGTGTGCCCAAAGTCGACCTGCCGAAAACAGATACACCTCTGGGCAGTTATGGACGGATGCGCGAAGTTTCCCAGGGAAAGGACACCTCGACCGGCCACTGGGAATTCATGGGCATCCAGTTGGAGTCGCCCTTTCGGACATTTGGATCGGGGTTTCCAACCGAGGTCATCGACGCCTTTGAGAAAGCCATTGGCCGACCCGTTCTGTGCAACCAATCGTACAGCGGCACAGAGGTCATCCGGGACTACGGCATCCAACACGTCCAAACCGGAAAGCCCATTGTGTACACCAGCGCAGACAGCGTATTTCAGATTGCCGCGCACACCGACGTTGTGTCCATAGAAACACTGTACGACTGGTGCCAAACCGCCCGAAACATTTTGCAGGGCGAGTACGCCGTCGCCCGTGTGATTGCAAGACCCTTTGCCGGTGAATATCCCTTCGAACGGGTCTCCTCTCTGCGCAAAGATTTTTCGCTCCATCCACCCCGAACTGTGCTCAACGCACTGCAAGAAGCCGGAAAGGATGTCATCGCGGTGGGCAAGATCGGCGACATTTTCGATCACAGCGGCATCACCCAAGAGATTCACACGGGATCCAATGCAGAAGGCATTGAGCAAACCCTTCGCTGTCTGAAAAGTGATTTCAATGGTTTGCTCTTTACCAATCTGGTCGATTTTGATGCAAAGTACGGCCATCGGCGCGATCCACAAGGGTACGCAAAAGCCCTGGTTGAGTTTGATCAGGCCCTTCCGGAATTGCTGGCTGCGGTCAAACCCGGCGACCTCTTGATGTTGGTCTCAGACCACGGCAACGACCCCACTTGGTTTGGCAGCGACCACACCCGAGAGTATGCAATGTTACTTGCTTACCGTGCAGGACAATCTGGTGTGGATTTGGGCGAGCGCGACAGTTTCGCAGATTTGGGCGCAACGGCCGCAGACGCTTTGGGGGTTTCCTGGAAAGGTCCGGGAAAAAGCTTTTGGCCGCTGTTGAGCACATAGGATCGATTGGCAATCTACAAAAGTGAGCGAGACACGCCACCCAAACCCAGCACAACCGTCGAATTCCAAAGACAACAACTTCAGGAGCACCATGCGAGAACAAGCCTTACGGGACATTGAATTGACCACGCAACTCGAAGACCTTCAACAGATCAAAACGAAGTACTTGGGAAAAAATGGACACATCACCAGCCAACTGAAAACCCTCGGCCAATTGGAGCCGGACGCGCGCAAAGCACGTGGAGCCGAAATCAACCAATTGAAACAGGAGATTGAAACAGCTTTGGGTGAACGCATGAAGGTGCTTCAGGAAGCCGCACTGAACGCGCAACTCCAGGCAGAATCTTTGGACGTCACTTTGCCAGGGGTGACTTTTGCGACAGGTGGATCGCACATCACTTCGAGGATTTTGGAAGATCTGGAAAGGATTTTCTTCCAAATGGGCTACCAGAGCATCACGGGCAATGAAATCGAGGAGGAAACCTACAACTTCGATGCGCTCAACATCCCGTGGTACCATCCTGCACGCGATTTGTGGGATACATTTTGGCTGACAGACGGTCGACTGTTGCGCACCCACACCAGCCCAATGCAAATCCGCCACATGATCGAGCACGAACCCCCGTTCAAGATCATCGTTCCAGGCAAAGTGTATCGCTACGAGGTCACAGACGCCACACACGAGAGCATGTTCCACCAATTGGAAGGTTTGGTGATCGGGGACCGTGTCTCAATGGCACAACTCAAAGGAACCATTGCCGAATTGGGACGCGGCCTCTTTGGTGCAAACAGCCAAGTTCGCTTTCAGCCTTCCTACTATCCTTTTGTCGAACCGGGCGCAGATTTCTCGATTTGGTGGGACAACCCCAAAGGCGAATCCAAATGGCTCGAACTGGGCGGTTGCGGCATGGTTCATCCCAATGTTTTGAAAGCCGCCGACGATTTCCGGGAAGCCTTGGGAAAACCCAGAATCTACGAAGGGAAGACAGGGTTTGCGTT
The DNA here is from genome assembly GCA_046327935.1 of Deinococcaceae bacterium. Classification (GTDB taxonomy): domain Bacteria; phylum Deinococcota; class Deinococci; order Deinococcales; family Deinococcaceae; genus JACMOA01. Next base: position 841,581 of record JAXLXL010000001.1, read on the forward strand.
TGGTCTGGGCGTCGAGCGAATCGCCATGCTCAAGTACGGGGTGCCCGACATCCGCTACTTCTACCAAAATGACCTGAGGGTGCTCACACAATTCCGCGGTTCCCTCGAATCGGGGGCTTGAAATGTCGATCCAAAACCTTCTTGCAAAATGGGAAACCCACCTGAAAGCCGTTCACCCCTCCTTTTGGGATTCCCTTCAACCCGGACTTACCGACGCAGAAATCGACAGGCAAACCCAAGACATCGGTCCTTTCCCCCACGCGGTCCGGGAATTGTACCGGTGGCACAACGGCACAGAAGACGAATTGATTGAAGTGCTTCCAGGTATGGGTTTTTACCCTCTGGAGCGCGCAATCGAAATCAAACACAACCTCAGGATGTATGCGACACCCTCCCAGCAAAAAACCTTAGAACGCCACCTTCCCCTGTTCGGTGATTTCCAAGGATTTCACGTACTGGCTGTCCATCTCGGTGAATCTGAGCCGACATTGGAACGCTTTATGGCCTCCCAAGAAAACCTCAGCTGTGCGTACCTCGACCTCGCTTCGATGATCCACGTGACCCAGGAATGTTTCGATGCGGGCATTTACCACTTGGATGCGTCGGGGGATCGCATTGGGTGCGACGATTTGGCCGCTTTTACGGGCATGTTGCAAAAACACAGCAAGGGCTTGGAGGTGCGACATGTCGAGATGGAGAGACCACAAGGCCTTGATGGTGCAGAATCTGAGGACGACGACCTCTCCGACGATCCTCTCCTCGAAAACATGATGGATTTGCTTGGCGTATCGGCAGAAGATCTACAACCCGACGATTTTGCGGAACTTTTGGATCTGTACAACTTGAGCGACCTTCCGGAAACCTTCCAAGAACGCTACCGGAATTTGCAGGCGACATCCACGGCCCTTCCTGAAATCCCAAAAGACATCTGACACCCTTAAACGGTCAGAAAAGATCAGACTTTGGCATGTCATACTGAGGAAATGCGGAGATCTATTCTAGTCCTAATGCTTTGCAGCCAGTCAGCGCTCGCGGCAAAGCCCATTTACTTTGTTTTTCATGCGCAAACCCCCGAGTGGATCGGTGGAAAAACTGTACAAATCGACCACACCCAACAGTGGGAACTGGGACAAACACGGTCCGACGCACTTCGGGCCTTGGGAAAAGCATCCGATAGTGTAAAGAACGATCTGCTGTCTTGGAGCAAAAAAATCAACCGAGACGCTGTCAACAGCCGATTTGAGCCCTCCGGAAACGCTTGGAAAATCGTCCAGAAAAACGGTTGGACGGTCGACATGGATGCGACGCTGAGCAACTTTGAGCAGATCCTACAAGACCCCAATCGGGGACAAGTGAATGTCGTTTTTGAAGAAAAAAAACCTTTCCGAGACATTGCATTTTTTCAGTCCAGAAACATCACAGACTTGATCGGCGAAGGCCTCACACACTACCGGGGCAGCACGCGGGCTCGGATTCACAACGTCCACACAGGCGCCAGCCAATTTATCGACCGACTGTTTGAAGGCGACACCTTTTCGTTCAATGCCTTGGTCGGACCCATCGATTCGGCGCACGGTTACGTCGAAGGCCTGGTCATTTCAGGCGACCTCACCCAAGCCGGTGTGGGCGGCGGCATTTGTCAGGTTTCAACGACCGTTTTTCGAGCGCTTTTCTCGGCGGGATTGCCCATTTTGGAGCGCAGAAACCACCGCTATCAGGTGAGTTACTACAATCCCATCGGTCTGGACGCAACCATCTACCAGCCGACCCAAGACCTTCGATTCAAAAATGACACGGGCGGATCCATTTGGTTTCAGACTGAGTGGAACGACCGAAAACGGCGGCTCATTGTTCGGGCCTTTGGAAAACCCAGGGCAGAGGTCGTCAGCATCAGTGATCCCGTTGTCTTGTCGCGCAGACGTCCACCCGCGGATCGCTATATTGTGGATTCCAGTCTTCCGGCAGGCAAACGGATACAAATCGACTGGGCCGCTGCGGGTGCGACCGTGGCTGTCTACCGAACCTTCAAAGACCCTCAAGGCAAGGTTGTGCGGTCCGAAACCTTGCGGAGCACCTACGTTCCTTGGCCAAACACCTACCGAATCGGTCCCAGTCCAGTAAAACCAAAGACGGACACGCCTCCTTCGGAGTAGTTTCAATGTGTAAAAGTGGCCATCAGGGCCACTTTTTAACTTGCTCAGTCACGCGTTTTTGCAGGTTTCAGTGTTCCCCAACACCAGAAAAAACCAAACGGTGAGAGGATGACAAGGTTTTACAGATCGGCTATACTTTACGCACATTGGTGTTAAATGTCCTTAACTCTCATCAGCCGTCTCTGCATTTGTTTTTTAGGGGGTTCTCTCCATGGGTGACATGTCACACGTCGAAAGCTCAACAGGCCCAAGTCTCGAAGAAATTGTAAGCCATTCCGGACTCTGGGCTGCCCGAATCGAAAGCGTCGCGCAGTCCAACAATGTCCTGGGGTTGCTTGCCGAATTGCTCGAAGAGCTGAAACAGGTTCCTGGTCCCGTTGCTCGGGCACGTGAAACACAGGTCAAACTGGGAATGGACAAGCCTTTTTACGAGGTGGTTTCGGGTATCAAAGATCACCTCGATCACCCGCTGTGCAAGGCCATGTATCTCACTGCCATTTTGGACCAACACATGGAAGAGGCCTATACCTATGTCATGGAGCAGCCCGAACACATGAGCCATGATCGCACGGACATCGTCGCACAAGAGGCCCAAATGCGCTGGGATTTTGTGAGGGCACAGGCATTTGGCATTGCCGGAGACAATGAAGCGCTACGTCTGTACGACATGGCCCGACGAACGGCCACCGATTTGGATTTTGACTGTATTTTCCACCTTTCAAATATTCAAATTTGCTTCCTGTCAACCGATTTGTCTGTGCCTGACATGCTCTGTGAAATGCAAGCCATCATGGATGAGGCGATCAAAACCCGTGACGTTCGTGCCATCGATCCCGGGTTGTATTACCTGTGTGCACTTTACGTTCAAACCGAGGATTTCCACTCGTTTGTGTACTACGCCAATATGATTTCGAATGAGGAAATCCGTCGCCAAATGGTGATGTTCGGTGAAATGGCCATCGGTCAAAGCGAAAGTGAGTTTTCCGCGATTCCCAATCGGCGGGAAGATCCTTTTTTCTTCACCTCCGATCTCATGTGGTCCTACGCAATTTTGCGCAAATACGCTCAATTGGAACGAAAAGAACGCGAAGCTGCCGAAGCCGCTGAAATTGCAGCCGCCAAAGAGAAAGACGAAAACTGGGCCGAGCGCATCATGGAGCGATCCTCACCGGAGCACCCAGCCGAAATGCCTTTGGTTTCCTTTCTGGGAGAAGTGGTGAAGGCCTCGACATTGACCGAAATTGGCCAGTATGAAGATGCCCAAAAGATCATCAAGAAGATGTACAAGGCCATCCAATGCAAAGACAATCGCGCCGTCATTGAAAAATACGTTGATGTGGCGCACCTCAAGTATGTGCGAAAAAGCGGTTTTGAAAGAACCCTCAAAGACAGGCTAGAGGAACGTGTGAGCACAAGCTTGGAAGCCCACGCACTGGTCAGAAACCTCGTGGGACACATGGACCCAGAATGGTTTTGCCGCACGAGATTGCTGAATTGAACCCTCAGACGAGCGGCAATTCGACGTGAACCCAGGTTCCCTCTCCGGATACACTGACGATTCGGTAATCTCCCCCACGCTGTTCAACCCGTTCCCTCATTTGATTGAGACCCAGACCGCCGGCAGAAGACACTTTGCCGGTGAGTGTTTTGGGATCGAACCCTATGCCATCGTCACGCACCGAAAGTATAACCCGACCCCGAGAAGACATATCCTCACTGACAGTCACGCGCAATTCAACCCAAATGTGGCTCGCTTTTGCGTGTTTGGCGACGTTGTTGAGTGACTCTTGCAAAATTCTAAAGACAATGGCCTCATCCCCGGAAGGCAAGTGGAACTCTTCTGTTACCAAATGGGGACGCAAGCCATGTTGCTCTCCAAAGTCTTGAATGTACTTTCGAATGGTTTCGAGCAAACCCAGGCGCTCCAAATCGATCGGCCGAAGCGCAAAAATAGACCGCCGAACCTCTTTGATTTGCTCCCGCAGTGTCTTTGCTGCAAATTGAACCTCGGAAACGGCTTTTTCTGGATCGCTGAGAAGGACGCGTTCGACCAAATCGAGCTTGAGGGCAATGAATGCCAGGCTTTGGGCCACACCGTCGTGAATTTCACGTGCAATGCGGCTCCTTTCATCGAAGATGGCCAATTCTTCAGAATACAAGTAGGCACGCGCATTGCGAACGGCGAGGGTCGCTTGGTTGGCCAAAAGCGCCAAGAACGGCAGACGGGCCTGATCCATTCTCGGTCTTTCCCGATAAGCGAGCACAATCACACCCTCCACATGGCCTTCGGATAGCATCGGCAAACCCACCGTCGACGCAGTTTGACCAAAGACAGGATCCAGACTGTCTAAAATGCGCAAAGGCTTGCGGCCAGCTGCAACGGCTTGGGCAAAGTCGGAAACACCTCCTCCCCGAAAAACCTTTCCGGAAAAATCCTGTCCCCATACCAATCGCAAAACCCTGTCCTGATCGACCAAATAGGCTGCTTTGGCTTCTGCGCCACTGCGAGTAGCCATTTCCGTCAGGATGCGCTCCAAGAGGCGGTCCATGTTGCGCTCAGCTCGGATTGACTGGTCCACTTGGTAGAGTGTGATCCAATCCCGGGCACGCCGCTGCGCGGCCTCGAGGGCCGTTCCAACCTCGGAAGCGAGCGCCTCAAGCAAAATCCTGAGCTCAGAAAAAGGCTCTTCTGGATAACGCAACCGCAAATAACCCACCTCGTGCCCCGACCAACCGAGTGGCAAAACCACTTCATAAAAACCCTCCCGAAAACCACTCAGCACCGAAGAGACATCCCATCCTTCCCGACTGGACTGCAATTCGCCATCAGATTGAATGGAACGTACAATGCCACCGGGAAGTGTGATGAGACCGCTGTGCGCACCGGTTGCTTTGCTGATTCCAAGCAGCGCAGCATCGAGCACCTCTTCCAAATCACCAGCCTCAGCCAACCCTCGGATCAAGTGTGATACGGTATCCAAACGTCGGTTGGCATGTTTAAGTTCGGTATAGAGCTGCAACAGTTCCAACTCAGCTTTCTGCCTCAATGTGATGCCTTCCAAAATCCAAGAGATGGTATAAAAGGTAACCGAAGGACCGACAATGCCATAAAAAAGCAGGTGTGCCCAGAGTTGAAAATTTTTATCACCCAACTTGATAAAAAAAACTTCATAACCAAGAACCACGAGAACGATCAATGGTGGCAAAAGTATACGAGCCAGATTGGCCCGACGGTGAAGGTTTTCATAACTCGAATTGAACTTAAAAAAATTGAACCGCTGAAACCAAAACACAGGCATGCGAGAATTCCTCTGCTCCATTATCCATCCCAACAGAGAACAATATTGAAAAACAATTGAACGGGCATCGCATGTGTTGGCCAGGTACCTCTCTAAAACAGTCTAAACTCCAAGCTCCCTGACACATTCTATTTATCCCAAAAGACGTGGGAAACTACCAAAAAAGCCCTGCTTTAGAAGCAAGGCTCTTGAAGGTTATTAGAAATTAAGGGGCAAATTTGTAAAGAAAGGCATCAAGTTCGCCCAAATTGACCTGACCGGGTAGTGTTCCCTTTGTATCTCCAGCGACATAGACATTTCCACTGGCATCCGTCGCAACCAAATCGGCTGTATCCCATTTATTTGAACCGAATTGCTTGGTCCAGAGCTCATTTCCCAGTGAATCGTATTTTCTGACAAAAATGTCGACACTGCCCAGATTGACCTGACCGGGTAGTGCTCCCTCTGTTGATCCGATTACATAGATATTTCCACTGGCATCCGTCGAAATTGAATTCGCTTCATCAAGCTCACTTGAACCGAATTGCTTGGTCCAGAGCTCATTTCCCAGTGAATCGTATTTTCTGACAAAAATGTCGACACTGCCCAGATTGACCTGACCGGGTAGTGCTCCCTCTGTTGATCCGACTACATAGACATTTCCACTGGCATCTACAGCAAGCAATCGGGCATAAACATCACTGGTTGAACGGAATTGCTTGGTCCAGAGGTCATTTCCTTTAGAGTCGTATTTCCTGATAAAAACATCGTCCTGGCCCAAATTGACCTGACCGAGTAATGTGCCAAATCCGGCGACATAGACATTTCCACTGGAATCCGTCGTAACCAAATCGGCTGTATCCCATTTATTTGAACCGAATTGCTTGGTCCAGAGCTCATTTCCCAGTGAATCGTATTTTCTGACAAAAATGTCGACACTGCCCAGATTGACCTGACCGGGTAGTGCTCCCTCTGTTGATCCGACTACATAGACATTTCCACTGGGATCCGTTGCAATTAAATCGGCTGTATCCCAATCACTTGTACCGAATTGTTGGGTCCAGAGTTCGGTGCCGTTAGAGTCATATTTCCTGATAAAAACATCCCAGAATCCCGAGTTTGCCTGACCGGGTAGTGTCCCCCTTGTATCTCCGGCTACATAGACATTTCCACTGGAATCCGTCGCAACTGAAGCAGCCCTATCGAAACTATCGGTGCCGAATTGCTTGGTCCAGAGCTCATTTCCTTTAGAGCCGTATTTCCTGATAAAAACATCGTCCTGGCCCAAATTGACCTGACCAGGTAGTGTTCCCTTTGTACTTCCAGTCACATAGATATTTCCACTGGGATCCGTTGCGACAGAAGCAGCGCTATCGAAAGTATTGGTTCCAAATTGTTTGACCCAAAGATCTTTTGGAGAGGCATTAGAGAAGGAGAGAAGGGAAAATAGAGAAAGAGATATACTAAAATACAATCTTTTAAACATCATAAGATTCTAGCAGATCAAATTCACTCTTTCTCTATACTAATTAAAATCTTTAACTTAGCAAAAAGCCACGCTTTAGAAGCAAGGCCTTTGAAGGTTATTAGAACTTAAGGGGCAAATTTGTAAAGGAAGGCATCAACTCCCCCTAAATTGACCTGACCGGGTAGTGTTCCCTTTGTATCTCCAGCGACATGGACACTTCCACTGGAATCCGTTTCGACAGAAGCAGCGCTGTCGAAAGTATTGGTTCCAAATTGTTTGACCCAAAGATCTTTTGGAGAGGCATTAGAGAAGGAGAGAATGGAAAGTAGAAAAAGAGATATACTAAAATACAATCTTTTAAAAATCATGAAATTATAGCAGACTAGATTGACTTTTCCTATTTTCTATCTATTTAAAAAAGTTCGATTTATTAGATTTCTTTCGAAATCAAGTAAGATATAAAGTAGAATGGAAGAATGAAATATAGACAGGCGAAAATGCTGTCTGAAGATAGGTTTCGAAGGCTTATCGGTATAAAAAGAACCACATTATCTTGGGTTAAACGGCATCCGAGAAGGGGCCTGTTTGCGCAAAAAGGAGCCAGCCCGCTGATACAATGATAGGATATCCTATCAAAAAAATAAGTGCAAAAAAGGTAAAAAGGGGTCGTAAAAACAAACTGAGTATTGAAGATCAACTTTTAATGGCATTCGAATACATCAGAGAGTACAGAACGTATTTCCATGTGAGTCAAAGTTATGGAGTGAGTGAGAGTACTGCTTACAAAACAATAAGATGGATAGGGGACACATTAATTCTGCGTAAAGAATTCGCATTACCAGGAAGAAAAGCTTTAAGCGAGAGTGATATGGAATATGAAGTAATTATTGTAGATGCAACTGAAATGGAAATAGAAAGGCCCCAAAAAAACAGAAGAGATATTATTCAGGGAAGAAAAGGAAACACACAATAAAGACGGAAATTATAATTAACAAGAATACAAAAGGATAATATGTGCGCAATTTTCGAATAGAATATGATTTCGAGATATTTAAGTAATCAAGAACGAAGATAAATCCAAGAGTAGAAGTGAGAGAAAGTAAAGGATACTAAGGAATACATATGCTTCATAATAATTCAAGGCTGCTAAAAAAGAAATGGATCAAATAGAAAAAAGAGAGAATTTAATGTCTGCCAAGCAAAAGAATAGTAATTAAACATTTTTATTGGAAGATTAAAGTGATTTAAGATTATAAGTTGTAGATACAGAAACAGAAGAAAAAGATTTGGGTTCATACAGTCTCTCAAGGTGGAATGAATCGCTTTCAGGTTATATCTGAGGTTATATCTGAGGTTACCATCGCTATTTTAAAGTATGCGTGGGTAGAGAAACCCAAGAATTCAAAAGCAAGCGATGAATGGAAACGTGAACCACCGTGTTCTGCGTTGGGCTGTTTATTTGCTTGAAAAAGGATACATATATGTTAGACACCGCTTACTTGATCGATCAGGACATGGATCTCTTTCTCGATATACAGGACCAATTCACTTTTGCGTTTCTCTCTTCAACCTCAACTACCGATAATTATTCACAGGGCTCATTTGAATAAGATTTAAAAGAAATATTTTCCCCATAAACACGTGTAATGTATAGAATGAATCAGCATTCCATATACATTACACGTGTTCCAATTTCTATTTGTTATACAGATTCGGTTCCATCCCAAATTCACTCAACCATACCTTCCTCATCTTCTCTTTCAACGCCTCCCCTTTCCTTACTTCTCCCCTCTCTCTATACACACCCATCAATCTCTTATATCCCTCCTCTTCCATCGGCTCATACTCCACTGCCTTCTCCAACCACTTCACTTCCCTCTCTCCCATTTCTATCAGCTTTTCATACCTCCTTTTCCTCAACTCCTCCCTCTTTACCTCAAACCATTCCGATTCTGCCCCATCCATCCACACACCTCTCTCCAATTCACACCCTTCCATATCTTCTATATCCAACTCCCATATGTACCCTTCTGATACCCTATAGTATCCCTTCTCCTGCTTGATTCCATCTTCTATTCCCATTCCCTCCAATATCTTTCTCAATTTGTAGATAAATACGTCAAAATAATCAGTCTTCAAATCTATTTCCAGTTCAGTCCATATACTCTTTACAATTTCTTTTCTCTTGGATTTACCTTCCATAATCAGGAATACCAATATTTCTCTGATTTTTCTATTCCCAATACCATATACCTTCTCTTCAAATCTTATCTCCACTCCATTGATCGTTCTTATCGACACCTTTTTGTTTCTTATATTCTCTTCCCTTATCCTTCTCGAAAATACCCTGTCCCTCTCAATCACACCCTCATATCTCCCTTCCACCTCTCTTCCCAAATACACATTTCCCCTCACCTTCATATACCCATCCTTCAACCCCTCCATTCCCTTCTCTATTCTCCTCATTCCCTCCTCTACCTTCCCCAATATGCACATCCCTATCCCTATGTGTATCTCCACTCCCTCACATTCACGTCCCAACTCATACCCAGACATATGTTTCAATTCTTCATAGGCAATCTCCGCCTCTGCCTTTTTTCCCATAAGGCACATCAATTCAAATGCAATTCCCTTTAATTCTGCTTTCTCTGCATACCTCAAACCCTCCTCATATTCCCCAACCATCAACAAATACACCGCTGCAAAATGTGAGAAATATTCCAACCGTACGTCCAATGATTTCAATTCCTCCCATGTTTCCTTCGCTTTCTCCCATTCATCCATCCCCATCGAACCTGCCAACATGCCATCCAATGTGATTGCAAGGTAATTGATATTCTGCTGTTTCTGAAAAACACCCATTGCTTTATTCAAAAGGTGCATTCCCTCTGCGTATTTACCATCAATCACATATCCATTGCCACATATTGACCAACTCACAGCCTTTTGCCTTAGATCCCCGTATTGATCTGTTGTTTTCAGTATATCTGATATCAGATTGTCTTTTTCTTCTATCCCTGGCTCGAAATACAATCGCATTAATTTTGATCTCATCAATGTCAAGTTATCCTTCAAATGCGGTTGGGCCAGTCCGCGATCCAGCCATCCCAATGCCCTCTCTCTATTTCCCAAAGCAAACTCAACCGTACTCAATTCTTTATAGATGTCATCCGATCGGGCCCCCTTTGCGTATGCCGTCTCTAAAACGCACTTCGCCTCCTTTAAGAATTCCGTATCATATGAATCATGATCTGAATGATATATGTAACAAATGGCGTATATTTCAAAGAGGTCAACTGGAAGTGCTTCTGTCTCCAAACCATCAAAAAACCGGTAAACCGTGTCATACTCCAGCCTAGACAAATAGCTCAAATACACACTTCGAATGACCCTGTAAACATCTTCATGCCGTTCTGCATTCTTGTAGTGCTTCAATGCCTCAATCGGTTTTCCTTCTTGTTCCATCCGTTGTCCAGCCAAACAATGCCCTGTTTTGTATGCTTCTTCATCTTTTTTGAGTAATTCTTCTAAAAACAGACGCAAAATCCGGTGTGGTTTGTATGAGTCGTGTCCAAGTGGGACCAAAAGGTGTCCGGCACGCCACAGTTCATCGAGTAAATGGCCTGGCAATCCAATCCTTTCAAAGACACTTTGGGTCCAAATCGCATGGGTTGCGAGTGTTGGGAATTGTGGAAACAGGGAGAGGGTATCGGAGAGAAGTTCTTGTATAAGCGCGTGTGGATTGAAGAAATGAGAAGTGGAGGAGCTGTGAAGGGAGAGACCCGCGGGCCAACCATCGAGGTGAGAGAGAGTAGAGGGAGAGAGGGTGGGGTTTTTGATGGAGAGGTAGTGTGTGATTTCTGAAGGAGAAAAGCGAAGGTGGTGTGAATCGAGGATCAGGGCGAGGTTTTTGGAGAGAAGGTGGGAAAAGTTGAGGTGATGGGGGGTGTAACCGGAGAGGAGAAAGAGAAAAGAGGAGGAAGTTTTTGGAAGAGGAGGTTGAGAAGAGGCAGAAGAAGGGAAAGGTGTTGAATTTGATCGAGAAAGAGTTGAAAAGGGGGAAGGTGTTGGAGGTCAGAGAGAAAGGCATGGGCGAGGGAAGAAGGGGAGAAATCAGGGGAAGAGAGAGCGGAAGAAAAGGAGGGAAAAGGGAGAGGAGAGAGCGCGGGAGAGGAGAGGAAAGAGAAGAAGGAGAGATCTTGGGAATCGTCGGAGAGGGAGAGCCAAAAAGGAGAGGGAGAGAGACGGGCGTACTGAGAGAGGAGGGTGGTTTTACCGAAACCAGAAGGAGCGAGGAGAGCGATGAGGCGAAAGGGGTGAGAGGAGAGAAGAGAGAGAAGGAGAGGGCGTTGAATTTCGTGAGGGAGTGGGATGGGGATGGTGTGATCGAACGATTTTGGCATGTTTGTATTTTAGCAATGGAATGTTTCGGTGGGTGTTTGATACGAGACGTAAAACAAGGGTGAGTCAGTTAAAGTATGCGTGGGTAGAGAAACTCAAGAATTTAAAAGCAAGTGATGAATGGAAAAGTGAACCGCTGTGTTCTGCGTTGGGTTGTTTATTTGCTTGAAAACAGCATATTTCAGAATAATAGAGGGAAAAAGGAATGTTTGAACCAGTCCTGAGCATCCTCAGCTGTCAGAGGCTGTATGAACCTGTATGGAATCTACAATCTGCGTAGCAAGATGCGGGTCATTGCAAACCATATCCAGCACTCACTACTTTGAGGTAACACCTCATAATCTACTCTCAAACGTCGTTTTTATATCAACTGGAAAAAATATTCTTTCTACATTAGAGCCCCTTCGAAACTAAAATTACAAGAGTTCAAAGTTATAGATACCTGCTATGTCTTGGTCAGAACGGCACGCTATGCGGCCTGACCGCGCCATGCGGCCTGACCGCTTTACCTTTTTTACCCCCATCGTAGCCACGGACCCCCTTTTTTGGAGGTCTTGACACTAGCCTGTCTGACCGTGGTTCTGAGGGTGTCGTTGATCTGTTTCCAGAGACCGGACATTTTCCATTTGGTGAAGTAGGTGTAAACGGTCTTCCAGTGTGAAAAGTCGAGGGGGAGCGAGGCATGAAAAAAGAGTATCCTACCGCGGCTCCTTGACAGGTTAGACTCTTTTAAGACGGTCTCTAAATGTCGAATGCGTTTTTCAGGGCACTTCACATCATATTGGACTGAAAGCCCGTTTTGGCCGTTAGCTTATTTACGTAATTCACTCTTTTTGTGATATCATAAACGGGTAGAGTTGTCTCGGGTCTCAAAATTGGGATCTGTTTGGAATTCAAGTATAAAAATACAAAATACCTGAATGGTATTTTGTGCTCAACTTCGGGGGAAGTTTTGAACAACACACATGTTGAACCGGTCAGCATCACTCAAGAGGTCAAAACCAATTTTATCAACTACGCCATGTCCACGATCACCGATCGGGCACTTCCAGACGTCCGGGACGGCCTGAAACCCGTACAGCGGCGCATTCTCTATGCCATGTTTCAAGAGGGACTGACTGCCGACCATCGCTACGCAAAATCCGCCGGTGTGGTCGGTGAGGTCATCAAAAAATATCACCCACACGGCGATGTAACCATCTACGATGCCATGGTTCGATTGGCGCAGTGGTGGAACCTGCGGTACGCACTGGTCGATGGACAGGGAAATTTCGGGTCTCTTGACGGAGATCCTGCGGCAGCTTACCGGTACACCGAAGCGCGCATGACCAAAGTGGCTGAGCAAATCCTCGAGGACATTGGCAAAGGCACGGTCGATTTCAAGCCCAACTTTGACGAAAGCACGGAAGAGCCCGTGGTGTTGCCGTCCGCCGTTCCCAACCTGTTGATCAACGGTGCGACTGGAATTGCTGTCGGTATGGCGGCGAACATTCCGCCCCACAACCTCCGTGAGATCTGCAACGGTCTGCTCGCACTCATCGATCGACCCGATATCACCTTGGACGAACTGATGGAACACGTGCCAGGGCCTGATTTTCCAACGGGTGGTCGCATTGGACGGCTGGGCATACGCCAAGCCTACGAGACCGGACATGCCAGTTTGCGCGTTCGCGGAAAGGTGCGTTTCGAAGAGCGAAATGGCCGTTATGCCATCATCATTACCGAAATACCGTATCAGGTAAACAAGGAAAACCTCATTCGGACGATCGCGGCCATGAAAAAGACGGAAAAGATTCCTGATATTTCTGATCTGCGCGATGAATCCGACAGAAACGATCCCGTTCGGATTGTCATTGAGCTCAAACGTGGAACGCTTCCCGAATTGGTGCTCAACCAGCTGTACAAGTACACCCAACTGCAAAGCACCTATACCGTCATCAATCTGTCCATCGTCAACCGTGAACCCAAGGTATTGCCCCTCAAAGACACGATGCGTCTGTTTTTGGAACACCGGGAAGAGGTCATTACCCGACGGACCCGTTTCGATCTGAAAAAAGCACAAGACCGTGCACATATCCTTCAGGGTTTGCTCGTCGCACTCGATCACATGGATGAGGTCATTTCGGTCATTCGGAGCAGCCAAACCGCTTCGGAGGCCAAAGATGCCCTTCAGGTTCGGTTCGGTCTCTCTGAAGCGCAAATTCAAGCCATTTTGGAAATGCGTTTGCAGCGGTTGGTTGGACTCGAACGCGAGCGTTTGCAAAAAGAACTGGGCGATCTCGACGCACTGATCCTCAAGTTGAGTAAAATTCTCGACGACCGTGTCGATCTGTTTGAGGTCATCAAGGCCGAGATCATCGAGACCCGCGACCGTTTTGGAGATGAGCGTCGCTCGATGATTGCAGATCTGCACGATGAAATCAGCAAAGAAGACCTGATTGCTGTCGAAGACATGGTCATTACGATGACCAAAGCGGGATACATCAAGCGCACCAACCTGGATGCATATCGGAGTCAAGCGCGGGGTGGACGTGGGGCGAGTGGGGGCAAACTTCGCGAAGAGGACAGCAAAACACACCTCTTTGTGGGATCCACACACGACTACTTGCTCTTTTTTACCGACCAAGGACGCGTTTTCAGGGAGAAAATTTACGATCTTCCTGAGGGAAACCGGGATGCCAAGGGGACACACACCCGCAACCTGTTGCCCCTCCGTGAGGGTGAAACTATCCGAGCGATTTTGGATATCGAGAGCTTTGATGCCGAAGGTTATCTGGTCTTTTCGACGCAAAATGGGCTCATCAAACGAACTGCTTTGCGTGGCTATGCCAACATCAATGCTTCGGGTCTGATTGCCATCAACCTTCTGGATGGCGACCAACTGATGTCGGTTGGGTACGCCTTGAGCAAAACAGGTGCCCAAGTGGTTTTGGCCACGCGAAAGGGCCAAGCCATCCGCTTTGACATTGACGACGTTCGCGATACGGGTCGGGCTTCCCAAGGGGTCATTGGCATTCGCCTGAGAGAGGATGATCAGGTTGTCAGCATGGCCCTCATCCAAGATCCTTCTGTGGAAGGCCAAGAACTTTTGGCCGTGTCTGAGTGTGGCATTGCCAAACGGACATTGCTCGACGAGTATCCGGTTCAAAACCGCGGTGGCCAGGGTGTCATCACACTCAAGGTGACCGAAAAAACGGGCCATTTGGTGTCTTTATCCAGTGTTCAAGGGGACGAGGAGCTCATGGTTTTGTCTTCTCAAGGGGTTGTCATCCGTACACAAGTGGATCAGGTGTCGGTTTACGGTCGAAACAGCCAAGGTGTGAAAGTCATGCGCATTGATGACGGCGATCAAGTCATCAGCGCATTTCCGATCAAGGCCGAAGAACTGGTCTAGCGCGTACTGAAGTTGCATGAATGGGGCCCTTTCCGGAACGGATGGGGCCTTTCTATTCTGAGAAAGCAATTGGGCATTCTTGAAAGCGATTCCATTTTGGTGCCTCTCGAACTCGATTCAGCTTGCATTTTTTCAAAACCATCCGTTAGGGCGATTTTGGTCATCTTTTGAATATTGAGGAAATCAAAAATACCCATTCAATTTCTTTTGACGGTCCTCAGGATTCCAGGTATTCAAGGAGCTTGCTGTACAAGAAGCTGGATTGGCCTCTTTTATCTGGATTGTGCATAACGTGTTGCCGATTTCAATTTCCCAGATGCCATTCGAGAACGTCTTTGGGTTTGTCTACCCGAAAGTGAAGCGCATGAACCGAAACGGGCCATCCCCACAGAGATCGACACGTCAATGCCTCTGACAGAACGAGACAGATGTTGGCCTGTTCCATCGGCATGACGCAACGGCTGGGTGGCTTTGTCACCTCTGTCATTTTGACCTCCAGGATTTGGGTTCGAGGAACTTGGGCCGTCCAAAGCAGACCGGTGCGGATCACCAAGCACTCTGGATACAGTGCCGTGTGGCGCAATTTCATCTGCCGCCTGAAGGCAAATATCCAACAGAGCCCCAGAAATTCGACAGCTGTAACCGCCCAACTGAGTTGAACATCACCCAGACCATGGATCATCACGTGCACGGCAGACCCTTCGAGAACCAACAGCACGATCAATGCGCCCAGAACGCCACGCACACCTAGCGTTTCAGGACGCATTAAGGATATGCCATCCTGCAAATGAAACACGGGCGATTTGCGGTTCCACAGATTCAGTTCGAAGGCGATTGGCCAGGCAATCCAAGGGTGTCCGACAACAGCCTCGAGGCGTTCGCCCAGTTGAAGAAAAGCGTCTCGAGGGTATTGGATTTGGGTTTTTCGCTTTTTTCGCGCAAGGACAAGGCCGCTTCCGATCACAGCAACCGCCCAAATGGAAAGAGCCAAGCGGTGTTCTCCGGCATTAAAAACAGCGTGTATGATCACCGAGGCCACCACATTTCCAGTGGCCAAACGTGCCGTCCCCA
Source organism: Deinococcaceae bacterium (assembly GCA_046327935.1). GTDB lineage: Bacteria > Deinococcota > Deinococci > Deinococcales > Deinococcaceae > JACMOA01. The sequence continues at coordinate 857,346 of JAXLXL010000001.1, forward strand.
AAAATAAAAATCCCAAAAAGGCAGCCCCCAAAGCCGAACCGAGACCCCCGGACAGGTGGGCCAGCCCGAAGAACAGTCCGCTCCACAGCAGCGCTTTTTTGTGGCCGTGTTCCCGCAGCACAAAAGCAAAGGCAAAACCGAAAAACAGTGTGTTCTCCACGAGCGCGGGTTGCAATATACCCACCAAGTCATCCGGATTGACAGTATGCAGGCCAACTGCGCCCATAGCCAAAATCACAGCGCAAACAACAAGCCCAGGGTCTCGCGGAACGTGCCAACCCATTCCTTCAGTGGCTGAGCGGCCGGATTTTCTCAGCCATGTCCACAAAGCTGCAGCAAGAACAAGTCCAAAACTCAAGCGAATGCAAGCCGCAATTTCAGGCCCGTACCCATGAAATCCTCGAGATGTCAGCACCTGAATCAACACCCAGAGAAGAGACAGGATATACAGGTGGATAAATTTCAGTTTCGGCATATGGCCCCCTTATATTATATTGAACATAATAATGGTTTAGACAGTTTAAAGCGAATCTGCAAATATATTTCTTCTATTGTTCCAATTGTTGAAAATTATAATGGAAAATATTTAACAGTATACATGTAATGCTTAAAAATTCGATTCGCATTACATGTATACTGTTAGTTGGTTTTGATTACGAGAGATCTATAATATGAATCTAGAAACACTTGCGTGATGGTAGGCACCCGAAATAGATGCTAACCCCTATTGTGATTGGTATAGCTATGCTATTGGCATCATCTGAGCCTGTCTCTGATGCCATTCCTGAATGCGAAGCGCGGATATCCAAGTCCAGATCCAAATCAAAATCACTGTTATTCATAGAGCTGACCTCCAAATTTCTTTACCAAGTTCTATTCTTGGTAGGGAAATACTACTGCTTAGATCCATATATTGTCGATACTGGGTGAAAATTATTTTGATTTGTTTCTAAAAATATATACTCCAGTTATATTTTTTAAGTATGCCTTATCTCACTTCAAAAATCAAAAAAGCCCCGACAGATATCGTCTGTCGGAGCCAGGCGGGGTGTGCTGCGTTACGCTGAAGCTGATCTGGACGTCGGTTTGCTTCTTTTGGTTCGGGATGGAGACGGTTTGCCTTCAAGTGCGGCAAGCCCTCCGACGAGGGCAACATCCAAAACGGCATCCAGAGCGTCACACGGGTGAAATTGCATGGATGTGCGCAAATGCGCAGGAATGTCCCGCAAATCCCGCTCGTTTTCTTTGGGAAGCACGATGTGTTTGATGCCCGCACGCCGTGCCCCGAGCACTTTTTCTTTCAGACCGCCAATGGGCAAAACCCGACCCGTCAGGGTAATTTCTCCCGTCATGGCCACATCGTGTCGAACGGCAACGCCACTGATGGCACTGATCAAACTCGTTGCCATCGTCACCCCAGCACTTGGACCCTCTTTGGGGACGGCTCCCGCCGGAACATGGATGTGGATTTCTGAGTCGTCGAGCTTCTCTGTCGATAGGTGAAAACGCGCTTGGTTTGCTTTGGCGTAACTCAGTGCCGCACGTGCAGACTCTTTCATGACGTCGCCCAACTGGCCTGTCAAAACCAGTCCGCCTCCTTTCATGACCGAGGTCTCCACAAACAGAATGTCCCCGCCGACGGGTGTGTAAAACATTCCGGTTGCCACGCCTACGGTGTCGCGATCGGCCTCTTGCTCTGGACTGTACCGGGGAACACCCAAATAGCGCTCGAGTTCTCGATCTGTCACCTTTGCACGTTTGGTTTCAGCGGTCACAATCCGGCGAGCGACTTTGCGGATAACCGTTCCAATCTCGCGTTCCAGATTCCGAACCCCAGCTTCCCGCGTGTACTCGTTGATCAATTTGCCCAGTGCAGAGTCGGTGAGGTTTACCTGGTTGGCTTTCAAGCCGCTCTCTTCAACTTGCCTTGGCAGCAGGTACCGTTTGGCAATTTCGAGCTTTTCTTGCTCGATATATGAGGTGAATTCCAGGACTTCCATGCGATCCCAAAGGGGGCTTGGGATTTGTTCTGGATAATTTGCAGTCGCAATGAACATCACTTCGGATAAGTCGAACGGCACACCCAAATAGTGATCGCTGAATGTGTGGTTCTGCGCGGGATCCAGGACCTCGAGCAGGGCAGAACTGGGATCTCCCTGATAACTGGTCCCCAGTTTGTCGATTTCGTCCAGCAAAATCACAGGGTTTTTCGTCCCAACCGAGCGAAGGCCCTGAATGATGCGTCCGGGCATCGAACCAATGTACGTCCGTCGGTGGCCCCGAATATCAGATTCATCGCGGACACCGCCCAAGGAGATGCGCAAATATTTGCGTCCCAGGGCTTTGGCAATGCTTTTTGCAATGCTGGTTTTTCCGACACCTGGAGGACCTGTAAACACCAAAATGGGGCCTTTGTTGGCTTCCGTTAACTTCGAGTCACCTTTGATGACCCGCTCGTTGCGCAATTTCCGAACGGCCAAAAACTCCAAAATGCGGTCCTTGATTTTTTCCAGTCCAAAGTGATCTTCCTCGAGAACCTGAGCGGCAATGGCCAAATCAAGGGTTTCTGCGGAACGGACATTCCAAGGCAATTCGATGATCCAATGGAGGTAATTTCGAATAACCGACGCTTCTGCGGAATCGGGATGCATTCGGGAAAAGCGGTTGAGTTCGCGGTCCACTTCTTTTTTGACCTCTGGACTCAGGCCGAGGGCTTCAATCTTGTTGCGAAGATCGTCGACCTCCTCTTCGGAATCCTCGGTGCCGGAGAGTTCTTTGCGAATGACTTTGATTTGTTCGCGCAGGTAGTAATCCCGCTGGTTTTTGTCGATTTCCTCTTTCACCTGTTGATGGATACGTTTTTGCATCATCATCAGTTCGGATTCTGTGTCCAGCAAGACCAGAACTTTGCGAACCCGATCTTCTGTCGACTCGGCTTCCAAAACAGCCTGTTTATCGGCCAGTTTAAAGTCGAAATGGAATGCGACATAATCGGCAATCTGTGCGGGATCTTCCAGGTTGTGGATAAATTGCACCGTCTCCGGAGGCAAAAACTTCCCGTTTGCCATGACATCTTCAAATTTTTTGGAAAGCTCTCGACCCAGGGCCTCCAGCTCCAATGGAGCGTGGGTGGGGACTTCTATCTGTTCGACATCGGCCCGGATGTACTCGCCTTCGAGGTAACGGCGAACGCGGACCCGCGCAAACGCACTGACCAACATCTGCTGCGTGCCATCTGCATTTTTTCTCGTTCTGAGAATGCTGCAGGCTGTTCCCACCGTGTACAGGTCTTCTCCGGATGGATCGTCCAGGTCTTTGTCTTTTTGTGAAACAATCAAAATAACTTTGTGCGCCTCTTGTGCGGCGTCAATGGCCCGAATGGAAATGGCGCGAGCGGCATCGATGTGCTGCACCATGGTCGGATAGATCACAGAACCCCGCACCGGACAAACCGGGAGTTGCTCCGGTAGGACAGGCGGTGTTTGCACTGTAGATGAGGAATCGTCTGACATCTTTTTTCCTTTCGAGAAGACTACATAAGTTGAGTCCCGTATTGTCAAGTTTATCCTTTAAACCACCTCATGGCAAGGCTACGCCCTTGTCTCCAGAATAACTTGAACTTGGGTCTCAGAGTCTGTATTTCCTCAAATGATCCTGGTTTTCGCTCGACAAAGGCCGGTGCTTTGTCAACGTTTGGGTGGCCGAGGGGTGTCTCATTCCCAATATTAACCTGAGCGCTCACGGCAATGTCAAAAGGCGCCGTGTGTCAGGAAGCTTCTGGGGCCGAAATCCATTTGGACACTTTCGCAAAATGCTTCCCTAGACCCCAGAACACAGTATATATTCAAATCCAGTCTTGTTTTCTGAAATTGAGAGAACCTTCCCAAGCTGTCGGTTTCTGCTTCAATTTAGATGTTTGAGCGTGTTTGGCACGCCGCTTTTTAGGGCAAGGGTGTGTTCCAAAATATTTCCGGTGTCGAGAGTTTGTCGGCCGGTTGTTGGGTGATGAGATCGTACACAATGCGGTGATGACCGGCGGGCAGATTGCCGAGAACCAATGTGGCATTGGTTTCAATGTCGACTGGCCAGGCTTTTCCAGACGCATCCAAGCGCTGGACCTCGGATCGAGAAATGGATTTGGGGTCTCCCAAGGGATCCAAAATCTTGACCCACAGCGAACGGTCGATGTCCAGATCCAGTGACACCGTGTAACCTGTTGGCGTTTTCACAAGGCTCCGCTTGAGTGTGTACGTTCCATTTTTTTCCGTTTGCACGACGGTCGTCCCTTGTGGCGGGCGAACCCCCAACTCAGCCGAGGCTGCAAGGCCCAAAGGCGCCACCCAACCTTTGATTTCACCGCCGTCGCATGCGATTCCCTGGACATCCAGGGTGTGAACGGTTCCTTTCTTGACGATCCCTGGGGCTTCCAAAAGGTCGCGGGTTTGAATCCCTTTGGGCAGGGACAACCCCAGTGAAACAGGCATTGGGTAAGGAAATTCCGTAGATGCAACGGCAGATACATGAACCGGTCCACAAAACCCGACGTCATTGGGTTCCAACTGGAGTTTCAATTGGCCCGAGACCTGATACGCTACGGTCACTTGCGTTGATCCATTTCGAGACACTTGTGCGACGATGGGCTGCGCAGTGGAACCGGGAATGGCACTGGGCACAACGGTGTACAGTCCAGGTTTGAGCGTCAATGTCGTTGGAACCGTCACCATTTTCCCATCCAGCGAAACGGCGGTTTGATCCAAAAGGATCTTCTGATCCCCCAGAATGGCGACCGCACGAATGGACAGAGTGCCCTGGGGTGGACGAACCGTGAGGGCCGCACTGTCGTTCAGGCCAAACGGCAGAAGTTGACCACTTAAAATTCCATTTTCACAGGCGCGCACCGGAACATTCCAAACCGCGTCTTGGCTTTTTGAGAACGACGTGCTCTGTTTTAGAGGTTCGGTGGAAGTCATGCCAGAAGGCAATCCAAGCCCAAGTTCAATTGGCAACGCATAAGGGAAATCGGTTTTTGCGGTGAGCACGGCCACAGTTGTGTCACATGCGTCGATTTCCGAAGGCTGAAGCTCCAGGTGGAGTGTCGGCTGGACGCGGTATTCCACGGTGACAGCGTTTTGTTGGTCAAAAACAACGTGTCCGATTGGCGTTTCGGCGGTCGCTCCCGAAATGGGCAGCGGAACGATGGGGTAGTCACCAGGTTCCAGTTGGATTTCGGTTGGCGTTTTCAGGGATTGTCCGTTCACCTGGATTGCCGTGTCGCTCAGCGGAATTCGGGTTCCACCGACCCAAGCAACGGCATTGACTTTGAGCGATCCGAGGTTGGGTTGCATCACAAAGACCGTGTTGCCTTCGCAGTTTGGCAGCAACACCTCTGTTTTGGACAGCGGCTTCCCGTCGGAATTCACCTGGGTCGCAATCCAATTTCTGGGAACTTGCGCCTCTACAACGCAATCCAATCCCTTGGATGACAGCCGATAAGAGGCTTCTGGCACGCCATTTCCCAGAGAATCCAAAAATGTCACCGTCAAGGGCTTGAGTTTGGACTGCGCAGAGGGCACAAATGCGGGCAGGCCGGCCCAAATGGGCGCATCTGGTCGACCCAATTGGAACGCGAAGGCGTTGCTGTACTGCCGCGTTGTTTTGAGTACCCTGACCACCAAGCGCCACTCCCCAAGTAAATTTTGTGTGATTGGGAATGTACTCCGAAAGGTTTTGCCGTTTTCAGATGGGACGAGTGGCTTGATCTGGCCGTCCGGGGTTATTGCGTCCAGGGCGAGTTCTTCGGCTCCATCGGCGTCGTAGTTTGAGATTTCTATCTCGTGTCCCAAGTAGGAGGCGTCAATGCCAAAGCGAGCTGCAAGCAAATCGCCACTCCCGCGCGCATTCAGACTGAATGTGTGACCTTCGAGTGTGAAAGGTGCTGCCACCCGCAGTGCAAAGGCATTTTTCCCATATCCTTTGGACGTCACAGTGAGGGTGTATGTTCCTTTGGGCAATCCAGAAGACCAGAGCTCTTCCCACGTGTGGTCTTGGGCTGTTCCGTAAACGCGTTCAAACAGCGTTTCCCCTCGCTCATTTTTGAGCACAAATCTCGTTTCAAAAGGCTCTTTTCGGCTGTACAGTTCGTCCCCGTAGTACGTTGAGGTTGCACGATTATTGGCGTAGTCATTCAAATTCATCGCGGGGCTGTAAACCTGGAGTCCGAGCGGCTGCCCGTCGTACCCTTGTGGAACGCGAATTCTGTAGGTTTCGGCATCCTGGATCCAGTTTGTCTGCGAACCGATGCTCACCAAAGGTAGGTTTCCTCCCGTTTGTGCCTGAACCTGACCGATCATCAAAGCGCAACCAATAATGGTTGTCGCGAATTTTTTTAGAGGCTTGTGCATGCTCTATATTAGAGGACCCCGGAGAAAGGGTTTCAAGGAGGCATTACCGTCCGCTGTCACGCCCTCCGAGTTTATGATGGAGATGAAATGACCACGAAGACTAAATCACACCCTCTCAGGATTGCCGTCATAGGCGCCGGACCTGCAGGGTTTTATGTTGCAGAAGCACTTCTCAAGCAGGCCGAATACGTTTCTGTGGACCTGTTTGATCGGTGTCCCACCCCGTATGGGTTGATTCGATTTGGGGTTGCACCCGATCACCTCAAAATTAAATCCATCACGTTGCAGTATGAAAAAATTGCCAACGATCCTCGCGTGAGGTTTTTGGGCAATGTCGAATTGGGTCGGGATCTGCACCACAGTGATCTCAAAAAGCACTACGACGCCATTTTTTACACGACAGGTGCAAGCCAAGAGCGCCGCATGGGCATTCAGGGAGAGCAGTTACAGTCGAGCCACTCAGCGACCGAGTTTGTCTCTTGGTACAACGGGCATCCCGACGCAGCCGATGCCCACTTTGATCTGGACGTCACCCACGCTGCCGTGATCGGTGCCGGGAATGTCGCACTGGATGTTGCCCGGATGCTCGTTAAATCTCCCAAAGATCTGGAGAGCAGCGACATGGCTGAGCACGCACTTTCCGCGCTCAGAGAGAGCAAAATCACGGACCTTTACCTCATCGCGCGAAGGGGTGTCGTTCAGGCGAAATTCACCACCAAAGAGCTGAGAGAGTTGGCCGAATTGCCCGACGTCGACTTTTTGGTCGATCCATCGGATATGGAATTGGATGCGGCGTCTGAGCACGCTTTGGAGCGTTCCGACAATGTGATCAAGAAAAACGTTGAGTTTTTGACGGAATGTTCCAAGCGTACACCCCAAGGAAAACCCCGTCGCATCCACCTGAAGTTTTTGTCCTCTCCCAAGGCCATTTTGGGCACCGACCGTGTAAACGCCGTCCGGATTGAGCGCACGACACTCGATGCAGAGCAGCGTGTTGTCGGAACTGGACATTACGAAGATTTGGCCGTGGGATTGGTTTTGAGTTCTGTTGGATACAAGGGTGCACCGCTTCCGGGCGTTCCCTTCGATGAACGTCTGGGTATTGTGCCCAATCAAAAAGGACGCATTGTCACGCTTGAGGGCCATGTCGTTCCTGGCGAGTACGTTGCTGGATGGATCAAACGGGGTCCGAGTGGTGTTGTGGGTTCCAACAAAATATGTGCCCGGGAGTCGGTCGAACGGTTTTTGGAGGACTTACCGAAACTGCCACGCGTCTCCCTTGCCGATGCCCATCCCAGAACCCTTACAGAGCTGCTCGATTCCCGAAATATTTTCTATGTCACCTTTGACCAGTGGTTGGAACTGGACCATTTGGAAAAAGAAGCGGGTCAGCGTTGCGGTCGACCCAGGGTCAAAATGGTGCGTGTGGAAGAGATGCTCAGCCACCTGCGCAAACCGACCGATTTATGAAACAACAGTACCTCTTTGCCTTTGATATCGACGGCACATTGGTTGGCACCGAAGATACCCTCACCAAACGCACCGAAAATGCTTTGAGGCGTTTGCATTTTCATGGACATTCTATTGCGCTGATCACGGGCAGGTCACATATTTCCGCAGAGTTCTTAGAAAAGATAGAACCCAGTGCCCACGCAGTTTCCAATGGTGCGCGTGTGTTTGTCCAAAGGGAATTGGTCGCCCAGACGGCATTGGACGTTGAATGGGTTCAAGGCCTCATGGCATTGCTGTCTGCAAAAAGCGACGTCCACTACGTGCTCTCGGGAGATCGGTTGTTTACCCCGGACCCACACCATCCCGATTTTGCACATTGGAAAGGCCGGGACCGACTGCGCACGGTGGCCGAATGGGATCCCGAAACAGATGTGATTTTCAAGGTTCAAATGGAGCATTCCGATTGTATCCAACTCAAAAGTGACATCTTGGCCCAGTATCCGGAGGTCCAAATTTACGGCGGTGTTGCCCCGTACGAACATTACCTGTCGGTGTCGCCCAAAGGCATTTCGAAGGCAGTGGCGTTGAACTCCATTGCAAAACATTTTGCCATTGATCCCAAGCAGACCATTGTTTTTGGTGACTCGGACAACGATCTCAGTATGTTTGAGGTTGCCGGTTGGGGTGTCCAGGTGGGTGCCGCGCCCGTGCTCATGGATGTTGCCAACGAACGGGTATCCTGTCCCCATCTGGGTCTGCCGTCATGGTTGGAGCGCTGGCTCGAACAGTATGAATCCGCGTGATTGTGTTGGACGTTTTGCGCCGAGTCCCACGGGGGATCTTCATCTCGGAAATGCGCGAACCGCCCTTTTGGCATGGCTTCAGGTTCGGGCGCTCGGTGGGCGATTTATTCTGCGAATGGAGGACCTCGATGTCACTCGGGTGCGCGCAGGTTCTGCGGATCGTATTCGCCGTGACCTTGAGTGGATTGGAATCGACTGGGACGAAGAATACACTCAATCGGGTCGCCTTTTGCACTACGAAGCCGCCCTTGAAAAACTCGAAATTTATCCGTGCACATGCTCTCGAAAGGACATCCAAGAGGCAACCCTGGCGCCCCATGGCTTGGAGGCTGTTTACCCGGGAACCTGCCGTTTCAGACCGTTGAAGCCGGGCGTCCCTCCGGCCATGCGTTGGAAAATCCCAGAGTCTCAAACCTTTTCTTTTGAGGACCATATTGAAGGCCCATTTCAAACCGATTCAGCAACCATCGGGGATTTCGTCTTGAAGAGGGGAGATGGTGTGTACGCCTACCACTTGGCCGTTGTCGTCGACGATTTTGAAATGGGGATCACCCACGTCCTGCGGGGCGCGGATCTCGCTTGGAGCACATTGCGCCAGATCGCTTTGCAAAAGGCTCTCGGTTTTGGCACGCCGCAATACTGGCATGTCCCCCTGATGCTCGACTTTGAAGGGCACAGAATGGCGAAACGCAGCGGCAGCCTCACGTTGCGGGCCCTCCGGGAAGCGGGAAAAACACCTGAACATGTTGTGAATCTTTTGCTCGAGCCTCTCGGGTACGGTGAAATGCCTTTGCGAGAGAGGATCGCAGGCCTCAAGTGTGGTGACCTGGACGATCCATTGGGCTTGCTTGGATTAAGCTGATTTGATGTTGATTTTGGGTATTGATACCAGTTGCGACGACACCGGTGTGGGCGTTGTGTCTTTGGAAAATGGTCATGTGAAGGTGCTCTCCAATGTTGTTTGGACGCAAGAAGTTCACCGTGCGTACGGTGGTGTTTTTCCGGAATTGGCCTCCCGGGAGCATGTCGATCACATTGACCCAATGGTTCAAAAAGCCCTCTCACAAGCGAAGTGCCTGCTGTCTGAAGTCGGAGCTGTGGCGGCAACCCGTGGACCCGGTCTGATCGGTGCTGTTCTGGTCGGTCTTTCCTATGCCAAAGGCTTGGCACAAGGGTTGAATGTGCCTTTTTACGCCATGCACCATCTCGAGGGGCACATCCAGGCCGCGACCGAAGATTCCATTCCCTTTCCACATTTGGCATTGGTGGTCTCCGGTGGACATACCCATTTGTTTGATGTTGAAGGCATGGGCGTGTATCGCCTTATCGGTGCGACCAAAGACGACGCGGCAGGTGAGGCGTTCGACAAGGTGGCCCGGCTGTTAGACCTCGGGTTTCCGGGAGGTCCGGCGGTGTCCAAAGCTGCGGAACAAGGCGACCCCACGCGGTTTCCCTTCAAACTCCCTCTGGAAGGCCAAAAGGAATTCGACTTTTCGTTCAGTGGTCTGAAAACCGGTGTCCTGTACGCGCACAAAAAGGGGGCAGATCCATACGATTTGGCAGCCAGTTTTCAGCAGACCGCTGTTCGGTCTTTGGTCACCACCTGTGTGCGTGCAGCAAAATCGCTCGGTCGCACGCATTTGGTCGTTTCCGGTGGTGTTGCGGCCAATCGCCTTTTGCGTGAAACCTTTGCCCAGACGGGACTTTCGGTTCACTTTCCACCGCATGATCTCAACACAGACAACGGCGCCATGATTGCTTTGGCCGCTGCGAGGGCCATGTTGTCCGGTCGGTTGCCCAGTCCCCTGAATGTGACTGCACAACCCTACTGTCCACTTCAGGGATAAATCGATTCTTGTGCACGCAGCGTTCCTTGCTGGACTTCGATCACCACAAAGGGTTGCGCCAGAATGCCACCGCTCGAATCGAAGGTCACCGGGGCCAGAATGCCTTTCATCTTGAACGGCGTCTGTTTTGGATCTTTCCCATGAAGGATTTGGGCGATGTCTTTGCGCCAATTGACAGAGGTTGTGGGTACGCGAGAGGTCGCTTCGATCAAACTTGCCGCCGCGAGATACGCCTGTGCTGCACGTGCATTTGGAGCGCCTCCACCGTAAATTTTGGCAAAACGTCCCACAAAGTTTTTGACTTCCGGGTTCTGCAGCGTCGCGTGAAATTGTGCCGTCATGAGGAGGCCTTCAACTGCACTTCCGCCTTGTTTGAGCAGTTCTTGGCTGTAGGCCGCACTGCCCGCAAAGAGGGGGTGCATCAGTTGGTTGCTGCGGATCGTTTTGGCAATGGAGGCGACATCTGGATAACTTCCCGCGATCAAAAAAGCGTCCTGATCGAGCATGAGGTCCCAATTTGAGGACACCATGGTCTTTGCCAGGGGTGTCCCGGCCGAGAATTCGAACCATGTGACCGACATGCCTTTGCGCTGGGCTTCTGCCGAAAAACTGTCCGACAGGCTTTTGGAATAGGCGTCTTTGACATCTCGAAAGACACCCACCTTGCGCTTGTTCTTGGACAGAATGAGTTGGGCGAGTGCTTTTCCTTGGAAACGGTTGCTGGGAGAGAGCCGGAACGTAAAATCTCCAGATTGTGCCAGGCGGTCGTCGACTGCAGTTGGGAGCATGTTGGGAAGTCCGCCGGCATAGACCTCGGCAGAGGCGAGTGCTGCGCTTGAGCCGATCGGTCCAACGACCCCAACCACCTCCGGATCGTCAAAAAAGGCCGTTGCCACGCGGATTGCCTGTGCGCGATCGTAGCGGTCGTTGAGCACTTCCGCAATGATGTACGTTTTTTGTGTTGCGTTGCGGTTGGCTTCAAAAATCGCCAGGTAAACACCTTGCAAAACGGCTTCTCCGGACTGTGCGTTGGCGCCAGAGGTGGGCACGCTGATGCCCAGTGTCCAGGTTTTGTGTTTGAGCTGTTTCTGTAGGGCATTGTTCCGATAGATGGCAACAAGAGCGTCGGTCGGATGGGCGTTGAGCCATTCGTCTGCGAGCGCGATCGTCTGTGCGTACTCGTTCTTGGCGTACATTTCGAGCACGCGTGCACGTTCTGGAATCAGTGTTTCGATGGGGTCGAGAGACAGAACCGGTGTGGGCGTGGGCGTTGTCGGTTGGGCGACCGGTGCTGTTGAAGGCGCCTGTTGCGTTGGTTTGAGTGTGTTCCAACCCAGGAATCCGATGGCCACAAATCCAATCACGAAGACAGCGAGGATGCCACTGCCGTTCGGTGCCTTTTTGGGAGGGGTTTGGGGTATGGGTGTTGGCGTTGGTATTGGGTTTTGGGTCTGGGGCGGTTGTGGTGTTTCGAAAATCAATGAGCGCAAAGCTGCTGCGCTTTGTGGACGGTCAATGATTTTGAGCTGTAAGCACTGTGTCAGTGCCTTTTCCAAAGACGGCGATACCGAAGATGCCAAACCCGAAATGGGCGCAAGAGGAACACCTTTTGCCCGATCCAGGCTCGATGGCGGTTGAATGCCGGTCAGGGCATGGTAGGCAGTTGCGGCCAGGGCGTACAAATCCGTCGGCGGTCCAAAGGCACCCTGTTTGAGGTATTGCTCCAAAGGTGCGTAGGCGGGCGTGAGTGTCGGGGGGCTGGCCAAGTGTGAGCCTGCCATTTTCATGGCTGTGCCAAAGTCGATCAAGATGGGTCCCTCATGCGTGAGCATGATGTTGTCCGGTTTGATGTCTCGGTGGAGCATGCCTTTTTGGTGAATTTCTTCGAGTGCACCCAATACCGCATCGAGGAGCGTCTTGGTTTCATTTTCCGAGAGCGCACGTTCGCGCGTCAATTTGCTCCCAAGCGTTTCGCCGGTCAACAGTTCCATCACCAAATAGATCGTTTCGTGCTCTTCGAATACGGACAAAACGCGAACCACAGCGCGGTGCCTCAAGCTCAGCAGTATTTGCGCTTCCCGACGAAAGTCATCTTTGAAACTTTTGAATTCGTCTCGCATGGTGCTTGGAATGATGACCGTGTGGTCTTGTCCGCGAGACGAAACCTCGCTTGGAAAGAGTTCTTTAAGGGCAACATCAACGCCTAGACCGCTGTCAAAAGCAATGTAGGTGATGCCAAATCCACCTTGGCCCAAAACGTGCTTTAGGGTGTACTGCCCGCCTCGTAAACGTGTTCCCGGTGGCAAAATTCCATTCATCAGGCTCTCCTGTGACCCTCTTGGAAATCAAAAATCGTCTCCTGTCCGTCACTTTGATGTCTTTTAGAAACGCACATGGAACAGTTTATCCAAATGGCTTCGCTCCGTCATTGGGCAGCCCATGTTTTTTAATCTGAGATGGGGTTAAGGCTATGGATGTATTTTTAGGACACCCTTTTGCTGAGGTTTGGGTTTCCAAAAAAGTGATTGTCCTCTTTTGCGGTGCGGTTGGGTTTCAACTTCAATGCTGATCTGTGGGTGGATTGTGCATTGTTATCAACCCAAAAACCATCCTTTCTCTTTCTGTTCTTTTGTCTCCTCATACCAAACTCAGGCTTCAATGGTCTGGAAATCAGGCAATGCCTTTCGGGAATGGGAAGGCCAGGAGCGCACAAAAACGAAACAGCCTATCCCTATCGCGACAAACCCTATAAGCTTTAGGGATGCCGAAGGTAGACGTTAAAGGGTTTGGAACACATGAAGTTGAAGTTGGGCAGCGTTTGGTTTTGGCACTTGGGTCCGTGGGTGTCGATATTCTCCATCGCTGTGGCGGAAAAGCAAAGTGCACGACGTGTCTGGTGACCTTTTCGGAGGGAGAGCCGCCCGAAATGACCCTGGCCGAAAAATCGGTGCTTGAATCCAAAGGACTCTTGGGACAAGGCCGTCTGTCTTGCCAGATTGTGTGTCACCACGATATGTCGCTGTCTGTTGTGAAAACGGTGTCTTCCACGGGGCTGGATGCAGGTCCTTTGCCGTCCGTTGTGCTGGAACCAGAGGCGGTTTGGGGCTGAGCCCTTGACTTCTCTTTGTGGAGCCGTCAGAATTTTTAGGTTGCGGCTTCGGCACGTCAAAACGGTACTCACAAGATCGTCATAAGGAGTTAAACATGAAGAAGGAAATTCACCCAAAAGCTGTTCCCTGTAAAATCATGTATCAGGGACAGGTGGTCATGGAGACCTTGAGCACCAAGCCAGAAATTCACGTCGAAGTGTGGTCCGGCGTTCACCCCTTTTGGACAGGTCAGCAGCGTTTTATCGACGCCGAAGGCCGTGTCGACAAGTTCAACAAGCGTTACGCAGAGGTTTCGTACCGCAAAAACAAAAAATAAGACCTGTCGGGTCTTCTCAGAAAGCCGCCTCTGTTGGGCGGCTTTCTGACATAATTTGAGGGATATGACGATTCAATTGGAAGATATTCAAAAAGCTGAACGCATTTTACAAGGGGTTTCACTCAAGACCCCGACACTCAAAGACCCACAGCTGTCTTTGGAGTTGGGCGCGCGCGTTTGGGTCAAGGCCGAGTGTTTGCAGCGGAGCGGTTCGTTTAAGGTTCGGGGCGCATACACCAAGATTTGCTCGCTTTCTCCTGAGGAAAAGTCCAAGGGCGTGGTGGCACCCTCGGCCGGAAACCACGCCCAGGGTGTCGCGTTGGCGGCGCAACTTCACGGCATTCACTCGACCATTGTGATGCCGACCTTTGCGCCTTTGACCAAAGTGGTGGCCACCAAAGGCTATGGCGCAGAGGTCATTTTGCATGGCCAATCGTTCGATGATGCTGCAGCATACGTTCGGCAGTTGCAACAGGAACGCGGCCTGATACCCGTGCACGCCTTTGACGATCCTCTGGTCATCGCCGGCCAGGGAACATTGGGCCTTGAAATCTTGGATGCCTTGCCAGACGTAGACACCATCGTTGTGCCCATTGGTGGTGGCGGACTCATCTCCGGCGTCGCCACGGCCGTCAAAGCGCTCCATCCCAAGGTGCGCATGGTTGGCGTTCAAGCCACCGGATGTGCTTCTGTGCGCCCGTCTCTTTTGGCCGGACATCCCATTGCTGTTTCCGCCGCGCAAACCATTGCGGACGGCATTGCGGTCAAACGGCCTGGCGATCTGACCTTGCCCATCATCCGAGAGAAGGTGGATCAAGTGGTCGAAGTCACCGACGATGAAATTGCACGTGGGATCGTTCACTGCGCGCAGCGACTCAAATTGGTGGTAGAAGGTGCGGGTGCTGCGGGCATTGCGGCATTGTTGGCTGGAAAAATTGACATTCGCCCACAGGAAAAAGTCTGTGTTGTGCTGTGTGGTGGCAATATTGATGGCACGCTGCTGTCTCGGGTCATCGAACAGGTGATGGCCAAGCAAGGCCGTTACATGCTGTTGCGATTGGCCATTGCTGACCGTCCGGGTGCGTTGGCGCCGTTGATTTCTTCTGTGGCCGAAGTGGGTGCGAATATCATCGACATCTTCCACCTGCGCGCGGCTTGGCTCGCACCTTTGGGAAAAGTGGGTATCGAGTTGCTTCTTGAAGTTCGCGACAGCCTCCATGGCGATGGCGTGGTCGCGCATTTGCAGCAGTCCGGATACCATGTGGAGCGAGAAAAACAAGGATACTGGCCCGAGTAATGCTGACGTTACTTGCAGATCTGGGCGACGCCTTGCGTTTACAGGCCGGTTACAATGCGGCCACATTGGTCGAATGGACCGATCACCTCACCGACGAAAAGAAGATCATCTGGGCAACCGAATGCACCCCAGAACACCCCGCACGCTTTGCCTTTGAATCGTGTGGATATACAATTTTGGATGTTCATCCCGATTGGCAGTGGGCTTGGGATGAGCGCCGCGAACTGTTTCGCTACCTTGAGCAGATGTCGGAAGGAAAGGCCCGGCTCAAAAAACTCGCACAACTGGAACACGATGTGCACATTGTGTTGGCATCACCGCTCACCTGTGCGTCGATCCACTCCGCAGACAGTTTGGACCGGTGGGAGGCTTTTCATTTGGCTTCCGAGGCATACCTCGAAGAGGGCATTGGGACGGCACACCGAAAGCGGCGATTGGACGAGTTGGCGCGTCAATTGGCGGATCACACAGGGGTTGCGCTTGTCGCTTGGGATGACCTTTCAGATCTGCTCAAACGTTTGCCTCACGCGCGTTTGCCCGAACCCCAAGGCTTTGTTCCGGGACCGTCTTCGAGGCTGAGGTCGCTGTGTGACCTTGCGCTCAGGCTTGAGGGCGAACACGATTGGGGGCATCTGTGTGACATGCTTTTGGGTGAAGTGGGCGATGCCATAACCCCTAGGGCGGAGCTTTTGTACGCCGTGTCGGGTGTCTATTTGGGTGCGGGCGATGTCTCTTCCGCGCGGTCTCTGCTTCAACAAGCCGAAACAAAATTAGACGGTGTTTCACATACAATCATTGGTCTGATTTATGCACGTCTAGGGTTGGTTTGCGATTGTCTGGGCGACCGACCTGCAGCCATTTTGGCGTACCAAAAAACGCTTGAGCAAACGGCGTCCCAGGTTGCTTTGGAATGTGCTCGGTTGGGTTTGGAGCAGCCCTTTACACTTGAGGATGGCCCCAATGTGGGCATTTGAGTCTTCTTTTTGGGATCGGGGTTACACAAAGGTCGCCGGATTCGATGAAGCGGGCCGAGGTGCGTGGGCGGGTCCGTTGGTGGTCGCAGCGGTCATCCTCCCATCCGATGGATTGTCTAGGGATTACCGAGATTCCAAGCAACTTTCGGCCATTCAGCGAATGGAGTATGCACAAGCCATTCAGCGTGAAGCCGTTGCTTGGGGTGTGGCGTTTGCCTCCCATGAGGAAATTGATGCCGTCAATGTCTTGCGCGCAACACGAAATGCCGCCCTTCGCCTGGTTGAGCAAATCCAGCCTGATGCCGCAGTCACCGATTACCTCAGACTGGATACCGATCTTCCTCAGGTTTTTCCCGCCAAAGCCGATCAGAAATCTTACAGTGTGGCGGCAGCGAGCATTTTGGCCAAGGTTGCCCGAGACGCCCATTGCCTCGAATTGGACGCCCTTTATCCCCAGTATGGCTTCGCCCAACACAAAGGTTACGGGACGTTACAGCATCGCCGGGCACTGGAACAGCACGGTCCGTCGCCCATCCACCGAATGACATTTTCCCCCCTCAAAAAGCTGAAAAATTCTATTTTGGAAACGGAATTTTAGAATATCTCTGTGGATTTCGATTGAAAAAAAGATTGTCTGGAAAAGAGTTCATCGTTTTTCTTTTTTGTGTAGAATGTGATTTGAAATGAGAATATTGTTGTTTTATACAGTGTGTAGGTCAAGCCGTTCATGAGTGCCAAACTGTCCTTTGCTTTGGTGATTCACAACCATCAACCCTGTGGCAACCTTCCGGAAATGTTTGAAACCGCTTACGCGAAGGCGTATTGGCCCTTTTTGGACATTTTGGGTCAGTTTCCGGAAATAAAGGTGACGTTGCATTACTCGGGTGCCCTGCTCGACTTTTTTCAAGAGAGGCACCCTGAGATGCTGCAAAAGCTCTCTGAGTTGGTGGCCCGCGGGCAAGTTGAGTTGTTGGGTGGGGCTATGTACGATCCCATCCTGAGTGCCATTTCACACCGCGATCGCGTTGAGCAGATTCGCTTTCATTTGGATCAAATTCAAGGCCAATTTGGCTTTCGTCCTGAGGGCATGTGGTTGGCTGAACGTGTTTGGGAAACCCATTTTCCAAGTGCCATTGAGTCGGCCGGGGTTCGCTATGTGCTTTTGGATGACACCCAGTTTGAACAGGCGGGTTTTTCTCTGGGTTCACTGACACAGGGTTTCTTGACTGAAGACGAAGGCCACAGGGTCGAGATCTTTCCCATGAACACGCGACTCAAAGCTTGGATTCCCGCATGCCCGAAAGATTTTTTAGATCAACTTCGATCGTATGTCACTTCCGGACATTCCATGGTCGTTTTGGGTGAAGATGGCGAGAAAATGGGTCTCTGGGAAGGTTCCCATCAGAGGTTTTACGAGCAGGGTTGGTTGCGCGATTTTTTCACCGCATTGCTCGCTCAAAGAGACTGGTTGCACATCGCAACGCTGTCTGAATGCCGAGAATTGCACCCGCCCAGAACCCATGCTTACATTCCTTGCAGTGCCGGCCAGGCGGTGGCGGAGCGGGGTTTTTGGCGGCATCAATTGGTTTGCTACCCTGAAATTGCGGCCATGCAAAAGCGCATGTCGTATGTGTCCAGAAAACTGCATTCGGCGTCCCGGGTTTCACAAGAGGCATTTGTGCACCTTTGGAAGGCCCAAACCCATGATGCCTATTGGCACAACCGTTATGGGGGCGCTTACCTCAATTTTCTCAGATTTGAGGTCTACCGGAACCTGATCCGTGCCGAGAACGCCATCGAACCCAGAAAGTATTCGTGGCTTGAAGTGTCCTACAACGATATCGATTCAGACGGTGTGGACGAGGTGATCGCGGAGAGCAACACCATGAATTTGTATTTTCGACCCCGGAATGGTGGCATGCTGACCGAGTGGGATTTTCGGCCACGGGCGGTCAATCTCATTGACAGTTTCGCGCGGCGCCGTGAGCCTTACCACAAGGGCGGCAATTATCGCTATGACACGTACTTGCGTCGCAGTTTGATCGACCATTTCATTGACAATCAGCTCAAATTGTCCGACTTCGTGAGCGGTTCCTACTTGGAACTGGGGGATTTTGTCGAGGGAGATTTTGAAGCGAGCAAGTACCGAAACCGCGTCACACTGCGCCGTTTGGGTACGGTTCGGGGACCTTCAGGCATTCCTGTTTCCGTTGAGCTCAAGAAGAGTGTTCGCATTTTACCCAAGGATCAAAAAATTGAGGTGGAATACCGCATCGTCAACCATGGCGACTGGGACATCATCACACGCTTTGGCACGGAGTGGAACTTTTCGCTTTTGGCGTCCAATGCACCCGACCGATACCACCGGGTGAGCGGTCAAAGGGCGGGACATTTGGGTTCTACTGCCGAGCATCGGGAGGTGTCGTCGGCGAGTGTTGTGGATGAATGGTTGGGTCTCCAAATCGATTTTGCGTTCGAGGGCAAAGAAGCGTTGCTTTGGTACCACCCCATAGAGACACACGTTCCCATGCACTTTGGCGGAGAACCTGTTCCCAGCTATCAATCCAGCGTCGTCGTGCCACTTTGGGATTTGGATTTACCAAAAGGGCGTTCCAGGCGCATTGCGTACAGTGTTTCAGTGAGTGAATTGTGATCCGGTAAGCGGTTCAAAAACATCTCCGGATGCTTGACCCGGAGATGTTTTGTTTGGGTGTTCAGTTTCCGTATTGGGTGAAGAGGTGTCTGGAAATGATCATGCGCTGAACCTCATCGGTACCTTCGCCGATACGTGTCAGGCGGTTGTCGCGCCAGTATCGTTCGACCGGGTATTCTTTGACATAGCCGTAACCGCCCAGAATTTGTATCGCTTCGTCGCAGGCTTTGACACCGGCGTTTGTGGCCAACAGTTTGGCCTGTGCAGCCGCAACCGTAAAGTCGGAACCGGCGTCCTTGAGATCTGCCGCACGGTAAATCAGCAAACGTGACGCCTCAAGTTCGGTGGACATATCCGCAAGTTTGAATCCGATGCCTTGGTTGTGTGCAATGGGTTTTCCGAATTGCTCTCGAGACAGCGCGTAGCGGGTGGCTGCTTCCAAAGCGGCTCGACCCAGACCCAAACCCATTGCGCCGATCCCAATTCGACCGCCATCCAAAACCCGCATAACGTCTTTGAATCCCTCTGCGCGCTGGCCCAAGAGGCTATCTGCGGGCAGCCTCATGTGGTCAAAGATGAGTTGGGCGGTGTCAGAAGAGCGCAAACCGAGCTTGTCTTCTTTTCGTCCCACTGAAAATCCAGTCACTTCGTCTCGGTTGAAGACAAACGCACTGATGCCGTCGTTTTTGCCTTTTCCCGGTCTCGGTGCGTCTGTTCGGGCCAAAATGACGTACGTGCCTCCGACGCTGCCTTGGGTGATGAAGTTTTTGCTTCCGTCAATCACCCAACTGCCATCGGCCTGTTCCACAGCCCGGGTTTGCAAGCCTGCCGAATCGCTGCCGGACTGGGGTTCGGTGAGACCCCAAGCGCCCAACACTTTTCCAGACGCCAAATTCGGAAGATATTTGTGTTTTTGAGCATCTGTTCCTGCCAGTAAAATGTGTCCCTGACACAGGCTGTTGTGACTTGCAACCGTCAAACACAGGCTGCCGTCCACACTTGCAATTTCCTCGATGATCATGGCAAAGGTGCGCGTGGACAGGCCTGAACCCCCATATATTTCGGGGGTTTGTGCGCCCATCACACCCATCGTTCCCAGTGCTCGAACGATGTCTGAGGGAAATACTCCAGTTTGGTCTCGCTCTGCACTTCCAGGCGAAACCGCGTCTTTCAAAAAGGTTTTGAGGGCAGCGAGAATATCCCGTTGGTCTTCGGTGGGTTCGAACCAGAGGGGTTTGCGATCTAACGTCTGTTTGGTCGACATGAATTCCATTCTAACAAACCCAAGGCCATCGGAATCACCCTGTAAAGGTAAAGTAAAGTTCACAATTGTTGGATGCAGACTAACCTCTATCAAATGGAGACTGCATACATCTGGTTTCCAAACCAAGGCTGACCGACCACCCGAGGAAAAAAAGTGACGCAATCGCATAAACAGGCAATAGGTTACCTGTGAGCGGGTGTTGGGCCCAATATGTTGTCTTGTGGGCGGTTGTGTGTTTTTGTGGATGTTGACTTTTTTAAAGAGATGCCGTCAATATTCTCACGGATATCCAGCTCAATTTCTTCAAAAAATAAAAGTTCATTTATAGAGGCTGTGACCGTCTTAAAAGAGTCTAAGCTGTCGAGAAGCCGCTGTAGGATACTCTTTTTTCATGCCTCGATGCCATGTTCTACATCGACTTTCCACACTGGAAGACCGTTTACACCTAATTGCTGTAGATACCCTGAGTCTGCTGTTGCATGTCAAAGTACGAAACTACACGTGCTTGCGGACGGTGGCTACAAAGGGAAATGGGAGACCTGGGGTTCATCCGGCTGATGTTGAGACGATTGGCAGATTTGGCCGATCAGGACGTGATGGCCGCCTGATCAACCCCTTTTAAGACAGCCTCTTACAGCGAGTTTCTTTAATATCGGGAATTTTGGGAGCAGCCGAAGTAAGTCCAGATGACACTTTTTATGTACCAAATATCCACAAAATGAAATAACTTGCTGTATGCATATTCCCTTCATTCACAAATATATTGGATTTCTATTATTGGCAGTGTCTACAGCAGCTATTGCACGTATTGCTTGGTGTTGGCGCAAGAGAATCCAATGGATAACCATCTTCACGGATATCCAGAACAGACAAAAATTCACTCATACGATCAAGCTATCGACAATAAATAGATAAATTTATAGCAAAAACCATTTGGCTTATATTTGGAAAACGATAAAAAGCCCAATAAATGGGCTTTGGTTGCAAACGAGAGGGTTTTATTTAAATGCAAGCATGACAGCTGTAGCTTTACACACCTTTGACCCAATGTGACCTTCAATAGGTTCCCATCGGGGTAGAATAGGTCCATGCTACTTCGCTGGTCATGTGTTATTGTCTTTTCCCTGTTTTTAGGAAGCTGTAACATTGCAACGTACTGCTTGAATACCACTTCATCTCAGTGTAAATCTCAGCCAGATCCGGATCCCAACCCTGACCCTGACCCAAATCCACCAACACCGAGACCCGAAAATACGCCAGACATTGTCATTTTGGGTGTGTCTGGACGCTGCTCCAGGTTTGGAAATCCACCGGATTGCACGAATCCCCCTGAAGACAACTGGGATTATTTGGGCAGTTGGGGAACACTGGAAATGTTGGCACAAAGCCTGAGAAGCCGTGGAAAACGTGTCGAAGTGTGGAGTTATTCAGCTCACTTGACGAACCACACCTCAAACGATCGGTATGCCGTTCTCAACAACCGACAAAACCAACAGGGTTTTTTGCAACTTGAAGAGCGCTACAAAACCATTTTCGATCAGTGGATCAAAGGTCGAAACAATCCCACACAGGTGATCTTGGTTGGTCATTCACACGGGGTCAACTGGACCCATCAGTTGGTGCGTGCGTACCCAAATCGATCGTTCTTTTGTCTCATTGATCTCGACGGCATCAGCACGATTTGGGAAACCGATCACGGTCAAGCCATTGCTTGGTACACGGGCGGGTTGGAAAAAAAACCTTGGCCCATCGATATGCAGCGTGTGGAAAATGTATACACAATAAATGGAATCACCTACGATGTGAAAGATGTTGTCCCAAACAACGTAAAATACGACATAGAAGTTCAAAGCATGCACAATGTATTTGCTGGGAACTTGCTCTTTGACGCCGTTGAAAATGTGCGTATCAATGGATCTAGAACGGGCATATCGACTTTTGAATCCACACAAGAGCAACACAACCCCTCTGCGTTTCCAAATGGTCGGGGTATTGCATGGGTCAAGGAACAGCTTTCGAATCTTCCACTCTGAATCCGTGAAGCCACCCAGTTCTCTTTTGCCAAACGATCCCGTATGCTCAGAGCATGATGCGTCCCAGTTTGCTGGCCATATTTGCCCATCCAGATGATGAAGCCTTTACGAGTGGCGGAACACTTGCCCACTACGCACGTTTGGGCGTCGACGTCCACCTCATTTGTCTGACCCGTGGTGAAGTCGGAAAGATCAACGACCCTGCGCTTGGACATGTGACCGATGTCGGCACGCTTCGGGAAGGCGAGTTGCAGGAAGCCTGCCGCCACATGGGCATTCACCCACCCATCTTTTTGGATTACCATGACTCCGGCCGTGGGGACCGTTTGCAGCACCACAACCCCAAGGCGTCGATCAATGCCGATCTGCTCGAAATCGAAGGCAAGATCCTGGACGTCATCCAGAAGGTCCAGCCACAGGTTCTCATCACGTTTGATCCCCACGGAGGGTATGGGCATCCCGACCACCTGGTGATTCAACGTGCAACACTCGGTGCCTTTTTTCGCTCAGGTACGGTCAGCGATCAAGTTTGTCGGCTTTTCTATACGGCACGATCAGCCGAGTCTTGGAAACGCATTTTGGGATCAAATCCCCGGATATCCTCTGAAGGACTGGATCCAGATATTTACGGTGTATCCGAAGCAACCTTGGCCGTACGCATGCAGGTTCAGGCTTACGCAGAGCAAAAGATGGCGGCCATTCTCGCACACCGTTCCCAAACGGGACCCCAATCGGCTTTTGCACAACGGCAGGCAGAAATTGCTGCTTCGGGATGGCTTACACAAGAGTCGTTCAGCTTGGGTGGGGTTCGGGGCACCATTCCACATTATCCTCTGCATGGTCTCTTCGATGGATTAAATTTTCAAGACCTTGTATAAATATAATGACCTAAAAAGGACGCTTTTGACCCCGGAATTTGACCGAACTTTTACCAGAGCAGTGATTTAATAAGATCAGAGAGGGGGGAGTACAGATTGAACGGTCGACGATGATCAACGCTTAAGCAAAATTTATTCACACGAAGCCCTCCCTTTTTTATGATCTATTTTTGACAGTCTTGAACATTTATTTTTCTGATTATTGCGATGTACACAGTATTTTCTTTCTCCTTTCATCCACACCTCATCTTTCGGTTTGTCTGATTCTCGAGTTCCATCTTTTTGACTTTATTGATGTTTTTTGACCGGATGCCCATGGTGTCCGGCTTTTTATTTTCATTGTCAGCAGAGGGCTGGTAGGCCACGGACCTTTGGGGTATAACTTGAAAGCTTAGCTAAGGGGGGCACGTGTATATCGCTGTCGAGGGTCCTATCGGTGTTGGAAAAACCAGTCTCAGTCGCATTTTAGCCGAACACTACGGCGCGGGTCTCGTGCTGGAGGTCGTGGAGGAAAACCCTTTTTTGGCCTCCTTTTACCAGGATCCCATCCACTATCGTTTTCAGGTTCAGGTGTTTTTTTTGCTCTCCAGATTCCGACAGCTCGAAGGCCTGGTTCAGGCAGAGCTCTTTCAAGGCAACCACGTCGCCGATTACCTATTCGACAAGGATTTCATTTTTGCTTCCATGAATTTGGGCAATTCTGAGTTCGAGCTGTACCGAGACCTGTACGTCCACCTCAAGCCCCGTCTGACGGCACCCGATCTGGTGATTTACCTTCGTGCGGAAACCGACCTTCTTTTGTCGCGGATCAACCAACGGGGCCGAACCTTTGAAAAAGAAATGTCGCCGGAATACCTGTGCAACCTCAATGCCAGGTACGACGAGTATTTCAACTATTACTCAGGCAACCTGTTGGTGCTCAACGGCCAAGATTACGACTTTGTGGCGTCCGAAAGCGACCGCACTGAAGTGATCCGCCAGGTGGAACAGGCACTCGTTTTCAAGAAAGCCGCAGGAGATTGAACATGTATCTGGCCATCTCTGGAAACATTGGCAGCGGGAAGAGCACCCTGACCCGAATGCTCAGCGAACATTACGGCTTGACGCCCGTGTACGAAGCCATTGCCGAAAACCCTTATCTGGAAGACTTTTACCGAGACATGGCAAGGTACAGTTTTCACAGCCAGGTGTTTTTTCTGGCACGTCGGCTGGAGCAGCACCTGCGGATCATCAACACGGGGCACCGGGTGATCCAAGACCGAACCGTATTTGAAGACGCACACATCTTCGCGAAAAACCTGTTTGCCTCTTCGCTCATGTCCAGTCGGGATTGGCAGACCTACACTGCACTTTTTGAGGGCATTGTGCCCGCCCTGCGAACGCCGGATCTGCTGATTCACATTTCAGCCAGTTTGCCCACTTTGCAAAAGCGCATCGCCAAACGTGGACGAGACTATGAGCAAAAACTCCCCGCCCAGTATCTGGAACGGTTGGGTCATCTCTATGAAGCGTGGATTCTCGGGTACACCCAATCTCCACTGATTGTCATCGAAGGCGACGAACTGGATTTTGTGAACGAGGAGAAAGCCTTTGCCTGGATTTGCAATGCGATTGAAACCCAAGGTTTGGGCAAGCCCTTGCTTCAATGACACCTATGCGCACAGTCTCATTACACGAATTGGGTTTTGGGGAAATCCACACCCAGGTGACGGGAATCACCCACAATTCCGGTTGGGTTGAGTTTGGTTTTGTCTTTGTGGCCATTCAGGGGATTCACCAGGACGGACATAATTTTATTCCAGATGCCATCAAGCGCGGTGCTGTCGCTGTCGTTGGAAGCGCAGATCTTGCGGATATTGGCGTTCCCTACCTTCGGGTAGAAAACACCAGACAGGCCCTGGCGGACATGTCGTGTATTTTTTTTGGCCATCCCAGCCGAGAACTTTACATGGTCGGTGTCACAGGAACCGATGGCAAAACAACAACCAGTTGGATGACCCATCATCTGCTTTCCGAAGCCGTGCCCACAGGGTTGCTGTCAACCGTGGGCTACATGCTTGCAGACGGTGTTTTGCGCCATTTTCCACAGCATTTCACGACCCCGGAAGCGCCGGAAATTCAACGTATCCTTCGGGACATGAAAGACTCGGGTTGTCAGGCTGTTGTTCTGGAGGTGAGCAGCCACGCACTTGAACTCGAGCGTGTCCGTGGCATTGCCTTCGATGTTGGCATTTGGACCAATCTGACGCCGGAGCACCTGGATTTTCATGGAGATATGGCGCACTATTTTGAGGCCAAACGCAAACTCCTGGATCAGTCCAAATATGCACTCGTGAACTTGGACAACGAATGGACAGCTTCACTCGCTGACTTGAAACACGTTCAGGGCTTTGGTATTGAGGCGTCCGAAGCAACCTGGCTTGCCCAAGACATTCTCGAAGACGCAACAGGCCTCCGCTTTTTTGTCCGCAGCATGAACGATGGGGTAGACCTTCCCATGCTGGGCCGTTTTAACGTTTACAATGCCTTGGCTGCTCTGGCTGCAGCCCACCATTTCGGTATGCCGTGGTCCACACTCAGAGAAAAGATCTCCCATTTTCCAGGGATTCCGGGGCGAATGCAGTGCATTTGGCCAAATCCGAGGGTCATTGTCGACTTTGCGCACACGCCGCCTTCGGTTGAACATGTGCTCAAAACCTTGCGCAAAACAACACAGGGCCGTTTGATCATTGTGCTGGGCTCGGCAGGTGGAAACCGAGATCCAAGAAAGCGCGCCCCACTTGGAGAAATGGCTGCCCGCTTTGCCGATCACGCCATTTTTACGGAAGAAGATCACCGAGAGACACCCATTTGGGACATTTTGCATGAGATGGAGCGGGGCGCACTTCGGGTTCCCAATGCGGCCTACGAAATGATTCCAGATCGCCACGACGCCATAACCAAAGCCATTGCGATGGTGCAACCTGAGGACACGGTTGTGCTCGCAGGAAAAGGACCGGAAGACACCTTGGAACGCAACGGTGCCTCCATTCCCTGGAACGAAGTGGACATTGCCCTGAAGATTCTCAAAGGGTGAAATGCGGCGTATCCTGTCCATCGATTGGGATTTTTTTTGTGGATCGCGCGAACACGTCTTCGATTCACCGCTTTGGGGTTCTCTAGACCGCGATTATGAACGCTCCGAGCGCTGGCAAGCATTGGCCCAAAAGCGAGGTGGAACGTCTTTTTGCATTCTTGAGGAGGACTTTCCACTCTTTGGAAATCCCGAACAGTTGGGTGCACTCAAAGGCTTTCCCTGTCATGTTATGGTCAGCCACGAACATGCATTGGACATCTTGAAGCGCAATCCTGAGCCCTGCGAACTCTTTAATTTTGACGCTCACCATGATCTTTTCAGCCTGAGTGGAGACCCGAAACAGGTTCGTCCTGGAAACTGGGTAGGTCACGCACTATCCCAGGGTTTGATTGCGAAGTACGCGTGTTTCTATCCCTTTTGGCACCAAGATGTTCGCGTTTCCGAGGGCTACGATCTTGATCGAACGTGGGAAGAAATAGACGGACGCTGCGATGCCTTTTCTGTGGAATTGAACCGCTTGTCTCTTGAAACGTTTTGCTGGCACAATCCACTCGGGATCGATAGAGTTGGGCCGGCCAAGTCAACTGAGGTCTTTTTGGTCCAGTCACCTGCATGGTCCAATCCCTTGTACGATGGTGTTTTTTGGAAATGGGTTACCTATTTGGAGGCTCAAATACAAAGCGAACCCCTGTGGCGTTCCTGGAAATGAAGGTTGCAGAATAGCGCAAAGAAACAGCACATGGCACCTTTGGATTCTCACAAAACAAGAAATGCCATGCCAATCCATTAACAGGCCGCTTTGACCAAGATGTTGAGGGTGTTGTTGGTATGGATTCAGAATGTTTCTGAGTTGTTCAAGTCGGAGATACAGCAGTTTTCATCATTTTTAAAACACTGAAACATGGATAAAGCGTGACCTGGATGTGTTTTAACCTCTCAAGACATTCCCGATATTAAAGAAACTCGCTGTAAGAGGCGGTCTTAAAAGGGGTTGATCAGGCGGCCATCACGTCCTGATCGGCCAAATCTGCCAATCGTCTCAACATCAGCCGGATGAACCCCAGGTCTCCCATTTCCCTTTGTAGCCACCGTCCGCAAGCACGTGTAGTTTCGTACTTTGACATGCAACAGCAGACTCAGGGTATCTACAGCAATTAGGTGTAAACGGTCTTCCAGTGTGGAAAGTCGATGTAGAACATGGCATCGAGGCATGAAAAAAGAGTATCCTACAGCGGCTTCTCGACAGCTTAGACTCTTTTAAGACGGTCTCTAAATCTGGGTGCAACGGGAAAGGAAAGAAACGAATTTTGATGAAACGAAACCAGCATTCTGGTAGGGAGAATTCGGACGGGGTTTTTGCATCTGTCTCTTTTTCATACGGCAAGTTCTTTCATTTTTTGGATATTTGATAAATAAAAAATATCATCTGGACTTGCTTCGGCTGGTCCCAAAATTCCTGATATTTAAGGAACTTACTGTATTACTTCCTCTCAACCACGTTTACAGCCTCTTACAATCGCACGCAACGCGGGTCCGTTTCTAGGAATTTGGGTTCCTTTTGTTGCGCACATTGAACATTCTCAAGGAGCCCTTAAACAAACTGTCCTCGATCCTGGAACAATTGGCCATCGAGTAAAATTTGCCCTCCCATGCGCAGGTCGCAAATCAGGTCCCAGTGAATGGCGCTTTGGTTGCATCCACCTGTTTCGGGATAACTGCGTCCCAACGCCAAGTGGACTGTTCCTTTGATCTTTTCGTCGAACAAAATTTGCTGTGTGCACTGTTGGATTCCGACGTTGGTGCCAATGCCAATCTCGCCCAAGAAACGTGCACCTACATCGGTCTCAAGTGCGGCGTGCAAAACGTCCTCACCTTCGTCCGCGGTGGCGGACACCACACGGCCCTGCTCAAAAACCAGACGAACCCCTTTGACCTTGCGTTCCTGATACAGTGTGGGAATATCAAAGAAAATGTGTCCTGTTGCGCTGTTTTCTATGGGCCCTGTGAACACTTCTCCGCTGGGCATGTTGCGCTTTCCATTGGAGTTGACCCATGTGCGATCGGTCACCTTGAGGCGCAAATCGGTTTCGGGGGCGAGGATGTGAAGTTCCCGAGCGGCGCCCAAACGGTCGATGAGTTTGGCTTGTTGTAAACCCATGGCTTCCCACTGAGCCCTGGGATTGCTGTTATCCAAGAACATCGATTGTGCCACAAACATTTCAAACGCCTCCAGAGAAAGTCCAGCCAGTTCAGCGCCTTGTGCAGTGGGGAAGGGCGTAATACACCATCTCTTGGATGTTCTGACCTGTGATAGCTGCTGCGTCCGTTTGTTGTGGTGTTGGTTTTTGAGGGCGTCGAAAGGGTATTGGGAGGCTTGTGGTGCCAGAATACGCAATATGCAACTGAAACTGGCTTCTTGCGCCAAATCTGCGGCGTGAACGTGTTCCAAAACCTCAGCACTGGCATGGTGTTTAAAGCACCCTTCTCGATCTGGAAATTCCAAACGCAGCACAGGCACAGCGCCCCGCTCCAAAACCTCCCTGTAAATCTCTTCCACAAGGGGCAAAGCCAGGGTATTTGACTGGATGAGCACGCGATCCATGGGTTGAACGTCCAAACAGTAATCGGTCAGCAGTTGAGCGTGTCTGTGAATGTGTGTAGGATTCATCATTAAAAGTATAGGACTCAGGCACCCCGTGGTCGGGACATTCCCTGGAGATCTTGAAGGATCATCGCGGCCGCCCGCTCACCACTTTCCAGTGCCCCTTGAATGCTGCTCATCGAATTCAATTCCGAAGCGATGTAAACGCCGGGTAGCGGTGACAATTGAGGTGTCAAGACCTTATCGTAATTGGGCAGTTGCAAAAATTGGGCGTGCTGGAATGCGTGAATCGCCAGGAGTTCCAACCCAGAAACGTCTTGGCCGTACCAACGTGCCAAGTCTGCGCGAACCTGTTCGTCCAGTGTTTTATCGGAATCGCCCGTCTCCAAGACAACCACTGTGAGCAAATGTTTTCCTTCTGGTGCACACTCGGGAATCAGGTTGCTGTTCCAAAATGCACTGTGAACGAGGGAAGCCTCTGTATTCAAAATCAGCTTTTTGCTTGTGTCCAAAACCTTGGATGACGCGTAGTAAAGGTACGTGCTTTTGACACTTTCAAATGGATGGGTGATCTGTGTCAGTCGGCGAATTTCTGGGGGGTCTGTTGCCACCACGACGGACTTTGCATGCCAAGAACCGCGGTGCGTTTTCAATTCAATATTGTCGGAATGAACCTGAATGTCTTCCACGCGCACGCCGTAGGCAATGTCGAGGCGGCGTGCCAATTGGCGCGGCAATTCACCCATTCCACGCAGCGGGATGGCTACGGAACCTTCCATCAACATACGGGCATAGTAGCGGAACAATTTTGCCGAAGTTCGCAAAGATGTGTCGAGAAACACACCACCCCAAAAAGGTCTGAAGAGGTGATCGATCGTGTACTCGGAGAATCCCCACGCCCGCAACGCTTCCAGGGTGGATCGGTCTTCTCCTTTCAAAAACGTTTGGGGTTCGCCTCTGCGGATATACACAATCCACTGCAGAAGTTTCAAGCGGTCTTTCCACGGCAGATAGGGTGAACGCAGTGTCGACCAGAGATCGCCCAGATGCCGGCCCGGACGCGCGACAACCGAGCGACCCAAAGGCCCTTGCAAGACGAGACCCGGTTCAAGGGCCACACAATCCAACTCGTCGAGATCAAAGTTGCGCCTGACAGCGGGATAGGCCGTGAACAGAACTTGAAAACCCCGATCGATTGTGAACCCTTTGTACACCTCCGATTGAACCCGTCCGCCAACCTTGTCAGTTGCTTCGAGGACCTTTACCTCTTGGCCCGAACGCTTGAGTACCGATGCCGCGGCCAAGCCAGCCAAACCCGCGCCAATCACCACAATCACGACAAGACCTCGGTTTCAATGGGATTGTCTGGATAGGAGATCCAATCGCTCCAGCTGCCCACATACAGTCTGGGTTCGAGGTCCAATTCGTCCAAAACAACCGCATTGTGGGCCGCTGTGATTCCCGATCCACAGTACACAACGGCGCCGGGATCTACGTCCGCAAACCGTTTTCGCAAAACGTCCAAGGGTTTGAACGCGTGACCCTGTAGGTTGTCTTGAAAGAAAAAATGCCGGGCGCCGGGAATGTGACCTGCCACAGCATCGATGGGTTCGTGCCGTCCGTTGAAGCGATCGATGTGTCTTGAATCGATCAAAGGAGCCCCCAGGCGTGAAATTTCGCGAACTTCATCGATGGAAACCGCCCATTCTGGTCGGAACTGAGGAACGACCCGTCCTGTTTTTGGTGCTGGAACCTCTTTGGACATTTCAAAGCCCATATCAACCCAACCCGACAATCCGCCGTCGAGCAATTTGACCCGATCAATGCCCAAATACTTCACCATCCACCACAGCCGGGCTGCGGATACCCCACCGATGTCGTCATAAATGATGATGTCCGTGTCAGGTGTCACACCGGCCGCCTCCAACTTGGGAATAAAGGCGTCCCAATCGGGTAACGGGTGACGTCCGCCGTGCAGACCTGGAGCGCCCGACAGATCTCCGTAGAGATCCAAGAAATACGCTCCGGGGATGTGGCCCTCGGTGTAAAAGACGCGTCCCATTTCTGGGCGGCTGAGATCGAACTGAACGTCAAAGACAACCGTGTTTCCATGGGCCTGTTGCGTGTGTAAATCGGATGCCGAGATCCAGTTTTTTGCCATGAATCTATCCTATCGAGTCGCGGCTCGAGAATCCAACCACAGCGTGACGGGACCGTTGCCCACCAGAGAGACCTTCATGTCCGCAGCGAAAACACCTTTTTGGATTTTGAAACCCAAGAGGCTCTCGAGTGTCGCATTGAAATGTTGCCACAGGTGTTTCCCCAAATCCGGTGGTGCTGCAGAGATAAAACTGGGTCGGTTGCCCTTCTGAAGATCGCCAAACAGGGTAAATTGGCTGACCGATAGAATTTCGCCGGAAATGTCCATCACGGATCGGTTCATCTTTCCGAAATCATCCGAAAAAAGGCGAAGTTTGACCACTTTCTGGGCAAGCCACTGTGCATCTTGCTCGGTGTCTTGTTGTCCAACACCGACAAAAATCAAAAGCCCATGGTCGATTCGGGCCACTTCACAGGCTTCGACCTCGACCGCTGCATTCAGAACACGTTGGATCAGGAGACGCATACCTTAGAGGTTATCAGTATCGATTCGGAAAAAAGAGGGGAGATCCATATGGGCGAATACAGCATATTTTATCAGGCTCTCAAAATTCTCGGTAACTGTAAAACCTGCTGTCATCGCTGTTTCCAATGGTCTTTGGTTCACGAACAGGGACGCAATCAGCGGGTGGGCCCAGGAATGAAGCCCTGTCCATTTTGGGGTGAATGTGTTGTACGGGAATGAACGGAAGTTAAGACAATCGCAAGCCTGGTTGAGGGTGGTTTCGCAAAAGAGTCTCATGAAAATCTGCTAGCGTTGAAAGGTAGAAACACTTGGGTTCGGCATTGCCAACATCGGAGGAAATATGGGCATCAACGTCGGTAAATCGGAACGCACCGTATCCGGAGTCATCGGTGGACTTTTGGTCCTGGCTGGGCTTCGCAAACGCGGTTTTTGGGGATTTCTATTGGGTGGAATAGGCAGTGCACTTGTCTACCGCAGTTCGACTGGACACTGTCCTGTGTATGGTGCGTTGGATATCAACACGGCAGAGGATACCGGTGTGGGTGCGGGTGAACACAAGTCCATTTTTGTCGAAGACGCCATTGTCATTCACCGAAGTGCAGCAGACCTCTATGCCTTTTGGCGCAATTTCGAAAACCTTCCCAAGATCATGAGCCACCTCGAGCGTGTTCAGATCATAGACGATCAGACCTCTCGTTGGGTTGCCAAAGCGCCTTTGGGTACAAGTGTTGAGTGGGACGCAGAATTGGTTTATGACAAGCCCGGAGAGCGAATTGGGTGGCGTTCACAGGCTGGAGCCGACGTGGACAATGCCGGGAGTGTTTATTTCGAGGCTTTGCCCGATGGTTCAACCCGTGTCAATGTCGCCCTTTCGTACCGTCCACCTGCTGGGTCTCTGGGGGCTGCCGTTGCCAAACTGCTCGGCGAAGAGCCATCCATTCAAATTCAAGACGATCTCAAACGGTTCAAACAGACTTTGGAATCGGAGTCCAGCAAAGGCGCACAAAGCACCGCAATGGCCTAAACGGTGCCAACACAATAGACCTCAGCACCATTGGGGTCTTTTTTATGTTCTTCTGAAATGTAAAAAACCCCTTTTGAAAAGAGGTTCTTGTGGCGTTCCCGGAAGGATTCGAACCTTCGACCTACCGCTTAGAAGGCGGCTGCTCTGTCCGACTGAGCTACGGAAACCTATCTGAAAAAAGGCCCAAAAAGGGCCTTTGTCTCTGGAGCGAGATCACGGATTCGAACCGAGGCCAGAAGCTTGGAAGGCTGCTGTGCTACCACTACACCAATCTCGCGGAAAATCTCGAGTGCATGAAGCTCTCGAAAATGGTCGAGGCGGCTGGATTCGAACCAACGACCCCTTGGTCCCAAACCAAGTGCGCTACCGGCCTGCGCTACGCCTCGAGGCGCGGAAATGATAATAACTCAATGGCGCTGCGCGGTCAAGCCCCTTTTTGGGTGCTGCTCTGACCAAGATGCGGTCAAGCCCCTTTTTGGGTGCTGCTCTGACCAAGACGCGGTCAAGCCCACCCCGTTGGTGTGTTGATGGGCTAAGATGCCAAAATGGGTTTGTCAGACAACAGCTTTGCGGCCACACCTGGACGCTTGGATCAGATTATGGCCCTGCACACGGGTTTCACACGTTCACAGATGCAGCACTGGATTGCACAAGGGCAGGTTTACGTCAACGGTACACCTGTGTACAAGACGGGTCACAAGCTCAAAGGGGGAGAGCAGATCCAGTTTGAAGCGCCGCCTTTAAACATTCACCAGGTTTTGCCGGAAACCGTTGACCTGAAGGTTCTTTACGAAGATGCTGAATTGATTGTCGTCGATAAACCTCCCGGAATGGTGACACATCCCACGCATCGCATTCGGGAAGGGACGCTCGTGAATGCCTTGTTGGGCAAGATGTCTCAAGAGAGTCAGGACATGCCTTGGACCGAAGAGGGTTACCGTCCCGGAATTGTGCACAGGCTCGACAAAGATACCAGTGGCGTGATTGCCGTGGCAAAAACGGTTGCAACTCACGCGTCGCTTGCGGATGCATTTAAGGAACGCCTGTGTCGGAAAGTGTATCTGGCCATTTGTGCCGGAAATTTAGAGCGACCTACCGAAATCGACGCACCCATTGGTCGGCAACCCACTGATCCAATGCGGATGGCCGTTGGTGGGATTTCCGCGAGGGAGGCCCAGACCTATGTGCGCCCTTTGGCGCATGCCCGTGACGCGTGGGGACAAAGCTATACACTGGTTCAGTGCCAGCCCAAGACCGGGCGAACGCACCAAATCCGGGTTCACTTGAGCTATTTGAAGCTTGCGCTGTTGGGGGATGCTGTGTATGGGCGAACGGGTGACTGGATTGGCCGGCAGGCATTGCACGCGTGGACCCTTGATCTTCCGTATCCAAACCGAGATCAAGTCCTGCATCTCAAGGCGTCCATTCCCCAAGATATCCTCTCGGCATGGCAGTTTCTTGGGGCGGACCCGCTAGATCCAGGGATTGGGCCGGTCCTCGAAAATGTAGGGAAGCAGAGGCTTAATGGCGGTTAGGGCTTCAATGACGGCAGCTTCTCCGCTGCCCAAGTTGAGCACGAGGGTGGAGTTTCGCATACCGGCTCTGCCCCGGTACAAGGCCGCCAACTTGGATTTTTGAAGTGCCGTCAATCGGATCAATTCAACCAGACCCGGCAGTTCGTGATCCAGAAGTTCCATGGTGCTTTCCGCCACCCGGTCGCGCACATCCCAACCGATTCCTCCGAGTGTTAAGACCATTTGATGGTTTTGCTGGTCACAAGCAAGTCGAATTTCTTTTTTGACCACAGCTGCTTCGAGAGAAATGTATTTGGAAGTTGACCATTCAATATGCTCTGAAAGTGGCCCAGTTTCCAGTGTTTTGAGTGTTTTTTCCTGTGTTTCCGTAGGTCGTCCGTCCGAAGAGACGAGTAAGATACATGCCCGCAGCCGTTGATCCATAGATTTCCCCCATTCGATTTTCCTGCAGTCTATAATAAATTCGCGTAACGCATCTCAAAATGGCCCAAAGCCGAAGATTGGAGTCTAGGACAATGAAAGTAACAATGGATCAAGTGGTTGCCATCGATTATATTTTGACGGTTGATGGCCAAATCATCGATCAGAGTGAGCCGGGAGAGCCTTTGCACTACCTACACGGCGCGCAAAATATTATCCCTGGGCTTGAAAAGGCACTTGCGAACAAAGTGGTCGGCGACTCCTTTTTTGTGTCCGTTCCCCCTGAAGAAGGCTATGGGATCTACGATCCTGAAAATGTCCAGAAGGTGAGTCAAAGTGACTTTGACGATGACATTGAGATCGGCGAAACCTATTTTGCAGAGAACGAAGACGGTAGTATTTACCCATTTCGGATTCTCAAAGTAGAGGGTGACGATGTTTGGGTCGATTTTAATCCTGAGCTTGCTGGAAAAACCCTGAATTTTGAGGTCACCGTGTGTGCCATTCGCGAAGCGACCGAAGATGAGATGATCCATGGTCATCCCCATGTCAGTGACGAACACAGTGACCACTGAATGGATTTGATTTGTGGACACACCTATTGCCATTCAGCAGGCTTTGGGGTCAAACCTTGAGCCTTTGTTTTTGTTGATCACACAGTTGGGAAGTGACTTTGCCTACATCGCAGTTTTGGTCATTTACTGTTGGGCCATCCATCCCGCTGGGATTCGAAACTTGGGCATTTATTTTTCGATCGCGTTGCTGAGCAATGCGATTCTCAAGGATTGGGTGGCCAAAGAGCGTCCATATATTCTGAACCCCGAAATTGCCTCTTTGGCAGCTCAGAAAACAGCGGGTGGATATTCATTTCCCAGTGGCCATGCACAGGTTACGGCAACGCTGTGGGGATTGATCGCATACCAGCAGCGCCGACCTTGGCTTTGGGTTGTGGCCGTTCTGCTCACATTGGCCGTCGGTTTTTCCAGGGTTTATTTGGGCGTTCACTATTTGGAGGACGTGCTCTGGGGTCTGCTCCTCGGTTGGGGGTTGGTGGGCGTCGCTGTTTGGGTACCCATACCTTCTGGATCGCCTGTTTGGAACTGGGTTTTGGCCGGTGCTTTGTTGGGATGTTCCAGCTTCTCAACAGAAGAAGTGGGCCGGGCTTTGGGAATGGGCAGTGCATTTTGGGTGACGTCTGCGTCATTCAATTTATCCAAACAGCCATTTCTCAAGTGGGTTTTGGCCATCGGGGTGCTCTGCGTTACCGTTGGGTTTTATTTGGCCTCCAGTGTGCTGCTTCCAGAGGCATTTAAGCGCTCAGGGATAGGTGCATTTCTGCGGTTTGGGTTGTTGACATTGTGGGTCACTGAGATCTTGCCGAGACTGGTTTTTTCCAGAACAAATGTGAGGTACCAACCCCAGGGTCAAAAAGACCCGCTATGATGTAGATCAAATGATCAAAGGGGTTGACAACCGTACATGGCGAATTTGATCTACAACATGGTGTGTGATGCATTTGCCGGTCTGATCTCTCGTCGAGCTGCAGAAAATCTCGTCAAGGAAGCGCTGCGCGATATCGGTTCTGATCCCGAGCGTGTCACGGCAGCCGAGATGCAAGAGCTGTTGAGAAAAGGGATTTTCAAACGCTTGCAAAAGGTGATTCCAACCATGCAGGCCAAAGGCGAAATCCGCCGATTGCTTCGCCGCCTAGATAAGAATTTGGTTGTGCCCAAAAAAGACCAAGATTGGGATGATTCTGAAGAAACAGGTGGACAAGTGCCTGATGTCGAGGCCTCTGTTGAAGGTTTAAATGTTTCGACGGTGCAAGAGGTAAAGCTTTTGTCGGGAGACTTAAGCTCCAGTCCAATCGTTCACACTCCTGAGGTGACTTTCGTGTCCAATGACGCCGATCCCAACCGATCCGAAGCCAACGATTTCCAAGGGCAAGAAGAGGAGGTTTTCGAAGCCTTCGATGAGGATTTCAGCGACCTCTTTGATTTTGAGTCCAGCATGGTCATTGAAGCTGGAGAGGCTTATGTGCCATTGGGACCCAAGCCGGTGTTGCGCGAGCATGCCAAGCAAGAGGAGATCCTCGAGAAAGTGGCTTTGGAAAATGGCGTTACGGATGTGATTCTTTCTCTTCGGACCGACGACTTGCTCAACGCTCGGGTGAGCCGTGTCGATGCACGTTCACTGTGTCCCACCATTGCGCAGGTTGCCAAAGGGGCTGCCGGTGGGATTGCGCCTGGTCTCATTTACATTGACAGCGAGGAGCAGTTGATTTGCATTGCCTCGCTCGATGACCAGGTATTGCTGACCGTTTTGGGAGCCAACCACACAAATATTGGAAAACTGCTTACGATTATTGCAGGCATTAGGGAGGGGCTATGAAAACAATGCCATTTCAAAAGTTTGCCGTTGTCGGTGTGGTGTTTTTCGCGACGACCACCGTTCAGGCCCAACAGGTGTTGCTTCAAGAGTATTCTGGGTTGCTCAAGGCGTTGACTTTGGCCGAGACAGCCCAAAGTCAAAAGAAGTTGGATGTCGCGCTCAGCCGTTTGGGAGAGGCTCAAAACCGCTTCGATCGATTTGCGTCGGACATACAGGCCCAAATTCTGGTAGAGGGCATCAACGGCGCTTTGGACAGGACAAAGACAGCTGCCACACGTTCGCTGACAGACCTCAAGTCGCAGTCGGCACTGGTTCAGGGTTTGGTTTACCGCGCACTGCAAGAAGAATTGCTCAATCAACTGGATACCCAGGGAAACGAAAGCCAAGCAATCGCTTTTGGCAGTGCCATAGCTCGAGAGTACCGATTGTCGGTGGCATCCAGAACCCAATTGTTGGGATTCGTACAAAGCAACAATATTGAAGGCGCGCGAACGGTTCTTCAGAGACAAGCGGCTCAGAACATGCTGTCAAACATCAATTCGGCCTTGTCCACGCGGGACAAGAACTCTGCTTTCTTAAACACAGCCCAGGCGCTCGGTTGGTTCATGAACGTTCAGGGCGCGCCGGAAGTCACCAATATCGATGTCGGTGCCTTCGGCGTGGCTTTGGGAAGCTTGGCACAGGGAAACCTCGATGGATTCAAGAGGGAATTGGGTCAAATTCAATCGTCCGCGCGGACTTTGATTGCGACCCTGGATCCAGCTGAGTTTGTTGGAAAGACCGTCGAAAATCCTGTCCAGAGCACAGATCCAAGCCCTGTTGTGAAGCCTCCTGTAACGCAAGCGGCTCCCATTGTGCTTCAAAACGAAGGCCTTTACGCGTCTCTATCCAAAGCGTTGATCAGTGTGGCCAATGCGGATATTCTCCAAGCACGTCAGTCTTTGCTCGATGCAAAAGGCATGTATGGAAAGACCTTGCAGGCTAAATTTCAAGCGCAGGACGCCGATCAAAACCAGCGCATCGTGGATCTTTTTGACAAATTGCAGGGTTTGCCGGGTGGTGTGGGTTTGCGGACCACCGACATCGAAGGGCTCATTACCCTGATCAACCAAGCCGAAACCAATCTCCAAAGCAACACCGCCGAAGCCGTTCCGCTGCGCACGACTTTGGGTGTGCTGTGGTCCGGTTTGCCCAGGTCCCTCATTTTTATCGCCATCGCCATCCTGTCTATCTTTCCATTGCGCTACCTCAACCTCGCATTTGGGGGTCGCAACCGCTACTGGCGCTTTATTGGTGTCGCAATGGTTTTGCTCTTTGTTCCGGCCATTGTCGAAGGCATTGCACAGTTGGGAAGTCTGTTGTCTGAACTGACGGGCATTCGGTTTTTTGATCTTCTCAGCAGTTTCAGTGTGTTGCAAAATTCCGGCGCACAGCTCGTCTGGTCTGTTTTGCTGCTCGGTGCTTCTGGGTTTGCAATTGCTGGTTTTCGGGGCATTTGTATTCAGTTCGGTCTCATTCGTTCCGGAAAACACACGTATTTTACCCAGCTTGAAACCACGACCGGTTCCAGTCTTGAAGATTCAAACAGTGAGAAAAAGCCTGTTTCGTGGGATGAAGAGTTTTAAGATGCGTTCTATATTACATTGTTTATCATCCAGGAGGGTGTTTTGACTGAAGTGATGATTGACCGAAAAGGGAGGTTTTTCTAATGCCT
Organism: Deinococcaceae bacterium; assembly: GCA_046327935.1. Classification (GTDB taxonomy): domain Bacteria; phylum Deinococcota; class Deinococci; order Deinococcales; family Deinococcaceae; genus JACMOA01. The sequence continues at coordinate 895,762 of JAXLXL010000001.1, forward strand.
TCCGTTTACCAAACCACGATCAAGCTTTTGGCGGATTTGATTCCGCCCAGGGCACTCGAGAGCTCCTTGCAAGAGGCAGCCCGGCAAAGTGGCAAAACCGTGGATCAACTGGGTGTCCGAGATGTCGAAAAAATTCTCAAAGGCACCATTTACCGACAGCTGCAGCTCAGTGTGCCTGCCGCTTTGGCCAAAACAAGGATTCAACAGGCCATTAATGCGCTGCAGGACCTGGAAAAGACGTCTCCGGATTCCGCAAAAACAGAAGAGGGATTGGCCAAACAGGACGCACAGATCCGTCTTTTTGATGAAACAATACGGAAGTTCAGCCTGTACTTTGATTGGCCCGAGACGCAGAAGTTTCGTTCACTCCTGACGGTCATCCGAGAAGAGCACGGTTCGGGACGCTCTATTCCCAATTTGGTGCGCGATGCAAGTGTGCTCAAAGATGCTTTGGAGCGAAAACTTTCAGAACTTTTGGTCAACCAGAGTCAGGATCTGGTCGAACTGAAAGCCGATTACGATCGGGTCAAGTCCATTGGCGGTCCGAAAGTTCGCCGGTTGGATACGCTCATCGGTCAAATTTCTTTGGCTCAAGAGCAGCAGTCCCTTGCCCCGGCAGAGGTCGATCGGGCACGCAAATTGGCCACCGAGCTCAAAAAGCTCGTCGAGTCATCTGTGATCAGTGCGCCCATTGTGGCGTCGCTCGAAAGTGGACCTCCGCAGCCGCCCGAATCCACGCCTTCAACCGAATTTGTCTTTGACCTTGAAGAGGGTTTGGATTTGGCCATCGATTTTTCCGCTTTGGCAGGAGAGCTGACCCCAGAGCAAGATGCCAAATTGCTGGAAATTGACCTCGAAGAAGAAGCCCGAAGCCTGGACAACCTTGAACGGGAATTTTTGGCGACCCTTCAACTCAATTCGGCCCTTCAAGCCACTTTGGATCGATTTAAGCAACAGCACGAACAAAAAGAACTGCTCAAAGAGCAATTGGTTTCTTTCCGCGACCAACTGAAAGCCAGTTTGGAACAGCTTCAAGAGGCGCAAAAGTCTGAACTGGGTGCGTTCATGTCCCGTTTGGAGGCGTTGGCCCTTCAGGGAACCGATACCAAGGATGCTCAATTGGTTGTACAAGTTGCCTTGGGAACGTTGTCCGGTGGTGCGTTGGTGACCGCAGAAATCAAGGGTTTGGGTGACACCCTAGCCCTTCTGGAGAGACAATTCGCAGTGGCACAAAAGGCTCGCGGTGAAACAAACGCACGAACAGAACGCCTTTTGGCACGGCAGCGGGATGCTTTGGAAGAGTATGCCCTTCAGGGTGTTTTGGAGGAAACCGAAGAACTCAAGCGGCTGCACGGAGAATTGGTCACTGCAACGCAACAAGGACAAGCGGTCGAGGAAACCTTGCGCGCCTTCCTGGACGAACAAAATCGGGTTATGGGTGAGCAGGCCGAAAAAGGTACCCAGGCGCAACTCAGAAATCTCAAACACCGCATAGACACCTTGCCGGAACTTCCGGATTTGGGTGACCGGATTTCCACCATCCGCGACGAACTGGCTGAAGCACTCAAAGGCGCAGAGATGGGTCAAGAGCCCTTGGGTTTGCATGAGCTCATGATCAAAACGGCCCTGGTCCTGAGCGACGCGTCTCAGGCCATTTACCGTCAACTTGAACACTTGGAAGGATTGGCCCGTGGCGCAGAAAATCGCCTTTTGGCGGATCGAATTGCCAGCCACAAAGGTTTGTCTGTGTATCCCGACTTGGGGTTGCTGGCGACAGAGGTTCAAAGCGCCATTGAGCAGCACCAATTGGATCAACAGCGCGAGTTGAGAGAGCTTTTGGAAGCGGCAGAAAACTACGCAGGCTTGGATGGCTACGCCGAATTGCTGTCCCGAATTGACGAGGCCAGGTCGGTTGTCAGTGAAGGTCACTTTGCCGATTTGGCATCTCTGTGGGAAAACCTAGAGACATTGTCGTCGGCTGCCGATGACGAGCGTATCTTGCTCGATTCACGTGCTGAGCGCATTTCTGAAGAGTACCATCGGATGCGGGGTCTGGAGGGTGAAACCGTTCAGATGTTGGGTCGGTTGAGCAAGCAGGTTATCGATCGCAAGAACCTCAAGCAAATGTCTCCTGAAGCGCTCAAAGCGTACGTCGATGTCATCGAAAAAGCGGAAGCTCTGCTCGTTGAAGCTCAAGCTGAGTACGAAGCCGCCCAGGCTGTTTTGGAAAATCTGTCTGCGGGGAATGCCCTTGAGGGATTGCTCGATATTTTCAATGCCTTTACCTCGGCAGAGGGTGCCCTCGGTTCTGGCGGTCCGGCAGCCAAGCAGGATGAGGTTTTGGTCATCATCGAAAAGGTAGAAGGTCCGCTGCGCGATCAAATGCAGGCGTTGATGTCCGATCCTGGCGTCACCACGGTTGCACTCATCCAAGAGGGCGATCTCAAGTTTGGCCGCCTGTCCGACAAAGGGTCGACCTTGGTCCACAACCTCGCACAGTATTTGGGTGAAATGTCCAAAGAAATGGGTCGCCGTTTGCCCAAACTGCTCACCCTGGAGCACGCAACCGGTGCCGCGATTGTGTTGCTTTATCCGGAAAAGCATGTCCAGCTTTTGATTCACGCAGGCAGCATCACGCAGTCGGCTAGGCTCTTGGGTTTGGCACAGCAGCACCTTTACGACGACTTTCGTCCATTGCTCTGATGCGGTTTTGGGAGATCTGTGTTGTTAGAAATGGGAATGTCTGTTGTTCTGGATGGGCGCGATGCGCAAAAGGACTTTGGGGCCGCGTGGGTTCGTGGTTTGCCGCATGGAGCGCTTGTCTTTTTGGAGGGCGATCTCGGCTCTGGCAAGACCACTTTGGTTCAGGGCATGCTTTCGGGTCTTGGGTTTTCGGATGAGGTCACAAGCCCAACCTACGCGCTGATGCATCCCTATCCAACGGTTCATGGGACGGTATTGCACATCGACGCTTACCGCATCAAACACCCCGATGAGCTGTGGGACATGGATCTCGAGGAGCTTGTGGAGACCAGCGTTTTGACGCTGTTTGAGTGGGGTGAGATGTTCTATTCGGATTTCCCGGATGCGCTTCGGCTCTGTTTGGAACACCATGAGGGCGGGCGCCGAATCACCCGTCTGAATTAGGAGACCTATGGCTTTGCATCGGGTGTGGTTTAACAAAGGATTTTCTGGGGTGTACCGGTGGGCGAGGGCTCTCGGTGCGAATGTTCATGCACTGACGAGTCACACCTCATCGGAGGCCATTGCCTTTTATGGAGGGGAAGGTTTTTTGGAGCCGAAAAACCTCTCAGGTGCGGACTATGTGGATTACTGTTTGGACACATGCCGCAAAAGGCAAATCGATCTGTTCATTCCCAGCAAAGAACAGGCTGTTTTGACCGATTGCCGAGAGGCCTTTGAACGCCAAGGCACACAATTGATGGTCACTGCCGACAGCGCCACGTTGGATTTGCTGGACAACAAAGCCGAGTTTTTGCAGAATTTTGATGCCTCCATTGTGCCCATTTTGCCGTTCGAGGTGTTTTCGACACAAGATGGGTTTGAACGGGCCGTGCAGGCGTTGTCCGTGCCAGGGGTGACCCTGTGTTTCAAGCCCTCGCGGGGTATTTACGGTCACGGGTTTCACGTTTTGGTGGAACGGGAACAGCTCTCTCGCATGATCAAAGGCGACACCGTTCAGATGGAATTTGACCATGCCCGTCGGTTGTTTGCCTCTGAGGCCGAATTTAAGCCGTTGCTCTTGATGCACTATGCAGAAGGCATCGAGCGCAGCGTCGATTGTTTGGCACAGCGGGGAACGCTCGTTACAGCCATTTGCCGGGTCAAGCACGGTGCCACGCAGTGGTTGGAAGACCGTCCGGATGTCGTCGAGATTGCTCAGTCTCTCGCGAAGCACTACCGGCTCAACGGTATTTTTAATTTTCAATTGCGCGATCACAATGGCGTCCCACACCTCTTGGAGATCAATGCGCGTCCTTCCGGGGGACTCTTTATTTCGATGCAATCCGGGGTGAACATGGTCGATTGGCTCGTGCGGTTGGAGCTCGGTTTGGCCTCAATCTCAGACGTTCCAAGTCCCAAACTGGGTTTTCCTGTGGGTCGCAGTGAAGTGGCCATTTCCCTTGAGGGGCCGTACGCGCCTGTGGGTTATTGATTGAAGGAGGTCAGTGTGAGCAGTTTTTCTGTCGGTTCGTTTTCTCCAGGTTCTTTTGGGCATTCTCATTCTCCCGGGTCGTTTAGCCACAGTCACAGCCATCGCCGTCACCATGGGGGTCACCGTCACCGCCGTTTGGGTTTCGGTTGTGTGGTCTTTATTCTGACTCTGGCAGTCGGGGTTTCCGGTCTGACCTGGTGGGTGATGGGCTGAATCTCGCTCAAGGTCTCACGCTGGCCCGCGTCGCAACCCGAAACATTTTGGGTTTTCCCAGTCCCTTGGTTGTGGAATCGTCCTGGCGCGGTGTGCTCAAACAGGCTTTTCCCGATCTCGTTGCTGGTCGCCTGCTCAGAGGAAGTCAGGGTGAGCGCGCTCTGTACGCTTTTTTTGAGGTTTCGCTTCCCACGGGTGTGCGCGAGGTTTTTTTGAAGTACCGTCCGCCATTCAACTTCACGGAGCGCCATCAAAAGCGTTTCCTGAACGAGATTTTTTACTTGAGGTATTTGGCCCCTCAAATCGATGTGCTTCATCCCAGGTTGTTGGGTTTTCAAGTCGACTCAGCCAGTCTGAAGGCCCATCTGCTCACTGAAAGCCTGCGGGGAACCTGTGAAAGTTGGCAAGACCTTTCCGAGGCGGAGCAGCTCCGACAGTTCCCAAGGGTCATTGAACAGATCGCATCCTTTCACGCGCAATGGGCGGTTCATCCGCACCACAAGCGCCACGCCAGTTTTCCCTGGAGTTTTCCCAAGACATTGGAACAGGTAAACCAAAGGCTTTCTCGGGAGCGTCACGTTTCCAAGTTGTCGGGTCCAGTGATCGCACTGTTCAGGTATTTGCAAGATCCATCCCATTTGGAACCCCTGTACCGTCGGCTGGAACACATCACGTTGTGTCATGGAGACTTGCATTTCGGCCAGCTGATGTTTTCCAAGCAGAGCTCCGACATTTTCCTTTTGGATTACGAACACAGCGCAGTTGCGCCCGTGGGATTCGATCTGGCGCATTTTTTGGGGCTTCGTCTGAGCCTGTTTGAACGGCGCCAGATGGAGACAGAACTGCTCGAATTGTACAGAAAGTCTCTTTGGGAAAACGGTTGGCCCATTGCCACACAGGATATTCTGTCGGAGTATCAGGTCGGGTTGGTTCACAACTTTGTGGTTTTGTGGTCCAGGTATCAGCGCGAGCCGCGTAAATTGTTCCGGCAGCTTTTGGAGCGTGTTGCGGTGGCGATTTTGGACCATTCGGTTGTGCCGCTGTCTGCGGTTTCGGCCTGAACACTGGGTGCCGAGGTTGTCTGTTTACATCGCTCTAAATCTATAGGCAAACGGCTTCGTTAACCGTTTTTGATGCCAAAAAAATATCCCCGAGATTTGTCCGAAACCCGGCGCAACATATGGGTAGACTTTTACATATGAAAAACAGCGTCGGTCTTGAAAATAGCTTTACAAATATCACCCGATCACGTGTTCTGTATTCTTGGGATGGTCTATCCAGCGAAATTCAGGCATCAAATACAGAATACGGAGGTGATTCAAGTGCTCTTTCTATATTCGAAAAAGATGTGGCAAAGGTCAATCAGAAGAATGTACATAAAGAAGAAGCAGCAGCTTTATTCTGATGGACGGTACAGGCGATTCAGAAAGATGTACCTCAGAACCAAATAGCTTCTGGATCTCCGCAAACCCAGTGATTTCGTATCGAAAATACGGAAATCCTTTCGCAACCACCTTGATTTTTCTGTTGAAATCTTGGTGGAAATCGGCTTTCGAATCTTTTTGGTCTGTTTTCTATGGTATCCATTGCCTTATGCAGAATGTTATTTCATTTTTTGGATATTTGGTAAATAAAAAATGTCATCTGGATTTACTTCGGCTGCTCCCAAAATTCCTGATATTTAAGAAACTTGCTGTATATGCGACTCATAGAATAATCGGATGCAATCCTTGATAGGATAATTGTGATTGTTCGCTAAATATCTATATTTAAAATAATGTTTTCTATTAAATATTTAACATATATTTATACAACGAGTGCCCTACGGGAAATTTAAATATGATGGTCCATCTGATTGCATTGACTTTAAAACATGCCACGAAACAATCACTCCTTTGCAACTCACTGTTTCCAAATGCTCCGCATATCGGCTCAAGGATTTGTAGTGGTATGCGTCCATGGGTGCACCTTCATCCCAGAGGTCAATCGCTTCAATCAGCATTTCCGTTTTGGGAAACCCCCGAACCTGTGTTTTGCCCAGAAAGCAACCGTTTTTTGTGATGACCAAAACCCTTTCCAGGATTTCTTGGAGTACGGGTTCTCTCTTTTCGCTGTTGATGAAAAATACAAGTTCAGGCGCGCATTGGATGACAAAATTTCTGAAAGATTGGCTCTTCTCAATCGATTCTATGAGGGTGTATCTTAAATCTTCTCGGATTTCCCGATCCTTGCTGTAAGAAAGGTATGCTTCGCAAAAAGACAGGTAGTACCATCCCTCTTTTGGGAGATCGGAAACCTTTTTGACCACGCCCCTAACACTTATGAGGCATTTTCTCGCAGAAGCCATGTCTTTTGCAAAGACAAACGCCATCAGCTTGACCGTCAACATAATGACATGCAGGATCGGGAGATCCATATTGTCTGGCAGTTCACAGTCTGTCAAAAGGGCGAGCCGTTTTGCGAGCCCTCTGCGATCCCTAAAACTGTACATGTGCCATTTTAATCGGTGAAATTTCCAGAGCAGATACGCGGTTACCTCAAAAACACCGTTGGTCAGATCTTTCAGTGAATTGACCGAAACGGACGGCGTTCGCCCCAGGAAAAACTCTGTGACGAGGGTCATGGCATTCCAAGTCTGACCCGGATTGTGCTTTTGTTCAATCGCCCTTCGGAAAGAGGCGTAATCGTCGTCTCTCAAGTGTAAAACGCACAGTTGGTAGCAAATGGCATTCACGGCAGCGAAGTCGCCTACCATTTTGGCGTTTTTAATCTCTTGGGTGAGACCGTCGACCTTTATTTGTGTCGCTGAGCGCTTGGCCTCGGTCGATATGGGAGCGAGTGCTTTCAGCTGGGACGTGCAAACCCTGAGAATGGTGCTGATTTCAAACTCAGCGGCCACCCGGTGTGCCAATCCATAGAGGCGCAGGGCTTCGCCCATGTCTCCCAGCTGCTGAAAGGTTTGTGCGCGTATGAAATCCCAGCGCATTTGGGCTTCCCGATCGAGCACATTGCTGTAATTTTGGATCAGAATTTCCGGTTGCCCGACAATTTCGAGGTAGGCGTCGTAGGTCAGTCTTTCCAGAAGGGTAGCCATGTACATGGCTCGGCACAGCGGATGTTGCTCAAACTGCACCAAAGCAGACGCTGCTTCCCGCTGTTGCAAGATGAGCAACACTTGACATTCACGCGCTCGGGCAACGGGACCGTCGATTTTGGAGAGTTGAACCTGAAGATTGGAAAGGGCGTCCGTGCCACCCTCACGGGTTTGGTTGAGGTGCGCCGCCCACAGCGTGGGATGCACAATGATGTTCAAAAGGGCTTCCAAAGGACCCGAGTGGGATGAAATGCTACTCACAAATTGGCACCCAGTGACACATGAACCTCCCCATACAAACCACGCGCGAAACCATCCGGAACGCAAAAGACCCCCGAGACCAAACAGCAGAAAAACTGCAGAGTGAAACTAAAAAAGGGTCAAAAACAAAACGCACCGAATGAAATCGAACTTAATATGGGGAAACTATAGCCCATGTGGAATGGACTGTAAAGGCGAAGATCTTAACGCGACCTTCATACTTTTACATTTTTCTGTCATGTTCTGACAAAGCAGTTTGGCACGCAGAACTGCCCGTGTGGGGTGTCAGGTTTTACTTACATTATCCAGCGGTTGCAGGAAGCGGTTGTGTTGTCGCTCGAGGCCGATGGAGGTTTCGGAGCCGTGCCCGGGAAACACCAAAGTATCGTCTGGAAGAGTCAAAAGCTGTTTTTGGATGCTGCTCAGTAGGGTTTGTGTATCGCTCAGAGGCAAATCCGTTCGACCGACCGAACCTTTGAATAGCGTGTCTCCGGAGATTGCAAATCCAGAACCCACAAAAACAACATGGCCCGGAGCATGTCCTGGCGTGAGGCGAACCTCCAGTCGAATGTTTCCACACTCGAGTATTTGTCCATCTGTCAGGAAGGCGTCTGGATCCTCGGGTTGCTCAAAGGGAACGCCCCATTTTAGGGCCGATAGCGCACCCATCAGATAAATGGGCATGTCGGCCGCGTGAAGCCAAACCGGAATGCCAAGTTCAGTCCGCAGCAACTGAACCGCACCGATGTGGTCAAAGTGTGCGTGGGTGAGCAAAATGGCGCGAGGTTGCATGCCGATTTCGCGGATTCGAGCGAGCAGCATGGGTCCGTCGTCTCCAGGGTCAATGATAAAACCCTGCTTGTTTGCATCAAATAGGAAAAATGCGTTTTCTTGGACAGGTCCGGTGATCCAGCGTTCCAGTGTGAGATCATTTAAGGTGTAGCGATTGGGTTTCACACGTCAATTGTAGATACTTTTTTTATCAATTCCATGAAAGCCATTGCGGTTGTGCGGGCATCGGCGAGGGAGCGGTGTTCGGGATGGATGTCCAACCTCAATCGTTTGGCCAGTTCAGCCAATCGGTGGCTTTTGGCTTCCGGAAAATGCTGTTTTGAAAGTTGAAGGGTGCAGATGCAGTCGGGTGTCCAACTCAAACCCAATCGGCTTGCGTTTTCTTGGATGAACCGGATATCAAAGGTGGCGTTGTGGGCGACCACCGGGCGCGTGCCCACGAAATCCAAAAGCTTTGGAAGGATATCTCGAATGACGGGTGCGTGGCGGACGTCGCGGTCAAAAATGCCGTGAACCTTTGAGGCGTGGTAGGGAATGGGCTGTTTCGGATTGACGAGGCTGTGAAAGATATCGGTTTCGTCAATGCTGCCGTTGCAAATCTTCAGTGCCCCAATTTCGACAATGGCATCTTGGGTGGGGGAAAATCCTGTGGTTTCCAGGTCGATGACGACGTATTCCATGCGTTCAGTCTGACACACAGGCGTGGGGTTTGGGTGGATTGTTGCACGTGCCCAGATGGACGTGGGCGGTTTCATCTGGTGTGGGATGATCCCGGCAGATTGTACAGGTTTCTCTTATGGCACATATTCCACCTGTCCTTTTGCTTTCTCACACAGGCCGTTGCCACGCATTTTGGAGGGACACAAAATGTTTTGGCAGGTGACCCGCAGGTGTTTCGGGCCCTCTCTTAAACCTTCATCGGGTTTCCTATGGAAAGGGGTTTAAAGATGCCTACAGCCTTTCGATTCAGACGTCGATTTTTGGGTCGATTCTCGCAGTGGGTCAAGCCAGAACCTGATGGACAGTGAAATGCCGACGGTCATCACAACATCGATCGTTCTCGGTCCATACGGTCCGTCCTAACCTCATTTACACCGTGGAATCGGAGGGTGGTTTTTCGCAGCGAAGCGCCTTCCGGTTTGCCTTTGGTTCTCTTTGTTAAGCTGGAGGTATGGACGACATCCTCATCGACACCCTCCGGGCTTCCGTGGAAGCAAATCCGGAAAACCTCTCACTCAAACTTCACTTTATTTCTCTCTTGTATCAAAATGAAAACCACGCCGAAGCCCTCAGTTTTGCGACCCAGGTTTTGGCGGTTTATCCTGCACAGTTGGACGCATTGCGCTATGCCCATCTGTGTTCCAAAGCTTTGGGCGATGGCACGCGGGCAGAAGGGTATGGGAGTTTGTACGCTGCTTTGGGAGGTTCGGCGCCGGAGACGGTAATTCCCGAACCTCGGGTGACCTTGCCCACGCAGCGGATCAATGCCGACGGTCCGGTTTCCACAAGCACACCCGAGCCCATTCCCGTGTTGGAGGCAGAAGACGCGCCGTTTCAGCCGTATCTCGAACCGACGACTGTTACTCTGGCCGATGTTGCCGGCATGGAAGAGGTCAAGCGCAGGCTCAAGGTTGCATTTTTAGAGCCGATGCGCAATCCGGAGCTCAGGCGTTTGTATGGGCGCTCGCTGCGTGGAGGGTTGTTGCTGTACGGGCCTCCTGGATGCGGGAAAACATTCATTGCCCGTGCCATTGCCGGAGAATTGGGCGCCCAATTTTTGTCGGTGGGGCTCTCGGATGTGCTGGACATGTACATCGGCAACAGCGAGAAAAACCTTCACAACATCTTTGAAACCGCGAGATCTCAAACCCCGTGTGTCATTTTCTTCGATGAAGTCGATGCCCTGGGACGCAAACGCAGCCAAATGCGTGGTGCTGGAGCCAATGTCATCAATCAGTTTTTGGCTGAGCTCGATGGCACGCAGCGTTCCAACGAAGGGCTTTTTATTTTGGCAGCGACCAACCACGTGTGGGACGTCGATGAGGCATTGCGCCGTCCGGGTCGATTGGACCGAACCCTCTTGGTTTTGCCTCCCGATTTGGCGGCCCGAAAGTGTCTGATTGAACATTCCCTCAAGGATCGGCCTGTGGATCGTGTGGATGTCGACGCTCTGGCCAAGCAAACCGAGGATTTTTCCGGTGCGGATTTGGTGCATTGGGTGGAGTCAGCTGCGGAATTGGCCATGGAAGACAGTATTTTAAGTGGTGTGGTTCGTCCTATCTCTCAACGTGATTTTGTAAGTGCGCTTCGTGATGTCAAGCCCAGCACAAAGCCTTGGTTTGAGACGGCAAAAAACCACGCGTTGTTCTCGAGCAGTGGGGGTTATGCAGAGCTGTTGGATTACCTGAAGCGCAAACGTTGGCTTTGAATTGGGGGCCATGTATGTCTGAAAACACCCAAATGGCTTTTGAGCGGGCCCGAACCTTGATCCGTTTGGACCGTCCTCGGGACGCCATTCCCATTTTGTATTCCGGACTGTCGCAGGAACCCGGGAATGTCGATCTGCTCTATTTGTTGGCGTTGGCGTTTGAGCATTTGGGAGAGTACCGCGAAGCTCTGGGATACATTGAGCAAGCGCTTTCCCACCAACCTGAGACAAGCGGTCTCCACTATTTGCGTGGAAATATTTTGCTGCAACTCGACAGGGATTCAGAAGCCTTGGATGCGGCCGAGTTGTCTCTGACGTATGACCCGGAGAGCACACAGGCCCACTCGGTCAAGATTATCGCCCTCATCCGACTGAAAAGGATCCGTGAGGCCCGAGAGACCGCCAAAAACCTTTGCCAGCTTATTCCCGACCAAGCTGTGCCACACGCACTCATGGCCCGAACGTTGTATCCCCAATTGCCAAAGCAGACCGAACAGGCTGCCCGGCGCGCTTTGGACATCGATCCGGAAAACATTGCGGCACTTGTTTTTCTCAGTTTGTCGTTGGTGAAGCAGCGCCGTTACCGCGAGGGGTTAAAACATCTGGAATCTGCCATCCAGCTGGACCTGCAAGATGAATTGGTCCAATTCAGTTTGGACGAAGTGTCCAAAGCCTACCGTCGGATTCCTTGGTGGATTGTCGGGGTGTGTGTCGTGGGTTTGCTGCATCCCGTGTGGCTGTTGGCGGGGTTGTTCTATGCATGGGACCATTTGCAATTCAAGCGTGCATTCCCAGAGTCCATGCGGCAATATGCGAAATGGAAAAAATAAAAGGCGCAACAACAGATAATCAAAAAATAACGAATCCTGCTGCATATCTGGAGTCCATCTATTTTGTACGTTATTTCTGTGTTGTCGCCCTTCATAAAAGAGATCCTGATGTTTTATGAGCTTTTTGTCTTTTAAGAAAGGCTATTGTCGTTCATTAATTAAGCAAGCAATGATGTCATGGTTATTCCGGTTGGTTCCAAATTGTCGTGACCAGAGTTCTTTTTCACTTGAAGTATGTTTCCTGATATAGGCGTCAGATTCTCCAAAAAACGCCTGTCCTGAAATTGCTTCGTAGGTTCAACCAACAATATAGACATTATTGTAAGCATACGTTTGTATTTTATGACTAAAAATGATAAAAACATGATATAAATATATAATGTGCAAGTGGTTTTTAAGAACCCATAAAAAATGATAGAAAATATTTCTAATACGTCAAGATTGCTCATTTTTAGGATATTTCATTTTTAAATTTAGCCTAAAAAAATATAGGTAGGCCAGTAAATCTTGAAAATGCGGTCAAGTCCCAGGAAGGAAAACGTAAAAGGCGCCCGAGAAGGGCGCCACAACAGATACTCAAATCGAGAAAACGACGTTTAACGTTTGCTGAACTGGGGAGCCCGGCGGGCTTTTTTGAGACCGGGCTTCTTGCGCTCGACTTCACGGGCGTCCCGGGTAAGCAACCCTTTGGATTTCAGTGGCACACGGAAATCTGGGTTGAACTCCAAGAGGGCACGTGCGACACCGAGCTTGATGGCATCGGCCTGCCCAGCTGCACCGCCGCCACAGACAGTGATGTACGTATCAAACCGTCCACCTGTACCTGTTTCGACAAAGGCCTGGAGTGCGTGACGTGCCTTGAAGATGCCCCTGAAGTAGGTTTGGAAATCGAGGCCATTGACTGTGAATTTCGGTTGGCCTTCTGTCGGACGCAAAAAAACGCGTGCGATGGCGGCTTTACGGCGACCTGTTCCGTAGTATTGCTCCATTATTTCAACTCCAATTTCTCAGGTTGTTGTGCGACATGGGGGTGCTGTGACCCTTTGTACACTTTGAGATGCGTGTGCATGCGGCGACCCAAACGTCCTTTGGGAAGCATGCCAAAAACGGCGTGTTCGATGACGCGTTCTGGGTGCTTGACCAAAGCGGTTCTTGCCGTCTCGACCTTCAGGCCACCTTGGTATCCGCTGTAGCGGGTGTAAACCTTTTTATCCAACTTGTTGCCGGTCAGGTGAATCTTTTCGGCATTTAACACGATGACAAAGTCACCGCAGAGAATGTTGGGTGAGTATGTGGGCTTGTGCTTTCCACGCAAAACGGTGGCGATTTGTGTCGCAAGGCGCCCCAGTGTCTGGCCTGCAGCGTCAACGATATACCACTGTGGGGTTACTTCTGTTGGAAAATAGGTCTTCATCAATCCACTCCGGTACATTCAAGAAGTAGCTTTGGCTGATTTGGAACATGATCGGTGTTCCCAAACCCGAGCCCCGAAGCTCTCCGGCGCATCCTGGCCCTACCAAGCCCAAAACACTAGGCCCAAGTCTAGCAAACATCGCGACTCAAGTCCAATTCCACATTCGACCTGAATAACGCATAAACTGGAACTGAGCGCCGCGGAGGAGCAGGAGGTTTTATATGACTCAAACGAAGCCCAATTGGTTGGCCCTTGAACTGCAATACGACAGCCGTGTTTATGCAAAGCATCCATTGGTGATTGTCAAAGGGAAAGGTGCCTTGGTTTGGGATGTCGAAGGCCGTGAATACATCGATTGTGTCGCGGGATATGGCGTTGCAAACGTTGGACACAGCAATCCAGAGGTTGTGGCGGCGATTCAGCACCAGGCTGAAACCCTGATGGTGTTGCCCCAATCGATCCCCAATGACAAGCGTGCGGAATTCCTGAGCGAACTGACATCGGTTTTGCCGGGACTCGATCGCGTTTTTTTGTGCAATTCCGGAACAGAGGCGATGGAAGCGGCCATGAAATTTGCCATGGTCACAACGCAGCGCAGAACGTTTGTCGCAATGGAAAAAGGCTTTTCCGGACGCACGTTGGGTGCCGTTTCGCTCACCTGGGAGCCCAAGTACCGCGCGCCGTTTGCACCCTCGCTGGCACCTGTTTGTCACGTTCCCTACGGCGATCTCGAGCGGTTGGCAGAGGCTGTTGACGATCAGACGGCAGCGGTGATTTTGGAATTGGTACAGGGAGAAGGCGGGGTTCGACCTGTGGATCCGCAATTTGTTCGGGAGGCCCGCAGAATCACGCGTGAAAAGGGTGCCTTGCTCATTTTTGATGAGATTCAGACCGGGTTTTGTCGAACCGGCAAGATGTTTGCCGCGGACCACGTGCCCGATGTTCAGCCCGATGGAATGACACTCGCCAAAGCCATGGCAGGTGGGGTTCCCATCGGGGCGTTTGCCATGACATCCGCAGTGGCAGATTCAATGCCTGTGGGTGGACATGGGACCACATTCGGGGGCAATCCCTTGGCCATGGCTGCGGGTGTTGCGGCCATTCGCTTTATGACGCGTGAAACATTGTGGGAACAGGCTGCCGAGAAAGGCCAATATTTCATCCAAAAGCTCTCCTCAATTTCTTCACCCAAAATCAAAGAGGTGCGTGGGCAGGGATTGATGGTTGGCGTGGAGCTAAACGAAGACAGCGCGCCCTACATTGCCGCTTTGGAAGAAAAGGGTGTGCTTGCCCTTCAAGCCACCGCAAATGTCATTCGGTTTTTGCCGCCACTCACCATCTCTCTAACGCAACTGGATCAGGTTGTGCAAACCCTTGAAGACGTTTTGAGTTGAGCGCTGTTTGCATCAATTTTGAGACTGTAACCCAACCGTGTTGGGTTGCTTTGTTTTTACCCTGATCCCTTTTTAACATTTGTACACCCTCTACACGTTGCAGGCAATTGCACATTAAGACTTGCGTTTGGGCTGCCATTTTTTGCGCTCAGTGGTGACAGTTTGGGAAATGTCGGTGGTTGCAGAATCGGATATCGCGGGTGTTTCTGCGGGTTTGGGCTGCCATTTTTTGCGCTCAGTGGTGACAGTTTGGGAAATGTCGGTGGTTGCAGAATCGGATATCGCGGGTGTTTCTGCGGGTTTGGGCTGCCATTTTTTGTCTTCAGAGGCAAATGGTGCTGTCGTTTGTGTCTGTTCTTCAAGAGGCGCACTTGGGTTTTGTCGGGGATTTTGTCCGGGGTGCGTCCGATGGCGGGAATTTTTGGAGTATGCCCTCAACTGAATGCCCGTCACCAGCCCTAAAGCAAAGGCCACAAACAGCAGGATGGGCAGCCAAACACCCCAGTTCAGCAGAGCAAAGCCCAGGCCGGTGAACACAACGCCAAATAGAATGGCCATTGCCACCAGGCGTTTGAGTGGAATCCAAGGGTCTGGGATGGGCGAACCGTAAATGCTCATAGAGAGCCTCCGTGAGGGTGATTTAAAGAGGTTTTCCAGCGGCCTCTCACAGAAAGATTTTAGCGCAGTGCTAAACTGAAACCACTTTGAGGGACGCAATCGTGAAATTTTTGTTATGGATGCCTATGGTTTGGGGTCTTTTGAGCGGAGCCATCGCTGCACCTCGCTATTTTCAATACGATGGATACACAAGGTTGGTCCTGGATTTGCCCAAATCGGTGACGTATCAGATTGAGGGCTATCCTGGAGGCCTGAAGGTTGTTTTGAAGGATTTGAAATTGAAGGTTGAATCCGGACAGATCAACACCCGGCAAATCAAGTCCTACAGTTTACAGCCGAATTCCAGCGGTGGGATGCAATGGGATCTTCAAGCCGTTGCGAAATTGCCCTACACGGTTTTTCTTCTCGCCAACGATGACCATACTGCTCGTTTGGTCATCGATTACGGTGTGGGCTCGTCTGGAACACGGGATTCCAAACCTCCTCCTGTTGTGCAGCCAGACATTAAAAAACCTGCACCGCAACAAAAGCTGCGGGTGGTCATAGATCCCGGTCACGGTGGGCGGTTTCCAGGAATGAAAGGCTACATCCTAGAAAAGGATGTCACACTGGATGTCGGCCTCAGGGTTAGGAAGTTGCTCGAGGACAAGGGGATTGAGGTGCTCATGACCCGAGCCAGCGACACGCAGTTGGCATCCGACCTGGAAACCGACTTGACGTTGCGCGCAAAAATGGCCAACGCGGGAACCGTGCATGCATTTGTCAGCATCCATGTTAATTCGGGACCTGCAACGGCCCAAGGCATCGAGACGTACGTGTTTGGAAAACCCCTCGAGAAGAGCACGCGCAGTTTGGCCGTGTTGGAAAACGGGGGAGGCGTTTTGGGTGAGTCCATTACCAAGAAAGCCGAGACTTTGGCGCAAAACCTGATTGGCGACCTCATTGCCCAAAGCAATTTGGCGTTTTCGCGTGTGCTGGCCGAAAAGGTTCAGAAACATTTGGTTCAAGACACCTTGTCGATCAACCGTGGGGTCAAACGCGATTATTTTGCTGTGATTCGTTTGGCCCGAACGCCAGCGATCTTGACTGAGATAGGCTTTGGCAGCCATCCCACAGAGGGTGCCAAGTTGGGCACGCCCGAATACCGTCAACAGATTGCACAGAGCATTGCTTTGGGCATTTTGGAGTTTTTGAACATCAAGTAGTTTATGCAGATAAAAAAGTCAGAGAGAAGCCAAAAGCTTCTCTCTTTTTGGTGACCCCAACGGGATTCGAACCCGTATCGCTACCTTGAAAGGGTAGTGTCCTAACCGTTAGACGATGGGGCCAAAACGACCCACAAAGACCCTGATAAAACTTGGTGACCCCAACGGGATTTGAACCCGTATCGCTACCTTGAAAGGGTAGTGTCCTAACCGTTAGACGATGGGGCCAAGGGCCATGCACACAAGAGGTGCAGTGTTAGGAACGCGCAAGCGCGAAAAAAATGGTACTGCATGGTCGCTCAAAAAACAAGCCCCCGAGGATTTCGGGGACCGTTTGACCTCAAGGTGTCTTCGGTGGGATCACCGTTAAATCCTGTGGCTGTGGAAGAAATTCCAGTCCTTTGTGTTGTTCTTGTGCGAACTCCAGATCCCACGGGTTCCGAAAGAGCATGACCGGACGACCTTGATCGTCTTCGACACTTTTGGCAAAGCGGGCCAGGACCGTGGCGTTGCCGGCAATCCAGCGCACCAGTTTGTGGCTGCTCGGGTAATACTCGATTTCGACCCCATATTCCTCGCGCATGCGGTGTTCGAACACTTCGAATTGAAGTTGTCCCACAACGCCAAGGATGGGATCTCGGGTGCCATCTGTCGGATAAAAAACCTGAACGACCCCTTCTTCCGACAGCTGCTCCAGGCCTTTCCGAAACGATTTTCTTTTGGCCACATCTTTTGGCATCACGGTTGCGAAGTGTTCCGGTGTGAAGCGGGGAAACTTTTCGAGTTTGACCTTTGGGTTGAGACTGACCACGTCGCCAATTTGAAAGACGCCTGGGTTGACCAAACCCACGATATCGCCCGGGAAAGCCTCTTCCACACTTTCCCGTTCTTGGGCAAACAGGGTGTGTGCACGCGAAAGCCTCAGGGAACGTCCCGTTCGGGTGTGAATGACTTCCATTCCACGTTCAAAACGTCCGGAAATCACCCGCATGTAGGCTGTTCGGTCGCGGTGTTGCTTGCTCATATTGGCCTGCAATTTAAAGATGAAACCGGTGAATGGCGAATCTGGAAACAGCGTTCCAATGCTGGTTTCCAGCGGACCTGGCGGGGGAGCCATCTGCACAAACTGATCCAGAAAACCTTCGACCCCAAAGTTGTTCATGGCACTGCCGAAAAAAACAGGCGTCAGTTCACCCCTTAAAAATAGGTTTCTATCGAAAGGTTCGAGGGCACCTTCGATCAATTCGACGTGTTCCTGTAGGGTTTTTTGGGCATCGCTGCCGATCAATTCAATCAGTTCCGGGCTGTCCAAACGGGTGATTTGAACCGGCGCTCGGTATTTGCCGTGGGTCGTTTTTTCAAAGAGAACGACGTTTTTGTTGATGAGATCGTAAACCCCTTGAAAATCCGGGCCCGAACCGATAGGCCAGTTCATGGGAATGCACCGAATGGCGAGCGTCTGTTCAACCTGCTCAAGCAGTTCGAAAAAATCCATCGCTGGACGGTCCAATTTGTTCATGAAGGTGAAGATGGGGACTTTTTGATTGCGACAGACTGCGAAGAGCTTTTCGGTTTGCGATTGAACCCCCCGTGCGGCGTCCAAAAGCATGAGTGCGCTGTCCACAGCGGTGAGAACCCTGTAGGTGTCCTCTGAGAAATCTTGGTGACCGGGGGTGTCCAAAAGATTGATGTGGTGGTCTTGGTAAGCAAATTGCATTGCCGACGAACTGATCGAAATGCCCCGCTGCTGTTCAAGGCTCATCCAATCGGAGCGGGCGTGGGCTTGGCCTGTTTTGGCTGTGACCGATCCAGCTTGCAAAATGGCCCCACTGTACAAGAGGAGCTTTTCTGTCATGGTTGTTTTTCCGGCGTCTGGGTGAGAGATGATCGCGAATGTTCTGCGCCGTTGTACTTCGGCTTCCAGTTGTGTATTGGGGTTTTCCAGCATGATGTCCCTTTCCGAAGGAATCAGAGGTTAGGTTGTTTGGGTGTGTATTTAAAGAGAATTTTTACATTGGTTTTTCTCGTTTTGGTCTTGTTGGCTTGGCAAAAAAAAGGCGACTTCGAAAACTCGAAAAGTCGCTTATGTCTTCATCGTATCACATCATTCAGTATTCATCAAGGCTATGCACAGCGGTGGCCTTGGGATGCCTCCATTTCACGAAAAATTCAGTGGAAAGCACAATATTTTCCACTGAATGGAGCAACTGAACCGATTTACGGGCAGACAAAGGTGTCGGCACTTGTGTTCAGTGTCAACGTGCATGTCTGTTTGCTGTCTTCTGAGACAATTTCTGCGGTTCCAGAAAGCATTTTTTCCGGCACCAGAGCGAAGCCATCCTGATCCAGCGTATAGGCTGTGTTGCCGATTTTCAGTTGGGCGAAACTGGCGTTTGTGTTGTCTTTCCAAAGAATGTGGATTTCTTTGGTGAGTGTGAGGATGCTGGTCAAATCAACGATATTGAGTCGGTTGGATTGCGGCTTTATCCGGAGCGTTGGGCGTCGAACCGCCACAGTGATGGGCAAACTCTCGATATCGATGTCGATTTGTATGGCCCGATCACCTGTTCCGGGTATTTTCCCAATCCAGGCAGTGCTGGACGCTAGAGGCTAAACACAAACGGTGCAGAAAAACTCGCCTTAAGTGGTGTTTTCGCAGGAGACCGTGACATTCAAAGGAACACTTGATGCGGCCTGCGCCGCCGAGCAAAAGGCTAGTAACAAAACCATCCCGGAAAACGAGTGCTTCATATCCATTCTCCTTCTACAGGAATTCTCTTCGATTCGGAACTGGGAGTCGACAGGATTCCCAAGAACAAGACCTTCAATGGAACTTCGTTTGCTTTAGATTAAGGCTTCGTTAAAGCTAATATCATGTTAGCGCATTTTGGCTGGATTGCAATATCCCCCCCAATTGG
The DNA here is from genome assembly GCA_046327935.1 of Deinococcaceae bacterium. Lineage (GTDB taxonomy): Bacteria > Deinococcota > Deinococci > Deinococcales > Deinococcaceae > JACMOA01. The sequence goes on from JAXLXL010000001.1 coordinate 915,106, forward strand.
GGGTAAATGCAGTCTGAATCACGGTTTATTTTTTGAGAATGAAAGTATCTTTGGAATTTCTTCATGAAGAAGATCCCAAAACTCCCGATTCAAACAGGGTTGAGATGGTTGTTGAATCCATGCCCAATTCTCGTTCCAAAACGGCTCGTGTGTGTTGGCCCAACAATGGTGGTACTGAGCGCAGTGTTGCCGGTGTGCGCGAAAAGTGGAAAAATGGGCTGCCAAGCATGGATTGCCCTTCCACTGAAACCTTGAGATGGCGCGCTTGGGTTTGTGGGTCGTTGAAGGCTTCCTCGAGATTGTTCACGGGCGCACTGGGAATGCCCTTGCTGGAAAGCCTTTTAAGCCAAAATTCACGAGATTCTTTTTGTGTGATGCCTTCAATGCGCGAAACCAGTTCGGCCCGGTGTGTGACCCTTGAGGCATTGTGTTGAAACCGAGGATCACTCCAGAGCTCCGGGGCACACAACACTTCCGTCAGGGCTTGGTATTGGCGGTCGTTTCCCACCGCAATGACCAGCCATCCATCCGACGCCGGAAAACTGCCGTATGGAACGATTTGCGCGTGTGCATTTCCAACGGATTTGGGTGACTTTTGCGTGACGAGGTAACTTTGGGCCAAATTCGCCATGGCGCAGATTCCCGTGTCAAACAGAGAGAGATCCAAATGTTGTCCCAAGCCGCTGCGAGACCGTTCGAACAGGGCAGCCAAGATGGCCGTTGTCGCATTCATTCCCGTCATCAGATCGATCCAAGCCACGCCGACTTTCATCGGGGGTCCGCCCGGTTCGCCCGTGACCGACATGATGCCCGTGTGGCCTTGAAGCGCGGCGTCGTAACCAGCTTCCGAGGCACGCGGACCCGTTTGGCCAAAACCAGTGATGGATGCATAAATAAGCATTGGATTTTCCTCGGATAACCGTGTATAACCCAGTCCATAGCGTTCCAAATCGCCCACTTTGAAATTCTCAACCAAGATATCTGCTTGGGCTGCGAGTTTTTGAACGATCTGTTGGCCCTGGGTGTCTTTGAGGTTGATGGCCAAACTCTGTTTGTTGCGATTCACGCATGTGTAGTACGCACTCAAACCGTTTTCGAGAAAGGGCGGTCCCCATGTGCGCGTCTCATCCCCCTGAAGGGATTCGATTTTCCAGACGGTTGCCCCCAAGTCTGCCAATGTTTGTGTGCACGATGGTCCTGCCAGTACACGAGAGAGATCTAAAACCTTGATACCTGATAGTGCCGACATCAACAGCCCTTTTCCGTTTTGTGATTTATATTTCTCAGAATCAGACCTTCACTTTCAGACCAGTTGCCTTCCCTATCGATACCTGGGGTTTGTGCAGTCCACCCTAGGATCAGTGCTTCTTGTATGATTTGGGCCACGTGCTTTGGACGCACCGAAGTAAAAAGGCGATCCCTTGTGCCTTTCACAGAATCTAACCAAGGATTCACACAGGCAATTTTGATACACAAAAAAACCTGCGAAGAGGGCAAGCCTGATCGCCATATTTTGAGCAGGACACGGCGAGGTTCCTTTCGGCAAACATTCCACAAATAGGGTTGCCCTTCAACAACGATGGAATGCTTTCTTCTCAATGTGCTCACGTTTTTTATCCCAGTGCGTTTAGGCCTGTGATATCGCGTCCCAGAACCAGTGTATGGATGTCGTGGGTTCCTTCATAGGTTGAAACCGTTTCCAGGTTGAGCATGTGCCGGATCGCGTGGTATTCGAGTGTGATGCCGCTGCCGCCCAAAATGTCCCGGGCCACCCTTGCGGCGTTCAGTGCGGCAAAAACGTTGTCGCGTTTGAGCATGGAAACCTGTTGTGGACGAAGGCGACCTTCATCTTTCAGTCGGGCCAAACGCCATGCCAACATCAAACCTTGGGTGTGGTGTGAGAGCATGTGGGAGAGTTTTTCCTGAACCAATTGTCGTGCTGCAATGGGTTTTCCAAAGGTCATGCGGGTTTTGGCGAAATCCAAAGCTTCGGTGTAGACGGCTTCCAGGGCGCCCAGAACGCCCCAACCAATTCCAAAACGGGCTTGGGTCAGACAGCCCAAGGGTCCCTTCAGGCCTTCTACATTCGGAAGCATTTGGTTTTTGTGGACGCGGACATCTTCCAAAACCAATTCACTGGTCACCGAGGCACGAAGCGAGGCCTTGTGTTTGATGACGTTGGCTTTAAATCCAGGAGTTTGTGTTTCCACGATGAAGCCTCGAACTTTATTGTCTTCGTCCTTGGCCCAGACAATCGCAATGTCGGCCAAATTCCCGTTTGTGATCCACATTTTGGAACCGCTCAGAATGTAGTGGTCTCCATCACGCTTGGCACGTGTCTTCATATTGCTGTCTGGGTCGGATCCGCCGTCGTGTTCGGTGAGTCCGAAGCATCCCACATATTCTCCAGTTGCCAATTTGGGAAGGTAGGTTTCCTTCTGTTCAGTTGATCCGTAGGCCAAAATGGGGTACATCACAAGGCTGCCTTGTACACTTGCAAAACTCCGCAAGCCTGAGTCTATGCGTTCAAGTTCGTACATCAAAAGGCCGTAGGCAGTGCTCGAAACGCCCAGACCACCATACTGCTCTGGTGTTGTGGGACCCAGAAATCCCATGCTGCCGAATTTTCGAATCAATGCCTTTGGGAATGTGCCTTCTTCCCACCATGTTGCGATATGAGGTAAGGCTTCAGCGTCTAGGAAAGAGCGGGCCGCACTTTGAATGTCCCGTTCTTCTTGGGTAAACAGATCTGACATCTGGACAAAGTCAAGCATAGTGAACTCCTGAGGCCGTGCGGTCACCCAGCATCGGCATTCGGAATAATACCACGTCGTTTTGTTGGGCATCGCCTCCAGCGCAGGACCTTAGAATCCCCTATTGGGGATTTAAGGGTTCCAGGCTCGGACTTTCAGCAGACCGCGTTTGGGCCAGAGTGTGGTGGCCGAAGAGAGGTGAAAGTCTGTGGATGCGGTGAGGTCGAAGCGCAGCCGTTTTGAAAAGACAGAAAATACAGTTTGCATTTCTGTAAACCCAAAGTGTTCACCCAAGCATTTTCGCACGCCGGCACCAAAGGGATAGAATGCCAGACGGTGTTTTTGAGTTCGGTTACACGGGTTGAATTCGTCGGGTTGTTCCCAGAATCGCGGATCCCGGTGTGTTGCCAGCGGGCATAGAATGACCATACTGCCTGCGGGTATGGATCGGTTTCCAATTTGGGTGTGTTCAAGTGCGAATCGTGGGAAAAACCAAATCGGTGGCCACCGTATCACTTCCAGCGACGTAGAGTGTGACCAACTGATCCCGAAGTTCTTTGGGACTCAGACCGCTGTCTGCCAGGAGCGAGGTGTCCAGTTCGGCAATGGTTTGGTCAATCTCGGATATGGCTTGCATAAATTCGCGCGCTTTGGGGATCCACGAATTGGGCAAGAAGTACAAGAATAGACGGAGGTTGAGGGCGCTCAATGCTGTGTGAAGTGCAGCCGTTGCTTTCATTTGAGAGGTTCCAAAAATTGTGTGGAGCAGAATTTTTTGCGAAAGACTTCGCATTTCTGCGGCAATGTCGATGGTATTTGGTCCCTGTAAGATTCTCTCGCACTCGTTTTCCACAAGCGCGCGCAGGTTGGGCACGTGCTCCCCGATGGCGGCTCGGGTGAATAGGGGTTGCATCAAGCGCCTTTGTTTTTGCCAAGATTCGCCTTCTGCCGTGATCAAGCCCTCTCCAAGAAGGGGTTTTAGGGCTTTCCACATTCCACCGCTCTTGCCGAAATGCTCTGCCTTATCGATCAGAACTTCTTGAACGTGTTCAGGATCAGAGACCACATAGGCGTTGCCCAAACGCAAAACCTGTCCGGGGTATTTTCGGCAACCGTGCAAAAACACACTGGGTAGGCTGCTGAAAACGCGTTGCTCGGCCGAAAAACGGGGTGAATCATCAATTATGGTGTCCTCGAGTCAAGAAAATAACTGTGTTTATCATAGTATTTGCCAGATTCCGTGTGTATGTTTTCACATGGATGGACTGGGTGTTGCCTGCAACCTGCGTTCGGGTTAAATGGTGAATAAGAGGCTGTATGAATCTGTGTGGAATATCAAAGACATAGACAGGGTGTTTCGTCTCTCCCAGGCCCTTTGGGGTCTTTTTGACGAGAATTTGGGAGATGTACGCCCATTCAGCAGATGGTCGCCAGACACGAAAGTAATGATAGAAAGAGTGTCAGTGAAGGAAATTATGGGGTTGAGAGCCCTTATCAAGGATATACCTGTTAAGTCCAATGGATAGGGCTTACAAGCGACACCAAAACACAGTCTAGTACATGCCTTTATTCCTAAATCCCCTCTTTAAACAAATTCATACAGCCTCTAAAAAATATTAAAAATAACGTGCCGTAAAAATTCTTTTCGTTTTGTGTTGTAGAAATATGTATACAGAAAGTTTCTTCAATATCTAGAATTTCTTGAGTGACCAAAATACATCCAGGTCACGCCTTACCCCTGTTCAAGTGTTTGAAAAAATCATGAAACCTGCTGTAGGTTTCGGGTTTTTTTGTTGGGACAGGCGTTTCGGTTGAATGTCTGTCGTTGGCGTGTGGCGGACTGTGTTCTCAGTGGAGAATCGGTGTTAGAATGGTTGAAACGGCTTATTTTTCGATTGAGGACCATCTCGGGAGGTTGCATGAATCGTTTTTTTCAGGATCTGCGGGTTTTAATCCTCAGTGAGGCGAGGCTTTGGAAATACCCCATGATGTGGGTTTCCGCTGCAGCCGTGCTTTTTGTTCCTGTTCTGTATGCGGTGATTTATTTGAGCAGTGCTTGGGACCCGTACAACAACCTCAACCGTCTGCCTGTTGCCTTTGTGAACTTGGATGCAGGGACGACGTACCGAGGAAAAACCTACAACCTGGGGCGGGAGTTGGTCGAGACGGTTCGGGTGGATCAACCGGTCAAATTTGTGGCCTATGACACCGAAGACAAAGCGCGGGCGGCTGTTCGACACGGTGATGCCTATTTTGCGCTCACCATTCCTGTGGATTTCAGCCAAAAGGCCATTGCTGGAAACAGCGGTCAGTATGGCATGCTCAAGTTGTATTCCAGTGAGGGTTCCAACTACTTTGCCAGTCGGGTGGGCACCAGTTTCGCGGACAAATTGGCCACCAGTCTAAACAAAAAACTTTCTGAGACGCGGTGGGAATCCGTCAAGAAGGCTTTTACGGACGTGCAAAAGGGATTTTCCGATGTCAAAACCGCGACTGGAAAGCTGCGGGGTGGCGCGGATCAGCTGCAGACTGGATTGGAAAAAGTGGCTGTGGGAAACAAAAATTTGGCCGGCGGTTTGAAGCAGGCCAGGGTTGGAAGCGACCAATTGGCCCAAGGTGCGTCGGGCGTCTCTTCTGGGGTTGTTCGGTTGACCCAAGGGGCTGGCGCGTTGGAACAAGGGTTGCGAAAAATGGATCAGGCCATGCCTAAAGAAAGTGATCTGCTGGCTTTGAAAAAGGGAGCTCAGCAGCTGGGTGTGGGCTTGACCGGTCTTTCTGACGGGCTCAAAGAGATCAACAGCGGTGGCATTCAATTGTCCAAGGGATCCAATTCAGCTGCCAAGGGGTTCGTTCAGACGCAGCAGGGTCTCCAACAATTGGCCAAGCAATTGCCTCAAATTTCGAGCGGTCTGGGCCAATTCAAACCTGCAATTGAGCAAGCTGCGACAAGTGTACATGGCTTTGGAGATTCAATCAGCAAACTGCAGGTTCCCGCCAATCAGATCTACACCCAAGTGTCTTCGGGTCCGTCTGACCTGCAAGACAAAGCCAAGGCTTTGGTGGTCGGAATCAGCCGCGTCAAGTCTGGCGTGAACAAATTGGAAGGGGGCATCCGACAGCTGCTGGATGGCAACCAGGCGACAATCCTTGCCCTTCAAAAGGCGTCAGGTGCTGCGCAACAGCTCTCTATCGGTTTTGATGTGTTGGGCGTTGGGCTCAAGACACTGGGCAATTCTGTGCAAACCCTGTCCCTTGCCATCCAAAAAGCCTATCGGGGTGCAGAGGCCCTACAAGTCGGTGCGCTTGCGGTGGGTGGGGGCGTTCAATCTTTGGTTGAGGGAAACCTGAAGATCAAGTCTGGCGTGCGCACCATGGTCAGTCAGTTGCCTGCGTCTGCGGATCTGAAAGCCTTGGCAACGGGAAGCCAACGTTTGGCCGAGAAAACCCAAAGTCTGTCGCAAGGACTCGTTACCCTTCAGAAAGGCGCCTCGGATGTGGCCGTTGGGTCAGATCGGTTGTATGGAGGTGCACAGAAGCTCAAAAAAGGGCTAGACGACCTCTACAGCGCGATTCCCGAGACAGTTGAACAGCTCGGCGGCGATCCACAAGGTCTGGCCACCAGCGTCAAGGTGACGGAGGAAAAAACAAACCGAGTTCAAAACAATGGTGCGGCCTTTGCCCCATACTTCATGGCTGTCAGTTTGTGGGTCGGTATTGTGAGTCTCACGTTCATTTTTCCCTGCAACCTTCTTCCGGAGAGTCTGAAGGGAACGAGCAAACTGTCGCGTCTCTTCGTTAAAAATGGCATTCCGACATTGATGTGTCTTTTGCAGGGATGTTTTGTCGTCTGGGGCATTGGATTGCTCGGTCTGCCGATACCCAACTTGGGTGCAGTCTTGGTCGTCGCCTTTGTGACCAGTTTGACCTTTTTGACGTTGATCACGGCGCTGATGTTGGTGCTGGCCAATGCCGGCCGGGTGATTGCATTGCTGTTTCTCGTCCTTCAACTTGGGGCCTCGGGAGGCAGTTATCCCGTTGAGCTGTCCCCTGTCTTTTTCCAAAGGTTGCATTCCATTTTGCCTGTCACGGGCGCCATCAAAGGGTTTCGTGCCGCTCTGTTCGGATCCTACGATGGCAATTGGCTCATTTTCGTTGGTCAAATGTCAGTTATCTGGGCAGTGTGTTTGGCCATTATCCTGTTGATCGGTCGCTGGAGGCTGATCAAAGACGAAAACTACAAGCCCAGTTTGGCGTGATGCCGTCACCTGTGATTTTGACAACGACAATCGGCGACCCAGAGGACACGACGCCACTGTCTAACCTCCCAACCTTATCGAGATACGCGTTCTTGATAAGGTCTTGGCATCCCCAAAAAAGTTGCAATGGAGTTCTTTCGAAACTCAAAAGAACCACAGGGAAATTTTTTAAACGATGAAGAATTTTGAGCACCATTGATGTAGGTCCACATGCGCCTAGAATATCGAAAAAATGATGAAATATCTGCATCCATCACGTATTTTTGTGCTGAAGATACCCTCAAATCTGAGCTTTCTTTGACGGCAGATTCAAAAATGAAATGCCCTAAAAACAAAGGAAATTGCTGTAAGTGTGAAAGTCAATCCATCCACGGGTTCAATAAAAGAGCTCTTTCGAAACTAAGATTACAAGAGTTCAAAGTTATAGATACCTGCTATGTCTTGGTCAGAACGGCACGCTATGCGGCCTGACCGCGCCATGCGGCCAGCTCTGCGTCTTGGCCCAAATACGGCACCTCACGGGCCGGGCCGCCCAAAAAGGGGCTTGACCGCCAAATTAAACCTTAATGAAAATCTCTTTCTTCTATTTCTATATTTGCAGTTTATAATCTTAAATCTCTTCAGTATTCCAATGACATGCTCAATTACCATCCTTTCGCTTGCTACTCTCTCCTCTTCCTTTAAGTTCTTTCCTTTCTTCGGCAATCTTGCATTCTTATGTATTTTTCTCACCCCCTTGATATCTTCTATCCGCTAAAATTTCTATCTCTGGATTAATTTTTGTCTTTGATTCTTTAAATACCTTGAAATCGCGCCATCTTCCATTGGAAAATTGCGTACATATTACTGCTTTTGTATTCTTGCTAATTATGATTTCTATCTTTATTGTGTGTTTCTTTTTCTTCCCCGAATAATATCTCTTCTGTTTTTTGGGGCCTTTCTATTTCCGGTTCAGTTGCATCTACAATAATTACTTCATATTCCATATCACTCTCTCTTAAAGCTTTTCTTCCTGGTAATGCGAATTTCTTACGCTTGATCAATGCATCTTCTATCCATCTTATTGTTTTGTAAGCAGTACTCTCACTCACTCCATAACTTTGACTCACATAGAAATACGTTCTGTATTCTCTTATGTATTCGAATGCCATTAAAAGCTGATCTTCTATTCTCAGTTTATTTTTTCGACCACCCCTTGCTTTTTTTCTTCTATTTTCCTCTGATAGTATTTCTATCATTGTATTAGCGGGCTGGCCGCATAGCGTGCCGTTCTGACCAAGACGCGGAGCTAGCCCGGGAGGTGCTGTCTTAGCTCCAAGACATGCTATCTTGTGAGCAAGACGTGCCGCTTAGCCCAAGACAATGTCGTTCTTTTGATTCCAACCAGTCTTCGAAATTTCTCGTCCGGTAAGATCTTTACCTATTCATATTTCACCCTTCCATTCTACACCTCTACACCGGTTTCGAAAGAAGTCTAATGATTCAATGGCTGTTCAATGCGGAGAGAACACCCCTCTCATCGCTTTGAGTGCTTCAACATTCGGTTTTGAAATAAGCCTAATGTTCCTTAAATTGTTTTCGGGTTGAACCTCTGTACCTTGTGTCTCCGGCGTCTGATGTTTTGTGGGTGCGTTCACATCTTCGGAAAATTTTTAAGCCTTTACTGGACATGATTTTGGAGCGGCCCCGGTTCTTGCCGGATTGGGGTTTCGCCCTTGAATGCTTGGCAATGTTCACAAACCCCGTGAAGTTCAAAGACGATGTTTTCCACGGTAAAACCCAGAGGCAGTTGACTCGGCAAGACAACCGTGTGGTGGGGATCTGCGGGTATATCAAAGATGTGTCCACAGTGTTTGCAGATGCCATGGTGATGGGGATCATGCTTAAAATCAAACCGACAGGCATCTCGACCGGATGAAATGGCGACAAGATGGCCTTCTTCCACGAGGCTTTCCAGGGTTCGGTAGACGGTCGCCAAACTGATTTTGGGAATCTTTTTCCGCACCTCGGCGTGAACCCAAGCTGCGTCTGGATGCGTATTGGTCGTGCGCATTGCCTCTAAGATGGCCTGTCTTTGTTTGGTCAAACGTACCACAGTCATGGATTTTATTGTGACACCCTTTGGCGATCACTCTGCAACCAAAGTTCCAAACTCGCGTATCCTTAAGGCAGATAACAGGAGGCCAGTATGATCACTTGTGACGTGTGCGGACATATCAATGCAGAAGGCGTTTATTGCGAAAATTGTGGTGTGGAATTGCGGGAAAGTGTGCCGTCGGTTGCTGCGGTTGTCCCCGAAAAAGTTGAAGAAGGGATTGTTGTGGACGCGCCTGTTTTTGATCCCAAAGCCATAGAGACGCCACCGCTTGACCTACCAACATTGGACACCGTGCCAGACGTGGTTGCGCCGACCGATTTACCCAATGTGGATGCGATTGCAACTGGCGAGGATAAGCCCATTGCCGTGTCAGTGCCAGACCGTTTACCTCCTGCCAAATTGGGAATCAAGAAGTTTGGGGCGCTTTCAGGGGACAGCATTCCGTTGCTGGGTGAGCGGCTCACCCTGGGTCGTTTCGATCCCTCTTCTGGACCGGTTGATATCGATGTCACGGGCCTTTCGGGCGCGGAACATATTTCCAGAAGGCATGCCGAGTTGTACGTCGAAAATGGGGTGTGGAAGGTTCGAGACTTGGGTTCCACCAACGGTGTGTTTATCAAAAGAATGGGCGAGTCTGCGTTCTCCCCTCGGGCAGGGGAGCCCCAAACGCTCAACTTTGGCGATGAAATTGCCTTTGGTAACCTCATTTTGGTGTTTCAGGAAGGTTGATTTATGGACGATCGGGACATGGAGCACGAGGGGCACGGCGATCATGCTTTAGAACATCCGGAACCGCTCGCTCCGGGTGTGTCGGAGGTCTTTTCCGATTCAGGTGAAGATACAGAAGAGCTGGAAACACTTTTGGTAGCGTCCGACAACACGGTTCCTTTGGACGAACACATTGCTACCGATATGCTTTTGGAAGAGGAAATCTACGAGAGTGACTCAGAAGACCACTTCGGTGTGGGTGATCGGGTCTCTTGGGACGGCTTTTCCGCTGAGATCGTGTCGGCATTTCCGAGGGGATGGTACCGTGCGCGGGACGATCAGGGCTGCGAGTACCTCCTGCGAGAGGATCCACAACACGCCGATATGGCATTGCCGGCACACCGTCTTTTGAACCGTCCGACATACGCAGCAGACAGGGGTTTGGCATTTCCCTGGGTTGAGGGTACTGTCCTTCGGGGCGCCATGCCTTTTGGGGCGGTTTTGGATGTGATGATCGCACTTGCCCAGTATGTCTTTGCATTGGAGCGGCAAGGTTTTGCCCTGATTGACCTCGATCCAGAGGGCCTCATTGAAACTGCAGATCAAGGGCTGAAACTGCGTTTTCCCCCGCGTATGGTGCGTCTCGGCGAAATTCCCCCGCTGCTCGATCGTGAGGGATACACAGCACCCGAAATTCAGTTGTCCCAACCCTGTTCTGGAAAAGAAGGCGTCTATACCCTCGGTGCGTTTTTCTATCAACTGCTCACCGGATTGTCACCCATTCAGCCCGTTTTATCGTCTGTGCGAATCCCGGGTGTGCCTCAGGTTTTGGTTTCAGCTTTGACCTTGCCCGAAAATCGCCACACGCCCCTTCAATTTTTGGAGGCCTTGCGAGACCTGCAGCCGAAGTCTACACCCCGCTTTGACATTGGGCATGCAACCACGGTGGGTCTCAATCCAGAGCGAATGATGAACGAAGACAGTTATGGGTTTGCTTTCGGGGCTCAGGGGGGTCTTTCGTACGCATCTGATCTCCGTGCCGTCGTCTGTGACGGCATGGGTGGAATGTCCGCTGGTGAGGTCGCTTCTCAAGCCGCAGTCGACGCATTTTTGTCCCATTTGAATGTCCCCAGGTCCTTTGACGATCTCGAGAAATGCGTTTGGGATTGCAATAAAGCTGTTCTGGACGCACTTTCTGGAGAAGAAGGCGGATGTACGCTGACGGGGGTTGTTTTATCTGGGTTCCATTACATGCTGGGTCATGTCGGTGACTCGAGGGCCTATCTCGGATCTGGAGACGCATTGTACCAGTTGTCCCAAGACCACTCATTGGTCGCCGCAATGGTTGCCAATGGCCTCATGACCGAAGAGGAAGCCTCTATCAGTGCCGATAAAAATAAAATCCTTCGGTCTTTGGGTTCACTCAAACACCACCAAAAGGATTATGTTCAATTGCTCGAGGGGGATTTGCAACCTGAAGACGCACTGATCTTGGTTTCCGACGGCGTCTGGGGAGAAATTTCCAAGGACACATTGGGGTCACTCTGGAAAGCGAACGCTTTGAATCCACAAGCATTGGCGGACGGTCTGGTTGCCGCGGCGCTGGAGGGCGGTGGCATGGACAATGCAACGGCTGTCGTCATTTTGCGAAAGACTTGATGCCAATGGGAAAACAAAACCTGCTCTTTTCGAGCAGGTTTTTTGTTACAAAATATCGTCTCGGACGCAAGCCTTGAAGTGACCGGGAGCCACTTCGCGCAGGGGCGGAATTTCCTTGGCACAGGCTTCGACAGCGTACCGGCACCGTGTTCTGAACACACAACCGGAAGGTGGGTTGATCGGTGAAGGAATGTCACCTTGCAAGATGATGCGCTCGCGCTTGAGGGTCGGATCGGCAATGGGCGCAGCGGACAGAAGGGCTTCCGTGTAGGGATGTTTCGGATTGAGGTACAGCTCTTTGCTGGTTGCAACCTCCATGATCCGGCCCAAGTACATCACAATAACGCGATCACATAGGTACTCCACGACGGCCAAATCGTGGGCGATAAACAGCATGGTCAGTCCCATTTCTTTTTGAAGGTCTTGGATCAGGTTGACCACCTGTGCCTGAATCGAGACGTCCAGTGCCGATACCGGTTCATCGGCCACGATGAACGAAGGGTCGACGGCGAGCGCTCGCGCAATGCCAATCCGCTGTCTCTGCCCACCGGAAAACTCGTGTGGGTAACGCCGCATCGATTCTGGGCGCAAACCCACTTTTTCCAGAAGTTGCGCAATTCGGTCGGTTTTGGCCGATCCCGATGCCAGCTTGTGGATTTCGAGCGCTTCGCCAATGATGTCTGAGACAGTCATTCTGGGGTTGAGACTGGCAAACGGATCTTGAAAAATGATTTGCATTTTTCGCCGATACGTGCGCATCTCTGCTTTTGACAATTTCGTTATGTCGACGCCGTCAAACCAGACTTCTCCGGCAGAAGGTTCAATTAGGCGCAAAATAGCGCGCCCAACTGTTGTTTTCCCAGATCCGGATTCGCCAACCAGGCCGACCACTTCGCCTCGGGCGACATTGAAACTGACGTCGTCGACCGCTTTGACGTTTGCGACGACGCGAGAGAGCAATCCACCCCGTATGGGGAAATATTTTTGCAAATGATTGACTTCCAAAAGGGCTTTACGGGAAGGTTGGGTCTGTTCTTGTTGGATGGCTTGGGTCATCGTTTTCTCCACTCTAGGTATGATTTTACAGCTCTTTCCAGCGGATGCAGCGGCTCATGTGTCCGTTTCCTGTGTCGACCAGTGGCGGAACGGCTGCACTGCAGGCTTCTTGTGCAAACTTACAACGTGGAGTAAACGCACATCCTGGTGGAAGGTTTAAGGGGCTGGGAACATTTCCAGGAATCGCTTCAAGGCGCCGACGCTCGTGATCTTCTTGTACGCCGTAATCCACTCTGGGAATGCTGTTTAAAAGTCCGAGTGTGTAGGGGTGTTTGGGTTTTTTGAAGATTTCGACGACATCGCCTTCCTCAACAACCCGGCCACCGTACATGACGACAACCCGGTCCGCCATCTCGGCCACCACGCCCAAGTTGTGAGTGATAAAGAGAATGGACATCCCGATTTCTTTTTGAAGTTTGCGCATCAGGTCGAGAATCTGGGCTTGAATCGTCACGTCTAGGGCTGTTGTGGGCTCATCGGCAATCAGCAGTGCAGGGTTGCAAGAGAGCGCCATGGCAATCATGACCCGCTGTCGCATGCCTCCAGACAATTGGTGGGGGTATTCGTGGACGCGCTTTTCGGGTGCGGGAATGCCCACCAACCGCAGCATTTCGGTTGCAACCGCAAACGCTTCTCGCGTGGTTTTGCCTTGGTGCAGTCTGACCGCTTCGGCGATTTGATCGCCTACCGTGTAGACGGGATTGAGGCTGGTCATGGGTTCCTGGAAAATCATTGAAATTTCATTTCCACGGATCTTTCGCATTTCAGCTTCTGGCAGATGCGCCAAATCTTTGGGTTTGCCATCTCGACCCCGGAACAAAATCGAACCCTCAACGATTTTGCCTGGAGGTGAGGGAATCAAACGCATGATCGACAAACTCGTTTGGGATTTGCCTGATCCGGATTCCCCAACGACGGCAAGGGTTTCGCCCTTTTGGATGTGAAAACTGACACCGTCCACGGCCTTTACAACGCCATCGTCCGTGTAGAAATAGGTTTTTAGGTCATTTACCGTCAGCAGGGTGTCTTGCGCTACAGCATTCATCATTGCTCCTAAATATAATCCTGAGCCCAAGCGGGCTCAAGTTTGAAGTACCAGTTCTTTCAGTTGATGATCGGTGTTTGACACAAGATCAACGGCGCCGTTTGGGATCAAAGGCATCCCTGAGGCCATCTCCGACAAATTGCCAAGCCAACACAGCTGCCAAAATAAACAATCCCGGTATGAGGACCCAAGGTCTTCCGCTGATGGATTCAAAACCACCGTCTTGCGCCAATTTCAAGAGAGATCCCCAAGAGGCATATGGCTCCACAATGCCAATTCCAATAAAGGAAAGGCTGCTTTCGGTCAGTATGTATCCGGGAATCGCAAGCGAAACACTGATAATGACGAAGGTTGCCGTATTGGGAAGCAGGTGCTGGGTGATGATCCGACCACTCGAAGCGCCCAAGGCATTTGCCGCTTGGACGTACTCCAGCTCACGGGAGGAAAGCAACTGACCGCGAACGACGCGGGCAAGTCCACCCCAACTGACGAGTGCCAAGATCAAAATCACCACGTAAAACACCTGTATGGGGTTGGCCTCAAGGGGAAAGAGCGCGCGCAGGGTGATCAGTAGAAAGAGTTCTGGAATAGCACTTAAGACCTCAATGGTTCGCATGATCAGTGAGTCAATCCATCCGCTGAAGTAACCCGCCAACCCCCCAAGCAGCATCCCCAGAATAACAGCGAAGATGGTCGCAAAAATGCCCACAGTGAGGCTGATTTGAGAGCCGTACATGATTCTTGAAAATTGATCGCGGCCCAGCGAATCTGAACCCCAGAGGTAAAGCTTGCAGTTGTCCGCAACGCCAAACAGTTTCAGGTTGCTTGGAATAACGCCCAAGAAACGATATGGCTCTGTGGGACGTTGAACAAAAAACTGAACAGGACATTTGACAGTTTTGTCTTCCACAAACTCGTCTCGGAAAGTCTCCATATTGAGCTCACGCTTGACCTTGTAGACATAGGGTGTCACCCAACTGCCATTTTCATCTTGAAAGTGGATTTTCGTTGGAGGGGCCCAGGAAATTCTATCTGTTGTTGAATACTCTGTGAGTCCGTAAGGCGCAAGAAATCCTGCAAATAGGGCAATCAAATACAGAAACCCCAATAGAAACATGCCAACCCTGGCAAGGGGATTTCGCTTGAACTGTCGCCACACGACCTGCCATTGCGACTGAGACGCATTAGATTTTGATTCTGCCATTTTGTTCTTTTTTACCACTGTCGTCATGCCTTCTCCCTCAGTTGTAACGGATCCGAGGATCGATAGCTGCAAGTGCCATGTCAGAGAGCAAATTGCCCACCATATAAAGCACTGTACTCAACGCAGTCACCGAGGCGATGACATACAAATCCGAGTTGCTGAGTGCGTTTAAAACAAGTGGGGTAACTCCAGGCCAAGAAAACACCACTTCCACAAAGCCAGCACCTGTGATCAGTCCCGGTAAAAGTCCACCCAAACCTGCGACCATCGGTAAGACAGCAACTTTGAATGCGTGTTTGTACACGACCTTGTCTGTGGAGAGCCCCTTGGCTTTTGCGGTGCGCACGAAGTCCTGACCCAATACCTCTAGCATCTGCCCACGGATATAACGGCTTTCAGAAGAGATGCTTCTGAGAACCAAGATGGCTGAAGGCGCCAAAGCGTGCAAAAAGACATCCCACCCGCTTCTGAAGGCAGAAATACTTTCAGGAAGATCTGAACTGGATTTACCCGAAATGGGCAAGTCCCAACCGTAATTTTGTTTTAGGGTGACCATCCCGAAAATGACCAGTAGCGCGAAGAAGAATGACGGCAAACCCAAGCCGAAATATGCAAAAAGCGAGAAGAAACGATCCCAAAACCCATAGGGCTTGAGGGCACCGTAGACCCCAATGGGTATGGCCACAGCATACAAAATCAGCGTGCTGAGAATGACCAAAATCAAGCTGTTGACAATTGGCTGTTTGATCAATTCTTTTACAGGCTGATTAAACTGAAACGATTGTCCCAGATTGCCCTGAGCCATATTCTTAATCCAGGTAAAGTACTGAACGGGAACCGGTTTATCCAAATCGAACATTTCCCGCTGCCGCTGCAGTTCTTTCGCTGTGACCCTTGGATTTGACTTGAGTGCGTCGACCATGTCCCCGGGTGCGGCTTGAATGATCGCAAAGGTCAAAATCGTTCCTAAAATAAAGGTTGGGATAAACTGAAGCAACCTTCTAAAAATATAAGTGAGCACGAACTACCCCTTGAAGAGAACGCGCGGGGCACGTGACCCCGCGCAGCAAAATCCAAATACCTACTTCTTAATCCAAGTCAATTCGATTGCCCTCGGACCGAAGAGGGTCGACGCATTGATGGCATTTATCTGTGGTTTTTGGAATTCCCCTTGGACTTTGGACATCCATGAGTAGTGGACAGTTTGTGCAGCCAACTGAATCACGGGAAGGTTTTCGGATTCCAATTTTTGAATTTGGAATGCGATTTGGCGGCGCTTCGCAAGGTCAAATTCCTGGCGGCCCTTGTAGTACAGGTTGACTGTTTGGGTTTCCCATGGGAACAGACATTTGTTGGTTTGGTTGCCCATGTGGAGGTTGCCATCTTCAGGAAGGCCTGTGCACTTCACGACGTTGTCGCCAGAAACAGGGAACACCGCACTGCCGTTCACGAGGCCGATCATGATGGCGTCAAATTGGCGTGGGGCAAAACCGGGTTTGGCGTCCAGCATTTCGCTCATTTGGTTAAAGGCAATGAAAGAGGTGGTGAGGTCAATGCCAGCTTTTTTGAACTCTTCTTTCATGATGCCGGCAAACTGTTGGCGACGGTTGTTTTCGGCATTGGCAATGAGTGTGAAGGCCAATCGGTTGCCTTGGCTGTCGACGCGGATTCCATCGGCACCCTTCTTCTTGAAGCCCATGTCATCGAGTATTTTATTGGCAGCCGTTGGGTTGTATTTGTACTTATCTGCCTCTGGGTAAATCCAGCTTTTGAAGACAGGATAAACACCGGTGTAGGTTGCTTGACCCAGGCCGCCAAGGGCAAGGTCCACCATGGCATCGCGGTTGGTCAGCATGCTGAGGGCCTGGCGGAATTTGACGTTCCTGAACAGCTTGCCTTTGAAGGTATCACCACGGTCCATGTTCAAGACCACAAAATCGGAAGAAGCGCGAGAGCTCGCATTGGGAATCAAGTCCGCGGCAAGCTTTTTGGCGTCAATGGCAGACTTCACTTGGGCCAGTTGATCCCGGCTAACAGGGGAGAGGTAGTCTGTGTTTCCGGAAAGGTATTGGGCCAGGTGTGCGTTGCTGTCTGCCACAAACTGAATCTGAATGGAATCCAAGTAAGGGAGGGATTTGCCAGCAGAATCCTTTGCCCACTCGCCGAAAGCTGCGTTCTTTTTCAAGATGGCGCGTTCGCCAGCAACGTACTTGTCAAGTTTGAATGGACCGGAGACGACGATCTCATCGGCGTCCGTGGTGACACTCCACATTTCCTTGATGCCGTCTGCGCCCTTGGCCTTGAACACTGGCATGAACACGTGGGTGGGTTGTGGAAGAAAGCTGGAGAGATTTTCATATGCGGTCACATCGGGAAAGGGAAATTTGACCTGGATGGTGTCTGCGTCGATTTTGGTAACCTTGATGGGCTTGTCGTTTGGGAACCATCCAGAGTAGGCATTTGAACCAATGTCTTTGTTGCTTTCCAGAGTGTAGGTGGTGATCCAATCGTCGGCAATAATGGGCTTGCCGTCGGACCATTTCATCCCTTTTCGGATGTTTAGGGTAAATGTGGTCTTGTCCGCGGACAATTTGAACGATTCTGCCATAAAGGGAATGTACTCATCCGTGACGACGTCACGTGTGAGCAAGCCTCCAGCAGAGAGAATGGTAGGCAAATTTGGGCTTTCACGGCTGGTAAAGGGGTTGAGTGTTTTAAAATCTTGCAAATTTACGACGCGGAATGTTCCGCCCATTTGGACTTCACTGGACTTGCTGGAACTCCACTTTTCAGGGTACACAAACGGAGTGGCAAAGGCGCCAGAAGTGAGCAAAACAGCAGCAATCATAGAAAGCTTTTTCATTTATTTATCCTCCCCAAAATACTCATACCTCATAAAGGCAAGCCGCGAATTCGGGCACCTTGACAGGCGCCCCGTTGCATGTTTTTTATGGACTTATGCAAAACCACAGCATCTCAATATAAGCATTTTTTAGCAGTGGAGTCAAGGCATTCCCTGTGGGAGAGAGCCTGACAATCGCGTGACACCTTCTCGAAAATTTCGTCTGAAGCTATATGCATATGGAATGTGATTTCGCCCTGATTTTGAGGCTGTCTTACCTTGTTGCGTTCCTGCCGCCGTGGGTTTATTCACATTAATATGCAAAAAAGTTTGGGAGATGATTGAACATCCCCCAAACCCGGGAGCCATTCGGGCGTCAAGAACTCAGTTTGACAAGTACAAATGCCAGAAGCAAGAATGCTGCTCCCAAAGCGCAGGTGATTTTGATGAGCCCCCCATCAAAGCCACGTCCACCGAAAAACTCTTTTCCTGTGCCCATATTGCTGGACAGTCCACTCTGTTTGGGCTGTTGGATGAGAACAAACAGTACCAAACCGATGCAGGTGATGGCAAACAGGAACAACAGAACAATGCGAATCCAATCCATAACCACTCCTCATTGTCCGGTCCGATAGATCCGGAAACAAACGTAGATTACAACAAAAAAGAGAGGTCAAAATTGACCTCTCTTTTTGATGGTGCCGAAGAAGGGACTCGAACCCTTACGGTTTCCCGCTCGATTTTGAGTCGAGTGCGTCTACCAATTCCGCCACCCCGGCGAGATGGACTCTGGGAGTTTACCATCGGTGTTCCCAGAGTGTCAAGGCCTCAGCGATCCCGGTTGTACGAACCTCTGGACCACTCCCGATCTCCGTTGCCAGAAAAGCGTCCAGTTCTTTCTCGATCTCTGTAGCCAGATCCTCCGCGGCCAGAGCCGGAACGCGATTGGCTGCCTCCACCCCTGCGTCCGTTTGAACGTGAGTCATCGCGACCAGAAGGCATGTCGGACAGTCGGGGCAATTCATCTGGCAAAAGCAGTTGAACGTGTCCTTCTAGGGGACTGGCTGACATGAGCCGTTCAATAGATTTGCTTGGGATATCGGCAACAGCGCCACCGGAATACAACCGAATGCGTCCGAGAAGCTTGGCATCCATATCGAGTGTTCGGCACAGCAGAGCCACTGCTTTGGGGACGGTGATGCGTGGGGATTCCAATTGGACCGTGACCATTCCCTCTTCGCCTGAAAGCAACGAGACCGTGGAAACGGGACGGGTTGCCCCTGCAATATGCGCCAGTGCCCTCGACAAGGCTTCTACAGCCCCAAGTTCAGCGATGAGGAGTTGGGCTTGTGAATGGAAGGGGGGCGCCATTTCTGTGCCGATCGATTGAATGGTTGAGGCTGTGGACAGTACAAGTTGGTCCATGACCTCTGAGGCCCGTGGGGCTTCGCGGAGTGTGAACCGAACTCCCGTTGCATGCTCGAGGTTCCGGAGTGCTCGGCCGTCTCGGTCTCCGTACAGAACCAGTGCGCGTCCCGTTCGTCCAGCGCGTCCCGTTCGTCCGCTTCGGTGGATGTAGGCTTCGGTGTCCTGAGGCATATGGTATTGAACGACCAAATCCACTTCGGGTATGTCCAAACCCCGTGCTGCGACATCTGTGGCCACCAATACGCGGGCCATCCCGGAACGGAACGATGCAAGGGCGCGTTCTCGCTGCGATTGCGCCATGTCGCCGTGGAGACCTTCGGCTTCCAGGCCTCGACCAATCAACTCCAAAGCCAATTCGTCGGCTTCGCGTTTGGTGCGTGTGAATACGATGGTTTTTTCTGGATTGTAAACCGTGAGAAGATCGGCCAGAACCCGTGTGCGGGACTTTCCAACCCTGACGGCCATGTGCTCAACCGTTTGGGCTGTTTTGGATGCACCTTCACCCACAAGGTCAATGACTTTGGGTTCACGCAGGTAACGCTTGGTCAAAAGCATCACTTCTGGAGTTAAGGTTGCGCTGAAGAAGAGGGTTTGTTTGGAAGCGGGTGTTTCGGAGAGGATGCGCTCGACGGGTTCCAAAAAGCCGACATTCAGCATCTCGTCCGCTTCATCCAGAACGGCAAATTCGATTCCAGAGAGGTCCAAATTTCTGCGGTCGAGGTGGTCGATCAGGCGACCAGGTGTTCCAACGACCACATCCACGCCACCCAAAAGCGCACGTTCTTGAGGAGAGTAGGGTGAGCCCCCATACACGGTGACGACACGCAGTTCAGGCGCAGTCAATTCGAATTCTCCTGCGACCTGTTTGGCCAGTTCCCGTGTCGGAACGACGACCAAAGCCCGTGGTGGACGGCCTCGTTGATGGCTAGGTTTGAGTTTTTCTATGATTGGCAAAACGAAAGCCAGGGTTTTACCTGTTCCTGTGCGTGCCCGACCGATGAGGTCGCGTCCCGCAAACGCGGAAGGTAAACTCTCTAACTGTATGGGGGATGGGGAAATAATGTTTCTAGAAGACAAACGGGCAACGACCTCAGCACGGAGGCCCATATCGGAAAACTGCATTTAATATCCTTTCTTGGGCGCAAATCCACTCCCAAGAAAGCCAAGAACCACTTTTGGAGTTTGCTACACCCAGAATCAAGCGAAGCTTGAAGAGAGGCTACATCAAGAAAACACTTGGTAGCCGAACAATTCTAGCAAAAAACCAAAAAACAATCAAGTAAGGTCGTGATGTTTTACAAACGGTGCTTTTCCATGGCTTTTTGAATGCGTGTTTCAAATTCTCTGACCCAGTCGTCTCGCTTGAACTGCGCTTTGACTTCTGCGATAAGTTCAAGTAGGCGTGTTTCCGGGACAGCCACAGCTTCAAGCCCCAAGTCGTATATGGCGTCTTCGACAACCACATCGCCGAGTGGTCCCATGATTGCCACAACGATTTGGCCCATCTCTTCCATAAATTTCGGGTCAAGTATGGGTGTGTCCGCGACCTCCACCAGCTTTTGTGCCAAGAGTTCCGTGGCGAGTGCAACGGTATCGACCAGGGTCAGCGATAACCGTTCGGCCAACTGTCTCAATTTGGCTTTTCCGTCGATCAGGCGCAACAATGCAAGTGTCCGAAGGTGGATGGACACTTGCATTGAAGACGAAATGGGCAAAGCCACCAGTATGGTGTTTTCTCCGATGGCGTCTTCGAGGGCGTATTCAGACGACAGTGCGGCCATGTCGGCGTTGTACGCGGCTTCCAAAAGCAGACTATCCAAAGACAAGTGAACTGTTTTCGCCGGAGATACCACACCCGATTTAAACTGAAAACTTCCCGTGTTCCAAGACATCAGCAGTGCAAGGGCGGGTACCGCATTTCGGGTTCCCGTTACCACGTGAACCACGCGTCCCTGTTCAAAGTAGACTTCGCTCGTTTGTGTTGGGGAACGCCTCACCTGTAGGCAGCCTGTCGCCAAATTGAGGGATAGGTATTGCAAAAGATTGCCGAGGACGTCCTCACTGAGTTGACCTGAAAGTTCGATCGCCATTTCTGGTGCCAGTGTACTACACAAATCCCGAAGATCGGAACAATGGTCCCGTTTCAGGCTTGGGCTTTCCGTCCAAGCCAGTCTCCAGGATCCACGCCTGTTTTGGTATACGTGGTTTTCCAACATTCATCAAAGGGAATATCAAAAATGAGTTCAGGACCAGACTCCAACCACAACCATAAGCCTTCGTGGGTTTCACGCTCCAGTTGTCCGACATCCCAACCGGCGTATCCCATCAACAGCCGAAAGTCTTGGCCCCTCACCTGCAAAACATCCAAGACCTCTGCGGAAGTACCCATGCTGAGCCTTGTACGGGAGACGTTTCCAGCAATTCTGTAATTGGGACAGCGGAAGGGAAATTGACAGCCAAGCCAATTGAGCCTTTACCCTGGTAGGCCAGTATCAATACCACTGTCTTCTCAAAAAAACTGTTATTGAGAGAGTGTAAGAACTTGTGTGGAATCTCAAAGACCTAGACGGGGTATTTCGTCTCTTCCAGGCCCTGTGGGGTCTTTTTGACTGGAATTTGGGAGATGTGCGCCCATTCCGCAGGTGGTCCCGAGGATATGAAAGCAATGATAGGCAGAGTGTCAGTGAAGGAAATCATGGGGTTGAGAACCCTTATCAAGGATATATTTGTTACGTCAAATAGATAGGGCTTACAAGCGATGCCAAAACACCGTCTAGGAAAGTATCCTTATTCCTAAATTGCTTCTCTAGATACGTTCATACAGTCTCTGAGAAGCGAACTGTCCAAGAACGACAGGCAAGCGCACTGAGGTTTTGGTCGAAAAGTTGATCCATGGCCCTTAGAGGGACATTCTATGGGAACAGCAGAACCGATCGGCTGTGTCAGATTTGGCTTGGGGCTTTATAAATGTTTGATTTATTCCTATGCTGAGAGGCATGGAAACGACTTTGGGGACACTTAAAATCAAGACGGGATTTGCGGAAATGTTCAAGGGTGGCGTCATCATGGATGTGGTCACAGCCGATCAGGCTCGAATTGCGGAAGCCGCAGGCGCCACAGCTGTGATGGCATTGGAGCGCGTTCCTGCCGATATCCGCAAGACCGGTGGCGTTGCACGCATGAGCGATCCCAAAATGATCCGGGAAATCATCGCTGCGGTGTCTATTCCCGTTATGGCGAAAGTCCGCATCGGTCACTTTGTTGAGGCACAAATTTTACAATCGCTGGGCGTGGATTTTATCGATGAATCTGAGGTTTTGACGCCCGCAGATGAATCTTTTCACATTGATAAGCAACCATTTAGGGTGCCTTTTGTCTGTGGTGCCAAGAACTTGGGTGAGGCACTGCGGAGAATTGGCGAAGGTGCTTCGATGATCCGAACCAAAGGCGAAGCGGGAACTGGAAATGTTGTCGAGGCGGTGCGCCATGCCCGGACCATTTGCGGAGAGATTCGCTCGATACAAAGCAAGCCAATCGAAGAGTTGATGACTGTGGCACGGGATTTACAGGCCCCTTACGAGTTGATTCGGTGGGTTCACCAAAATGGCCAACTTCCCGTCGTGAATTTTGCAGCTGGTGGTGTGGCAACGCCAGCCGACGCGGCTCTGATGATGCAGTTGGGCATGGACGGTGTTTTTGTCGGATCTGGAATTTTCAAGAGTGAATACCCAGAAAAACGTGCCCGGGCTGTTGTCAAGGCTGTGACACATTTCGACAACTTTGACATCTTGGCTGAAGTCAGCGAGGATTTGGGTGAACCCATGGTCGGCATCAACTTGGATACCCTTGAAATGCAAGAACGGCTCAGCACCAGAGGATGGTAAAGATTGGGGTTTTGGCTTTGCAGGGTGCTTTTCGTGAGCACCGCAAGATGCTTGAACGCTTGAATGTCCACGTTCAGGAAGTGCGTCTGCCTGAACATTTGATGGGTATCGATGGCCTGATCATTCCTGGAGGAGAGTCGACCACAATGGGCAAACTGATGGTCGATTTCAGTTTGCGTGAGCCTATCCGCCGTCTGGCCGAAGCGAACAAGCCCATCTGGGGAACGTGCGCTGGCACAATCCTTTTGGCCAATACCATCGAAACGCAAGTGGACCAATCTTGGGTTTTGTCGGATCAGCCCCATTTGGATCTGATCGACATCACCGTTCGGCGAAACGCTTTTGGCCGGCAGATTGACAGTTTCGAAGCAAACCTCGAGGTTATGGGCTTAGACCGCTCTTTTCCGGCAGTGTTTATTCGGGCGCCCATCATTGCCCGTGTCGGTCCTGGGGTTCAGGTTTTGTCAACCGTCCATGAAAATGTTGTTTTGGTTCGACAGGGCAACATCTTGTGCAGCAGTTTCCATCCAGAACTCGGTCAGGATCCCAGGATACACGAAATGTTTTTAGGCTGGGTTTAGTAAAATGTCGGATTCGAAAAGACTAAACATCGGATTATAGCCAATCGCTGTATTTTTTGCTATAATTACTCCTTGTCCTACCTTGTAGATAGGTTTTGAGTCGCTTGCTTTCTAAGAGAATGATTTGGAGGAAAAATGAGTGAGGTTTTAACTCTCTCTTTAAGTATCGGTGACAGTGTCGTATATCCAAGCCATGGTGCCGGAGTCATTCGCGGAATCAGCGATCAGGTTGTCATGGGCAGGGAACAGTCTTACTTTGAATTGGAATTGTTCAAGGGTGGAATGCAAGTCAAGGTTCCGATTGCCTATGCCAGCACATTGGGATTGCGTCGGATCACCCCAGTTGGGGAGTTGCCTGAACTGTTGTTGTCCTTTGGATTGCCCGACTTGGATCTTCCCGCAGCCTGGACACCCCGACATCGCAAAGAGCAAGGTATTCTTCAGGAAGGCGATATTTACAAAATTGCACGCTTGGTGGGCACGCTTCACCGCCGCATGCAAATTCGCAACCTGGCTGTCACCGAGCGCGCCATTTACGATGAGGCCAAAAAGATCGTGGCCACAGAGGTTGCTGTCTCCAAAGGCATTGATGTCAAAGAGGCGTTGGGCGAAATTGACCTTTTGCTTGAACAAGCTGTAGCAGCATAATAGCGTTTTGATCGACAAGGGGGGGGTTCGCCTTCCCCTTGTCGGCCTTGAAGTGTGTGTGAATCGAGATCCAATGAGTGAACAACCCCTGTATTCTCCCCGAGTCGTTCGGGAATTGCTTTCCCTTTATAATCTGATGCCGACCAAGAGCTTCGGACAAAATTTTCTAATCGATGGAAATATCCTAAAACGCATCGTCGAAGCGGCCCAGATTGTCCCTGGAGACGCTGTGTATGAAATTGGTCCGGGGCTTGGTGTTTTGACCCAGGCCCTTGCGGGTACGGGTGCGAAGGTCACCTCCATCGAAAAAGACGAGCGACTCAAACCGGTGTTGGGCCAAACGCTTGAGGGTCTGGGGGTTCACCTGCATTGGGGTGATTGCCTGGAATTTCCTTGGGACCAGGTGCCAGAAGGCAGCCTTTTGGTTGCCAATTTACCGTATTACATTTCGACCGCTATTTTGTCTCAGATTTTTAAAAGTGGACGTTTTCGCTGTGCTGTGGTTTTGGTTCAAAAGGAAGTGGCTGATCGCTTGGTGGCACAACCGGGAGAGCCTGCTTACGGTTTTCTCAGTGCGATTGCGTCTCTGTACGGCCGAGCCCACATTGTCCGCTCCATTCCAAAAACGGCGTTTTTTCCTGTTCCTGAAGTCACAAGCGCCCTTATTCGCATAGACCTGGGAACGGATGTGCCCGAACCCGCATGGATTCATTTTTTGGAATGTTGTTTGGCGTACCGTCGCAAAACATTGCGCAACAATTTGCGTGCGGCTGGTTGGGATGTCTCTTTTCTCGATGACGTCTTGCAAAGCGAGGGATTGCCTCTGGAGGTCAGGGCTGAGGCAATCCCACTGTCTTCTTTGAACAAGATCTACTGTGCTATGCAATCTGTAACATGCTAAGATGGGTGTGTTCATCGGTTTTAATCGTTGGTAAAATCCCTTCAAATGGGATTCCTGGAGGTTGGTTTGAGGTTTTTTGTAATTGGCGATGTGGCGGTTGACCACCTTTATTTTTTGCATCACATTCCCTCACCTGGTGAGGAAGTAAACCCTATTCGTTCGACCATGCAGCCGGGTGGCGCTGGTGGAACCATTGCGGTGACTTTGGCACGCCTCGGTCATGAGGTTATTTTGGCAGCCCGGGTGGGTGATGATCCTTTTGCGGAAGTCGCGTTGCAGTTCGTTCGTGAGAGTGGTGTCATTGAAAGTGCCATACAGCTGGACACCGAACTGCTCACGAGCACGATCACTGTTTTGCAAACGCGGGACGGTCAGCGTGCCATGATTGCATCGGGTGGTGCCAACCGCAATTTGGATTCTGCAAAACTCAAGAAGAGAGACGTTGAATTGGCTCAGGCCTTGGTGGTCAGTGCGTACAGCCTCATGGGAGGACCTCAAAAGGAGTACGCTCTCAAGGCCATTGGGTACGCGAAAAAGGCACTGGTTCCTGTGTTTATCGATTTGGGTGCCGGGGCAGTGAATGTTGCCGGGCCAAAGTTGCTCGATTCGATTTTGGGAGCCGATTACCTCTTGCTCAACCAGCGGGAGCTCTTGGCCATTGCGGGACAGAGCAATATTTCCGATGCACTCGAAGATTTGGCAAGTCGCGGCATTCGGCATGTGGTCATCAAGGTCGGCGCCATGGGTTCGATTGTGTGGACACCTGAGCATACAGAGCTGATTGAGGCCATCTCTTTGGGAGAAGACATCGTCGATTCAACGGGTGCGGGAGACACCTTCAGTGCAGCGTTTGCCCAAGCGGTGTTGTCGGGGGAAAGTCCCATCCAGGCGGCCCGTTTGGCCAATGCTGCGGGCGCGCTGGCGTCCACACAAGTCGGTTCTCAGGCACGGCACATATCTCTGGCCGATCTCAAAAGGATTGTGTCCGCTGCCGGATGAAGGTCTATGTCAGCACGGGAGGTTACACCCACCCAGATTGGGAGGGCACATTTTACCCTCCTGAAGTGAAGCCTTCACACTTTTTGTCGCACTATGCGCAGCACTTCAATGCTGTGGAAGTCAATGCCAGTTTTTACTCACCTGTGGGGCAAAAGTCTTTTTCGGGCATGTTGGAGCGCTCCGGTGGCCGTTTGGCCTTTTCGGTCAAGCTCCACCAGAGGTTCACGCATGCGCGTGACGGCGATGCCGACTGGGTCAGGCGTGTTCTGGATGGACCCAAGCCCATACGGGACGCACAAAAATTGCATTTCTTTTTGGCGCAATTTCCGCATTCGTTCCAACGGACCCGTGAAAACCGTGCATACCTGTTGGGCTTGACCCGCGTGTTTGCTGGGGAACCTCTGGCATTGGAGTTTCGACACGATTCTTGGAATGTATCTGAGGTTCGCCAAGCGGTTTTGGACCAAGGGTGGGTTTGGGTTTCGCCCGATCTGCCTGCACTGGGCGGGTTGAGCCGCGGGTTTTGGGAGCCTTGCGGTTCTGCCCTGTATTGGCGGCTTCACGGCCGCAATCCCCGTTGGTGGGAGAGCAAAGACGCGTCTGAGCGCCACGATTACAGCTACACTGAAAGTGAGTTGACCAAATTTGCTGACATTGCTCTGGATGTACTGGACAAAACAGACGTTCTGTGGGTCGTCTTCAACAACACCACCAAGGGGCATGCGATCCGAAACAGTTCGCGTTTTAAGGAGTTGCTGGGCGATCGGGGCCTAGAGGTGCAGTGGCCTCCCGGTTTGGGACTCTGGGATGTTTAGGAGATGCAGATGAAAGGAAGCGTTCCATTGGGTGTCCAACACAAATCTGCGTGGCTGCGTTTGGTGGGGTCCTTTCGACATGCGTTTCGAGGGGTGGGCCACTGCTGGAAGACCGAGCCGAATTTTCGCATAGAGGTCTGGACTTCCCTTTTGGTGCTTGGGATTTCGGTCTGGCTGAAGGCGAACCTTTCCATCGTTTTGCTCTGCTGCGCCGTTGTCTTGTGCTTGGAAATGATCAATACCGCTTTAGAGGCCACCATCGATTTGGTCACACCCGAATTTCATCCACTTGCACGGGTCGCCAAGGATGTCTCTGCGGGGAGCGTGCTTTTGGCAGCGATGTTTTCCGCGATCGTCGGCATCTTTCAGCTGGGGCCGCCACTCTGGCATAAGATTCAAAGTGGCGGCTGATATACTGGTCGTGTGACCCAATTTTTTGATCCTGAATTGCTCGAACAGGCGCGTCAGGTGCACACGCAAGCCTACGCGCCATACTCTCGGTTTTGTGTGGGCGCCGCACTGCGATCCCAAAAGGGTCAAGTCTTTTCGGGCGTCAATGTGGAAAATGCAAGTTACGGTTTGACCCGATGTGCGGAGCAGAGTGCCGTGCAAGCCATGGTGACCTCTGGAGGGCACGGATTTACCCACATTGCCATTTACAGCGAGTGTTCGCCACCTGCAAGCCCCTGTGGGGCATGTCGTCAGGTCCTGTTTGAATTTTCACCGCAAGCGTGGGTACACGCCTTCAACCATTTGGGGGAGTCTTGGACGGAGCGTGTTATGGATTTGTTGCCCCGCGGATTTCGACTGCGAGAGACCGATGAAACCGATGGTTGAACGTTCCGCCAAAGATCGGATTTGTCTGGTGGCCGGTGCGACCCGTGGCGCGGGTCGTGCCATTGCCCTTGAATTGGGTCGGTTGGGAGCAACTGTGTACTGCACGGGTCGGAGTCTCAGAGGGCAACCTTCGGACCTCGGCCGCAGCGAGACACTTGAAGAGACTGCTGAAGGCGTCTGTGCTCTGGGCGGTCAGGGGATTGCCCTTCAGGTGGATCACACCCAGGAATCCCAGGTGCGCGATTTGATGGCCCAGATTGAACGTGAGCATGGGCGGTTGGATGTTTTGGTAAACAGTGTTTGGGGTGGAGAAAAATGGGTCGAGTGGGGCAAACCTTTTTGGGAACTCGATTTTTCACAGGGAAGCCGCTTGCTCGAACGCGCGGTTCTAAGCCACCTTCTGAACAACCGGTATGCTGTGCCACTGATGGTGAAAGCGGAGCACGCCCTGTTGATCGAGATGACCGATGGTTGCGACTGGTCTTACCGTGGGAACCAGTTTTATGATTTGGCCAAAGTGGGTATCATGCGTCTGGCTTGGGGAATGGCTCAGGAATTGAAGGACACATCGGTGACTGCAGTTTCGCTCACACCGGGTTTTTTGCGCTCTGAAGAAATGCTTGACCATTTTGGCATTTCCGAATCCAATTGGAGGGATGCCGTTGCCCAAGACCCTTACTTTGCAGAATCAGAGACCCCTCACTTCGTTGGAAGGGCAGTTGCTGCGTTGGTGCTCGATCCACATGTCGCACAAAAGAGGGGCTGTGCGCTGTCAAGTTGGGATTTGTCTCGCGAATATGGCTTTACCGATATCGATGGCCGTTCACCCCATTGGGGAGATTTTTTTCGGAGCATGCAAGCCTCCGAAAAGACTGCGGTGAGCGGGTAATCACGTTATACTGGTTGCGTGTCGAATGTGCGTATTTTGGGCGGTGTTGCCAAAGGGGGCTATCTTCAGGTGCCCAAGAGTGCTCGGCCCACAGGTGTTCGGGTCAGAAAGAGCCTTTTCGACCTTTTGGCGGTTCATTTTCCTGAGGGTTCCTTTTGCGATCTGTTTGCGGGAAGTGGTGCGGTGGGTCTTGAGGCAGCCAGTCGCGGCTATGAAGTCACTTTGGTTGAGCGCAACACGGCCGCAGTCAAGAGCATTGAGGCCAATGCCAGACAGCTGAATTTGTCGGTGAACGTCGTGCAGTCGGCCGCGCACAGTTTTGGAGGCTTGGGTTCGTTTGACATTCTGTTTGTCGATCCGCCCTTTTCTTTGGATATCCAAGACATTGCAAAAGACATTTTAGGTCGGTTGTTGTGTGCGCAGGGCCTGTGTGTCATCCAACATCCCACCACACTGGTTTTGCCAGAGGAATCGGGTTACCATTTGGAACGCCGGGTTTACGGTTCCAATGCACTCAGTCTCTACTGGAAGGCCTGAAACGTGTTAACGTGATCTGTACTTTTCCTGAGAGGTTTTCATGTCAAATACACCCAACATACAGAATATCTTGCACCGGTTGCCGCACCGATTTCCGTTTCTATTGATCGATCGTGTGCTTGAGGTCAGCGAACGCCATGTTCGCGCGCTGAAAAATGTCACCATCAACGAGCCTTTTTTTCAGGGGCATTTCCCAACTGAGCCGGTGATGCCGGGCGTTCTGATTTTGGAGGCCATGGCGCAAGCCAGCACCTTTGTGACCGAGGGTGTTCTGCCGGCAGGGGAGATCGTCTATTTGGTCGGCATAGAGGAGGCCCGCTTCAAAAAGCCAGTGGTACCGGGCGATCAGTTGATCTTGGAAGCCCAGTTGGAGTTTTTTCGCCGTGGCATAGGCAAAACAGCCGCTTCCGCAACCGTTGACGGTGAGCTTGTCGCCCAAGCCAAGATTTTGTTTGCGGCCTCTCAAACGCGTTAGATGCGGTGGTTTGACCGACCGTTTCAGGTTTTCTGTGCGGTAACCTTGTTGTTCTTTTTGGAGTTGACCCGAAACGGTTTTTTGTACGGCCTTTTGGCCCAAATCTTCCCAGACGACCGATTCGCCTGGGTGGGTTTGCTGGGATTTGCCCACACCCTGACCGACGCCCTTGCCAAGGTTCCAATGGCCATGTGGGTTCAGCGTTTTGGTCTGGGCAGCGTGGGTGTTTTGGCCAGCGCAAGTGGCCTGTTGTGCCTGTTCTTTGGGATGCACGTGCCCCTTTTCGTTTTGATGGTTTGGGTCGTCTTGTGGGGACTGGGGATGGCGGCCCTTTGGCCCAGTGTCCTCACGCTGATCAGCGAGCGTGCCGTTCCGGGCAAAGAAACACAGGCACTCAACATTGGCATGTTGATCCTCAACCCGGCAGGTGTGGTTGGCTTTTTCGGTTTGGGTTCTTTGGTGCAGTACCATCTGGGTCTGGTTCAGTTTCTTCTCGCGGTCGGTTTGGTCACCGCACTGTTGTCGGGTGCAGCCCTCTGGAAGGTGACGCCGAACAGTCACAGTTCCGGCAATTCTGTGCGACAGTCTGTGCGAACGTCATGGCTGGCAGTGGGACCGCTGATTCCAGCGGCATTTGCCCAGACCCTTGTTCCAGGTTTGATCACCATCATTTTCTTTCGGTTTCTCCAGGTCAACCACCTCACCCTTTTGGATTTGCTGTGGCTCGGCCTACCCATGGGTGCATGCTTGGCATTGTGTTTAAGCCTCGCTTTGCGGGTTTCCAATCCACTTCACCGTGTCATTTTGGGCCTTTTGGGTCAAATGGTCGGCATGGTTTTGACAGTCACAGTGCCGCTCGGTCTTCCTCTGTACCTTGTGTGTGTGGGATGTGCATTTGGGATTGGCATCGGATTTTTTATAGCGGGTTGGAACGGCTTGATTGTCCAGCAGCTTCCACCGGAACGCCGTTCGGTACTTTGGGGTTTCCTGATGAGCATTGAGGCTGCCGGAACGGCCACCGGATTGGCTTTGGGTGCCTGGTCTTGGAATTGGGCCGGTTGGCGTTCGCCTTTCGTGCTGGCAGCCCTGTGTCTGGCGGCTGTGCAGATCTATTACCTTTTTTATCGAAAAACTAGTGCCACTGTGTCCACTGATCCAAAATAAGTTGGCTGGTTTGCTCTGCAGAGTGGGGTTTTCCCAGCCTCAACATCGATTCGGACATGGTGCTGACGAGGTTTCGGTCGGTAAACAATTTGTGTAGGTAGGCTTGAAGTTGCTGTTTGTCTCGGGCCCACAGACATGCGCGGTGTCGCTCAAAAAACTGGGCATTTTCTTCTTCTTGCCCGGGAATGGGTTCAAAAATGAGGGCCGGCGTACCCACTGCGGCGGCTTCCGCGAGGGTCAGGCCTCCCGCTTTTCCCAAA
Organism: Deinococcaceae bacterium; assembly: GCA_046327935.1. Taxonomy (GTDB): domain Bacteria; phylum Deinococcota; class Deinococci; order Deinococcales; family Deinococcaceae; genus JACMOA01. Next base: position 946,145 of record JAXLXL010000001.1, read on the forward strand.
ATGATGTCCGAGGCCTTGAGGTAGGCCGGAAATTTGGGCGTGTAGTCCAGGCGGATGATTTTCGCATTTGGGTTTTTATCTTCGAGATCAAAGTCACCTTTGCAATTGATCAAGACCAGTTGATAGGGCTGTTTGATTTTGCCAAGTGCTTCCAGAAGTCCTTTGTAGCCGCGATAAAGTCCCATAGCCCCCACAGAGAGCAACACCGTAAAGAGATCCGGATCAAGGCCAAGGTCTCTTCGCAAGACCGGCTTTTCGGGAAGTTGGGCAACCCTGGGACTGATGGGAATACCCAAAACGTGGACCTTTTCCCTGGGAATGCCCCAAGAAATCAGGCGCTTTCGGACCTCGTCGTGGGCAACCACAAAGAGATTGACGCCATCTGCAATCCACATCGGGTGGGCCTGGAAGTCTGTGATGGTCACGGCATTGAAGAAGGCATGGTCATACAGCCGTTTCATCACAGAACTGCTCGAGACCGATAGCGGAACCGTGTTGACGACAATGTCGGGGTCGTGGAGCGTAAAATCCTCGTGGATGTTTTCGACACCCATGACTTTCAAGTAACCGCCCATCCGTTTTGAGAACTTGCGACTCTGCAGGTACTTGTAGAGCGATCTGTAAAAAAGGGGAAACCGTTTGATCGACAAAAGATAGGGAAATTCGATGATTCCACGCTCAAAATAATTGAGGTAACTGAAATAATCCCGAATGAGAATCCGGCTTTCTGGCGACTCTTTTCTAAAACAATGTTCGACCGCTTCAGCTGTGGTAATGTGTCCGCCACCTATAGATGCCATCAAAATCAATATATTAGGGTTCATGCGTGCGTTACCTGACTGACAGCGGGTTTCGGACAACGTCAGCTTTCTAGTGTTCAATAGTAGAGGATCGCAAACCATCCTGGCAAGGGTCATTTTAAGTCTCGGGCAGGACTTGCCGAGACCGGTGCTTTTCTTGAACAACGACCAAAAAACTGACAATAAAAAGAAGGGTCCAGGAGGTGACTTTGTACGGATCGACCGGTTTCCAGTGCGTGGTTTGATTGGGGTACTGCCAAGCGCCCAGAAATGTACTGAGGTTTTCGGCCAGCCAAATCAACACGCCCATCGAGAAAAATCCCAGCAAAACGGGCACTTTGTAGGAACGACCTGAAAAGGCAAAACCCAGTTTGGAAGAGTAGAACATACCGACGATACCTGCAAGCAAGCCCCATCTGAAATCCAGGATGTGGTGCAGTGTAAAAAAGTTGATGTAGACCAAGAGTCCAAGTGGAAGGAGTTGTGTCGCGCTGGGCCACCGTTCAAGGCTGAGGTCGAAGCGTTTCCAGAGTTGGCCGATGAAGCTGGCCACACTGGCATACATAAAACCGCTGTACAGGGGAATTGTTCCTATTTTGGTGTATGCAAATTCGGGATAATGCCACGATCCCATGTGGGTTTTGTAGGTTTCCAAGATGAGTCCGAGCACGTGAAAAACCAAAATGACCTTGAATTCACGAACGGTTTCCATTTTGGTCATCAATAGGATGATTTGCAAAACAATACAGCACAGGAGGACAAAATCGTAGCGGGGAAGTCCATGGATTTTGTGCGAAAGTGCCAGCGCCGCGAAGATCCCCAAGGGAAAGAGCAGAGACAGCAACAATTGAAGGCCATGATGAAGTAGGGCGCGCATGAGTGTCAGTTGGAGAATTTAGTGTGGTTTGATGCCAATAAAAAGCCCCCGTCCCATTGGCCCGATGGGGTCGAAATGCACGGTCAATCCGGCATCTGTGTAGGCACGCTCATACTCTGTTTTTTCGAATAGGGTCAGTTGGAGGCGCTCTTGAAACGATTCTACGGATGACGGTGTTCCCACCAGATGGTGTAGGTCAAAAATAGAGTGATTGCCTTCTCGTTGTGCAATGGACATCCGGACAATTTTCATTTCGGGATCATCGACAATGAGGCTGCTCAAAGTTCCTTCCCTGAAATTTTCGGGGAAAATCCAAGGTTCGATAAAGAGAATTCCGCCTGGAACCAAATGGTCTGACATGCTTTTGATGGCCTCTGTGAGCGCTGCTGTATTTTCCAGATGTCCTATGGCGCTAAAGAGACACGTGACCACATCAAAGGTTGTTCCAAGCGAGAACCGCTGCATATCACCAATGTGAAACAGAACGTCTGGGTTGCGTTCGGTCGCATGTGCCAGGAGGGCTGAATTCAGATCCAAGCCTTCAGTTTGGAAGTGGTGTTTCAAATGGAAAACATGTTTGCCGGTTCCGCAGGCCACGTCCAGCAGTCGGTTGCCACCGGTCTTTCCATGTGTTGCGATGACATCTCGAAGGTACAGCACTTCTTTTTCGTAGTCTTTATGTCGGTAGAGGGTGTCGTAGAGGTGTGCCGATTTGTCGTACATGGTGTCCTCGATCGAAAAAGAGCCAAGGTTGTGGTTAACCTTGGCCGGCTTTCTGGCGGAGAGGGTGGGATTCGAACCCACGGTACGGTAGACCCGTACAACGGTTTTCGAGACCGTCCCGTTCAACCACTCCGGCACCTCTCCACAACCGCGCATAGCAAATGTAACACGAAGGTTTCATTTCTGCAAGTTGTCACCGCTGGTCTTTTGCTGCAAGCTGGGTGTGGGTGATACGTCAAGAATGTCGGAGTCTGCAAAAAGCAATCAAGAAATAGGCCGTCTGGGCCTCAAAAATATTTTTATCGTCATGCTCGGAACCTTGGGATCTCGGGTGTCCGGGTTGGTCCGACAGGTGGTCTTCAATACCAATTTTGACAAGTCTGTTACCGATGCATTTGGGGTCGCCTACCGGATTCCCAACATTTTCAGGGAGTTGTTGGCCGAAGGCGCGCTCATCAATTCGTTTTTACCTGTTTACAAATCGCTGTCTCCCGAAGAGCGTGAGCGTCTCACCAGCAGCTTTACGGCCGTGTTGTTCGGTGTGAACCTGTTGATTCTCGGCCTGGGCCTTATTTTTGCGCCCTTTTTGGTCGATCTTGCCCTCAGTTCATCCAGTTCGATTGACCGTGACATGGCGATTGAGATGACCCGCCTGATGATGCCATTTTTGATGACCATCAGTTTGTCGGCGGTTGCGATGGGTCTCCTGAATGCACACGAGCAGTTCCGACAGACGGCGTTCGCTCCCATTGCCTTCAATGGCATGTCCATTGTGTTGATGTTGATGTTTCCCCACAGCGCGACCGGGTTGGCCCTGAGCACGACACTGGGTGGCCTGGCCCAACTGCTGATTCAGGTGCCCGCACTTCTGAAAATGAAGATCATGCCCCGGTGGGTCGCCCTTTGGCATCCGAGTTTGTCGGGCGTGCTTCAGAGGATGTTGCCTTTTTCGATCAGCACGTCCAGCAAGCAACTTCTCAACTTCGTGCTGACCAACTACCTGACGGCGTTTCCGGCTGGTGCAGTCACCGGTTTTTACAATGCCGAGACGCTGTTTCAAATGGCCCTCGGTTTGTTTGCGGTGTCGCCTGCATTGGCCCTGTACCCAAAAATGGCGGATTTGAGCAATGCCCGGGATTGGGACGGGTTTCGCGATCTGACGGAACAGGCACTGCGCCTCACCATTTTTATTGCAGCTCCTGTGAGTGTGCTGTTGTGCGTTTTGGCTCCGTACGCAGTCAGCATCTACAACCTGAAGGGCTCGTTTGATCCATCAAAATTTCAGTACGGTTGGCAGATTTTGACCACGTGGTCTTGGGCCATTGTTCCCGCGGGCATGAATGCCATTTTTGTCCGCACCTTTTTCGTCCGTGGGCGCACACTTGAGCCACTCGTGATCACATCTTTGGGCGCACTGCTCGATGTCCTGCTGTACACACTCTTCACACCCAAATGGGGCGTTTTTGGCTTTGGTGTGGCGACAACACTGAGCAGCAGCCTCGTCACCTTTGCCCTGATGGTCTACTCAACCCTGCAAATCAAGATGCGTCACGGAAACCTGCTCAGGTACTTGGGGAAAATCGTGGCCGTTTCCATTCCCGCGGGGCTGACGGCCAAGGCGGTCAGTTTGCTTTTGCCTCAAGCCGGAACGCTTGTTTCGGGGGTTATTGCCTGTTTCCTTGCGGGTGGTCTGGGATCTGCAGTGTATGTTTTTCTGTGTTTGAGACTCCGGGTTCCGGAGGCTCAGAATATGCTGTCGAGAATCCGGAAACGGTGATTTACCATCCCATTTGAACATTTCCACTCAACTGGGCGGTCCAACGGCTTTTGTCGGTCGTGGAGTTCAAAATATTGAAAATGCCCGCTTGGATGTCGGCAGAGGTGTGTTCGCCCGCGGGAAAACGGTAGCCGGAAAAACCACCCAACTGCCATGCAAACAGTGATTCTCCATTGTACCAATTGATGTTGGGATCGATACCAAAACCCAAACTGCCACCGCCGTAAAAGCCCGAGTGAATGTCGTCTTGAAACCATTTTGTGCCGATGGACAGTCCAAGGATTTCACTCCACAAGATATTTGTGTCTATCGCCCAATTTTGACTCAATTGCCATTCAAAACCGACGCGCACGCCTGGATTTCCAAAGCGTTTGATGTCATCTGAATATGGGGCAATGTCGAGTCCAGCAGTCCAGCGAATGCCACTTTCGGCAAAAGCAGAAGAGAAAACCAGGACTGAGAGTGTGGCGATTGTAGAAAAAAGTTTCATGTCCCTTATTTTAGGAAAGGATGTGTGATGCCTCTAGTAAAATGCGAGCTGGTCTTATAGTCTGCTGGACGTGCGCATACAGAAGTCCAAATCACCCAAACGCATTCGCCGTCCCCTCATGACCTACCAGGTCGAAACCCTGGGCGGCTTGCAGACCTTTTTGAAAGATGAATTTAAACGTTGGAAAAACCCTGTCAGCAATATGATCGACTGGGACGAGAGTGCCATACGGGTCGACTATTTTGGAAACCCACTTGACCTGACCCGTTTGCGAACGGCTGTCGCTGTTTACCGTGTGGAACCCTTTGATATTCCACGTCCCAAAGCCTTCTTGGGACAGGAGCATTTGACTCGATTGCTGAAACTGATTGCCGAGATGCAAGCGTGGTCGACCTTTCATTCCTTTCGATTGGGCGCAGCCGGGGTTGAATCCAGCACCTTTCGGCGGTTGGCTCAGGAAATAGAGGCCAAGACGGGCTTGCCCTTCGACGAGAAAGGCGAACTCCTGATTCGATTTGTTCCAAATGGGGCACACTGGGACGCACTTTTTCGCATGAGTGCACGCCCACTCAGTGCGCGATCTTGGCGTGTCGGCAATATGGAGGGCGGACTCAATGCTGCGGTGGCTGCCGCAATGGTCGATTTGGGTGGCATTTGCGAGAGTGATCGGGTGTTTAATCCCATGTGCGGTTCCGGAACGCTGTTGATCGAACGCCGGCGGCTTGGCATGCCACAGGTGTTGTACGGTTGCGACATAGACGCACAGGCATTGGCATTTGGCTACCAAAATGTGGCCAAATCTGGATATTTCAAGGACATCCGTCTGGAACAAGCGGACGCGACCGCTCTGGACTGTCCAAAAGGCCAATTTGATCTGATTTTGTGCGATTTGCCTTGGGGCGACGACATCGGGTCCCTTGCGGGAAACCAGATTTTGTATCCGCAGTTCGTTCGGGAAATGGCCCGAATCTCGAGCAAGCGTGCGCGAATGGTGGTTTTGACGCACGACATCCGGCGATTTGAGTCCGTGGTCGAGGAGACGGGCTTTTGGCAGATACGGAAAACCCACCAGGTTTACCACGGTGGGCACCATCCCAAAATGTACCTTTTGACAAAGGCCTAAATGGGGTATTTTGTGAGAAATCGAACCCCTCACTGCATAACGTGTCCTGACACTTCGCAGATCCAGTACAATGTATTAACATGCTGTGCAAGCGTGTGTGCCCACATACCACTGAAAGTTAGGTGAAGCCATGAGCAGCAATACCACAAAAAACTCACCCAATCGGGTCTCATCCAGGCCCCCAAAAACCGAAGCGCAAGCTCGCGCCCAGATTGATTACTTGATCCAGCGAGACATTAAGCTCCTTGAACGCCTTGCCAAACGTTAAGCGGCGAGGCTACTCATATCGCCACCGTGGGAAGGATTTCCCCACAGTGGCTTTTGTTTTATTGGTCCATGAGCAAATATTGATGGCATCAGGTGGGCGTGAGGGCATTCTTAAACCTGACTTGCTTGAGAGTGCCACCGAACAGCCCACGCAAAGCGCCGGACGCGAGGATGCTTTCTTAGACACGACGCAACCCGATTTTTGAGCCACTGCAAAGAAAAAGAGCGTCGAGCTTTCCTACTCTCGACGCTCTTTTCGCCTATTGTACTCTGAACAGCTTTTTCGTTCTGGTGGGCAGTGAGGGATTCGAACCCCCGACCCTTCGCGTGTAAGGCGAACGCTCTACCGCTGAGCTAACTGCCCATCCCAAGCGGAGCTGAGTATAGGCGATTTTGGCGAGTGCCGTCAAGTCTGTGCCAACTGGTATTGTGATCAGGATGACTCCCGCTTTTGAGCTCACACATTTAACTGTACGATTTGGTGATTTTATTGCCTTAGACGACATTTCTTTGGTTTTGCCCGAGGGGGCGTTTTTAGCTTTGGTGGGTCCAAATGGCGCAGGAAAAAGCACATTGGTGCGGACACTGTTGGGGTTGATCTCACCTTCGTCGGGTCAAGTGCGCGTGCTCGGAGAATCGCCGGGTCATTTGCAGGGCATTGGCTATATTCCACAAATCAAAACGTTTGACCGATCTTTTCCAGCCGTGGCTCTGGAATTGGTTTTGACCGGGCTTCGGCGCGCTTGGGTGGGACGGATTTCGTCACAGGAACGGTCGCTGGCTTTGGACGCACTCGACCAAGTGGGCCTCAAACATCTGGGAGATCGTGCGCTCGGGCGTCTTTCTGGAGGAGAATTGCAGCGGGTTTACCTCGCGAGGGCTCTGGTTCGGCGTCCACAGCTCATCGTGTTGGACGAACCGGCAACGGGCATCGATGTCCTGGCCGAAAAGGATATGTACAACCTTTTAGAGACCTACCGAAGCACAACAAAAGCCACTTTGGCCATGATCACGCACGATTTGGACGTCGCGCGTTACCACGCTTCACATGTCGCGATCCTCAATCGAAAACTGTATGGATTTGGATTTCCAGTCGACATCATGCAGGCCGATATTCTGGCACGTGCCTATGGACATGCCCATCACACACACACATCCATTTCAGGAGGTTCTTGATGGAAACACTGGTGGAAATGTGGTCTTTTCCCTTCATGCGAAATGCCTTGATTGCGGGCCTGATGCTTGGATTGCTCTGCAGCTATTACGGTGTTTTTATCGTGCAGCGTGGGATGGCTTTTCTGGGTGAAGGCCTTGCCCACGCTGCATTTGGGGGTGTGGCTTTGGCTTTGCTCTTGGGGTGGACACCGCTCTGGGTGGCATTTCCCTTTACTTTGGCTGTGAGTCTGGGCATTGTGTACCTCAAAGACAAAACCGATTTGGCTGGAGACACGACCATCGGGATTTTCTTTGCACTTTCGGTGGCGTTGGGTGTTTTGTTTCTGGGGCTCAAAAAAACCTATACCGTTGATGCATTCTCCTATCTGTTTGGCAGCATTTTAAGTGTCGGTGTCTCTGATCTTTGGATTGTCGGTATCCTCTTGATCGTCTCTGTTGTTCTCATTCCGCTGACCTGGTCCAGACTGGCCTATATCACCTTTGACGCGGAGTTGGCTCGCTCAGATGGTGTTTCCGTGCGCTTTCTGGATTACTTTCTCGCCACAATGGTCGCACTCGTGGTGGTTGCCGCTGCGAAAGTGGTGGGAACGGTTTTGGTCGCGTCGCTTCTCGTGATTCCGGCCGCAACTGCGCGGATGTGGAGCTCGACGCTGTATCGGATGACCTGGTTCAGCTGCCTTGTGGGGGTTGTGTCCACATCGATCGGACTGGGGGTTTCCTATATTTTGGATGTTCCCTCAGGCAGCACTGTCATTTTGAGTCAGGGATTCTGTTTCATGGTGGCCGTTTTGGGCCGCCGCGTGTTTCAAAAAGGTTAGAAACGTATCCATACCAGATTGCCGTGATGGATAAATCCACAATTGACGCTCGGAATATATGGATTTAGACTTGGGGTATGTGGATTTCGACAAAGGCACAATACGGCTTACGGGCGCTGGTTGAAATCGGCCAGAAGGACAAGCAAGCACTCTCCCTTAAAGAAGTGGCTGAACGCCAGGGCATCAGCCAACATTATTTGGAACAAATTGCCTCGACGTTGCGGCGTGCGGGCTTGGTGCGTTCGGTTCGGGGTGCCCACGGAGGCTACAAATTGAGTCGCTTGCCGGAGCACATTACGGCCTGGGAAGTGGTCACTGTGCTCGAAGGCAGTTTGTCTCCCGTCACCTGTCTCGAAGATGCCCAGTCGTGTTCCCATATCGGCGCATGCGCGACAGAAGGACTTTGGAAACGGGTTGAAGATGCCCTAAAAGCTGTTCTCCAAGGCACGACACTGGCCCACCTGATTGCGGAAAACAAAACCATTGAGCACAATCGATTGATCCAGTTGGAACCCAGACTTTCCACAGGTTGAGTCGGTACGCCCTTTCAAATCCAATTGTTCCGAGCCAGAAATACCCGCAAAACCAAATTTGGTCGTGGTTTCGATATTGGATTTTGGGTATTGCGCAGAGGGATTTCCCATGGTACGATTCCGGCCATGAAAACATACCTCGCCGCAGTGTTGGCTTTCTTATCTGTTTCTGCAGCTTCTGCCGTTCCTGGAACACTCTCTGACGATCCTGGCACGCTGTTGGTCAATCCCGGAACACTCTCTGACGATCCTGGCACGCTGTTGGTCAACCCTGGAACACTCTCTGACGATCCTGGCACGCTGTTGGTCAATCCCGGAACACTCTCTGACGATCCTGGCACGCTGTTGGTCAACCCTGGAACACTCTCTGACGATCCTGGCACGCTGTTGGTCAATCCCGGAACACTCTCTGACGATCCTGGCACACTGTTGGTCAATCCCGGAACACTCTCTGACGATCCTGGCACGCTGTTGGTCAATCCCGGAACACTCTCTGACGATCCTGGCACACTGTTGGTCAATCCCGGAACACTCTCTGACGATCCCGGCACGCTCTGATCTGACTTTTGAATTTCAGTGTAAACTCAGCCCAGCACATTGTGCTGGGCTTTTTGTCTTGCTCTTCCAACCAGAGTTTGGGTTGAGAAGATAAAAGAATGGGATCAGAGAAAGACAAGGATGGTTTTTCGGGTTGATGACCATACGCAATCGTCTTGGTCAAAGCGGCACCCAAGAAGGGGCCAGCTCGTCCAAAAAGGGGCTTGTCCGCCATTTGATCTCGAATCATTTGATGTGTTCCTGGTTTTCGAGTACGACCAAGACAGGGTTTAGGGGCTAGGATTGACCTGCCTGGTGTGCATGAAGGTTCGAGCAGCAGTGCAACTTATTTTGAAAGGCCAAGCCACTTCAGCAATAACTGGCGTTTTTCATACGCTTCCACTACCCTTTCTCTCAAACCTTTGGAGTTACAGCGGTTTTCATCATTTTTGAAACACTAAAACATGGATAAAGTGTTACTTGGATGTGTTTTAGCTTCCAAGAAATTCCCGATATTAAAGAAACTTACTGTATGCCCTCATTCACGCATTACACTGACAATTGCTATAATTCTGTCCTCAATATAGACACAGGCATACTGGGGGGAGAAGGCTTTGAAAGTGGCCTTTATAAAAGAAAATCAAGAGGTCATGATTGTGGAAGGAGCCATACTGAGCTTACACACACGGGTATTTTGCACGTTGAGGAGAACAGCTCGGGTAAAAGCATGAAGTCCTCCAGGCATTGAAGGTGTAACCAAGCCCCAACGTACCAGAGGACTATCATTTTGGGAAACCCATACTTCATCAGAATTGTTTTCTAAAGCACGTCAATAACCTTAAGCTGAACTCAGACTATTCAACGGAGAATGTGGCAACCAAAGGAAGATGATCCGACCATTTGAGTGTGTCGGCGGACCTCACCTGATGGGCACCCAACCGGACCGCCCGACCGTAGAAAAGGTAATCCAACGTGCGGTCTGGCCCTTTCACACGAGGATCGTTGGGAAAGTGTGTGTACCACGTTTTCGGGCTCTTTTGAATCTCGTGGAGAGAGGGGATACTGGAAAAATCCTTGAGCAAAATGGAGATTTCCGTTTCAGGGTTAAAATAGCTTCTCTGGACGTTATCCAATGCGTCCCAGGCTGCTTTGTTGGGCAACAGGTTAAAGTCGCCGCCAATAATGAATCGCGTGTCGAGCGAGAGAATCTGGTGCACTTTCTCCACTTGGTGTTGCATCGTTTGCGTTCCCTGTGCAAAAGCGTCCAAATGTGTGTTGAGCACGCGAAGGGGCTTGCTTCCCGAAACAGAAAGATTCGCTTCCAGTATGGCCCTTCGGAAGTAAAATGCTTTGGTAACGGGGTCCGCGTCGATGACAGGCAGTTGGTACCGTGTGGCAGAGGCCATTTGGTATTTTGAAAGGGTAACCAACTTCATGCCCACAGAGCCGAGAATTTTGGGGTGTGGGACAAATTCCGCTTTCCAGTAGTAGGCGCCCGTTTCGCAATTGAACTTGAGGGCGTCTTGCAGCGCGCGAAGTTGGTCCATTTGGTCTGTTCTTTTGGAGTGAACGTCCACCTCTTGCAGGAGAAGAACGTCTGGATTTTCGGATTGGATCACCTGAATGACCCCCTTCAATGTCTGTGCGACAGCACTCGGACTGGGTCGGGTATCGGGGCCGTCTCCTTCGGGTGTGTCGTAATAAAACACGTAGCCTTTTCCCGCCAAATATTGGATGTTCCAACTCATGACCTTCACGTCTTGTTTGGGTTTGAGCATGGGCGTGTTCGGTTTGCAAGAGACCGATTCTGTTTGTTCGTCTGCGGGGTGATCGGTCGTTTGCCATGTCAAAATGGCGAGAACTGCTACCAAAAAGACCAGACCCAACACCGCATTCAAGAGAATTCGCACAAACTTTTTCATGGATTCAGGGGAGATCTTCGATTGAGACGCTGAGGTGAATGGGGCAGTTGAGTGTTGCGGCCACCGAACAGTACTTCTCGTGCGACAGATGTGCGGCCTTTTCGAGCTGTGACCGAAGTTCATCGGGACCGTGCGCAATGTGCTTGACCGAGATTTCCGTATAGCGCTTGGGGTGTTCCTCAGCGCGCATTCCTTCAACCTCGACGCGGTAATGTAAAAGGGGTGTCTTGCGCTTGTTCATGATTTCGACGACATCGTAGGCCGTGCAAGCCGCAAGAGATGCCAAAAGGGCCTCCATCGGGCGCAATCCAACCGACAATGGGCTGCCATCCAGAATGACCTGCTGTCCAGATTCATTGATGCCGACGTAGCGTTGTTCACCCAAATGATGGACTGTGATTCTTTTCATTCCCTTAGAATAGGGGATCTCATTCCAGTGTGTACGGATCCCAAAATGCGTATCGAGTGGTCGTCGAGCCATCGTCATGGCCCTCCTGGGAGAAGGATTTGACCTTGTAAAAGGTCGTTCGGTGTTTCAAAACAGGCTGCTCGGGATTCAGTGGAGATGGGTAAAGTGTGACCTGTTCGCCGGTCTTGATTTGCGTCTCAGAACTTGACACGACAGTTCCTTGCATTTGTTCGGATTCAAAGTGGACGTCAATCATCACTCTATTTTAGAACCTTGTATGACTTCGAAGCGCATTGCGAGTCTGTATGAATTTGTTTAGGGAGGGAATTTGAGAATAAGGGTATGTGCTAGACTGCGTTTTAGTATGACACGTAAGCCCTATCCATCAGACTTAACAGATCATGAGTGGTCTGTCCTAGAACCCCTCTTACCACCTGCTCGACCGACCATTAGACCTCGTATCCCTAGAAGGGAAATCATCAATGCCATCTTCTATATCCTTGATAATGGTTCTAAATGGCGCAGTATGCCCCATGATTTCCCTCACTGGCGTTCTGTCTATCATTACTTTCGTGTCTGGCGACAATCTACTGAATGGGAATACATCTCCCAAATTCTCATCAAAAAGACCCGCAAACGTCTGGGAGAGATGAAATACCCAGTGTAGGTCTTTGAGATTTCACACAGGTTCATACACTCTCTTGGCAGTCGCTGAAGTTAATCTCAATGACATCTCCTAAATATCCTCAAAATAAAGGAACTTTCTGTATCCTACTCTTAGATAAAATGGCACTTTCCTGGACCAAGCCGCGCGCTGTTCAGCCTGACTGACCGCAAAATGGAGGAACTTACTGGACGTTTTCCAAATCAATTTGGTATTACCGCTTTGGGCGGTTTCCCTTGGCGATCCAAGCCATTTGAGACAAAAGCCCTTGAACCATGCGGACCTCGTCCGAACTGAGTTTTGCCCTGTCAAATATTTTCCGGTAGCGCTGCATGACGTGTGGGAGGCGTGGGGGATCGGTGTATCCAATCTCAAGGGCCAGATTCTCGAGTTGGTTGTAAAAGCGTTCCATGGCTTCCCTGGAACTGGGCAATTCCGGCTCCGGGCTGGACATCTGTGTCGATTCGGCCTGAAAAAATTCGTACAGAACAATCAAGACCGCTTGGGACAAATTGAGGCTCGAGTACTCAGATGTCGGGATTTTAACCGTTGTCTGACACCGCGCCAACTCTTCCGTTGTGAGCCCGGATTCTTCTCTACCAAACACAATGCACGTCGTTCCAGAAGCCAGTATCTGTGTGCTGAGTGACCGTGGGGTCTGTGCGGCCGGAAAATCCAATCCACGGTCGCGTGCTGTCGTTCCGATCACACAGTGGCAGTCGGCAATGGCGTCTTCGAGGGTTTCAAATATGGATGCACCCATCAAGACCTCTTTGGCGTGAACGGCCATCCATACAGCCTCGTTGGCCATTGGGTTGCATCTGGGATTGACCAAACGCAAATCAGAGACGCCCATGTTGAGCATCGCCCGGGCCGTGGATCCGATGTTTCCAGGTTCCTTGGGTGACACCAAAACCACGCTGATGTTTGGATTCATTCCCATGGTGTCAGGATTTCAAATCCAGTTTCCGTTACGGCCAACGTGTGTTCGTATTGTGCAGAGCGTTTTCCATCGGCTGTCACGACGGTCCAGCCATCCGGCAGCATTGCGGTTTCGGCTCTGCCTTCATTGATCATGGGTTCAATGGTGAAAACCATGCCTTTCTTGAGCACCATACCGGTGTCTCGCGTGCCCCAGTGCGAGACGTGAAAATCGCCCTCGTGGACTTTTCGACCGATGGCATGACCACCAAGTTCTCGTACCACACTGCATCCACGGGAGTGGGCCAGTTCTTCAATGGCCGCACCAATGTCACCCAGTCGTTTTCCAGGCTTGACCTCATTCAAACCGGCCAGCAAACACGCTTTGGTTGTGTCCAAAAGCCGCTGTGCCGCAGGATCAATTGCGCCAACGGCAAAGGTGTAACAGGCGTCTCCGGCCCATCCCTTCAGAAAAACACCAATATCGATGCCGATGATGTCCCCTTCACGCAGGGTCCGTCGCGTTGGAATGCCGTGGCAAATTTCATTGTTGACCGATGCACAGATCGTGGCCGGAAAAGGCGTGCGGGAAAACTGTGGTTTGTAGCCTTTGTAAGCGGGTATTCCACCTTTGGAACGGATGTATTCTTCCGCAATTCGGTCCAATTCTTTGAGGTCTGCACCGGGCTGAATGAGGGGCCTCAGCACGTCGAAAGTTTCGACGACCAAGGCCCCAGCCTTTTTCAGAGATTCAATTTCGCGGGTGTCGCGTAGCGTAATGCGTGCCATAAGGGGCAATTTTAGCAGATTACCCAAGTCCCAAAGGTTGCACCGTCATCCACTTTGGTTTTGCGTTCCAGAAGGGCGTGTTTTCCAAAGTGAGAGCAAAATGCCTCCAGCAAGCAGGCCCAACGTGATCCCGAGAGAAATGGCTGGATTCAACTTCTCAAAAAAGTGGTTGTAGAAAATCTTTGCGCCGATGAAAACCAGAACCAGTGACAGCGCGTACTTAAGGTACACGAAGCGGTGCAAAAGCGCTGACAGTGCGAAGTAAAGGGCGCGAAGTCCGAGAATGGCAAAAATATTCGATGTGTACACGATAAAGGGGTCTGTCGTGATGGCAAAGATGGCCGGAATGGAGTCGACCGCGAAAATCAGATCGGCTGTTTCGACCAGAATCAGGGCCAGAAAGAGTGGTGTCGCGTAGCGCAGTGTTTTTCCAGAAGAATCCTGGAGTTTCACAAAAAAGGCATTGCCATGCATTTCATCCGTCACGCGCAGGCGTCTGCGCGTCCATTTCAGGATGGGGTTGTTGGCAAAATTGCCTGCCTCTTCACTCTCTTTGGCGACAAGCATTTTAATTCCTGTAAAAATCAAGAAGGCTGCGAAAAAGTACAGAATCCACTCAAATTGGGACACGATTGCAGTTCCAAACCCGATCATGATCGCACGCAAGACAATGACGCCGAGGATGCCCCAAAACAAAACCCGGTGTTGGAGGGCGCGTGGAATGCCGAAATACGCAAAAATCAGCGATATGACAAAAATATTGTCCAGAGAAAGGCTTTTTTCGATGGCAAATCCCGTGTAGTACTTTATGGCCGAGTCGCTTCCCACCGAAAACCAAATGAAAACACCATACAAAAGGGCTATTGCGATGTAGAACGCAGACAATCCCAAACTTTGGCGAACACTCAATTCTGGGTTGGACCGTTTCTTGCTCAAGACGCCCAAATCAAATGCCAAAAGCGTCAAAATCAGAGAGAAAAAACTCAACCAAATCCATAAGGGCTTTCCTAAGTACTCAACCATAAATACATCCATTTTCTTCAACCCCCAAGAGTACAAGCATTGAAAACGTATTTTATCTAGCTAAAGCTGAAAAGTAATTTCACTTTGAATGTATTTTTAGCCAATTGATGATTTTTGACAGTACATTCCATCTATTTACAATAAATTTCTTGCGTTTTCGAAACTTGGATTTCAAAAATTTCGACTTCGTTTTGTTGGTATATTTCGCAATCGAAAGAAATATAGACAGCGCACTCAGCAAAAATTTGGGAATATTGAATGCGTGCATAGATGGAAATTCGGTTCTTTTGGAGCTCTTCTTCTGATATGACCCTTTTAACATATATTTCCCCTCCGAATTTATTGGGTTTGTCTACACTGCTTTTTCAAAAAAGTGTAGGCAAATTGAGGCTTTCGGAAATGGAAAAAAAGACTCTGAGCGGGTTCCATTTCCGCTCAGAGTCTTGCTGTTATTGCGCTACCGGGTCACATGACGTGCCGTATTGACGATAAGCGCAGCCAAACTGGCCGCTACTCCCTCTGATGGATTGAATTCTAACAGGTTTGGGCAAACCTTTTGTAACGGATTTTACAGAAGGGGGTCAGATTTGCCCTTGGGTGTCGTTGATTGGTTTGTTTAAGCTAGATTTAATGGGCACCACAGCGGATTCAGGAAAGGGTGTGGAAGGGATGGGTCTAGAAAAAAGGCTGATGCACACAAGGGCAACACACATAGAAACCTCCAGGTTTGAAGGAAGTCTATGCATCAAAAAGAGACATTCGAGAGACAGTGTTCTCCGGTCGAATCTGCACAATGGTGGGTGCGTTCACGAAAATAAGTTCAAGTGAGCCATTCCACTGGCTATTCTGGGCGTCCTGGAATTGTTGTATAAGGTGACAATTCGTTTTGATGGCACTTTGGGTTTCGCAGACAAAATTTAGGGAATTGAAGGTGTCAGGTCGCGCCTGTTGGAAACCTACACAAAATTGGCTCAACGAAGCCGCCGCTGCGCAAATGCCAACATCACCAGGGTCATCCAGATGCCGACCATGACAGTGATGAGGGACGCACCCAATCCGCCCCTGCCTCCACTCAGGAGATTAGGCCCTTGAACGTCAACCTGAAGAAGGCCAACTGAATTGCTTCCCGGGAGGCCAAGGATTTCTTGTGTGGCATTGAGTGCGAAGTGGAGTCCAATCACAAACCAGAGGGTTTTGCGTCACATGAATGCTGCCCCGAGCAATAGACCTGCCTCTAGGACAATGGCGATTGCCGTCCAGATTGTGGTTCCTGGGTTGAAAAAATGTAGGATCCCGAAAGCCAGTGAAGTCGCGGTCAGTGCGACCCAGTTGCCAAAAAGTTGTTGTACGGCCTGAAACAGAAGACCGCGGAACAGAAGTTCTTCGAACGCTGCGACACCGATGTTCATGGCCAATATGGGACCAAGAACGCCCCATAGGTTGATTCCAGTCCAAGTGACGGTGTATGTACCGATTGCAGAGAGGGTTCCTACCGATAGAAGGATAAATACCGTACCGAAAGCGATGCCGAGCAGGCCGTCAATGAAAAAGCTGTGATGTGCAAGTTCCGGTGTTGCCCGCATGGCAATCCACCGCATGGTGAGCCCGTAGAGTGCAATTGCTGCAACAGTGCCGACCAGGGGAGCGACGAAGGTGCCCATAATGCCGGTTTCACCGAACATTGCAGTCGTGAGTTGGACAGCGAAAATGATAGCCACTGCACCGATTACGAGCCATGTCAATGGAAAACGAAGAAACCGGGAGATGCGTGTTGACTGTTGGGCTTCTCGGTCCATTTGGCTTCATGCTATAGATAGACAGAGGCGTTGTCTATGGGACTAAAGAATGAACATCTCTAAGTAAACACCAATTGAGTCACCTCAACCTCATCTAGGGATTGCCAAAAGAGAGATGATACAGCATGTTCTGTTATTGTTTGGATATTCGAAAATCCATTGCGAAGAACCACAGAGACCTCCAATATTTAACGAACTTACTGTAAGATTATCTAAGGTATTTTTTCTACTGCATACCATCACCATCGATACTTTTTACGGCAAACCTCGTGACTTCTAGGATATCCAAAAAGAAATATTCTATCTCGGTCAGAACGGCATGTCATGCGGCCTGACCGCTAACCAAAACAACTGTTGGACAAAGTTTTTTTAAGTTTCTAAAATTCCTGATAATTATGAAAACTACTGTAGGACAGGACAAAAAGTGCAATTTGGATTCGGAGGCAAGCAAGAGATTCGATCTAACCGAAACGCATCTTGGACTGAACGGCATCCAATCGGTTTTGCAATCCCATTTTGGTCTCACGGTTTTCCAGAAAGCGCCTTAAACATCAGAAATTTTGGAAGTTGCAGAAGTAAACCCAGATGGCATTTATCCAAGCAACAACAGAGCTTGCCATAGGTTGAATTTCATGACCCTATGGGGTGTTTACATAAGGTTTCATAATTAATAAAGAAAATGAAATGTCTTGTATATTCTTCTCTATCTTGGAGATAAGACAGCACCCGTCTTGGACAGAACGGCATCCCGTGGAGCCAGCCCTCTGACCGCATCTTGTAGGCAAGAAAGACATTGTTATCGTCAATTTGCAAGTATCGCCTGGCAACGAAAAAAGAGGCGTCGTATACTTCCGTGGCCGTTTTTATCGTATATCTTTGTGGCATTTTTAGACTGTTTCTCTTCTAAAATGTAGACTTTGGTTTACTGATATAACTGGATTTTATCAAATTACATTCGAAAATAAAATATCCCCAGAATCAAGGAGCTCTTTGTATTCACAGATCAAAAACCCCTTCTGGAAAATAGACTTTTGCAGGGTACTGGATTTAGTCACTTGATGTTTTCGAGCTTACGGATCAAACCATGTGTTCCGAAGGGTTGTGGGTGTCCAGTCAACACAAAGCGGTTGGCGCCAGGAACACTTCAGACGCCGGAATGGTCATCAACAGGATGTGTTGCTTTAGTCGAAAGACAATCAGTGTGCCTTTTTTCAAGCCTCCAATCGGTGTTGGACTGTCAATGTCCAGCCGTGCAAACAGGGGAATTTCCAAACGAAGGTTGCCTTGCTCGATCGGAGCCGCGTCTTCAGATGGGTCGTTTTCATTGTCCCAAGAGCTCCCGGGATAAAACCCTAAGAAATGGCTGTTTTCATTGAAAACGTAGTCTGTCTCATAGATTAAAAACACTTGCGCTTCGCGGTTTCTGTAGGCACTGATGGCTTCCCAGATGAGTTGCCGGCACGCCTCTTGGGTGAGTTCGTCTCGGTCGTACGGAAGGGTTGCGCCTTGGAACGTAGAGGTGTAGTTGCGCAGTTGATAGTAAAAACCCAATTTGTCCCTTCCGATTCGCAGCTGTGCGACATCGTTTTCCAAAGTGACCCCTTGTAGGCTGTCTCTCAGGTACATTTCGGCCAAGGTGGCCTGTCGACTCATCGGTTTTCCGCGAACGGCTTGAACCAAGGCATGTGCTTTTCCAGCACCGACGGGCATCTGACGGCTCATGGTTTTGTTCCTATATGAATAGAGACCATTCCGAAGGTGAGCGGGTAAGTCCCGGCCTTGAAACCCACCGCCTCCATCATCTTTTTCAGCTCATGGGGCTTTGGAAATGCAGCGATGGATTTGGGAAGGTAACCGTATGCAGGGCATCCAGACACGAGTCGCCCGAGCACGGGAAGCACGTGTTCCAGGTAGAGTTGCAAAAAGGGTTTGAGTGGGGTTTCCGGCAGTGGAGAGAACTCCAAAATGACCAAGCGTCCACCCGGCTTGAGGACACGGAAGAATTCTTTGAGACCTGCATCGTAACGGTCGAAGTTGCGAAACCCAAACGCACAGCTCAGCGCGTCAAAACCCTCGGCTGCGTACGGAAGTGAAAGGGCATCGGCCTCTTCAAGTTCAATGTCCAGTCCCAGAAGATCGGCTTTTTTTCTTCCCAAAGCGAGCATTTCCGGTACAAAATCGCATCCGACGACCCTGCAACCTGGGGATTGTTTTTTGAGGGATAGGGCGAAGTCTGCCGTTCCTGTTGCGACATCCAGAACAGACTTGGGGGACAAGGCCAGCGTTTCTCGGACGGCTTGATCGCGCCAGGATTGATCGATGCCCAGACTGAGCACCCGATTGAGAAGGTCGTAGCGTTGTGAAATTTGGGAGAACATGCGCTGGACATCATCGGATCGAGATTGCCCGTCACCGACTTTGGGCGTTGTTTGTAAGGGGGCTCTGACCACGTTCACAGCCTAACATAGGCCAGAATGTTCTGACCAGTTCTAGGCCCATTCGGTCCGTATTTCGCGATTTTTTGGCAGGGTTGGGGTTTGGCGGTTTTCAATGCGTGTTGCGAGGCTTTCTGCGTACATTTTGAGGTGCCCAAGCCCAGAGAGCATGTCGCAGCGCAGATAGTAACCGCCGTCAGAAGGGCTCAGCATGCCAAAGGGAGGTTTGCAGAGGACATCGAGTATGTTTTGGAGGTCAGGCTCTGAGGGTTGGCCGTTTAAGGTTTCCATCAAATCGGATGCCGTAAACCACGTGTGCGTTTTCCTTTGCGACAGGCACAGCAATACGTTTGAAAATGCCTTGCGCTCCTCCAGGTCCTTTTCAAATCCCCTTTTCAAAAACGCCAAATGGTGTTCTTCAATCTCGAGGTTGTGCCAAAGATTGCGAAGTCCAGAAGCCTGAGCCGCATCCCACTGGGTGTGTTCGACCAGTTGTTCCAGCCGACCGAGTGTGCACTGGCAAATGCGCAAGCTGTTTGGGATCTCAAAGTGGGCATCTTTGTCGGATCGGATCAAAACAAAATGGTCCGCCTGGACGAATCGAAAGGCATCCCAAGAAAAGGGCTCGCGGTATGCACAAAACCAGAGTGTGTGGGTGTCTTTTCCCAAAGAGGAGAGGAAATAGCCGTCACCATGTACGGAGAGGCTGTAGCCAGCGCTCTGGCACAGTTTTTCAAGGAGGTTGCCAAGCTCCACCTGCCCTTCGTTTTCGCGGTTGGACTGAAGCTCAAGGGTCACGCAGCCGTTGGGCCAACGCGTCGAAAGGACCACATCGCCCACCTGTGCACCCTGTCGCTGGTAAAAAGACCCAAGGCCGAAAACCCTGCAATGGGACAGCGAAGGGTCGTCCACAAGGCGTCCCTCGAACAGCTGTCCATGTTTTTGATCTCTGAGTTCGACGGATCCTGTGGGTTTGGCCACGGTCCACTTCCATGTGAGGGGAAGTTTCAGGCTTCCTTCGGAAAGGCACGCGCGGGTCAATGTGTGTCGATGGTTCAAAGGCTTTCCTTATGGCAATGCGAGAAGTGACATGTCAAACATGTTTGCTGAAATTATCCCACAGAAAAATGAAACAGAGATAATAAAGACTGTGCGTGCCCGATCTCCCCTACAATGGGAAAGGGGAGACCGACATGTTTTGGAAAGAGATCCTGCCCTGGTTGCGCGACGGACTGGACATTGCTCTGGTCACGACATTGGTCTATCAGACCTACAACTTGCTCTCTGGGACGCGATCCATCAACCTCATCCGAGGGTTGTTTTTTTTCAGCGGCCTGTGGGTTTTGGCAGAGGTCTTCGGGTTGGCCAGCTTGAACTATGTCTTGGCCAAGACGGCCACGATCGGTATATTTGCGCTGATTGTGGTTTTTCAGCCCGAGGTGCGGCAAATTCTCGAGCGGATCGGACGAGCCCCTCGGATGCGTGAGTCGAGAACGAGTGGGGCCACGTTGCAATCGCTCTCTCGGGCCCTTGAACGTATGGCTGAGCGCCATGTCGGCGCACTGATTGCCATTGAACAGCGCACCCCACTTGGCGAGCATGCGGCCACCGGTGTCAAAATAGATGCCGTGGTCAGTACGCCCTTCATTGAAGCACTTTTTGCGAGAAATGCCCCACTGCACGATGGCGGCATCATCATCCAAAATGACCGTGTGGTTTCTGCGGGTTGTCTCTTTCCACTGCAAAAGGACGAAGAAGGTGTTTACCGCCGCTATGGTACGCGACACCGGGCTGCACTCGGCCTCAGCGAAGTGTCTGACGCTGTTATTTTGGTCGTTTCCGAGGAGCGAGGGGGCATTCGCGTGGCTTTTCAAGGGCAATTGACGCCAGATCTGAGTGGAAACGAGTTGCGCGATAAGTTGCGCGAGTTGCTGTACACGGGGAGCCGTGGATTTTGAATTTGAAGCGGCTTCTTTTTTTTCAGTGGCCTCAGAAATTGGCCGCACTGCTCTGTGCCATGGTCTTGTGGTGGGTTGCCACCCAGGAGCGGCGCTCGATCACGCAGCGGGTTTTTGAGGTTCCCATTCAGGTGATCGATCACGCTGTGGACGCCGGCAAGCGGATGGTCACGGGCATTCCAGAACACGTTAAAGTAACCCTTTCTGGGCCAATTGATCGTGTGGAAAGTCTTTCAGCTGATCGTATTTCCGTGGACGTGGAGATTGGGAGCCGAACAACGGGCAATTTCCAGGCGCGACCGCTTGTGCGTTTGCCCAACCAGACGGAGCTGGTTTCTGTCGAACCTGAGCAGGTTTCGGGTGCGATCGAAACCGTTGTTTCCCGAACAGTGCGTGTCGAAGGCATGGTGGCCGCTGTGCCGACATGGGAGTGGGCCCGCTGGATGGTGACGCCCTCGTTTGTTGTGGTGCACGGAACGGACCAGGATCTCAACCGTGTTGTGCGTGTCATCACTGCTCCCGTCGCGCTCGGTGCTGGGACGAAGCGCACTGTCGATGTTCTCCCACTTGATGCTCAGGGTCTTGTTGTGAGTGAGGTAAAACCCATTCCTTCACGCGTCGTTTTGTCTCGCGTGGATTCGGGCGAATTGCCCATTGGTATTTTTCGTGTGCGCTTGCGTTCGCCGCCAACGGGTTGGGAAGTCAAAAATGTTCAATTTCAACCCTCAACTGTTCGGGTGTTGGGTGTGCCATCGACGTCCAACGGGGTTGTTGAAGTGGATGTTCCGTTGCATGTTGGCAAGTATGATGCTCCCGCAATGCCGAGATTGCCCGCTGGAATGGTGACCTTGGATCTCATTACCGCGACTTTAGATGTCCAGAAACGCTGATCGTATTGCTTTGGTGTCACTTCGCTCTATCATGGATCCTGAGATTTTATGATATATCCTTTGAGATTCTATGGCGACCCCGTACTTCGTATGAAGGCAAAACCCATTGCCGATGTTCACGCACAGTTTACAGTGCCCGGTTTTGATCCGGTTCATTTGGGAAATTTGGTTCAAAGCATGTTCGACACAATGTATGAGGCCAGAGGCGTCGGTTTGGCCGCCCCGCAGGTGGGTTTGCCAATTCGGCTGTTCGTCGCTGCCGAGTATGCCGACGATGAAGACGA
The DNA here is from genome assembly GCA_046327935.1 of Deinococcaceae bacterium. Lineage (GTDB taxonomy): Bacteria > Deinococcota > Deinococci > Deinococcales > Deinococcaceae > JACMOA01. Next base: position 968,357 of record JAXLXL010000001.1, read on the forward strand.
ATCGGAAAAAGACAAACCGCTGCGTTCCAAGGTTTTGCACGAGTGGGTCATGGTCAACCCGAAGATTGAGTTTTTGACCAAACGGAAAGACAAAAGTTACCAAGAAGGTTGTCTGTCCATTCCTGGGGTTTACGAAGAAGGGGTACCTCGGTTCCAAGAGCTGAGAATCCACTGGCAAGACCTTTCGGGTCAATCGCACAGTACTGAATTTGGCGATTACATGGCCCGCGTCATGCAGCACGAAAACGACCACCTGAACGGCAAACTGTTTCTCGATTATTTGCCAGTCGAAATTGTTCAGGATTACCGAAAAGAGCTGTCGCTTTTGCAACGTCGCTCACGGAAGTACCTGGAAGACCTCAAGGGTAAAACCAAGTGATATGAAGCAGCCTAAAATTGCGTTTTTTGGTTCTCCCGAGTTTGCCCTTCCTGTTTTGGAAGCCCTTCGACAACATGCCGAGATTGTTTTGGTGGTCACACAGCCGGACAAACCTGTCGGTCGGGGCAACACCATGACGGCCCCACCGGTCGCGCGGCGCGCCGTCGAACTGGGATTGCCGCTGGCCCAACCCCCTAGGCTCAAGGGAAACACGGGGTTTGAACAGGCCTTGAGAGCGTCTGGTGCGGAATTGGCCATCACCTCTGCATACGGAAAAATCCTGCCGGCGTCTGTTTTGGAAATTCCACGTATGGGCTTCATCAACACCCATGCCAGTTTGTTGCCGCGTTATCGGGGGGCCGCACCGATCCAGTGGGCACTCATCAACGGCGAAACCCAAACTGGGATCACCTTGATGCAAACCGATGTCGGGATGGATACCGGTGACATCCTGTTCCAGGAGACCCTTGAAATTCCCAGCAACTGGACATCGGTCGACCTTTTCGGCGCCTTGTCCCAAATGGCCGCCCGGACCCTTGTCGAACTGCTTCAAAACCTCGGAAATTGGCATTCCACACGGCAAGATTCCACACAGGCCACCCTTGCGCCGATGCTCACCAAAGAAGACGGTGAAATCCGATGGCATGCGTCCAACACAGACATTTACAACCGATATCGGGGAACGTTTGGGTGGCCGGGCAGCTTTTCCTTTTGGTTGGGCAAGCGGCTGAAAGTCACCCAAATGGCCCTGTCACAGGATTCCAGCTCAGCATTGCCGGGAACAATTGTATCGGCTTCCGACACCCTTCGGGTTTCGACCGGTCAGGGATGTATCGATCTCATCGAGGTTCAGCCTGAAAACAAAGCAAAAATGCCTGCGCGGGATTGGTTTAAGAATTTTCAGATCCGTCTCGGTCAGCGTTTTGAGGGTTCGTCGAATAGCCTTTGATTCTCCAGAGGCCGATTGAAAACACAACCACACTGAACCCGATGAAACCCAATTGGGCACCGGGATTTCCCCAAAGCACAGTGGCAAACAGTGCGGGAATAGCCGGAGCGACGGCCCATTGCAGGCTTTTTTGAACGTTTGGGTGCTTGATGTTTGGTGTGGGCCGCTCAGCGAGGTAAATGGCCAAACCGACCAGTGGAACGCTCAGTGCGGCATAGACGGTTGCGGCGGTTTGGCTTGTTGAGGGCAAAAAAATCCAGCTCAGAATAAACACTGGCAAGACCTGCAGTGCGTAGGTGCTGGTGTACGCTTTCAGCAGTGTTCCGTAGCGGTTCGGCTCAACCCTGCGCATGTTCATGGGTGCCCAAAACCTTTGCCGTTTTTTCGGCGACTTCCACAAAGCTCCCTTCTGGGACGTCTTTTCTAAGGATTGCCAGTGCTTGTCCTGACAGGCAGAGACCTGTTTTTCCAACCCGCTTGCCTTCAGAAAAAATATCCGTGTGGGATGCAATATCACCTTCCAGACTGACCAAGCGGTGCCGCGCCTCTCCGCGCGCATCCAATCGCGCCATGATTTCTTGACCGATATAGCACCCTTTTTGATACGAAACGGCCCAATCCATGCCGCATTCTTGGGGCAGTTGCCCGAGGAATCCGTCTTCGTAGGGATCGGGCAATCCCGCTTCAATCCGGGCTTTTTGAAGCGAAGTCCAGTCCATTTCGGTCTGTCCGTGTGTATTGAGATGATCAATCAGCGCTGTACTGTGTTCTTTCAAGCAGTGAATGTCAAACCCCATGTTTTGGGTGCGTTGTATTTTGGAAATCAAAAGGGTTTGCCCATTCCACTCGGTTTCTTGCGTTTCCTTTTGCTGCATGTCGTAACCTAAGCTTTCCAAAAGTGCATTGTCTGCACCTGTGACATGTAGTGAAAAGAGGACAAAAGAGAGATCCTCGATTGCAACTTGATCAAAGACAATATATCGTTCCAATCGTTGTTTTAATTCTGAAACGGCGGGTGCCGCCAGATGGATGTAGAGGTCTTTTTCTCTTCGGTATGTTTGTGCCCAAAATTCAATCTGTCCGCGAACGTTCAAAAACAAACTGGGCAAGCGACTGGGCGTGGTCGCTGCCTTGAGGTGAGCTGTCATTTGTCCGGTGATAAAGTCGATGCGATCCGTTCCAGTGATCCGCAGGCCGCCGTACGGCAAAAGCGTATACATGTTTTTATTGTATCGATTCACCCATCATGCGCGCTGTTTCCAAGCTTCGATCCACAGCCGCTCTTGTTCGGGCGTTGGTCCTGCGGGTTTTTCGACCGTTGATTGGGAAAGGCTCCACTCCCAAGTAAACTGAAGTGTGTCTTCCAGCTCTCGGAATGCAAATCCAACGGACGTTGCCAACATGTTTTGGGTGTTCATGATGACGTGTCTGGAATTGGATTCTGGTATCCACATTGGAAAGAGTGTTCCACCGAGAACCTCAGGATCCATTTCCAGAGCCTGTATGGGCCTTTTCGTCAGGGCTTCCATTCCACGAATGACACTGTGCCAGGAAACGGGATCGCGAACCATATTGTACGTTCCATACAGCTCTTTTTCGATGGCCAAATGGACAAAGTCTGCAACATCGCGGGCATCCACAAACTGAAGTTGCGTTGAAAGCGTTCCGGGAAAGACGACTTCTCCACCGTGTGAGAGCCTTCGAACCCATGACGTAAATCGGTCGGTGTAATCGTGGGAGCCCACGACAATGTGGGGCCGGAGGATCAAGGCCTTCGCTCCGAAATGCTTTTGCACGACATCTTCGCAAGCCACTTTGAGGGGTCCATATGTGTCGGATGTGATGGTTGTCGCTTCGTACAGTGGTGCCCAACGGGTCGATGCCTCCGTGAGTGGGCCTGGGACGTCCAAATCGTACACCGATATTGTGGAAATCAAGAGATAGTTTTCTGTGGAAACGGCTTTTACCATGGTTTCAATTTGGCTCGGAAAGTAGGCCGAGACATCGACAATCCAATCGAAGTGGCGCCCTGTGAGGTGGCTCAAATCGCCGTCTCGATCTCCCAAAACATGCTCGCATTCTGGAAAGGGATTGGCGTGTTTTCCTCGGGAAAAGAGAGTCAACGTGTGTCCAGCATCCAGCAATGACCGAACGATGTGGCGGCCGACAAACTGGGTGCCTCCGAGTACGAGAATATCCATCTTCGCATTCAATCACAGACTGCTGGCCAAGGGCAATTCCATCCGGAACAAGGTGCCTTTTCCCAGAGCACTTTCGACTGAGATGGTTCCACCGTGCATTTCGATCAGGCGTTTTGCCAGAAAGAGCCCGAGACCGGTACCGGCGTGGCGCCTGGATAGGGAAGGGTCGACTTGAGAAAACCTTGAAAACAGCTGTTTCAACGCGAATTCATCCATACCAACCCCAGTGTCTTCGACCTCAATGCAAAGGCGCCTTTCGATTTGAACAGTGCGCAGGGTGATGCTGCCGCCTTCGGGTGTGAATTTGAGTGCATTGGACACCAGATTCAAAATCACCTGAAGCAACTTGCTGCGATCAGCCAAAATTTCTGAACAGGGCGCACTTTCTGTGTTTAAAGAGATGCTTTTGTGGTCAGCCCTCAGCTGGATCATCTGTTTGACTTTTCGAATCAGTGTGGATGGATCGACCAGTTCTTTGGCCAGTTCAAGGTGGCCAGCTTCGATCTTTTCCATATCCAGGAGGTTGTTCACCAAAGACAACATCTGTTCACCACTGTCATAGACAATAAAAATATACTCTTGGCCTTGCTCACTCAGGGGTCCGCCCAGACCCGCCAGCATCAACTGACTGAATCCCAGAATCGAGGTCAGAGGCGTGCGCAATTCATGGGAAATGTCTGCCACAAAATCACTCTTTTGCTGACTGACCTGCTCGACATCGAACAGGCGTTTTTCGAGTTCCCGGCGCTTGCTGTACAGTTCCAACTCGCTGACCACAATCTGAGATAGACTTTTGAGGATTTGCGATTCTCGGGTGTCCCACATCCGGACTTGGGTGTCGGCGACACACAGTGTGCCTATGACATACCCATCGGGTGTTTGGAGTGGTTGAGATGCATAAAAGCGCACATGTGGGGCGTGAAGAACAATGGGGTTGTCGCGGAACCGTTCGTCCAGTTTTGCGTCTGGGATGATCATCATATCTTCGTGCAGGATGGTGTGCGCACAGAACGACTGGTCGCGATCAATGCTGATACAAGCGGGTATGCCTTGTGCAGATTTGCTCCACTGGCGATCACGGTCAATAAAGTGGATGGCAGCCAATGGCATTGAAAGTACATTTGCGGCCAAACGCGTGATTCGGTCAAAGGCTTCCTCGGGTGGTGTATCCAGAATGGCGTACCGATGAAGTGCCGCAAGGCGTTCAGTTTCTTGGGTTGGTTTTGGAACGGGTTTCATCGGAAAACCTCAAATCTGTTTGGCGTCTCCTTCGCATTGTAATCCAAAACGGTGGCATTGGAATTGTGTGTATCACCCACAGTGACAGTGTACCGCTCAACTCAAAATCCTGAATTTCAAAACCGAAAGAAGGTTCAGGAACACAAGAATCGGTTCACAAAAAAGATGTTTCAAACAATAGACGTCTTTCGAAACCGAATGTTGAAGAACTCAAAGCGATGAGAGGCGTGTTCTCTCCGCAAATTAAACAGCCGTTGAGCCATTGTTGAACCCGTGGATGGGTTGATGTTCACACACTTAGAGTAAGGTCTTTTATTTTTTGGATATTTCATTTTTGAATCTCCAGTCAACGAAAACCCAGATTTGAGGGTGTCTTCAGCACAAAAATACCTGATGGATGCAGAAATTTCGTCATTTTTTCGATATTCTAGGAATCAAAAATAGCATGTGGATCTACGTTAGTGGCGCTCGAAATTCTCTGTAGTTTAAAAAATTCTTTATGGTTCTGTTTGAGTTTTGAAAGAGCTCTGGTATACACGGATGATTTTTTGTGTTTTTGATCCCGGACACTGTTCCGGCAAAATGACAACGTGGATTTCAAGGCGTGCATTAATCTACATGGCAGATGCCTCTCAAAGCGAAATTTCCGAGAATGTAGGTATGAAGTTCAAATATCCCAGAACACCCCACTTGCCTTGGTCTCCAAGTGCTTCACCAGACGATACCCGAATGGTATGTGCAAGCACATTTGAGGGTCGAAATGTGGTCATCACCGAAAAACTCGATGGGGAAAACACAACGCTGTACCGCGACGGCTTGCACGCGCGTTCTTTGGATCCAAGGCCCCATCCATCCCGAGATTGGGTCAAACGGTTTTGGTCCGAGATTGCCTTTCAAATTCCGCAAGGGTGGCGCCTCTGTGGTGAAAACATGTATGCCACACACTCGATTGCCTATGTCGATCTCGAATCCTACTTTTATCTTTTTTCTATCTGGGACGATTCCAACAACTGCCTCTCATGGGAGGACACGTGTTTTTGGGCCCAAAAGTGGGGTATTCCCATTCCCAGAATCCTATACCGGGGTGTTTGGAACGAAGCCCGTATCCGCGCGCTGTCACTTCACATGGACACAACCCAAGTCGAAGGCTACGTGGTGCGTTCCGAAGACGGATTTCCCTATGCTGCATTTGAATACCATGTGGCGAAGTGGGTCAGAAAAGATCACATTCAAACCGATCACCACTGGTCGACACAGTATTCGATCAACCAATTGAGGCAGAAATGAATGCGTTATGTAAAGGTATTTTGGCAGGCGAAAAGCCCCCGTTCGAGGCGTGGAAAGAGACATTGGTGGGTTATCTCCCATGGTTTTCTCGACTCAAAGATACGCCGCAAGATCCTGTATGGCACGGAGAAGGCAATGTTGAATCGCACACCCGGAGTGTGCTTGATCAGGTTTACGCGCAGTTCGAACGGCACAGTCCAGCAGACCGTTTGGTTTTGGTGTTGGCCGCATTGCTCCACGATATTGGAAAACCACAGATGACCCGTCAGCGAGAGGATGGACGTTGGATTTCGCCCCATCATGCGGATCGAGGACGTTCCTATTTGGCACTGCGGTTGTTGGCGTTGCAGTTGCCTTGGTCAGTATACGCTCGGGTCCTGGGTTTGGTTGGGCACCACCACGATCCCGCACATTTGGTGAGGCAAGGATCTGGACGCTCTTCCTACGCACGTTTGGCCCGACTTTCAGATACCCGACTGCTCTACGATATGGAGCAGGCCGATCTCAGGGGTCGCATTGCCGCCGATTTGGACGATCAACTGGACGTTTTGGAATTGTTTCGCTTGTCTGCTGAGGAGCACGGGTGTTGGGATGAAAACCCATACCTCGGGTGGCGCAATGTCATTGAGGGTGCGTTGAATGGTTTTGATTCCCGTGTTGTGGAAGCAACCTACCAGTGTGGTCTGTCGGATTATGAGTCCGGTCTTATTTTCACACCCCAAGAAGCGCTTTCCCGGGGCTTTCGATTCAGAAAACCCTTTCCAGAACTGTTTGTGACCTGTGGAATCAGTGGATCCGGAAAGAGCCAATGGATCCAGGATAACTTGCCCGGATTTGAAGTCATCTCTCTGGACGCTTTGCGCGCAGAGCTTTCTGGGGACAGCGCGCGTCAATCCGACAATGGTAAGGTGTTGCAGTTGGCCAAGGAACGCCTCAAAGATGCCTTGAGGAAAAATAAATCCGTTGTGTGGGACGCAACCAATGTGAAACGTGTGTTTCGTCAACTGCCTTTGGGTTTGGGTTTTGACTACGGTGCCTTTGTGACCCTCGTGGTTTTTGCTGTTTCAGAAAAAATTTGCCAACAGAGAAATCAAAAGCGCGATCGATCGGTTGCGGCGGGTGTCCTTACACAACAGGTTGAATCCTTCGATTTTCCGTACGGAGACGAGGCCCATCGGGTCTACTTTGTAGACCAAAGCGGAGACATCGCCCAACAGTTTTAGGGTGGGATGCCGGTGTGATATTGATTCAAATAGAAGTGCAAAAAATTAAAAGGATGACCAATTGATGATTTTTGCACTTCTGATGAACCTTATCAATTTATTTTTTTATCTCTTTTTAAAAGATTTTATCAAGTTCGGACCTTACTTTTGTGACAACTTTTAATCTGATCGAATTAATATCTTCAATAATTGTCTCTAGATCTTTTAGTATAGATTCGCCATTATACATTAAGTCTAAATAGGAGAGATAAGGAACTCTTTCGTAATCCCTTTCGACATACTTAAAACAGATGTAAAATTTATCAGGACCTAAGCCAATGCTTTTATAAAATTTTCTAAGAAAATTAGGCATCTTTTCTTCATTTGTATCTAAATATTTCCTCAAAATATCAGCTATTTCATTAATTTCTTTGTCATTCATTTTATTATTGCTTATTTCTTGTAATAAACAAGAAAGAGAGTGCGTTTTTTAGGCATCTGTCTGTTTTTAAGATATATCAATTCTTTTATAATTAACTCTATGGCGTGATAGAAATTGAATAAAATTGGTATAATTATATTGTAGTCACTAAATTTCGTTTTTTCAATAAGATCACTCCATGCTATATTTTCATCGCTAGTTATTAAATATATATTTTTGTTATTGATTGTTGAATTCAAAATGATTTCAGCAATGTTAAAATATTGAAATGCGAGATTTAAATTAAATTTAATTAGGCGGCGCTTGCAAAATATATTCGAAGAAATGCCTTCAATATACTTTACGTAATCATTGATATCCGATTGGCCATTGATTTCAGTCAAAAGATAATGTAATATCAGAAAATCTTTATTCTGATTAAAAAAATGAAGAAACAAAGATATTTTCTATAATATGAAAATCTTTGCATAGTAAACGAAAGCCAGATTTGCAAAAAAGGTATTTTAAATCTTTTTTCTCTTTCGATTTTTTAGCATTCATCTCAGATGATCTCCTTATTCAATATTTATAAAAATGGCAAAATATATAAAATTTTACTCATCTTTGATGAAAAATTGTTATATTTAACCCTAATTTTTATTGCGATATATTCTACGCTCGCGAGCAAACTTGTGTCAATATTCATTCGGATTCCAAAATGGGAAAGAGGAATAGTTATACTTTGATAAAGCATAACTATTCGGTCATTGTGAAACCTGCTGTGGGTTTTGAGAAAATACCAAACCCATCTCACATAAGGTGCGTGTTTTGGGTTGGCCACTTTGATTTTGATGCACGTGATCCAATTCAGTTATCGAAGCTGTTTGTGTATGCCCTGCCCGATCGGCTGTTGCAGCGATAAATGGGTCAGAATTCAGCGCAGCGATCTCTTCTTGCTTTTTGGAAGGCTCACCTGTTTGACACTTTTGTTTTGCAATTGCGCTTCGAGTTCCCGCAGTCGGTCGCGCAAATGGGCCGCCTTTTCGAAATCCAACGCTTCCGAAGCGTGCCACATCTGCAATTCGAGTGATCCAATTTCTTCGACCAAATCGGCTTTCGGTATGAACACAGGGGTGTCTTCTGGTGAATCGCCGCGGATCACCTCTCGGATGTTCTTTTCTATGGTTTGCGGTGTAATGCCGTGCTGGGCATTGTATTCCAATTGTTTTTGTCTGCGCCTTTGGGTTTCCGAAATGGCGGAGGCTATGGCCGGCGTCACAATGTCCGCATAGAGAATGACTTCGCCGTTGATGTTTCGCGCTGCCCGACCGATGGTTTGGATCAGAGACCGCTCGGACCGCAAAAACCCAGGCTTGTCAGCGTCCAAGATAGCGACCAGAGACACCTCGGGCAAATCGAGCCCTTCACGCAGAAGGTTGATACCGACCAGAACGTCATAGTGACCCAGACGCAAATCCCTGAGAATGACCTGCCGTTCTAGGGTGTCGATATCGGAGTGCATGTAGCGTGCACGGACGCCTTTTTCGAGCAAATATTCCGTGAGGTCTTCGGCCATCTTTTTGGTCAGTGTCGTGACGAGGGTCCGCTCTTTTCGCTCGGCCCGCTGCCTCGCGCGGCCCAACAGATCTTCGACTTGACCTTGGATGGGACGAATGGAAACCATCGGGTCGACGAGTCCCGTGGGACGGATGATTTGTTCGGCTATCTGTGCCGACTGTTCGCGTTCAAAAGGGCCAGGTGTGGCTGAAACAAAAACCACCTGTCCGGTCTTTTCCAAAAATTCTGTAAAGTTCAGTGGCCGGTTGTCCAGAGCGCTGGGCAACCTGAATCCGTGGTCAACCAGGGTCTGTTTGCGCGAGCGATCTCCAGCGTACATGCCACCCACTTGGGGAACAGACACGTGCGATTCATCGATAAAGGTGACAAAATCTTCAGGAAAGTAGTCCAGAAGGGTGTAGGGCGTTTCACCTGCGTTGCGACCGTCGAGGTGTCTGGAGTAATTTTCAATGCCGGAACAGTGTCCCAGAACCTTGAGCATCTCAAGGTCAAAGCATGTGCGTTCCTTGATCCGCTGGGCTTCGAGTAATTTGCCGACGGTTTGGAAGTACTCCAGCCGTTCGTTCAATTCTGCCTCAATGCTCACAATTGCCCGCTCGACGCTTTCCGGACTCGAAACGTAGTGTTTTGCAGGATGGATTACGGCAGAAGGCAGTGTGACACGAATATCTCCAGTAACAGGATGGCGAACCGTCAAGGACTCGAGTTGGTCTCCCCACAATTCCACACGCAAGGGTGACTCATCGTAGGCAGGCCAGATCTCAATGACATCTCCCTTTGCTCGAAAACGTCCAGGGGCAAGTTCTACATCGTTTCGTTCGTACTGTAGATCCACCAGCCGATCCAAAAGTGTGTCTCGGCGAACGGCCTGGTGGGTTTGCAGCAGGATGTTCATGGCCGCGTATTCTTCCGGACTTCCCAACCCGTAAATGGCCGAAACAGACGCAACAACAATGGTGTCCTTTCGGGTCAGCAAACTGCGCGTCGTTGAGTGGCGGAGCCGTTCAAGCTCTTCATTGATCGAAGCGTCTTTCTCGATGAAGAGGTCCCGGCCGGGAACGTAGGCCTCAGGTTGGTAAAAGTCGTAGTAGCTGACAAAAAATTCGACCGCAGTGTCTGGGAAAAACTCTCGAAATTCGCTGGCCAGTTGCGCTGTGAGGATTTTATTGGGCGCCAAAATGAGGGCCGGTCTTCCGATGGCTTCAATCATTTTGGCCATGACATAGGTTTTTCCCGTTCCAGTTGCACCCAAAAGGGTTTGAAACCTCAGGCCTTCCTCTAATCCAGATACCAACTTCTCAATGGCTTGGGGCTGATCTCCGCTGGGGTTGAACTTGGATTTGACTTCAAACATACGGCCTCCGAATGGTTTTGACCAAACTTTGGATACCATTTTACGATAAAACACAAATAAGACCCAATGTTTTTCCAATGCCTCCCAACCAATTCGCATTTCAGGCTCAAGCCGTGACTTTCGCAGGAGCTCTAATGAAAGATAGAGGGATGAACCACCATATCGTCTTCTCCGAGAGACCCTCTTTCAGAATAATAGAGGGAAAAAGGAATGTTTGAACCAGCCCCGAGCATCCTCAGCTGTCACCGCCCTCAACACCATTCCCAATCCCTTCTCCAATTCTTCCTGTGTTCGCGCTCCAATTCGTCTCATTCCTGCTTTCACTTTGCTAAACATTATTTCTATCGGATTCAAATCAGGACCATATGCGGGCAACTTCATTACTTTTCCTCCTACACTCTCGATCATTTCACCCTTCTAAGCTCAACGCACAGAACAAGCTCTTGTTGCTTCCTCTCTGTCTTTTCACCTTCCCATAGGCCCGCTTACCCTTTAGACTTCTGGCATATACATTCACCATCCCAAAATGAAATCCGCGCTCATCCAAAGTGATGATCTTGTGAGAATCCACGCCTTGGACAAAGCAGCACCGTCTTGGTCAGAACAGCACCCCAAAAGGGGCTTGCCTTCCGGGCCGGGCCGCCCGAGAAGGGGCCGGTCCGCCTGCTGGATGGCTGTGATAAATCTCTGGCGAGCCAATTGGTTAGGTTCTATGGGACAGAGGGTTTTTTTGCGCGTCCATCCAAGTGTTTGAATGCGCTTGTATACCACAGGAACAGAAATATGGGTTTGAGACCAGAGTTGGGCATGTTGAGTAGGAGCAAAGTCAGGGTGGGCTTCGCGTTGGGCGAGAAATTCTGGAAGCTGATCATCGCTGATACAGCGTTTGGAACGGAGTTCTAGGGTTTGATTTTGGTGATGAGGCTTCCAGTAGCGTCTTGGTCAGAACAGCACCGTCTTGGCCCAACTGCGGCACCTTACGGGCCGGGCCGCGCCCTGCGGCTTGACCGCGTTCGACAGTAGAACGAGAGATGCCCAAGAGGGAGGCTATTTCAGCCTGGTTCAGGGTGGGGTGCTGGGAGATCGCATAATAACAGCTTGACGTAGGTCGCGGACAGGCCCGGGAGGTGCCGTTTTGTCCAAGACGAGGCCATAGGGACGCATATCTCATTATTCCATCAAAATCTCGAGAAACTCCTTTAATGCAAAGGATAATATTGGATTTATTTTAATTTGTGTTCACACTCATCTATTAATTCACTAATGGATTCTAATAGCTTTTCAGCATCCCTCATATTCATCTGAGGTGTTACTTCAAATTGAGTTTCGCCAAGATCATTAATTGAGTAATTTAATCCTCCGTGTAAACAGTAAATTTCTTTTAGGCTTAGTTGTATGTATATTTCCTTTTTAGACTTTATTAAACTTGTCTTCATTTTAATCCCATAAAATATTTCCAAGGATTGTCTGGAATCATTATTGTCCCAAGGTCTTTAGATTTTGGATCTATGATAATCACAGTTCTGTTCTCGGGATCATAAAAACCCCTTCTGCCGTTGCTGAGAGTTCTAACTTTGTCGCCCAAGGGAGAATTTTCTGCGCGCTTTATTCCGCCCAAGATAGCATCTTTAAGATCTTCGGCAGAACTGATACCCAACCGCTTGAGGTCCTTTTGACCGTGCTTAACGAGTGCGTGGCTGTAAATTAGATATGTACTTTTCTATGAAATCATTGAATAAAAGCTGATCGATCCAAAATTTAATTCTAAATCGTATACAACTCGGCCAAAGCAAATATTTGCCAATCCTATACCATATTTGTAGCTCACACCACCTAAGCCGATAGTTATTCGAAACTCACTATGTTCCCCGAATGGACCATATTGAACTACATACGCTATTATTTCTATGTCAATATTTTTATCAACCCTGATGGATGAATTTTCTAGTTCTATTTCGATTTCATGATCGATAAACATATTTTCTATTATATCTTTTATTACTTTCTCCTTAGGTAATAATTTTTCGATATCTTCAAAAATTTTATTTACACTTTTCATGAATATCTCCTACTACTATAGCCTAATGACTCCGTGACCAACTATCAAATATAACTTGCCCATTCGAATTTCGACTTCCATAAAGTCGAATTCCTCCTCCTTCTCCTAAGATTTTTAGCTCATATTTTCCATTTGTGAGTTTCTTTATACCTGTACCTCCTTGGCCAGAAGTAAAATCTTTTAAAGCTTCCTCCATCTTTGAAAGAGCTCCTTGTGGTAACTTACCCCGTTTGTCTAAATCCGAAAGCTGAGAGTAAAGATCTTTTTTGATCTATCCTGGTTGGGTGAACTTCGGTAGAGAGCAATTATGGGTAAGCCAACCATTTTGACCGACGAAGAAGGTATGGGCAGATTGAACTTCAAGGTTGTACATCTTTCGCGTCTCAGCCAAGGTATTGACATAGACAACGGTACCCAAAGTGCCATCTGCTTTTTTAAGTCTATCACCTGCTTTTAAGTGTCCTGCACCTACCCATTTGTTGCTGAGCTCCTCGTGGCCAATGGGTTTTGGACGGTTGCTGTTGTCCGTATTTTCCGCCAAGTAGAAGGGATGCTCTGGGGTCGTGGTGAGAAGTTCAGTTTTGTTTTTATCGTCTTGAAGGGCAAGGAAGGTAAGCTCAGGATCGATCCACTCAACACTACCGTTTTGGTCAGCCTGCTTATTCTAAAATCAAGGTGGCTTCTAATAATCGCCTCATACTATTTTTACCGCTCATGTTAATCCATGTATCAGGTTTACTATTTTGCCTATTCATTATATATCTTATCTATGGCATTCTCTACCACTGAACACAAATCACATGGATCTTTTGTCTTTACTACTGAAATTGGTGATTCCCAATTCTGATTTTTAATTAAAAAAACCTTAAATTCCCCGTCGAGATCAAATGACGGATACCATCCAATATCTAATATATATTCGCATACCGATGGTAGATCGAATACGACCTGAAGTAGATCTTCTCGTAGAATATCTATTTGTTCTATATAAGGCAAATCCAAACGCAAAAACTCATCTAGAAAAGCGATTTGTCCTGTCTTGTAATCAATTTCGCTCAAAAATTTTTTCATTTTAGCAATTTCCTGTATTCTTCCTGTGTTATTGGATGGCCGTGAATTGTATTTCCACTGTACTCAACACGAATCCACCTACTTGCTTTTCCATTACTAGCACCGATGGCTTGATCAAATTCTTGGACTTTCCACGTCTTTCCGTTTGTTACAGGTTTTCCATTTTTCCAAATTTCCCTTTCTAAAGCCTCTACATCAGTCCCCGGGAAATATTTTGCTGGGCCACTGCGTGTTGTTTTTACGATATCTGGCCAATCCATATTTTTTTGTGGGAAATGTTTGTATCCATGTGGTGTCCATTCGCAGTTGTGGGTGAGCCATCCCTGATCCCGGACAAAGAAGTTGTGATTGTTAGAGACGGAGAGGTTGTACATTACGCGTTTCTCGAGCTTCGTGCGTACAAAGAGAACAATGCCTACATTGCCATCTGCCTTTCTGATCTCATCATCGACTTCCAATTCCCCCGCACCAGTCCAAGGCTTTTTCTCTTTACTCGATACATAGAAAGGGTGCTCCGGAGTGGTGGTTATGGTTTTTGTCAATCTATAAATGCTTTTATTGCATCCTCAATACTATCATATCCACCACTTCTACATATAGGATCGTCGTCTGATATAAGCTCTAGTAAATTTTTTTCACTTAATAAAAGCTGCTTTTCTATATCGCTATCCATGTATATATAATCCATAGATTGAATAGAATACTGATCCTTTAGGATATTCTTTAGACATTGAAATACGGCAATAGTATTTCTGTCAATTCTTCTTATTATTCTAAGATGCTGGTAGGTCATTTTGGCTCCCATTTTCCATTTCGGATACGCTGCAATGTATTTTCCCTGGTATTTTTGAATTGTGTTATAATTCTTGCTTTATCTGGGCTGGTGATCACAACTTGATCACCTCTTACGAAAACGATGTTCCCAGTTTCTATATCTTTGAATTGTCTTCCTTCCTGAAGTACTCTTGACCAATTTCCAACATTCCTATGAGAATCCCCTTCTTTAGCCTGATTTGCTCGATCTTCTGCATGCTTTGTTTTGCGTATCTTGCTTGGGTCAATATCACAATTATGGGTGAGCCATCCCTGATCCCCGACAAAGAAGTTGTGATTGTCAGAGACGGAGAGGTTGTACATCGTCTTCTTTTGAAGCTTCGTGCGAACAAAGAGAACAATGCCTACATTGCCATCTGCCTTTCTGATCTCATCATCGACTTCCAATTCCCCCGCATCGGTCCAAGGCTCTTTCTCTTTACTCGATACATAGAAAGGATGTTCGGGAGTGGTGGTTATGGTTTCATTTCTTCTCGTCTCTGGGTCGAAGAGTTCGAGTGTCGTGATGTAGTCATCTTCATTGATAAACACATGCTCGACCGTCTTGAGTTCGTTTTTCTGTGCTTATTCATTTTCTTTCCAGTACGATTCAATTTCGTTAGAGAGGTGTAATGTATTTTTTCCCATAAACCCTCGTGCTATTTCTAGAAGTCGTGGATTATCTCCTAGTCTTTCGCATACTGTTGATCTTATGATATTTTTTGATTCAGAATCTCCATATGTGGCTATTTTTTCCAATGCTTCAAATGTCTTTTGTAAGGCATTTTTATTTTCCTCATTGAGATTACTTAGTAACGATGCTATGTATGTGTTAATTACCAGGCCAAACATAAAATGGCCAACAAAAATATTATCTGGCCAGAATTCTTTTTCATCTTCATATATTTCTTTTATTTCTGGCAATTCTCTAAGTAGATAATTATTTAAATTTTCATACTTTATCATTGTTATTTGCCTCTCAATGCGTTTTGAAGATCCTTATATACTGCATTGGCTATATCAAGATCTCTACCTGATAAATTTCCTTTTTGTATAAGGGTATAGAGGCCCGCAGAGTACTCTTTTGCTTTAGTATCGTGAAATTTTCCACCAACGGGAACTCCTTTTGCTTGTTCTCTTCTTACTGCACCAGCTGTGCCCCCTGGTATTTTTCCATTGGATCTGAATAGATCATCAATAATATTTTGTAGTTTTTTGTCGGTAATGCCTTGAGGCTTCTCAAGAATTCCAACAACGCTGTTGGAGAGGATTTTGTCACATGAATTATGAGTGAGCCAACCATTTTGACCGACGAAGAAAGTATGGGCAGATTGAACTTCAAGGTTGTACATTTTGCGCGTCTCAGCCAAGGTATTGACATAGACAACCGTACCGAAAGTGCCATCTGCTTTTTTAAGTCTATCACCTGCTTTTAAGTGTCCTGCTCCTACCCATTTATTGCTTAGCTCCTCGTGGCCAATCGGTTTTGGACGGTTGCTGTTGTCCGTATTTTCCGCCAAGTAGAAGGGATGCTCTGGGGTCATGGTGAGAAAGCACTGGTATTTGAGTACACTACTCCAATTGCGTATCCTCATATTTCTGTGATATTTTCTTGATTAATCCAGTCTTAACTATTTCATCGCAGACTTCTAGAACCAATTCTATTTTGGTATTTTCGACTATTAACATGTCGCTCGCCCAATAATATTTTCCACTTAAACAATCACCGTCCTTTTTACATTTTTCCATCATTTCTTTTATATCATTGACTGTAAATAGAGTTAGGCAATATACCTCTTTTTCGTCCATTCTTATTATTATGTCCGGAATTTCATACAGTTCGTGAATTATAGTCATCGTATAACCATCTCTTTTGAATGACTTTAATTTATTTTCCATATAACTTCCTTAATATGCTTATTACCTTATCTTGATCACTCTTGCTTGATTTTCCTAGAATATCTATTCCTCCATTTTCTGATTTTCTAAAGTACACTCTCGCTCCGTTTCGACTTCTAAGTTCATAAACATCTCCGAATATTCCTTTTGTTCCGATTCCTGGATTTGTATTTCCTTGAAGATATTTTTTAACAAGATCATTGGCTTCATCAGCCAAATCACCTGATAAACTATCTGCTGCCTTTACTAAAGCAGGATCGTTTTTGATTAACGAGGTTGTGGAGCCAAGTGCTTTCTTATAGCATGAATTATGGGTGAGCCAACCCTTATCCCCGACGAAGAAATTGTGATTGTCAGAGACGGAGAGGTTGTACATTACTTTCTTTTGAAGCTTCGTGCGTACAAAGAGAACAATGCCTACATTGCCATCTGCCTTTCTGATCTCATCATCGACTTCCAATTCCCCCGCACCGGTCCAAGGCTCTCTCTCTTTACTCGATACATAGAAAGGATGCTCCGGAGTTGTGGTTATCGTTTCATTTCTTCTCGTCTCTGGGTCGAAGAGTTCGAGTGTCGTGATGTAGTCATCTTCATTGATAAACACATGCTCGACCGCCTTGAGTTCGTTTTTCTGTGTTCGTTCATTGTAGCTCCACACTTCATCCGGTGTTTGTTTTGCAAGTCCTGTGCCATCGAGTGCAAAGAGTGTGGCAATGGCAACGAGACCGGATTTGGTCCAAACTTTGGTGCTTGGTGCGAAGGAATTCCTGCAGAACTTCGCTTTTAACGCGATATCCTTTCCCCAGCTTTTGATACGCGGCGAGAGCTTTTGTGTCAAATATCCCGCGCGTCCCAATTGAGCCGCCAAACCTGCCAATTTCCCTCCTTTCATTGCCGCTTTGACCGCAGAACCCACGCCCAGTGTCATCACCATAGCGCCCTCAAAGGCCCGTTCCCATCCGTCCAATTCCTCTCCAGTGATCAAATCTTTACCCGTAACTGCGTCAGAGGCGGATTTGAAGAGACCCAAAATCGGAAGTGAGCTCACCAAATCAGAGAGTACCTTTTCATCGTACGCTTCCAGCAAGAGATCCAGGATGAGTTGTCCTGTGCCAGCGATTCTCCCAGGTGCGTTGCTGCCATCCATTCCCAGGACGAGATTGGATTTGTATGCCAGTTCGTTCAGGTCCTTGTAGGTGATTTTGCCGCTGGAAAGACCTTCTGCGAGCGCTTGGTCCGCGAGGAGTCTCAGGTACGGATGGGGAAGGCTTCGGTTGAACTCAATGACGGCTTTGAGTTTGTCTAGGGCTTTTGGATCCAGTTGCTTGATGTTGTCTAGCATCTCATCTTCAAGTTGCTTGGCCTCTTTTCCCATTCTGTCAAGTTCTTCTTTGATGCTCTTGTCAATCGCTTCTAGGATGCTTGAAACCATCTTGCAGAAGTCATCCCAGTTGTTGTACCAAGCCATCGGTTGTGTATTTCCCATGCGGGCTCGGGGTTGATGGGGGAAGCCAATGGGCGGCGTAACCACCGCAGGGCTGTTTGACACACTCGGTGGAAGCGGTGACGGTGCATTCGGTGCCAAAACATCCGAAGGCATGTTCACACTCGGCGGCAGGGGCGATTCTCCAGTTGGTGGACGCACGTCTTGGAGTTGTAGATCCGGTATCAGTGGAATGAATGCCTGTGATTCGGGGGTCACATCTTGCGCACTGAAATTCGAGAGAGATGGCGGTAGGACACTGCTGGAGGGCTCAAATGGAGTGACATCCATGGATTTGGAGAGGTCAATGGGCAGTTCGGCATTTGCAACAGGCGCAAGGATCAGATCGATGCCAATGTTCGGGAGGGTTAGAGAGGGTGTGGCGGAAGTGTCTTGCGGAAGGGAGGGAAGACTGGGGGTTGTGGGTAGAGGTTGAAGGAGCTCTGGAACGACATTGAGAATGTTTGAGAGGGGAACTTGAGAGGGATCAGCGGATGGATCTACAGTGGTGTCATCTTTGAAGTCAAAGGGAACAACGCCAGTCCAGAGCGTGTTGTCTTTGTAGCCGTCGGCGAGGGTGTAGGTCGCGTAACGGTTGAGATCAAGGAATGAGTAGGTATCTTCTTGATATGAATCGCTCAAGAATCTGTATATTTGTGCAACGGAGTGTTGATGTATCCAGAGGGGTTCAGAACCAAGGTATATTGAGATATTGGATTGGCGAATGACTGAGTGATTATTGGGTTGTTTTCGAGGGCCCGCACCTACATAAGGAGGTACAGTTTCTCTAATGGAACCCGAATTTGATAGTGTTTGATTGCCAAAAGGATCATATCTAAAGAAGTTAAATGTTTTTAGTTTTGTGTAGTATTTTTTGCCTTCCCAATCCGAACTTTCATCTGATTCCTTTAAGAATTCAGCGATACGACCGTCAGCATCGTAGCGCTTAACAAAGCCATCATATTCTCCGCCTGTCACTTTTAGTCGTCGTCCCAGAGAGTCAACATCATAGACAACAGTTTCGTTTGAACTTTTTCCAAATATTAATTTGGAATGTTCTTCCTTTTTAAGAATTCCATTTTCATAAGAGTAGTTGATTTGATGTGAAAATCCAGTACTAGAAATTGAAGCTGAAGTCATCTGACCTTTTGAATCGTACCACTGACTGATGCTGTTGTAAGTTGTTTTTCCAGTATCAGCGGAATATGTTTGTGACGCGGAAGTTAAAAGGCCGAGTGAATTGTATGTGTTGAATGATTCAAGTGTTGTATCTAGCTTTCCGTCTCCATCTGAGTCCACGCGGTAGCCAGTGGTTTGAATGGGGAGACCGTTTTGCGTCACAGAAGAATATGAGGGGCCCGATTTGGTGATCTTCGTCCCCGCATACGTCACCGAAATCGGTCCTTCTTTCGTCACACGCCCGTACTGGTCGTATTCGTAGTTCACCGTCGTTCCATTCGCCGTAACCGACGCTTTTTGTCCAGATGGGTAATACGTGTACGCAATGCTTTGTGTCACAGGACTTCCCAGTGCCGTGTAACGATTTGTGGGATCAGAATTGGTGTATTCGGCGTTCGATATCGAAATTGTGGAAGGTAAACCCAAACCATTGTAGGTTGTCCTGGACGAACCCACCGAAGCCGCAAGCAAAACGCCGTCTTTTCCGCCCCAAGGCCAGAGTGTGTTTTCGGGGTAGGTGCTTTGGACTTTCACACGGACATCCCAAGATTGTGATGCGATTCGGTTCCCGGGTGTGTGCGTGAAACTGTATTCGTTTTGACGTCCACCAATGCTGTCGTATTGCTGCGTCAGATTACCCGCTGCGTCATAGGAATAGTAGGTTGAGTAGGAGGCTGTACCCAGTTTTTTACCTGATGAATCGCGGAGTTCTGCAAATATGCCCAGATCACCTGTGAAAGAGCGCTGCGTGCGGAGGTTTTGGGCGTTGTACGAATAGGTAGAGGAGTAGCCAGGGCCCGATTCAGAAACCATGCGACCTAGGGAGTCGTAGGAACGCGAGATGGTTCCAGAACCTTGGGTTTCGGAGGTCATGTTGCCCATCGCATCGTAGGCATAGGACTTTGAGAAGACAGGACCCACTTCCGAGACGACCAAACCGCGCGAATTGTATGTGTAGGAGGTGGTGAGACCGTTTTCTGTTTTTTGGGTGAGGTTGCCGGCTTTGTCGTAGGAATAGGCTCCAGAGACAGTAAAGAGGCCACCGGTTTGAAGTTTGGAGGTCATGTGACCGTAGCGATCGTAGGTGTAGGACGTTGAGAGTCCCCCGCTGTTGGAGGAGAGGAGGTGACCAAAGTCGTCGTAGGTGTTGCTGACATCAGGGCCAGAAATCATTTTGCCAGAGTAGGTGTAAGTGTAAGTGCCGGTGTAGCTGGAGGCGCCACTGGATTTGGTGATGGAGGTGGGGTTGCCATTTGAGTAGCCGGAACGGGTTTCGATGACGGTGCCATTGAGGGAGGTGGAGGCAAGTTGACCGGCGGAATTGTATGTGTAGGAGGTGGTCACGCCATCTTCATCGGATTCGGAAGTGAGGTTACCGAGAGAATCGTAGGACATGGTGCGGGTGTAACCGCGAGGGTTGGTTTCGGAAGTGACCTTGCCGAGGAGGTTGTAGGAGCGAGAGACAGTACCGGCAGAGGTGTTTTCGGTGGTCATGTTGCCTAAATCATCGTAGGCGTAGGAGGAAGAGACACCAGAGGAGTGTGCTTCGGAGAGGACATGACCACGGGCATCAAAGGAGCGAGAGAAAGAGCCTTTATCGGAGCGGTTTTCTGAGATTGGGTAGCCTTGGGCGTTGTTGGTGTAGCTGATGGAAAGACCGGTGTAATCGCTTTTGCGAGAGAGGTGACCGAGGGCGTCATATGACATTGTGGTTGTGCCGAAACGGGAATCCGAGATGGAGGTGGGATTGCCGTCGGTGTCGTAAGAGGTGGAGATCGTGTAGTCGCCGTTGATATTTTGTTGTGTGATGCGACCAAAGGAATCGACGGTATTGGTGGTGGTGTTTGTGAGTTTGGAGCTAGCTTCGACAATTTTGGTTGGGGTGCCAGAGGGGTGATAGGTGTAGGAGTAGTTGATGGAAGCGCCAGGAATTTCGGAAGGGACAGATTTGGTGGAGGGCCAAGGACCTGAACCGTAAGTGTAGGAGGTGGTGTAGCCATTGGTGGTTTCGGAGACGAGGCGACCTGTACCGTCAAAGGAACGAGAGATGGAGATGGCAGGGTTGATTTCAGAGGTGAGGCGTCCGGCGGCGTCATAGGAGTAAGAAGTGGTGATGCCGTTTTCAGTCATGGAGAGGGGCTCACCGCTGGAGGCACGGGACCAGGTGCGTTTGATGGAACTGCCTTTGCCAGTGATGGTTTCGGAGGTCATGGCGCCGAAACCGGAGAAAGTGCGAGAGATGGATTTGCTGCTTTGGGATTCGGAAATGGGGTTTCCGACAGTGTCGTAGGAGATGGAAGTGGTGATGGTGGGTGCGCCAGTTGCGGAATCGGTGATGGAGATGGGCCACTCGTTGTAGGGACCGCCGTACGAGGTGGAGATGGTTTGAGAAGTGCCGCCCCAATCTGTTGAGTGAGAGGTGACGAGACCGAGGTCGTTGTAGATGTCTGAGGATTTGATGGAGAAGGAACCGGATGAACCTGTGGAAGAGACGGAAGAGAGGGCACCGGTGCTGCCGAAATAGGTGTTTGAAAAGGATTCAGAGAAGGTGTTAGCACCTTTTGTGGTGCGGCTGGTGAGGTTGTTATTGAGATCGTAAGTCATGGAAATAGAGGTTCCACCCGCGGTGTTTGCGGAGGTGAGATTGCCGTGATCGTCGTAAGTGAAGGTGGTTGCGACGCCAGTTGGGAGGGTGATTTGGGAGAGGGAACCGTTGGGGTCGTAGGAAAAGGAGGTGGAGAGACCGTCAACGGTTTTGGAGGTGAGTGCACCGTCGGAATTGAAGGTGTAGGAGTTGGAGCTGGAGCCCGTAGATTCGGTGACGGAAGAGGCGGTGTATCCGTAAGTGGTGTCACTTTCACCGGAAGAAGAAACTTTGACGAGACGGCGTTTGTCATCGTAGGTGTAGGAGGTGGTGATGGTGCCGGCAGGGCCAGGACGGGAGATGGAGCGAACGAGATCACCGATGTAGGAAAGAGAGAAGGAGCGAGAGGAGCCGTCGGAATCGGTGTAGGAGGCGTTTGTGAGAAAGTTGGAACTGTAAGAGAAGTTGATGGTGCGTTTGCCACCCAAGAGGGAGATTTGAGTGAGCTTTTTAGAGGCGTCATAGGAGTATTGGGTGAGATGACCTTGCTCATCGGAGATTTTGGAGAGGAGATCGGGGTTGGATGGGTCGTAATAGAACTGGGTTTTGTTGAAAGTGGAGAGACCGTCAGGGTCGGAGGAGGGAGATTTGGCCTGTTGGTAGGCAGATTGTGAGTAGTCGACGAACTCGCCATCTTTATAGAAGGTGGAGCGATCACCGGAGCCGTCGTAGTAGTGAACAAAAGAGGAGTATTTGCGGTAACCAGAGGAACGAACGACGAGAACAAGCCAATCCTGGCTGTAATTGAGGCCGGGTTGGGGGGTGATGCGGTAGAAGAAGGCTTTACCCCGAGTGGTGGATGATAAATCGTCGTAGGACTTGAAGGGTTGGAGCCAAGAGGGGAGTGTAGCCCATTGAAAATCGGTTCTGGAGGGAGAGGAAGAGGGAGGAAAACGGTCAATGGTGGCGAGGTCAAACTTAAGGGTGGTGCCGTCACCGAGACCGAGATTGAGGGCGGAAGGAGGGGTTGGATCAACCTCGGTGTATGTGGAGAGTTGTTGAACTTGGATATCTGAGACGACCCAAGGGGTATTATTTTGTGTAGATTCAAAAATCTGGAAGGCGCCGCGTCCTTTGGCAGTTGAAGGATCGAGAAGTTCTTGGAGATCGATGTCTTTGGAGAAAGATTGCCAAGAGGGGGTGAGTGTGGCATCAAATTGGACTGAATCGTTAAGGCCGTATGAGATATTGAGATTGGAACCGATGGAGCGGGCTTTGAATTTGATGGAGTATTTTCCTGGGGGAATAGGTAATGTATAAGCGTATTTAAGGCCAGAGGTGTAGGTGTGTGGAGAGGGAGAAGAAGGAGAGTCTTGGGATCCAAGGATGTAGGCTGTTGATAAAATCGGAGGCATATCTCGTAAAGAGGACCAGGTGCGAAGGTTCGGATTTTCTATGAGAGTAGAGCCATCTTTAGAGACTTTGAGGGCTTCTATTTGCCAGTTTGGATTTGATTTCATGACTTCATATAGAGAAAACATTGTGTCAGCTGGTGATGTAACAGTAAATGTTTTGGAAATGTCTTGCCATGAAGAGGAGAGGGTAACCGTTGAGGGTGTAGCTTTCCCGATTGTAAACGTGATTGGGAGTGTAGATGTCTCTGTACGGGCACGGAAAGAGACCGTGTAGGTGCCGGGGACAATAGGTTTTGAAAGATAAAAGCCACTGCCATCGGCGTAAGGATCGACATAGGTTGGGTCTGTAAAATCGGCAGAATCCAAGAGAGAAGGATATGAAATAGCTTTTGTGGTTTCGGGAGACATGGGTGACCAGAGAGGACTGGAAAAGTCTTTGGTGGTGATGATGTCGTCGCCTTGGGTGTAGGAAGAACCATTTTGGTAAGCAAAAGGAATGACTTTGAGATTTTTGATTTCCCAAGAGGGGTTGTTGGACGTCGATTCGTAAACCCTGACTTTACAGCCTGTGAAATCTGTAATGGGAGTTGGAAAGGAATAGCTGAAATTTTGCTCGGTGGATGTGAGATCAAAGCTATAAACTTTGGAACAGACATCAATATAGATTTTGAGTGGGTAGGGCTCAAGAGTACGACCTGAAAAAAAGATACCGACAGGACCGTAGAGGGTCGGTGTACCGATGCCAGTGGGTTTTTGTGGGGTGAACTCAATGCCGCTGCGAGATCCTGGACCGCTGTCTGCGTTTTTGTTGAAGACAGGTGAACCTTGTGAAATTTTAGGTTTGAGGGATTTTGGGGACCAATAGGTGTTGTCTGCTAAGTTTTGGTTGGTAATCAAGTTGTTATACGTATCTTTTTTGATGACAGAGATATTGCGGACTTGCCATTTGGGATTTGAAGGAGTTGTTTCAAAAAGTTCAAAAAGGGTATCAGAAGAATCAGAGAGTGTGAAGGTCTGTGAAAATGTTTTCCAGGATGATGCCAAAGGGACGCCTTGTCTGAACGGACCTATGCCAAAGGCAATGTCGGAATTACCACCGAGGCTCATGGCATCGAAGGAGAGGGTGTATGTGCCTGTAGGGACAGATTCTTTGCGTGAAATGCCACTCTGGTAGGTATCGGGGTGTAATCTTGCCCGTGAATCGTGCCCAGCGAAAGTGAAGCCGAAGGGGGAAGTGGTTGGTGCAGAGATGTAAGGGAGAAAAGAAGTGCCAGTGAGATCCGTGTCGGTGACCAAATTCAGTGGAGGGACAGTTGTTTTGAGGGGCCAATCTTTGACAGGGGTGTTTGCAGAGGAATAAATTTTGTCAGGATCAAAGCCATAGAGACGAAGGCGAGAAGAGAGAGACCAAGAACCGGAGAAGAGGGAAGATTTGGGGTTGGAGAAGGGTTGGGAGTTGTTGGAGAGTTGGTCAAAGGAGAGGAAGAGGTTGCCGTTGGCGAGGTTGAGGGCGTCTTGAATTTCGCCGAATCCGGGTGCGTTAAAAGCCAAGACTTGAAGAGGAACACGTGAGACGCCAGAGCCTTGTCGGGCAAAGAGGGAGGGAGAGGCGAGAGCGAGGGAAAGTGGGAGGATATTGGACAAAAAAAGGGTAGAGATGAGGAAAGCTGAGCGAAGTATCGGAATATTAAAACAAAAGGGAAGGTTAGGTTTGGTCTTGATGAACATAGGTGACTGAGATTATGCCTGGTCTTGGTCCACTTTGTAAAGCCCTTCGTTGGGTTTGTGTTTTGAATAAGCTTAGATTACACAGATGGAAGCGTAAAAAGGAGCGAAGCTCTTGATTTTTTGCTCTTGCTCTTATATGCTTCTGCAAAATGGACTGGCATAGAAAGTGGATGAGATATAAACAGGGAAAACTAGGGGTCGCATCTATCGCTCTGCTCGGTTTGGTCGCTTGCGATACGCTCGATCAGCAGCCTCCAGAGGTCTCTATTTTGGCGCCGGTCGCTGAAACCAATATTTCTGGAATTGCTTTGGTGCAGGTTGCAGCCAAGGATGAAGGGGAGGTTGAGCATGTCGACCTTTACGTCCGGGAATTGGGTTCCTCGTCTCAGGGTACATTTGCCGGCTCAGCCACTTCCCGTACCGGTTCGACCTCGGGAGAGCTGGCTCCGTTTGTGGTTTCTTGGAACACCCAGAGGTGGCCAAACCTTTCCACAGTTGAACTTATTGCCATTGCCGTAGACGATGCCGGTAATAAGGGTGTCTCCAAACCGGTTCAGGTGAGTCTTTTCAATTCAAGTGCGCCGACACTGAACTATTTCGCAGGTTTCAGCCTTCCTACAGCTGTTCCAACCACATTTCAAGTTCAAAGTTTGAAGGTTGGACATGCGTCGCTGTCTGAGGTTCGGCCGCCTGACGTTGCAGAGAAACGAAGGGTTTTGGCTTCAGAATCATCTTTGCCAGAACTCACAGTGACCGGTAAACGGAGGTACGCCACTGAGTGGGCCTGGGAGCCTCAAAATGGCGTTCGAGATTACAATATTTATCTGTCCAAAACGTCTGTGATGGGTCCCTACAACAAGGTTAAGCGTCAGCAACCGGATGGAACCAGTGGATTGCAAAAGTATTCCGCAGCCGCAGATGATGTTTCCCCTGAAGACATCCGTTTTGGTTCGGTTTCCGTGTCGTCTTCCAATGGTGAGAGTGCCCTTTCGAATGCGCAAAAAGCTGTTTTTTTGCCTGAACAGATGTTGGTCAGTCCGACGGTGGGCGCACAGGTTTCGAACGGTCGTCCGGTTCTGTCGTGGAATGTCAATCCCAACCCTGACGTTTCGGGGTATCTGTATTTTATATACAGAAAAAACCCTCTTGTTTCCAGTGAAGCACCCGTTTGGAGCAATCCCAGTGGGCGGAGCATAACCCCATTGAGTGTCGAGTATCCAGCGTCCAGTCCTCCCTTGCCCAAAGGAACGTATTATTGGTGGGTTGCAGGCGTGAGTTTTAACGAAGAAGGTCGTCCCAATGGCTTCAGCTTCAGTGATCCCAGAACTTTTGAGGTTCCTTGATGAGGTGTCTTTGGTGGATCATCCTCGCTTGTACACTTTTCGCTTGCGAAGGAGATGAAAGCCCTCAGGCTCTTCCCACCGAGCCGGCATATCGTGTTGACTATATTGATCCATCCATTCAGAGCGCTGGAGGACATATTCGTATTTATGGGCACTTCCCAAAAGATGCGCGTGTATCTGTCGAAGGTAAAGTTGCACAGACGCAGTACTATCCAACCTATTTGGATGTTACGTTGCCAAAGCTTCTGTGGGCTGGGTCCCATGTTCTGGTGATTAATTCTCCCAATTTGCTTGAAAAAGGGCCCCTTAAAAGTACCTTTTCTATCATGCCGTATATAGCTGAAGGCCTTGTTGATCAAGGAAAAGTTGTTCTCTCGGGAGATGGTTGGCTTCGGGGCGATCAATTGGTACCTCAAACGGAGATAGAAATTGATACACAAAGGGTAACTGCTCGTCTTGTCGATCAGGTCCTGGTGGCGCCGTTGCCACAGCGGCCATTTTATGGCGATTTGAGTGTACGTGTTTGGGTTGACGGGTTGTCCAGTGAAGTTTACGCTGTGTCCTATCGTGCTGGGACGCTCAAGGGTCGCGTTTCCACAAAAGCGCCAGAAGGGGGTCAGTTGAATGTGACGGCCACACTGCGCACCCAAGCATCTTTTGAATCTCAAACGGCCTCCCAAATGGTTGTTTCGGTTGGGTCTCCAGTCCATCATCTGCAGGACAGATTTTTATCGATGCCTGGAGTTGAGGCAGTTCAGTTCATTCCCAATTTGGGCGTTTTTAAGCTCCGATTTGTCAGCCATGATGCTGGGCTGGATGCAGCAAAGGGGTTTAACCAGTGGCCAGAGGTGCGTTTTTGGGAGTGGGATCTACCGGTTCACATGGATGGAGATGTGTTACAGCAGATTCCATTCACTGAAGATGTCGATTCCCAATGGTTTTGGCCGCTCCTGCATGTTCCTGAGGTTTGGGCAAAAACACAAGGCGAGGGCATTGTCGTTGCCGCCATCGATACAGGTGTCATGGCCCATCATCTCGACCTTCGTGCAAACCTTTTGCCTGGCTTTGATTTTATTGAGCGGGACGCTTTTCCCCAAGACGAAGCTGGGCACGGTACACATGTTGCAGGGCTTATGGTCGCAAATGGACAAGTGAAAGGGGCTGCACCTCAGGCCAAGTTGGTTCCCATACGTGCATTGGGACCCGGCGGAGGAGACACCTCTACTGTTGCGGAAGCTGTCCTGTGGGCGGCGGGATTGGCAGCAGATCCTCCCAATCCCTACCCAGCAAGTGTGATCAATTTATCTTTGGGATCAAATACGTATTCGAGGGTTTTAGAAGATGCCATTCGCCGTGTGCAGGAAAAGGGCGTGGTTGTTGTTGCCGCAACTGGGAATTCAGGTGGTTCCCTGAGTTATCCGGCCGCCTTTCCAGGTGTACTCGCAGTCACTGCCGCCGCCGGATTCGAATCTCCATATCAACCGAGGTATGCCAATCATGGGTTGGGAACCCAGTTGGCGGCATATGGTGGAGACGCAACCGACAAGAATAGGGATGGCAAGCCGGACGGTATTTTGTCAACGGACCGAGGGGCACTGGGTGAGCCCACTTACGCGCTCAGGATGGGCACGTCAATGGCGGCACCGCAGGTTTCTGGAATGCTGGCTTTGGCACTGTCAAGTGGCATTTCGCCTCGCAATGCTGTGGATTTCTTGAAACACACCGCTCGGGATCTGGGTGTTTCAGGTTATGACAGTGAGTGGGGATTTGGTTTGGTCAGTGGTGCGTTTATTGGATCTCCAAGCCATTCGACATATGTGTTGTTGCTCAAGGATCGTGAAATTGTCGGTTGGACGGTTGCGGATGGTGAAGGTCGGTATATCCTTCACAATGTCCCTCCAGAACAAAACTTCACTGTTTTGGCCGTTCAGGATCTCGATGGCAATCGCCGTCTGAATGAATCTGGTGAGATGCGCAGTGATGAAAAGACCATCAGGGTTGTGTCTGGAGAGACACGCGCTGACACAGATTTATCTTTGGATCCTCTCTTGGATCACCGGTCTTATGTGCTGCCTTAAGGATGTGACATGTTTCGTATAATCATCGGTTTATTCTGTCTGTTGTCCAGTTATGTTTTTGCTGTTCCAGTTGCTGTATTGCCGAGTATGCAAGGTGGGCGTCTGGAATTTGCGTCCAGCGATCTTGTGCGCTACCGTTTTGACCCTCAGACGGGCTTGGTCACATTGCTCAACACCCAGTTGGGTAAAGACGGAAGTTTTCCAGAGGGTGTTTTTTGGGAGCAGAGGGGAGAGGACTTGGCCTTTTTGGTTGATCGGTCCAGTACCTTGGCCCTTTCACCGGATGGCTTGCACCTGTACGTTTTGGATACACTTTTCCCCAAAGAGCTCACAACCGATGTGGGCCCTCTGGCATTGTCTCAACCAATGTTTTTGCGTTTGGATAATGCCGATCCCAAGGGTGTTGCAGCACTCCTGCAGCGGCTTTACACGGGTTTGCGTGTGGAGGTGGATGAACGTCAACGGGCCCTTCTGATCCTCACCAACCCAGAGAATCAAGACTTGATCAAACAGGTGGTTGCAACTTTGGATGCAGAGAAGCCACAAGTGATGTTTGAGGCGGAAATTCTCGAAATCAATCAAGACACCACACAGGCTTTGGGTATTGACTACGAGAATATTTTTACATTCAAACTGACAGAAGGAACCCCAAAGGGAATCACCTCTTTCGCGAAGTTTGCACGGAGTCCCATGACACTTTCTGTGGGAATCAATGCCCTTAAAAACAACGGTGCAGCCCGTATTTTGGCACAACCCAGGGTGACGACCCTTGACGGCCTAGAAGCAAAAATCAACTCAACCCAGACCACACCTGTGTTGTCGGTTACCAGTTCCAGCACAACCATACAGAACATCACCACAGGTATAACCCTTAAAATGACGCCTCGCATTGCATCCAACGGAATTGTCGAGGCTGTGCTCAGCATCGCAGTATCCACCCCGACTGGTGTCACCGCAAGTGGCATTCCCCAATTTTCATCTCGGGAAGCCAGCACAACAGTTAGGGTCCGCAGCGGTGAACCCATTGCCATTGGAGGGTTGTTGGAAAGCCGAACCTTGACCAATGAGGAGAAGGTTCCGATACTGGGCGATTTGCCCTTGATTGGTGGTCTTTTTACAAACAACCGAACCGAGCAGCACCGAACAGATTTGGTGATAATTGTGACCCCTCGGATTGTCGTCTTGTCAGAACCATGAGAAGCTATCTGTGTTTTCTTGTCATAGGGTTGCTTTTGGTGAGTTGCCTTCCAGCCGTTCAAGTGGGAATCCCCAATGTCTATGCTTTGGAAAAACCCACCGACGAGGCTGTTTGGAATGCATTTTTAGATGTATGGAATCGCTTTGAAACACAAACAGTAAAAGGGTGGTCGTACAAGGGCAAGGACCCCCATTATTTTCAGACACTGGTGGCGTCTATTTATCGAGATCATCCAGGTTTTTGCCCAGCGCAGCAAGGTTTTTTTGCCGATCCGAACCATCCCCTTTACCTTACCGTGCTTGTACATGGAACCGATGTTGTGGGTTTTTTCTATGACCAATCAGAGGGTCCAGGGTTTACCTATCTTATTGTCACAGCAAAGAGCCAAAAAACCCTGGCAGTGGGATTCTGTCCAGGATTTCGCAGTTTCAACGCGGGACCAGGCAATGTTTAGTACATTTCTGGGGGGCCGCTGGGTGTTGGATCCGGCAGTGGTGTGGGATCTGGTAGTGGTGTGGGATCGTCGGGAATCGCGCATATCCATTCATAGCCACCGTAAGCGTCTCCAGTCAGGTAGCAGTGCTCTCCCCACGCCTGTGCAGAATTGAGAGATATCAGTGAAACAACAGATAACAGTGCAAATAGAGGTTTAATATTCATACATGTCTCCTTATGTAAAAAGTGTAAATTAGGGAACTTCTATTTCAAAGGGTTTTTCGGGTTTTGGATCTGGATAAGCCGGTGGGGGTCCACTCGGATCCTGAGGTTGTGGAGCTGTTGGGTCGCCGGGTGGGCATATCCATTCATAGCCACCGTAAGCGTCTCCAGTCAGGTAGCAGTGCTCTCCCCACGCCTGTGCAGAATTGAGGGATATCAGTGAAACAACAGACAACAGTGCAAATAGAGGTTTAATATTCATACATGTTTCCTTATGTAAAAAGTGTAAATTGGGGAACTTCTATTTCAAAGGGTTTTTCGGGTTTTGGATCTGGAGAAGCGGGTGGACATATCCATACCCATTCGTGACAATTTGAGATGCCAAGCCCCTTGCACCCTTGGTATCCAAAATATGCACCATGAAACCTGCGGATGCATAAGCTGGCACGAAACATTTTTTCATAAATACTTCCTTCCTATGTCATGTAAAAATAGAAAATAATTTGACTCAATCAATGTTCTTCGCATCGCATTACCCTACGAATATATATGCTTTTCTAAGGTTTGTCTAGGTAGTAAAAAAGAAATATATTCTCTATAAAGATTGGAAAAATATGATCGGTGTAGCTTATGTTTTTTTATTCTCCAATCTTTTCTGGTCTAGCCAATCTAGAATTTCAATTTCTTCGTTTCTGAGTGTCCCGTCGATGACGGCTTGTGTTGCCCATCGCTTGAGAACCCCTATTTCTCTGTTGTGGACACCAAAGTGGAGGCTCAGTACATGTCCAGAAACGGCCAGATTTCGCTCATCGAACTGTGCGAGTGTGGATATATCTTGGCATTTTCGTTTCATTGTGTCACTCCAGCCGAGAAATGCTTGACTTTTTCCTGCATGTGCAGCCATGTCAGACTCTCGCAACTCCAGTGCCTTCTCCCAAACCTCTCCCATGTCGTGAACGAACCGCCTCAGGACCTTTAGGGTTGCATCTTTGGGTGGCCTCATGTGTTGGCGTACCATTCGGACGATGTTTTCTTTCATGCACAGAGAAAATTTAAGGCGTTCCAGAATGTCTTTCGCCAAATCGCTCCCGACGCATTCGTGTTTGTAATAGTGGGCAATACCTTGTGTGTCAAAACTCTGGGTTTGGGGTTTGCCCAGATCGTGGAGGAAAAGGGCCAATCGACATTCCAGACTGAAATTCTGGCTGGCTGCGTATTCAACCGCGGTAAAGATGTGCTCATCGAGGGTCAGGTGATGGTACGGATTGTGTTGGTCGAAGCCAAAAGTGTCTTTAAACTCGGGAATGATGTGCCCCAAAAGACCTGTGTCTCTCAAAAAGCGGAGAGACCGCGCAATCCCTTGTGGATGTCGGCTGGATAAGAGTCGGAGCAACTCCTGTTGGATGCGTTCCCCAGACACCGTTTGGATGAGGTGTGCACATTCAACCGTCGCATCTTGCGTCGTTTCTTCCGAAAAAAAGTTCAGTTGTGCCATAAAACGCGCCAATCGAAGCATCCTCAATGGATCTTCTTGAAAACGCTTGGTGGGATTGCCGACCGCACGCAATTTTTTTTCCTTGAGATCCCCTTGTCCACCGTAGGGATCGATCAGGGTTTCAGCCGGCGATGACAGAAGCTGCGCCATCGCATTGATGGTGAAATCCCGGCGGCTGAGATCCTCTTCGATGGAGATGTCTGGGCCGCTTTGAATATCAAAGTCTCTGTGGTGGGTTCCCGTCGTACGCTCTGTTCTGGGAACGGCAACATCAATGCATTCCGTTCCATCGGTCACCTTGAAGACACCAAACGATTTGCCCACCCAATCAACTTGGCCGTGTGCACTTAGGATTTCCCCAACCTGTGCCGTAGGCAGTTGTGTGACGAGCAGGTCAATATCTTTTTGCTCGAGACCCAGAGAGGTGTCTCGGACAGAACCGCCCACTTGATAAACCTGAGCCCCGTGTTCTGTCAGCGCTTTACAGAGCAAATCGCGAAATTGAGTCATTGTGTGTACCATTCCAGTAAGAGGGTTTCGGCATAATTGTGATCGAAATGTTCGGGAAGAATACTGTTCCTTGCTGCGTCATCGGTCTTGGCCATCTCAATTTCCAATTCAGCACACAGTGTTTCGTAGTTGTACATTCCACGTTTTACATCGACAAGATGTTGAGAAAATTCCAGTTCGTGCGGATAAACAATACGTCCGAATGTGTGTAGCAACTGAAGCTCCCTTAAAACGCGCATGCTGTGGCTAAATGCTTTAAAATCAACTGAGTTCTCAGATGCTTGTTTTGCCCGTTTACCATACTGATCCAAAATAGGATAGAGACTTTCTAAAGCCCAGCCGATCTTTACATTTAAATCATATTTTTTACCTAAAACAACCAATTGTTGTTTGGTATTTCCACTGAAATTTGGAGACTCAAGATAGACATGGTCTTTCCATTGGTTGTTTGATTGGCATTCGACTTCATTCAGCAGGCTTTCCAGAATGTCGGAGATTTTGCCGTTCAAGGGCGCGTTTGAGAGGATAGAAATGACGTTTTTCAAGATATTATAGCGTTTTCCTTTTTGGGTGTATTTTACGGCTTGTGAAGTGACGTATCCCGCCATGCCTTCCATACTGCGGCTCAAGAGGCGTTGGTGTTCCCATGACCTCAGGCGTGCCATAAATTCTGCATCTACTTCGATAAGACTGTCTTCGTGTGTCCAAGAAAAGAGAAGCGAGATGGCATTCATATCACCTTTTTCGAGAAGTTTAAACCAAGCCTGCAACGACCAGACAGTGATGTCAATGTCGTCACTGTTGTTTTTTTGGCCGAGGTCCTTCTGTGTCATTGCCGAAAATTGTTTGGGGGCCTGCTGCAGATAGAGGCTTCGTTGGGTGGGCAAAAAGAGCCCTTTGATGTCCAAATCACTTTGAGGTGTGTGCGTGCCAAACAGGTGACTTCCACTTTTCGCCAGGTACAAAATAGGGTGTTCTTGAGTGTCAATCCAGTGTTTCATCGTAAAGTTCCTTCACCCTAGAGTCTATGGTTTTTGAAGAGATGTTCGGCTGATCCATTTGGCCTAGGCTGGTCTTATGGGTTTTAGACGGTTGTCAGGTGTTTTTGCGGACTTGAAGTCCCTTTGCCTTTATTGTACGCTCTTTATTCGGACGCCGATCGAAGGTGTGGTTGTGCATGCAGTATGTGCAACTTCTTTGGACGGTTCGGTGCCAATGTGGGGATTCTCCAAATTACAAATGAGAGAGTCATCGTTGTCGGTAGACGAGCCCACCGCTTGGAGGAAAAAGAGATGGCAAAAGGAACATTCGAAAGAACAAAGCCACACGTGAACGTAGGGACCATTGGACACGTGGACCACGGAAAAACGACACTCACTGCTGCAATCACATTCACGGCAGCAGCTGCAGATCCCACCGTCGAAAAGTTGGCATACGACCAAATTGACAAAGCGCCTGAAGAAAAAGCCCGTGGTATTACCATCAACACCGCCCACGTCGAGTACAACACCCCTTCCCGTCACTACTCTCACGTTGATTGCCCTGGTCACGCCGATTATGTCAAAAACATGATCACCGGTGCTGCCCAGATGGACGGCGCGATTTTGGTTTGCTCTGCTGCAGACGGCCCAATGCCACAAACCCGCGAGCACATCCTCCTCGCCGGTCAGGTCGGCGTCAAGCACATCGTCGTTTTCTTGAATAAAGTCGATATGGTTGATGACGAAGAGTTGCTCGAATTGGTCGAAATGGAAGTCAGAGAACTCCTCTCTCGTTACGAATTCCCAGGCGACGACACACCCATTATTCGTGGCAGCGCCAAAGAAGCATTGGATCAACTCATCAGCAAGCCCACCACCCAAAGGGGCGAAAACAAATGGGTGGATAAAATATGGGAATTGCTCGACGCAGTGGATGCATACATACCCACACCAGAAAGAGATGTCGATAAGGCGTTCTTGATGCCCGTAGAAGACGTGTTCACGATCACAGGACGTGGAACGGTGGCAACAGGGCGTGTCGAGCGGGGAATCGTCAAAGTGGGGGATGAAGTGTCGATCGTTGGATTGAAAGACACCGTCAAAACAACAGTGACAGGCGTAGAGATGCACCGGAAGCTGTTGGATCAAGGAATGGCCGGAGACAACGTAGGGGTGTTGCTGCGGGGAACGAAAAGAGAAGATATCGAAAGAGGACAGGTGTTGTCCAAGCCAGGAACGATAACACCGCACACGAAGTTCGAAGGAAGCGTTTACGTGTTGTCGAAAGAGGAAGGCGGAAGGCACAGCGCATTCTTCGGAGGGTACCGTCCGCAGTTTTACTTCAGAACAACAGATGTGACGGGAGTGGTGGAACTGGCAGCAAACGTTGAAATGGTGATGCCAGGGGACAACGTCACATTTACAGTCGAATTGATCAAACCCATTGCGATGGAAGAAGGTTTGAGATTCGCCATCCGTGAAGGTGGTCGAACCGTCGGCTCTGGTGTTGTTACCAAAATCCTCGAATAATTTTCATAACCCGGTCCTTGAGAGGGTCTTTGTAGAGCTCTCAAAGGGGCTGGGTTTGGTTTCTTAGAAAAAATAGGTGTCAAAAAGAATGAACGCTCCTAAAATTCGTATCAAGTTACGTGGATTTGACCACAAATCTTTGGATACCAGCGCGGCAAGAATCGTAGATACGGTTCGTCGAACGGGGGCCAAAGTCAGTGGCCCCATTCCTTTGCCCACACGTGTGCGTCGTTTTTGTGTGTTGCGCTCCCCCTTCATCGATAAGGACAGTCGCGAGCATTTCGAAATTCGGACCCACAACCGTGTTGTTGACATTGAAAGCCCAACCAAAAAAACCATCGATTCTCTGATGACGCTTGACCTTCCAACCGGTGTCGACATCGAGATCAAGACCATTGGGGGTGCCTGATGAAAGGTATACTGGGTACCAAGATCGGTATGACCCAAGTCTGGAAGGGTGATAAGGTTGTTCCGGTAACTGTGGTTCTGGCGGGCCCTTGCCCTGTTGTTCAGAGAAAAACCATGGTCAATGACGGTTACAACGCCCTTCAAGTGGGTTTTGGTGAGAAGAAAGAAAAAAATCTCAACAAGCCGCTGATGGGGCATCTTAAAAAAGCAAATGTCAATGCTGTACGTTACCTGCGTGAATTCAGAGACTTTGATTTCGATGGTGATACCGTTAAAGTTGATATTTTTGAGACAGGCGAGATTATTGATGTCACCGGAACGACCAAGGGTCGGGGCACCATGGGTGTTATGCGCCGTTGGGGTTTTGCTGGGGGACCTGCAAGCCACGGCGCAAAGAAGTGGCACCGCCGTCCAGGCTCCATTGGTCAGCGTAAAACGCCGGGCCGTGTGTACAAGGGTAAGCGCATGGCAGGTCGCTATGGTGTTGAGCGGGTTACTGTTGCCAATTTGGAAGTTGTTGAGGTTCGAGCCGATGAGAACCTGATTCTCATTAAGGGTGGTATCCCTGGTCCCAATGGTGGGCTTGTTGTTCTCAAGCCTGCAGTTAAGGGAGGCAAATAATTCATGTCGCAGTTGACTGTTGTTGGAAACAAAGGTGGTCGTACCATCGAGCTCGAATTGCCTGATGTCAATGTGGGAATTCTACACGATGTTGTGTCTTGGCAATTGGCCAAGCGCCGTAGGGGAACTGCTAGCACAAAGACGCGTGCTCAAGTGCGTCGAACCGGTAAAAAGATGTATGGCCAAAAGGGTACAGGAAATGCCCGTCACGGGGATCGCAGTGTGCCTACTTTTGTCGGTGGGGGCGTGGCCTTTGGTCCTAAGCCCCGTTCATATGCGTATACCCTTCCCAAAAAAGTGCGCCAATTGGGTTTGGCAATGGCTTTAAAGGATCGTTTGGATCAGTCGAAGCTTTTGGCTGTCGATGGCTTTGATCTGGATGGTAAGACAAAGAGTTTTGTTCAGTGGGCTAAAGCGAATGGCATGGATGGGACTGAGCGTGTTTTTCTCGTTACAGATGATGAGATGACCCGTCGCGCTGCCAGAAATTTGCCTTGGGTAACGGCGCTTCCTGTCGCAGGGTTGAATGTTTATGACATTCTTCGGCACGAGTGTTTGGTGATTGATGCGATTGTTTTAGAACCTGCCCAAGAGGAGGAAAGCGCGTGAATGCTTTTGATGTTATCAAGGCGCCTTTGATTTCTGAGAAAGCCTATTTGGGTTTCGATAAAGGTGTTTACACGTTTTGGGTGGATGTCAATGCCACCAAGACGGATATTAAGCAAGCGGTTCAGACCGCTTTTGGAGTCAAAGTTCTTGCTGTGAACACCCAAAACCTTCGGGGTAAGACAAAGCGTGTGGGTCGTTTCGAAGGACGCCGGATTGATCGCAAGAAAGCCATTATTAAACTCGTAGAGGGTCAGAAAATTGACGCTCTCGAGGGCTTGATCTGAGGAATTGCATATGGCCGTAAAGAAATATCTCCCTTATACGCCTTCTCGCCGTCAGATGACAACGGCGGATTTTTCTGGGTTGTCCAAGATCCGTCCAGAGAAGTCTTTGACTGTCCCCCTTAAAAAGACAGGTGGGCGGAACAGTTATGGGCGCATCACCAGCCGTTTTATCGGTGGTGGACACAAGCGCCTCTACCGTTTGATTGATTTCAAGCGTCATGACAAGATTGGCGTTCCAGCCAAAGTTGCATCCATTGAATACGATCCCAATCGCAGTGCTCGGATTGCGTTGCTTCACTACTTTGACGGTGAAAAGCGTTACATCATTGCACCCGAAGGCTTGGCCGTTGGCAGCCGCGTGATTGCAGGCCCCGAGTCAGAGCCCAAGGTTGGAAATGCCTTGCCTTTGCGCTTTATGCCTGTTGGTACAGTTGTGCACAACGTTGAGCTCATTCCCGGTCGTGGGGGCCAGCTTGCCCGGAGTGCCGGTTCAAGCGTCCAGATTCAGGGTAAAGAAAGCCAGTATGTGATCTTGCGTTTGCCCAGCGGAGAGTTGCGTCGCGTTCACACCGAATGCTATGCCACTGTCGGTGTTGTTTCCAACTCTGACCAC
The DNA here is from genome assembly GCA_046327935.1 of Deinococcaceae bacterium. Classification (GTDB taxonomy): domain Bacteria; phylum Deinococcota; class Deinococci; order Deinococcales; family Deinococcaceae; genus JACMOA01. The sequence goes on from JAXLXL010000001.1 coordinate 1,005,524, forward strand.
AAAAACATTGTTTTGGGTAAAGCTGGACGCAGCCGTTGGATAGGTCAGAAGCCCCGTCAGCGGGGAAGTGCCATGAACCCAGTGGATCACCCACACGGTGGGGGTGAAGGTCGGACCGGTGTTGGTCGCGTGCCTGTATCACCTTGGGGACAGCCTTCCAAAGGATTTAAAACCCGTAAGAAGCGCAAGAATTCGGATAAATGGATTATTGCAAGGCGTTCAACGAAATAAATCTCGATTGGGTATTTAAAGGAGTTACAGTGCCACGAAGTTTAAAAAAAGGACCTTTCGTAGATGCCCACTTGTTGGATAAGGTGGATGTTCTCAACGACAAGGGTGAAAAACGGGTCATCAAGACCTGGAGTCGCCGTTCGACCATTGTGCCCGAAATGATTGGTCATACCATCGCGGTTTATAACGGTAAACAGCATGTTCCTGTCTATGTGGGCGACAACATGATTGGCCATAAGCTGGGGGAGTTTTCACCCACACGAAACTATCGGGGTCATGGTGCAGACAAAAATGCCAAGACCAGCAAGAGGAAATGATGCAAGGTCGAGCTACTGCTAAATATATTCGGATGGCTCCTCGAAAAGCCCGTCTCGTCGTTGACGCCATTCGAGGAAAGTCTGTGCGGGACGCGGAAGCAATTCTGAGGTTCTTGCCTCGTGCTGCGTCCGTTGTTGTGGCCAAAGTGCTCAACAGTGCCAAACACAATGCCCTTAATAACTTCGACATGATCGAAGATCGTCTTTTCGTCCATTCGACATTTGTCAACGAAGGCCCAAGCCTCAAGCGTGTTTTGCCTCGTGCCCGTGGTCGGGGAGACATCATCAAGAAGAGAACCAGTCACATCACAATCATTGTGGAGGAACGACATGGGAAATAAAATCAACCCTTTGGGATTCCGACTGGGAATTACCCGCGACTGGAACAGCCGCTGGTACGCTGGCAAAAAAGACTATTCGAGAATGCTTGTTCAAGACGGTAAAATCCGTGGTCTTGTCGGGCGTGTCTTGAAAGATGCTGGATTGGCCAAAATTGAAATCGAGCGTGCTGGACAGCAAATCAATGTTATCATCTCTGCTGCCAAGCCGGGCGTCGTGATTGGACGTGGTGGCGAGCAAATCAAGAGATTGCGTGAATCCATCGAGACCTTGGTGGGTGGGGTCAATGTGGCGGTTAACGTTGCAGAAATTCCCAATGCCAACCTCAGTGCGCCTTTGGTTGCCCTTCGCGTTGCTGAACAAATCGAGCGCCGGTTTGCCTTCAGGCGAGCCATGAAGCAAGCCGCTCAACGCGTCATGGAATCGGGCGCGCGGGGTGTTAAAGTTGTTCTGTCCGGACGTTTGGGTGGCGCTGAGCAAGCCCGTACCGAGAAGGTGTTGGAAGGTCGGGTTCCTCTGCATACCCTCAGGGCAGACATTGACTATGGGACTGCATTGGCCAAAACGACATATGGAATCATCGGTGTCAAGGTTTTGGTGTTCAATGGTGAGCGCATTGGACGTTCAGAACCCCGTCCTGTCAATCAGGGTGTCAAGGCTGGTCGCAGCGAAGACCGTGGTGGAGACCGCTCAAACCGACGTCGCCCTCAAGCCCGTCGTCGCAGTGGCAAAGGTGGAGAAGATGTTACTTCCTAAGCGTACAAAGTATCGAAAGCAGTTTCGTGGACGGATGCGCGGTGCAACCAAAGGTGGGGATTACGTTTCCTTTGGGGATTTTGCACTCATTGCCGATGAGCCTGCGTGGATCAAGTCGAACCAAATTGAGGCGTGCCGTATCGTCATGAGCCGTCACTTCCGACGGGGCGGCAAGATTTACATCCGGATCTTCCCAGACAAGCCTGTGACCAAGAAACCTGCTGAAACCCGAATGGGTAAGGGTAAGGGTGCGGTTGAGTATTGGGTTGCGGTCGTCAAGCCTGGACGCGTCATGTTTGAGGTTGCAGGTGTGACGGAAGAACAGGCCCGCGAAGCTTTTCGTCTTGCAGGACACAAATTGCCCATTGCAACCCGGATGGTAAAACGTGAGGTCTATGATGAAGCTCAGTGATATGCGTGCCCTTTCCGGCACCGAAATTCAAAAAGAAGTGCTGGCTAGAAAAAAAGAGCTTATGGAACTTAGGTTTCAGGCGACGGTTGGACAGTTGGCAAACCCTTCTCGTGTCCATAAGCTTAAACGAGAAGTCGCCCAGTTGTTGACTGTTGCTGGGCAACAAAAGTAAGGAGTGTGTCATGCCTAAAAAGATTTTAGCTGGCGTGATTGTGAGTGATAAAGCCAATAAGACGGTGACGGTTAAAGTAGAGCGGAAGTTTAAGCACCCCCTTTACGGAAAAGTCGTCACACGTTCTAAAAAGTATGCTGCTCACGATGAGGCCAATGAGTTTAAGATGGGAGACCGGGTCGAAATTGTTTCGGTTCGACCGATTTCCAAAACGAAAACTTGGAAAGTGCTTCGCCTTATTGAGCGGGTTCGTTCTGCTGCTTTGGAAACCATTGGGGGTGGCGCATGATCATGCCATTCACACGCCTCAATGTTGCAGATAACACGGGAGCCCGTGAAATCATGTGCATTCGGGTCATGAACAATGGTGTCGGTTTGAAGGGCCTCACCAAGGGTGGTGGGGGAAACAAGCGCTATGCCCACGTGGGGGACATCATTATTGCCAGCGTCAAAGAGGCTACACCTCGTGGCGTCGTCAAGGCCGGTGACGTTGTCAAAGCTGTTGTTGTTCGCACCCGTCAAGCGGTTCAGCGTCCTGATGGAAGTGTCATCCGATTTGATCGGAATGCCGCTGTGATCATCAACAACCAAGGTGAACCCAGAGGAACCCGTGTATTTGGTCCTGTTTCCCGTGAATTGCGTGATCGTAAATTTATGAAAATCATTTCACTGGCGCCGGAGGTATTGTAATGGGTCTGTGGATTAAAAAGGGCGATACGGTGTTGGTCTCCCGTGGAAAGGATCGGGGTAAACAGGGTAAGGTTCTGTTTGTTCTTCCTGAAGCCAAAAAAGTCGTCGTTGAAGGCGTCAATTTTGTGACCAAGCACGTCAAGCCCAGTGCGGCAACTTCTCAAGGCAGCATCGAGAAGAGAGAAGCGGCTATGCCCATTGAGCGCTTAAAATTGATCGATCCAGAGTCTGGTAAACCAACTCGGATCCGACATCGGATTGTTGAGGGCAAGAAAGTCCGGGTCGCAGTTAAGAGCGACAAGGTTATGGACTGATTGAGGTTAGTTGTGAAGACGTTAAAAGAACGCTATTTTGGAGAGATTCGTGCTCAGCTGAAAGAGCAATTGGGTTATGACAGTGTTATGGCTGTTCCCAGAATCGAAAAAGTCGTTTTGAATCAGGGGTTGGGGTCAAGTAAAGATGACTCGAAAGCGCTTGAACGGGCCGCCAAAGAAATGTCTTTGATTGCCCTGCAAAAGCCTTTGATCACCAAAGCAAAGAAGAGCATTTCGAACTTTAAGTTGCGTGAAGGGCAATCCGTCGGTCTGAAAGTCACACTTCGGGGCGAACGCATGTATGTTTTTCTTGAAAAGCTCTTGAATGTTGCACTGCCACGCATTCGCGATTTCCGCGGTGTCAATCCCAATGCGTTTGACGGTCGTGGCAATTACACATTGGGTGTTCGGGAACAGCTCATCTTCCCAGAAATCACCTATGATATGGTGGATTCCGTTCGTGGTATGGATATTGCCGTTGTCACGAGTGCAAAAACGGATGAGGATGCGAAAGCTCTTTTAATGGCGTTGGGTTTTCCCTTCCGCAAATCATGAGGATATATGGCAAACAAGGGTAAAGTTGTAAAGGTACAAAAAGGCCGCTTCAAGTTTGACGTACAGGCATACAATCGCTGCAGCCGGTGCGGACGCGCCCGGGGCTACTACAGGTTTTTCGGTATGTGCCGTATTTGTGTCCGTGAATTGGCACACAAAGGCGAGTTGCCAGGTTTGAAGAAAGCAAGTTGGTAAGATCCGTGGTCTCTTGCAGATATGGTCAGTAAGATAGTACTGCATACCATCTGACAAGAAGAAATTACAAAAGGGGAAAAATTTTTCCCCTCCACCAAAAAGCAGAAATGGCTTTTTGCGGAGGATATATGCACAGTGATCCAATCGCAGATATGTTGACACGTATTCGCAATGCAACGCGTGTTTACAAAGAGAGTGTCGACGTGCCTGCCTCGAAATTCAAGGAGCAGTTGGCCAAGTTGTTGCTCCGTGAAGGTTACCTTTCGAGTGTTGAGCGCGTTAAAGATGAAGAGGACAAGTTTGATGTCCTTCGTTTGGGTTTAAAGTATGGCTTTAAGCGTGAACAGGTGATCAAGCACATTGAGCGGATATCTCGTCCTGGAAGACGGGCTTATGTCTCTCATGAGGATTTGCCTCGCATTCACAAAGGGTTGGGGTTGGCTGTTATTTCGACCTCAAGGGGACTGCTTCCCGATCGGGAAGCGCGCAAGTTGGGCGTGGGTGGCGAAGTCATCTGCGTTCTCTACTGATAGGGGGTTTTTGATGTCGCGTATTGGCAAACAGGCCATTGCTCTCCCTACAGGAGTGGTGGCTCACATAGAACCTGGCCTGCTTAAGGTCAAGGGTCCCAAAGGGGAGCTTTCTGTTCCCTTTAACAAAGAATTGACTGTTTCACAAGAAGAGGGCAAGCTTTGGGTTTCTCGTCCCAGTGATGCGCAGCAGCACCGCGCTTTGCACGGACTGACCCGGACACTTGTGGCCAATGCCGTTCACGGTGTGGCTGAGGGCTATGCCATCAACCTGGAGTTGAAGGGCGTGGGTTACCGGGCAAAGCTTTCTGGAAATACCATCGAGCTGACGATTGGTTACAGCCATCCTGTTGTGATGGAGGCACCTGCTGGGGTCAAGTTTGAAGTTCCAGAACCTACACGTATCAATGTCGTTGGGATCGATAAACAACTTGTTGGGCAGGTCGCTGCCAACTTGCGCAAAGTGCGTAAGCCGGATGCGTATCACGGCAAGGGAGTTCGGTTGGTCGGTCAGAAGATTACACTCAAGCCGGGTAAATCTGCGGCTGGCGGGAAGGGTAAAAAATGAGCATCGCAAAACGTACATTGCGTCGTAAATTACGTAATCGCGCGAAAGTGCGGGCCAGTGGTCGTCTGCGGCTCAGTGTCTTTCGTTCCAATCAACACATTTATGCTCAGATTATTGACGATGAGCAGGGTGTTACCTTGGCGCAGGTTTCCTCTAAAGCCATTTCCGCTCAAGGAACCAAGCAAGACAAGGCATCTGCCGTTGGAAAAGCCATTGCTGAAGCAGCATTATCCAAAGGGGTCAAGCAGGTTGTGTTTGACCGGGGCGAATACAAATTTCATGGTCGCGTGAAAGCATTGGCGCAGGCTGCAAGGGAGGTTGGCCTTGACTTCTAACCGTCGAATGGAGAGGGAAGCCAGCGAATTTGAAGAAAAAATGATCACGGTCAACCGCACTGCCAAAACCTACCAAGGTGGTCGCCGTTTCCGTTTCGCTGCATTGGTTATTTTGGGAGATCGCAACGGTCGTGTGGGCATGGGCATTGGCAAGGCCAAAGAGGTTCCTGTCGCAATCGAAAAAGCAAAAGCGGTTGCCCGTAAGCACATGATTCGCGTTCCGTTGGAAAACGGAACCATTCCCCACGATATCGTTGGAGAGAGCACAACCAGTCAAGTGATTCTCAAGCCGGCAGGTCCCGGAACGGGTGTTATTGCAGGAACAGTTCCCCGCTCCATCGCTGAGTTGGCTGGCATCACAAACCTTCTGTCTAAGGAATTGGGCAGCCGAAACCAAATCAACGTTGCTTATGCCGTTTTTGATGGTTTGAAAAAGCTTCGTACAGCCAAACAGGTTGAGGCGCTGCGCGGTGGTGAGCATGCAAATTAAGTTGGTTCGTAGTCTTATTGGGCGTCCAGAGCGCCAGATCGCAACTGTAAAAGCCTTAGGGTTATCCAAAATTGGAGACACCAAAGAAATTGCCGATTTGCCAGCTGTTCGTGGAATGGTTGAAAAAGTGAAATTTCTGTTAGAGGTGAAGGAATGAAGCTGAACGAGCTGAAGCCCAATGTTGGGGCTCGTCATCATAAAAAGCGTGTAGGACGTGGTCCTGGTGGTACCGATAAAACAGCTGGTCGGGGTCACAAGGGTCAAAAGAGTCGAAGCGGTGCGGGTAAGGGACACTTTTTTGAAGGTGGACGTACCAGCCTTTTGTCACGCTTGCCCAAACGGGGTTTCAATCATGTCGGTTTGCGCTATGCAGAGGTCAAACTGGGCGACTTGGAGAGTCGCTTCGAAGCGGGCTCTACAATTACGGTCATTGACTTGATCATTTTTGGACTCGTACGCAACGCCAATCGACCTGTGAAGCTCTTGGCCAACGGGGAATTGACCAAAGCCTTGGTTATTCACGTGGACGCTGCGAGTGCGAGTGCAACTGCAAAGGTTGTTGCAGCAGGCGGACAGGTTGTTTTGCCTACCTCTGAGGAGGATCAAGGAGTCTAATGTTACGTGCCTTCCGCGAAGCTTTCGGGATACCTGATTTGCAGCGGAAGTTCCTCTTCACTTTGATTCTTCTGGCTTTGTTTAGGCTGGGCAGTCATATACCCACGCCGGGTGTGAATCCGGGAAAAATACAAGAGGCCGCCGGTAGTGCTGGTGGCCTGTTTAACCTTATCAGTGGGATTTCTGGGGGGAACCTTTCGCAGTTTAGCCTTTTCGCCTTGGGCGTTTTACCTTACATTACAGCCAGTATCGTGATGCAGATTTTGACGACGGCTGTGCCTTCTTTGGAAAAGCTTTCAAAGGATGGGGAAGAAGGACGTCGCAAGATTAACCAATACACCCGTTATGCAGCCATTGTTTTGGGTGCATTTCAGTCTTTGTTTTTGGCCATTACCGTGGTTGAGGCTCAAGGGGGTGCGTTTCTACTTCCTGGTTGGGAGCCGGGGTGGTTTTTCCGCATCACGGTTGTCCTGACTCAAGTGGCTGGTATTGCTTTTACCCTGTGGTTGGGTGAGCGAATTTCTGAAATTGGAATTGGAAACGGGATCAGCCTTATTATTTTTGCTGGGATTGTCAACCGTTTTCCGCATGTGTTTCAGGAAATTTACCAGTTGTTTCAGCAGGGAACCGTTTCGCTCCTCTCTATTTCCGCATTTTTTGCCATCATTTTGGCTGTGATTGCGGGTATTGTCTTTATCCAGCAAGCTGAGAGGCGTGTTCCAGTCCAGTATGCCCGAAAAGAAGTGGGCGGAGGTCGATCTCCTGTCGGTCAGGGCGCTTCTTACTTGCCGATCAAAGTGAACACTGCAGGCGTCATTCCTGTGATTTTTTCCAGTTCCTTGCTCACGATTCCGCAATTTATTGTCACTGCGAATCCCAATTCTGCTGCAGCGGTGTTCATCAGCCGATACCTCACAACCCAGACGTGGACGGGATTGCTCATTGAAGTCTCTCTGATTGTCGGTTTTACCTATCTGTACAACAGCATTCAGTTTGATCCCAAACGCATTTCTGAAAATCTTCGGGAATCGGGCGGGTTTATTCCAGGTGTGCGTCCGGGTGTTGCCACAATGGAATACATCAACCACATCAGCACAAGAATCACTTTGTGGGGCGCTGTTTTCTTGGGTATTTTGTACCTTACACCACAACTTTTGCAAAATGCGACGGGTATATCGGGTGCGACAGCGTTTGCTTTTTCCGGAACCGGACTGTTAATTGTGGTGGGTGTTGCGCTGGATACGTTGAAACAGGTTGAAGCCCAATTGACACTTTACCGTCCCAATCGAAGGCTACTTTCTGGTGGTGGGCGACTCAAGGATCGGATTTGAAAAGGGTTGGAGGTGATGTTATGACAGGTCAAGTCATGATTTTTTTGGGTGCGCCGGGCGCAGGCAAAGGCACACAGGCTGAACGGTTGTCCAAGCAGTACGGTATGGTGAAGTTGAGTACGGGTGACATTCTACGCGATCATGTTTCTCGCGGAACGGCTTTGGGGCAACGCATTGAGCCTATTCTCAGTTCTGGACAATTGGTTTCAGACGAGATTCTGATTGAATTGATTGAACATCAGGTGTCTGTGCTTGAATCGTCCAAAATCATTTTGGATGGTTTTCCTCGCACCGTTGAACAGGCCAAAGCCCTCGATCAATTGTTGATTGCCAAAGGTTTGGAACTCTGTTCGGTGATTCTGCTGGATGTCCCAGTGGATCTTTTGATTGATCGTATCATTTCACGGGGCAAGGTACTTGGGAGATCTGATGACGGTGAATCAACTGCCCGAGAGCGCCAGAGGGTGTATCTTGAACAAACGGAACCACTGGTTGACTACTACCGCTCAAAAGGTTTGCTGAAGGTTGTTGCGGGTACGGGCTCTTTGGATGACGTCTATGCCAGGATTGTCAAGATTATGAAAAAAGAGCACGTATAAAGGCTTGTTCGTGATTGCATATCGTGTTAAACTCTGGTTTGGCTTTTTATAGGGCTGACCCAATGGAGGGTTCGTGGCGAAAAAGGTATTTAAGGAACCGCGAGAGAAGCGAGACAAAAAAGAATCTGATATGATTCGCGCTGAGGGTGTTATTGTCGAAGCTTTGCCGAATACGATGTTTCGCGTTGAGTTGGAGACGGGACATGTTATCCTCGCAACCATCAGTGGTAAGATGCGAATTCACTACATTCGAATTTTACCAGCGGATCGCGTTGTTTTAGAGATCCCTACGATAGATCCCACGCGTGGGAGAATTGTCTACCGCAAGTAGAGCGGCTTATCCGTGCCACGATCAGTGCGTATGCACTGTAGTGAAATCCCCATTTTTGGGGGTCTAGCGCTGCTCAGGAATCGCAGATGAAGGCGGCGCGAAGGAGAGTATTAATGAAGGTCAGAACTTCGGTTAAGAAGATGTGTGACAAGTGTAAAATCATACGCCGTCACGGTTGTGTGCGTGTGATTTGTGAAAACGTCAAGCATAAGCAGCGTCAAGGTTAAGGGTGTAGAAGATGGCACGTATTGCAGGTGTAGATATTCCGCGTGAAAAGCGTGTTGAAATTTCACTGACCTATATTTTCGGTATAGGATTGAGTCGTTCGAAGGTCATTTTGGAAAAAACGGGTGTGGATCCAGATACCCGTGTCAAAAACCTTACAGAGTCAGAAATAACCAAATTACGCGACGCAATCGAAAAAAACTACAAGGTTGAAGGCGATTTGCGAAGCGAAATTGGTCAGAACATCAAGCGTTTGATGGATATCGGTTGCTATCGCGGTCTCCGTCACCGTCGTGGCTTGCCTGTTCGTGGACAGCGAACCAAAACAAACGCTCGTACCCGCAAAGGTCCTCGTAAGACAGTTGCCGGTAAGAAGAAGGCTGCACGGAAGTAAGGTGATTTGAAGTGGCAAGAGCAGCACAAAGTAAGACCAGGGCAAAACGGGTGCGTCGCAATGTCTCGCATGGCCGTGCCTATATACATGCTTCATACAACAACACCATTGTGACCATCACGGACGTCGAAGGTAACCCTGTTGCCTGGTCTTCTGGTGGAACGATTGGATACAAAGGCAGCAAAAAGGGAACACCTTATGCAGCGCAATTGGCCGCAGCAGATGCGGTTAAAAAGGCGCAGTCTTTCGGAATGAGTCAAGTGGAAGTTGTCGTTCGGGGAAGTGGCTCTGGACGCGAGCAAGCTATTCGAGCAATACAAGCCAGTGGGATTGATGTCAAGTCGATCATGGATGACACACCTGTTCCCCACAATGGTTGCCGTTTGCCTAAGAAGAGAATGGCTTAAGGTAGGTGATTGAATGGGTCGTTATCGTGGTCCTATTGTTAAATTAAGTCGTCGGGAAGGCGTCAATATCGCTGAATCTGACAAAGTACAGAAGTACCTTGAGCGCCGTGGTTATGCACCAGGACAACACGGTCAGCGCCGTAAGGGTCGTCCCAGTGATTATGCTGTTCGTCTTCGTGAAAAGCAGAAGTTGGCCCGTTTCTACGGTATGGGGGAAAAACAATTCCGGAATCTCTTCGAGGAGGCTTCTCAGCTTCCCGGTGTAACGGGAACGAACTTTTTACAGTTGCTCGAGTCTAGACTGGACAATGTCGTTTTCAGACTGGGTATTGCAAGCACCAGACGTCAAGCACGTCAATTCGTTGGGCATGCACATATTTTGGTCAATGGAAAGTCTGTCGACATTCCGTCTTACCGTGTTCGGCCCGGTGATGAGATTTCAGTGTCTGAGCGTTCTAGGAATTTGGGATTTATTGTTGAGAATGTGGAGCTGGGCAAAAAACGTCGTCTGAGCCCTTGGCTTGTCTTCAGTCCAGATACCCTGAGTGGTCAATACCTTCGCTTGCCTGCACGTGAGGATTTGGCTCTTCCGATCAACGAAAACTTCATTATCGAGTACTACTCGCGTTAACGTAGGGAGGTCTTGTGGAGAACAAGAGACCGCAGCTCAAAGCCCGAATTGATGGGAACTATGGGGAGTTCACCCTCGAGCCTTTGGTTCGAGGTTACGGTGTAACCCTTGGGAATCCGCTCCGCCGTATTTTGCTTTCAAGTGTTCCTGGAACAGCTGTTACCAGTGTTTACATCGAGGATGTTTTGCATGAATTCTCGACCATCCCTGGTGTAACAGAGGATGTGATTCAAATTATCCTCAATCTCAAGGAACTGGTTGTTAAGTTTCATACGCCAGGCAGTGGGCCCAAAACCTTGATGTTGCGTGCACAAGGACCGAAAAAGGTTACGGCTGCTGATTTTGAAGCGCCAATGGATGTTGAATTTGTCGATCCGTCTCTGCATATCGCAACCATTGCCGAAGGTGGACGTTTGGTGATGGAAGTTAGGGTTGAAGAGGGTGAAGGTTATGTTCCTGCGGACAAGCATGCCACAAAGGATCGGATCAATTCCATTCCCGTTGATGCTGTGTTTACTCCCGTTCGAAGGGTTGCCTATCACATAGAAGATACACGGGTCGGACAGCAGACCGACTTGGACCGCTTGATTTTACGTGTGTGGACGGATGGTTCGGTTGAGCCTGATGTTGCGTTAAATAAGGCTGTTGATATTCTCAAGGGGCAATTGAGTGTCTTTGGGGATGACCCTGATACAGAGGATGCTGTTTTACTTCCCGTTCAATCGGCAACGGCTGAAGCTGTGGTGGCGCCATCGTCCTTTCCAGCTGTTGTTCCAAATGCTGAGTTTATGTCTTCTGAATTTGCATCTCAGCGTGTCAGCCTTGAAGGCTTGGGGTTGACAACACGTGTTCTGCACTCTCTGAAAGAAGAGGGCATCGATTCTGTGGATGCCTTGCTGGCCCTTTCGGATCGTGATCTCAAGAAGGTTCCGGGAATCGGCGAGCGCTCTCTGGATGAGATCAAGGCTCAGTTGGCTCAGTATGGTTTTATCTTAAAAGAATAATTGTTTTGGGGAATTGCGGTTCCCCATTTGGGAGGAAAGTGTGCGTCATTGTAAGTCTGGCCGTAAATTGGGCCGTTATTCCAGTGCCCGTTTGGCTTTGTTTCGGGTACAGGCGTCTTCTCTGTTAAAAGAGGGTCGCATTCAGACCACTGAAGCCAAAGCTAAAGAATTGAAAAGCTTTGTCGAGAAAATTATCACCACTGCGAAAGGCGGCGATTTGCATGCGCGCCGTTTGGTCTTGCGTGATATCCATGACAATGCCATTGTTCGAAAGCTGTTTGATGAAATTGCGCCCAAGTATGTTAACCGGAATGGTGGATACACTCGGGTTCTCAAAGTGGGGGCCCGTCGTGGTGATGCCGCTCCCATCGCTTTGATTGAGTTGGTCTGAGATTGGTTGCGTTAAAGCTCCGTTTATCGGAGCTTTTTCCTTTATAAAGGAAAAAGGAGATACTTATGGTAGAAAATGGAATCCTACATGCAGAAAAACTCATGATGCATCGCCGGGCACTTTTGGATTTGGTGAATCAGATTCCTGAGAATCAAATCGGTTTCTCACCCTGGGATGGAGGGATGAATTTCAAGGAAATGGTGGATCATTTGGTCGAGTCTGCCGAATGGTTGTTGCAGATTGTGGCTGGTGAGAAAGCGGTAAAGATGAAAATTGCTTCTCAGACATGGACAGAAGCTATTGAAAGACTGCAATCAAATACAGAAGAATTGAACCGAAATTTGGCAACACTTTCATCTCAAGATTTGGGTAGGGAGGTGGAGGCTTTTGGTGGACGTAAAATGAGCGTTGCAATGTTGATTGATTTTCTCAATGCACATGAGGTTCACCATAAGGGTCAAATTTGGCAGATGGCTCGGATGGTGGGCATCAAGCCTCCTCTGTTTATATCAATGGGGTGATGTAGGCAGGGTGTTCAAGACCTCACCTGTCAGGATTTTCTCAGCCAGATGGCTGATGTCTTGCCCCGTGTCATGAATGGGGTTATAACCTCTTCGGATTCCTCTCCACACCCGTTGTGAACGAAGAGTGCATATTGGATTTGCGCCATGTAAATTATGGCACCTGATGTTTACGACGAACAACAAGTGTGAAGCGCTTCCATTTTGTTCATACCGTGCATGAGCTTCGGTTGCTGCTTGTGCAGAGTAAGCGAAGATGAGCAGGTGGTGACACACACAATCAACGTGTACGATTTTTGACTCACTCCTGGCTCATTTTAGAATTTTTGGGACAATCTCCTCAAATGGTTGCTCAAAACCGATTAAAAGATGGCACGCACTCACCCTGTAACCTGGCTAATGTACATTTCATTTCCTCAAAATAGACTGAAATGTGGACCGCAGGCAGTTTTTAAAGCGAGGATTTCAGGGTTTAGGTGGTTTCGCTTTGGGGATGACGGGTTACGGTTGGGCGTCGACCCGTCATTTTGTCGTTTCAATACACCGGATGGACCTGAGAGGCTTGTCGAAGCCTCTCAGGATTGTTCAACTTTCTGATTTACACTTTGGTCGATTTTATGGTCTCAAAGAGGTCAAAGATTGGGTTCGCTCTGCACTTCAACAAAAACCAGATGTTATTGTTTTGACGGGTGACATTGTGGATGGGCCCATATCGCACGCAGAGCAGGGTCAGTTGTCTTCTGTTCTTGGGCGTCTAAATGCGCCTTTGGGGGTGTTTTCTGTTTTGGGAAACCACGATTACTTTCGCCGAAATGGAACCCGTGAGGAAGGCGTTGGGTCTCTTGTGCGTCAGCTGGAGCGGGTTGGGATTCAGTACCTGATCAATGCGGGTGTTGTCTTGCGTGACGATGTCTATTTGGCGGGTGTAGATGATTTGTGGAGAGGCAAAGTGGATCTCCCGAAGGCACTGGCATCTGTGTCCTCTGAAGGCGCGGCGATTGTGCTTTCCCACAATCCAGATCTCTTACCGGTCATGCCATCCCGGGTGGATCTGACTTTATGTGGCCACACCCACGGAGGACAAATTTGCGCGCCTTTTGGCATTCAGCTGCATTCGGTTTCACGCTACCGATTTCAAAGTGGGTTTGTTGAGACACCTTCTTTGGGGTTTATTTCTCGGGGCTTGGGTACAACGGGTCCTCCTTTGCGAACATTTTGCGCTGCCGAGATGGTGGTTTTGGATCTTGAGCCCGTCAAGAACGGTTGAGCACTAAAATGATTTCTTCCCTGCGTACATGAATAAAAAAAGAAATTAAGATGGCTTTTAGCACGCAAACCGCTTTTGGCCATTCGCCCTGAAAAATTGAAAAAATATACAAATGCACTTACACAAAATGAATTACCCTAAGATTAATTTTTTGTTAATGAAAATTTTTTTTTAAACCTTTATACTTATTGGCAAGGACTTCTCTATTTTTAGGTCCGGATTTTTTATTTTTGTTCTTGAATTATAAAGGTGGATTTTGATGTATAAATTATTGTCATGTGCTGTTTTGTCTGCGTCACTCCTTTCTTCGTGTGGGGTGCATCCTTCTCCTTTGGGTTCTTCCTCTGAGCCTGTGTTGGATATGCAAAGCGATCGTTTCTTGGGAAATGTTGAATTGGCTGTCGGTGACGTGGGGTCACTCGTGGAAGCCCAATCTCTGGCTAAACCTTCGGCCTCGGTTGGATTGACACTCGTTTCATCATCTGTGCCCGTCACTGTTCGGGGAATGCGTTATTTCTCGGCCACCTATCGGGTCAATCGCTCTTTGCCACCCGGTCAATTTGTATTCGTTCCCACAGAAACTGAAACAACCTACCCAACCACATCCGTTGTGTCGATGTACAATGGCAGCACCCAAATCAACGACATCAATATCGCACGAAAGGTCGGTTTTACCGGGGGGCAAATGACGTCCGGGCCGCGTGGTGCATTGCTGGATCCGCGTGCTGTGTCACCAAATATACAGGCCTTCATTGAGAGTGACGTCAATTTCTTAAATGGAAAAGACGGCATTGTGTCGGCATTTCCGGTTGGTTTTAAGGCTTCACGGTCGGGAGCGAGTACCACGATCACGGTTCACCTCAGCGTTCCAGTTCAGGCCAAGGAGTCTGATACGCCCACGCGTGTGGTTCTGTCAGGTGCACTCGTATGGGATTCTAAGGTTCAGGCCACCGAGGCGTTTGAAGAGCAATCCGGAACATCTATTCTCTCGCGTTTGAACAGTGGAATAACCCAACTCAATACCCTTCCCGGAAGCACCACGATCGCACCACTGGGCGTTCAATTGCACCGCTTGTGTAGGGTTCAGATTGTTCGGAGCAGTTTTGCAACAGATCCCGGTATGTTCCTCAGGAGTGGATTGGAAGGTTCTTCTCCCAGTTTGCCCCCTGCTCTGGGTCGGGTGGACAGCATTGAGGCAGACGGGCCAGTTGCGCTCTCGTCTTCATCGGTAACGGGAACGTTGAGCTGTGGAGGTCTGTCCGATCAGCCTGAAAATCAATTTTTGATTCAAGCGTCTCAAACAGGTTTGCGAAAAGAAAACTTGGGCGCCTTCAACAGGGGTACATTTGTATCCAATCGGTTCGGCCAATGGGTTTATACACCTGCTGCTGGAGCGGGGTTTAAAGCAGGTGAAGAGGTCGATGTCACCTTAACGGATCCCACACAGTTGGAACGCGGTTTTGTCAAAAGATTTCGCGTAGGGGGCGCCCCAGAAGGGTCTGCAGGTTTTGAGAATGTGCGTTCCACAGAAGTGACGGGAATTCAGCCGCTCAGTGCCGTCGGTTTGGGTGATTTCAACAGCGATGGAAAGGTGGATGCCGTTGTTTCTGAACCTTTTGAGAATGCCCTATTGATTTTTATGGGCAAGGGCCAGGGTGGCTTTCTCGAGCCGCTCAAACTGACCACAACCCAACCCCTGAAGGACATCACGGTCAAAGACTTCAACAACGATGGCAAATTGGATATTTTTGCGCTATCCGATGGGGTTTTTGGAGGTACTTCAGGTGGAGAATTGCGTTTGGGCGCAGGCGATGGCACGTTTGCGTCGCAGGTCATAGACACGGGAAGCCTTCAGCCCTCTCGGGCAGCCACCTTTGGCGATATTGACGGTGACGGTTGGCTGGATTTGGTCGTCGCCAATGACGATGATCAGGCGGCGATTTTCCTCAACACACACAATTCGGCATCCCTCTTTGTTGCACCTTCCCGAGTCGCCATTGTCAAGGATCCACAGGTGATTGCTCTGGGAGACATCAACAACGATGGTCTGTTTGACATTGTCACGGCCGGCGAACCTGGTGCAAACGCAAAGGTGGGTGTTTCGTTGGGCGCTCCAAATGCCATGTTCCAGCCAAAACAAGAGGTCAATCTGGGTACGGAGATACCTTCTTCGCTGCAATCGGGTGATCTGGATGGCGATCATCGCGATGACATTGTGGTGGCGACAGCAGGGGGTAAGGTGGGCGTTTTGCTCAGCTCAATGAGGAAATTTTCTTCTTCTGTGGTCTCTTGGACGGATTTGGGACAAGATATATGGTCTTCCTCTTTGGGTGATGTCAATGGGGATGGCCGGTTGGATGTGGTGGCGACGAGCCTCTTTGGTGGACCGAAATTGGTCGCAGGAGGTACAGTCAATGTACTTCCCGGACAGGGAAATGGCCATTTTGGGAGTGCTCAACAGATACTCTTGAGCACAGGTTCTGTCGATCGCTATGCTTTTGCGTCTGCTTTGGGCGACCTCAACGGGGACGGTCGTCTCGATATTGTTTCGGCAACCCAGGGATCCGATGATCACAACCTGCACGTGCTGATTAAAAAATAGACGTTCATTTCCAGAAGGTCCATGGCGGGTTCACCACCATGGGCTTTGTTTTGCTAATTTAGAGACATGCTCAAAGTCGGCGACATGGCCCCTCCACTGGATGTGCACAGTGACGATGGTCGATTCATCACATTTTCCAATTTGAAGGGCCGTTGGGTGCTTTTGTACTTTTATGCCCGGTTGTCCAGCCCAGGCGGAAGGTTTCAGCTCCAAGCGTTTGAACGGGAGCAGGTTCGGTTTGGGTCTCTCGGTGCATGTGTGGTGGGTATTGGTTTGGATACAGAGGCCATGCAGGCAAGGGCGCGCCAAAAATATGAGATTGGCTTTCCACTCATTCCAGATGGCGGGCAAACGGTCCATCGACGCTACAGACCCCGGGGATTTCTGCAGCAGTTGCAGCGTTTTTACCCCCGTGTGGTGTGGATCAACCCAGAGGGAAAAATTGCTGCACAGTACACCGAAACCAACCGAGCAAAGGTTGTCTCTCATGCACTTCAGACCCTACAAACGCTCCAGAAAAGTTTTAAAGAAGGGCCAAAGCACGAACCTCTTTGAATTCCAGGCGATCTGTTGAGTAGGCTGTTCCGTCGACCAATTGCAAGCCCAAATAACCCAGTCCGGAGTGAACTGCCTGATCGAGTTCGGGTCCCTCTAGTGTGATGGATTGTGCGACATCCGGAAAAACAATTATTTCACCCACACGGCGGTGATCCGGCTCAGATGAGCAGATGTAATACGAGGAGAGTTTTGGACAATCTTGTGGGCTACCTGCGCGTGTGTAAAACCGCAATCGGATGGGCTGATTGTGTGTGGATTTGTAGGTCAAGGTGGCCGAGATTCGAATTTTCAGGAAAGGTACGGATTGGGTAATTTGTGCGTCTGGCAGGTAACCCACAGCGTTGGAAGGTTGGGTAGAGACTTGATCAGGCGCCGTGATGGCAATCGTAAAATCAGACAGATCTCGGGTTTGTATGGGAATAATCCCACAACTGGGCAGCATGGTCAGGGGAAATAGCCATAGGTAACGTGTAGACATCACCTGATAGTCTCCTACAAAATGGGGCTTTTAAGATGAAC
This sequence comes from Deinococcaceae bacterium, assembly GCA_046327935.1. GTDB lineage: Bacteria > Deinococcota > Deinococci > Deinococcales > Deinococcaceae > JACMOA01. Next base: position 1,022,823 of record JAXLXL010000001.1, read on the forward strand.
GCTTGGAGAGGCCCGGTTGTCTAAACCTTTAGGTGACTGACATGCGCGACAGCACGCGGGGAAATACCCCACATCTACAAGCGATAGGATTTCCTAAAAACGACCTCACAGAGAGGCTTTTTCCGCACATGCTCAGAAATTGTTCGAAACTAATTTTAGGGTACGTTGTCTGCTTGTGCTGTCTATATGGCAATTTGAATTTCTATCGATACAATGGTTGAGATTTTTGAGGAGGTTTCATGGCACGTGTGTTAATCATTGGAGCAGGTGGTGTCGGTGGTGTGGTGGCCAAGAAGTGCGCACAAAACGACTCGGTATTTAGCGAAATATGTATTGCCAGTCGAACAAAATCCAAATGTGACCGAATTGCGCTCGACATTCAAACGCATTTTCCCAAATCTTCAACAAAGGTGACCACGGCCCAAGTGGACGCCGATCAAGTGCCTGAACTGGTCGAACTCATTCAGAGCTACCGTCCGCAACTGGTGATCAATGTGGCTTTGCCGTATCAAGACCTCACCATCATGGATGCCTGTCTCGAGACGGGTGTTCACTATCTGGATACGGCCAACTACGAACCCAGGGATGTGGCCAAATTTGAATACGCTTGGCAGTGGGCATACCGTGAGCGTTTTGAGCGTGCTGGGCTTATGGCCCTTCTCGGGTGTGGCTTTGATCCCGGTGCGACCAACGCGTTTGTGGCCTATCAGGCCAAGCATTTTTTTGATGAAATACACGAGCTGGATATTGTCGATTGCAACAATGGCAACCACGGCAAGGCATTCGCGACCAATTTCAACCCAGAGATCAACATTCGTGAAATTACCGCCAAGGGACGCTATTTTGAAAATGGGCAGTGGATCGAGACCGAACCTCTTGAACAGTCCCAGGATATTTACTACCCGAAGGTTCAAACCCGAAAGAGCTTTGTGTTGTACCACGAAGAGCTTGAATCGTTGGTTGTGAATTTTCCAACACTCAAACGTGCCCGGTTTTGGATGACCTTTGGGGAAGCGTACATCAAACACCTTTCTGTTTTGGAAGCGGTTGGAATGACTTCCATTAAGCCTGTGCAGTTCGGATCTCAACAGATTATTCCACTGGAGTTTTTGAAAGCCGTTTTGCCCGCACCAGAGTCCCTGGCAGAGAACTACACGGGTAAGACATGCATTGGTGTGCAGATTAAGGGTATAAAGGACGGAAAAGAACACGTTCATTTTGTGTACAACGTGTGTGACCATGCAGAAACCTACAAAGAGGTTCAGGCTCAGGCCATCAGTTACACCACGGGTGTGCCCGCCATGATCGGTGCAATGTTGATGCTCAAGGGTGTGTGGATGAAACCGGGTGTTCACAATGTTGAAACGTTTGATCCCGATCCGTTTATCGAAGCGATGAATGCCTGGGGTTTGCCGGTCGACCATCTGGATGGCATTGCCTTGGTGTCGTAGGTAGGGAAAGGAAAGCCAAAAATGTCAACACTCGGCCCAAAAGGCCGAGTGTTGTTGTGTGTTACAATCACTCCAAAGAGGAGAGGTATTCGGTTACCGCTTTGAGATCGTCGTCGGATAGGGGAGAGACTGCGACTTTCATGGCGGCGGGATGGGCGACCTCGAACTTTGGCGCCGCTTTGAACACCCCGAGGATCCTCAGAACATATCCGGGGGATTGGTTCGCAATTCTGGGTGCGCCACTGCTCGCAAAACCTTCACCGTTGCTTCCGTGACAGATGGCGCAGGCAAGGACACCTTCGGTGGGTCGGCCCTCTAAAAAGAGCGTTTTGCCTTTTGCGACCTGTGCACTGTCGGTGGGTTTGAAGGTCGCTTTGGCTTTTTGGGAACTCAGGAATGCGACCACGTTGTTGATGTCATCGGTCGACAGATTGCCTGCAATTGGGTTCATGACAGGGCTTGGACGGATGCCTTGCTTGAGGATGGTGAGCTGACCCGTGAGGTATCCAGGCAACTGTCCGGCCAATTTGGGTCGGTTGGGTTGGGTGCTGTTGCCATTTTCCCCGTGGCAACCCATGCAGCTTTTTTCAAAGAGCAGTTTACCCTTCTCGACACTCGGTTTTAGGTCAGGGGTTTGATTTTGTGCAAGAGAGAATCCACCCACTGTTGCGGAACCCACACACACGGCAGCTGTGCACAATAGACCGATACCTGTGAACCGAAATTTTTTCATTGTGTCTCCTTCTCCGTATTATGAACCTTTTTATCCCCGCATGTCATCCCAAATCCCAAGTTTGCTGTTGGGGTACCCCTCTTTTTCATGTGAATTGCAAAGAGAATATGCAACAAGAACAGTGTCCGTTTCGCAGCGGACACCCATTGCGTTCAAGTTAGCCCTTTTTGGGTTTGGGAGGCATCGACGACAGCATTGAGATCATCAGATCTGAGAAATACCCGCACGAATCCCCGAGGAACCTGCCCGCGAGATTGTCGATGTCTGAGGGTGTTGGAATTTTTCCCTGTCCAAGACCGGATTTGGGAAAGACAATGTAAGCAATATCTGCCTCGATCGTCCCGCCTCTGCGTGGATCGGCATTGAGGCCCAGTTGTGCGGCAAGGGAAACAGAACCTTCACCGAGTGTGTTGGGGTTTTTGATGTCAGCAAATGTCGCAAAAACGCGTTTTCCGTTCTTAAGGTTGTATACGAGTGCAATATCTCCGATTCGGATGCCCCATTGTTTGTGCTTCTTATTGGGCAGTCCAATGTAGGGAATCTTTTCTGCATCGACAAACCGGCGTGGATTGCTCTCACTTTTGTAGGTCTTGTCTACCAATGCAGTGGTCGAAATGTACATGCCTGGGTAAGGATCAGTGGCTTTTTGTATGTAGGGGTCTTTTGTCATGGGATCGACTGCAACGCCCCACCAGTTTCCGGGATGTCCCGCATTGGCGGTGTAATCCAGTCCTGTGTTGTCGGGTCCATATGCACGGGGAGACCCATCGACATCTATCGCCATCTTGCCTCGAAAGAAAATCCAGTTGGTTGTTCGTTCTACAAAAACAGGTCGGGATTCCACTTTATCAATCTGGCTCGGAGAAAAAAGACAGAGTGGCGCAAATGTTGAATTGCTTTCCAAAAGGGTCGTTTTTTCTGCGGTGGCGGGTTGTGTAGAAAGGTGATTTTGCCCGCATGAGGACAAGGCCGCCAAGAGGCTGATACCAACGTATATTTTTTTCACAAAAACCCCTCAATAAAACAATCTCAAAAAACGTACAGGCCTTCACAGAGACCGAGCAACGGTCCGTGGTACCTCGTTGATACGGTATGGGTCCATTGGGTAAACCTCAAGGAAACTCACCCACAACAGATCGCTACGGTGTAAGCTGACCCAAATGCTAGATCAGCCACAGTTGTTGGAGTATGACGGAACTGGCTTGTACACCCAGTTGGTACAGTTGCCCAAAAGCTACATCGGACCGACCCAAGTGCGCTCGGGACCCTTTTCAGGATTGGCGTTTGGTGAAGCCAGTCTGGCCTTGCACATGTGTGAGGATTGGATCAATGTGGGATTTTCCCCGGCCGCTTCGGGAACCCAGCTGATTTTATCTGGGGGATTGGATTTCGGTGAATCTGCATCTTGGATCGATATTGCTGAAGCCAGAGGTTGCACGCCTTTGCGCGTGGGTGTCGGTCCACTCGAGGATCTGTCCTTTTTGGTTCCAGCAGGGCCGTTGAGCACATATCACTATGTCCAATATTTGGCTCACCTGACGGGAAATTCCGAACATGTAGAAGAGGCCGATCAGGCGCTTTTGGAGTTGTCTGAAAAGTGCCGACACGAAAATACAACCGAGAACAACCCAGCGAAGCAGCTCGCTTGGAAACTTTGGACACGAACCCCCTTGATTTTAGCTTCTCGGGATGTTCGGCCCTTGTCGTGGGGTTGGCAGCAGCTCTTGGCGCGTGTGGGCAAGAGCATGAGTTACGCTCTCGACCGTGAGCCTTTGGTTCTCCTCAGTGGGGGCTTTGAGGCCCGACACGAATCGGGTGACGAACAGGTCGGTCTGGTGATTGGGACCCTGGATGAAGAGATGGAATTGTGCCGTGAAATTCTCGAAACGCGTGTCGACGAGGTGCTTGAGGTGTGTGCCCCACACGGATTGGGTGACCATGCCGCACGCCTCTACCTCTGGTATTTGGGGGTTTGGACCAGTTTCTATTTGGCACTGGCGTACGGGAAAGACCCTGGGGACAGCGACGTCCTGAAAATGCTTCAGAGCCCCCAGGATTCGTGATTCAGTCACCGGTCAAACGCTGTTGAACGACGTCTCTTAGGCGCTCGAGTTCATTTTTGTGAAGCCCCGTCACCTGTCCGAGGATGTTCGTGAGCATCGAGCGTCCTTGGAGGTTTTTTTCCGACGATTGCACCAAAACGGTGCCTTGGCCGGTAAAGTCAATTTGTCTCTCCTCGCCGCTGGATGTCAGTCCCATTGCAGACGCAGCCAGTCCCAAAAAGTGCCTGACATAGGCGTAATCATGGTGGTAGGCAGGTGTCGGACAATCGGCCCATCCGACGAGTGCCTCTGGGTCCACCCGAACTGGGGGTTCCATGAAGTGAACCATCCCATTGCTGGAGGCCAAGATTTTTCCCGTTCCAATCAGTGTGAGATACCCAGGAATCACACATTCTTGACAGACCAGGGTCGGCTCGAAACCCAACAAATTTTGCGCCTTCAGGGTCATGTTGGCGTTTTCGAGGTCGTAGCTGTTGATGTGGTTGCCTTGATCGCCCAAGAGCAATTGACCTCGGCCGGTTGCCACAATGTAGTCACCACCGTATGTTGGTGAATTGAAGGACTCAGCCGTTAGCATCTCCAAGATACTTGATCCCAAAGCTTCAAACCGAAGGTTGCCATAGTAGGCAATCATTTTGCCTTTGCGGACGATGTAATCTTTCACAACATCGACACAAAAGGCATACGGGTTGATGTTGTCGTTCGAGGGAAGGGTCGCGGGATTGTAGGTTTGTATCATCGTTCGTCCGCCTGCACATACACGCTGCCGTGTCCTGAAAATTTAATCTGAAAACTTTCTCCAGAGCCTTGTCCGATCAGATTTTTCCAGTTTACATCGGTGTGGATATTCGTACTCAAATTGCCTTTATGCGCAATATAGGCCTGTGGATCGACGTAAACGGTTTTGGATGAATCGACTTGGAGTTCGATGAGATCGCCACTCGACAGCACTCCACAGGTTCCAAATCCCTCCAACGTGGTTGTAAACAAGCCTTGCCCAGACATGGCTCCACGGACGACTGCGCCAACCCCGCCTTGGTTGCCCAAAAATTCTGTGCCGGTTTGAAGGCGATTGTCAAATGCCAAGACACTGTCGCTTTCTATGTAAAGCCGTTCTCCTTGAAGATGAACCAACGTTATGCAAAAACCGTGGTGTGCGTAAAGAACTTCGCCCGAACCCGTGGCTTTCATCAGCTTTAAGCCTTCTCCGGTCGCTTGTCGCATGGCCACTTCAGACAGTCGGCCGCCAGACAACAGCGCACCTTGAAAGTTGACTTGACCCGTATAGGCAATCATAGAACCTTTTTTGGAAAAAACTTCCTCGCGGTTTATCTTCACCTGGAGCAACTTCTCGTTGATCAATTGGTATTCAGGCATGTGGTCTCCCAGGTTCTGAGCATAGCATGTGGTTGGGCGTTTTAGCCGATTGAGGAGGGTGCCCCGGTTCGGGTGGCAATGGAAGGCAGACTTTTAATAACGGTTGACGGGTGTTGGTGGGTGGCCGAAGTACCCAAGACGTGCGTTCAGTGAAGCGGATACAGATCGCGAGTTGATCTCCGGATGTATTTTTTATGAAGTTGACAATGTGTTCTGAAGGCGTCCGTTCGCAAACTTTGGAGTAGAGGGGGCGCTCCGTTTTGGGGATAGCAACCTGAGGGGATTGACATATCCATTATTTTGTATAAAAATACCTATGAAGGTTGAGAGATGCGAATGCAGTTCTTAGTCTTTGTAGATAAAAATTTTTAGGGTATTTGCGTTGTTATTTTTAGGAGAGGTTTATGGAGAAGGATACATTTTTTGGTTTTGAAGCAGCTGTTCTTGAGTTGGATGTTCAAGAAGGCCAACCTGGTTTCAATGAGACAAACTTGATGAAGATTACATATAGGATGCAAAGCTGCGCTGCATGCGGATAAATGTTTTTTCCAATGTGACCTGAGCATCACGTGTATTTTTTAGAGAAATGGTGTGGATATCCACACCATTTCCGCTTTCGCTTCTTTAGTGCACATTTTGGCTCGGTATGCAACACCCATTGTGTCCTTTAACCCTACAACAGCAAATGCCCTAAGAATTTGGGGAGCCTTTTGAAATCGATTGGCATTGTGCTTCTTTTTAAAAATCCAAGAATCAGCGAACCTTCTATAGGAATTCACCCATTTGAGGCATAGACATCTAAATTGATTCAGATTATGTTTTAGCTGACCTACAAAACATCTTCTGTTGTCCCGCGTCTTTTGAGATTCAATCGGTCTTTTCGCCACCTCAGTGCTTTTCGGACCAAGGGCGCCATGGGACTCAAATCGTAACTGTAGGCTGGGTACCAAAGGCGCGTTCCACCGAAATGCTCTTTCATTTTGTAGACGCCATAGCTGTGCTTTTCTTCGCTGAGTTTCCTGGGAATTCCCCAAAAGTCAAAAAAGGTGTAGCCATTGGCTTTTGCATCCAGAAGTGCTTGCCAGTAAAAGAGTGTCGGCGCTTTGACATCGGGTCTGGGTTGGCCTGCAGCGTCTGTACGGTCGTCTCGAATGGAGCCCCCATAGAGGTAGTAGGCACCTTGTCCCATTCCCAAAAAAAATCCGCCAGCCAGCGCTTTGCCTTCGTTTCGTGACAACACCAAATAGGCCTCAGCGCCGTACTTTTGTCCCTCAGAGAGGAGGGTGGTGTAGTACGATTTCGGGAACTGTCCGAGCTGTGCGCGTCGGTTGGTTTCCTCAAAAATTTGCCAAAATGCCTCGAAGTTGGTGTCGCGTCCTGCGTGTGTTCCCCGCTTCAGGCCTGTTTTGATGTTGCGCCGTACCATTTCGTGGCACTGTTTCAGGAGTGTGGCTTCATCTGCACGAAGGTCAATGGCAATGGTGTGTTCGGGTTGGTCACTCTCGACGCGTTTCCACGGCCCCAGTTCAGACGCAATGCTTTCTTCGAGCAGTTGGGGTACTGGGGGTTCAATTTTCACACTGATCGCATTCATCGGTGCCCACTTTCGGATGGCCAGCGCAATCCCGTCGAGATCCTCGAGCGAATGCAATACAGGGCCTCTGGGTGCGTAAAGCAGAACAAATCCACCGGGAAGTTGCTTTTTGAGGAGCTGCAGTGCGCCAACGGTTTCCGATCCGCGCTGTATGAGAAAGCGTACCGGAACGTAGCCGATCACCTTTCGGGCTTCGCCGAATCCCCACCCTTGGAGTGCACTGCTGATGGGGGCTTGGCGGACCACTTCGGTGTAGGTTAAGGGATCTTGGGTTTCGATGAGTCGGATTTGTGACATGGTCTTCTCCAAAAAGCAAACATGCACACTCTAGCACTAAGCCCCTTTTGTCTCATGTGATTTTGAGGTATCGTAAACCCGTCATGAGACATACCTTACTGCTTGTCAGCTTGTTATTTGGAAGTGCTTTGGCCCAAGAAACACAAAAACCCGCTCAGACGGCGCCTGCTGTGACTTCGGTGGAAGTCGCCAATGTTGCCGGAACGTCGTTCAGTCTGACCCAATTCGAGAACGAATTCAGTGTTGTGGTCGGACGCATGCTCAACCAACAGGGTATGCCCTATTCCGAAGAAGGCAGTTACCAATTTTACCCGTACCGTGGCGATATCTTGAAGGAATACGTTGACCGCCAAGCTGTTTTGGTCGAAGCTGTCCGTGCAGGTATCAAGGTGACCGACGATGAGATAGCCCAAGAGCTCACCCGAACCAAGCAGCCTTTCCCAAGCCCTGAGGCTTTTGCAGATGCGTTGAAGCAGGCTGGATTTTCCAGTGAAGCGGTGTTGGGTGATCTCATCCGTGAGAGCATGCTTTACGGTCGATACGTGGACAAATTGACCCTACGCTACAAATTCTCTGAAAAAGCAGTCGAGTCGTATTACAACGAGCACAAAGCCGAGTACACCAAATCGGCACAGTCATGCGTCAAACACATATTGGTACCCACTGCCGAAGACGCTGCAAAAGTAAAGACCCGCCTGGATGCAGGTGAGGACTTTGCCAAGGTCGCCGCGGAGGTTTCCGAGGATCCAGGAAGCAAAACGCGTGGGGGAGATCTGGGTTGTTTCGATCAAGGTCAGATGGTTCCCGAATTCGACAAGGCCTCATTTGAAGGTCCCATCGGCCAGCTACAACAGGTCAAAACCCAGTTTGGCGAGCATTTGCTCATCGTCGGTAAGCGAACAGACGCTGGCGTGACCGCGCTTTCAGAGGTTTCTGCTGCCATTCAAAAGACCTTGGCTGAGCAGGCTGCGACCCGTTATCTGCAAGGTGCTGCGAAGCGCTTGAAAGCCCAGATTTATGCAGATCGCGTGGCCAAAACAGCACCCGCACCCGCGCCTGTAGAACCAGAAAAACCAACCGATACAGCACCTGTTGCACCTCAACAAGAGCCACCCAAGCAGTGATTCAGCTGTGAGCCTTGCATATGGCGCGTAAGGTCAAGCCCTTAGAAGAGAAAAAGCGCAAGGCTCAGTTGGTTAAGGCCGCGTACCATGCCATTTATCAGCACGGGTATGCGGCAGTTACTTTATCTGACATCGCCAAATATGCCGGTGTCAGCAAAGGAACCCTGGTGTATTACTTCGGGAGCAAAGAGCACCTCTTCAAATTGGTCCTCGACCGTTTTGTTCGAACCATCACGCTCAGCACAGCGCGGGCCATTCGGTCAGGGCAAACACCTTCTGAAAAATTGGAGGCGTTTGTTTCTTACGCATTTTACGGATTGGAAACCACCAAGCGTTTTTACACCGTCTATCTGGACTTTCTCTCTGCCAGCACCAAGGAGAGTGAACTCAGAGGGGTTACCCAGCAGTTCTTTCGAGACAGCGAAATCCTGGAATTGCAGGTGGCTGCGTTGGGTCAAGACACCGATTTGGAGACCAAGGCGTGGCAAATTCGTGCACTTGTCGATGGGCTGTCGATCCGTTTTGTCTTTGACAGCCAAGCCCATTTGGAGGTTTACCGAAGGCGTTGTTTGGATGGAATGAAGTCGCTTTTGGGCATATAAAAAAGGGGTGATCTACACCCCTTTTTCTTTTTTGCTCGGTCAGTTCAGTCGGGTGATGCGGTTGCGTTCACCGGGTTTGATGGGCGTGTTGGCACTCTCCATCGCGCGCATGTAGTTCTGCAAAGCATCCAAGTCCACGTCGCCCCCAAGGCGATCGGTGCCTTGTTGCAAGACAAAGAACTTATCACCACCATCGGCCAAGAAACTGTTGACGGTTATCCGGTAATTGCCTTTTGGATCGATGGTCTGGCCATTCAGCTTGATGGTTTCGGTCAAGACTTTTTCGCCCACTGGGTTTTTATCGTCCCAGGTGTAGCTGAACCCCTGTGAAACTTGGAGCATTCGAGGACGGTCTTGGTTCAACCACTGTTGTTCGAGGAGAAGTTTGATTTGTGCGCCGGTGAGGGTCATCACAACCAAGCTGTTTCCAAAGGGTTGGACCGTGAAGCTGTCGCCAAACGTCACCACTTTGTTCGGATTGGGAACATTGGGTGGCAATGGGGCACGGATTCCACCCGGATTCATAAAGGCAATTTGCGCACCACCGTTTTCGGGACTTTGTGTTGCAAAGAGCTGAGAGTCTGCGATGACATCACCCAGAGCGCTTTCGCCGGCAGGTGTCGAATCCGTCGTGATTTGTTCAACTGCCATCTTGGCCACGGGCACAGCAGAGATTGCGTCCGTGAGTGATTTTGCCTGTTGGACGAGTGCGGTCATCTTGGCATTTGGGGCCGTCTTGCTGGGATCGACCACCAAATTTTGGGATGTTGCGAGCAAAACGTCATGCGTGTTGGTGTCTATGCTCAAATCCAGTCGGGTCAGCAGGTGACCGAAGGCATCCCCTTGGGTGACCAACATGCCGTCGATTCTGCATTGGTAGCCGCGGTGTGTGTGGCCTGTCATGACTGCGTCGACCGATTTGTCGAGCCTCTTGACGATGTCTACAATCGGTCCAGAGAGGGTTTTGCAGTCAATCACATCGAAGGGATCTGTGCTGGATCCGCCCTGGTGAATGAGTGCAACGATCGTTTCAACCCCATTGGCTTTGAGTTCTGGAATGGTTCGGTTGATGGCTTCGGCTTCGTCCGTGAACTCCAGTCCAGCCACGCCAGATGGAACGACAATGGTGGGGGTTTCTTTCAGAATGGCTCCGACGAATGCGATCTTGATTCCGTTCACGGTTGTGATTTTGTACGGAGCAAAGAGAGGCTTTTGGGTTTTGCTGTCCATGACATTGGCTGCAATGTAAGGGAACTGTGCGCCTTTGAAATTGCCCAACTTGCAGGCTTTGTCTTTCCGGACAACAGAATCACACCCGCCATTTTGCATTCGCATGAGTTCTGCGGTTCCTTGGTCAAATTCGTGGTTGCCCACGACAGAGGTCACCAAACCGATTTCGTTTAGGGCCATGATGGTGGGCTCATCGGCCAAGAGATTGGAAACCAGTGGGCTGGCCCCGATCAGGTCTCCACCTCCCACCACAACGGTGTTTGGATTTTGGCTGCGGATGTCTTCGATCATTGAGGCAAGGGTTTCAATTCCGCCCGCCTGAACGCTGAGGGTTTTGGTTCGATCTTTGGGATCTGGAACCCTAAATCCTGTGGGCATGAGGTTGCCGTGAAAATCGTTGAATCCCAAAATGGTCACCGTAATGGTGTTGGAAGATGTGGCAGCAAAAGCACTGCCCAAACTGAGCAATCCGACGAAGAGCGCAAGGGTTGGTTTCATCGTGTATCTCCTTTCGATCACCTTCAGATCATACCCTGTCACGTGGTCGTTAGACAGCTGTATTTTCTGACTGGAGCCCTCTTGTATTTTTGGTATTTTCCGTGACTTCCGTTGATTTCTCGATTGACGTCTTTTATGTTTATACTGCCAATATTGGTTTTCTATCCGAATTTTGCTTTAATATTGTATGTTTTGCATACGGAAAGATCGTTTATTACTTGGATTTCCATAAAATAAGAAATGTTATCCAAAGCTGTTTCAAATGGATTCAAAAACTCTTGGTATTTTAAGAAGCTTTCCGTAAAATTTCGATGTTGATTTTCTCTATCAATGCACTGATCCTTGTCAATCTTTAGATTGCGCTTCAATAATCAAGATTATCACCCACTTGTTGTATTACATTGTGAATAAGTGGATTGCGGGTCGACTGTAGATTGTTGTCAAACCAAAAAATATTCTTGCCTTTCTCTATCTTCTTTCTATCTCTTTTTATTGAAATTAATTTGATAAAATAGTTATCCAACGTTTTTTCGAATCGAAATATTGCCTTCTAGATATCCTGGAAATCACGAGATTCGCTTTATTGCGTTTTGGTATTTACAATATAATATTGTAAATATATTCTACAGTTGTAGATAAAGGCAGCCATTTTAATCAATGTCTAGACTATAAAACTGCACTTGTCGCTTTGGCTCCTCTATACTGTGGGCATGAGCCAGATTCACCTTCATACAACACCCGATCGCGTTTCGCCCTATGTTTTGCTTCCTGGCGATCCTGGACGCGCCCGTTGGATTGCAGAGACTTTTTTAACCGATGTGGATCTCTACACCGAGCACCGTGGGCTTCTCGGTTTTACAGGTATGTATCGGGGCCTTCGGGTCAGTGTTCAAACCACGGGCATGGGTTGCCCGAGCACGGCCATTGTTGTCGAAGAACTCATTCGTCTCGGTGGGCGATATTTGATTCGTGTGGGAACCTGTGGAGCCGCTGCTCCTGGATTGAGATCTGCCGATTTGGTTATTGCGCAAGGAGCTGTTCCAGCCGATGGAACGACGCGGCAATACCTGGGCGGCGCCGTGTATGCACCGCTGGCCAGTTACGACCTATTGGCGCATCAGGTTGGTTCCGCGCGCGCGTTGAAGCTTGACCCACATGTGGGATTGATCATGACCGAAGATGCCTTCTACGCATCCAATCCTGAGCATGCCCAGCTGTGGGCTTCTCGGGGCGTTTTGGCTTTCGAGATGGAAGCCAGTGCGCTCTTTTTGATTGCAGCCATGCGGGGCGTTTCTTCGGGATGTGCCCTCACCGTGAGCAACAATATCGGTGATCCGGAGCTGATTGACGCCGACAAATTGCAAGCAGGTGTTCGCAACATGATTGAAGCCACACTTGAAAGTTTTATTTCACATCAAGGCGCGCAGTAAACTGACTGGTGTATTTGGATACTGATTGACATTCCGGTTCCGGAAAGGGGATTCGATGAACACATCGGCGTACACCAGGGCGTTTAGGCAACTGAAGCACCATGTTCACGATCTAGAGCCCAAACATGTGGTCAAACAAGGGCAAGAATGGTTGGATCAGGGAAGGGCACATTTGGAGGATTTGGCGCACCTTCTCGTTCCAGCCAAGCAATCTGGTTTTGGTCTCTTTCGAAAGAGATCTCGGTTGAACAGATTTTTGCGCCGTCGGCATTTGGACAATCCCATGTGGGTGTTGGCAGGTGCGGTTGGGGTTGCAGTGTTGTTCTTCGTGTGGAAAAAATGTCGGTGTAAAGCCAAAGCATCGATGCAGTGTTGCGGCTGTCAATGTTGCCACTGCAATTGCTGTGACAATAGAGACGCCCACTGCCAAGCAAAAACAAAACAAGAATAAAAAAGAAGGCAAAAGCCTTCTTTTTTAGGGTGTATCACTTCCCATAAAATCAAAATATTTTTTCCTGTGGGATTGCATTTCCAAGAAATACTTCCTACGAATATGTTTTAACAGCATGTTGAATGCGCTCAAGTGCTTCCCTCAAGATGGGTTTTGATGTCGCAAAGTTGAGTCGGGCAAAACCAGCGCCTTGTTGGCCGAATGTTCGGCCTTCGCTGAGTGCGACCCTTGCATGTTGCAAGAGTTCTGAATGCACATCTGTATTCCAAATGGATCTGAAGTCGAGCCAGGCCAGATAGGTCCCGTTAGGTGGAAAAAATCGAATTTCTGGAATGTTTTCTGTCAAAAATTCCTGCAAGAATGTTCGATTGCCTTTAAGGTAATCGAGCGTTTCAGACAACCAGTTCTGTCCCTTTTCGAGTGCTGTGAGCCAAGCGGTCTGGGCGAGTGCGGTCGGGTGTGCGACCCAACCGTGTCCGGTTTGTCTTATCTGTTCGATGAGCGCTGTGTTTTCACTCACAGCTGCCCCAATACCGAGGCCGGCCATGTTGTATGTTTTGCATGGTCCAATGAGTGTCACTGTTCGCTGAGAAATCTCTTTGCCAAGCGACGCAATGGGTCTGTATTGGCCCGTGTAGTCCAGGTCGGCGTGCAGGTCGTCACTGAGCACAATGAGATTGTGTCGAAGCGCAATTTCGGTCATTTTTTCCAGTTCACTGTACGTCCAGACCCTTCCCGTTGGGTTGTGTGGATTGCACAGCAACATCAATCGGGTTTCGGGTGTGATCTGACTTTCGAACATCTCCCAATCGATGGCATAGCCTTGCTCACTGACCTGCAAAGCATTTTCAATACAGCGACCTCCATGGTTTTTGGCCGCCAGCAAAAAAGGTGGATAGATGGGTGTGTGGGTGATCACATCATGACCTTGTCCAAAGGCTTTGATGCCAGAAAAGAGGCCTGGAACAACACCTGGCAGGAGATGAATGTGTTTGGGTGTGAGCTCTAGTCCCCACTGTGCCCAGCGCCAAATGAGCGCATCAATCAGTTTTGGGTCTCCACCCATTGGCATGTAACCCAAGCCAATATCCATTCGTTTTTTGAGGGCTTCCCGAATCTCGGATGCGATTGGAAAGTCCATATCAGCGACCCAAAGTGGAAGAACATCGTTTGGATATGCGGTCCACTTCAGGTTTTCTGGTCTGCGAAGTTGGTTGGGGTCAATTGTATCGTAGGGATGTATTTTGTTCATTAGCGCTCTTTCAAAACTTAAAATTGAAGGAATTGGAAGATATAGTCGAGAAAGCAGATATCGCCATTGATCTTTGGTGTTGAGTGAAAGTCAAAGTATTCAAATATCTCCTCTTAAAGTAAATATCTAGACTTTCAAAAAGTAAAAACTCTCATATATAGGCTCAAGAACACATCTTCAAACCAATGAGGCCTTGCGATTTCGAATGTCCTTTAAATCATTTTTGGGTTTATAGAAAGAATGCGTATACAATAAACTCCTTCCTTTTGAACACCCAAAAATGACGAAACTTGCTGTAAAGTTTTGTTTCGGTTTCAAAAGCGCGCTATTAGTTGAGTTCGATGTGGTATGTCTGCTGAATTTCCAGATTGATGATGAAGTTCACTGGTGTAAGTGGATCCTTGAGTTCAAATTGTGCTTGAGATGTCCACTTTGAAGCGAGGTTTGCGCTTCGCGGAATGCCATCTTGGCCTAAGGTGCTTTCAAGGTTCATTTCAGTATTTGAGGCATCTTGTTCGAGATGGAAGTAATCGGTGTCTATGACCTGACGCTGTTCGTTTTGGAGCGATTGCGCTTGGATGGCTGTGCCCATGTCACCCTGCAAATGCCATGTGGCTTCTCCAGAGAAATGATTGAGCGCTTGACTGAAGGTATTTTGTGTTGGGTTGTTGAGCAATCCATTGAGGTCTAAATCCAGGGGTTGTGTGGAGGCACTGAGATCATTTTTGCCGACCCAAGCCTGCGTGCTGTCAATCAAAAAACCCAGTGCGCCGCGCAGGTTTGGCGTGTTGTCAAACGTCGAAGTGAATGTATCGATTGCCAGTCCGTTGTCTGCGTAAAGCGTTTTGATGTATGCGCTGCCGTCTGCAAATTTAAAGCGGTACTCGACCGGAATGCCCGCCGTTTCGCGGCGCCTGACCACAGCACCCACAGATGCCGTCCGCTCAAGTGACTGAAGTCCTGCCTGTTTGAGCAAACTGTAGGCAATATCTTCTTTTTCCGCGGTCAGGTTTTCCAAAGCTTTGAGGCTGCCGGCCTGTCCGGGTTTTGGTTTGATTTCAATGCTCAGAACGCGGACTTCTGTGTTCGCTTTGAGGGATCCCAGTAAAATAAATCCAGTTGGTACTCCTAAGGATGTGGCCTGCACAAGAGCGAGCGAACCAAATGTCACCAGAGAAAGTATTCGAAGTCGCATAGCCCCACTCTATCATGTACCCATCCACAGCTTGATTTAGTTAAAAAGCGAATCCATACATTTTTTAGTCTTTTAGCGTATGATCGCGAGCGGAGGACGCACGTATGGCAAGTTCCTTAAATATCGAGAATTTTTAGAATCATTAAAAGAAATCGAATGGGTCATTTTGGTTCACTCAATATCCAGAAGGCCAAAAAAGCCGCAATATTTTAAAAAATAGAAAATGAATCGATCTTAAACGCCGAAAAATGGAATCACTTTTGGTAATACTCTGCTGTTTTTACGAAAAAGGATGATATAGGTGTATAAAAAAATTATCAATTGACAAGGATTGCCAATTTTATCAAAATATACAAAGAGATAAAAGGCATTTCATCTTGTTTATTGATTCCCAATGACACAAGCTAATTAAAATATTGTCAATTTTTAGGAGACTTTGAAATGAATTCGCATGGCATTTCTTGTTTCGTAAAAATCCAATAAATAAACTTTCTGTATGAAACATGTACACTTTCGCCTTTTGGTTGAGTCGTTTCCCAAGATTTTGAATTTTTGCCGTCGCGTCTTGGGTTTGCCAACTTTTTTGTCGGATGAAGAAAACCATACAGAGTTTTATCTGGAAGGCACGTCTTTTCCACTTGCGCCTAGAAAGATTATCTCTGATATACAGCAAGTTCTTTCATTCTTCGGATATTTGACAAATAAAAAATGTCATCTGGATTTATTTCAGCTACCCCCAAAATTCCCAATATTTAAGGGATTTGCTGTAGTTCATGGCTTTTCTCAGAATGCAGGTACCCCATCATCCGAAGGGGCAATGTTGGTTTTTTCTGTGACCGACGTCGATTCCGTGTTTTAAGAACTTTCCAGTTGGGGGGGTGCGCCTCAAGACCAAAAAGAGTGGGGTTTGCGTGTGGCCCATTTTCGCGATCCAGAAGGCCGTTTGATCGAAATTAACGCTCCAATTTAGCTGTTTTTGTCTGATTCGGTGTAGATTGTCCTCAAGATATGGAGGAGAGAATGGGCGTTGCACAAAGGGATTTTGGGATTGCTTCTGAGCGCATTGAAATGATCAAAAAGAAGTTATCTGGTGATATTTTGGGACACTGGATCGACGGAAAATTTCAGCTGGGCCACCGCGGTGAGGTTTTTGAAACGGTCAATCCAGCGGACCGAAGTGTGTTGGCCCGCGTTTCGAGAGGTCACACTGAGGATGTTGAACAGGCTGCAAATGCGGCGCACCGCGCGTTCAAAGAAAGTTGGGGGACGCTCAAGGCGCGGCAGAGAAAAGCGTACCTGTACCGAATCGCAGACCTCATTGAGAAACATGCCGATGAATTGGCCATCATTGAGTGTCTGGATGCTGGACAAGTGCTCAAGATTGTCCGTGGGCAGATCGCGCGTGCAGCCGAGAACTTTAGGTTTTATGCAGAGTGGGCTGAGCGTGCGATGGACGGTCAGAGTTACCCGGTGGATAGGGACTGGATCCATTACAGCGTTCGCGTCCCTGTTGGGGTGTGTGGAATCATCACCCCTTGGAATGCCCCGCTTATGCTCTCGACGTGGCGGATTGCGCCCGCGCTCGCGACAGGCAACACGGTCATTCTCAAACCTGCCGAGTGGTCACCGCTCACCGCTTGGAAGCTGGCTGAAATTTTTGCAGAAGCCGATTTGCCGCCTGGGACGTTCAATGTCGTTCAAGGTTACGGGGAAGAAGCGGGCGCCCCTCTCGTGGCCCACCCTTTGGTGCCTCTGATCACACTGACAGGGGAGACCACAACCGGTTCCATCGTGATGAAAAATGCAGCCGATCAAATCAAGCGCCTTTCTCTGGAATTGGGCGGCAAATCGCCGGCCATTGTCTTTGACGATGCAGACTTGGACCGCGCCCTGGATGCGGCGGTGTTTCAGATTTACAGCTTCAATGGTGAGCGCTGCACGGCAAATTCCCGCCTTCTCGTTCAAGAAAGCATTTTTGATCGGTTTGTGGAGCGCGTTGCCGATAGGGCCAAACGCATCAAGGTCGGAGATCCGCTCGACCCAGAGACCGAAGTGGGGCCGCTCATCCACCGTGAACACAGAAACCGCGTTTTGGATTACATTCGCATTGGACAGCAGGAAGGGGCTCAATTGCTCGCAGGTGGGTATGTGCTCGAAGACGAGAGCAATATCGTTGTGCCGACGCTGTTTGTCGGGGAAAACACCATGCGCATTGCTCAGGAAGAGATTTTCGGCCCTGTGCTCACCGCCATTCCATTTTCGGATGAAGCGGATGCGCTCCAGAAAGCCAATGACATCAAATACGGTTTGGCTGCCTATGTGTGGACCAAAGATGTCGCACGGGCCCACCGCATGGCCATGGCTCTGGAAAGTGGAATGACGTGGATCAACAGCCACAATGTTCGCCATTTGCCCACGCCTTTTGGTGGACTGAAATTCAGTGGAACGCACCGTGAAGGTGGCGCACACAGCCTGGAGTTCTACACGGAACTTAAGAGCATTGCGGTTCCGCTTCTCGATCACGCCATTCCACAGTTTGGAAAATAATTGTGTTGTCGAAAGCAGCATGTGAATAGACGTGCTGCTTCTCAAGGAAAGAAGAGGAGAGATCATGTCTGGAGAACGCGATTTAAATGTTTTGTTGAGGAGCATGTCTCCAAAACTTGACCCCGTACCGTACGTTTTTTGCTGTGTATCTTTCAATGTTGCATTCGATTGGGCGTATTGCCTTGGCGCGTTTAAAGAAGCTGAAGGCATGACGCTTATTTTGGCGGCTGAGCACCTCCCAAAAATGTCTCCCACTGAGATCACAGTTGGTCCGTTTGCCCGAATCACACTTGAAGTGCATTCCAGTTTGCATGCCGTGGGGCTTATTGCTGCTGTGAGTCAGGCACTTTCGCAAGCGGATATCAGCACCAATCCCATTTCCGCGTACCACCATGACCATCTTTTTGTCCCTTGGGAGGTCCGAGAACGCGCTCTGGATGTTCTTCTTGCATTGTCGGAACATGCAAAGTTGTCAGATATTTTTTGAATGCACAGTCGATCGGCTAGAATTCTCTCTAAAGGAGATTTTCATGCCGGCACGCACGGGACAACAGTACTTAGAGCGACTTCGCCAATTTCCACCCAGCCTTTGGATTCACGGTCAGCACATTGTCGATCCAACCGCGCATCCCTTGACCCAAAACACAGCCTGTTCGATTGCGGGTCTGTACGACCTGCAGCATCAGCCTGGTTTGCGCGATGAGATGACGTATATGTCTGGAAATCAGCGTGTGGGTTTGAGTTTCTTGGAAACACACTCACGAGAAGACTTGGAGCGCCGTGCGAAGATGCACACCCATTGGGCGGCTTTTTGCCTGGGGTTTATGGGACGCACACCCGATTACCTGAATGTCAATCTGATGGCTGCAGCCCGCGCTGCGGATTACTTCAGTGAAAACTCTCGGTCTTTGGCGGACGTGCCAAACGGGGTTGATTTTGGGGAAAACATCCGAAATTACTACACCTATGTCCGCGAAAATGACCTTGCACTGACCCACGCACTCACCAATCCGCAGGTCAATCGGTCCGTCAGCGCGCTGGAGCTCAGTGATCCCTACATTGCATTGGGCGTTGTCGAAAAAAACAAAGAGGGAATTGTCGTTCGTGGCGCCCGGATGATGGCCACCCTTCCTCTGGCGGACGAAATTCTCATTTTTCCGTCGACAGTTCTCAAAGAGCAAGAGGACTTGGCGCCCTATGCACTCGCTTTTGCAATCCCAACGTGCACTCCGGGACTGCATTTCCAGTGCCGCGAGTCTATGGATGCCAGTGGTTTGGGCGCTTGGGACCATCCCCTCAGTTCACGGTTTGAAGAGTACGACGCATTTGTCGTTTTTGACAATGTTTTTGTCCCTTGGGAGCGCGTTTTTTTACTCGGTGATGTGAGCCGTTGCAACCGTGCCTATTCGGAAACAGGTTCGGTGTTGCACATGGCGCACCAGGTCATTTGCAACAAAATCGTGAAAACCGAGGCCCTGTTGGGTGTGGCTACATCGATCGTGGAAACCATTGGAAGTGGCAGTTTTCAGCACGTTCAAAACAAAATTGCCCAAATCATCATCAACCTGGAAGTGATGAAAAGCCTCAAGCTGGCGAGCGAGCACCACTCTGCGCCCGATCGTTGGGGCACTTGGACGCCCGCCCGCGCGCCACTCGATGCGGCCCGCAATCTGTTTCCACAGCTTTACCCGCAAATGGCCGAAATCGTACAGGTTTTGGCGTCCAGTGGCCTTGTGATGATTCCCACCGAAGGGGATTTTGAAGGTCCAATGGCTGACTATTTGGACAAGTACTTGCAAGGAACGCACCGATCTACGCGCGACCGTGTTCAATTGATGCGCCTGGCCTGGGATATGACTTCATCCAGTTTTGGGGCGAGACAAACCCACTACGAGCGGTTCTTTTTCGGAGACCCCGTTCGCACACTTTCAGCACTTTACATGGTGTATGACAAAGGGCCGGCTCAGCGCCGCATTGAGGATTTTCTGGCCCAAACCAAGTTAGATCCGGTGATGGGAGGTTGATATGGATTTCAATATTGCCAAATGTGGACACACCGAGCTGTATGTGACAGATCTTGACCGGTCTTTTGATTTTTACGTCCATCTGTTGGGTTTTGTTCTGACCGAACGCACCGACAATTGTCTCTATTTACGAGCCCTGGAAGAACGGGAACACCACAGTTTGGTGCTGCGTCAGGCCGATGTCCCGCGCGTCTCACACCTTGCATTCAAGGTGGGCAGTGACACAGATTTGGATGTTCTGGGAAGTCTTTTTGAACGCCAGGGACGGCCCGTAAAACACATCTCAGCAGGTGATCCCGAAAACCACGGACATGGCCGTTCCATCCGTGTGCAAGATCCCAGTGGATTGCCCCTCGAATTCTACGCCCATATGAATTCCGCTGAACGGATGCTCCAGCGTTTTGATCAGTACCGTGGCGCGCAGCCCCTGCGGTTGGATCATTTCAATTGTCAGGTTCCAGATGTGGATGTGGCCTATGCGTGGTACACACAGCACCTCAAATTCAGGTTGTCGGAGTACACCGAAACAGACGACGGTCGGTTGTGGGCCGCGTGGCTTTTCCGCAAACAGACCGTTCACGACTTGGCCCTGATGAACGGCTTGGGTCCACGACTTCACCACGTTGCATTTTGGTTTGAAAGTGCCCTGAACCTCATCCGGGCCTGTGATATTTTGGCTTCGACCGGTTGGGCACACTCGATTGAACGTGGTCCTGGACGACACGGACTTTCCAATGCCTTGTTCTTGTACCTTCGGGATCCCGACGGACACCGCCTGGAATTCTACGCTTCAGATTATTTGACGGCAGATCCAGAACTTGAGCCGATCCGTTGGAGCATCCACGACGTCCGCCGCCAAACATTTTGGGGACACAAGGCACCCGATTGCTGGTTTGATGAGGCCACGTTGGTTGAGGATATTTTCACGGGTGAGTGCATTGAACCCAAACCCGGACAATTGGTGGATCGTCCGCAGTTCGCGACATAAAAGCAAAAAAAGAGGGATTTTGAATCCCTCTTTTTCTTTTTGAAGATCATACACGGGGAATGAATATATTTTCAGTCCACAGTTCGCCTGATGTTTTGATCACCTGTATCGGTTTGATGATTCTTGTGTTTTCTTTGCCTTCAAGTGCCGTCGACAAGGTGTTGCTGCCATAAGGCTCCCCAGGATCACATTGGCCGTTGTCATTGTTGTCCAGACAGACTTCGGCAGAATATTCGCCTTCTTCAAGGTTATCTATGCGGTATTGTACCCTGGTGTGGCTCGCGTCAGTGGTGCGTACCACGGTGTCAATCTGGATTTGTTTGTAGATTTCACTATGTTCGGGCTTTCTGAGGATAAGCAAAACCTTGCTGGGTGGTAAGGGTTCAGTGATTGAGGGATCCAACGCGCGCAAAGCACTCACCAGACCATTCCCGCAAACGGTTTTCGGGCATAAAGGAATACCTTTTGCACTGTTTATTATTCGATTCCGCAGTTGTTCCACGCTCAAACTGGGTTCTTTGGACAACACCATTGCAGCAATACCTGTTACATGAGGGACAGCAAAAGCTGTTCCCGATTTATTTGCATATGTGTCACCTTCTTGTGTGCTCAATATGTAATCGTTGTCATACAAGTCGCCTCCAGGAGCGAGGAGAATATTTGGACCATAGTTGGTGTAATACACAATGTCATTGACGCCATTGGTTGCTCCAACAGCGAGGACATTGTTGCAATTGCCGGGTGAAACGTCGTGTGCACGATCACCACGCGTTCCTATTGAAGCGATGACAAGCGCGTTTTTCTTCACGGCTTGATTGATCGCATCTTGCCACAATGGCGTGCATGCGTAGTCTCGGCTGAAACTCATATTGACAATGCGTGCCGGATTGAGATTGTTCGGTACCCCTGGAACTGGATTGCCAATCGCCCACATCAGTCCATCAATGATATCTGAGTCGTAGTTTTGTCCATCCTTTCCGGTTACCCGAACGGGTAGAATCTTGGAGCACTTGCTGATTCCAGATATACCTTTACCGTTGTTGGTGTCTGCTCCAATCAGACCTGCGAGGTGGGTTCCCCTGAGATGCCCTACGTCACTGGGATCAGCGTCGCGTCCGTCACCATCTTCGGCAATAGTTGAATTAGATATGAAATCATATCCGGGAAGTACACGGGTCAGGTCTTCATGTGGAAGTATTCCGGTGTCAATCACGGCAACATTCACAAATCGATTGCAATTGCCCTGACCTTCTTTAATCCAAGCCTCTTTGGCTTGAATGGCAGTCATGTTCCACTGCTTAGGAAAGAGCGGATCATTTGGGTAATCGAGATTTTCATTCAGAAAGGTAGAGTGAAGGTGTCCTGGGGAGTTTGAAGTGCCTATCTCTGTCATTTCGTTGCCGACCAATGTGTTGGGTGTTGCATAGACAACATTGGGGTTTTGTTGCAGATCATCTATGAGATTATCCAATGTTGGTCCATTTACGGGCGCAGACAGTTGATAAAGATAGGTGTCTTCCAGGGCAAGAGCGCGAACTTTTTGAAGAATTTGGGGCATTTTGAAAACGGAAGGAACCTCTGTGCCTGGTTTGAACTTAAGGATCACAGATGAAACCATTGAGGAGGTCGCATATGGGTTTTCAAGTTTTAAATTCTCTTTTTGATCTGGAGGGTGATTGGTCATTGAGTCTACAACAATGCCGCTACCACCAAACTGAATAGTGCCTTTGAGGGTTTGGGATTGTTGAGGAAGGGGCAGTCCTGTGACTGTAAGCGTTGCCTGCTGGCTGAGTGTTCGTCCCTTGTCGTTGTAGACGACGGCCATGATTTTGGCATCTTTGTATGTTGCATCTGTCTGTCGGGTGGTGTACGTAGCATCTTTGGAAATCAAGTAGCCATTTTTATACCACGCATACTTCAGTCCAGTTCCCTCAGCCTCTACAGTAAATGTAGCCATCTGTCCAGCGGCAACTGTCACCGATTTGGGTTGCACTTTGATCGTTGGAAATCCCGGTTGTGTGTTCACCACCAAAACCGCTGATCGGCTCAAAAGGCTTCCCGTTGAACTGCTCACCCTGACTGTGAACTTGGCTCCATGGTCTGTAGCGGTAGGTTCGGCCAGGGTATAGGTTGGGTTTGTGGCGTTTGGAATATCGATTCCATTTTTTTGCCACTGATAGGTGAGGCTTTGGCCTTTGGCTTCTACATTTACTTCAAATTTGGCAGGTTGACCTGCTGCAACAGAGAGGGATTGGGGTTGGGAAGAAATGGTGAACTGTATTTCTTTTTGTGGAGTGAGTTGACAAGCTGTAGCGGACAGGACTAGAGAGATGGAGAGGTAAGGTTTCCAATTCATATACAAGCTCCGGATTTAAAACTGATTTTGTTTCATTTTACCAGTAAAACCTAAGCTGGATTATACATGGAGATGCTGGCCACCATGACGTATCTGTTTTTTCTCGCCTGTATGGAGACTGTATGAATTTGTTTAGGTAAGCAATTTAGGAATAAAAGGGTACGTCCTATACGGTATTTTGGTATCGCTTGTAAGCCCTATCCATTGGACTTAACAGACACCTCATATAGGGGTTGACATGTGTAGTAAAAAATAGTTAAAGGGTGGTTATGACAAGCCACCCGGATTTCAGAATAAGCGGCCTGGCCCGGGAGGCGGACAGGCTCCATGGGATGTCGTTCTGTCCAAGACATGCCTATCCCTCAATCGGTGCAAGAACTGACGGCCTGGATTGGCCCAAAATTGCCTTCCAGAAAGCATATTCACAATAATCAAAAGGTAAGTGATGCAGAGTTGGTTGCAATTGTTTCCTCCGAATTCTACACAAAGTACCTTATTTTAGTCACTGGTGGTCTTTGATTAAAATAAACTTTTTAACTTATCTTCCTAGTTTAACTCAAGTATATGTACGTCTCAGACGATTAATTCAAGGAATTGAGAAAATAGCGGTCAGGCCCCTTTGGGTGCCGTGACAATTTATGGCTTTAAATTCGATGCATAGACAAAATTGAATGGCCAAATTGTCCAACACAGTAGACTTCTTTCGAAACCGGTGTAGAGGTGTAGAATGGAAGGGTGAAATATGAACAGGTAAAGATCTTACCGGACGAGAAATTTCGAAGACCGGTTGGAATCAAAAGAACGACATTGTCTTGGGCAGAACAGCACCCAAAGGGGCCAGTCCGCTAATACAATGATAGAAATACTATCATAGGAAAATAGAAGAAAAAAAGAAAGGGGTGGTCGAAAAAATAAACTGAGAATAGAAGATCAGCTTTTAATGGCATTTGACATCAGAGAATACAGAACGTATTTCCATGTGAGTCAAAGTTATGGAGTGAGTGAAAGCAGTGCCTACAAAACAATCAAATGGATAGAGGACACATTAATTCGGCGTAAAGAATTCGCATTACCAGGAAGAAAAGCTTTAAGAGAGAGTGATATGGAATATGAAGTAATTATTGTAGATGCAACTGAAACGGAAATAGAAAGGCCCAAAAAACAGAAGAAGCTATTATTGAAGGAAGAAAAATAAACACACAATAAAGACAGAAATCATAATTAACAAGAATACAAAAGCAGTAATATGCACGCAATTTTACAAGGGAAGATGACACGATTTCAAGGTATTTAAAGAATAAAAGACAAAAATCAATCCAGGGATAGAAATTTTAGCGGATAGAGGATATCAAGGGGTGAGAAAAATACATAAGAATGCAAGATTGCAGAAGAAAGGAGAGAACTTAAGGAAAGAGGAGAGAAAGGAGAATAAGAGAGTAGCAAGCGAAAGGATGGTAATTGAGCATGTCATTGGGATGCTGAAGAGATTTAAGATTATAAACTGCAAATATCGAAATAGAAGAAAGAGATTTTCATTAAGGTTTAATTTGGCGGTCAAGCCCCTTTTTGGGCGGCCCGGCCCGTGAGGTGGCCGTATTTGGGCCAAGACGCGGAGCTGGCCGCATAGCGTGCCGTTCAGCTCAAGACGTGCTGTTCTGACCAAGACATAGCAGGTATCTATAACTTTGAACTCTTGTAATTTTAGTTTCGAAGGGGCTCTAATGTAGAAAGAATATTTTTCCAGTTGATATAAAAACGACGTTTGAGAGTAGATTATGAGGTGTTACCTCAAAGTAGTGAGTGCTGGATATGGTTTGCAATGACCCGCATTTTGCTACGCAGATTGTAGATTCCATACAGGTTCATACAGCCTCTGACAGCTGAGGATGCTCAGGACTGGTTCAAACATTCCTTTTTCCCTCTATTATTCTGAAATATGCTGTTTTCAAGCAAATAAACAACCCAACGCAGAACACAGCGGTTCACTTTTCCATTCATCACTTGTTTTTGAATTCTTGGGTTTCTCTACCCACGCATACTTTAACTGACTCACCCTTGTTTTACGTCTCGTATCAAACACCCACCGAAACATTCCATTGCTAAAATACAAACATGCCAAAATCGTTCGATCACACCATCCCCATCCCACTCCCTCACGAAATTCAACGCCCTCTCCTTCTCTCTCTTCTCTCCTCTCACCCCTTTCGCCTCATCGCTCTCCTCGCTCCTTCTGGTTTCGGTAAAACCACCCTCCTCTCTCAGTACGCCCGTCTCTCTCCCTCTCCTTTTTGGCTCTCCCTCTCCGACGATTCCCAAGATCTCTCCTTCTTCTCTTTCTCTCTCCTCTCTGCGCTCTCTCCTCTCCCTTTTCCCTCCTTTTCTTCCGCTCTCTCTTCCCCTGATTTCTCCCCTTCTTCCCTCGCCCATGCCTTTCTCTCTGACCTCCAACACCTTCCTCCTTTTCAACTCTTTCTCGATCAAATTCAACACCTTTCCCCTTCTTCTGCCTCTTTTCTCAACCTCCTCTTTCCAAAACTTCCCCCTTCGTTTCTCTTTCTCCTCTCCGGTTACACCCCCCATCACCTCAACTTTTCCCACCTTCTCTCCAAAAACCTCGCCCTGATCCTCGATTCACACCACCTTCGCTTCTCTCCTTCAGAAATCACACACTACCTCTCCATCAAAAACCCCACCCTCTCTCCCTCTACTCTCTCGCACCTCGATGGTTGGCCCGCGGGTCTCTCCCTTCACAGCTCCTCCACTTCTCATTTCTTCGATCCACACGCGCTTATACAAGAACTTCTCTCCGATACCCTCTCCCTGTTTCCACAATTCCCAACACTCGCAACCCATGCGATTTGGACCGAAGATGTCTTTGAAAGGATTGGATTGCCAAGCCATTTACTCGATGAACTGTGGCGTGCCGGACACCTTTTGGTCCCACTTGGACACGACTCATACAAACCACACCGGATTTTGCGTCTGTTTTTAGAAGAATTACTCAAAAAAGATGAAGAAGCATACAAAACAGCGCATTGTTTGGCTGGACAACGGATGGAACAAGAAGGAAAACCGATTGAGGCATTGAAGCACTACAAGAATGCAGAACGGCAGGAAGATGTTTACAGGGTCATTCGCAGTGTGTATTTGAGCTATTTGTCTAGGCTGGAGTATGACACGGTTTACCGGTTTTTTGATGGTTTGGAGACAGAAGCACTTCCAGTTGACCTCTTTGAAATATACGCCATTTGTTATTTTTACCATCCAGATCATGATTCATATGATACGGAATTCTTAAAGGAGGCGAAGTGCGTTTTAGAGACGGCATACGCAAAGGGAGCCCGATCGGATGACATCTATAAAGAATTGAGTACGGTTGAGTTTGTTTTGGGAAATAGAGAGAGGGCATTGGGATGGCTGGATAGTGGATTACGTGAACCGCATTTAAAGGATAATTTAGTATTAATGCGGAAGAAGCTCATGTGGTTGTATTTCGAGCCAGGGATAGAAGAAAAAGACAATCTGATATCAGAGATACTGTGTAAAACAGATGAACAAGA
Source organism: Deinococcaceae bacterium (assembly GCA_046327935.1). GTDB lineage: Bacteria > Deinococcota > Deinococci > Deinococcales > Deinococcaceae > JACMOA01. Next base: position 1,049,595 of record JAXLXL010000001.1, read on the forward strand.
AAATCTGAGGCAAAAGGCTGTGAGTTGGTCAATATGTGGCAAGGGATATGTGATTGATGGTAAATACGCAGAGGGAATGCACCTTTTGAATCAAGCAATGGATATTTTCCAGAAACACCATAACACCAATTACCTTGCAATCACATTGGATGGCATGTTGGCAGGTTGGATGGGAATGGATGAATGGGAGAAAGCGAAGGAAACATGGGAGGAATTGAAATCATTGGACGTACGGTTGGAATATTTCTCATATTTTGCAGCGGTGTATTTGTTGATGGTTGGGGAATATGAGGAGGGTTTGAGGTATGCAGAGAAAGCAGAATTAAAGGGAATTGCATTTGAATTGATGTGCCTGGTGGGAAGAAAGGCAGAGGCGGAGATTGCCTATGAAGAATTGAAACATATGTCTGGGTATGAGTTGGGATGTGAATGTGAGGGAGTGGAGATACACATAGGGATAGGGATGTGCATATTGGGGAAGGTAGAGGAGGGAATGAGGAGAATAGAGAGGGGAATGGAGGGATTGAAGGATGGGTATATGAAGGTGAGGGGAAATGTGTATTTGGGAAGAGAGGCGGATGGGAGATATGAGGGTGTGATTGAGAGGGACAGGGTATTTTCGAGAAGGATAAGGGAAGAGAATATAAGAAACAAAAAGGTGTCGATAAGAACGATCAATGGAGTGGCGATAAGGTTTAAAGAGAAGGTATATGGTATTGGGAATAGAAAAGCCAGAGAAATATTGGTATTTCTAATTATAGAAGGTTTATCAAAGCGAAAAAGTATTGTGGATGCCGTGTGGAATGAAGAGGAAGGCAATTACAATATGGATTATCTTGCAAGCTCAGTTTACAAATTGAGAAAGATATTGGAAGGAATGGGAATAGAAGACGGAATCAAGCAGGAGAAGGGATACTATAGGGTATCAGAAGGGTACATATGGGAGTTGGATATAGAAGATATGGAAGGGTGTGAATTGGAGAGAGGTGTGTGGATGGATGGGGCAGAATCGGAATGGTTTGAGGTAAAGAGGGAGGAGTTGAGGAAAAGGAGGTATGAAAAGCTGATAGAAATGGGAGAGAGGGAAGTGAAGTGGTTGGAGAAGGCAGTGGAGTATGAGCCGATGGAAGAGGAGGGATATAAGAGATTGATGGATGTGTATAGAGAGAGGGGAGAAGTAAGGAAAGGAGAGGAGTTGAAAGAGAAGATGAGGAAGGTATGGTTGAGTGAATTTGGGATGGAACCGAATCTGTATAACAAATAGAAATTGGAACACGTGAAATGTATATGGAATGCGGACCCATTTTATACATTACACGTGTTTATGGGAAAAATATTTCTTTTGAATCTTATTCAAATATTTTAATGACTACCTTGTGAAGAATCATACGTAGTTGAGTTTGAAGAGAGAAAGGCAAAAGTGAATTGGTTCTGTATATCGAGAAATAGATCCATGTCCTGATCGATCAAGTAAGCGGTGTCTAACATATATGTATCCTTTTTCAAGCAAATAAACAGCCCAACGCAGAACACGGTGGTTCACGTTTCCATTCATCGCTTGCTTTTGAATTCTTGGGTTTCTCTACCCACGCATACTTTAAAATAAGACCCCTGTCCGTGAAATAACCGCTGTGATACCATCAAATGACATCACGCGATCTCCGCCTGACTTTTTGCGAACCTTGCTATTGTTTTTAAGCCAGATGCATATATCCCGTTACGCCATCAGAATCTCAAGAAGCCGCTATAAGGTTCCCCAGGATCAGATTGGCCGTTGCCATTGTTATCCAGACAAGCTTCGGCAGAATATTCGCCTTCTCCAAGGTTTTTGTACTGTGATTGACTCGAGGGATCACCGTAAAGTATCCGTAGACGGAAATTGCATCTTTCGAATTGATCTCAATTTCGCTCAAAACAGGGTATTGCAACGTTGCCTCGTACCAAATCAGACCCTTTTGACAATCTGTCACGCTCAACTCCGTTTGATTCATCCAGTTTTTTAGGATTTTACTTGCATGAAAGACCGTATTTTTACAGTTAAATACACTTGGCCTTTTGCCTTTTTCGATACAAAAAGTCTGTTTATTTCTTGGATACTCACGAAATAAGAAAGCCCTCCTCATCTATTTCATAGGACTCCAAAAATTGCTTGTATTTTAAGAAACTTGCTTTAAATTTTAAATCTTGATTTGCTCTATAAAAACACTGATTTTTGTTAATCTTTAGACCGCGTTCGAAACATGAAAAAGATCCCTTTTTGTGAACCGATTATCGCCCATTGATAGCATTTCAGAGGGAATCACCGATTTGTGGTCGAATTGTACATTTTTATCAATCTCAAAGCCATCCTTACCTTTTCCTATTTCATTGCTTTTATATCATGATCTTTATCTTAACAATTGTTCAATATTTGTATTAATTTGTGTGTTGCTTTCTAGTATATCCCAGAAAGAAAGAGATCTATTGTGGGTAATTACTCTAAAATAAATCCAAAAATTCCTAATATTTGCAGAACATGATGTGAGAGGCTGTCTTAAAAGGGGTTGATCATCTGATCGAAACGAGCCTCGTGGGCGGTGCCACCCCAAAGTAAAATCGAAATTTCACTTCCTGGAGACAGCACGGGCAATCTGATCAAACGGATTGTGCGTTGTGTGTGGACACATCAAATCGAACCCCTTTGAAAGCACTACAATAGAGCTCGCATGATCGAAGCTGAATTTGAAAATATCTTACTGGATCAGCACGGCCAAATTGGCTTGCTGACCGTCCATCGGCCAAACAGTCTCAACGCCCTGAACACGGACACACTCTCGGAAATTTCTGAAGCCATTCACCTCGTCATGGAAGAGGCCAGCATCGAGGCACTTGTCGTGACTGGATCGGGAGAAAAGGCCTTTGTCGCGGGTGCTGACATTGCCGAATTGAACAAACTTGACGGTGCGTTTCAAGCCCGTGACCTGAGTCTTTCCGTTCAAAATATTTTTCAAGAGTTGGCACAGTTGCCCATTCCCACGGTCGCGGTCATTGGGGGCTACGCATTGGGCGGTGGTTTGGAATTGGCACTTGCGTGCGATGTTCGGATTGCAAGCCCAAATGCAAAGCTGGGACTGCCTGAAGTTCATCTGGGTCTCATTCCCGGTTACGGTGGAACCCAACGGCTGGCGCGATTGGTCGGCCAAGGACGTGCCCTCGATTTGATGCTGTCAGGCCGTCACATTTCTGCGCAAGAGGCCCTGGCCATGGGTCTGGTCAATTATGTCGAAGACCATCCGCTGGAGTTTGCCCGTGAATACCTCGAAAATATGCTTTCAAAGGGTGCCCCACTGTCGTTTGGACTCATCAAAGAGGCTGTGCGTCGCGGACTGGACACCACATTTTCCGACGGTCTTGAAATTGAAGCCGACCTCTTTGGTTTGATCCATTCCAGTAGGGATGCCAAGGAGGGAACCCAGGCGTTTTTGGACAAGAGAAGAGCTCAGTTCAAGGGCGAATGATGAAACGTGACAATGAAAAACTGATTTTGGGTGTCACCGAGGGAAGGTTGGCCGAAGTGGATAAGGTTGCGACGGAAACAGAATTTCGGGTTTTGGAGTTTTCGACGCCGAGGGTGAAACTCATCGAAGCAGCGGATTTGGCCATTCGCTACGACCTTCAGAATTTTCCCAAGGCGGTGATGGCCTATGAATCGCTCACCAAGGATTCAGAAGCTTTGGCGCTTTGGGACGTCTCCAATTACATCACCATGCGAAAGCTGGGTTACAACGACCACGGTCGCGTTCACGCTTGGGTGACGGGCGCTGCAAGCATGGCCATTTTGCAACTGTTGACCCAGGCTGGCATCAAGCCTGATCTTCTCGAATCGGGAATTGGAGATCTGGACGATACCTTTTTGGTTGTTCTGTTGGGAACGATGTTGCATGACATTGGCAACAGCGTGCATCGGGTGGCCCACGAGCAATTCAGTTGCATTTTGGCCCTTCCCATTCTGGATCGCATTTTGGAGCCGCTTTACCCGGATATTTTCAAACGCACCAAGATTCGGTCCTCGATTTTGCACTGCATCAACTGCCACGATCTCAATCCATTGCCACTCACATTGGAGGCAGGCATCACCGCCGTCGCCGATGGAACCGACATCACCAAAGGGCGTGGAAGAAAGGCCTTTCAGTTGGGAAGTGTGGACATTCACTCCATTTCGGCTTTGGCCGTCGACAGTGTCAGTATTTACAAAGGCGCTGAAAAGCCCGTTGTTATCGAGGTTACGATGAACAATTCGGGAGGCATTTTTCAAGTTGAAGAGGTGATGGCACCCAAGGTCATCCGCTCACAATTGGGTCGCTACGTTGAGCTTCTGGTCCGAACGTCTGACCGTCCAGAAGAGAGAATCATCCACCGCGTCCGCCTTCAGGGAAGCGAATTCATCAACGAATTTGAGGAGTAAGCGCCAATTCCAAAAGACCCGTCGGTGCATTTGGGTCTTCTGGAGGTCAACGGCCGAAATATTCAGGCAGATCGTCCCTGTGGATCAAAATATCCCTGGGTTTGCTGCCTTTGTTGCCCGATACAATGCCCATCGCTTCAAGCATGTCCATGAGTTTGCCCGCGCGTGCGTGTCCAACGGCCAATCGGCGCTGCAATCGCGAGACACTGCCTTGCCCTTCTTCGATGCAGATCTCTGCGGCTTGGCGGAGGAGCGGGTCTGAGAAATCCATTTTGGCGTCCGATTTTGTGGAACCACCGAGGTCCACGATGCCGTCAAAATCCGCACCGTAAGCGGTTCCAAATTCATCTTCGAAATACTGTCGCCTTAAAAATTCCGTGAGTCGGGCGGTTTCCGTTTCAGAAATGTAAGGTGCTTGCAGCCGCATGGGTTTTCCCAATCCAGGTTGAGAGAACAGCAGGTCACCCATTCCGATGAGCCGCTCCGCACCCATGGTGTCGAGAATGGTCCTCGAGTCGTGTCCACTGGAGACCGCAAACGCGACACGTGCGGGGATGTTGACCTTGATGAGCGACGTGAGAATATCCACACTGGGACGCTGTGTGGCCAACATCAGGTGCATACCGGTTGCGCGTGCCATTTGGGCCAGTCGCATGATCGCCGATTCAACCTCTTTGGGACTTGTGATCATCAGGTCGGCCAACTCATCGATGATGATGACCATGTGGGGAAGTTCGGGCTCACCTATTTGTTTGACTTTGGCATTGTACTGTTCTAGATTTTTTGCACCAATTTGGCTCATCATTTTGTATCGGCGTTCCATGTGAGACACACAACCGAGCAATACACCGGCTGCATCCGCAGGGTTGGTGACGACCGGTCGAATCAGGTGTGGAATGCCATCGTAAGGGGTGAGCTCGACCATTTTGGGGTCGATCATGATAAACCGAAGCTCTTGGGGAAGGTACCGAAACAGAAGTGAGCTGATCAGTACATTCACACACACCGATTTTCCTGAACCGGTTGAACCTGCGATCAGGAGGTGTGGCATTTTGGCCAAGTCCCCCACATAGATTTCGCCGTCGATGGTTTTTCCGAGAATCAGGGGCAATTTGGCCCGGCTCTGCCGAAATGCCGGATGGACCACAGTCGCATGAAAGTAAACGGATTCACGCTCTGCATTGGGAACTTCGAGCCCGATGACGTTTTTACCGACGATGTTGCCCTCAACCCGAACGCCACTGACCGCCAAAACCCGCGCCAAGTCGTTGGATAGACTGGAAATGCGAGCGATTTTTTCTCCCGGTGCGGGTTCAACTTCATATCGTGTGACAGATGGACCTCGGGCAAATTCGACGACCTTTGCGTTGACCTTAAAGTTGCCGAAAGCCTCATCAATCCAGCGGCCGCGCTCCCTGGCTTGAATGTCCAAAGCCGTTGTGTCCAAGGTGCTGCTTGGGATGGGATCCAAAAGGTCGACGTTGGGACGCTGAACGGGAAGGGCGCCGATTTCTGGATTTAGGCTCTGATACTCGGTTTCCTGCTCCCAAGGGGGTGAAGACGGCTTGGCAGAGAAGGCCAATTTTTCCACCTTTTCGGTCATTGGGCTCTCAGCCACCGTTGGGGTGACCCCTTCAGGCGCGAATGTGTGGGCCTCATCTTTGTGAGGTACGTCCAGTTTTTCTATGTACCCATTAGAGGAATCTTCTGGTAGATCATCGGGTTTCCGCTCCTGAAGTTGCTTTTTCCAAAGGTCAATGTTGCGCAGCGTGGATTCGGGATCCGTTTTGAATGCCGTTTGCAGCGCATCGATTGAAGTGCGAGGTTCAGCAGTCAAGGTGTGTGACCATTCGACCCACGGGAGAAGGTCGGCCATTCGCCGTTCCAAGGCATTTCCCTGCTCGATTGCCGTTTTCCACTGATCCATTCGCTGTTGGTGTGCTTTCAGCTCATGTTCCAGTTGGGTCGCATTGATGTGTTCCAAAAGCTGCCGCTCGGCTTTTGCCCGCTCCCGCTCCAGTTTTGTGGTGGTCACTTGCAGGCGTTGTGCGTCCAGAAGCGTCACCCGACGGATCGCCTCCACTGCCGGCAGGGGAGAACTCTGCTGGAGACCGCCACTGGGGGTGATCACCCATTGGGGCAGGCGTTGCTGTTCTTCAATCAAATCTTTTTTGAGATCTCCAGCCCTCAGTGCGGTGAATTCACCGATCAACCGTTCCCACTGGTCAACCTCGTAGGTCAAATGATCGAGTGCCTCGGCGGGACTTTTTGAAATGCTGTAAATCGCACTTTGGGCTTCCGATTGCCAACGGACCAGCTCAGGGCTTTTGGGATACAGATCCGATAAGGACTTGAGGTTGTGTTGACAGGCTTCCAACCGACGCTTGAGGGACAATCGGCGGATGGACAATTGGGTGGCTGTCTGCCCGCTGTGGTACAGCGCAACACACTTTTGATAGATTAACGCAGCCAACATGCCCAGAGTGGCCGAGAGCGTTTTTGCCAAGAAGAAGGGTGGCCACCTGAACAAGACTTCCAACGAAAGTCCCATGAGGCTCAGCGGAAGCAGCATGCCGACAATGCCGACCGAACGGGTCAGTAGATAACCCAAACCGCGAACCGCTTCGCCAGCCGAGCCGGGTTTCAGCAGATCTGCAGCGAGAAGTGCGGACGATGCCAACAAAAGAACAGCCACAACGACCCAAAACATTCGCATCAAGACAGCCTGCGATTGCTTTGTAAAAACAGCCAACCCAAACGTCAAAAAGGGAAGTGGAAAGAGGTAGGTGGCCCAACTGACTTCCTTTGATAGCCAAAGTTTGAGGAGCGAACCCAAGCCGCCGACGTAGCGGTAGGGTGCATACAGACTAAAGCACAGCAACACGCCAACAACCAACAAAATGAGGCCGAGGATTTCATAAATGACGTCAGGCCCGCGCACAGGTTGGGTTGTCATGGGAGGTGAGGCTGTCTTTTTGCGTTTGGGTTTTTTAGAAATAAGCGAACCCATGTTTTTGATAGAGTCGGCTTTGACCTGCTTTGTCACGCCGCTCAGCCTACCACAAAACCCAAACCATTATTTCGATGCAATGAGGGTCGATCCCAACACACGGCGCGCACCCAAATAACGTGGAGCCCAATAGGTTGTTGTGAGATCGTCGACGGCTACTTTTTCGTAGTAGCTGTTGGCATTGATGAATTTGTTGTCACCTAAATAGATGCCGACGTGAGAAATGCCGTTCCCCGCGGTGTCAAAGAAGACCAAGTCGCCCTCTTGCAGTTCATCTCGGCCAACAGATGTGCCCACCCTGAATTGATCCACAGACCTTCGTGGAAGACGCACGCCAACGGTTTCCATCACTTGAAGGGTGAGCCCGCTGCAATCTGTGCCTTTCGAAGACTCACCGCCCCACACATAGGGAACGCCCAAAAGACTGAGTGCTTTGGCTTTCCACGGAACAGTTGCGGTATTGATCGAAGTTGGGGAAGAAACGACTGGAAATGGCTCTTCAGACAGGTGAGATTGGGTGGGTAAAACGATGTCTTGGTCGACGGCAAGCTGGTGTGTCGACAGGCCGTTGATTTCCTGGATGGCACTGACGGTCGTTCCAAAGCGTTTGGCAATCGAAAACAACGTGTCGCCCGTTTGGATTCGGTAGCGGGTGGATGTGGGCGGTGCGACGACAGGACTCTGGGTCTGGGGTGCTGTGATTGTTGGAGTAGGAGACAGCCTCACTTTTTGCCCCAGTTCTAAGGCCGTTGTCGACAGGCCATTGATTTCCTGGATGGCACTGACGGTCGTTCCAAAACGCTTGGCAATCGAAAACAGGGTGTCACCCTTTTGAACGGTATAGGTTTCGGGTGTTTCGCCGGGTGCGACAATGATGGGGATGGTTTTATTTGCAGGCTCAGCGCGGTTTTCGACGATCACTGGAGCGGATTTGACCATAACCTTGGAAGAATCGGTCCAGTGTGGTTCTGGTTTGGGCTCACTGGCGGAAATCTGAGGAATTTGCAAAAGCTCACCAGGGCTCAAGGCATAATTTTTTTCTTTGAGTCCATTGGCTTTGTCTAAAACGTCGAGTTCCACGCTGAAACGCTTTGCGATAGAGAACGCGGTATCGCCCTTCTGGACAGCATACTGAAGACCTTCGGCCAGGGCTCCGGACAGAAAAAAACTCACCAAGATTGCGCAAAAACCATACTTCACATGTTCACCTATCGAGGGGCACAAACCAGCCCCAATGGGTTTGGACTGATGCAAGAATGAGACAAGAGTGATTAGAAGATTCATCTTGTTCTGCGAGGCCAGTATATCCACCCAAAAACTGAGAAGTGTGATGAAGAACTCATGAAATTCAGAATTGCTTCCATGATACCAGATAGGCATCCCTTTGGATCGGCTGAAACAGGAGGATTAACATGGGTATCTATGTCGAGAAGTTCCCTGTCCCTTTGGTGCTCACAGGCCTTTGTCTCTCTACGTTATCCCGCGTTTCGATTGTATTGGATTTCCCAAATCATCAGTTTGGTGGGTACTTGGTTGCAAAACACAGCCCAATCGTATTTGGTACTCGAGATGACAGGATCAAGTGCCCTCTTGGGATGGGTCAGCGCGACTTTTTTTATGCCAACTTTACTGCTGTCTGTCTGGGTGGGCACCCTGCTCGACCATTTGCACCGTGGTCGTATGCTTCAGATCACACAAATTGTTTTGGCGTTTAACGCACTTTTAACTGGAATACTGCTTCAGACGGGGAATTTGAGCGTTCCTCTGATTTTTGTCGTCGTTTTTATTTCGGGTTGTGCCAACGCATTCAATATGCCCAGCCGCCAGACCATGGCGGCTGGGTTTGTTCCCAAGGGTCAACTGCCCAATGCACTTGCACTCAACAACCTCTCATTCAATCTGTCTCGCACAGCAGGACAAGTCCTTTTCGGCGTGGTGGTTCCACTGTTTTCTTGGCTGTTTGCCTACACATCAAAAGATCTTTCCCGTCTGAGTATTCCTTTCTACTGGAATGCGGTGTCGTTTGCGGTGACCTTGTTTTTGCAGAGATCGTTGCCTATTGAACCCCCCAAGGGCAAAGGTGTTCTCGACCTCAGCCGTTTCTGGAACGACACCAAAGTGGGTCTGATGTATGTGGTGCGCCATCCTGTGATTCGACCCACACTGCTGTTGGTGGCTGTGGTTTCCACATTTTTGATCAATTTTCAGGTTTTGGTACCGTATTTTGCCAAGCAGGTGTTTCATTTGGGAGAGATGGGTTTTGGTCTTTTGAACGCAATATTTGGACTTGGATCGATGGTTGGAGCGCTGTATCAGGCGTCCCAGTCGTCGACGCTGCGCAACCTGCGGCGTGCGAGTTTGGTTCTCGCATTTGCATTGATGGGATTTTCGCTTTCTGGAACGGTGTTTTTAGCGGCCGGATGTCTCTTTGCGTGCGGATTCTGTTCGATGGTGGTCCTCATCAGCGCAAATGGAACAGTTCAATTGGCCGTTCAGGACGTTTTGCATGGCCGGGTCATGAGTGTGTACAGCACTGTTGTTATCGGTGTTTCGCCCATTGGGGCTGTGTTGTCTGGTTTTCTGATCTCTAAAGGGGCGCACTTTGGGACATGGTCCATGGCTGCACTCGGCCTGTTGTGCGTGCTTATACTTTGGCGTCAAATTCCGAGGGAACAGAAAAACAAAACAGCAACATCAAGAAAGAATTAGGTAGTGGATCAAGGTAGAATAGATCTAGAGACTGTATGAACCTGTGTGGAATTTCAAAGACCTGGACGGGGTATTTCATCTCTCCCCAGACGTTTGCGGGTCTTTTTGACTGGAATTTGGGAGATGTACGCCCATTCGGCAGATGGTCTCGAGAATACGAACGTAGCGATAGACGGGGAAATCATGGGGCGTACTGCGCCATTTAGAACCATTATCAAGGATATAGAAGATGGCATTGATGATTTCCCTTCTAGGGATACGGGGTCTAATGGTCGGTTGAGTAGGTGGTAAGAGGGGTTCTATGGGGTGTCGTCACGAGATTTTCAACCACATAAGGATACACCTCATTTGTAGGGCTGCAATAAATGATTCTATGTTTTTTGAAAATCTAAAAGCTATACCACGCCATTTCTTTATCTCGCAAAATGTGTTTTCGATAATATGTCTTAATTGATATAAACTCTTAGTCTTGGCCCAAACGACACCCAAGAAGGGGCCGGGCCACTCTAACATCCTTGGTTTCATTCTATTCTTTTTTGATGGAATGACTATTTCCATCTTCTGTTCCTTCGCAAGTTGTTCGATTTTATTCGTGTCATACGTTTTGTCTCCCAATACATATTCAGCACCGCTTTGTCCGGGTAGTAGAGGCTCCAATTTGAGCCAAAGTCCGTCCTCTAAATCGTGTCTTCGATGTTCCTCTCTCATTTTTTAATTCTATTAAAGTCTCGTGACGGCGCTCCCTAGGACAGGCCACTCATGATCTGGTCTGATGGATAGGGCTTACGTGTCATACTAAAACACCGTCTAGTACATACCTTTATTCTTAAATTCCCTCTCTAGATAAATTTATACAGTCTCTTACAGGGCCAAGGAATGGAATTGAGGAAATATTAAAAGACAATCCTACAGAGGAAGAATTTAAGAAAGCAGTTTTACAGGGAAGAGTAGCACAACGAGGAGAAGTTGTCGTACTGGCTAAGAGATGGATTAAAGAATATTCTCCTGGTTGATACAACACGTTTAAGAGTAGATGACGAGGTGTTACCTCAAAGTAGTGAGTGCTGAATATGGCTTGCAATGACCCGCATCTTGACCACGCAGATTGTATTTTCCACACAGGTTCATACGGCCTCTTGGGTTTGGGAGCTGGCTTGCTTTTTTTAATCCATTTCGTGGCGGGCGGTTGCGATATCTCGCATTCTACCTTGAGCCACTACCTGTTTATTTTCTCGGAAAGGTCTTGAGCTCAAGCGGAAACTTTACTCATGAAATGGTTTTAGAATCTGTGAAGGGAAACCATACAATTTTTTCGGTTGGGTGCGGACTTTCAGAAACTTGTAAGAAGGTCTTTGGTAAAACATATATACATGCCTGGAACGAGGTTTTTCTTATGAAAAGAGCGACGACAATCTCAGTACTTTTGCCCCTGATGACATTCATGTCTGTCGTGGCACAGTCCGAGAGCCCGCTTGCTTTGGTTCTCAAGCGCAGTCTGGTCAACCGGGTACAGGTAGAAGGGCAGTGGGTTGATCGGTTGACACCCAATCCAGAGACCCTGAAACCAGGGGATATTCTTTTGGAACAGGTTGAGGTGACCAATCGGAGTGAGCGTGCGTTGGGCAAAGTGACTGTTGATGTACCTGTTCCTGTGGGTCGGGAAGGTGAGCGCATCACAGGGCGTGCTGTTTACCAAAATGGAACTGCCACGCCGGCGGGCACCCGCTGGTCACTTCAATTCAGCTTCGATGGCGGTAAGACGTTTGGTGAAGAACCTCGAATGAAAAAGGTTCAGGTGAAGTCAGGTCAACAGATGATTGACACTTGGGTCAAAGTACTGCCCGAGGAGTACACACATGTCCGTTGGATCATCGAAAAACTCAGTCCCAAAGAGGTATTGACCTTTGGGTTTAAGGCACAGTTAAAGTAGGGGGATTGAAATGAAGACGCTGTATTCGTTTGCAATGGTAATGATCGCTCTTTCCATGGGAGCCAGCTTGGCAGCAGGCACTGCTGCAGGAACAGAAATCAACAATACAGCGTCAGCAACATTTACCGATCCCGATGGGGGAGACCAAACGGTTTCTTCCAACACGGTGACCACTGTTGCTGCGCCACGGGCTGGTGTCAGTGTCAGTGGTGGGTCCAATGATCCCTTGGCTGTTGCCCCCGCGTACACCTACAGTCGCACACCAGGTGCAGAAGTTGCCGTTGTGTACACATTGACCAACACTGGCAACTTTGCGAACAGCTACGCTTTGACGCCCAGCAGTGTGGTGATTGACGGAACGCCAGTGACTGTGAGCTTTTACATTCGAAATGGAGATGGAAGCCGCGGTGCTCTGATTGCAGCGCCCGTTTCTTTGGCAGCTGACGCTTCGCAAGAATTTTTGATGGTGTATACGGTTCCGGCTGCAACCACACTTGGAACCACAGTCGTTACTGAGCCTGTGGCAACCGCGCAAGCAACCAGCTATACCATCGGTGCTGTTGCTTATCCGGTGGAACAGGTGACCGATGGTTTGGTTCCCGATGTCAAAGAGGTGGGTGCAGCGGAAAATGATGATAACTATCACAAAGTGGTTGTTGTTGCCGGCGCTGCCATCACGGCAACCAAAACGGTTGTCGGCATCTTTACAGATGCTGCTGCAACTTCGGTTCGTGTCGGTCGTGCACAGGTCGGAGACTACATCAAATACGCCATTTCGGCATCCAACACCTCGGCCATCAATGATGCCATTAACGTTGCGATTTCAGATGCATTGCCCACAGGGACACAATATGTGTCCGCCAGTTTCTCGACTGGTACTGGGGCAATCACCTCGGGTACGACCAGCTTTACAGCGACACCCACTGCGGGAACCATTGCGGCCAGCACTTCGGTGACGGTTGAAGTCGTTTCCCAGATCATTTCTCTGTCAGACGCGCTGGCGGATGGCGCCAACGATGCCATTGTCAACTCTGCAACGGTTGCCTATGACGATCCTCTGGGTGCACCTTCTCCAGATCCCACACCGACATCTCCTGCGATTGACGTGGCTGCGGTTGGATTGGGCCCCAAGGATTATCCAGCAGGCAATGCGCCTGTGGGTGCGGGTGGCGATTTTACACTCAAACAACCGACTGGGGAAACTGTTTCTTTGCGTGCAGATGCCGATGAGTTGATCATTGACACAATGCGTCTCAACGCTGCTGGAAACACACAGGTGGTCTTTCCAAATACCGTCAAGAACACAGGAACGGCCACTGACAAGTTCAGTTTGCAAGCTTTGGGATTGCCTGCGGGCGTGACTGTCAAGTTCTACAGTAGCTATAATCCCGCAACTGGTGTGCTCAGCAGTGAAATCACAGGCTTCACCCCCGATTTGGCTGCAGGTGACAGCTATACCTTTTATACGGAAGTGACCCTTGATTCAACATACACGGCAACCTCAACAGGTGTTGCTGTGACGGTGGATGCACTTTCCAATGCCAGCAGCGGCGTTGTCGACTCCACGACGGACCGTTTGGGTGCAACGCCAGCCAGCACGCCGTTTATCAAGGGTGTTTTGGGTGGTCACGATGACGGCGCGAATGCCAATGACAGCGATGAACAACCCGATAATGTTGCTGCGCTCGTCCAATCCGGTGTCCCAGGTGCGCAGTTGGTTTATCCCATCGATTTGGTGAACACCAGCGCCAACAGTGTGACTTTGAATCCTTCGGGCAGCCTGAGTGTTTTGGGCACGACCATCACGTACTACTTTGACACCAACAACAACGGAACCTTTGATGGTGCCGATCTTCCAGTCACTGCCGGTGTTCCCCTGGCTTCTGGCGAAGAGGTTCGAATCTTCGGTGTGTTCACCTTGCCCGCGGGTGCCCCAATTGGTGCTTATAATTTGATCCAGAGCTTTGACGATCCCTTGACTCCTGGTACAGACCTGAGCTCTGCTGGTGGCACGTTCCCACAAGATCAAGTCGTTGTCGGTGACTTCGGCTTCACCCAAAATGAGAGTGGCGTCGTCACGAAACCAGGATCGATCGTTTACACCCACGTACTCACCAACAGTGCGCCTCTTGGAAGTGGTCTCAATATCAAGAGCTTTGTCCTCAACGACGACGAGGCGACAGATGCCGGTGTGGCCCTCAACTTTGCCGTCACCTACTTCTTGGACAGCAACAACAGCGGTGCACTTGACGCGGGTGACACAGCCATTTCCAAAGGTGGAACGGTTTCTGTAGACATCGATCCCGGGGCGACCACCAAAATCTTTGCCAAAGTGGTTCACAATGGCCAAGGCACCATTCCCCAGAGCGACGCAACAGTTATTTCGCTCCAACCCACGTTCTACAGTGGTGCGATTCCACTGCCTGCTCTGCCTGCGATCAGTGTCACAGACACCACCAGTTTGCGCAACACAACTGGAACCCCAAGCGACAGCAATTTTGGTGGCCCATACAGCGATCCCAATGACAACCCCGAAAACCACGCTTTCAGGCCCTTCAAGACCGTCAGCAAAGCTGCTGCCCAACCCGGAGAAAGCTTGCAGTACACGGTGTATGCCAAGAACACACGTTTGGAAACGGCATCTCTCAAGGGCGTGATCGTCTCTGACGATTTGAGTGGAACCAATGTCGGTGGTCAAGCCACACTGACATCAATCACCTTTAAGATTGAGACCGATCAAGCTGGAACAGTGGTTTACCGCATCAATGGTGGATCTTGGACCGCCTACACCTCCGGGGCTTCCATTTCCGCGCCTGAGCAAGCAAAAATTGAAGTTGGTGTCGATACCAACGCCAGCACGGGCATTGATTCTGGTGACGTTTTGGCTTCTGCGAAGTATATTAGGCTTATCATCGATGCGACTGTCAAGTAAACGTTAGGTGGATTTGTGCTGGCCTGTACCGCGTTTCGAACCACATGGGACGTTGCGCGTACAGGCCAAAGACATGTGAGGGGTGGTGATGATGCGGGCGCTGTGTTCTGTTTTACAAATTTCCGCGTTTCTCGGTTTTGCGTTGTGCTGGGCATCCGCAGAAGGTGTGCCGGCAGGCTCACAAATCGAAAATCGTGCGGCTGGGTATTATGTGGATCCGATTGTTGGCGGGCAAAATGTCGTCTCAAATGTCGTCCGCACGAAAATACTTGCCATTTGCAGTGTGGGACTTTCTCCCAAAAGCCAAACATCCATTTTCGATCCGGGAGAACCTTTGGTTTTCCCTTTTCATTTGGTCAATTCTGGCAACGATGTTTTCGCGTTTGCGTTGAACATCCAGACCGAAGCCAATTGGAAATATGGGACGGAGCTTTACTCGGATCTCGGCGAGAAGGGAATTTTTGAGCCGGGAATAGACCTTCCACTTTCGATTCCGGGTGCCCTGAAGTTGCCTCCCGATGGTCAAACGGATGTGTTGCTTGTGTATCCCACACCCAAGGAAGCCGAAGAACTCAGTGGCATTCTTTCGGTAACGTGTCCAGGAGGCGCGATGTCGTCTGCGTCTGTCAAAGCACAGAGCAATGCCAAACTTGTGCTCAGCAAGCAATTTTCAAAAGATGCGATTCGCGCGGGTGAGTCTGCAACGGTTACGCTCAGCGTTCAAAACACCGGAAAAACAGCAGCCCAACAGGTGATTGTCGAAGACCTCTTGAATACCCCTGAGCTGCAAGGCTTGGATTACGTTCCCAACAGTGCTAGCCCGGTTCAAGGTGCCGAATTTTTGCGGGCCATTTGGGGAACGGCGCAAGACGGCGCTGTGGGTGTGCGCTGGTCCATTCCCAAAATCGAGCCTGGAGAGACGTTCAAGATGAACTTTGCAGTTCAGGCCAAGTCGGGTTCTGCTTCCGGCAAGAAAACCAACGTCGCAAGTGCCGGCGGTGTCAACATCCAAAACAAGGCCCTGACAAAGGTGTTTTCTTCGGCGGTCATTCGCTTGAAAGATCCACCTAAAATTGCCCTTGGGCCGCTGGGCAATCCAGAAGCACTGCCCGGTGGAGAAGGCAGCAATGACGACCGTCAAGAGCAGTCTGCCGTGCTTTTTGAAACGGTGTGCTTTCCCCACAGTTTGATCAATTTGGGCGAAGAGACAGATGCCCTTTCGGTGGAGTGGGAGGCCATTGACGGCAGTCAACCTGCGGCACGCCTGAGTTTGGTAAACGGTCAATCTGTTGACTTTCCGGCCAACCTTGCACCTGGGGAAACCCTTCAACTGCAGACGTGCTACGTGCCGCAAGATACGCGTCCATTTACAGGCATCCTGAAGGCGACTTCTGCACAGGGCGCATTGGCGAACCGGACGCGAGATGCGGTCACTTCTGTGAAAAGTTTGGGTGTGGCGCTCGGTCCAATCCGCAACCCCAGGGCTCCAGAAGATACCGAAGCAGACACGCAGACCCGAGACATTGCCACGGTGGGCCGTGAAATTTGTTTCGATCACACGCTCGAAAACACAGGAGATTTGCCGGATCGGTACACCGTTCAAGCACAGGTCCTCAGTGGTTCCGCGGATGTGCGCTTTGAGCTCTCGCAGCCCGTGGCCTTGGGGCCTGGACACCGTGTCGATTTTAAGGTGTGCTATTTGCCCAAGGTTGCGCAAAAACTTGAAGTTCGTCTCTTGGCTGTTTCCGAGCGCAGTGCTTGGATTCACAATGCCACGCTTGATCGTGTCAAGGAAATCAATCAACCGGAAATTCACTTGGGTCCCACCGAAAACCCTCGGGCGCTTGCTCGCGGAGAAGGCAGTCCAGATGACGTTCAGAACAGGGCACATGCCGTGTTGGGATTTCGCTCTTGTTTTGACCATACCCTGGAAAATGCAGGTCGTCAAACCGACGAAATCGATCTGTCTGCTGACGTTGTTTTTGGAAAGGCCGAGGTGGAATGGCTTGCCCAAGATGGCACGCCTCTTGTCCTACCTCTGACGCTTTCCAGTGGCGAAAAACGCAACTTTCGGGTTTGCTATCGGATTGGGGAGGCTGCATCTGGCGACACCGCCTTCGAAGTGACACTCACGGCGCGCTCCACTTTGGGTGCACGCGAAAACCTCACAGTTGACCGTGTTGTACAGGTTTTGGCGGTTGCACCTCGGATTGAGAAGCGGACGTCGCAACCCAGTGACCAACCGCTGTCGGCCGGAGATACCTTTTCTTATGATCTTGAAATCGAAAACCCCTACGGCTTTGCGCTCCACAATCTGGTGGTCAAGGACGTCTTGAGTGATGCGCTTCAGTTTGTATCTTCCGTTCCAGATGCTGTTTATCAAGATGGCGTTGCGACTTGGACCTTGGCCACACTCGAGCCCCATCAAAAAGTGGTCGTTCAAATGAAGGTCAAGGTCAAGGAAGACACACCCGATGCGACGGAAGTGCTGAACCGGTTTTCGCTCTCAACGGAACTGTTTCCCGAGTGGTTGGTTTCCAATCCTGTTCAGAATGTGGTGTGGACGGCGACCCTTTTGCTTGAAAAGCGTGCCGATCAGCCGGCTGTGTCGATCGGTGACCGGTTGGGTTACCAACTGACCTTGAGCAACACATCCAAAGCGGCCATTCTCAGAGAGGCGACCCTGTTGGATCCTTTGCCGAGGGGATTGATCTACATTCCTGGGACGGCCAAAGTGGATGGAAAGCCCATTCCCGACCCCAAAATGGAAGGCAATGAACTGACCTTTGCGCTGCCCGATGTTGCCCCGGGAGAGCGTGTCACACTCAGTTTTATGACCCAGACGACGATCGATATTGAGGATCAAATTCGCA
Organism: Deinococcaceae bacterium; assembly: GCA_046327935.1. Classification (GTDB taxonomy): domain Bacteria; phylum Deinococcota; class Deinococci; order Deinococcales; family Deinococcaceae; genus JACMOA01. The sequence goes on from JAXLXL010000001.1 coordinate 1,067,493, forward strand.
ATGTCGCGGTTGCAAAAGGCCGTGTCGGCAATGCCTTGGGCCAACAGGTCATGGTGGTGTCCAACCAAGCCTTGGCCAAGACGCCCGTCCAGTTTGGTGTGTTTGCGCCCAAAGGGGAGATTGTAGGCCGGGTTTACTGGGATACCGACGAAGACCGCGTGTTTGATCCCGAAAAGGATAAAACCCTTGCGAATGTGCGGATTTTGCTTTCCGATGGTCGCAGCGTGTTGACCGACGCCCAAGGACGCTACCACTTTCAGCGGTTGGATGAAGGCATTTGGGCCCTGCGCCTCGATCCCAACTCGACCCCGCTCAAGGCTGCTTTGGGAACCCGATCGGTCTATGTCTCAGGACTGTCGACCGTTGATTTTGCCATGGATCTTCAAGCAAAAGCTGAGTTGTCCAGGACGCTGTTTTTCTCTCGGGATGGTTTGGAGGTCGTCAAAGAGGTTGTGCGCTCCGGCTCAACGTACCAGGTGACCCTGAAGCTCCGCAATACAGAGGCTTTGGTCGGTGTCTCGCTCGAGGATGCCCTTCCGAACGGTGCCCAACTGATCTCTGGAAGTTTCAGCTGGCAAGGTGATTTACCTCCTGGTGAACACCTTTATGTCTATAGCTTTAGAGGTTCTTTGCAAGACATTTTGGATATTGCACAACCCAAAGTCCATTGGAGGATGCCATGAGGGCGCGTCACGTTCTTTTCTCTGCATTGACATTGTCTCTGATGACATCTGCGATGGCACAAGACATGTATCCTGTTGCGGATCAGACCCGAATCCTTGAGCCTGAACCGTCTGTTTTGGGAAGCCTCACACTGGGCGTGGATTTGGCCCTTCCTGCGGGGGTTTCTTCGGTGGTCGTCGCACAGTCGCTGCCGAAAGGCGTTTACTACATTCCTGGATCCAGCCGTCTGGGTGGTCTTCCACTGGTCGACCCTGTCCGCGGAAAGCAAGGTGTCTGGTATTGGGCCATTCCCATCGATAGGACGGAAGAACTTCGCAGCCTCAAATTGACATTTTCCGTTGATGTTGCTGAGCTTTCCGACATTCCAGAGCCCTCTTTGGAGTTGAATTTTGGAAGTGGTGGAAATGGGCGGTGGGTGTCTCAAGGCAACATCGACCGACTGGATTTGGAACAGGCCAAACTGCCCAGTCTTGCGCAGAACATGGGTCGGATCAAAATGCCCCTTCAGGGTTCTGTGTTTCGCGACCGCGATCAAGTCAGTGCTACGGTAGAGGGCCGCCTGGACGAAGATTTGCGCCTCTTTTTAAACGGCGAGCCCGTTTTGGAAACACAGGTGGGACGCCGTGTTGAAAACGATGAGACGAACACGCTGACCCTTGATTTTGTGGGTCTTCCGCTCAAGGAGGGCAAAAACGAACTGCGTGTTGGACAAGAAACCATTGAGGTGTTTTTTGTCGGGGTTCCGGTGCGCTTCGAAGTCATTCCGATTCAGTTGCAAGCCGACGGTTTTACACCACTCGAGCTCAAAATTCGGGCTCTGGATGCACAAGGACTTGCGACCCGCGGTGGGTTTGTCACCCTCGACAGCAACCTTGAACCTTTGGATGCGGATGCCAATCCAAAGGAGGGCGGATACCAGCTGCAGCTCATCGACGGCGAAGCGACGGTCAAACTCAGACCCCAAACGTTGCCCGTGGGCCTGGATTTGAGTGTGGCTCTGGGTACGCTTGAACAGAAGGTGCACTTCGACGTTCGTCCCAAGCAGACCCGTGTCGCCCTTGGAATGGCCAGTTTGGTCGCGGCCTTTGACCCACTGGCGTTCGACCTTTCCGGACGGGGTTATTTTGAGGGACCCATTGGGGACGGAAAACTCTACATTGTGGCGGCAGGGCGTGTGCGGGCAGAACAAAAGGATGCGTTCAACCTTGTCTTCAAGAAACAGCTTCTGCCAACCGACGAAAAGGCAACCACAGGCTACACGGTTTACGGAGACGCGGCCCAATCTTCCGCCCCCATTCAGGGCATTGACCCGATTGCGCTTCGCTATGAACACCCCAGTTTTCGCCTTCAGTATGCGCAGGACAGCCTTCCCATCGATGCCTTGACCGTGGGTGGGCAATGGACGGCCCTTTCGGTTCAAACCCTAGGTGACGTCGCTTTTTCTGGTTTTGCAGCAGCGGTTCCCGATTCGACAGTCCGAGAAACCCTCAACCCAGACGGCACTCGACTTCTCAGGCTCAAGCAATTTCCGATGGAGTACGGCTCAGAATCCATTGAACAGGTGGTTCGAGATGCCACAACGGGTGCCGAACTCAGCCGGAAGAAACTGGAGCGTCTGAAAGATTACACCCTGGATTCCGAGACCGGCCTTTTGGAATTCGCGAGACCGCCCAGTCCGGTGGACACGGCCTCAAATCCGCAGGTTCTCGAGGTTGTGTACCGAAGCCAAGACCCCATGAAGCAGCGTTTTTGGGTCGGTGGCGCACAGCTGAAGGCCAATTTGGGTCAGGGTTGGACAGCTTCGGCTGCAACGGTCAGCCTTCGGGAGACAGGTTCAGAAAATGTATGGACGTCGGGTGGTTACCTCAAGTACGCTCAGGGCAAAAGTGCACTCGAGTTCAAGGCCGCTTGGTCCGATGGCTATCTGGTCAGCGCGTTTGGCCGAACGGAAATTGGCGGTCTGAATGCGAGTCTCCAGCTCCGCGATCAGCAAAAGGAATACGGGGGGGTCGGGCGCGGGGTTGTGGGCCGTGATGTGACGGCAGAAGTCCAGTATCCCGTGGCCGGTTGGACCCTCAGGGCGAAAGGCAATGTCAGTCAGCGTCCCGAGAAAACAGTGGGATCTGCCGAGCTGGGTGCCGATTACAAACAGACACCGTTGACATTCGGATTTGGCGCGCAGCAGAAGTTTCTGGATGAATCTGGAACCTCCCTCACCGGTCAGACTGCCTACGATTTCTCAGGCGTGCATTTGGGGGTCAACCACACGCAGAAATTGAACGACGGCTCTGCGACCAGCGAGTTCTCCGCCCGTTACGCACTCACGCCTCAGATCAATGTCGTTGCGCAAGACAGTTTTGCTTGGGGTGTATCCAATCGCGCATCGGTGGGTTTGGAGAACCGTTTTGGAAACAGCAATTTTAAAGTTTCCTACGATTTGCCCAATGGTTCAGACTCTGGAAACCGGGCCCGGTTCGGTGCGGACACATTGCTCAATCTGTCTCCGCAGTGGAGTTTGAATCTGGGGGGAAATGCCACTTTGGGTCTAGAGCAACAGCCTCTGGAATGGAGTGCCACAACAAGTTTGCGGTACGCTGTGCCCAACCTCAACGCCGGAATCGGTGTGGATGTCTCACGTCAATCAGACAAGACAAAATGGGTTTTCAGAGAAGGTTTGACAGGCGATTTGGGATCCGGTTGGTCGGTCGGTCTCGACGGCTTGAGTGAGGTTTCTGGCAATTCTGGAAACCGTTTTGCGGTTTCTTTGGCCTCAAGGCAAAGTGAGTGGAATGCACTCGGTTACGTCCGGTTTTCGCAAGGCAGTTTCAAGCAGCGCAGTCAGGGCGAAGGCGAATGGTCTTCGCAGTTGGGGGCCACCTGGCATCAACCCGATTACCAAATCCGGACGGCAGTCGCAGGTCAGTACACGCTTGGACAACCCGAGAGCCTCATGCTGCAACCCCAAATTGGGCTCACGGCAAACCTCATCGATCCGTTGGCTGTGGGAGTTTACGGACGTGCCCTGTATCAACCGGCGATCGACAAGGTTCAGTACGGCCTGAGCTTGGAGGGAACGTGGAATGTCCTCTCTGGTTTGGGACTCACCCTCGGCTATAACCCCACGGGATTTGAGGGCCTGGGCGGTTACACGCGCAAGGGTGTGTATGTCCGGGTCGATGTCTTACTCGACGAGCGGGGCCTGTGAGTTTTTGGATTGTTCCCAGCGTTCTCTGAGAAGCGCAAATCCATCGTGGATCCGGGACGCGGGCAGGACAATCTGTACCGTTCTGCCCCTGCCCATTAAATCCCCGAGCTCATTCCAGGCTTCCATCTTGCAGTAAACCCGGCGGCCTTCGAGCCGCTCGAATGTGCCTCGGAGGGTGACGTTCATTCCCACGAGTGCGGAAGCCAAGTGTTCGACTTCAACGGCAGATCCAATGCCTTCTTCACCCGGTTCCAGGTGTGGAAGCAAAACCATTCGACCGACTTCTTCGAAGTGTTTGGTCATGCTGTAGGTGGAATACACCGGATGAAGGGGACCCAGTTCGTCAAAATGGACCGTCATTGCATCTGTGACGCGCCGGTTGATGGTCACACTTTCTTGTCCAGTAAAGGGTTTCATGCGACCTCCACCACCATTGCAATACCCTGTCCAACCCCGATGCACAGCGCGGCCAAACCCAGCCCTCCGCCTGTGTGCCGAAGGCGGTGAACCAATGTAGTCAAAATGCGGCTTCCACTCGAGCCCAACGCGTGTCCCAGGGCAATGGCGCCACCTTGTGGATTGATGCGTTCGTCCTCAGGTGAAAGCCCGAGTTCCTGCAAAACGGCCAAGGTTTGTGCGGCAAAGGCCTCATTGATTTCGATGGAAATGAGGTCGTTGAGTGTGTATCCAAACTGGGACAACAATTTTCGGGTTGCCGGTACGGGACCGATGCCCATGATGCGAGGCGGCACACCGGCTGTCGTGCACCCTTTGATGGTGGCCAAAACCTCAAGGTTGTGCGCTTGGGCGTAGGCTTTGGACGTCACCACCAAAGCCGAAGCGCCGTCATTGAAAGAGCTGGAATTGCCGGCTGTGACCGTGCCACCCTTTCGAAAGACAGGTTTGAGCTGACCCAGAGATTCCAGAGACGCATCAAAGCGAATGCCTTCGTCTTGTGTGACTTGAACCATGCCTTTTTTGGTTTTTACGTCTACAGCGAGAATTTCTCTGTTGAAACTGCCCGACTGACTCGCTTGGGCGGCTTTTCGGTGCGATTCAAGGGCAAACCGGTCTTGGGTTTCCCGGGCAATACCGTACTGTTCGGCCAAATTCTCAGCCGTTTCACCCATTGCGTCTGTGCCGTACATTTCGTGCATCTTTGGATTGATAAACCGCCAACCGAGCGTGGTATCGAACATCTGCGTGCTGCCTGTCGCAAAGGCCCGTTCTGGTTTTGGCATCACAAAAGGCGCCCTGGACATGCTTTCAACGCCTCCACACAGAAACGCTTCTCCCGAGCCGGCCCAGACCGATTTCGCGGCCAAAGAGACCGCTTCGAGTCCACTGCCACACAAACGGTTGACCGTTGCCGCGGGAACTTCCAGAGGCAATCCCGCCAACAGTGCGCCCATGCGTGCGACGTTTCGGTTGTCTTCACCTGCACCATTTGCACACCCAAAATAGACGTCACACAGATCCGAGGCGTCGATGCCGGATCGGTCGACGGCTGCTTTCATGACGAGGGCTGCCAGATCATCCGGACGCACCGACGATAGCGCTCCACCGTGTTTGCCCACAGGGGTTCTGACGGCAGAGACAATTACAGGTTCGTGCATAGCGTCCTCTCTGAGTGAAAACACTTTTGTGCCATGACCATGCGTTTGAGCAGAGGGTGCGGTCGGTAGCGGTCTTCACCGTAAAAATCAAAGAGGGCATTCAGGATACCCAAAACCCTGTGTGGCCCGATCAAATCGGCCCAAGCGAGTGGGCCTCTTGGGTAGTGTGTGCCCAGTTGCATGGCCGAATCGATGGTGGGTGCGTCGGCAACCCCTTCAGCCAGTGCAGATACGGCTTCGTTGATCAGGCAGACAACGACCCGCGCGCAGACACCACCCGGGCTGTCTGGAACTTCTGTCGACGTGACGCCCAAAGCCTGAAAGTACGATGTGGCTTGTTCTATGCCCTCTGGCGGCGTACCCAGTGGTCTGAGCAATTCCACAATTGTCGTTTCCGTGTAGGGTGGCACAAAGGAAAAACCCACAACGGTTGCCTGCGGATTGTAGGTGGCGATTTCCTCTGCGCTGTGTTCGTGACACAGTGCGTAAAGAGAGGTGCCTTTGCGGACATTGAAGGCATCCGGGGACAGCGAAACAACAACATCCGCCGTTTCCATGTCGTCGGCCAGCAGGTTCAGGTTGTCCAGTTTGGATCTGAGCTGCAGCCAAAACATTTCAAAGGGAGCGATGTCATCGCCCGCATGCAAAAAGGTCTTCATGAATCCTCCGGATATGTGTAAAAACCGCGTCCCGTTTTGCGTCCCAAACGACCCGAATCGACCAAGCGCTGTTGGATGGAACTTGGGCGGTATTTGGGATCTTCAAAAGAGCTCCTGTAGATGCTTTTTGTGTTGGCGAGATTGACATCCAGGCCGATCAAATCCATCAATTCAAAGGGGCCCATCTTGAATCCTGAGGCGCGCAACAACCGATCGACGTCACTCGGGTTAGCGCCTTCTTCGAGCAACCGTAGACCTTCTCCATAAAAGGGCCTGGCCACACGGTTGACAACAAATCCGGGTGTGTCGCGAACCAAAAGTGCTTTTTTGCCGATGGCTTTGACCCAGGCTGTGGCCGTTTCGAGTGTCTCGACCGAAGTCAAATCTCCGGCAATCACTTCCACGAGTGGCATCCGTGGCGCGGGATTGAAAAAATGAAGCCCAACCAGGTTTTCCGGTCGCTTCAGGCCTCCACCGATGGCACTGACCGACAGCGTTGAGGTGTTGGTCGCAAGCAAGGTGTCGGGTCGTCCACCATCTTCTGCTTGTCTCAGCAGTTGCCGTTTGAGTTCCAGATTTTCCGGCACCGCTTCGATGACCAAATCGGCATCTGGGGCCCATTGGGTCAATAGAGAGAGCCGTTTCAGCATCTCATCGGCCTCGGATTCGGAGCGCTTGCCCCTTTGGATTTGTCGTTTCAGATCTTTTTCAATGGCTTGCCGGGCGCGTTCGAGGCCCTCTTCGTGCACGTCGTACACATGCACCGAAAACCCAAAGTCGAGGCACACCTGTGCAATCCCTTGGCCCATGGTTCCAGCGCCCAAAATGGCAATGTTCTTGATGGACATGGGCATCACTTCATCGGTACCCAGACGCTTTTGGTTTCGGTGTAGAGGGCCAAGCCTTCTTCGCCCATCTCCCGTCCAAATCCAGATTCCTTGACGCCACCGTACGGACTCGACGGATCGAAGAGGTTGTAGCTGTTGATCCACACGGTTCCAGCTCGGATGGATTGTGCAACCCGCATGCCACGTCCGACATTTTGTGTCCACAGACCCCCGGCCAAACCATAGGGCGTGTCATTGGCAATCCGAATGGCCTGTTCTTCCGTGTCAAATGGGATGATGGTCGCAACTGGACCGAAGATCTCTTCGCGCACAATTTGCAGTTCCGTGTTGTCGGTCATGAAAAGGGTCGGTTTCACAAAGTATCCGTCTGAATCTTCCCACGGAGTCCCGCCCGAAATCAGTGTTCCACCCTCTGCCAGACCCGATTCCACATATCCCAAAACCTGTTCTTGCTGTGTTTTGGACACCAAAGGGCCCATTTGGGTTTCTGGATCCATGCCGTCACCCAGTCGAATGGCTTCTGTCATGGTTTTCAGTTGCTCGACAAATGTGTCCAGAATGCTCGACTCAACGAGAATCCGGGATCCCGCAATGCACATTTGGCCTTGGTTGTAGAAAATGCCACTGTAGGCACCGCGAACGGCCCGTTTGAGGTCTGCGTCGGCGAAAATGATGTTGGCGGATTTGCCACCGAGTTCCAACGTCACGCGCTTGAGGCGGTCCGCCGCACCGCGCATGATGTTTCGTCCGACAGAAGTGCTTCCCGTAAAACTGATTTTGTCGACATCGGGATGGGAGACCAGGGCGGCACCTGTCTGTGCGTCTCCAGTCACAATGTTGATAACGCCGGCTGGGAAGCGGATCTCTTTTAAAATTTCAGCCAACATCAGGGCCGAAAGCGGGGTCTGTTCTGCGGGTTTGAGGACGACAGTGCAGCCTGCGGCTAAAGCGGGAGCGAGTTTCCAGGCCGCCATCAACAGAGGGAAGTTCCAAGGGATGATGGCCCCGACCACGCCAATGGGTTCCCTCAGGGTGTAGTTCAGCACGCCAGGAATGCTGACTGGCAAGGTTTTTCCCTCGAGTTTTGTGGGCCAACCGGCGTAGTAGCGAAAATGCTCGATGGCCAGAGGAAGGTCGCCCTTGAGCGCCTCTTTGTACGGTTTTCCATTGTCCAACACTTCTGTTTTGGCAAGTGCTTCGGATTTGGCTTCGATGGCGTCGGCCAAAAGGTACAGCCACCTGGAACGGTCTTTGGGGGCCATGCTGGCCCACCCCAAAAAGGCCTTCCTTGCGGACGCAACAGCGCGATCAATGTCTTTTGCCGTACCGTACGGCACACTGCAAATGGATTTTCCTGTCGCGGGATTGAAGGTTTCGAATGTTTGGTCAGTGGACGCGAACTCGCCGTCAATCCAAAGGCCTTTTGTTTCAACTGAAAATGGTTGTGCAATGGTCATGTGTCCCCTTATTTGCCGACAAAAATGGGAGGGCGTTTTTCCTTGAATGCCGTCATGCCTTCTGCATGATCGGCGGTTTGGGCGGCCACATCCATGAGCCAGGCCTCGTATTCGAGGTGTTCCTCAAATCCCGAAGACATGCCGTGGTTGAGTGCCCGTTTGATGAGTCCGTACGTTCGGGTCGGACCCGATGCCATTTGTTCTGCCAAAGCGATGAGATCTGTCTCAAAGGTGGTTTCTTCGAACAGATGCTCGCAGAGGTGGAAATCTTTGAGTGTGTGTGCTGAAATTTTTTCCGACCGGGTCAGAAGTTCGAAGGCCCGGTTCCAACCGGCTTGCCGTGTCAGCATCCAGGTGATGCCGGTGTCTCCCGGTAGGCCAATCTTGGAAAAAGCCGTGGTGAGGGTGGCCCGAGTGCTGCACACCCGAAGGTCGCCTGCCAAGAAGAGTGCCGATCCAGCGCCAGCGATGACGCCATTTGCAGCAGTTAAAATTGGCTTTTCAATGGACCTTATTTTTGAGACCAGAGGGAGATAGAAGGCCTGAATGTACTCATAAAAAGACTGAACTTTGCTCTCCAAGTCGGGCAGATCTTGTCCTGCGCAAAAACCTTTTCCAGAGCCTTGCAGGACAATGGTGCGGACATTGGTATCTTTTTCCGCTTTTTTAAGTTCGCTCAGCAGACCAGTGAGCATTGCTTCGGTGAGCGCGTTGAGTTTTTCAGGCCGGTTGAGTGTGAGGTACAAGACGTTGTTGTTGATTTCTGAAATGAGAGGCATTCAGTGTCCTTTCCAGTGGGGTCTGCGCTTTTCCAAAAAGGCCGAAATGCCCTCTTTTTGATCGTCCGTGGAAAACAGAAGGTAAAAGAGGTGGCGTTCAGACTCCAGTCCCATTTCCAGAGAGGTTTCAAACGATTTCAGGACGCTTTTCTTGGCAAGTTGCACAGCCAGAGGTGCACGTTCGGCAATTTTTGCAGCCATTTCCAGAGCGACATCCACGCACGCCTCTGCGGGCACAACCCTTGAGACCAGACCCGCTTGCAGTGCCTCCTGAGCGGTCAGGGTTCGAATACCGAGAATCACTTCCATGGCCAGGGATTTTCCGATCGTGCGGGTCAGCCGTTGGGTGCCTCCGGCGCCGGGCATCAAACCCAAGTGAATCTCGGGTTGGCCCAATTTGGCACCTTGTCCGGCAATCGCGATGTCACACAGCATGGCCAGCTCAAGTCCGCCACCAAGGGCCATGCCTTGAACGGCGGCAATGATGGGCTTTGGGAATTCCTTGAGTCGTCTCCACTGGTTGAACCGGTAACCTTGCAGCATGTCTGAAGCGGTCTGCCCATCCATCTCAGAGATATCCGCTCCGGCTGCAAATACCCGCTCGTTGCCGGTCAGCACGACACAGCGAACATTGGGATCGTGGTCCAGCAAGGTAAACGCTTCCACAAGTTCGTCCATGACCTTTTGCGAGAGTGCGTTGAGCGACTCCGGGCGGTTGAGGCGAACCAGGGCAACATGGGTTTCGAAGTGTTCGACGATCAATGTCGAAAAGACCGGTATTTTTTCAGGTGGGGTCATGGTCATATCGGTTTAAACTGTTCGAAAGGTTGTCTGCAGTTCAGACAGCGGTACAGTGCTCGGCAAGGTGTGGGACCAAACGGTGAATCGAGAACGGTTTGGGTGGAGCCGCAATGCGGGCAGGCGAGGCCATTTCCCAAGTGCAGGGGTGGTGAATCCTCCAAAGGAATGATGGGCGGTGGTGCGAATCCACTCGCCTGTAGCACTTTGCGTCCCTGTTCTGTGAGTCGGTTGGACGTCCATGTTTTTGTGCGATTGATGGTGATCGAAACGGGAAACCCCAGCACCTCGAGTTGTGACCCAATTTCCTGTTGGATGAAGTCGAGGGCTGGACACCCAGAAAACGTCGGCAAAATCTCGACATGAATTTCCTCACCCACAAGAACGGTTTCAATGATCCCCAGATCGACCAGACTCAGGACTGGAATTTCCGGATCGGATATCCCAGAAAGAATTTCCCACACGCGACTTTTGGTGTCCATTTACCAAACCGCTTGAGGATCTTGTCGGTACACCAAAGTCATCTCTGCCCAAAGTGTTGAAAAGGCTGTCGTGTGATGGCCAGTGCGTCCCCCGACGGTGGGTTGACTTCCTGAGACGTCGATATCGATGCCCTGATCTCTGAGTTCCCCTTCGATCCGTTCAATGAAAACAGACCGCATTTCGTCGGTGCTTTTGGGTAAAATGCCTGTTTCCACGAGCTCCTTTTCGTTGGGCAAAGGCTCAAAGAAACCCAGCGCAAGTGGGATCGCCCGTTGCAATGCCCGAAGCAAATGGTTTTTGGACACCGTTCCGCCGTGTGCCAATCGGACCATCCAGGTGTGTCCGTGAAGCCTGTGGTATTTCTCTTCCCGGACAATTTTTTTAAAGATGCCGGCCAGATCGGAATCGCTGGAATGCAAGAGGGTTTCTGCGCGAACCTCTTCGGCGGCGTCGTACAGGTATTGGCGGACAATCGAAAAAGCCCAGTCTTCTCGGGGATGCTCTACCAGTGCGCAATGCCTGTACTCGCTCGGTGACCTTCCAAGCGCGATGTCATCTGCGGACTGACCGGTTCTCTGTTCGATGAGTTCGTAGAGGGCCCGTGCATGACCGATCTCATCTTGGGCAATGGAAGACATCGCAATGTCTTCTTCGATCAGTGGGCCAATTCCGGTCCATTCGCTGTCTCGGTATCCCAGAATGAAGTCGTCATCGGCAATGGAAAGCATCAAGTTGAGGTGTGCGGGTGTCACAGTCAGGTCTCCTCATCTGAATTGAGCCCGAGCTGTTCAATGGTTTGTTTCCGGGTTCCCAAGGTGCCCAGGCGTTCTCGGATGTTTTGTCGTTTTTCAACCGCGATCCGGTACGCCGCGCCTGTTCGGTAAGACTTGTCCAGAGCAGGTTGCAAGAAGTCTGGATCGGTTAATTCCAATATGGCTGTCCGTGGAATAACCCACAGGCGCAGAGATTCACCGCGCCTTCCGTAACCTTCTTTGGCATAGTGCAGCGCGAGCGTTTCGTCTGGGGCTTGAACCTGTCCAGCATGGGTCATGGGCGCGCCATCTTTTTCCTGATGAAAGACTTCGTAGACAGTCATGCTCTGTTCCAAGAGAAGATCACTCAGGAGGGATTCGTTCACAATGTGTCCTCGGTCAGCAGTACAGTGGCCAAATCCCCTGCAAAACCCATGAGGTCTTTGCCGACCGCTTCACCCTCTGGGGATTTTAGGGCTGCTTTGAGGGTTTCCATATCCTTAAAGGTCATTTCTGCAATCAACACGTACGGCAGTTCTTTTGCCATCAGGTTGCGTTTGACCTCTGTCACTTCGAGTTTCTCAAGTCCAGGGTAGGCCAAAACCAGTGGCGTGTGGATTTCTGTGTAGTGTTTCATGAACGCCGGAAGATCTTGTGGAGCTTTGTACAGTGCAATCATTTTTGCAGGCATATGTGTTCCTTTGTATTTAATCGGCCGCGTCAGACCATGAATGGAGAACGGCTTGTCGGACCCATGCGGTTTCCTCGTAAGCCAAGCGCCTTTGGGTCAGTCGTTCTTTGGAGTGAGGGCCATGCCCAGTCACCACACCCAGAAGTTCAGACCAGTCTGGAACAGTGTATATCCATCGTTTTTCGGAATCGATGTAGCGCAGTTTCTTGTCGGGAATCGTGAGGCCGATCTCCAGGATTTTGGGCACATAGGTGCTCAAATACTCTTGTCGGAGGTCTTCGTTGGCCTTGGACTTAATTCTCCAGTACAGGTCGTCGTCGGATTCAGGTGGCGTGGGCGGTCCGTGGAACATCATGAGCGGTGTCCACCATCGGTTGAGCGCTTCTTGAACCATTTCTTTCTGAAGCGGTGTGCCTCCGGCCAATGTCAGCACAATGTCTTCGCCCTGTTTGAGGTGAAAGGCTTCTTCCCAACAGATGCGCTTCATGGTACGTGCGTAAGGCGCATAACTGGAACGCAAGAGTGCAGACTGCGACAGAATGGCTGCCGCGTCGACCAGCCAAGCAATGATGCCGACATCTCCCCAGGAGTATGTCGGATAGTGAAACACGTTGTGAAATTTGGTTTTGCCGTCGATCAGATCCTGGAGTATCTGTTCTCTGGTTTTTCCAAGATCTTCTGCGAGACGGTACAGCAGATGTCCGTGTCCAACCTCATCTTGAATTTTTGCTGTCAGGGCAAGTTTTCGCTTCAGGTTGGGGGCCCTGAGAATCCAGTCCCGTTCAGGCAACGCGCCCATGATCTCGCTGTTTCCATGCATCTCGATGAACTTGAGCACCCGCCTGCGGTACACATCGGGCATGGGGTCTGTGGCTTCGATTTGTCCGCCATCGTGAATGTACTGGGCAAAATCACTTACCCATTTTGACTCGTTGTCACCTTTTTTTTGGGGTGGCACAGGAAAACCTCCCTTGTCGGTTAAGATTATCCTAACAACTGTTAGGTCGCTTTGCAAGCCTCTCAATCGGTCGAAAGATCACAGGCATGCTGTTCTAGGAAAAATAAAAACACCGTCTCAGACGCTTTTCAGATCTATGCCATGCAGATGGATATCTTTGCAAAAAGCTGTACCCCATTTCCTGGAATTTCTGGGTGTGCGTCTATTTGGTTCCAACTGTGTCTGGACAATAAAAAACCTTATGAAGTAGCGATCGATACAGCCAACAAAGTGCAAAGCCTGGTTTTTCTCTAAATTGTCTTACAGCAAGGTCTTTGATAGGGCCTCTCTGGGGAAACGACACGATGATTTTCCCTCTATTATTGTCTCAATCACGATTTTTTGTTCCTCAAATTTTTTTTAAGGTACTGAAATTGTGCCTATGAAACCGCCGTTTGAAGTTTTGGATTTGATGTGGGCATTGGCTGAACTGCCCAGATAAATGGCGAAAATAATCCACACACGGTTTTTCATATAAGCCTCCACCAAGATGCTTTCCTGGAGTGTAGATAACAATGAGGGTCATTTCAGAGACATTTGAAACGCAAAACAGAGACCTTTGGATTTGCCAAACGGGTCTCTGTGGATTGTAACCAAATGTCAGAAACATGTTTTTCTTTTTTAACCTGTACTTCAGGGTTTTCCACCAGAGGGTGTCTGTTGGCCAAAATGTGATGGACCTGTAAGGCTTGTGGCGCTTCCGTCAGCAATGGCTTGAACCACTGAGACGAAAAACAAACCGAAAACCAAAAATATTTTCATACCAACCTCCCAGAAACGTCGTTGACTCTCGGGGCGTGTATCACACCGTTCGCATGTGAACATGCTTATGGCGTATTTTTAAACGCTTTGATCAACACTGTTTTGTTGTACTGCATCATTTGGTGGTAATCCTGAATTTCAGCGCTTCCTTCTGGAATCAGGGTGTAGACCTTTACGCCCAAGCTGTCTGCGAGGGCTTCGATGGGCGCTTTTGGGAGTGTTGGTTCGGCAAACAGTGCCGATATGTTGTACTTTTTGACCGTTTTGGAAATGTCTCTCAAGTACTGTGCACTTGGTTCCTTGCCTGGAAAGGGTTCGATGGCAGCAACCACATTGAGGCCGTACGCCCGCGCAAAATACCCCCAAGCCCCGTGAAAGGTAACCATGCGGTGGTTTTTCATGGGCGCCAATGTCTTTTGGAGATCCTTGTGGAGCACTTCCAATTTTTGAGACTCGAGAAGTGCCCGACTTTGGTACACTTTTGCGTTTTGGGGATCCAGTTTCGCCAGTGCATTTCCGACAGACAGAGCTGCTTTGCCCATGATGCTCGCGTCCAACCAAATGTGAGGGTCGCGGCCTGGAAGATCTTCTTCCAGAGATTGGAGGGGTGTGTACTTGAGCTGATCTCCAAATCGGACAACCTTTGCATGCGACCCACTGTTGATCAGGCCACTGGACAGCCAGTCGTCCAAGCCCAATCCATTCATGAATGCGAGTTTTGCCAGAGCCATTTTTTTCAGATCACTGGGTTTGGGATCGAAGGTGTGCGGACTCGCTCCGGGGGGGAGCAAGAGGACAACATCCATTTGGTTTCCAACGATGTTTTTGACGATCGTATAATACGGTTGAATGCTGACCAATACAGTGTTCTTGGCTTGAGCCGAAAAACCCATCGTGACACAGAGCATGGCAACTAAAAAACGATTTTTCATTGTGGTTCCTGAAGTGCAGGTGCAAGGAATGCTTCTATTGCCAACGGGTCAAGGTGTTCCCCAATGAAGACGATTTGGCTTGCGGGTTCTTGTCCTTCTGTCCAATATCCGACTGGATCCAGGGTCATAAGCCTTCCACTGTGGTTCCACACATATGCCAACGGATTATCATGGAATGCCACCCAACCCTTTGATCTTAAAATATTTGGGGGAAGACCTCTTTGAAGCGATTCCCATAGCCTGTTTTCATCGAATGGAGCGTTTGGCTTCAAAATATAGGTACTTAAACCGTAGGCTTCCGATTCGGGCATGTGCTCTTTGTTAAGTTCATCAAACCATGCTTGCTGATTATTAAAATCATCAATTTTAAAAAGCTGTTTGTTAAAGAAATTATCTATTGATAAAACACCTTGGATGGTATGCTCAATCATTGCCTTTGGATTAAGCTTCGCTATGAATGCCGATAATTTTTTTAACTCCGTTTCATCTACCAAGTCTGTCTTATTGAGTAAGATAATATTTGCGAATTCTATTTGCTCTGATAGCAGTTCGCCGTATCCTCGACCTTGATCGTCGCCATCGATTGTTGATCTTCGATTCCAAAGATCAAAAAACTGAGCACTGTCAACAACGGTAATGAGGGCATCAACGTAAACGCGGTCAATGAGGTTCGGAATTTCCGGTTCAAGTTCCAGCATTTCGGGCTCTAGGCAAAACGCTTGGGCAATCGGCAGCGGTTCACCAATACCAGTTGATTCGATGAAAATGGCGTCCAAGTCGTATGTATTTAACAACTCGTCCACTGCAATCAGAAGGTCACCTCGAAGTGTGCAGCAAATGCAACCATTGCTGAGTTCAATCATTTTTTCATGTGTTTGGACAACGAGTCCAGCATCGATATTTACGGCGCCGAATTCATTGACAATGACCGCAATTCGCAGCCCAGACGACTTAGAGAGCAAATGGTTGAGCAGCGTGGTTTTTCCACTTCCCAAAAAACCACACAAAACTGTTATCGGAATTTTCTTAGAGTTCGACATAGCCTGTTCCATTATTGAGAATCAATTCTCAATAATCAAGTCTTTGGGTGCCAACGGAAAATCCGCATCCTCGGGGGGTTCCCTTATTTCGGGGAATATCTTTAAGTTGTTGTATATCAGATAACCGTTTAGGCATCTCTGAATTATTGATCTTATTCATTATATAAACATTTTAAAAATGGACAAGCGGGGTTATTGCGAAAGGCATGTTTTTTTTATAATATTTTTTGTAAATTTATATTCTTTTGAATGTGGGATCATTGATGATACATCTATATAATTGGTTTATTAGATTCTTTGAAATTATGGAATATTAAAAATTGGGCAAGCGCTTCTACAGGTTGTCTTCAGGATTCGTTCATTGAATACGGTTATGGTGTGGGTAACCTTGGTACGTTCAATGCGTTGGTGCAGTTTGCAACCAAAAACAGGGTTTGAAATGAAGGAGACTTTTGATATGCGAAAATTGAACCTCACACTGGCACTCGCGCTGTGTATCGGCGGATGGGCAAGCGCACAGGAAACACAGACTGTTCCACCTATACAAGCAACAGCATCAGCAACCTACAGCGATATTCCTGCGGGACATTGGGCTGCAGCAGCCGTGGCATACGCCAATCAAAAAGGCCTTTTGCAAGGTTTCCCAGACAATACCTTCCGCGGAAATGATGTCCTGACACGCTATCAGGCTGCCCTCATCTTTTACCGTTTGTTGCAAGATGGTGCCCTCAAACAACTGGATACCAAGGGCCAGGACACCATGGCACTCGGCATGAACGAAGTGAAGCCTGAATTGGAGCGTTTGGGCGTTCGCCTGGACGGACTGGAATCCATCAACAAAGCACAAGATTCAAAGATTGTCGATCTGGAGACCCAAGTCGCAGACCTTCAAGCACAAGTCGATCGGTTGTTTGATCAATTGAATGCGGTGGAGAGCCTGGCCAAAGTACCTGGACCACAAGGTGTGCAAGGACCGAAGGGTGACAAAGGCGACGCGGGCGATGTCGGACCACAAGGTGTGCAAGGACCGAAGGGCGACAAAGGCGACGCAGGTGATGTCGGACCACAAGGTGTGCAAGGGCCGAAGGGTGACAAAGGCGACGCGGGCGATGTCGGACCACAAGGCCTGCAAGGACCAAAGGGCGACAAAGGTGAGACTGGTGATGTCGGTCCACAAGGTCTTCAAGGGCCAAAAGGGGACAAAGGTGACGCCGGTGATGTTGGACCGCAAGGTGTTCAAGGGCCAAAGGGTGACAAAGGTGAGACTGGCGATGTCGGTCCACAAGGTCTTCAAGGGCCAAAAGGCGACAAGGGTGCAAAAGGCGATACTGGCGCTTCCGCACCCAATACCGCAGCAAGTGAGTCTGGAGCGGTGACGACCCCGACCCCGACCCCTGTGAAACCACGTAACACCGAGACCACCGTCATTTTGCCCGAGCAGCCTGTCTTGGATACAACAGGCGAGTCTACACCAGCCAAGCGCAATTTTTACATTGCAGCGGGCGCGAACTATGGTGTTATTCCCAGTTCTGGCGAAAGCTTCGGTGAAAAGCTTAAAGTTTCCGGTCAGTTGGGTGTCCGTGAACTGATCCTGGGCCTTGGACTCCGCCTCGAAGGGGAATACAGCAACAGAACGCAGGCCATTTCTGCGGGTGCACTGCTGACGAAGGATCTGGGCAGTGGCGGATTTGTCACGTATCTTGGATTTGGGGCAGGGGCCACTTTGGTCAAGGATACACCGGCTTCTCCATACTTGAGTGCTGCGTTTGGTGTCGATCTCAATCTCTTTTCGGGTGTGGGTATGTTTGCTGAGATTCGCCCACAGTACAACCTCGCCAAGGATGCCGCAGATGATAAGAAAATCAATTTGGGTGCAACCGCTGGATTGAAGTTCAATTTCTAAGAAATAGAAGAAAAAGGGCCCACTGAGGGCCTTTTTTTGTTTTGTATGCCATATCTAGAGGCCAAAACTGTGCAGGGCTACGTTTTCCCAGAGTTCTTTTTTGTAAGGTTGAACCAATTGTTCGTTTGCCATGCGCGTTTCTGGGGACACCGAACCCAAAGGAGACTCTGATTGGTATTGGGGAAAGCCTTGAAAGGCATTTGCGTTGCCCAGTTCAAGGCTCCAAACGGCGCGGTAAATTTCATTGCGCATCCAAATGTACTTGGATTTGCTGAGGTCCAGGCGATTGATGGCATCGACTTGGGCGGTTTTTGCTGCCGACAGTGAGCTGAATACATTTCCCAATTGTGTGGTGAATGCTTCCCAATCTTTGGCTGTCGAAGTGTTATTCAGGTGAGCTTCCTTTGATTTTTCCTCCAGGGTTGCCAAGACGTCCTTGAGGGGTTTTTGCATGGCGCGCTGAACACTCAAAAACTGATCCAATTCCTCCTGGCTCAAGGGGCGGTCCACCGGACTGAAAGGTGTCTTGTTTTGGATTTTGTTGTCCAGTTCTTGTAATTTGGCGAGACTGGAAAAGCCCGACAGCGTATTGCCAAGGGGTCGAATGACAAACCACCACAGGGCGACTCCACCAACAAGTGATAAAACCAAAATGACGATCAGGCAACCCAAAAGTCCTTTTACAAAGGTATTCTTGGGCTGGGTTGGCTTGGGTTGTGGTTCGCTCATGATCTCGTCTCTGTGGGTCCCCCATCAAGGATGAATGATGGGATTACCATATCGAGTTCTCCGTGGATAAAGTGGGGTGCAAGCAATGTTTTGTTTGCATTAAAGGTTTCCGAGGATACCGAAGTTGCGATGCCCAGTCCGTTCAAGAGGGACTTTAAGTTTGTCTCCGGTTTGAACAGGGAATCCATATCCAGCTCAGGGGACATAAGGCCAAAATATGCTCTGGTCACCTCGCCGCGAATCCAGGTGTACTTGGCTTCGCTGAGATCCAGGCGATTGAGGGCATCGACTTGGGCAGTTTTTGCCAGAAGCAATGGATTCAATGCATTTTTTAAAAGCCATGTTTGCGTTGGGTCAGCTCCTGTGGTACGGTGATCCGATTCTTTTGGCTGTTGTTCCAATGGCTGTTTTGACTGTTTCTCCACAATAGTCACAATATCCTTGAGGGGTTTTTGAATGGCGCGCTGAACACTCAGAAACTGATCCAATTCCTCCTGGCTCAAGGGGCGGTCCACCGGACTGAAAGGTGTTTTGTTTTGGATTTTGTTGTCCAGCTCTTGTAGTTTGGCCAATTCTGGAAATCCAGCCAGGGTGGGAGGCCGGATGACAAACCACCACAGGGCGACTCCACCCACCAGGGACAGAATCAAAACGACACCCAAAAGTCCTTTTACAACGGTATTCTTGGGCTGGGTTGGCTTGGGTTGCGGTTCGCTTATGATCTAACCTCTGTGGGTTGCGTTACGCCTGCCATCAAGAGGCCCAGCTGTGCTTCCGTGGCTTTTTCTCCAGGAACTTCTCCCATGATTTTGCCTTCAAACATCACCAGGATTCGGTCGCTCAAATTCATGACTTCACCCAGGTCGGCACTGATCAGCAGAACAGCCATGCCATTGTCCCGCGCTTCGATGATTTTTGCATGGATGTACTCGATGGCACCGATATCTACACCGCGGGTGGGTTGGCTCGCAATGAGAATTTTTGGCTTTCTGTACATTTCCCGGGCAATGATGATTTTTTGAGCATTTCCGCCACTGTAACGCCCCGCGGGCAGTTCCGTTGAACGCGGTCGTACGTCATACGATTCGCTCATTTCCAGAGCGTGGTTTTCTATGCTTTCCAGATTCAGAAATCCCAGGGTTCCGCAAAAATCAGAGTTTCGGTGCTGTCCCAAGATGAAGTTTTCCGCGGTGGTCATGTCGAGAACCAACCCACGCGAGTTTCGGTCTTCTGGAATATGCGAAACCCCTGCACCGGAGACCTTTCGTGCATTGCTGTTTGCAATGGTCTGTCCCATATAGCAAATTTCGCCATCATTGAGGGGGAGAAGACCCGTGATGGCCAACGTCAATTCACTCTGGCCGTTGCCATCGATGCCGGCGATGCCCACCACTTCGCCTGAACGCACCGAAAACGAGACGTGGTCGACCACGTTTTTCTTGTTGATATTGGTGATGACAGCGTCCTTGACTTCCAGTGCGACTTCTCCTGGCGTGGCCGGTTGTTTGTTGACTTTCAAAATCACATCGCGCCCGACCATCATTTTGGCGATGGTTTCGTGGGTTGCCCCCAGCGTCGGTATGCTTCCAATCATTTTTCCGTCTCTGAGAACGGAAATCTCATCGCTGATTTCGAGCACTTCATGCAATTTGTGGGAAATAAAGACGACAGAGTTGCCCTCTTTGGCGTACTGGCCCTTGAGGAATTTGAAGAGTTCTTCTGTTTCGGAGGGCGTGAGAACAGCAGTCGGTTCGTCTAAAATCAGGATGCGCGCGCCGCGGTAGAGGGTTTTTAGGATTTCTACCTTTTGTTGGAGTCCAACGGGAAGGTCTTCTATTTTGGCATCCGGATCGAGATCAAAGTTGAACTGTTCGATCAGGTGTTTCACTTTGGCGCGGGCTTTTGCGTAGTCCACGGAAAGCCCTTTGACAGGCTCCATTCCCAAAATCACGTTTTCGGTTACGGTCAGGGGCTCGACCAACATAAAGTGCTGGTGAACCATGCCAATGCCCAGTCCGATGGCATCTTTTGGATCTCGGATGTTGGTCAAACGGCCATCCACATGGATCTCACCCGCAGTGGGTGGTTGCATTCCGTAGATGATCTTCATCAGGGTGGATTTACCTGCACCGTTTTCACCGACGAGAGCGTGAACACTGCCCCATTTGACTTTAAAGCTGATATTATCATTGGCCAACACCAAGGGAAACCGCTTGGTGATGCCTTTCAATTCGATTGCACAGTCACTCGACACGTCACCAGTATATCTCCTGGAATCCAGTCGACAACAAAAAATGAGGTGTGACACAGCACACCTCATTAAAGATTAAATTATACTGTCACTTCTACACGTTCCGTGGCTTCGATGATGTCGCCTTCTGCAATTTCATCCCAATCGATGTTGATGCCACACTCGTATCCAGATTGAACTTCGCGGACATCGTCTTTGAAACGCTTGAGACCGACCAATGTCCCCTCGAAAACGACTTTGCCTTTTCGCAAAACCTTGGCTTTGGCATTTCGCTTGAGAAATCCGTCCTGAACGTATGATCCAGCAATTGTTCCAGCCTTGGGATGCTTGATCAACATTCTGACTTCGGCGCGTCCAATGTACTTGTCTTCAAAAACAGGTTCTTGGGTGCCCTTGAGAAGGCGTTCAACTTCTTGCTCCAACTCGTACACAATGCGGTATGACTTGATGCCAACACCCTTTTGCTCTGCCGTCTTCTGAATGCTTCCAGGTGCAGTCACTGAGAAGCACAAAATGGTGGCACCTGCTGTCGATGCCAAAAGCACGTCCGACTCGTTGGGAGCGCCAATTCCAGAAAGCATCACATTCACCTTGACATCATCGTTTTCGTACTTGGCCAAAATGTAGTGAATGGCTTCGAGGGATTCTTGGGTGTCCGCACGGAGGATGAGATGGACCTCGCGAACCGCTTCCAAAGAACCCATGAGTTCAGCCAGAGAGGGCCGGTCTTTTTTTGCTTGAATGATCGCATTTTCGCGTTCCAAGCGTGCCTCTTCCCTAGAAGAAATCATGTCGCGTGCGGCTTTTTCAGTGCGCGCACTCAACACCGTATCTCCAGGCTGCGGCGTATTCGAAAACCCCAGAATTTGAATGGGCGTTGATGGACCGGCCAATTTGATCTTTGTACCCACAGAGTCGGTCATGGCTTTGACTTTGCCGTAGGATTCGCCAACAACCAGGAAATCGCCCACCTCGAGGGTGCCTTTTTGAACGATGAGGTTGGTCAGAACCCCGGCCTGTTTATCCACTTTGCTCGAAATCACAACACCTTTAAATGGCGCGTTGGGATCAGATATCCAGTGTTCTCCGTCAGCCATTTGGGCCATAAAGGAAATCAATTCCAGGAGATCCTCGACACCTTCGCCTGTGCGTGCACTGATGCGGATGGTTTCGATGTCTCCCCCATATTCGATGGGGACGAGGTTCATGTGGGTCAAATCGGTCATCACTTTGTCTGGATTGGCTTGGGGGAGATCCATTTTGTTGATGGCAATGATCAAAGGAACATGGGCAGCTTGTGCGTGTGCAATGGCTTCTTTGGTCTGCGGCATGATGGAGTCATCGGCGGCAACGACAATAATGGCAATGTCGGCCACTTTTGCACCACGGGCCCGGATGGTGGTGAACGCCTCGTGACCCGGTGTATCGATAAAGACAATTTTGCCCTGACTGGTTTTGGCCTCAAATGCGCCCACGTGTTGTGTGATTCCACCGGCTTCTTTGGCGGCCACTTTGGTCTTTCGGATGTAATCGAGCAGACTGGTTTTGCCGTGATCGACGTGTCCCATGATGGTCACAACAGGTGCCCGCCGTTCAAGTGTGGTGGGCGTGTCTGAAGTTGCTTTTGAGATCGGTGTGGATGGAGCTATTTTCGATTCTGTGGTTGTTGTGGCTTCTTCAGAACCCTTTGTCTGTAGCATTTCTTTGATGGTTTCCACTAAATCATCTTCGAGGGTTGAGGAGTGGGATTTATACTCGACACCTAACCCATCGAGTATCTGTAGAAGTTTTGCAGTTTCCATGCCCAGCTCTTTGGCTAGGGCGTAAATACGAACTTTAGACATTATGCGTGCCTCCCGGTCAATTTAGCACATAGATACTCCTCTAAAGGGAGAGGTGAACTATGGTTTGAGGGCTTCTGTGGACTGTACAAGTGCCGCAACAAAAGCCGATTGATTTCCAAAGAAACGCTTGAGACGCTTTTCCTGACGACAATCTGCACTGGCACACAGGTAAACGCTTCGTCCCGTTGTGGCTTTTGTGCTCCAACCGTCCCCTGTTTTTCGCAACCGTATGAGCTCGGGTTGGGGATGCCTTTTTCGGCAAACCACACAGCTTCGTTCGGGGATATGTCGGCGTCTCATGTTTCACTTTCAATTTTACTCGTTGACTTCAACTTCACCGCTTGGTGTGGCTGTTGCAACAGTACGTGCATCCTTGAATAAGGCCTCGAAAGCAGCATGTGCGGTTCGTCCTGTGCCCTGTGTTTCGTCCAGAGCAGCCTGTTGCATGGCAAGATCGAGATCGCTGACGGCTTTGGTCTCTTTCAGGTCAATGCGAAAGTTGGTGAGTTTGGCCGCCAAGCGCACGTTCTGTCCGCCTTTGCCAATGGCTAAACTCAATTGATCAGCAATCACGGTGACGGTTGCTTCTGAGGTTCCCGGTATGACCTCAATCAAGCCGACCTTCGCGGGTGAAAGTGCATTCCGAATGAAATCGCGCGGATTTGCGTCCCACAAAATGACATCGACGCGTTCCCGACCCAATTCCCCAGTGATGGCTTGGATGCGGTTGCCCCGATGGCCAATGCAAGCGCCGATGGGATCCACGTTGGAGTTCCTGGAATAGACCGCAACTTTTGAGCGCTGTCCGGCTTCACGGGCAATCGCTTTGACTTCCACGGTGCCGTCTGCAATTTCCGGAATTTCTTGTTTGAGAAGGTAATCGAGCAGCTTTTCATCGGCGCGAGAGGCCAAAATGGAAGGCCCGCGGGCTGTTTGACGCACTTCCTTCAGATAAATCTTCACACGCGAACCATTCATGAGACGTTCGCCGGGAATTTGCTCCTTGGGTGGCATGATGGCTTCGCCGTGACCCAGATCGACAAAGATGTTCCCTTTGTTGTCCATTCGAACGACCACTGCGGTGAGGACTTCACCCTCTCGGTCTTTGTATTCGTTAAAGACGACACTTCTCTCATTTTCACGGATTTTTTGGGTCAGGGTTTGTTTCACCGCCTGCAGTGCAATCCGGGTAAATTTTTCCTTTTCCTCTGGAAAAATCATCTCGTCGCCCAACTCGACTGTCGAATCCAATTCAAGTGCATCTGCCAAGGAAATTTGGACCTTTGGATTGTCAATTTTCTCGACCACCTCTTTGATGACCAGAACCTCGAGCTCTCCCGATTCCGGATCGAGCCGGACCTCAATTCTGTGGTCCGGTGCCACATTTTTGGTGTAAGCATTCTGCAGTGATTGTTCAAACGACTGAATCAATTGCTCTTTTGAGATATTGCGCTCACGCGCCACATCGTTTAAAGCATCGATAAAATCTTTGTTCATATTTCGTTCTCCTTAAAAGATCTACCGGTGTTCTGATGAAAATTCGGCCAAGTTTGCCGAAAATTCTCCAATGGTCAGGGTCAAAGTGCCCTCTTTACCCAAATCAAAGGTCACTTGATTTTCATCGACATTCACAATTGGGGCAGTGAAATTCTGGTGGGTCGACTTAACCTTGGCCTTGAGACCCAACATGCGCTCGAAGTGTCGAGTCCGTTTCAGGGGTCTCTTTGGTCCAGGAGATTCAGCTTCCAAGCGATACTCTCCGGCAATCGGATCCAGTCGGTCCATTTCGAGACTGACCACCTTGCTGACCAACTCTAAATCCTCAATGGTGACAGGCTTTTCATCATATCGATCGATCCGAAAAACAACAACGGGCTTGCGCTCTGCATTGTTTATTTGAACCTCTAAAAGCTCAAACCCCAGGGGCTCGAGCACTGCACAGGCCAGCGATTCCAAATTCAATGGGGTTCCTCCTTCCGTCTTCCGTACACTCCGATGTGAAAGGGGATGAGCCCCAGGCCCATCCCCTTTCAGGAATAAACTCAACCTTTCAGAGTATAGCCAAGATAGCGGTATTTGTCATCCCCAAGGGGATTTGTCTGGGATATGACAGCAGCTGTAATGTGTCAAGGGAATAAGCCATCCCGATTCCAGAATAAGTGACCTAGCCTCTTTTGGCGGGCTGGCCCGAGGGGTGCCGCTTTGACCAAGACGAGTGCTGTTTAGGCCAAGGTCTGGCCCCCAAGCGGTGCAAGAACTGACGGCCTGGATTGGCCAAAAATTGCCTTCCAGAAAGCATATTCACAATAATCAAAAGGTAAGTGATGCAGAGTTGGTTGCAATTGTTTCCTCCGAATTCTACACAAAGTACCTTATTTTAGCCATTGGCGGTCTTTGATTAAAATAAACTTTTTAACTTATCTTCCTAGCTTAACTCAAGCATATACCTGTCTCAGGCGATTAATTCAAGAGATTGAGAAAATAGCGGTCAAGCCCTTTTGGGGGCGGAGCTAGCCCGGGAGGTGCTGTCTTAGCTCCAAGACATGCTATCTCGTGAGAAAGACGTTGAGGGTTTTGTTGGTATGGATCAAGAATGTTCCCGAGTCGTTCAAGTCGGAGATAAGTCTGGGTGCAACTGGAAAGGAAAGAAACGAATTTTGACGAAACGAAACCAGCATTTTCGGTAGGGAGAATTGGCACATCGTTTTTGCATCTGTCCTTTCTCTCATATTACTTCATCTCAATCCTTAAACCGCATATGTTAAACTTTTATAAAGTAGACTTCTTTCGAAACCGGTGTAGAGGTGTAGAATGGAAGGGTGAAATATGAACAGGTAAAGATCTTACCGGACGAGAAATTTTGAAGACTGGTTGGAATCAAAAGAACGACATTGTCTTGGGCAGAACAGCACCCAAAGGGGCCAGCCCGCTAATACAATGATAGAAATACTATCATAGGAAAATACAAGAAAAAAACAAGGGGTGGTCGAAAAAATAAACTGAGAATAGAAGATCAGCTTTTAATGGCATTCGAATACATCAGAGAATACAGAA
Organism: Deinococcaceae bacterium; assembly: GCA_046327935.1. GTDB lineage: Bacteria > Deinococcota > Deinococci > Deinococcales > Deinococcaceae > JACMOA01. The sequence continues at coordinate 1,092,977 of JAXLXL010000001.1, forward strand.
CGTATTTCCATGTGAGTCAAAGTTATGGAGTGAGTGAAAGCAGTGCCTACAAAACAATAAGATGGATAGAGGACACATTAATTCGGCGTAAAGAATTCACATTACCAGGAAGAAAAGCTTTAAGAGAGTGATATGGAATATGAAGTAATTATTGTAGATGCAACTGAACTGGAAATAGAAAGGCCCAAAAAAACAGAAGAAGCTATTATTGAGGAAAGAAAAAGAAATACACAATAAATACAGAAATCATAATTAACAAGAATACAAAAGCGGTAATATGCACGCAATTTTCCAAGGGAATACGGCACGATTTCAAGGTATTTAAAGAATAAAAGACAAAAATCAATCCAGGGATAGAAATTTTAGCGGATAGAAGATGCCAAGGGGTGAGAAAAATACATAAGAATGCAAGATTACTGAAGAAAGGAAAGAGGAGAGAAAGGAGAATAAGAGAGTAGCAAGTGAAAGGATGGTAATTAAGCATGTCATTGGGAGATTGAAGAGATTTAAGATTATAAACTGCAAATATCGAAATAGAAGAAAGAGATTTTCATTAAGGTTTAATTTGGCGGTCAAGCCCCTTTTTGGGCGGCCCGGCCCGTGAGGCGGACAGGCCCCTTTGGGTGCCGCTTTGTCCAAGACGTGCCGTATTTGGGCCAAGACGCGGAGCTGGCCGCATGGCGCGGTCAGGCCGCATAGCGTGCTGTTCTGACCAAGACATAGCAGGTATCTATAATTTTGAACTTTTGTAATTTTAGTTTCGAAAGAGCTCTATTTAAATATGTTTAATGTATTTAGGAAAATGCGATCCTTGAATCTTCATTCGCACTTCAAAGATTTACGCAGCTGGATTCGAGATGAATCCCAATATCGTTGGTTTCACACTGGGTGCCATGAATCCCAATCGGCTTGCTACACTCCCAATGATGTGCGCGTGGTTCACGTCTTCCACCTTCACATACTTCACTTCCACGCTCTTATCTTCCAATGCCTTTACCATTCCCATGACATATCCTTCTTCTATGATTTCGTCTTCTCCTGCTTGCAACATCAGAAATGGGGGCAGCCCTTCTTTGACTTTGTGTACGGGCATTACTTCTCTTCTTTCGCTTCCCTTAAATATATGTGCGATTTCTTCTATCGTTTGATCGAAATCGTAGGGTCCTGCAACTGCAATGATTCCTGCAAATTGGCTTGCTTTCAGTCCGCACATCTCCAATTTCTCCTCACTCACAATCGCGTCCACAATGTTAAACGCACCGGCAGAGTGTCCCATCAGGAAAATCTGTTCACTGTTTACACCAAACATCTCAGCATTTGAAACGGCCCAACGCATTGCCAAAATTGTGTCATCGATAAATGCGGGGTAAACCACTTCGGGTGCCAAACGGTAGTTGATGACGGCGGTCACAATGCCAGAACGTGCGAGCGATTCGCCGACAAATTTGTAGTCTTCTTTGGAACCCCAAGACCAGACACCACCGTGAACAAAGACAACCATGGGGGCGTTAGTGGCGTCTTGAGGGATGTAGAGGTCAAGTTGGTGGCGAGAGAGAGGGCCGTAAGGGATATTTTGACGAACAGAGAGACCCCAGGTAGGGCAGGAGGCATTGAGTGCGGACAGGGCGTATTTTTTGGAGACGAGAGCGGCGAGGTTTTGAAGTTTTGAGACGGGGTTTTGGAAGAGTGGGGAACGTTGGAGGGAGAGGAGGGGATTTTTGAGGGTGAGTGGGAACATAAGAACCTCCAACGTGTTGAGAGAGGGCGAAGGGTTTGGGGCGGGGGGTACTGCTTATGGGTTAAGTGTAGAGGGAGGAAGGTCAAATATCGGTCAAACAATGGGGTGAAGGGAGAGGGTTGGTTTTTTGGGGTAAAGATGGAAAGATACAGCGTTTTAAATAGGGTTATGGATGGGTTGTGATGGTTGAGCGGCGGAGGGAAAGGCGGCCTGTGTCTTGGCGTGATGATGCCCAGTGATACATATGCTTTATCTCCAATAATTTTTGGACCCTCAAACATACCCCACTTTTGATTCAGCTTGTAAGCACCTGTCATATCATGTTTATTCGCAGGCAAAATGATGTGCTGCATGAATTTTTCCGTGAGGGGCAACCATGCATGCAATTTAAATCCATACACTTGTCTTGTCCTCAAGGGCACCCTCTTGGTCCAAGATAGACCCCTTTTTGGGCGGCCCGGCCCGGGAGGCGGTCAAGCCACACGGTGTGCTGTTTTGACCAAGACGTTGAGGGGGTTATTGGTATGGATCAAGAACGTTCCCGAGTCGTTCAAGTCGGAGATAAATCTGGGTGCAATTGGGAAGGAAATGAATTTTGACGAAACGAAACCAGCATTTTCGGTAGGGAGAATTGTGGAGAAGGCTTAATATTTCGAGAAAAATAAGGAGTGAATCATGGGATTTTTCATCTTTAAAACAGCGTTTTCGGGGTAATAGAGGTACGATTTGAGGGATAAGTACCCCTACAGCTTTGCTCAGATGAAGTAGAGAGAGTTGGGACAGGGTTTTTGCATCTGTCCTTTTTCGCATATCTTTTACTTCCTGTCCACCCCTAAACCGCATGAAAAGCATATAGTGACCCCTCGTTCTTAGGATGATCACGAAGCGATATTCGGACCAAAAAAGCCGTTACACACGTATTTTATAATGCTCTCAAAATTCCCAATAATTGTAAAATCTGCTGTATCTACTTCCTTTTCGATCCAGACTGCGAAAGTGTGCGTTTCCTTATCAAGTATGGATCTAACAATACAGATTCCAATCGACTGGATTTTTTCGCCATTGTGTGTTTTTCTTATTTGGAAAAGAAAAAACAAATGCTTTAGAGTTACCCAACAAGATCAATTTGCAAATACAACGAAATTGTTAAAGCCCTCAGGCCGCAAGGTATTGACCTGTGCCTCAAGGCTTGGGTAACCTTCGCCTATTTGAATACCCATCCAGACAGGTTTAGGGCTTTTTGCTCTCAGGTACTGTGAAAGTGCTTGAAGGTACCACGTGTTCACGCTGTAGTTCATGGGTATGTAAACATCGATGCCACTCCACGTCTCCCAAGACTGTCGTGTTTCACCGCCCCAAAACGGATACTCAGGCTTGACCGCAGCTGTGATCAGACCTGACGCGCCCGATGCATGAAAGCCTTCGGCTATCCGTCCAGCAATGTTTGCAATTTGGCTCTCTCGAAATCTGTTCCATGTGAGTCCTGGCATTGTTGCCAATGAAGTCATGTACGCTTCTCGGGCAATGGGGTGGTAACCAAAGTCGGCGCCCGTTGGGTAGCGAAGATAATCGATGTGCAAACCGACATTTGGAAAGAGCGTTCCAATTTCGAATGCGAGGGCCTCACTCCAGTCTTGGACTTCTGGAATGGCTGGGTCTGCAAACCCCATGCCGGTTGCAACCTGTTTGCTTTTTCGACCGTCCCGGGTTTGGGTTTCCCACTCTGGGTGCTCGTCGAGCAGGCCTCCTTTGATGTTGTAGCGATTTGGGGGAGACCAGTAAAGCACTTCAATCCAGGCATGCAAGCGCATGTCGAGTTCCGCAGCTGCCTCATAGAATTCCAAAAGGACATTCCGAGAGCGAATCTCAGGTCGAATGGGCACCAGTTGTGAGGGATAGATGGCCATGCCGTGGTACACCGTTTCAAGAAAGACATCGGTGTAACCCGCATTTTTGAGACGTTCCAGTTGGATGTGGGCACTGTCTTTGAAGTTGGGCCTCAGCCACGTTCCCAAAATGCCGCTTCGAGCGGTTGCTTCTGGCGGCGCTTTGATTGTTTCTGGATCGGGAAAAGCAGGTAAAGCAAGGGCTTGGGTACACAGCCCAAGAAGAACAAACAATCGGCGCATGCCTCAGAATACGCTGTTCTCATGAAAGCAAACGGTCGATTTTACTTGGATTGAGCTTTAAACGTTGTCAAGATGTTTAATTCATCAAATATCCGGCCCATAAAAGTAGATACAGTAAATTCAGAAGGGATTTTTGTTTTGGATGCACCAGGTACCGTAGAACCCAATCCACAAACATGTTATTTTGTAGAGTAAGATCACTTTACAATGAAGATACATGCTACAGAGGGTTCGTTTGTTTCTTGGATTCTCACGAAATAAGAAATGTGATGTGGATCAATCTCAAACGCATACAGCAAGCTCAAATATCTAAGAGACCTTCTGTAAGTACTTACTGGATGAACATTATATGTTCACAGCACAGGAAAGGGGTTTTGACGGTGCAAAACCCCTTTCTATTTCCGCCAGATTGTCTCAATTAAATTGGGATTGCATGTGCAGTATTGCCATTCGTACAAGTGCAATCTAGCTCATATGCACTTAAAGCTCTGAACCATCATCATATGTGCACGCATCCAAATCTGGTGGGCACGGGGGTGGTTCTTCCGAACACACCCAGGAATCATAACATCCGTTATCACCCCATCCGCCACTTTGACCAGGGTCACCCCAAGGTTCTCTTGGGCAATCTGGTCTATTGTCATAAAAGCCACACTCGTCCGCTTTGGCTACAGATGAAAAAAAACATGATGATGATCCCAATATACATATCGACAAGAAAACACGTATAGTATTCAATTTCAAACTCCTGTCTCGAATGCAAGTGTCGGCGCATCCAAACAAATTTTAACATATTTCTACAAATAAAAGTATCTTTATACAGTTCGGTTGTCGCTGTCTTTGTTCGATGTCATGGTAAACTGAGGCCCAAATGCTCAACACAAAATACATCACACAGCAGATCCTGGGCGCAGAAGGCATCGATTGGACGCAGGCACAATCCGATTACAAAACAGTTGTTGAAGAGGCTGCTGCGCAGCTTTCTGAACGCCAAAAAAATGCAGAAGAGCCGCTCGGATGGATGTCGCTTCCCAGCAATGTGTCACTGCTCAAGCAAATTGAGTCGGTCGCGCATGTCGAAGAGGGGCGATTTTCCGATCTGATCGTGTTGGGCATCGGCGGTTCCAGTTTGGGGGCACTGACGTTGCTCAGTGCGCTTCAGCATCCCTACCATGGCCTCAAGAAAAAGCGACATGGCATACGGGTTCATTTTATTGACAATGTCGACGGAGACATAATTCACGGCCTACTTGAGGTTCTCGACCCACGCCACACCTTGGTCAACGTCATTTCCAAATCGGGGACCACGACGGAAACCATGGCCGCCTACCTCGTGTGCAAACAGTGGCTTCAGACATCTCTGGGATCCAATTACTGCAAACACATCGTTGCCACCACCGATCCACACAAAGGGGTTTTGCGTCCACTGGCCGAGAAATCCGGATATGCGACCTTGCCCGTGCCTGCCAATGTCGGCGGACGTTTCAGCGTCTTTTCGCCTGTGGGTCTCTTTCCAGCGCTTTTGGGAGGTCTGGATATCCGCGGTCTACTTGCAGGTGCAGCCAAAGCACAAAGTGGGTTTTTGAAGCCCATCGAACACAATGTCCATTTGCAATCTGCGTTGCTGTTGTATCTTTTTGCTCGACGTGGAAAATCTATGGTTGTGTTTATGCCGTACTCGAGCCGGCTTCGGTTTCTCGCCGATTGGTTTGTCCAGCTGTGGGCAGAGTCGCTCGGAAAAGCTGTGGACCGTAAAGGAACCGTTGTGCACACGGGAACGACGCCTATCAAAGCCCTCGGCGCAACCGATCAACACAGCCAGGTTCAACTGTACCGAGAAGGCCCAAACGACAAACTCACGTACTTTATCCGGGTGGAGCGCAGCCAAAAAAGCCTGGTGATTCCCAATGCGGAACCCGATCAGTCTGACATGAATTATTTGGCTGGAAAGAGTTTCAGCGAACTCATGAATGCGGAGCAGATGGCCACAGCATACGCGCTCGCAGAAGCGGGAAGACCTAGCCTGACATGGACAATGCCCAAGCTCGATTCACATGAACTCGGTTACTTGATGCAATCCCTCATGCTTCAGACGGCTGTTGTCGGTGAGTTGCTCGACATCAATGCCTTTGACCAACCCGGCGTTGAATTGGGTAAGGTGCTCACCTACGGACTCATGGGACGCCCAGGTTACGAACACGAGGTCGAATCGCTCAGAGACCAATGACCCTGCGGTTTCGGTCTGCGATCCAGTATGCTGAACACCAATGAAACGCAGAACTGCCATAGTGATCGGCGCGGGTTTTGGGGGGCTGGCCATGGGCTTGCGACTCCAAAGCCTCGGTTTTGATACCACCGTACTCGAACAGAGAGACGCTCCAGGTGGGCGCGCCTATGTCCACAAAGCCCAGGGGTTTACCTTCGACATGGGGCCCACAGTGGTCACTGTGCCTCAATTCATCGAGGAATTGTTTTCCCTGCAAAGGGACGATCCCCAATTGTCGGGTCCCGATTTTCCAGAGATGTCCGACAGCACCCATACTGCGAAATACGTCAACCTTGTTCCGGTTTTTCCGTTTTACAGGATTTACTTTTCGGACGGCACGTATTTTGATTACGACGGAGACATTCAGCGGACCAAAGACCAAATTGCAATGCTTGCACCCGAAGACGTGTTGGGATACGAGCGCTTTCTCGAAGATGCCCGGGCTATTTTTGAACGGGGTTTTCTGGAGCTGGGGTACACCTACTTTGGCAGCCTCACGTCGGCACTCAAGGTCATTCCCGATCTGTTGAAACTGGATGCCGTCCGATCGCTGTTCAGCTTTACCTGTAAGTATTTCAAATCGGACAAAATGCGCCAGATTTTCAGCTTTGAAACCCTGCTCATTGGTGGAAATCCACTCACTGTGCCTGCCCTGTATGCGATGATTCACTTCGTCGAAAAAACTTGGGGCGTTCATTTCACGATGGGTGGAACGGGAGCTTTGGTTGGTGCACTGGTGCGCAAATATGAAGAATTGGGTGGAACATTGCGCCTGAGTGCCGAGGTTAAGAACATCCATGTCAACCAAAAACGGGTCACTGGCGTGACTTTGGCGTCTGGGGAGCAGTTGGACGCAGATGTGGTTGTGTGCAACAGCGATTGGGCCTACACCCAGCTGAACCTCATCGATCCAAAGCACCGGCGCATCAACTCCAATACCCGGGTTCGTCTGACCCGTCAATCCATGTCGCTCGTTGTGATTTACTTTGGCTTTAAGGCAGATGGCCGTGAGGCAGAGCATTTCCGTCACCACAACATCATTTTGGGTCCGCGCTACGAAGGTTTGCTCAAGGATATCTTTGACCGAAAGGCCCTGGCACGGGACTTTTCCCAGTACCTGCACATACCCACACTGACCGATCCGTCACTGGCACCCGAAGGGTACCATGCCGCCTACACGCTCATTCCAGTCCCCAACAACACCTCCCGGCTCGATTGGGACCTCATCGGTTCCGATTTCGTCGATCGCATTCTGAACATGCTTGAAACCCAAAGTCACCTGCCGAATCTGCGCGAGCGGTTGGTGTACCGTCACTTTGTGACGCCCGATTATTTCGAACACACGTTGCTCAGCCATCAGGGAAATGCATTTGGGGTGGAGCCTTTGCTTACCCAGTCGGCTTTTTTTCGCCCACACAACCGCAGTGAAGACATCGAAAACCTGTATTTCGTGGGCGCAAACACGCAACCGGGTGCAGGTATGCCGTCGGTCATGATGTCGGCCAAAATGACCGCCAGAATCATTGCACAAGATCAAAACATAAGTCCTGGAGAGATAACGGATAAGATGATGATGACATGAGGTAGAGAGGTGTTTCGGAGTGGAATATACTCGAGGTGGTTATGCTTATTTTGGAACACAAAGCCTATGGGAACGCAGGTCCATCCGTCACCTTTGACGCGTCTATCCGCGTTTCTCGGTTCATCCAAAACGAGGCTTTGCTGCAGAAAAGCCCGCTTTTGAGGCGTGAAGCCAGGGTGGGTTGACAGGAGAACACCTGCCATTGTCGGTGTCTGTCATCGAAGCAAGAATCCCACGATTTTAGTCGTGAGGGACATAAAACTCGCGCCAACGTCACGCCAGGGGGGCTCATGGGAAAAATACTTGAAGCAGTCACTCGCTTCTTCGAAGAAGATCAGTGGAATTATGAACGTCATCCGGACCGTCCCGTATTGCGCCTGCCATTTCAGGGAAGAAACGGGCACTGGAATTGCTTTGTGCAGGAGCGAAACGACCAGATTCTGTTCTATTCGGTTGCTTTTGTCAAAGCGCCGCCGGAGCGATACGGGGAAGTGACCGAATTTATCACGAGGGCCAATTACGGAATGACGTTGGGTAATTTTGAGTTGGACTATTCAGATGGTGAAGTTCGCTACAAAACGTACATGGATGTCGGTGACGGCGAACTGACCGATGCGTTGATTCGGCCGTTGGTGTATGTGAACTGCCTCACCATGGATCGTTATATACCAGGTCTGGAAGCGGTTATTCTCGCTGAGGGCTCTCCAGAACTCGAAGTGATACGTTGCGAAACTGCAGAAGAGCGGGACTGAAAGGACACATGGGTAAAGTTTTTGAATCCACCATTCGATTCTTTGAAAATGATGACTGGAGCTACAACGTTCATCCAGATCGACCTATTTTGCGCTTGCCCTTTAACGGTAAAAATGGCAAGTGGAACTGCTTCGCACAAGAGCGCGGCAACCAACTGCTGTTTTACTCGGTCGCGCCGGTCAATGTTTCCGAATCCATGCGTGCCACAGTCGCTGAATTTGTGACGCGAGCCAACTACGGCATGGCCATAGGCAATTTTGAATTGGACTACTCGGACGGCGAGGTGCGCTACAAAACATGCATTGACATCGACGACGACGAGCTGACCGACGATCTGATCAAGCCCATCGTGTACGTGAATTGCCTCATGACAGACAAGTATTTTCCAGGTTTGATGTGGGTCCTTTATGGCGGTGTGTCTCCACAGGAAGCGGTTGCCCGCTGTGAAGCCGAAGCCGGCGTGGCCTGAACTTTAAATGACACTGCGGCTGATGGCCATTCCAAATGCGTCAGCCGCGCTTTTGACCTCTTGAAGAGAGGATGTTCGCCCAAAGCTGAAACGCACCGAACATTTGGCTTCTGCTTGCGACAACCCGAGTGCCAGCAAGACGTGACTGGGCTGCATGGTTCCCGCGCTGCAAGCACTTCCAGCACTCGCCGCCACGCCTTCAAGATCCAAGTTCATCCAAAGTGCCTCACCGTCGACGCCGTGTACCGTCACAGAGACCACTTTTGGGTTTCCGTCGCTGGGGTGATTGAAGGCAATGTTTGGGTGTCGGCCCAATTCCTGGACAAATGCCGATTTTAGGTTGCTCAGGTGGGTGTGTGTCTGTTGCTGCTCCGAAACGGCAATGTCCACGGCAACCCCGAGTGCACAAATTCCAGGTACATTTTGGGTTCCGCCGCGGAGGCCCCGCTCTTGGTGTCCGCCCAACATCATTGGGGGAAGTGAGACGTCTCGGCGAACGTACAGAAATCCCGTGCCTTTGGGTCCGTAACATTTGTGTCCAGAAAAACTCGCAAAATCGACCTGCCAGTCTGTCAAATGGATCGGCAACACACCCAGGCTTTGGACCATATCGCTGTGAACAAGGACCCCATGTGCGTGTGCGATTTCAACGCACCGGCGGATGTCTTGAACACTGCCCAATTCGTTGTTGGTGTGTCCGATACTGACCAAAAACGTGTCTTCTCGGAGGAGTCCGGAGAGCGCTTCTGGATCGATGCGACCCCAGCGATCCGGTGTGAGGAAACTGACCTCTATGCCCCGTCGCTGCAACCAAGAGAGCGGTTGCAAAATGGCGCTGTGTTCGATGGATGTCGAGACGATGTGACCGGATCCGCGTTCCAAGGCAAGGCCCAGCAGCACATGGTTGTTGCCCTCGGTGCCGCCGGTGTTGAACACCACCTCCAGCGGATGGATGCCGAGCTTTTCGGCAATCTGACTTCGGGCGCCTTCGATGCGTTCGCGTGCGTGCCGTCCAGCCCAATGCACGCTGGCGGCATTTCCCAACTCTGTGGCCGCTTGAATGTAGGCTTCTAGAGCCCGGGTTTCCAGGGGTGTCGTGGCCGCATAATCCAAATAAATCATGGGTTGTCCTTCATCGGTCAAAGGTTGTGTAAATTTGATCGTCGACCAAAACCGTAAATGTGGCTTTTCCAACCACTTGAACATCCACCTGAACCGAAATGCCCGCCAAGTCCGATTGTTTAAACAGGCTCTTTTCTCCCGTTTCGTCCAGCACCTTGAGCTCGGTCATTCCCAGCGGAAGGTCCTGCGCGAAGGTGTAGACAAAGCTGAGGTCGCGCATGCCTGAGGACTCAGGTATCGGTTCCGGATCCGGTTGTACGGCAGGCGTCGGGTAAGGGGTCACCCGGCCCAGTGGCAGTACATTTCCGACTGGAGGAGGTTCAGCTCGAGGTATTTGGGCCACCTGAAGGCGGACGGCTTCTCCCATTCGGACGGTTTCAAAGGGGTTTGGCCGTTGCCACAAGATGGTTCCTTCGGGTTGATCGGAATCCACCGGTGTGGCTGCCACCAACACCAGGCCTGCCTGTTTGATCCAATTTCGGGCTTCGTCAAATGGGATACCGGTCAGGTCGGGCAAGAATGTCATTTGTGGGCGAACCCCCTGACTGATCAAGAGGTGGACGACACTGCCCCGAGGGGCCTTTGAACCGGTATCTGGAGACTGGCTCACAATTTCACCTTTGGGTAACCGGAGGCTGCCTGTGTACGTATAGCCAATGTTTCCCAGGCGGAATCCCGATTCGAGCAAGATGGTTTTTGCTGCCTCAAGCGTCAATTCACTCACTTTTGGGACGGTCAGTGGAGGGGGGCGATTGACCGTCAGTTGCACCAGTCGGCCAAGATGCAGGGGACTTTCCGGGGACGGTTCTTGGGAAATGATGCTTCCTACTGCTTTTCCCGGTTCAATGCCATCGATCAGACTGACCCGAAACCCTGTGTCTCGAAGCTTGAAGGCAGCTTCTCGGTCTGCCATACCGAGAACACTCGGCACCCACTGTGTCTCTGGATTGAGATAGGTGTCGACCGTCGTGTATCCCAAAAAAGCTGTTGTACCCCATAAAAGAAGTCCTGGAACGGTGGCGAGTGCCCTTTGCCATGCGTTCAGTTTGGGCTTCTGGCGCACTTTTTTCGGTTGATTCAGTCCCAAGACACCCTGATCCAAACGGGATAAGATCTGGGCATTGCGCTGTTTCGCTTCGTCCACAGGAACCCGGATGGGCCACAGCAGTGCCAAATAGGCTTGATCGTCGTCGACAATGATTTTGGCTTCCTCAACGAGAAATCCCGCGAGGGACAGTGGTTCAACAATGGAACGGATGGTCGCGTTGGTGGATCTGCGCTTTCTGAGCAATTTGAGGTAACGGTCCAGCGGCTGTCCCACATGCTGTTTCCATACACTGTAGTACGCGCCTGGACGTGCAACCACATCGACCAGTAGGGGAGCGTCCGTGGCTTTCAAAAGGGCCCGGTACCGGTGAAAGATATCCCGTCCACTGCTGTCTTGGATGTCCATGCTCACAATTTGGAGTCGGTTTTGCGAGGCATCTTCGACGTCGAGCAACGTCAAGCCCAGTTCGCGTCGCTCTATCAAGGTTTGGATGATCTCATATTTGCCATCAAAGCGTGCCATGAGGGTTTCAGTATACGGCCAATCGTTCACCACGGGTCTTCGATTTTGCGAATGCCGGTCAAATCCAGTTCTCTGAGCCGCTCCATCAAGGTCGGTCCATCCAAAAACCGCCAGTCGGGCGCAATTTCTGCCCAAGGCAGGAGGACGAAGGCCCGGTCAAAACAGCATGGATGGGGAAGGGTGAGCTTGGGTGTCTCGTGTCGGATCTGGTCAAAACTGAGCAGATCGAGATCCAGGGTTCTCGGTCCCCAACGTTCGGTTCGTGTGCGTCCACACGCGTTTTCTATGTCCAAAAGGTGATTGAGCAGTTGTTCGGGCAAGAGGGATGTGTGAAGTTCGATTGTGGCATTGAGAAACGGATCTTGATCCGCTTTGCCCCACGGAGGTGTCTCATAGACCCTTGAGCGCCGAATGATTTGCCCGAGCTCTGAAATTCGGCTGCACGCAAATCGAAAGTTCTGCAAGACATCGCCGACATTTCCACCCAAGGCGATGTAGGCAACAGAGGTCAAGGCAAATCCCTTTTGGATGTGACCTCGGCCCAAACGTCTTGGAACACGCCAGTCAGGGGGGCTTGCGGCTTGTGTACGCGAACACGCACGCCCTCGAGTTGAGGGTACCCTTTCATCAGTTGATCGGCCAGTGTTTGGGCAAGTGTTTCAATCAATTGGTGGGATGTCTGTGTGATCTCATGGGCAATCCATTCGTACACGGAGGCGTAGTTGACCGTCCGTTTGACATCATCATGCAGTTCCGAAAAATCAAATTCCAAATCTACATCGACCACAAAGCGGCTGCCCAATCGGCGTTCCTCAGGGTAGACCCCATGGTTTCCCCGAAATTCAAGGCCGACCAGAGAGACCTTACCCATGGTTTCCCCGGAGCGCATTCCAAACCTTCAGGGCCTGCACGTGTCCAAAAACGTCGTGCACGCGCACAATGGCTGCACCCTGTTCAATGGCAAACAGATGGGCGGCAACGGTACCGAAATCGCGATCTTTGGGGTGTTCTGTGTCGCCCAGTTGCCCCACCATGTTTTTTCTGGAGAGCCCCACCAAAACAGGGTAATTTAAGCGCGTCAACTGCCTGAGGTTTTGCAAAAGGGCGATATTGTGTTCCAGACTTTTTCCAAATCCAAATCCAGGATCGATGGCCACAGACGGCACACCCGAGGCCAGTGCGTGTTCGGCACGTTCTGTGAGAAATGCCCCAACCTCCTGGGCGGCGTTTTGGTATTGCGGCTTATTTTGCATCGTTTGGGGCGTGCCTTTCATGTGCATGATTATTGCGGGAACGCCAAATTCTGCACACACCGAAACCATGTCTGGGTGACGCAAACCCGATACATCATTGATCAGATGTGCGCCGGCTTTCAGGGCCTCTCTTGCGACTTCCGGTTTGCGCGTATCGACCGAAATGAGAGCAGATGTGTTGTTTTGAAGGGCGTTTAGGACGGGCATCAAACGATCCAATTCGGTTTCAATGTCAATTTCTTCTGCGCCAGGACGTGTGGATTCGGCGCCAATATCCAAGATGTGTGCCCCCATTTTTTCCAAATGAAGCGCGTGCTCGACGCAGTGCTTCTGTGATTTTCCGCCGTCGCTAAAGGAATCGGGGGTCACATTGACAATGCCCATGACCCACGGCGTGTGCCAGTGAATTTCAAACCCGTCTCGCGTTTTTTGGCCGCCTGGAACGGGATGATGCCACAACAGCTTAGGCACGTTCACCTCCGGAAAAAAACACGGCGAGAACCCGACCCTTGTCGGCACAGGCGCTGACCCGGGCGTTCATTTTCTTTCCACTGCGGAAGGGAATGTACGATATTTCATCGATGGGGATGGCCGTGTCCAGGGCCCACTGGATGGGGTGATCTGTGGGTATGGGCGTTCCAGCAGAAAGGGTGTACCTCATTGTGGAACTCGCAGACGACATGTGAACCGCAAGCCGGGTCGTTCCCGACACCTTTTGGGGAGAACACAAAACCAGAAGGGCCGGCTCTGGGGTTGCCTCAGCCAGGGCGATCAAGGCGGCACTTGCCGAAACGCCGCCCCGGTGAATCAAATTCAGGATGCCCGTGGCGGTCAGTCCGCGATCCAGGGTGCGTTCGACCCACTCGGGTGGAATCAAGAGCGCTGCCGCACCGACATTGCACAAAACCTCAATGGCCTCTTCCAATTCCTCGTCTGCGTAGGCATCGTGCAGGTCGCTCAGGAGATCTTCATTGCGCAGCAGGAGTGCGTGAGAAATTTCGTGGGCCAAGGTGAATTTTTGCCGTCTCGGGTGGATTTGGGCGTTGATCAGCACGATGTTGTTTTCCGGGTCAAAGGCACCGTCGTGGTCCATTTCTACGAAGCGCACGCGTGCGCCAATGCCTTCGAGCAATCCAAGTTGGTCGTGGGTCGCGTACTGGCGTCGGTAATCCAGGGCCGTTTCGCGCATCTGTCGTTTGTGATCGGGTTCGACTCGCAAAGCCATTGGGCCATTCTAACAAACTTGGGTTCACCGAAAGGGTGATCTTGGGGTTGTTCCGTTGGCCTAGGGATAATTGTGAAGTTCCGCGTAAAGGGTCAAAATGGTGAAAGGGGTCACAACATGAAAAAACATTTGGGTATTTTGGGTTTGATTTGGGGTTTTTCTGTCGCTTGGGCCGCAGTCGAAGGCCAGTACACCGTTGTTGGAACAAATCCAAACGGAACGCAGTACCGGGGAACCCTCGTCATTTCCAAAGGGACGTCCACCTACGATCTGCGCTGGCAGGTCGGTCAAAGCAGCTACCGTGGAACGGGGATTTTGGCAAATGACATTCTGTCGGTCGGTTGGCTCGCCGGCAAAACCTGTGGTGTGGTTTCCTACAGCGTCAAACAGAACCGGTTGGACGGTGTTTGGGCGGGTTGTGGTGCAAAAGATGTTGGAACGGAAATCGCGACCAAGCGCTGATCAAAATCACGATAAAAAAAGAAGAGGATTTCCTCTTCTTTTTTGTTTTGGTGGAGACGAAGAGATTTGAACCCTTGACCCCCTGAGTGCAAATCAGGTGCTCTCCCGCTGAGCTACGTCCCCGCAATACCGCCCCTTGAGGCGAGAGATATGGTAGCAAACCCTGACCCTTTTGTAAAGGGCCCACACAACACCGACAGATCCACTACAGTGTGAACGTCATGGCTGCTTTTGCGTTTGATTGGTTTAATTCCCAAGATATTGAGCGCCGTTACCCTTCGGACGAACACCAAAAGGGGGATTTGCGCAACGCCTACGAGCGGGATCGTGCCCGCATCATCCACAGTTCTGCATTTCGCAGACTGCAAGGCAAAAGCCAAATCTTTACGCCCGGTTGGGCTGGATCGCTTCGAACTCGGGTGACACATGCCATGGAAGTGGCGCAGATTGCACGGTCGATTGCAACCAACGCGGGACTTCCTGGGGCTTTGGCTGAGGCTGCAGCACTCGCCCACGATCTTGGGCACCCGCCTTTTGGCCACAATGGGGAAGAGGCCCTCAACCGCTGTATGCAGACCTACGGTGGATTCGAGGGAAATGCACAGACCTTTCGGATTTTGACGCGACTCGAACCCATGTACGTCCGTTGCTGTGGAATGAACCTGACGCGATCGACGTTGCTGGGTGCACTCAAGTATCCCACACAATTTGACGCCCAGAGCAGCAAATTTATCTACACAGAAGACGCCCTCGCCTACGAAGCATGGTTGTACCAAAACACACACTTTCATTTTCAGCGCCTGAACGACAACGAAAATCCGGCGCCCCAGTCGATCATCTGTCAGATCATGGATTGGGCGGATGACGTTGCCTATTCGGTGCACGATCTGGACGACGGCCTTGCCATGGGTTTTTTGGATCCACACACCTTTGAACGCAGGGTTTTCTTGGAGCGCCTGTGGAAGAGGGTTCAATCCGAAGCCCCAGAACTGAACATCTCTTTTGATCAGGTTCGGGAGGTGATGTCCAAGTTCAGCCGCGCCCTGGATAGCGAACACACCCTGTTTCCCAGAACCCAACAGATTCGCGAGACCATCGCCTCTTATGTCCACCACTTTGTGACGTCGTGTCGTGTGGTCGGCAATGACCCGAAAAACGTCTTTGAATGCCGGCTTCAGGTTCCACTGGATGTCCGCTGTGAATGCGCCATCTTCAAGGGCATCACCCAAGAGTTCGTGCTGTTTGACCAGCGCACAGCCGTTTTTTCGCGCAAAGCTGTCAAAATGATCACGGAGTTGTTTGAGTGTCTTTTGGACAATGCCCTGGGCAAAGAAGGCGAGCGTTTCAGCCTCTTTCCAGATCCACTTCGCCAAACCCTTCTGAACACAGAAGAAGAGCAGGCCCTTGCCAGACACGTCTGTGACTTTTTGGCAGACATGACAGACGCCCAAGCCAGCCACTTTCATGAGCGCCTGTTTTCATCGACACCTTCCATGCTGTTCGAGCCTTTATAGTAAATGCATGTTGAATCCGAGACGCACAATCGACGATCTCAAAAGCCTTCGGGAGCTCACCAGTGACACAGAGGGCGCTCAGCGCGTGGCCTTTACAGACACATGGGTCAAAGCCAGAAAGATGTACCTTCAAAAACTGGCTGAACTTCCCGTTTCAGTCGAACAAGATGCGGCCGGAAACCTGTGGGCAACGCTGCCGGGAGAAAGCTCAGAAGAACTTTGGATCGGGAGCCATCTGGACTCTGTGCCTGCCGGGGGTTGGCTTGACGGTTGCTTGGGCGTTTTGGCTGGACTCGAGGTTTTGCGCAACATTGCCGAAAGTGGCAAAAAACCACCGCTTACGCTGCGGTTGGTCGACTGGGCCGACGAAGAAGGCGCGCGCTTCGGTCGGAGTTTGTTCGGTTCGAGCGCACTTTCCGGTCACTTTGATCCGGCTGCCCTTGGGGAACTGACCGATGCACAGGGAATTCGCCTCAAGGACGCGGTCAAGATTTACGGGATCGATCTCGATTTGGCCAGTTCAGAAGTTCCAAAACGAAAAAAGGCCAAAGCGTATCTGGAGCTTCATATCGAACAAGGTCCCGTGTTGGAATCTCTCGGAAAACCCATGGGTGTGGTGTTGGGAACCAAAGGGGTCGAGCGGCACACCATTCGTTTTTTCGGACAAACTGCGCACTCGGGTTCTACGCCCATGCATCACAGACGAGATGCGCTCAGTGCGGCCGCGCGTTTGACCCTTGCGATCAAGGACATTGCCCGAAAACACCCAGACGCTGTGGGAACGGTCGGACGCGTGACCACCCGTCCCGGCATTGTGACGGCGGTGGTCGGTGAGTGTGAAATGACCCTCGACCAGCGGGACCTGGATCCGTTGGTACTCGACGCCATGCTGCGCGAAGCCAAGGAAGCCAGCGAGCATTTCGCAAAAGAAGAAAATGTTCGTGTGGAGTGGGAAAAACTCTGGAGCATTGAACCCATTCCCTTTGACGATGCACTGATTCACTTGGCGGAAGAGGCTGTCACAGACGTGTGTGGGACGTCTATCCGTCTGCCTTCGGGTCCCTTGCACGACGCTGCCGAGGTTGCCCGGGCAGGTATTCCGACCGTGATGCTTTTCGTGCAAAGCCTCAGGGGTATTTCTCACCATGCCAGTGAAGACACCCAAGAAGCGCATTTGGAAGCCGCAGTCAAGGTGTTGGACACGTTGACCGCAAAGGCATTGGCGTGGTTTTCGTCCACAGAGACCAACCGTGCGTAACGCACACCTGCGCATAGCACGACCGAGTGACAACCTGCACGCACTCAAGCGGTTTTACTGTGAGGGTTTGGGGTTTTCCATCTTGGGAACGTTTGAACAACACAATGGTTTTGATGGCCTTATGGTCGGGCATCCCGATGCACCCTACCATTTGGAATTCACATGTGAGAAAGGTGTCCAGGTAGGAAAGGCACCGACGCGAGACAATCTGTTGGTTTTTTACATTCCTGAAATTGAAGTGTGGGAAGCGGCCACCGCCCGAATGCAACGCTGTGGCTTCGACGCTGTTCGGTCGCACAATCCCTATTGGGACACATGGGGCCAAACGTTTGAGGATCCAGATGGATACCGAATCGTATTGGCGAGGTCCCAGTGAATTTCAACGGGCGATACCCAAAGCAAATGAAAGGAAAGCTTACCGCAGATTTTATAATTATTGGAAATTTTGAGAGCCTGATAAAACACGTGTCTAACGGCTTTTCTGTTTGGAATGTTGCTTCATGATTATCCTAAAAATGAAGGAACTCACTCTAGGCTTCGTTTGAACATAAATTTTGTAGAAACTGGTAGATTCGCTGTAGGAGACTTTTCCATGGGTCATCCACACCCATATTCTGGAAGTTAAAGTAAAATGATTCAGCTGAAAATGCGTTTTCAGTGCCTTTCAGATTCCTATGTAAAGGTTCCGAGCGTTTGTGTGTATTGGGTGACTTCGTGAGCTCCGTATCAGAGTGGTACGCTGATCGTAAAATAATGAAACCTGCTGTATGCCTCAAAAAACAACAGGATGGGATTAAAATGCCGCAGGCGGTTGACTGTGCTTGACCTATGTCCGAGAAAAGATTTTAGACTGAGTTCATGATGAAAGCGTCCGACGATTGTGGACTTCAGTCCATCTTTTCAGTCGTTTGGCGGCTGGCCGTCTTCAGCTGTTTGGTTGGTGTTGTGTTTCCAAGATGGGCACCCTATGGTGTTGGACTTATGGCTGTGTTGCCTTTGGTTTCACTGTGTTGGGTTGGCTGGATCAGCCGGAAAAAAGATCTCGCACTGACACTGTGTGTGTTGTTGATTTTCTGTGTATTGGCCCGACTGATCTTCTTTTAAAGTGCCAGGGTCGTTCGGGAATTCATGAGAATGAGTGCCGCATCGCCTTTCTGAACAATGTTCATTGCTATTCGACTGTAGGTTCTCAGAATCAATTGGTCGATTTTCTTGTCTTGCAGCTCCTGTTTGAAGTGGCTGTCAAAGGTGAGTTCACCTGTGTCTTTCACCAAACAACTGAAATCCATTGCGGGTGTGGAAACGCTTTTACCCTCCAATTTCACGTAAAACGTGGGTTCGTCGGTTTTTGTCCAGGTGATTTTGGTGTTCGAATCGCGGGGATTGAATGTTTTTCCAGATGGAAGTTTGAGGTCCAGGGCAGGAGGCGCTTTTGGGAATGGGATGCGATCAAAGGCCGGAAATCCTGCAGCGCTTCCCGGAAAAGATACGTAGGTGGTGGACGTTTCTGGAAGGGTGTTTTTGAGCGTGGTCGGCCCACCCATCTGCATTGTCATGTAAAACAATTCAGACGGTTTTTGTGGCACGGAAAAAAGCGGACTGCCCTGGTCGTCGGAAAAGGTCAGAGAATCTCCGGCCAATACCCCATCTTGAGACAAATCTGGCGTCCCAGAAGAAGATTTCCCGAGTGAACACCGGGCTGATGTTTCCTCATCCAAATGGCTCTCAGAGGTGCGTTTTGTGAAATATCCCACAGTGGTGTTGAGCGACAGGACGTCGGTTTTCATTGAATGGTGGTCGATTGTGCCCAGATATTTAAATGTGTCGGGAATGTGCGCTTCGATCTGTGTCGTGCTTTCTTTTTGACGGCCTTGTGCATCAAAGGCAATGGCTTTGAAGGTGACTGTGCCCTCGTCGCGGAAGCCCAAGTGTGCGGTCATTTGGTAGGGTGCAGAACGGTCTGTTCCAATGTGTTGCGTTCCACGGTAGAACTCTATTTTTTTGATTTGACCGTCATCTGCTGTGGCCTCTGCGGTTAGGGTCAAGGGTACTGCAGATGTCAATTGGTTTGTGGATGGCGTCAGCTTAAGGGTCCATGTGGCTGGCTCAGAAGTCGTCGAGGATTGTGTTGCAGGTATGCAAGACGATAGGCCAAACATTAGCATTACATACAATTGCGCTCTTTTCACTTGTGTACCTCGAATATATGGCTTAGATCAAATAAAGCTCGACCCCGATTATAACCAACAAAAGGGTCGAGAATCTTTATTATTTCTTTATTCTTTGGAGGCAGGCTGGCCTGAACGCACCTGGACAGATCGATGTGTGTTCAGGTGTGCCAATCTCAAAGTGCTTTGACCATTGCAAACACCGTTTCCAAATCCAGTGATGCCCCGCCAACCAAGCAGCCGTTGACGTTGGCTTGGTCGCATATTTCTCGAATGTTTTGGGGATTAACGCTTCCGCCGTATAAAACGGGCACATCTTGACCGTTCAGGAAGCGTTCACGGAGAAACTCCCGTATCGCAGCGGACATCTCTTCGGCGTCCTCAGGAGTGGCCGTTTTTCCCGTTCCAATGGCCCAGACAGGTTCATATGCGATAACCAAATCCGTGGGATGCACGATATCAACACCTTGGAGTGATCCTTGCAATGCGTTCAAAGTGAATGCAATGTGTTCATTTTGATTTCGGATTTCCAATGCTTCCCCCACACAGATAATGGGGATAATGCCGTGTCCAATGGCTTTTTTGGCTTTTTGTGCAACCAGGGTATCGGTTTCATTTTGGTAGGTCCGCCGTTCACTGTGGCCGACAATGACGTACCGGACGTCCAATTCCTTGAGTTGGAGTGCACTGGTTTCTCCTGTATATGCACCCCAATCGTGTGGACTGACATCTTGGGCGCCCAGGTGTGCCGTGGATCCGTACATTTCGGCCGCGACCAGGGGGAGCGTGATATGTGGGGCCATAACGGCGACTTGAACGTCCGTTTGAGGCATTTCCTCCTGAAGCAACTTTGCCCATTGTGCTGCTTCGGAAGGGGTTTTGTTCATTTTCCAGTTGAGTGCAAGAAGGCATTCCATCACGCTCGAATCATAAACGATAGACTGGTACCATGTCCCTTACACTCAGGCATGTTTCCAAGCACTTCTACAAGTTCAATGCTGTTCAAGACGTTAGTTTTCACTTAGATCGAGGTGAGGTTGTTGGATTTTTGGGGCCCAATGGCGCAGGGAAGACCACGACCATGCGCATGATTGCCAAGCTCATTCGGC
Source organism: Deinococcaceae bacterium (assembly GCA_046327935.1). Taxonomy (GTDB): domain Bacteria; phylum Deinococcota; class Deinococci; order Deinococcales; family Deinococcaceae; genus JACMOA01. The sequence continues at coordinate 1,113,595 of JAXLXL010000001.1, forward strand.
CCAGCAGCGGTTCTATCGAGTGCTCTGGGAGGCTTTCTGCGATGATCGAGGAGCCCAGTTTTTACCCGTACCTTTCGGGGTATCAAAATTTGGAGTACACGGCAAGTTTGTCTGGAATTCCAACCTCCCAAATTCAGCCAGCTCTGGACCGCGTCGGATTGCTTGAACGCCAGCACCACCGCGTGCGCACCTATTCTCAAGGCATGCGGCAGCGTTTGGGATTGGCCAGAACCCTTTTGGGTAGCCCAGATGTTCTTTTGCTGGACGAGCCGACCAATGGGCTGGACCCACAAGGTGTTGCAGAGATGCGCGACCTTATCCGTGCCATTTCCGAAGACGGAATCACCGTTTTGCTGTCCAGTCATATCTTGGCGGAGGTTGAAAAAATTGCTCCTCGCGTGATCATCATCAACAAAGGTGTGATCCAGGCAGACGGCCGTATCCGTGAACTTTTCACCCAACTCGGCGAAGATGGTGTGAGCATCAGTTTTGATCTTCCAGAAGGATTTATTGAGCAAGCGTTGACCATGTTGCGCTCACAAGCCTGGGTTCAACAGGCGTACCAAAGTGCTTCGGGCGTCGTCGTTGCGCGTATTTTACAGCGGGACCTCGACCAGGTGGCGCCGGCATTTACCCATGGCCACATTCCACTTTTGGGATTTAAGCCCGATGTCGAATCTCTGGAACAAATTTACTTGCGTGCCGTTGCAGAGACGCAACAGGGGGTTAAAGCATGATTTGGCATATCGCATGGGCTGAACTTCGCAAGGCCAAAGCCAAAAAGCGTTTTTGGTTTCTCTTCGTTCTGATGGGCGTGATCGTACCGCTGCTTCAGGTTGTGATTTCCTATTTTGTCACCCAAAGCGTTGCAGGTACCCTTGCGGATCCATCCCGCGACGTTTCCAACGCCATTGCCGAGCAGGCATCTACGGGATTCAGTTTGGGCCGCAACTTTTTGGGTGTAGGGGCGCTGTTTTTTCTCCTTCCAATCAGTGCCATTGTCGGCAACTTTTTGATCGGCGAAGAGCGTGGATTCAAAATGTGGAAGGTTATTTTTGTCGCTCAGCCTTCACGGATGTCTGTTTTGGCGGGGAAATTCCTGGGGGGAATGGTTCTGTTGACTCTCCTCATTTTGTGCAGTGGCGCGGCAAATATGGCCATTGGCTTTGTGGCAAATCTCATTTTCTTCCGGATTTCAGAAAGTGGAGACTGGCTGACATTGCTGTCGCTGTATGGGCTTCAGTGTGTTGTTCTGGCTGCACCTTTGGCCCTGTCCATGCTCATTTCTTCCATTATTGCGGCCCCAGCGATGTCCCTGATTGGAACTGTGTTGCTGCCGCCCATTTTGGAGGGCATTGTCACGGCGTCTATTGCCACCCAACTCAATCGACTGAATGCGGTCAATGCGGCGTTCCAGGCGCTCAAGATCAAGAACCTCTTTGAGGAAATTCCCAGATACTACCTCACCCGAAACCTGAACTTGGGAACAGGGTTTGCGGGCTCAAGTGCCTCTGGGGGTCTGTTTGGAAACCCAAATGCCGGTCTAAAGGACAACCCTTTGGGCAACCTTCTGCAATTCTCTTGGTCAGAAACCACGTGGTCTGTCTGTGTTTCTGTCGTTTATGCGGCTCTGTTTTTGGTCCTCTTTTTTATCCTCTGGAGGCGCAGAGACGTACTCGACTGATGGCTTACGTTTACATTTTGGTGGCCGTGCTCTTGTGGGCCTTGCTGGGTATCTTTGCGAAATTTGCGTTCAAGTCGGGCCTTCTGCCTCTCGAGGTTGCCTTTTGGAGGGCAACCCTGGGGGCTGTTTTCTTCTGGGTGCATGCCAAACTGACCGGATCCATGTTTCCAAAAGGGCGAGACCTGCTTCTCACACTCGCGTTCGGCCTCACCGGTGTCAGCCTTTTTTACAGCTCGTATCAGTGGTCCGTCTTTTATGGTGGTGCAGGTTGGGCCAGCGTTTTGCTCTACACAGCGCCCGCTTTTGTGGCCCTGTATTTTGCGTTTACAGGTGCCGAGCGTCTGAGCCTGTGGGGTTGGCTGGCCATTTTAGTGACACTTGTGGGGGTGGCATGTTTGTCCCTTCCTGGCGGCTCTGCCGTGGGCGGGCCGGCGCTGTTTTGGGGCATCCTCAGTGGGCTCAGCTACGCCCTGTATTACCCGTACGGAAAAGCATTTTTTCACCGTTATCCCGCTGGAGGCTTGTACGCTTTGGCGCTTTCAACGGGGGCTGTGGGTTTGGCACCGTGGGTCCATTTTTCCCAGAAATCCCCTGAGGCCTGGTTGTATTTGGGGCTCATTGCCTTTGCATCGACGTACCTGGCCTATTTGGCCTACAGCGAAGCGATGCGGCGTCTTCCAGCTATCTTGGTCAGTGTTTTGGCCACACTTGAACCGGCCGTGGCCTACCTTTTGGCCATCTTTTTGTGGGGTGAATCGCTGTCTGTTCCAGGGTTTCTCGGTGCATCCCTGATTTTAGGAGCGGCCGTTTGGTCCGCCGTGCAGTCGTTTAAAGTGGGTGGCCCAAAATCCAAGTCGACAAAAAGCCTTGAAGTGCCGCTGCAACCTGACCGATGACGCCCAATTGTCCGAGAACCACAATCGCCACAATGCCCATCCATTGGCTGGAGGCGTTGGATTGCTTCAAGGGTCCAGCAATCCTTTCCGGAAGCACAGACGCCAAAATATGTGCGCCATCGAGTGGTGGAAGCGGAATCAGATTGACAACGATCAGTGAGCAATTGAGCGACACCAAAAGGTAGGTCAAGCTTTCCCACACGCCCGAAGGGTCAGACCATCGAAAGACCAATAGGCCGATCACGGCCAGAAGCAAATTGGCCACAACCCCGGCAATCGAAACCGAAAAGTCCGACCAGCGGTATTTGAATTGTCCAGGACGTGTCAAAACGGGCTTGGCCCAACCGAAACCGATCAGCAAAATGAGCGCAAATCCGATCCAATCGATGTGTGCGATGGGATTTAGGGTCAGCCGTCCCTGTTGCCTGGGAAGCGAATCCCCGTTGATATCGGCCATCCAAGCGTGACCCAGTTCGTGGAGTGTCAAGGCCAACACGACAATCGCGATTGCGCCAAGTGCCAACATCGGTGAGAGTTCGAAAAGTTTAAGAATCATACTTTAAAAGGGTATCAGACCGATGATGGACTCCATAACAGAGAGAACGGGTTCCGCGAGCAGGCCCAAGACTCCAGAAAACGACAGCACGATAAAGAATATAAAGATGACCAAAGGCCCAGCAGCCTGAATTCTATCCAGGGTTTCACGGGTTTTAAAATTCCCAACAGCGTAAAGGGCCTGTCCGCCGTCGAGACCGGGAAGGGGTACCAAAAACACCACGCCGTGGTACACAAGCGAGAATGCTGCAGCTTGCAGCCCCATCTGGGTGACATTGATAACTTGGAGGCCGGGCAGAAGCGATCCCAAAAGATGTTCGAGTAAGAGCAGAACGAGTGCCCAGATCCACAGGGTGATCGGGCCCGAAAGCCAGATCCACGCAACCTGTGTGCGGGACCTCAGCCAAACGCGATTGAGGGGAATGCTCTGTGGAAGGCAAAAGCCAACGATAAAGTACCAAAGCAGTCCAAAGAGGTCAAAATGTACCTGTGGATCGACCGAGAAAAAGCCACGGATTTGGGCCGTTGAATCTCCGAAGCGTTTGGCCAGACGTGCCTGTACGACATTGTGTAAAACCATGCCGAACAAAAATCCAGCGACAAGTATCAAAAACCGCAATGGATCGGTCATCAACTGACCGATCGGTCCCACCGAAAATGATCCGTTCACAAAAACAGCCTAGGGCATCTCGGGGTGGCATGTGGACGATGGCGTTACAAATCGATCCGATTACTTTTGCTGGTAGTCATTGAGTGTGACTGGAACTTCTTTTTCTGAACCGTCCCGGACAATTTTTATGGATACGGTATCTCCAAAACTGCGCGAGAAGAGGTATTTTCTGAGGTCGTTGGTTTCGGATATTTTGGTGCCGTCTATTTCGACAATGACGTCGCCTGAGCTCAGTTTGGCCTTGGCTGCTGGACTGCCTGACGAGACAGATCGCACATACACGCCGTCTTCAGGAAGGTTGTTGCGTTTGCGGATCTGCTGAGACAGGTCAGCAACGTCTCCTGTTTGAATGCCCAGTGTGGGTGATCGGACCTCTTCGCCTTTTTCCAATTTGGGCAACAGGTTTTTGGCGACATTGATGGGAATGGCAAACCCGACACCCGAAGATTGGGCACTGCCGAGGCGTCCGGTTGGGGTGTAGATCTGGGTATTGATGCCGATCACCTCTCCGGAACTGTTGACCAAAGGTCCACCGGAATTGCCCGGATTGATGGCCGCGTCGGTTTGTATGGCTTTTTGAGGTATTCCTCGCGTTCCCGTTGCGATTTCCCTACCCACTGCGGAGACAACGCCCTCGGTGATGGTAAAGTCCAGACCAAATGGCGCACCCATGGCCACGACTTTTCGTCCAGCTTTGAGGGTATCGCTGTTGCCCAACCGCATGGCTTTGATGTTTTTGGGCGGATCTTCGATTCGAATGAGCGCGATGTCGTAGTCCGGGGCCGTGCCAATGACCTTGGCTTTGTATTCCTTTTGGTCGGAGTGAAGCTTAACGGTAATCTCGTCTGCGCCGTCCACAACATGGTAATTCGTCAAAATATCCTGATCTGTAACGAAGAATCCAGAGCCAGAGCCCCGTTCAGGCTCCACATCGGCTTCTGGAACCATTCCCCTGAAGGATAAGAAGGGATCGTCCTGATTGAATCCCACGTCGGGTTTTGTCAGTGTGGTGACAAAGACGACACTGTTTTGATTGGCTTCTGTGATATCAATGGTATTTTGCTCGTTTTGTAGAAGTGCAGACGATTCTTTAATGGTTGTTACGGGAGATGTAAAGGTTGTCTCTGCATGGCTTATTGGAAGTACGTCTCTGAGTACAGTGGCTCCTAAAAGTACGCCGGTGATCAAAGAACCAGCCAAAAGGGTGTGTTTCATTTAAGATCCTCCTCTTGGATCACAGTATGGCGCCCCTCTCTAAATGCCAAGTTAAATGTGATCCAATCTCTTCAAGCAATACAGTCCAGACCGGGAATCTGTTGCTATTGTTAGCGCTCTTTGTGAAAAATGAAAAAAGATCGATAAGAGGTCGCTTGCTCAAAATGACCGCGTTACCAAATTACGCACAACAGACAGAATGCGCTCTACAGGATGTCGGTGCGGCGCATCGGCAAAAACCTCAGATAGGAGCGTGAGTCCCCGTTCGGCTTCGGTTTGAGCGACCTCCATGGCCCGGTGGGTGGCTCCAGATTCAAGGAGCCACGTGTGTAGGGTTTCCATATCTTCGGCGCGTTTGTCAGATCGAGGTTGGTTCATGGCTTTCAAAAAGAACGCCCTTTGGTCATCCGAAGCCTGGGTCAAGAAGTCCGTTGTGATCAGCGTGCGTTTGCCTTCCCACAAATCTCCCCCGATTTCTTTGCCATATGTGTCGAATTCCGCGGTCAAGTTGAGCACGTCGTCTCGGATTTGAAATGCACTTCCCAAACAGAGTCCGGCTTCGGTCAGCAGGGGATGCGCTTGGTGTCCGGCTGTTTTCATTCCCATCTGCAGCGGGCCAATGATCGTGTAATAGGCCGTTTTCAACTGCACCATTTCCAAATACCGATTCACGGAGATGTCCCACGTTTGCTCCGCAACCCAACTGAGGTCGATGTGTTGACCTTCCGCCGTCCGGTGAATCATGTGTAAAAATTCCGCGCGGACATCAACCGGGCAGTCAAAAACAGCTTGCCACATGTAAACGTGAAGTGCATCGCCTGCATTGAGGGCCAATGGGACACCGTGCAATTGGTGTAAGGCGGGCAATCCCCGACGTTCCTCTGAATTGTCGGCAATGTCGTCGTGGATGAGCACCCAATTCTGAAAAAGTTCCAACGCAGCCGCCAAGGGAAGGGCCCGATCCAATGTGGATCCGTAGGCTTGGGCCGTCAACAGGGCCAGGCTTCCCCTGAGCATTTTTCCTCCTCTGCGAGGGTAATCTCGCATCATGTGGTAGAGGGCATTGATCTGTACAACAGCGTGCTTCTGGGGCAACAGTCCATCGATATAAGACCAGATCTGTTCGTGCATCCCTCAACTATACGTGTCCTTGCATTTTGTTGTCGCCGGCCGCGAGCCGAAAAACAGAATGGTTAAGTCCCTACCGGATAAACATCAGATTTGCACGGCACGAAGCAGCTTGAAGGCGACCCGTAACTCCACCACCGAGTTGTAGCACCGTCTTGGACAAAGCGGCACTGTCTTAATCAAGACGTGGATAATGGCTCCGAGACGGACTTTTTCGCTGAGTTTGGGGTTAAATTCGATCCGTTTGAGGTCCTGATCTTCCTTGGGGGTCAGGTCGACCAGTCGAAGAGGCCTACCCACGCCCCCAGTTTATCCCATTCTTTATTTGGGAAATACTTAGCTGTGATGACATATTCTTTTGTACAGTTGGCATACAGTTGAAAACGCATTTTTGCTTTACCCTCATAGGGCTTGTGGGGTGATCCGATGTTCGGTCTGGATATTCTGAGTATGTATTGGGTGAATGGCGATTTTGACGATCCACACGACCTGTGTTTGCATGGAGATGTTTTGGTTGCAATCGGTGGAGAAACACATGGGTACGCGGCAACGGTGAGTGCTGCAGGCCTGTTTCTCCTCAGATCTGTGTCAGAGGACCATCTCATAGGATCGGGTCACCATATGTTGCCTTGCTGCGGTCATTTTATGATTGCCAATGACGCAATCGACGCAGTGGATATCATCGAATGTTCAGAAGGCATGGACTGGTCGGTCATTCACAGTGGAGACACCGTGCAAATCACCTCAGAGGGAGGTCAGATGGCAGACATGTCGCTGTCTGAGTATGCAAAAACAGTCCTTCTGTTCACGCGAAAGGTGGAGGAATTTTACGGTGTGTGCTCTCCGAAGATTCTTCCAGAAGATCAAAATGAACAAAATGCATACGTTGCATTCTGGAAGGAATGGCATCGGAGAACGCAGGCTGCGCAATCCTGTGTGTAAGGGATTTGCACACGTCAGCAGTTTGAAATTTCTCCAATGGTGACACTTCGGCTCTGTAGTATTTTGTTGGTTTCATCGTACATTTCATAACGGGCCACAATATTTTTGCCTTGCGGCAATTCGCTGCAGCCTTTGAAGGTTGTCCAAACCCAACCGCCACGCTTGTTGAGTTTCGCCGCAAAAGGTCCCCGGTTGCCGACAAAAAAACGGGTTCCCTTGACATTGACGGCCCAGCGAGGGTCGACCGGATCTGCTACAAACGAGACCCACAGGGAATAAATCGCTGGTGAAGGCTGATCAAACCGATAAATCAAGCCATCTGATTCGTTTTTGGGACATCCTGTGAGCAATGTCCAGCCAAGGACACCCAGCACAAGCTGTCGAGGTAAATTGTTGAGCCGCGCCATACCTTCAGTTTACAGGGAATGGGTTGTCGGTTCAGGCTGCACTGAAACCAGACAAGACGGACATTTGTTCTCAGGCTTTTTTGCGGTTTGTGTAGGGCTTTGGTCAAGGTGTGTTGTTCATACCAGATCAAAATGCAAGGCAGACATTTGACCGTTGCCCATAGGAGAAGAGACGAGAAATATTTTGTCTTGGAAATAAGACAGCGTCTTCCGGGTCTGACCACTGCACATGAAAGCTGTCGTACACATATTTTATTGGGCTTCCAGTATTTTCAGTAATGGTGAAATCTACCCTAAAAACACAGGACCCGACTTCAGCCAGGCCCTGTTGTGCGGAATATCAATCCAAGAAATCCCTGAGTTTTCGCGTCCGACTCTCGTGATATTTGAGCTTTCTGAGCGCTTTGTTTTCGATTTGTCGGATGCGTTCCCGGGTGACATTGAAGTACTGACCGACCTCTTCGAGGGTGTGCTCTCGTCCGTCCACCAGGCCTTTTCGCAATTTCAAAACCATGGCTTCGCGTTCGGTCAGTTTACCCAATGCCTTTTCGAGCTCTTCGCTGAGCAGGGTTTTGGCCGCGTTGTCGACGGGCGAATCCAAGTTCTCATCCGGAATAAAATCGCCGTAAAAACTGTCTTTCTCGTCGCCGATGGGTGTTTCCAACGAAACAGGCTCTTGGGAGACCTTTTGAACCTCTTCGACTTTGGCTGCGTCCCAACCAGGTCCCATGGCTTCTGCGATCTCTTCGTAGGTGGGTTCGCGGCTGAGTTCCTGCTGTAATTGCCGTGCTGTACGGGTCAGCTTGTTGATGGTTTCGACCATGTGCACGGGGATTCGAATCGTTCGTGCCTGATCGGCAATGGCGCGGTTGATGGCTTGACGAATCCACCAGGTCGCATACGTGGAAAATTTGTAGCGGCGTCGGTATTCGAACTTCTCGACAGCCCGGATGAGCCCTTGGTTGCCTTCTTGGATGAGATCGAGAAAACCCAAGCCCCGTCCGGTGTATTTTTTCGCAATCGAGACCACAAGGCGCAAATTGGCTTCGATCAGGGCTTGGCGGGCGGCTTCGCCATCTTCCATTCTTCTCTTCAGAAGGCGTTTTCTGCGCTCTTCAACAGATTCATCGGCCTCATCCAACTCTTTTTGAGCCGCTTCACCTTCTTCGATACGCCGGGCCAGTGAAATTTCTTCCTCGAGGGTCAGCAGGGGAACCCGACCGATCTCGTGGAGGTACTGCCGGACAGGATCGTTCGAAACGGACCGAGGCACGTCATCGCTGTAACGGTCCTCATCTTCTTCTTCTGCTGCCTCGGGCTCCAACTCTTCTTCGAGAAGTTCGTCCTCGTCATCGCCCAGGTCTTGGATTTCAATTCCTTGGCCTTGCAGGTACAACTGAAATTCCTCAAATTCGTCTGAGCTCTCGACCTCGGTTCCATCCAGAGCAGTTCCAAGTGCGATGCTGATCTCTTCACTGCTCATGCTGCCTGAGAGTTTGGCGGCACGGATCAATTCCACAATGGCTGGATGAACCATATAGGCTTTGTCTGGCGCTTTGACAGGAACGACCACTTTGGCGACTTTGGTATCCTCTTTGCTGGCCTTCGTCGTTTTGCGGCTTTTTGTGGCTGTTGAAGTGGGTGTTTGGGCTTCTTCTGTTTTCGATTCCGAACTGGAAGCGGCCTCTGTCACACTCTTCGCGACCCGCTTGCGACTGCGCGTTTTGGTGGGGGTAGCGGACGTTGACGTTTCCTTGGTTGCTTGCGATTCGGTGTCCGCCAAATCGCGAACAGGTTTGGTTTCTGTCATAATAAGCTCCAAAAGTGTGTAGGGAGGTCAAGATAAGACCAGTCCATCCTGCGAGCGGCCTTAGGATGCACATGTGGGATCTTTTTCACAGGAAAAACCACAGATCTTCCAATTATAAGGAGTGTCCTCTTTTTTGTCCACGCAAGACCTTGAAGCTCTGATCTCGGTCGATTTCGGTTGTCGTTCCCCAACGTTTGAGGAGGTCTTCGTAGGCAAGAAATGCATTCGCCACCAAAAAGAGTTCGCCATTGGGCTTCAGGGCAGTTCCGGCCAATTCGATAAATGCCTCAGCAACATCTAAGATCAATCGGTGTCCCACGTGAAAAGGAGGATTGGTCAGCACGAGGTCAAACGCGATATGTCCCAATTCTGAGCCGACATCACTGTGTAAAACGTGCCCGTGAAGTCCGTTGATTTCGAATGTTTTTCGGGTGCTGAGCACACCGCCGTAGTCATCTTCCAAACAGTACACTTCGGCACCTCGCTGTGCGGCATAGGCACCCAAAACACCGCATCCTGAGCCGATATCCAAAACCCGTTTTCCCGAAAAAGAGAGGTTCAAAGCACTCAAATTTTCCAAAAGGCGTCTGCTGGCCGAATCGATGCGTTGTGCGCTGAAGGTCCCGGGCAAACTGGCGACCTTGAGCCCCATCTCCTCAAAAATCCGGTAGGTGATCTCCGGGGCAGTGGCATGCAATGCCCGTTCTTGACGAAATCCCGCGACACGCAAGCCTTTTTTTCTCTCCAGGATATCGCCAGTGCCAAAACGCGCTTGTGCCCACTTGAAATATCGGTCAAATCCCTTGTCTTTGTCTCCCGCCAAGTAACACAGTCCGCCCGGTTGTGTGAGTCGGTGGGCGGCATCCAAGGTCTGTTCGACAGCCTCGTTTCCCCGGTCTGCGGGAAGAACGGCCAAGACGGTCGCGTACGATCCGGTCAGTTCGCTTGCGAGGCGACACCTGACATCGGAAAACTGGTCCCCGAGAACGTTCAAAGCGGCTTTGGATCGCTCAATCAACGTGGGCTTCAGCTCGGAAAAAACGTGTCCAACGATGCCACCCATCGCGGTCAGATCTATCAGGGGGCCGGTCACGTCAAACCCACCCTTCAAAACCTTGATCAACAGCTCTTGGGCCGGGTCAATGCCGGGAAATCCGCGAATTCCAGATTTGGTTAAGAGGGGAATATCCGAGAGAAACAGTGGCCGTTTGGCCAATTGAACATCTGCATACACGGTACCAGACTAGCAGTACGGACCAAATAAAGATAACCTGACTGGGTTATAATCAGGAAATATGAAGGATACCCGAAACCGCCCTGTGTACGTGATCTCTGTGGCCGCAGAGTTGGTTGACATGCATCCGCAGACGTTGCGCCTCTACGAGCGTAAGGGATTAATCCGTCCTGGACGATCAAGTGGCAAAACCCGACTGTACAGTGAGCGCGATATCGATCATCTTCGGGAAATCCGGCGCCTGACTCAGGAACTGGGCATCAACCTGGCGGGCGTCGAAGAAATCATGAACCTTCAGCATCAGCTGGACGATCTGCAAGACCAATTCGAGACCGAACTCGAACGGATCGAAATTGAGCTCCGAGAGGTGGCCACACCCAAAGTCCTGCCTGCAAAGGCTGGATACGTCGATCCCAAAGACAAGCCCGTTTATGTCATTTCCATTGCTGCGGAGTTGGTCGACATGCACCCACAGACCCTGCGCCTCTATGAACGAAATGGCTTGGTTCAACCTGGGCGTTCGAGTGGAAAAACCCGACTGTACAGCGAGCGCGATATCGACCATCTCCGGGAAATCCGGCGCTTGACGCAAGAACAGGGCGTCAATTTGGCGGGCGTCGAAGAAATCATGCGTTTGCGCGTCAAGTTGGAGGACGCCCGACTCAAACTCGAGCAGAACATTCATACCCTTCAGGTTCGCATCGATACCCACATGACCCAGTGGCGCAGCCTTCCGTCCGCCGAAGACGATACCGAGTGATGTGAATTGAAAAACCGAGAAGGCAGGTGGTCATAGGGACGCACAAACAAACACCGACTTCGTTTCAATCGGCTTGTAAACGCGGTCGTTTTTCTGCAAACTGATGGCGTGTACATGCAATTGGATCCATGGTCAGAATCAACGCGCTCTCCCGGCGTGGGTTTGCGTCCGTTTGCCGGAGATGTCATCACCGATTTGGAGATGGCGGAGTGGGTGCCTTGCCCCAGTACTTCCCTTCCGGGGTGTCTCAAAACCCTTCATTTGATCGATGGCTCCAGGCGACTGGATGCGAGGGTTATTGTGTGGAGCGATGAAAAACCTTATTACGGGGGATTGGGCACGTGCAGTGTTGGGCACGTTTCCATGGACCTTTGCAGCCGTTCGGCGCACATTGCCCAGGTCGTCAACCACAGGTATTTGGTGGTCGGTGGCGCGGTTTCTGGAACGTCTGTGGCCATTGATCCACCGCGGGGTGGGACGGGCGAATTGGTTTACACCTTTTATGCCGATCCGAAATCTCGCAACGAACGGGAAACGCCTATTGTGTTGCTTCAAAGTTTGATGTTGCGTCAGGAGCAGCAGTCGGTCGACCGGTTGGCTTTGCGCTTGGACGATGTTGCTCGGGGTTTCTTTGAGTTTGACACGTTGGTGCTCCAAGACGGTCGCGTGGAAATGGGAAGTTCGGGTTCGCTCGTCCTTGGCTACATCAAGGCACTTGAAACCGATTACCTCGGTTTGTCTGAACGCGCCGTGTTGGGGCGGTTGCAGGTCGGTGAGCGAACACCCATTTTTTATTTTCAGTATGGCGGAGACACAAAGGGACGCTTTTCTTGGTATGTGCGTTTGCTTCCAGAGAGTGTTTTGTTTACGCAAGGTTCGGGTTTGGTCCGTTTGGAAATGCTTGCCCCAGATGGTTTCGACACCTTGCCGGATGTGGTAAAGCAAATTGCCGATTTCAGTCCCCTGCTGTTGGGCCGATTGGCCAGTTCTCTGTACAAAGACCCCCGTGCACCTCAAAACCTCATACCCACAGGCGCATTGGAGCGGGAACTCAAGCGGCGTATGGGAGACCCACAGTTAATATCCCGTCGGATTCGCCGTTGGGTCATGGAGCAGTCCCAGGTTCGGTCGGTATGAAAACGCTCAAAATAGGTTTGGCGGGCTGTGGAACGGTGGGTTCTGCAGTTGTTTGGCAATTGTGTGCCCAGCGCGCGCTCTTTGAAGCTCTGGATATTGAACTTGAGTGGATTGGCATTTGGGTCAAGAACACAGACAAGCCGAGACACCTTCCGGGTGCTATTCCCTTGTTTGAAGATCCGCGTTTTCTAGAAGAGGCCGATATTCTCATTGAAGCGATGGGTGGAACAGACGAACCCCTGCGCCTGTGGTTGCCCCATCTCCGTTTGGGTAAACCGGTCATTACGGCCAACAAAGCGGTGCTGGCTTTGCATTGGGAGGAGGTTTGGCCGTACCTTTTGGAAGGGCAAATCTATTTTGAGGCCAGTGTGATGGCGGGGACACCGGTCATCGCAGCGTTATCGACTGTTTTGCGTGGGACCACGCCCGTTCGCCTAGAGGCGACCCTCAATGGCACGTGCAATTACATCTTGTCGGAAATGGAGGCAGGGGTTGCCTACGACCAGGCTTTGAAGGCTGCGCAACGCCTTGGGTACGCGGAGGCCGATCCTTCTTTGGATGTGGGTGGATCAGACAGTGCCCATAAACTTGCTGTTTTGGCCCGGCTTTGCGTGGATCCCCATTTCCCGCTGGATGCCATCGAGGTTCAAGGCATCGATCGACTGTCCAGAGATGACGTTGCTCAGGCACTGGCCTCCGGACAGAAAACGAGGTTGTTGTGTACATTGGCGTTGGAGGGTTCTGTTTGGAAAGCTCAGGTGCGTCCCACACGCTTGGATAGGCATCATCCGATCAGCAAAGCCGACTCCAGTTTCAATGCCTTGATGTTTGTTGGACAGGGGTCCGGTCCCGTTCTGCTCATGGGAAATGGCGCAGGTGGAGAGGCGACAGCCAGCGCCATTGTCGGGGATCTGTTGTCCTTTTGTATGGGCGTTCCGGGTCCCAGACCTGCACTTGTGCGACGCCACTGAGTGCAACGCAGGTATACTGTGACGCATGTCCTTTGTACTGCCCTCGCAGATTTCCAATGACCTTTCCGTGTTGGAAATAGGGTTGCGAGAATTGTTGTATTCAAATGTCGAGTTTATTCAACTCATTGCCGATGATCTTATCTCTGCCGGTGGAAAGCGATTCCGCCCTGCGCTCGTTTTTTTAGGGGCCAGAGCCCTTGGGTTGGACGCCGATTCGCACCTTGTGAATGTTGCGATGGCGGTCGAGCTTCTGCACTCAGCGACCTTGTTGCACGACGATCTGGTTGACAATGCACAGCTGCGTCGGGGAAAAGAAGCGGCCTTTCGCCGTTACGGAAATGCCGTGTCCGTTCTGTCTGGGGATTTTTTGCTGTCGCGTGTGCTCAAGCTTCTGTCTCAATTGCCTTCGTCCCTGACAGAAGAATTTGCGCAAACCTCCATGCGCATCTGTGAAGGAGAGGTTCTGCAGTTCCAGATGGCTGCGTATGGGACGTATCAAATCTCCGATTACCTCGAGGTGATTACGGCCAAGACCGCGGTTTTGGTCGCAACAGCACTCCGCGCACCAGCGCTCTTGACGTCCCAACCCATACATGTGCTGGACGCGCTCACGCAGTATGGTCTGTCTTATGGCCGCGCATTCCAAATGCGAGACGATTTTCTGGATTTAATGGCAACATGTGAGGATTGGGGCAAGCCCATTGGAAGCGACCTCAAAGAGGGAAAAGTTACATTGCCTGTGCTCTACCTTCTGCAGGGACCCTTTGAAAAAGCAACCCTTGAGATTTTGAAAAGACGGGCCAGCGAACCCGGCGATGTCGACAGCATTCGGACGTGGCTGATTGAGACAGGCGGTGTTGAGCATATTCGTTCGGAAATTCACAAAGAGGTCACTTTGGCTGTCCTTGCCCTCGACGCACTTCCCGAAACGCCGGAGAGAAACACCCTCGAGCAGCTCGCACGGTATGAGACAAGCCGAATGTCTTAGTTGGATTTTGAGGAGGGCTTCACACCTTCCGCCACTGAGAAATATAATCCGTAGTGACAGATGATCTGTTTGTATCTCTGTGGCCCTCGATTTCATGTGCATGTCGGGTCTTCGGCTTCAGAATATTGCATAAGGAGTTTTCAAATGAGTACCCAAATGCTGGACCGGACCACCACGCGCAACTTACCCAGTTACATTGATCCTAAAAACATTGGACCCTGGGACATTTACCTTGAACAGGTCGAACGGGTGACCCCGTACTTGGGCAACCTGTCTTACTGGGTCGAGCACCTCAAGCGACCCCAACGGATTTTGATTGTGGATTGCCCTATCCGTCTCGACGATGGATCGATTGCCCACTTCGAGGGCTACCGTGTTCAACACAATGTATCCCGTGGTCCTGGAAAGGGTGGGGTTCGTTTCCACCAGGATGTCAATCTTTCGGAAGTGATGGCACTCTCGGCCTGGATGACCATCAAGAACGCCGCTGTCAACTTGCCTTACGGCGGTGCAAAAGGCGGGATCCGTGTCGATCCCAGAACCCTTTCCCTGAGTGAACTTGAGCGTTTGACAAGGCGTTACACCAGCGAAATTAGCTTGATCATCGGTCCAGACAAAGACATTCCAGCGCCCGATGTCAACACCAATCCCCAAATTATGGCCTGGATGATGGACACCTATTCGATGGGTGCAGGTCGAACCTCGACGGGGGTCGTGACCGGCAAACCTGTGAACCTTGGGGGCTCTCTGGGACGTTCAGATGCCACCGGGCGTGGGGTTTTCGTCACGGCTGTTGAGACCATGAAGCGTTTGGGGATTGCACTCGAAGGCGTTCGTGTGGCGATTCAGGGATTTGGCAATGTGGGCGGTTCTGCCGCACGGATTTTCTTCGACCATGGTGCCAAGATTGTGGCCATTCAAGACGTTTCTGGAACGATTTGTTGCGAAAGTGGAATCGATCCTTACGTCGCACTCGATCATCTCAAGCAAACGGGCTCCATTGTCGGAACACCCGACACTGCAGAAATGGCCACAGGCGATTTTTGGTCCGTGGCCTGTGACGTCATGATTCCTGCCGCACTCGAAGGGCAGATCACAGAAAACAATGCCCACAGCGTTCAAGCCAAAGTGATCGTCGAAGGGGCAAACGGTCCAACCCTTCCGGCTGCAGATGACATCCTCAGAGAAAAAGGAACCGTTATCGTTCCAGACGTACTTGCGAATGCGGGTGGCGTCACGGTGTCATATTTTGAGTGGGTTCAGGACTTCTCGAGCTTCTTTTGGACCGAAGACGAAATCAACTCCCGCTTGGACCGTATCATGATCGAAGCCCTCGCTGGCATATGGGATGTTTCCGAGCGTCACAATGTGAGTTTGCGCACCGCTGCCTACATTGTTGCGTGTACGCGTGTTCTCGAAGCGCATGCACTTCGGGGTCTTTACCCCTGATTTTTGGGTATAACCCGTGCAGACAAGGATTTTCGGTCCTTGTCTGCTTTTCGATTCAGTTTCGGGTTACCTGCTGTCTGAGCGCGGACAGGCTTTGGATGGATTGAAGGTTGAGGTTCATTTTGTGGGATTCTTGTTCGTTCAGCGCAATGTTCAGTGTTTGCTGGGCTTTGCCATTGGACAGAACGGTCGGCCGCGAGATCGCTGCGCCGTCTACCGCTGTGCAAACGGTGAGGATGTGCCCTTGGTCTGAAAACAGAGAGGCGATGATTTGGGCAAGACCGGCTCCCACAGCGAAACTGATGGCCCCTTTGTGTTCAACCACTTGGTTGTAACTCCGGCTGACCTCGTTTTCGATGTCTTGACGGACCGCCGCCGACCATTCCCAACCTTGGCTTTGGAAGTAATCGGCCACGGCAAATCCACCCACCCGAACCTGTGACCAGGCCACAACAGCCGAAGGTCCGCTCTCTCCAATGACATAGGCTTCGATGTGGTTTGGACTGATGCCGGTTCTCGACGAAAGGGACGATTTCAAGCGCGCTGTCTCCAAAAGGGTTCCAAGGCCGATGATCTGTCGCGAAGGCAGCAGTTGAGCGGCCCACCCGGTCATCACCTCTGTGGGTTGGGTGGCAAGCACAATGGGTGAAGACGCATTGCCCGACAATTTGGGAAGGATATCTTCCAAGATAAAGCTGTTTTGCGACAGCAGTTCCGATCTGGAGTGTTGCCCTTGGTCGATTCCCGCGGTCACAACCACCAGGTCTGCATCTTTCAGATCTGCGTAATTTCCAACCTCAACCGATGCATTGTGGCTCAGGGGGCTCGTGGCCTGCAAATCCACCATGTGGGCTTGGGCCTTTTGTATGTCCTGATCGATCAGTACAATTTCACGGCAAAGGCCTTTGAGCAACAGGGCAAATGCTGTTGTCGAACCGATAATACCAGCGCCAACAATTCCAATTTTCATGATGTCCTCCTCAATGTTCGTGTTTAAAAACTCTTTGTTCCCTCAACGGTTAAAAAGTGAATCGTCATTGTCCAAGGTGTTGCCGTGATCCATGCATTAAAATCTCGTTCGATGGCCTTGTAGTCTTCGAGAGAAATCCACCCTTCTTCAACCAATGGAAGGGCTTCATCCTGGAGTTTTTGCAGCATAGAAGCGCTGAGGTGTGTGATGTTTTCAGTGTGTGGAATGGCCATTACCTCCATCAATCCGACCTTGTGAAAGACATCGAGGAAAGATTCCACGGGGTGTGCGGATCGGTGTGTGTTTCTCCACTTGAAAAACAGCTGTCGGAAGCCTTCTATGGGACTTGGAAGTGCCGGTGTCCAGCGTGTTTTTTGTTGCGCTATATCAATCACAATCACTTTTCCACCCGATACCACTGCTTGCAACATGGATTTCAGGGCAACCTCAGGATCTCTGAGCAGAAGCAGAAGGTTGCGGGCTACCACCAAGTCGAACTGTTCCTTATAGGGGAGATGGTGCGCGTCTCCAATGACAAATTTCACATTTTCAGGCACTTTTTGTGTGCTGACGCGGTGGATTGCGGTTTCTTCTATGTCTAGGCCTACGACAGAACCGCTGGGGCCGACATGCTCTGCGATGGCGCAGGTCAGTTTTCCATCGCCACACCCGACGTCCAGAACAGACATTCCGGGTGACAGGTGTTTGAGCAGCCTGGGGAAACGCCTCTCCAGATGTTCAGAATTACCAATCACGCGAAACGCTGCCCCTTAACGTACACTGAGTCTCAAACATAGGTGCATTATAGAGGAGGGGTTTGGGTGGAACATTGCATGCCGACACCCTTGGGTTCTCAGGCGGTCAAAGTGCGTTGGTTTCATACAAGAAAAACCCTGAACAATCTGGATGAATGAAGCTGGATT
This sequence comes from Deinococcaceae bacterium, assembly GCA_046327935.1. Classification (GTDB taxonomy): domain Bacteria; phylum Deinococcota; class Deinococci; order Deinococcales; family Deinococcaceae; genus JACMOA01. The sequence goes on from JAXLXL010000001.1 coordinate 1,131,334, forward strand.
GGGCGTGGTTGGTTTTCCAAAAGGTCAGGTCAATGGGGAACTTTGGGTCTAATTTGGGATGAGGAAACGTTAGAATACTGTGCTTTGAACGAAATGGAGGCAACTTGGAAAGATGCCATCCAGATCCCAACCTCGTTCGGAACATGACTCAACTTCGCCGTTTCTTCACCAAGCCTTTTCATAGAATCGGATTGATCCCCTTAAACTGAAACCATGAGCGAACGCCGTCAGCCCTTGGTTTTGGTCGTAGAAGATGAGCCCCAGATTGCAGAGGTTTTAGAGGGATACCTGAAACGTGAGGGTTTTCGCACCGATTGGGCTGCCAATGGCCATCAGGCTTTGGCTTTGCACCGCAACAACCGTCCGGATTTGATTCTGTTGGACATTCAAATTCCTGGCTTGGATGGCTTTGAAGTGCTCAGAAAAATACGGGAAACGTCTCAGACACCCATTATCTTTGTAACGGCACTTTCTGAGGATCTCGATAAATTGCTGGGATTGCGTTTGGGTGCCGACGATTATGTCGTCAAACCGTTTTCACCGCTCGAGGTGGTCGCCCGGGTGACTGCGGTGTTGAGGCGTGTCGCACAAATTTCCCAAACCTCGGCTTCGGTTTTGCGTATGGGCAATCTGGAAATCGACACCGTTGGATTTTTCGTTCGTATCGGAGACCACCGTCTGGATCTGACATTGACGGAATACCGTCTGATTGAGCATTTGGCGAAGTACCCGAACCGTACGTTTTCCAGAAATGAGTTGATTGACGCCTGTCTTCCAGAGTCCGATGCATTGGAGCGTGTCGTGGACGCGCACATCGGCAACCTTCGCAAAAAGATCGAAGCTGCAGGTGGAAAGGGTCTTTTGGAAACGGTTCGAGGCTTGGGTTACCGTCTATGGCTCGGATAATTCGGAAGTTTCGACGGATCCTCAGTTCTCAGGGCATCCGAATGACTGTGGCCATGCTTATTGTGATGGTGTTGAGTAGCAGTGCATCTGTGGTTGTGTTCGGTTACATCTTGGCTTTTCTCCTTCAAAACATCTACATGCAATTGCCTGTGGAATTGCGAAGCCCGCTTCTCCGAGCGTTGGAACACGGTTTGACCTATTTGGGAAACACGGATTACAGACTCGATATCAGTCCCCTGCATGTGTTGGGAAACCTGAGTGTGGTTTCCCGCAGCCTTTTGATTTTTTTGACACTGTTGCCTCTGTTTCTGTGTGTCCTATTGGCGGTTTGGCTTTCCCGGAGGGTTACGCGTCCGTTGCGTTCGATTTCCAAAGCGGTTAAGCGTGTATCGGATGGTGATTTTTCGGCTCGCGCATTTATCTCGAAGCGTCACGACAAAAGCGAAACGGAAACCGCTCAGCTCATGCGGGATTTCAACGACATGGCCCTGGCACTTGAACGCCTTGAAACGGAGCGCAAGGTGACCATGGCGGCCATCGCCCACGAATTGCGCACACCGATCACCATCCTCAGAGGCCGATTGGAAGCGATTCGGGATGGTGTGCTGTCTCTGGGTTCAGAAGAGATGAACCGGCTTGTCCACCAGACCGAAATGCTCTCGCGCCTTATCACAGATTTGCAAACCTTGTCTCTTGCCGATGCCGGAAGATTGGAATTGCACAGAACGAACCTTGAGTTTGCCCAACTTGTCGCCGACACTGTTTCTAGCTTCCAACCCCAAATGGACGCCAAAAACATTGCCCTGGTGTGTCATCCGCTTCCGATTTCTTGGATTCGGGCCGATGACGGCAGATTGAGGCAGGTTCTGGGCAACATCTTGGAAAATGCCATTCGCTATTCGCATCCCGGTGGCCATATTGTCATTTCATTGGAGCATCGGTCGGACTGCGCATCGGTCAAAATAAAAGACTCGGGAGATGGTATTCCCGAGGAATCAATGAACAATATTTTTAATCGATTTTTTAGGACGGACAAGGCCAGATCGCGGGTTTCGGGCGGTTCTGGTCTCGGTTTGGCGATCGTGAAAACGATTATTGAACTTCACGACGGCCAGGTGGGCGTGGTCAACCATCCAGAAGGGGGCGCAGAATTCAGTCTGACGATTCCCCTCGAGCGTCATTAGGGATTTTTTCAAGCCTTCCCCAATCGCACTGAACGCATTCCAGACCGTGTTCAGTGGCTTCCCAACATGTGTACTCTGTTTGACAATAATCGCATACAAAACAAGAAATTTCGGAAGAAGATGCCTTACCGGGCTTGATCAACGTGTTTGAGCCCCTGGCAGTCTTGCGCATACTGACGCTGTGATTAAATGTAAGTCTTTCCACGGATTCCCTTCCCCTCATCCATTCGAGAATGCTTCGCCACTTGAGCTGGAACCATAGACCGTGATTCCCTAGAAGCACCTCTGATTTCTATGTGAAGAAACGATATCACAGTTTAAGATTTTAAGTGTGACATGGAAATGTCAGGTAAAAATATATTGTGCAGGACAATAAAAATATTTTTGAACTCCACACTAGACTTGGACTGTTTTGGCCGTTGAGTGTCCTACTTGGGTTGCTTTTATTGCGTTTGAGACAGGTTCTGGGTGCATTGCTGAGCATTCTTGGCGGTCAGAATCAAAAACACCCCTTATGATGTCTCTATGAATCGGGTTCACGCTTTCGGTGTGCCTTGGATGGTGCCACCCTCCGTGTCGGATTTGAGGCTAATCACTGTTGAAAATGGCTGCACGTGCGTTCGGGCAGCTGCGTGATATGCAATTCAGTAGGAATACGCTTGATCGCGAAGACCCCACCAAACCTGCCCATCGCGTCTACGGCAAGTTTCTTTAATATTGGGAATTTTTTGAGAAGCTAAAACACATCCAGGTGACACTTTATCCCTGTTTCAGTATTTCAAAAATGATGAAATCTACTGTAATGAAAAGCGGTGCGTCATCTTGAATATCTCTGTTGATGGATCAACTTTAAATGCAATCATGCAGCCGTTGTATTCGTTATGGCTTGGGTAGCAAATCTTCAAAATCGCAGGCAGGAACAACGCGAATCCCTCGGTGTCGCATAGAAACGAGAAGCGACGACAACGACTGAATGTACCTCTCCTTGGAAACGCCCGACCCTGGCTCCACGTCAAAATAGTAGCGAAAGTACAAGAAACCATCGGCCGACTTGGCTTTTCTTTCGCCGTCAAAATCCTCATTCTCTTCAATGTCCAATACGCAAGTGCTGGTCGATACAGTTGCTCGACCTTCACGTACACCGACCGCATCCACCCGTACAGCCTCGATGAGTTCAGTCTTCGGCAGGTCGCTATCAACATACAGTTTACAGAAATCGTCTCGCATGGGTTAGTTTCCGCTTGGAACCGGAATGTGTGGACCTTGGTTGAACGGACGGCCTCTGCGAATCACTGCAATATTGACGTCCATTCCCAGAAGTTCCTGAAATTTCGTTCGCAGACGTTTCAGCCCAGCTGCACCCGCATGTACCCGACCGTTCTGGATTGCCATCTTTTTTGTATCCTCCTTTGCTCGACCGGGGTTAGGCGTACCAAGCCTTGCCCTTACAACTGTGGCAAAATCGAGATCCGACGCAGCAGGTACTGTCCCGGTGACACAACTGCCATGCCACAATTATACCGTCACCCAAGTGCGAGAGACCTTGCCGCAAGCTTTGGTCAGCTTGTTTTAATTGACTTGGCTTCAATCTAGGACGTGTTTTTCTTTGGATTAAGGGCGCAGATCCACGAGTTCTTGGGCATGTTCGAGTGCCACCTCTGAAGGGAGTCCGGAAAGCATGCGTGCCAGCTCTTGAACCCGCTCTTTGGTATCGAGTTTTTTGATGCTGCTTTCTGTGCGTCCGTCGTCTGTGGTGTGCTTTTCGACCAGAAAGTGATGGTCTGCCTGCGCGGCAATCTGGGCCAGGTGCGTGACCACAATCACCTGATGGGTTTTGGCCAATTGTGCCAAAGCTTGCGCCACATTGAGGGCAATCTGTCCACCAATGCCTGCGTCTATTTCGTCAAAGACGAGGGTTGGCATGGTGTGACCAAGCACGGTTGAAAGGGCCAAGAGCAATCGCGAGAGTTCTCCGCCGGATGCGACAGCGGTCAGGGGCCGACGTGCCTCTCCAGCGTTGGCTGAAAACAGCAGCTGGATGTCTTCCAGGCCGTTTGGACCCGGTTTGGGCAGTGGGCTTTCGCAGAAATGCAGGCTGGCCTGTGCCATTCCAAGCTTTTTGAGGGCGTCTTCCAATTGCGCTGAGAGTGTTTGGGCCGCTTTGCTGCGCCCTTCTGAGAGCGCTTGTCCCAGAGCGATGACCTTTTGGTACGCCGCCTCGAGCTCAGTGGTTTGTGTTTCGAGATCTTCCGTCTCTGTTTCCAACTGTTTCCACTCGTGGTGAATGTGGTTTTGGTAGTCGAGAACATCCCCGATCGTGGGGCCGTATTTCGCTTGCAACCGCTGAATGTGTGTGAGTCGCTTTTCCAATTTTTCCAGAAGGCCCGGCTCGATCCACTCCTCAGCAATGCTGTAAAGTGTGGCCGCAATGGCCTTGGTCTGTTGGGTCAGCACCTGCAGAGGTTCCCGAATGTGCTCGATACGGGGATCGAGGCGTAGGGCTGGGGAGAGCGTTTTCAGGCTGGTTTGCAGCAATGAGACGACATTGATTTCGCCTTCCTGTAGGGTGTCGAGTGCTTGCCGTGCTGCACCGAGCACGGTTTCCAAATGGCTGAGTCGGGCCAACTCCTGTTCGAGGTGTTCTTGTTCCCCCATTTGGGGTCGCACCTGTTCGATGTCCTCCCACTGGTACCTCAGAAGGTCGAGTTGACGTTCACGTTGTGAGGACCGCTCTCTAAGCGCTTTCAGGCGTTGAAAGCGCTCTTGGTATTGTTCAAATGCGTGTTGATAGCGTTCGAGCAGGCATTTGTCTTCGAGGCATTGGTCCAAAAGCCCACGGTGTGTCTCGGCTTCCAGAAGGCCGACCGCTGCGTGTTGTCCGTAGAGGCTCAGGTGCGTTCCGGTGTGTGCGGCCAATTCTTTGAGGGTCACGACTTCGCCGTCCACACGGGCGGTTGACTTTCCGTAGGTTGTAATTTTTCGACTGCAGACAACCTCTTCCCACTCTGCAGAAACCAAAAGGTGCACAGAACCCTGCCGGATCCATTCGCTCGATCCACGGCCTCCCAGCAAAAGAAAGAGAGCGTCCAGCAGAATGCTTTTGCCTGCTCCCGTTTCCCCACTCAACACATTTAAGCCTGGACCGAACTCCACTGTGGCGCGGTCGATGATGGCCAGCGATTCTATTTCGAGCCGCTTCAGCATCACTCCAGTATAGGCAATAGACGATGCCACAGTGAGGTGCATGAAATACCATCCATTTCTTGATTTTTAGGCAATTGCGTTGTATAAATAATCTAGCTTGTTGGAGGTCATTGTGAAAAAGAGTATTTTAAAAACTGTTTTTTTAGGTCTTCTGGGTCTCTCTTTTGTCGCTCAAGCAACGTCACAAAGCAGTCAAGCAAAGCCGAAAATTCCATGCAAACTCAATATAGAGGGCAACTGCATTGGTTGGCCTGTCTAACCTGAAAGATGAATAAAGCCGGTGGATATCCACCGGCTTTTGTTTTCTCTAATAGATGCTCAGGTAGGGCGGGTAGTTTGGCATGGCCGTTGCGAAGTGGGTTACCAGGTCTGGGTCGAACTGAAACCCTGCTTGGCGCTCGATTTCGGCCATGGCTTCCGCTTTGGACCACGCGTGTTTGTAGGGACGCTCCGAGGTGAGTGCATCAAAGACGTCGGCGATGCTGAAGATCCGGGCCAAAAGCGGAATGCTGTCACCTTGGAGACCGTCTGGGTAACCACTACCGTCCCATCGCTCATGGTGATACCGCACGATGCCCAACACCTCTTGGGGAATAAATCCGAGTCCCATCAGCATCGCTTCGCCGAGGGCGCCGTGCCGTTGCATAATCTGCCACTCTGTGGGATCCAGACGTCCCGGCTTCAGAAGCACCTTGTCTGGAATGGCGACCTTGCCGACGTCGTGTAGATATGCACCCCAACGGAGGTGCTCCATGGATTGTGCGTCCAGATTGAGCTGTTCTCCCAAAAAAAGAGAGAGGGAAGTGACCCGCTCTGTGTGTCCTTTGGTTTCCAGGTCGCGGTGTTCGAGCATCAAACCCATCGCGAGCAGCGTCTCTTCACGGGTCCTCTTGAGTTCGTAGAGGTTTTCCGAGCGCTCGATCGCGCGTTCCACACGGTACGTGATCGCTTCGAGTAGGGTTCGTATTTCAGGCGTGTCTGGCACTTGGTGTTTGAAGCTTCTGAGCGTCATGGCCCCATACAGCAAACCTTCTCGGTAAAGGGGCATCACAGTCGTGCTTTTTAGGCCCGTGCCAGTGATGGCATAGGGTGCGTGCATGTAATCGCTGTGAAATTGGGGCTGTCGGGAACGCAGCATCATGCCGATGGTGCCTTGGTCGATTGTGAACATAAAGTTTGCATAGGCGTCCAGGTAGTCGTCGGGGTGATTGCCCCTCAAAAACTGGTGTTTGAGTCCATCGCCTTCTCGAATCAGCATGGCCCCAGCTTCAAAGGGCGTGATGGTCATCAAGGTATCGATGGCTTCCGCGACAATGGCTTTGGGTTCCTCGAGCAGTTCCAGACGCAAAGAGAGTTCGGCCAAGCGTTGGAATCGCTTGGCTTCTTGTTCTGCACTTTCAAGGGCCTTGAGGCGGGCGATGGAGGATCCTGCAGCTTGTGCGAGCGCTTCCAGATAGTGGCGTTGCCACAAACTGATGGCCAAACCTGGATTGCCGTCGGTGTCCATGGAGAGCAACCCAAACACTGAACCGTTGTTTGTGACCAGTGGAACGCCCAAGTACGCAGCCGGTTGAGGTTTTCCAGAGAGGTATACCGCATCTGGGCACGTCGAGACGTCGGCCAGGTACAGGGTTTGATGGGTTTCAAAAACACGCCATGCCAGACCTTGTCCGCGCTTTACCCGGTGTCCCACATAGTCTTTCGCACGGCTTCCCGCGGCTGCAACCACCTCAATCTCATCGGTTTCGGGTCGGTAAAGCAGCATCATGGAATTGATCGAGGGCGTGTGTTCAACAACGGCTTGAACGGTTTTTTTGTAGATTTCGCCGATCGAGGATTCCATTTGCAAAATCTGGTGCGCCTGTGCGGCAGCTTTCATTTGTGTGCGGTGGTCGAGGTCTTTGAGTTCTGCAGAAAAACGCACGGCAAAGGTTTCTCCAAGGAGTCTGAAAAAATCTGTTTCCAGAAGAGAAAAAGGCCTTTTGCTGGCCAAAACGAGTGCGACGGTTTTGCTCTGGCCTTCTCCCATGGGGAGCAAAATACCCATGTAACTTTGGAGGTTGTGGCAAAACTGACATTCAGCGACCGAGGCGTCTGGAAGATTGAGGCTCAAAAACCCAAGTTCCAACGTCATTCCCAAAAGGCTGTGCTGAATAGGAAAAACCAGTCCCGCCGATAGGCCATGTCCGGTCATGACCTCTGCGACCTGTTCGACCGGACGCACCAAATAAGCCCAATCGATGTCGAGGGTTTCAACGAGCAACCTCAGGAGCTCTTCAAGGGTTGTTTCGGTTTCGCCTTCGACCATGAGAAGCTGTTTGAGGGCTTCTTCTCTGCGTTTTCTCAAGATGTTGCTCAGGTGATGTTCGAGGACCGATTTCAGCAAACTGGCCAGGGTTTGGTAGAGGTCTGAGGACCAGCTCCACCAGTGGTGTGTCCACGGTGCGCCCAAATAAATGGTCGCAAAACCCATGATGGGAATGGCCAACCAGTTCTGGGTGGGCATTTGTGCGCCGGTTAAGAATCCTGCAACCGTCATCGGGGTCGCGTGGTGGGCCATTTCCCTCGAGATGTCTTTGTGAAGCCTTTCATCGATCGATCCATGGAGAGAGGTTGCGTACAGACAGTGGTGTTCGTGCTGCCCGAGCAGACTGCCCCAAATTTCAATATCACAAGACGGGCCCGCAGTTGACCCCATCAGTTCTGAGAAACGGCGCACCAGTGCTTCGGGTTCGTGGCTTTCCAGAAGCCGGGCGGCCTCGGTCAAAAGGTATTCTTTTTGCGATTGCCAAGCCCTCACCCATGCCAAAGCCGCTGCCTCGACCAGGGCTTCCAAAAATGTGATTTCGCGGTCCAAAAAAGCACCCGCACGAGAGACCCAAAGCAATCCCAGGCGCTGTCCCTCGTGGCGGATCGGTAGGGTGAGGTCCGGTGGATTTTGGGTATACTCTGCTTCCGAGCACATGGGTTCAGGTGGGACACCCTCGTTTGCACTGCTGGAAAGGTACAGATGCCCCTCGTCCAGCAGGTAAACCCGAGCATCTGTGGCATCGAGCAGTTTTAAGCTGACATCCACAAGCAAATCGGTGATTGCTTTTGGGTGTCGCAGATCCAAAAGAGACTGTGTTGCACTGTAAAAGACCTCAAGTCTATACTGACCCAATTCTAGGGTGTCGCTTGAGAATGCATCCGAGATGATTTGCAAGTTACTCACATCCAGAAAAACCCTGCCGATCGCTCATATTGTCGACTTCCTGTTTCCTGTGGACCAGTATACACCTTAAAATTATCCGTTCTTTTTCATGTTAAAGCAATTGTGAATGTTTCTTTTCGAAGATTGATTTTATTTTTTGTATGGCACGGTAAATTTATGGATGGCCCTGAGGCCCCTGTTGAGCGGCTATGATGGATCCTCAGAGCAGATCCATACGGGTAGCGCTGGGGTTGGATCGGCAGAAAGGATACATGTGTTCGCAAGGTCTTTGCAACTCCAACCGCCATCATCGCAACATGCCTACAAGCTCAGCCTGATGCACCGCATCGAGCAAGGATTGTCCGGCTTGGACGTTCTTTTGGAGGGAATTGCTCACGAGCGTTTTCACCAACCTCTTCCCAACTCGCCCTGGTCTGTGCATGAACACTTGGCCCATCTGGGTCGCTGTCATGAGATTGAGTTGGACCGCATGGATCGCATTGTTTTTGACGATACACCGCCACAGTTCGAAACCCCGAACATGGAAACCGATGAAGGCTTCGTGGCCTGGACACACATGCCCACAGGTGGGATCCTAAAGGAGCTTTCGGCGCTGCGTCAGCGTCTGTTGGAACGCCTTGCCCGTTTGCAAGACGATGACCTTGAACGGCTGGGCTTTCACGGTACATTGGGTCCCATGCCGCTCAAACAGTGGCTCGAACTTTTTTTGGCGCATGAAGGGCATGTGTTTTATTTTATTTTTTGCTCGCTCAGAGGCCATTAAGAGGGCTTTTGGAGTGAGAGGTATTCGGGTAAGAGTTGATCGTACAAAATGGCCTTGAAAAAGCCGTTCCAAGCGTAATCCCAAACCTTGTTTCGATTTGCCCAACTGGGGTTGTTGTGCCAAGCAGGCGCCAGATAGTAAACCCAAGCGTCATCAAATGGACGCGTGTCCAGGGAATTGCGTTTGTACGTGCTGTTGAGGTATCCGCGAAGCCGAGATGCAGCAAAGAGCAAATTGGCGTAAGGGCGACTCAAGAAATCCCGGGCGTCTGCTTCTGTTTGAGGGAAAGGCAATCCAAACTGCAAACCGAGGGCTTGCAAACGGGGTTCTTGCAGGAGGGCGTCTTGCCAGGACATTTGGGTGATGCCCACCGTCTGGGAGAGTTGTCCGGAAAGGCCACTGCTTCCGTAGTATTGGGCATTTCTCAAGGCCAGCGTGTCTGTCCAGTGGCGCAACCAACCTGAAATCCCATACAGCAAAGTGGATCCGCTCTGTTCGTTGTCGACGATGGCGGCCAAAATACCCACGGGCAGATGGCTGGCATACCCCGCACGTACAATCCACTTGGCTTCCAAGAAAACCCGCTCAGGAGACATTTCAACTGGCCGTGTGGCGTAAATGAGGTTGGGCCACAGTTCGGGGTCGGAGGTTTTTTGCCTCTCGATGGTTCGAATGAAATCGATCCACTGTGCTGCGCTGGCCAAAACAGCTTCTGGACTGGGAAAAAGCCTATCTGTTGTTGTGCTGCCCGATGCAGACTCGATCATTTTAAACAGGGCGTGGGTTTTGGCTGGACCCCACAGCGTATAGGCCTGCTGGTACACCCGAAAATGGTTTTCCAGTAATCGTATTTCCCGTTTGGTATTTATTTTTTGCTCGGATAACTGTTTTGCGAATTGGGTTTGCACCGATGCGTAGAAACGCAACTCACTGCGGGGAAGTGGCGTCAGCGGGCTTGGATCGGAAAACACGATGTCGGTTTCAAGGGGAATGGATCGGGTTTGGCTCAAACGGTAGCGATCGATGGATTGGCGAAACACATTGATCACACTCGGACTGAAACCCAACAGAAGAAGCACACAGGCGGCCCAAACGGGTAGGCGCCTTTGTGTGGGCTTTTCGGGTTTGTCCATGGTCTCATCTGGAACGTCAAAACATCCAGAAGTGGAGCATAGAACTTGGCTGTCCCACTTGCAACCGGGGTGTCTGCAATTTGAGCGCCCGGTAACCGCCTTTCACGGCAGCCCGAATCAAAAGGCGCAAGGGGAGATGGGGATGTTGGATGCGGATGTGTCGGATTTCGTCCTCGATGTGTAGGGTTTTTCCAGATGCCACCGAATCCGTTCCAATTGCAATTTCCACGTTGTTGCGCAGAAAGAGATTCCAATCGAATGTGCCGCACATCAGCGCTTCATTGGAACGTGGGCAGGTCACCACCGTGCATCCCGTTTGGGCAATGGTCTGGACATCCATTTCGGTCACCTGCACTGTGTGGATCAGCGTCGGTTGGGCCTGCAAAATTCCGAGGTCTTTCAGGTGGGAAATGGGGGTTAAATCTGCCGAAGGCGCTCTGCCCAAAATGTCTGCAACAGGTTGACCCGTGTACCGAACCATGGACTCGGCGAGTGGGCCCTGACCCTGTTGGAATAGTTCCAGTTCTTCCGGAGATTCCGCAATGTGGATTTGCAGAGGCAGGCCCACCTCTTGGGCAAATTCTGCCAGGCGTTTCAGCAGGGTGTGATGGACAGTATGTGCAGCATGTGGAGAAAGACCCACACGCATTTTTCCAGGTCGCTCAAGCTGCCTGAATTGCAAAATGAGGCTTCGGGTTTGCTCGAACAAAAGGTTTGCATCTTCGGCCCGCGGACCAATCACTTCCCAGTACGCCACACCTGGGGTCTCGACCTGTGTCAGCAGGTATTCCATCACTTCGGGTTGGGTGACTATATCGCCCAGAACGGGAATTCTTGGATTTTTAAGATGGTTTAGGCCGACTTGGGCTGCCGCCAGATTGCGCTCTTGCCTGTGCGCGATCACATGGGAAATCCACTCCGTGTAGGGTGCCTGTTTGAAGGGTACGGTGCTCAAATCCAAGTGGGTGTGCGCATTGACCGGTTGCGGTGAAATCGCGTCGCACATGGGGTGGACTTTGGCTGTCGGATACCGTTCTTGCAGGCCTCCAATGGGACCGATGGCTTCGATCATGCCATTTGAAACGACAATTCCTGTGTTTTCTTCAGGCAAACCAAATCCGCGGTATAGCCATTTTGCGCAAAACAATTCATGCATAGGTTCAGTATCTTCCGAGAAGCCACCCATCTCAACCGGCGGGGGTGCATATTCAAGGCAGAAGGGCCGATAATGTAAGGCATTTGTGGGATTGCATACGTTGGCCTAGAGTCTATCCAAAGCAACTGCGCATTGACTTTATAATCCGGTTATGGTCAAAACGCCCTCTCAAATGACTGTCATTTTTTTAATGGCCACATGGATTCTCCCGGCGACCTTGACATCCGTCGAATTTTCGATGGCAGGTGACCTTAAAACCATCCTGTATCTTTTTCTGTGGCTATCTGTTCCTTTCTGGCTTTCTTTTTCGTTTGCGATGTTTTCCATTAAAGAAAAACACAAGTTTGTCGCTTTTGAGTTTGCGCTTGGAAGTGGACTTCCTTTTGTGTATGGCCTGAACGTATTTTTTGGTAAGGCCAATTATGAAATGGCTCTTGGCCTTTTTCCTGCTGTAGGCATCTTTTTGGTGTGCATCGGATACACTTTGGCAAACCTATGGCCTTCAAAAAAAGACCACTAAGTATCTGCATTTTTACCACCACAGTGGCCTGTAATACGAAATTAAATGGATCAATGTAAGATTTTGAGGGGGTGACTCGTCCTCAGAATGGGCTGCAAGGGATAAAAATAAGCATGTCCAGCTTTCATTTTATTTTGGCATCAGATGCAGAACAAAAGCATGTGTATGCTCGGTCACGTTGCGACCCCCATTTTCTTTTTGGGGCATGTTGGGCGGCCAAGCGAGAGGACGAATTTTCTTGACAAGCACGGCAATTTAGGTATTAGATAATTCGAGAAGGAATGGATTCAGGTGTCTTGCCTGTTTCATGAGGTGCGGTATGAAAATAGGTTTACCAAAAGAGATTAAAGTCAAAGAAAACCGTGTGGCATTGACGGCCGGTGGCGTTGCGAGTTTGGTTCGGCGTGGACATCAGGTGTTTGTCCAAACGGGCGCAGGTGTGGGCTCTGGAATCTCCGATGATGCCTATTTGGCGGCAGGTGCGCAAATTGTGTCTGGTGCGCAAGAAGCTTGGGCTCAGGAGATGGTCGTCAAGGTCAAAGAGCCTGTGGCCAGTGAGTACGGTTACCTGCGTCCCGATTTGCTCTTGTTCACGTACCTGCACTTGGCTGCGGACCGTCCCCTCACCGATGCGCTGTTGAAATCCAAAACCACAGGTGTCGCCTATGAGACGGTTCAACTGGAAGACGGTTCTTTGCCGCTTCTGACCCCGATGAGCGAAGTCGCCGGTCGTCTTTCCGTTCAGGCTGGAGCCTACCACCTTCAAAAACCCAATGGGGGAAAAGGTGTTCTTTTGGGTGGTGTTCCAGGTGTCGAGGCGGGCCACGTGGTCATCATTGGTGGGGGCGTTGTGGGGATCAATGCAACCAAGATGGCCCTGGGTCTCGGCGCAAAGGTCACCGTTCTCGACCTCAGCCACCGTCGCCTTCAGTATTTGGATGACGTTTTTGGTGGACGCATTCAGACGCTCACTTCCACAGAAGAAAACCTGATTCGCTGCCTGGGATTTGCCGACCTGTTGATTGGCGCAGTGCTTATTCCTGGAGCCAAAGCACCCCATTTGGTGAGCCGAGATATGCTTAAATACCTCCAACCCGGAAGTGTCATTGTCGACGTTGCGGTTGATCAGGGCGGCTGCGTCGAGACGATACACGCAACCACCCATGACGATCCTGTCTATGTCGTGGATGAGATTGTTCACTACGGTGTCGCGAACATGCCCGGTGCGGTGCCTCGGACGTCCACCTTTGCCCTGACCAATCAGACGATTGGATACGTGTTGGAATTGGCAGACCGCGGTGTGGCAGCATTGGCCGAAAGCAAAGCCCTGCGGTTGGGTCTCAACACCTACCAAGGGCACCTCACGTACGAAGCGGTTGGCTCTGCATTTGAGATTCCTTACGTCTCTGCACAAGAGGCGCTGACTTCATTGACCGTGTAGTCTTTGCGTCCCAGAAGATATAAAAAGAACCTCTTTGGAGGTTCTTCTTTATACTGTTCAATCAGTGGGTTAAATTACTTGCGACGGCGTTTCTTTTCGCCTCCACCAAAGCCTCCGCCACCGCGTTCTTTTGCATCTCGCATAAAGGAGCGCAACTTGTTTTCGAACGCTGGAGATTGTTTGCCAATGGCGCGTGGGCGGGGAGCCTCTTCAGGTTCCTCTTGAAGCTCTTTTATAGAGAGATCCAGACGGCCTTTTTCGTCCCGTCCCAGGACCTTGACTTCGATCACTTGACCTTCTTGTAGGTGATCGGAAACGCTGCGTACAAAGCTGTGAGCGATTTGTGAAATGTGTACCAGGCCCGTTTCACCATTTTCGAATTGGATGAACGCACCGAAATCGGTGATGCGCGTGACACGACCAGAAGCGACTGAACCGGAATCGAATTGCACCTATTTTGCCTTCCTTATGAGCATATATTGAGAGCAGTCTACACTAAAAATTTCCGTTTTGCATCTCTGTGAATAAAAAGCCGATCACATTGAGAGATTGATATTGCCGTCGAATCCCATGGGACAGAAGTCGGAATCTTGCTGCAACAGCCATCCAAAAAATGGACAGCCCTTTTCGAAACCCTGGTGCGATCGAGCGAATGGATCACCATAAAACGCTCTGTGCTTTAAATATAAAATACTTTATATTTAAAGCACATGATTGAGCACTAGATATAAAATTCGATAGTTGATCGACTGTTTATCGATAGTTGATCGATGGTCGATGATTTAGATTTCAGGTGAGGTGTAAGGCCTCTGTGCGAAATGTCAATTTGCGTGATATGGACATATGAAATTTCTATGTTTTTCATCACTGGAATTGTTTGGAAGAATACATAATCTCTTGCTTTTTATTAGATATAAAAACAAGAAAATAAATCGTAGTCTTTTTTCGCATTATCGGCGAAAGTTTTAAGCTAAAAGAGGTCTATATATGAAATACCGTTACCTGTTTGCCATTCCGTTCCTTTCACTCGCTGCACTCTCTTGCAATTCCCTCTCTCCACATTCGTCTTCACAACTGGTCACACCTTCCGGTTCTCCTATTTATCCTGTTCAAAATTACACCCCGGATACCTCCCTCGATTTCTCTCCTGTCTCTCCCTCCTTCTCCGGTCCCTCTCCTGTCCTCAAATCCTCCCAATACGCCGACGAATCCATCATCAGTGGTAACGGCAAATTCGTCATCTTTACCTCCCGCAATCAACTCCATCCCAAAGCCCAAAAAGACGTCCTTAACGTCTACCGTGCCCCCATCGACAACGAAGGCAAAATCGGTTCCATTGAGCTCGTCTCCTTCCGTCCCGCCACCACCCTCTCCACCCCCGGTTGTTCCTACCGTTCCATCTACTTTGATGTTCCAAACGGTAATTCTTTCGGCATTTCCTCTTCATACGACGGCAACGTCATTACCTTCCTCTCTCAAGCTTCCAACCTCTCTCCCTATCTCTCTTGCGACACCAAAACCTCCACGGGCACACTCACCGACAAGTGGCCCATCCCCACGATCCAGGCCTACCGCATGGACATGTCCACCTCCACGCTTGATCTCGTCTCCGGTGTTTCCGTGAAAGACCAAGCCGGAAAATCACCCACGTTCCTTTTCGTTTCAGACGTCGCTGTTTCGGGAAATGGCAGGATTGTTGCGTATTCATCGCCGGAATGTGGCAGTCTAACCCCACCCAAAGGTTCAGAAGTGCCCTACAACAAGATCTGTGCCTATGATTCAACGACAGGCAAAGTATCATATGTGTCGGTACCAAGTCCAGTGAAGGAGCTGAATGGGCACAGCATAGAGCCGGTATTGAGTGATAAGGGGAACGTAATTGCATTTACATCGTATGCGAACCTTATACCCGATGACAAAACACCGATGCCAGCGGATCAAATGAAAATACAATATCGAATATCTACAGAATAGAGTTCCCATTGGTGGGAGATGCACCGGATTTCACGAAGGTAACATCATTCAAGTTGATGGATTCGGATATAGATTCATTGTTTGGTAGTGGAATCTTTGGGGGCTCGAATCCATCGATTACAGCAGACGGAAGATATGTGGTGTTTCAATCAACAAAACCACCGGGAAAAATAATCGACGGTTGGAAGCAAATGGATCTTCTGTGATTAAAGACTATGCGGGTGTTTACATTTACATAACGGATGCAACGACGGATAAGACATCAATTGTGAGTGCCTATCGCAATCGACATCAGGGGTTACGAAGAAATTTGATTATATAAATACAATTGGAGAGGAATATTCAAGCTTCAATGCATCCGTGAGTCCAAATGGTAAATATATTGTGTATACAACGAGTGCATTGGATGTATACACAAATGACAATATGAAGAAGTATGGAAAGATGATACCTGGAATAGGGGCAAGTTGTAGCAATTTGATGTTCAGTTCAGTCGAGAATGAGACTGCGGTACATAGCAAGGGTGATGTTCAATATTTCAAGAAAATAGATAAGGGATGGAAAGAAGTAAAAAATTGTTTATCGGCTGTGAATCCAGATACATATGGAAAGACACAGGTGTATTTGGCTGAGATAGAAACAAGTGGTGTACCAGAAGTGAAGAATGTGTTGCCGATCTCAGTGACGGGAGCGATGACGATAGGGCACTTTATTACAGATTTAAAATCTGTGAGTGTGGATGGAACGACAAAACCTGTGCATTACTATGGAGAAGTGAAGCAAGTGTTGTATGGGGATAAGAATTCAATGAGTGGGAAGCAAGCGGTGAGTGATGGAGGAAAACGGGTATTTTTGAGTGGGGCGGAGAATTTATACGGATCGCAATTCGACATGGTAAAAATAAAATCGGCTATGAAGAATGCGGACGGATATTACGATAACGTGCCACCACCGGATGTAGCATACATATTGAAGAATCCGGTACTGAAGTATGATCCGATAGGAGGATACTGGTGGGAACCGAAGAACGAGTATGATTCGATTGAATTATATTATGACCAGAAATCAGTAAAAGGGTACGTGCCATTTATATATGCAGGCGGGATTGTGGATATAGAGAAATGAGAAGATATATTGTAATTGGATTGTTGTTGATGTGTGGGAAGGGAATGGCAACAACGGGGATACCAACAGATGTAGAGGTATGCAGTGCAGGAGTATTAACGAAGGGAGATCAAGGGAGTGCAGGAGTATTGATTAAAGAGGGTAAGTATTGCGAGAGAGAATTGAATGAAGATGCATCAAAAGTTGTGATCTTTACATTGGATGGAGGAAGTGATCCATCGTGTGAGGATACGGGGGAGTGTACGGATGTCATTATCGAACCGAAAGATCCACCCACAGGAGGATCAGGAGGATCAGGAGGATCAGGAGGGACATCAGGATCAGATTGGCTGAATAAGATGCTGATTCCAAAGAGAGGAACCCCATACCGAAATAGGGCGCTGGGATTTGATTGTGTATCTTCGACATCATTCTCTCCCGTTTTCTCCTCTTTAGGTGGTTGTTCTGGTTCACCTGCAGGCCGTGATGATCAGCCTAAATCCCCCAAGCCCGAACCCAAAGAAGCCAAACCACAAGAAGAACTCACCCCTGAAATGATTCGAAAATCACTTTTGGCTAATTCATATCCTGAAAAATGGGAAACAGGTGTATTTTTTGATGATGAACCGTGCCTTTATAAGGTTGATGGAAATGTTATTTTGTTGATCAGAAGTAGTATCTTAGATGGTAGGACCAATCTTTATGCAATTATCTTGCCCAATAAATATGAAATATACCTCATTAGGAATTCTTTTGCAAGCGCTAACCTAAGTACCGTAGCTTGGAGAAGTGCAGATGGTCGGGTGTTTACAAATTATCTTGCCAAAAAGTTAGACGAAGCTATTCTAAATACGATACTTGACAAAGGCTTCGATAAACTCAAGGAAATAAAGAGAAAATGAAACCATGGTTCTATTCTTTGCTTTGAATAGGAGGATACTGGTGGGAACCAAAGAACGAGTATGATTCGGTTGAATTATTTTACGATCAGAAGACGGTGAAGGGACATGTGCCCTTTGTATATACAGGCGGGATTGTGGATATAGAGAAATGAGAAGATATAGAGAAATGAGAAGATATATTGTAATTGGATTGTTGTTGATGTGTGGGAAGGGAATGGCGGCGACGGGTATACCAACAGATGTAGAGGTATGCAGTGCAGGAGTATTAACGAAGGGAGATCAAGGGAGTGCGGGTGTATTGATTAAAGAGGGTAAGTATTGCGAGAGAGAATTGAATGAAGATGCATCAAAAGTTGTGATCTTTACATTGGATGGAGGAAGTGATCCATCGTGTGAGGATACGGGGGAGTGTACGGATGTCATTATCGAACCGAAAGATCCACCCACAGGAGGATCAGGAGGATCAGGAGGATCAGGAGGGACATCAGGATCAGATTGGCTGAATAAGATGCTGATTCCAAAGAGAGGAACCCCATACCGAAATAGGGCGCTGGGATTCGATTGTGTGTCTTCGAGTACATTTTCGTCTATATTCTCCTCTTTAAGTGGTTGTTCTGGTTCCCCTGCAGGCCGTGATGATCAACCTAAATCCCCCAAGCCCGAACCCAAAGAAGCCAAACCACAAAAAGAACTCACCGATGAAATGATTGAAAAATCACTTTTGGCTAATTCATATCCTGAAAAATGGGAAACAGGTGTATTTTTTGATGATGAATGGTGCCTCTATAAGGTTGATGGAAATGTTATTTTGTTGATCAGGAGTAGTATTATATTTAAAGAAACTGATCTTTATGCAGTGGCCTTGAGCGATAAAACCATGGGTAACCCTAAGAAACTTTTGGAAAGCGTTAATACGAAATGGATAGCTACGATGGGAAGAGATGGTCTTGTGGTGATTAAAGATCCTATTGCCAGAAGGGTAGACCAAGTGAGTCTATATAATATATTTAACAAAGGCTTCGATAGGCTCAAGGAAATAAAGAAAAAAGCAAAGCCATGATTTTATTCGCTTCTTCTATATGATTCAACATCAGTATATTTAGGCGTAAATAGAACATCTTTGTTTAAATATTAGACTTAAAAATATTTTTAAGTCTAATATTTTTTATTTTTATAAAAGAGTGTGTGGATTTATCTAAGAGGCTGTATGAATTTGCCTAGGGAGGGAATTTAAGAATAAGGGTATGTGCTAGGCTGCGTTTTAGTATGACTCGTAAGCTCTATCCATCAGACTTAACAGATCATGAGTGGTCTGTCCTAGGGAGTGTCGTCACGAGATAATGATATAATTAAAAGAATGAAAGAGGGACATGGAAGGCACGATTTAGAGGATGCACTTTGGCTAAAATTGGAGCCTTTACTACCCGGGCAAAGCGGTCAAGCCCCGAGGGGCGGCCCGGCCTCTTTTGGAGTGCTGTTTGGTCCAGGACTAAGAGTTTATATCAATTAAGACATATTATTGAAAACACATTTTATGAGATAAAGAAATGGCGTGGTATAGCTTTTAGATTCTTGAAAAACACAGCATCATTTATTGCGGCCCTACAAATGAGGTGCATCCCTATGTGGTTGAAAATCTCGTGACGATACTCTCTAGAACCCCTCTTACCACCTACTCGACCGACCATTAGACCTCGTATCCCTAGAAGGGAAATCATCAATGCCATCTTCTATATCCTTGATAATGGTTCTAAATGGTGCAGTCAGTACACCCCATGATTTCCCCGTCATCGTTACGTTCGTATTCTCGAGACCATCTGCTGAATGGGCGTACATCTCCCAAACTCTCGTCAAAAAGACCCGAAAGGGTCTGGGGAGAGGCGAAGTACCCTGTCTGGGTCTTTGATATTCCACACACGTTCATACAGTCTCTTGATCAGGATTTTTGTCCCTGGTATTTTTTGTAACGTACCTAAATCTACGATACATCACCCTCATTTGACGACCATTCCTATTTCTATTACACTTTTACGGGTAGGCGTTTGGGGAAGTCGCATGAGTACCAGAGCGTATAGTTTCACTAGGTGCAAGATATAAATTCTTATTTAGCAATGGTATTATGGATAAAAGATTCTGTGGTCAAAAATTATTGCAAATTCAGTCTCTTACAAAAGCTTAAGAAGCGTGTCCGACTGAATCTATTTGCTGTATCCAAATCGCAGAACGGGTTGCATATGGCTTAGTCTGTTTAGATAGGCAATCGACCCGAGGGTTTAAGATTTAGGCAATACGGAAGAGTGCGTGAGTGGTTTTGGAGAGAAGGGCCAGAATGAACATGGCCAATGAAATTGAGTCTGGCGCCGTTCAGCCCAAGGTGTTGAAGGAGGATTGCAAGATTAAGTTCTTTGAGAGGGTCTCTAGAGGGAAACGACATGATGGTTCATTCCCATATTTTCGTTGTCTCAATCACGATTTTTGTCCATCGGATTTTTTGTAAGGTATTGTCATATGCAAGATAGATTATAAACATAAGTATACTCATGTTTATAATACTTAAGCAAAGGATATTAATCGATGATATATCCTGAAGTTTTTATTGTGGTCATAGAAATTTAACGATTTTAATTTTTATAGATCAATAGGTTTTTATTTTATTTAAATTGGAGTAAAGGGATGAAAGTATCTATTTTTATTTTATGTCTGTCTTTATCTGCTTTTCCGAAAGTCCTTGCCGCAGGGGTATTACCAACAGATGTGGAAATATGTAGTGCAGGAGTATTGACACAAGGGGATCAGGGAAATGCGGGTGTATTGATTAAAGAGGGTAAGTATTGCGAGAGAGAATTGAATGAAGATGCATCAAAAGTTGTGATCTTTACATTGGATGGAGGAAGTGATCCATCGTGTGAGGATACGGGGGAGTGTACGGATGTCATTATCGAACCGAAAGATCCACCCACAGGAGGATCAGGAGGGACATCAGGATCAGGAGGGACATCAGGATCAGGAGGGACATCAGGAGGGGATTGGCTGAATAAGATACTGATACCAAAGAGAGGAACCCCATACCAAAATAGGGCGTTGGGATTTGATTGTGTATCTTCGAGTACATTTTCATCTATATTCTCCTCTTTAGGTGGTTGTTCCGGTTCTTCTGCTGGTCGTGATGATAAATCTAAATCCCCTAAGCCTGAACCCAATATGGTAGGTGGAACTCTCAGGCTTAGGAGTTCGGGGTCCTGGAATAGAGGAGATCGGTTTGAAGTACGCAAAGCATTGGAAACAATGATCAGTGGTTTTAATACAGAAGGCCGATTACGCTTCAATACATACACAAATGTAAATAATGAAATATTGTACTCTGTCGGTCAAGACGCTGGTTCCAATGTCTCGTTGACAACGTTATTTGTCGAACGACCCAATGGAAGTGTTTCCTTTACTGTTGTGATTACTGTTGAAACTGCAGCTGTTACAGCCTCTAAGAAGTATGTACAGATGAAGGAAATCCTTGTGGGTTATATAGATAAAGACGTACAATATCAATCTACGGGAAACATTGACGGTATGAGCCTGAAAGACCTGTTTTCAAGTTCAAAACAATCATCCATTCGTGAATACATTAGAAAAACATGGGACTATGCTCAGAAATCCAGGATTCCTTTACCCTAAAAAACCCGCTAAGCACCTCTCGATTGGTGTGGTTTGACCGGGTTTTTTGTATCGTTGTCTGCAATGGATTCCTCGAGAGCTTCGAAAAACCCCTCTTCAAAAAGCTTGACCTTGGGTCCAAAATCTGTTTCTACGGCCCAACGGACAGCGTAAAAGGCGAGTCCATAGCCGATAAAGGTGAGTGCAAGGCTGGGCAGTCGCATCATGGCATTGACTTCGGCCACTTGGTTGTTGAACGTTTTGCTGCCAAAGTTTTCAGTGACGTGCTGGAGGTTGATCCAAAAGTTGAGTGTGCCGTTGATCAGTGCTTCGATTAAAATGATAAAAGTAGACCAGAACAGCATTTTTCGCACTGTTGGTGCCAACAAAAGCTGGCGCATGGCCTCTTCTTGCTCGCGGTTTTCGGTTGCGGCCACCTTCAGAATGAATCCGAAAAAAGGCTGTCTGAGCAGGAGAGAAACGCCCATGACCAAAACGACCACAATTGATCCGTAGGAGTCTTTGAGGG
Source organism: Deinococcaceae bacterium (assembly GCA_046327935.1). Taxonomy (GTDB): domain Bacteria; phylum Deinococcota; class Deinococci; order Deinococcales; family Deinococcaceae; genus JACMOA01. The sequence goes on from JAXLXL010000001.1 coordinate 1,153,012, forward strand.
CAAATTTCCATCCGTCGATTTGCAAGAAGGCCAAGACGCCGCCAGTCAGTGCAGAAACAGCGGCCAAAGCGGTCACTGGATTGAATTTTTGTGTTTTCCAGGTGTCCCACAAGATGTAAGCGGCTGGAATGATGCCGGCCAGGACAAAGGTCGGTCGTGTTCCCAATGTGTCAGAGAAATTGAAGTCCGTGAAGGGAAGTTTGGATGCCAAAAGCGTGATTGGTATGGCCAATGTGAAGAAGAGATCAATGACAATTTTGGGAACCTTAAAACCAGAAGAGGGTTGGGATGTCGAAATAGGACTCACCTGATCAGGGTACCCGAAAACGCCATGAGAGTGCCAATTTTGACTAGAGGCGGATTAGAATTCGATTGCAGGAAGGGCATTTCGAGGCGGGTACTTTTCGAGAGGCCACTTTCTGAAGAATCAGTGTTGGAAGTTGCATGTTGCAGCCAGTGCAGCGTTCTTGTTGCACAGTGACCATTGCGTCTCGCTTGCCTCGGCGAATCATTTCGTATTCGTTGATTTGACGGCGGTCTCGGGCAGAGAGTTCTGCAATCCATCCATCCCGGATTTGCTTTTTTTCGAGGTATTCTGTCCGCAACACCAAACGTCTCTGTTCGTCGATGGACTCGAGTTCATCCAGTTGAGGTCGGAGGTTTTTGTGCGCTGTCGTGAAATCTGATTTCGTCTGTGAAACAGCATCTCGCTCTTCGTAAAGAGGCGTCAGGGTGTCCATGATGTCGGCAATGCGATCTTGAAGTTGTTGAATGAGGTTTTCGTATTGGGTTTGTGTTCGGACATCAAAGGCATTTTTGTGCTGCTCTTCCTTGGCCCGTTCCAATTTGGTCTCATAATCTGTGAGCTCTTGTTCATTTTTCGAAATTTGCTTCTTGAGTGAGTCGAGCTGTTCGAGTGCATCGCTGATTAAATTGTTCAAACGCTCGAATTCGGCCCTCAATTCGGAGAGTTCAACAGGGATTTGGGTCTCACTGCTTTTCAGGAGGTCCAAATCCAAATCCATGCACTGAACCCGGTAAAGCTGAGTTAGAAAATCCATTGTCGTCATGCCCTTACTTTAAACCATTTGTGTGGCCATTAACTTTTTGTATTTACCGGATTCAGCTTAATGCCCTTTTGGGGGCACAGAAACCCAAGGATACATTCGGGGCACCGTGGGTTTTGGGACTTACACACCCTTCGACCGTGCAAAATCAGCGCGTTGTGAACAAAAATCCACTGCGACTGCGGGAAGAATGCTTCCAAGTCTGTTTCGATCTTGTCCGGGTTTGTGTGCACGCTCAAGCCCAGTCGTCTCGCAAGCCTGCCCACGTGCGTGTCGACGGCGATCGCCGGCCTTCCGAAGGCATTGGCCATGACGACATTTGCAGTTTTGCGTCCCACACCTTGTAACTCCGTCAATTGTTCAAAGTTTTCGGGGACGTGGCCATCATGGTGCTCCACCAGTCGCTGGGCCAGTGCGACAATGTACCTTGATTTTGTCCGGTGAAAGCCGATGCTTTGGATCAATTGTTCGATGTGCTCCACAGGGGCTTGAGCCATAGCGTGTGCGTCTGGGTAGTGGAAGAACAGTTTAGGTGTGGTGCTGTTGACCCTGACGTCGGTTGTCTGTGCGGACAACACAGTGGCGACCAAAAGTTGAAACGGGGTTTGGTAGGCCAATTCCGTCTGCGCATCCGGGTAAAGGGCGTGCAAAACTTCGAGCACATCGGTGGCATTCACGCGTTTGCCCAGCCCAATGTCCAGACGTTGCGAATGTCGATGCCCAAATTGATGATCATGCCGCGGTCTCCCATACTGAAACCGCCGTGAAGCATTCCGATTACCTGTCCAGAAATTCGGTTGAAAATGGGACCTCCACTGGATCCAGGTGCAGCACCCGTGTCAATTTGCAAAAAGGAAATGCCTTCTCGGCTTCGAATACCGTTGATGATGCCCTGAGAGTAGCTGACCCCATCGCCAAGTGTGCCCGTCAAGGGATAACCGAGCAACCCCAGTTCGTCGCCCAATTCCGGTGCGTCGTTTTGGTTCAGCGGCAACCAATGGGGATGTCCCATACTGTCTTCGAGCCAGAGCAGCGCCAGATCATGGTGTTCGTTGCTTTCGATCAGACGGGCTTTTCGGAAGTTGTTCGTCCCCTCAAAGCGAAAGAGGATCTCTTGGGCCTCTTCAATCACGTGATGGCAGGTGAGCAGGTGTCCACCTGGAGTGACACAAAAACCTGTGCCCATGGCATTTTTTTCTTCGGGCAACCGGACGACAACCGTGCCAACAGCCGAAAGTAAACCACTCGGAACGCGGGGTTGTACATTCCCAGGCCATGTTTGCGGCAGATGCAGGGGTGAAAATACAGTCTCCTTTTGATCTGGGAGATCTGAACTGGAAGGTCGATGTGCCTCTGTTGGGGTTGCAAGTGAAGGCAAGGTTTCGAGTGGCAGTTGAAGGCGTTTGAAATAGCCCTCTATCCCTTCGGTGAAACCGTGGCCATTGATGGACAGGCGCCACTGTCCGTCTTTGAGGTAGAGCTCTGCCAAGATGAGCGTTTTTTCGAGCCCAAAATCGCTGTGTGAAAAGTCAAAACGTGCGCGCTCAGTTTGAGCATCAGATAGGGACAGGTACCCACTGTGCAGGGTTCGGGCATTTTCGGCATACTGCAGGTTTCGGTCTTCGAATGCCAAAGCGATGGTCAATTTTTGTCCATCTGTTGGACGTTTCTCAAGGTCGACCTCTAGGCGCGTGGTGTGGTTTTTGCTGTTTTTCCAGGCGATCGAGGCCGAGGATGCATGCGTTGGGTAAAATGCCATCGATTCTCTCAGGGGTTGGTCGCTCGCGTTTGCCCATATGGCCAGTAAGAATGGACGTTTTGAGGGACCTTGTAGGTTGATGTCGAGGTTGAGGGACGTTTGAAGGTCTATGTCGGACAGTTTGATGCGTTGGCCTTTCACGAGAGTGCGCATGTTCCAATTCTAGTGGCCAAAGCCAAAAATTGGGGATGTCGCGAGGGTGAAAGTTGTTCGGTTCACTAGGATTGAAGCTTTAGGGTAAAGTTAAAAAACACGCTTCTGTGTTGAAGCGATCACTTCAATGCCTGGCAAACGTAATGCCCTGATTCTACCCATACCCGTTGGTAGCTGTAAGTACTGAGACTCCTTACGCGGTCAAGCTGCACGGTATGTTGTTCTGGCCAAGATGGCGAAAAAACAAAATCTGTCGTTCTGGATGCTATTTACGAAAAAATAAGTTTCCGCGCTGCTGAGCGTGTTTTCAATATCTATCGTCATACCATTTATGGCTCATCCCAAACTCTGTTTAAAGTGCTCAAGAAGCCAATTGGAATCGTATGTGTGACTTTGGGTCAATTGAGATAGCGTGGAGACCATTTGGTCAAAGCGCTTGAGGAGGCGGGTGTAGCCTAGAGATCCCTGTGTCTGTCGGTAGTGGTTGTTGAGCGAGCGGTAGTACCATAGCGTTCCCCACTTCCCTCCGGTAAACCTTTCCCAAAGGCCATCACCGACCTCTTGCCAATCCTCGACAATGGATTGGGCGTTGTACAGTTTGTCGGCCAATGAGACCAACCGTGATGCCTCGGGTTTTTGGATGAGGTGTTCCAGATAGCGTGTTTTGCGGTCCAACCAATCGAGGGCCTTCAGTCGAGCATCGTGACAGGATTGTGTTTTGTCTTCTTTTGTGGCGTCTGAGCAATCTTTGACAATATCCAGCACTTGGGGACCGAACAGTCTGGAGATTTCAATATGCACTTCAAGGCCAATGTCTTCGAGGGAATCGTGTAGGAGTGCGCCGATGGCCTCGGTTTCCGTGCCACCATGCTCCAGAACCAGGCTGCACACACCCATGAGGTGCGCAATATAAGGGGCTGCACTGGGGCCTTTTCGAAATTGCCGTGCATGCAGTCTGTGCGCATAAACCAAGGCCTGGTCAAAGCGTTCTGTTAACATGCTTTATTGTAGCGGTTTACCTCAAAAAAGTTGGAAAAACAAAAGGCATGTGCAAAAGACATGCCTTCACCGTTTCTTAAATGGGGTTTTTACCGGTGGGGATGCTTGGGCATATTTTGATGGTTTTTAGGATGGTGCTTGTTCATTTTGTTGTTGCGGGCATGCATTTTCAGCTGAGGGTACTTTTTGAAGAAGGCCTGGGCCCGCTCCGTCATCTTTATCTTCGAAGCCTTGAGTGTATTTTTCTCTGTCTGGACGGATTTTTCAGCTTCGAGTTGCGCCATTTGTTTAGACATTCCCTTTTCGAGTGCGGCAACATAGGCTTTGAGTTGAGCCATTTGAATTTCTTTGGCTTTCGTTTGGAATTGTGTTCTCTCGGCTTTTAACGCTTCCCATTCACTCTGGTCTTCGGGCTTTACGGTGTTTTTGATCGTCAATTCGTGGGCCTTTTGACGCAAGGCTTTCATTTCTTCATTTCCACCTTTTTGTGCAAAAGCCATGCTGCTCAGGACGAGGGCGCCAATCAAGAATAGGTGTTTCATCGTAACCTCCAGAAGGCCCGCTGTGTCTCGGGCTTTCAATGGATTAGAGTGTCGAATTTTGGAAAAGTTCCCGGAACCCGATTTCATAGGGGAACGTATAATAAAACCGAGCGGGGGATGCCTTTTGATCTGTCCTTTTTGTGGAACGTTGAACGAATCGAGTGCTTCGGTGTGTCGGGTTTGCGGTGGGCGTTTTGGCTCAGAAAGCCAATACCTCCCACAAGGCCACAAGTTGGGACGCTATGAACTGGGCAAAGTGCTCGGCCAAGGTGGTTTCGGGGTCACCTATGCAGGTCGGGATACACTTTTGGGCCGGGGTGTCGCCATCAAGGAATTTTTTCCCCAAGGATCTGTGCGACAGGTGATGACCGTCATTCCGCCCAGAAACATCGATTTTACACACGAAAAAACCCGATTTTTGGAAGAAGCCCGCCTGCTGGCGCAGTTTGACCATCCGGGTATTGTGCGTGTTTGGGACACCTTTGAGGCCTTCGATACCGTCTATTTGGTGATGGAGTTTTTGAAGGGCGAAACGCTCGGCAAGCGCATGGAGAAGCCGATTTCGGAGTCAGAAGTTGTTGATATTGCACGTCAGATTTTGGCAGCCTTGGATGTCGTTCACAGCTGTGGAATGCTACACCGTGATATCAAGCCGGACAATATTTTCCTGGCGCAAGAAGGTCGTGCTGTTCTGATCGATTTCGGTTCTGCGCGCACATTTGCCCAAGGTGAAGCCAAGTCGCACACACGTTTGGTCACACCCGGATACGCCCCACCCGAGCAATATGCCAGCCAAGCCAAATTCGGTCCGTACACCGATCTGTACGCTCTCGGAGCGACCCTTTACCATGCCCTTTTGGGTGAAATGCCGCCGGCGGCCACGGACCGCCTGCTCGGTGTCGCCTTAAAACCTTTGCCCGCACACGTGTCTTTTTCGCTGCGCGCCCTGCTTGAGCGGTGCCTCGCCCTTGAGGTTGCGAAGCGTCCACAGGCTGTTCAAGACGTGTTGACGCTGTTTGAAGAGGGGGCTCGATCCCCTCGGCGGAACACCCCTCAAAACACCCCCTCACCAAAACCTGAAACCACAGCCATTTCGCTAGACGAGCCGATTTCGCCTTCGGGCGACCAGCTGGTCAAGGCCATCCGATTTTCTCCGGAAGGGGGAACGCTGCGCTTAACTGCGGGAAGGTTTGTACTTCCGCAAGCCCTTGAAATCAAAAAAAGTTTGAAACTCATCGGCCTCGGCCCGGACAAAACCACCATTGTGGGTTCAGACGAAGGGTTTGTGCTGTATTCGAGTTCTGGAACACTGCATTTGGAAGGGCTCACATTGGAACACACCGGCAAAAAACCATCCGATGTTTTGGTCGTCGGTCAACGGCTCAATGTTGAAAAGTGTGTGATTCGGGGTGGAGTTGTCGATGCCTCTGGGGATGGTGGAAATGGCATTGTTCTGCTCGGCAGTGCCGATGCAACCATCAAGCAATCGGCCTGTGAGCGCAATGGTTCGAGTGGCGTGTTCTTGTCGGATTCCTCGCGAGCATATCTGGAGGGAAATCGATTCAGTCACAATGGAAGCTGTGGGGTCGCTTACTTTGGTCGCTCGAGTGGTGTGGCGCGCAAAAACGTCTGTTCCGGAAATGACTTGCACGGCGTCGTCGTCACCGATGACGCGCAGCCCATATTGGAGGAAAATGTCCTTGAACGGAACAGGGAATGTGGCGTGGCATTTTTGGGGCATTCCCGTGGACGGGCTTTTGACAATGCCCTGAGTGGAAATGTGTTGCATCCCATTTTTGTCGCTCGGGAAGCCCGGCCCAGCCTGCAAGGAAATAGTGGTCATGTTGTCAGAAGATAAATATCCGGTCAAGTGTAGGTTGGTACAGATAATGGGTATGAGAAGAAAATTGGGATTTGCTCTTGGCGTGCTTTTTTTGAGCCATGGATCCGTACAGGGTGTATCGATCGAGGCAAAAACCTATCTTGACCAGGTGATATTGACGATTCAGAATAATGCCTTGGTCTCTGATCAACTCGATTGGACAAAACTGCGCAGGGAAGTTTTAAGCAAAGCGAGTAACGCCAAGAATCCCGAGGACACCTATCCAGCCATAGAATACCTTTTTGAACAGCTTAGGACCAAAGATCATCACAGCACTTTTCATACACCTCAAGACGCAAAAAAGATGCAGGCGAAAACGAGAGGCACTTTTGGTTTCCGCTGGTCCGCTTACCCGCAGGAAAATGTGGTCACGTGGGTCATTCCTGGAAGTTCTGCAGAGAGAGCCGGGATGCGCGGAGGGGACCGAATTGAGAAGATAGGTGGACAGCCACCCAAAGCGACTTCTTTAATGGGAATCAATGAGGTAACGTTGCAATTGCGTCGCAAAGGCATTCCTTCCTCCTTTCAAGTGAAGCTGAAACGGTCTGAAATCAATATCAACGAAGCACCCAAAGCCTGGCTTTTGGGGGAACGCGTTGGCGTTCTGGAGCTACCTGGCACAACGGGTCAGGGAATGACTCCGCAAGGAAGTTATAGCGAGCTAGGCCAAGAGGCCCTCCGTATGTTGGATATGGCCAACCCTCTGTGTGGATGGGTGGTTGATCTGCGCAAAAACGATGGGGGAAACATGTGGCCCATGTTGGCTGCTGTGAGTCCTGTCCTGGGCGAAGGAAAGGTGGGATCTTTTGTAGGAGGCGGTGGACTTTCTTTTCTCAAAGACTGGAAATACAGTGAAGGGAAAGCCATCTTGGGGTTTTCCGTTCGTTCGAGTGTCAAAAAACCGTATACGTTGAAGCATCTCTTTCCTCCTGTCGCTGTGTTAACCAGTTCGCAAACAGCGAGTTCGGGAGAAGCCTTGGCTGTAGCGTTCAAAGGCCGAGATAAAACACGCTTCTTTGGAGAAGCCACCCTAGGCATCCCCACATCCAATGATGTCTATACACTTTCGGATGGGGCTGTTTTGGTCGTCACAACGATGTTGGATGCGGATCGGACGGGTCAGACCTATTTCACTTCAATGGCTCCAGATGAATCGGTCAAAGTGGATTGGTCTCTCGTGAACCTTCCCAGCGACCCTGTGCTTCTTCAAGCCCAAAACTGGCTCAAAATTCAATCAGAATGTAAGGAATAGTCAAAGGAGTCTTATGCTCAATGCAACCTTAAAAACCCATCGGGAATTTCTCTTGGCCCATCAAGAAGGTCAAAAACTGTTTTTGGCGCTCACCTTAAAACCGAGTGCGGATGCCGCAAAGGCACGCCCGGATCTGAGCATTGCCTTTGTCGTGGACACCTCGGGCAGCATGCGGGAAGTGGTCACCCAACCGACCGAAATCACCAAGGAGAAAGTTCGCATTGATGGGCAAAACTACAATGTGGTCAAAGGCGCAAAGAGCAAAATCGATCTGGTGGTCGAATCGCTCCGCGCCGTCATTGGTTCAGAGCTCTTGGCAAGCACCGACCGACTGGCTTTGGTCAAATTTGACGACAATGCCGAGGTTTTGGTTCCCTTTACACCGGCCACCGAGAGGGCGCGGTTGCTCGCTGCCGCTGAACGTTTAACCCATTACTCGGGCGGAACGATGATGGGTGCGGGCATGAAACATGGCATCCGCCTGCTGGAATCGGAAACCGGAAGCCGCCGGATGGTGCTTTTGACGGACGGTGAGACCTTTGACGAAGCTGTTGTGCGCGAACAAATTGCCTTGATCGCAGCGGGTCACATTCCGGTCAGTGTGGTCGGTGTCGGAGATTTCAAGGCAGACCTGTTGCTCGAAACGGCCGACAAAACCCAGGGTCAACTCTTTGACGTCAAGCCAGATACCGAAAACCCAAAACCACCCGCCATTTGCGCGACCGACCTGCCCAAAGCCCTTTTGGGAGATCTGCAAAAAGCGGCTCTGGAGGTCGTCACCGGTGTGGGCCTGTCAATTCGATCCATCAAGGACGTCGTGCTGGACCGGATCACTCGGGTTATGCCCACCCAGACGGAGGTTGATCTCGGCGCTCAACCCCATGCGCTGGGCAACGTTGAAGTGGGTTCGGGTTCCACCTATATTCTGGAATTTACCCTGCCTGCGCGCCCACCTGCCCGAATGCGGTTGGCGCAAATTGGCCTGACCTATGAGGTTCCTGGAGCGAACTACCGCGGTGAAATTCCACCTTTAGACGTCATCGTGGAGTTTACCCAAGACGAAGCCCGGGCCGCTTCTGTACACGCCGATGTCATGCAGTGGGTTCAACAGCGAAACATTGAAATGCTGGTGATGCAGGCGACCAAAGAAGCCGCTCGCAATCCGGAACAGGCAGCCAAAACCTTGGAACAAGCGCGCAACATGACCGTTCGCTTGGGCAACAGCGCCATGACGCAAGCCCTTGACCAAGCGATCGGGGAATTGTCGGGATCCAAAACTATTTCGCTTGGCACAACAAAAACGCTGCGATTGGGCGCGAAAACCCAAACATTGCAAGGGGATTCAGATATTCCCAGCGACGAGGAAATTCGCCGAATTACGGGTGCTTGAGGGCAGCAGTGCTCGGTCGCGATTTGCCATCGTGCAGGTTATGATGGAAGAACGGTAACAGGCTCGTATAGCTAGCCAGGGGAGAGGTTCATGAAAGTTGTGATTGCCAGCTCAAACGAAGGCAAAATTGCAGAGATTCAGGCCGCACTAGCGGGTTTGGGTTGGGAGTTTCTCAGTCTGAGAGATATTCGGGTCGGCCTTCCTCCAGAAGATGCTGCAACCTATGAGGAGAACGCTGCCCTAAAAGCGTGCTCTGTCGCTTTGCAAACGCGAATACCTGCCCTAGCAGACGACTCCGGTCTGGAAGTCTTGGCGCTCAAAGGGGCTCCAGGGGTTCACAGTGCACGCTACGGAGCCAAAAAAGACGACCTCGAGAGAAATATTTATCTGTTGGAACAGCTTCGGGGTGTTTCCGACCGACGTGCTAAGTTTGTCGCTTGCATGGTTTTGGCTTACCCGGATGGCCATTTGGAGGTGTATAAAGGCGAAATTGACGGTCAAATTGTCCTCGGTCCCCGCGGTGAAGGTGGGTTTGGATACGATCCCCTCTTTATGCCCACAGGACTCAATCACACCTTTGGAGAAATTTCCGCTCAAGATAAACTCTCCATTTCGCATCGGGGTCGGGCCCTGGCTGCACTCAAAGAGGCACATAAAGACGGTCCACCCAAACGGCAGACCATTCCCTTGACTTGAATCATCCAGTTCGCTTTGCCCCTTCTTGGATGCAGCGGTTGTGCATGCATGCGGGGTCAAAGGTGGGTCTGTATGCATTCTGCATCCAATGTGTCATTTTTGCTTTTGCGAATGCATGGAAGAACTGACCGTTATCAAATATCAAAAAGCAGTCTTGGCCAAAGTAGCACCAACCCGTTTCAGAGCAATGGGGTCTTTGTGCCTGAAAACTGCGGACAATGGATGCTCAAGGCGGTGTTACATGTTACCTTGGGTGATGTATGTTTGAAACTCTTGGCGAAAAGCTGCAAGGTATTTTGGATCGACTGCGCTCGGAAAGCAAACTCACCGAATCACATGTCAAGACCGCCATGCGAGAAATCCGTATGGCCTTTCTGGAAGCAGATGTCAATTTTGATGTTGCAAAAGAATTTGTGGCCAAGGTCTCAGACAAGGTTCTGGGACAAGAGATTATTGCGGGTGTTGGGGCTGGGCACATGGTGGTCAAGCTCGTTCACGACGAATTGATCGAAACACTTGGTGGAAAAACAATCCAACCCGAGCTTCATGCCCAGCGGAATGTTTGGTTTATGGTCGGGCTTCAGGGTGCGGGAAAGACAACCAGTACAGGAAAACTGGCCAATCTCTACAAGTCCAAGGGACGCCGCGTGCTGTTGGTCGCAGCCGACACACAGAGGCCCGCGGCCCGAGATCAGTTGGAGGTTTTGGGAAAACAGGTGGGCGTGCCCGTCCTCAAGGTCGAAGACGGCGAGACACCTGCGACCACCCGGGCCCGTTTGCAAGCGTATTTGCAGAACGATTACCGAGATTTGGTGATCGTCGACACAGCAGGACGTCTGCAGATAGATGTTCAACTGATGGATCAATTGGCCGACCTCAAAGGGGAACTCGAGCCGACGGAGACGCTGCTCGTGGTCGATGCGATGACTGGACAAGAGGCCTTGAGCGTGGCAAGGACCTTTGAAGGGCGCATCGGTTTGACCGGTTTGGTCATGACAAAAATGGATGGCGATGCACGCGGTGGGGCGTCGTTGAGTGCGCGTTACATCACGCAGAAGCCGATTTACTTTGCCGGGGTTTCCGAAAAACTTTCAGGCCTCGAGCCGTTTCATCCCGATCGCATTGCCGGACGTATCTTGGGAATGGGGGATATTCTCAGTTTGGTTGAACGTGCAGAACAGGCGGAACTCGCTTCTGCCATGCCCAAGAAACTGAACGAATTCAATTTGGATGACCTGTTGGTTCAGCTTAGGAATTTGCGCAAATTGGGACCGATGACCGATATCATGCGTATGATTCCTGGCGTTTCAAAGGCCATACCAGCTGACTTCCAGATCGATGAAAAACAATTGCAGCGCATTGATGCGATTTTGAGCTCCATGACGCGCCAAGAGCGTGAGAATCCCAGTGTGATCAATGGATCTCGGAGGAAACGCATTGCCCGAGGTTCTGGTGTTGCGGTTCAAGAGGTCAATCGGCTTTTGAAAATGTACGATCAGATGAAAGATATGATGAAAATGTTTGGATCCAAGAACATGCGCAAAATGATGGGCGCATTTGGACGAAAATAAACCCACAACCCACAGGAGATCCGCTGTGATGAAAATGTATACGACCACCTGGTGCACGGATTGCATGGCCGTCAAACGTATTTTGATCAAAAAAGGCATTTTATTTGAAGAAATTGACATTGAAAAGGATGAGACAGCGGCGGATCACGTGATGCGTATCAATGGTGGGAAACGCAGTGTTCCGACCATTGTGTGTGGAGATGAAGTTGTCGGTTTATCGCCTGTTTCCAGGGAACGTTTGGAAGGTTTTTTATCGAGGTGTGGGTTCACACCGTAACACAACAAAAGCCAATCGGCAGACAGGATTGGCTTTTGGGTTTATCCAATGCCGTGTGCCTTCTTCGATGCCGCTGCTGATGGGTTTTGGTGTTGGGTCGCTCTGTTCCGGATTCTGTGATGGACCGAGTGCTATTCCCTATAGCTCAACAAGGACGATGAATGACAACCTCCCAGAAGTGATTGTTGTTCTGGATCTGTTTAAGTTTGAGGAAGGAAGTGTCTTTTGGCTGAACCGAGGGTATTTACCTTGAGGCCCTGTGTATATACAAACCCTTATGGATTTCAGAAATTCCCCGTGGTGGAGTGGATAATTACAGCGAGTTTCTTTAATATCGGGAATGTCTTGAGAGGTTAAAACACATCCAGGTCACGCTTTATCCATGTTTCAGTGTTTTAAAAATGATGAAAACTGCTGTAGACTTCTTGCATATACATTCATCATGCCAAAATGAAATCCACACTCATACAAAGTGATGATCTTGATTGGTTATGCTCTATGGGACAGCGTTTTTTGCGAGTCCATCCGAGTGTTTGAACGCGTTTGTATGCTACAGGAACGGAACCAGAAGTATGCGTCTGAGATCAGCGTTGGGCATGTTGAGTAAGGGGAAAGTTAGGGTGGGTTGGGCGAGATATTCTGGAAACTGATCATCGGTGATACAGCCTTTGGGAAGGCCGGGAACCCCGCCGGATTCCCGGGTTTGATTTTGGCGATGTAGCTTCCAGTAGCATCTTGGACAAAACGGCATCTAAAATGGAGTTCCAGTTTCCGAAAACCGCCTTTTCGCTTATATTCGTGGCATCAAAGCGGGTATGGACGTCTTACCCGTTATTCCAGTCGGCCGTCGCGCAGTGACAGGACATTTTGTGTCTGTCTTGCCACGTCGAGGTCATGGGTGATCAAAATCACAATGCGCTTGCTTTGGGACGACGATAAGAGCGACTCGAGAATCACATGTCCTGTTTTTGTGTCCAGGTTTCCCGTCGGTTCGTCTGCCAAAACAATGCTGGGTTCGGTCACAAGGGCGCGGCAAATGGCCACCCGCTGCTGTTCTCCTCCGGAGAGTTGGTTGGGATAGTGGTGCAACCGGTGGGATAGGCCGACCTGTGTCAGAAGGGCTTGGGCCCTGCGTGCGCGTTCTTTGGGGGGCACACCCATGAGGCTCAAGGGAAATTCGACATTTTCCTGCGCTGACAAGATGCCCATCAGGTTGTAATTCTGAAAAATAAAACCAAAGTGTTTCAGTCGATACAGGGCGCGCGCCGATTCTGTGAGTGCGGTGATGTCGGTTCCATTGTGGATGACGGTTCCCTCGGAGGGCTGATCAAATCCCGCCAGAAGGTTGAGCAGGGTGGATTTTCCGGAGCCCGAAGGTCCGACAATGGCGGTTGAGCGTCCCGGTTCGAACACATGGGAAAAGTCGCTCAGTGCAGTGACGGTTGATTCGCCACTGGGGTATATTTTGGTGACGTGACTCGCGATGAGCATCAGCTTCTCCCCAATGCCTCGGTGATGGCAATTCTTCCAGCACTTCTGGAGGGGAACAGACCCGCAAGAACCCCAAGCAACAGAGAAACACCGAGGGCGATCAGCATCAGCCGTGGGGTCAAGGCGGCAACACTGATGCTGGCCAGATTCTGTGTGTAAATGTTGATTCCCACAATGCCAAGATAGCCAACCACCACGCCGCCCAGACCGCCGATGACCGAGAGAATCAGGCTTTCGAGTAAAACCAACTTGCGGATAAACCCAGGGTTTGCACCGATCGCGCGCATGGTGCCAAATTCGCGGGTTCGTTCGTAAACGCCCATCATAACGGTGTTGGTTACGGCCAGCCCGCCCACAATCAGGGCAATGAGGGAAATACCAAAGCGGATGGCGTCCGAAATGCTCACCGCTCGATCCAAAATTTTGAGGAAGTCAGATTGGGTTTGGGCTTCCACGTCAAAGTCTTTTTTCAGGCTTGCGGCCACCGTTTTGGCCTGGCTGGGATCGTTCAATTTGAGTGCAATGTAAGACACTTTTCCGCGGATGTCCTGCGCTTTTTGCATCGTCAGAAGTGGAACGAGAATGAAGGCATCGGCCAGTCCCCCTGTTTCTTTGAGAATGCCGACGACCTTGAAAAAATTTTTTCGGTTGTATCGGACGTCACTTCCCAGTTTGAAACCCCCATTTTGGGCCGCTTTGTGACCCACCACGGCCACTTTTTGCCCTTCGTCTTGCGCGCTCAGCATGCGTCCTGTGGCAATCTCTGCATTGGGCAGGATATCTTGGGTGCCTTGGCTGCTGGGATAGGTGTAAAAAAAGTAGTTTTGTTTGACGTCAAATCCGCCACTTCGAACAGATAAAATCACGGGTGTTACACTTTTGATACCGTAAAGGACGCGTTTTTCTGAGATCTGTGCCGCCAGTGTTTCGGGAACATTGATGGGTGGAGGTCCACCCTGGGTGATGCCATCCACTGACACTTGAATGTCCGGACCGATCGCACCCAACTCATTGCGAAAGACCTTGCGTATACCTTCTCCCAAAGAGAGAAAAACCACCATACTGGCCACGGCCACAACAATGCCTACCGACGTCAGGGCCGTTCGTGTCGAACGCCGCATCAATCCTCGGAGCGCGAGGCGGAACAGGTCTACAGGTTGCATGAGACGGAACAGGTCTACAGGTTGCATGAGACCATCTTAGGTCATTTGGGTTCTTCGATGGCAACGCGCAAACAACCGATGCCTTCGATTTCGACCTCCACTTTGTCTCGAGCGGCCAAAGGACCGACGCCCGAGGGTGTTCCTGTGAGGATCACATCTCCGCGTTCTAGGGTCATAAATTCACTGATATAGGAGACCAAGGTGGGTATATCAAAGATCATTTGGTCGGTCCAAGCGTGCTGCTTGCGAATTCCGTTGACGCGCGTTTGGATTTCCAGGCGTTCAAGATCGAGATCGGTTTCCAGCCACGGCCCAAGTGGGCAAAACTGGTCGCTGCCTTTGGCTCGGGTCCACTGTAAATCGCTGCGTTGTCGGTCTCTGGCGGTCAAATCCAGGGCACAGGTGTAGCCCAAAATGTGATCGAGCGCGTCACGGGTCCGGATGTGTTTACCCGGCGTTCCAATAACCAAGGCCAGTTCCCCTTCAAAATGCAGGTCTTGTGTCCACGTTGGGTACAAGATGGTGTCTTCATGCGCAGCCAGTGTGTTTGGGCCTTTGAGGAACACCCCCGGTTCTTTGGGAAGTTCGCCGGTCGCGTGCCCCATCTCCTTGATGTGATCCAGGTAATTTCGTCCCACACAAATAATTTTCGTGGGTTCTGCGGGAGGCAGCCTTACAATTTCCGAAAGTGGAATGGCGGTGTGCTCGGTATCCCGTTTTCCATCTGGGCCTTTTGTTGGAAAAACCCGATGCGGATTTGTTTCATCCACCTGTCCCCAGAGGATTTGATCTTGCCATTTAAACCGTAGAATTTTCATGCTGTATGACAGATTAGCAGAGTTCTGTCGGTCAAGCTCTTGACCAAACGGCCAAAGTCTTATAGGCTAAGTTCCGCTGTTGTCGGGGAGAGGTGTCCGAGCGGTTTAAGGAGCACGCCTGGAAAGCGTGTATAGGGTAACACCTATCGCGGGTTCGAATCCCGCCTTCTCCGCCAATAGATGTTGTGAAAGCAGGCGTCCCAAGGGTTCAAAAAGGCTCTTGGGACGTTTTCTTTTTCTCGAGAATCGGTTGAAATTCACGCGTGATACACTCAAAACATGCGCGCGTGCGACAGAGCCCTTGAAGACCTGTATGTGGCCTTTCATGTGGAAAACCCTGTTGTCTCAGTGATGCTGACCGTGGGTGACCCAACCGACTTTCGTTATTTCTTGCCCAGAATTCTGGAAATACAGCGCGATTCTGGTGTGTTCGGCTGGCCGAGCATAGAGGTCATTTTTGGACATTTGCGCAGGGCGGATTGGCAGTCATGGCCCAGCCGTGAGGTTGCTGCCCTAATTTGTTTTTCACACGCTGTGTTTGAAGGGCTTCTCAATTCCGAGGAACACAATGGCGATGCAATCGACAGTTGGATGTGTGCTTTCGGTCGGGCCGGAATGGACGTCCAGCCCTTTTTGAAACGCCTGTTCGAGCCGCAATACCGAACAAAGTTCATCCAATACTATGAAAAAAACAGCTCAAAATTGATTCGTGGCAGGTTATCCAATGCTTTTTGGGACAACCGTGTGCCAATGCAAGAGATCGTTTCTTGGTTTCAATCTGAAGAGGTTCAAAACGCCATCTTTGAGGCCTATGGCTTATAAGTCGCGTGTTCTGTTGATCACACTGTTTCGAAATTCCTGAAGAATCCGAATTCCTTCCTCTCGGGCCACCGCTTCTTCGACCTGGACGCCCCGTTCATGCAGTTGCGCGCGCCAATCGCCCGATGGAAATGGGGTGTTGGGTAAATCCAACTGGGCCAGGAGGTCACTGTGGCTGATGGCACAAACAAAACGACTCGGAACCTCTGAGTAAATGTTGCCCAAACAGAACAGGGAGGAGCCAAGGAAAACATTTCCCAGTCAGAGCGTTGGCGGAGTTCTTTGGATCCCCAAAGGTTGCTCGCAAGCATGAGCGCATTGGTCATCTCATGGCCTCCGATGCCGGGAGCGTCGACCCCAACAGAAATGAGCAGTCCATTTGCGTCAAAAACAGCGGCAGCCAAAGGCGCACCCGAACCCGACTGGATATTGAGGCGGGCACACTCAAAAACCAGAGCCATTTTGGATGGATCATCCGGGTAGGGCTGAGACCGCAACCGCGCCTCGTATTCAAGCAACCACAATGGTACGGTGATTTCACGCGCATGGTTCCAGTTGGCATACGTTGTATCTGACATCTCAGCATTTTATCTCAGCCGTGGGCTTTGACCGTGGGCGGATCCAATGGCGCCCTTCTTTTCAACCCGTTTCAGAGCAATGGGGTCTTTGTGCCTGAAAACTGCGGACAATGGATGCTCAAGGCGATGTTACATGTTACCTTGGGTGATGTATGTTTGAAACTCTTGGCGAAAAGCTGCAAGGTATTTTGGATCGACTGCGCTCGGAAAGCAAACTCACCGAATCACATGTCAAGACCGCCATGCGAGAAATCCGTATGGCCCTTCTGGAAGCAGATGTCAATTTTGATGTTGCAAAAGAATTTGTGGCCAAGGTCTCAGACAAGGTTCTGGGACAAGAGATTATTGCGGGTGTTGGGGCTGGGCACATGGTGGTCAAACTCGTTCACGACGAATTGATCGAAACACTTGGTGGAAAAACAATCCAACCCGAGCTTCATGCCCAGCGGAATGTCTGGTTTATGGTTGGGCTTCAGGGTGCGGGAAAGACAACCAGCACAGGAAAACTGGCCAATCTCTACAAGTCCAAGGGACGCCGCGTGCTGTTGGTCGCAGCCGACACACAGAGGCCTGCGGCCCGTGACCAATTGGAGGTTTTGGGAAAACAGGTGGGCGTGCCCGTCCTCAAGGTCGAAGACGGCGAGACACCTGCGACCACCCGGGCCCGTTTGCAAGCGTATTTGCAGAACGATTACCGAGATTTGGTGATCGTTGACACAGCAGGACGTCTGCAGATAGATGTTCAACTGATGGATCAATTGGCCGACCTCAAAGGGGAACTCGAGCCGACGGAGACGCTGCTCGTGGTCGATGCGATGACTGGACAAGAGGCCTTGAGCGTGGCAAGGACCTTTGAAGGGCGCATCGGTTTGACCGGTTTGGTCATGACAAAAATGGATGGCGATGCACGCGGTGGGGCGTCGTTGAGTGCGCGTTACATCACGCAGAAGCCGATTTACTTTGCCGGGGTTTCCGAAAAACTTTCAGGCCTCGAGCCGTTTCATCCCGATCGCATTGCCGGACGTATCTTGGGAATGGGGGATATTCTCAGTTTGGTTGAACGTGCAGAACAGGCGGAACTCGCTTCTGCCATGCCCAAGAAACTGAACGAATTCAATTTGGATGACCTGTTGGTTCAGCTTAGGAATTTGCGCAAATTGGGACCGATGACCGATATCATGCGTATGATTCCTGGCGTTTCAAAGGCCATACCAGCTGACTTCCAGATCGATGAAAAACAATTGCAGCGCATTGATGCGATTTTGAGCTCCATGACGCGCCAAGAGCGTGAGAATCCCAGTGTGATCAATGGATCTCGGAGGAAACGCATTGCCCGAGGTTCTGGTGTTGCGGTTCAAGAGGTCAATCGGCTTTTGAAAATGTACGATCAGATGAAAGATATGATGAAAATGTTTGGATCCAAGAACATGCGCAAAATGATGGGCGCATTTGGACGAAAATAAACCCACAACCCACAGGAGATCCGCTGTGATGAAAATGTATACGACCACCTGGTGCACGGATTGCATGGCCGTCAAACGTATTTTGATCAAAAAAGGCATTTTATTTGAAGAAATTGACATTGAAAAGGATGAGACAGCTGCGGATCATGTGATGCGTATCAATGGTGGGAAACGCAGTGTTCCGACCATTGTGTGTGGAGATGAAGTTGTCGGTTTATCGCCTGTTTCCAGGGAACGTTTGGAAGGTTTTTTATCGAGGTGTGGGTTCACACCGTAACACAACAAAAGCCAATCGGCAGACAGGATCAGCTTTTGGGTTTATCCAATGCCGTGTGCCTTCTTTGATGCCACTGCTGATGGGTTTTGGTGTTGGGTCACTCTGTTCCGTGTTTTGTGATGGACCGAGTGCGATGCATACCCACAGAAAAGCTGGCAATACTGCTGTGATTTGCATTGCCAAAATGTACCCAGAGCGTAATTTTAGAGCAATCTATATTATTTTTAGATATCTTAGAGAGTGTATGAACCTGTCTGAAATCTAAGATGCTTAGACTGGATATTGCGTCTCTTTCGAGGCCCTTTTGGGTCTTTTTAACTAGAGAAATACCAGTGAGGGAAATCATGGGGCATACTGTTTCATTTAGAACCATTATCAAGTATATGGAAGATGGCATTGATCATTTCTTCTAGGGATACGAGAATCAATGGTCAGTCAAGCAGGTGTAAAGATGGCGTACAAGTTATACTACGGCATATTTTATAATTATTGGGAATTTTTGAGAGCTTAATAAAAGTAGTTTCAAAAAGTTTCTTTTTCTATGAATATCGCTTTCTAAATTTCAAGGAAATTAGGGAATTTCCCGTAAGGTATTGTTGTTTCTAAGTTGTATGTGTTTACACAAAATGAAGAAAAGAAGTACCATGCATTCCTGCGGCCTCTTTTATGAAAATACCATTCGTTATATTTTTAAACTCTTCTTTTTCTGGGATCTAGGCTGTGATTTACTGTCATATACAAGGCTGATCACACTGCATTTAAAAATAAAATATCCTAAAAGTAGATGAACTTGCCGTAAAACGCAGTCTGTTATATGTCCTTATTATATTTCCTCCCTGGATAAATTTATACAGACTCTAATTGATGTGAATTTCATTGCTCTATTTGCTCAAATCGTTCACTTCTATTGAGTTTTTCAAGTGCTTCTTTGCAAGAATCTGCAACGAAATTAAGTTTTCTATCGACACTTGCGAATACCCTACCCATATCATCAATCAAAAGCACAACCATTCCACACTCGTCGACACCAACTGGACACAGACGGCGTTGAATCATACACTCATCTTCTTCTAATCTAAATTCAACATAGTGATCTGCCGCGTGTAGAACGTCGAATTTGTATCTCTTCTGGGTATTGACGTTTTTACCTGGAAAATCAACAGTTAAATAATTGTAAGAACATGCAAATTTTATCGCAAATTCATTAAAATAAACACCGAGCGAAGATAATTTATGGGCAATTTCTGAAACATCAACACATCGATTGGCAGTCCATCCTGATTTATAAAGTGTCTCATCCAATGATGGCCAGACTTCTCTCCTATTCGCAATTTTTTGTCCCTTTAGTAAAAATTGAATTTCAGCCAGCTCTTGCTCAATTTCCTGTTGAAGCTGTGCTATCAAACGATTCCCTTCTGTATCCATGGTGATCAGCTCCTTATGTATTCACGGGTTGTTCTGTTTTTAGTCTCTATACAAAAAATTAGAGGTAGAAAAAGCTTTATTCATAGAATAGACTTCTTTCGAAACCGAATATTGAAGAACCCAAAGCGATGAGAGGCATGTTCTCTACGTAAATTGAACAGTCGTTGAGCCATTGTTGAACCGGTGGATGGGTTGACTTTCACACGCACAGCAATTTCCTTTGTTTTTTGGATCTGCAGTCAACGAAAACTCAGATCTGAGGGTGTCTTCAGCACAAAAATACGTGATGGATGGAGAGATTTCGTCATTTTTTCGATATTCTAGGGATCAAAAATAGCATGTGGATCTACATTATCGGTGCTCAAAATTCTTCATTCTTCGTCGTTTAAAAATTTTCTTTATGGTTCTGTTTGAGGTTCGAAAGAAGTCTATTGAAATCAGGGGGATGAACCATTACGTCGTTTCCCCTCAGAGATAGTCTAAAGAACTTATAACCGTCTTGCAATCCTTCTTCAACGTCTTGCTCACAAGATATAGCACATACTTGGTCAGAGCGGCACCTCCTAGGGCGT
Organism: Deinococcaceae bacterium; assembly: GCA_046327935.1. GTDB lineage: Bacteria > Deinococcota > Deinococci > Deinococcales > Deinococcaceae > JACMOA01. The sequence continues at coordinate 1,173,206 of JAXLXL010000001.1, forward strand.
CGGGTGATCCATACCAACGGTGACTTGGGTTTGTTTGGGGAGAACCAAGGTGACCCACTGATCCGGATAATTGGGGTATTGGACGAGCAGGACGTAGTCGCCCGGTTGTGCGTCGGGCAGATCGAGTGTACCCGGAATGGTGCCCAGAATATCGCCAGTCTTGAGGCTGCTCAACTTCGGGGATTGGGCCACCAGGACGCGGGCGGGTCCAGGTAATGGACGCCCATTTTTTTCCAGAGTGAATGCGACTGTGCAGCATTTTGGGGTCGACTTCGAAATGGGTTCACCTCTAGGTATTTGGGTAACCGCGAACCACAGCGCCAGAGACGCGATTCCGGATAGGATGGATATGTATGCCCAATGGTACAGTGTTTTTGGTTTTGGGGATGGGGTGGAAGGCTGGATTTTTGGGGGGATTTGCCACATGCGATCCCGTTGCTCCGGTAAATCTTCAGCGGGTTCTGAAAGCATGCGAAGGCCTTCGCCCAATTCACCAACGGGTTCTTGTTCTGGGTTTTGGGTCTCTGCATCTTGGGTTTCGGTGTCTTCAAGATGGGAATCCACGGGCACACGATCGGATTCTGCGAAATGGGGCGTTTCCGAATGGCGCTCAAGGGGTTGCCACAATGGGTTTAGGCTTTGGGCCGATTTCGAGGCCAGTTCCTCTAACCGGTCACACAGTTGGGAAAACACATACTCGTCGGTTTCGTGGGAGGGAATGGCGACCCAAGGCAAACCGGTCCCACTGATCAGAAGGGAGGTTCCATTCCACCAGATGTGATGTGCGGCCAATCCGCCGTGTGGATGCCCATGTGCCCGAAGGTAATTCAGTGCCTGTCGTCCCTGTGCGCGCACTTCGGCCACAATGCTCTCGTGTGGGTGATGGAGCGAGAAAAACCCCATCGGAAGGTCTTCGATAAGGTAATGCTGCGCCCCTTGATATCCCGCTTCGAGAGGGGAGGCCAGGTTGGGATGGTTCAATTCGAGTTTTCGCAGTGGACGTGCTGACGTGTAGATCAAGACGGGCATGCCTGTGATCCGATCGATCCCATAGGTCATCGAAATCTCCCCAGAGAAAATCTCTTTGTCTGCGACGTACTGGCCAAAAAACCTCACATTCTAAAGTATAGACATTGCCGCGCAGCAATGGTTGTTTTGTGACGCGTGTTCCAACGTTGGCTGGCCTGAAGTGTTAACTTGAACATTATATGCCCAATGCTGTCAGTATCGAAAACATTCGCAATGCACTGTCTACGGTCCAAGACCCTGAGCTTCACCGCGATTTGGTGTCTTTGGGTATGGTTGAAACCATTGATTTACAGGATAACCACGTTCACATCAAGATCAATTTGACGACACCCGCTTGTCCCATGAAGGCAACCATCGAAAAAGACATTCAGAACGCAGTTATGGCGCTTGGTGTTTCATCTGTCCGGGTTGCATTTGGGAGCACCGTTCGGGCGGTCGGTCAACCTGCACTCGAGGGTATCCAGCACATTGTGGTCGTGGGTTCTGGCAAAGGTGGCGTTGGAAAATCCTCTGTGGCCGTCAACTTGGCAGCGTCTTTGGCCGCGAGTGGGGCAAAAGTGGGGCTCATGGACGGGGACATCTACGGTCCAAGTGTGGCCCACATGTTGGGTGAATCAGACGCCCGAATTCGTGCCACAGCGGACCGAAAAATGATCCCTTTGGAAAAACACGGCTTCAAATTTGTCAGTATGGCCAATTTGGTTGCTCCCGGACAGGCGCTGGTGTGGCGAGGTCCCATGTTGCATTCGGCCATCCAGCAATTCCTCCGGGATGTGGCGTGGGGAGAATTGGACTACCTGATCGTCGATTTGCCTCCAGGAACCGGCGACGTTCAACTTTCCCTTTCGACCAGTGCGCGTATTTCCGGTGCCGTCATCGTCACGACCCCTCAGGATGTCGCCCTCATCGATGCCAGTCGGGCCGTCGATATGTTTCGCAAAAACAACGTGCCTATCTTGGGCATGGTCGAAAATATGAGCTATTTTGTCGCGCCAGATACGGGCGTTCGGTACGATATCTTCGGCCAAGGTGGAGCCAAAGCAGAGGCTGAACGCTTGGGTCTGTTTTTCTTGGGGCAGATTCCACTCGACATTCCAGCCCGAGAAGCGGGTGATGCGGGCATTCCGGTTGTGTTGTCCAGTCCGCAAGGTTTTGCAGCGCAGGCCCTTTTGGGAATTGCGGGCAGTTTGGCTGGACAAATCAGTGTCCAAAGTCTCGCTGTTTTGCCGATGGTTTGACGATGGTGATCGAAGGGGAAAACAGCAAAGCCCGGTTGCTCGGTTTGCTCAAGTCTTGCAATGGCTCAACCGCACAGGACTTGGCACAGGATTTGTCTGTCAGTGTACCGGCCGTTCGTCGACATTTGGTGGATCTGTCGCAGGCCGGCTGGGTTACCGTTCATGTCGAGAAACGCTGTGGTCGGGGACGTCCACAACAGGTGTACCGCCTCTCCCAAAAAGGAGAAGGGTTGTTTCCCAAGCGGTATGCACACCTCTGTTTGGATATTTTGGCCCATTTGGAAAGCCTGTTTGGCTCAGATGCCTTGCTCAAAACAATGGACGCGCGGGAAGACAAGCTGTTTCAAGAGTGGCTTCCTCGGTTCGAGAACTGCACAACCCTGGAAGCCAAATTATATGTCCTGGTCGAGGTTTTGTGCGAGGCGGGGTACCAGGCACGTCTGGTTTTTGAAGGGTCGCAGGCCTATCTCGAACAGGGAAACTGCCCCAACCTCGAGGTCGCATGCACGTACAAACAGCTGTGTGTTGCTGAGCAGCGGCTCTATGAACGGCTTCTGGAAACCTCTGTTGTCCGTGAGAGCCAGATTTCTTCTGGTGCAGGGTTCTGTCGGTACCGTGTAAAAACGCAGTTGCTTTTGCAGTGAATTGGGCAAGGGTATTACCCTTATCTACGTACATCAAAAACAAGCATCGGATCATTTTTCAATTCGCACCAAAATGATAAAATTTAGCAAACGCGTCTTGGGCGCGTATTTTTTGTTATTTTTGTGAAGTTGGTTGGCTTCTCTGTGACATTTGCTTTGGAATTTCGCATACAATGGGGGAACATATTCCCGTGCGTCCTCGGGTTTGGGGAGAAGAACAGATGCCTGAATTTTTTGCAGCTTTATCGGGTGAAGCGCGCGCCGATTTGCGGTCTGCCTTGCGTCCTCAGCAATTTGAACGCGGTGCGTTGCTCTTTCACACCGAGGATCGTGCTGAGACACTCTATTTTCTGCATGCGGGTCACGTGCGCTTGTACCGTTTGGGCAGTGCTGCGCGTGAGGTCACTGTGGGTGTGCTTGACCCTGGATACGTCCTGGGAGAAATGGCCCTTTTGGGTGGGGATTACGGTCTCTATGCTGAGGCTTTGGATGGGGTTCAGGCTTCGGCCATTGGTGTGGAAACCTGGAAACAGCTTCTCAAAAAACATCCCACACTGAATTTTGCCTTCAGTCGCCAGATCGTTCGGCAGGCTCAGGGGCAACAGACCCGACTCATCCATCTCGTCTTTATGGAGGTTTCGCAGCGGTTGGCCTTGGTGCTTTTGCGATTGGCCAATCAAAAGTGTGACATTGTCGCGGGCAAGCGCAGGCTGAGTGGACGCGTGTCCCATCAGGATCTTGCGCATTTGGCGGGCTCTACGCGGGAGACCATTACCAAACTCCTTGGAGAATTCAAAGAACAGGGCATCATCGAACTGGGTTACCGTAGAATCATTCTTGTGGATGAAGAGAGACTCCAAGAAATGACGGTGACACCGCTACCTCTATGAACCGAAATGCCAGTGTTGCAAGTGGATTTTTAACCGGAGATTTACAAGATTTGTACAGACATTCCCCCAGGAATTTTTCGCAAACACAGGCGCCTCCTCCCATTGATCGCGCTCGGTTGGCGGGTGCATTGGAAAAATACCACCGCGCCCTTGGGTTGTGGACGCCCGGGGTCTCAAAATCGCTCGAACGCCTGAGGCATCCAGCGTCCCGTGTGGTCATCGCCGGACAGCAGGCGGGACTTTTGGGTGGACCTGCCCTGACCGTACACAAAGCCGTCGATGCGGTGTTGCTCGCCCGACAGTTGAGCACCGAGGATCGTCCTGTGATTCCTGTATTTTGGGTTGCCAGCCAAGACCATGACACGCAAGAGATCGCTCAAACGACCCTTATGGACAGCGAAGAGCGTTTTTTCGATTTGAGTTTGCCTTTTGCCGCCGAACATCCCGTCGGACGGATTCTGCACCAAAAGCAGTGGGTCACGCGCATTTTGTCTGCACTGGAAGACTTTCAGGCGCCACAGGCGTTTAAGCGTCAAGTCTTTGATTGGATTCTCGAAAGCCACAGTGGAATTGACCGTTACGTCGATGGCTTTGTTCGCCTCATTGCGTCACAGCTCAGCGCCTTAGAGTTGCTTTACGTTGACCCACTGCATCCGGAATTGGTCACACTGTTTGACGAAGCCTTACTGGACGAGCTCGAGGATCCACTCACTGGTCCACGTCACATCGAAGAGGCCGCGCAAATTTTGGTTCAGCGTGGTTATAAACCCCAATTGCGTCGTCCAAAAGGCTCGACCAATCTCTTTTTGGAAGGCCAGGACGGACGTCGCCGCCTTCTCAAATACGAGGCAAAAACCTTTTATGCCGATCGAAGTTACACCCAGCAACAGCTCCGACAAACACTTGTGGAACGCCCAGGATGCTTGACTCCCGCGGCCGGACTTCGTCCCATTCTTCAAGACAAGGTTTTTCCAACTTTGGCCGTTGTGCTCGGACCCGGTGAAACTGGATACTTTGCCCAACTCAAGGATGTCTATCCCCTGCATGGTTTGGAACAGCCTGTGATTTGGCCCCGGTTGACGGTGACTTGGCTGGAACCGCCTGTCGTTCGCATGCTGCAAAAGTACGGGTTTACGGCCCATGCGTTCCAGTCCAATCCCAATGGCGTGTTCGAGCGCACCCTCATGGAACAGTCCGGTTGGGAAGACCGCTTTGACCGCCATCAGCGCAATCTGGCGGATCTCCTTTGCGAAATGACAGAAGATGTGAACTGTTTTGATGTTTCGTTGCTCAGGCCACTCGAGCGTGCACGCAAACACAGCGAGGAAACGTTGCGGCGTCTCGAACGCAGTATCACCCAATCCCTTATGCGCAAGGACGCCGATGCGCAAATCCATTTTTCCCGCCTCAAACGCCATTTGCTTCCACATGGTGTTCCACAGGAGCGCCAAATCAATTTTCTCAGCTTTACGCTCAAACATGGAACTGTTCCACTTGAACGTTTGCTTCAGCAACATCCCGGCCAATCCCTCGAGATGGCCTTGTGAGAAGGTCAGGTCAGGGTCACGCCAAACCCTTATACTGAATCAGAGGTGGCATCATGAAATACTTGCTGTTCATGCTTGTGTGGATCTCCAGTTTGGGGGGTGCGTCGGCACTCACCTTCGAGGGGTTTGCATCAGAGGTTCCTCAAGATGCCCGTTTGGGTTTGTTTTACGTACAGGGAAATGGAAAAATAGGTGCTGAATTGACGAGCACCGCCTTTGTGGGAAAATCCTTTGTCCTTGAGATGCCCAAGGGTGTGCCCGAGCAGGTTCCGGTTTCGCCCATCACAAGCGACAACATCGCGTGGGTCGGCATTGTCGGAAAGATCAATCTATCGGCTGCGGTTAAGGGCACTGAACTGAAACTGCTGCTGTACCAAGACACCAACAAAAACCAAAAATACGATGTTACAGAAGTGAATTTTGATGTTCGCGCGCACAAAGGGCGGGTTACCCTGACATTTTTGTACCTCAGTGACGCGCTTCAGGTGACCGCCGACAAGGGGTTTTCGGTGGATTTGCCCAAAGGCTATGTTGTGCTCGGTATCGAAGCGGGTCGGACCATCAAAGGCAACGTCTTTTCACAAAAGGTTGAAGCCGATCTGGACATCTACTGATTGCTGTTCAGAAGCGTCTGACGCTTTTTCCAAGACCGCCTTCGCCACATGACGTAGCTGGCCCAAGTTGAGATCAAGAGGAGGGCGGAGGCGGATTTTGGAGACAAGAGATCAAAAGCCCGTTCAACGATGTCAAGATTCACGGAAATTCCCGTTAGGCCCGACCACAGGCTCACCACCAAAATGATGGGAAGGGCCAGGGAAAGAAGGCCGACACCCACAAAAAGCACAAAGGGAATAAACAAAAAGGGTGTCAGAAGAAGGCCCTCCACGATGAAGCGAGCCAAGGGCATTTTTGGAGCAGTGAAGGTTCGAACAGAAAGTTGCGCTGAATTCTTAGAGAGCAGAGAGGTTTTTTCAGGGGGCTTTTCAGTCATGGTGACCTCGGGTTCTCTTTTTATTTTAGCTCGGCGTGTCGCAAAAGGCTAAATCATTTCATACCAAAAAACCACGCGTCCAAAGACGGTGGTTTTTAAACGTTCAAAGCGCTTTGGATTCAGACTGCCAAAGCGGCTTTTTCTTTGTTGATGCGTTTTGCCAAACGGCTCTTTTTGCGGGCAGCTGTCCGCTTGTGGAGTGTCGATCCCTTGGCGGCTTTGTCAATCAGACTTTCGGCTTTGCTGTGCAATACGGTTGCATCTTCTGCACCTGTGCGCACGGCGTCCACTGCTTTTTTGGTGAAGGTCTTGATGGTGGATTTCTTCGAACGGTTGCGGAGCCTGCGCTTGAGGCTTTGGCGGTGACGTTTTTGAGCGGATTTGTGACGAAGTGCCATGATTGTTTCTCCTTCTTTCGTGGTTACACGAAGCGGTCTCCGTTGGGAAACGCGAGCGTCGGCATAAAGCAAAGCAAAAGTGCCGCGCAAAAGCTTGGCAAACCAAGCCTTTAAACTCTAGCCCACCTGATGCCGAAATTGCAAATACACTGGTGGTGTGTCTGTGATTTTAGATTCCTTAGGGCCCTATACAAACCGGCGGGTGCTGCTTGCCCTTTCCGGCGGTTCAGACTCGGTGGGATTGCTCCGAGGTCTTTTGGCTGTCGGTGCAGATGTGAGGGCCGCCCACTTTGAGCACCGAAATATCGTTTCCAAATCGGGTGCTGTGGCCGACGACCCGACGTTTGTCGCTCAGATCTGCGCTGAACTGGGTGTTCCTCTGGCGGTTCAGGGTGCAGATGTTCCAGAGATTGCAGCCGTCCGAAAATGGTCGTTGGAAGAGGCCGGCAGAAGGCTTCGCTACTCTTTTCTGACCCGGGTGGCCAAAGCGGAGCGGATCGACGTGATTTTGACCGCTCACACCCTCCAAGACCAGGCAGAGACGGTGTTGCTTCAGTTGTTTCGAGGAACGGCAAAAGCGACGGGGATTCCGCCAAAACGGGGTCATATTGAGCGGCCTTGGCTCGGCGTCGACAAAGGGGACATTCAGGATTATTTGCGCAGCCTCGGGCAGTCCTGGCGGGAAGACCAAACCAACCTCGAAGACCGACAGACGCGCACATGGCTCAGACTTCACGTTCTGCCAGAAATCAGAAGCCGGTTTCCTCGGGCCGATCACGCCCTCGCACGCTACGCCAGGTTCGCAACACAGGACGAACAGGTCTTTGAAAGGTTGTTCCCAATGACGCCCTACACGGATTGGAGGAGCGAGCCACCGGCCATCCAAAGGCGCTTGATTGTCCAGTCTCTTTTGCATCAGAAGGTGCCGTTTGACGCCCAAACAGTGGATCAACTGGCGGGGTTTCTACACAGCCCCAAGGCAGAACACCTTTTGCTCAAAAAACCGCTCACCGTTCAGATGGGGCAACTCTGGTGGGATGTTCCAGACTGTCCCAAACCCGATTTTGAATATCCGGAACGTTGGATGTTGCGCCATCGCGAACCGGGTGACACGATTGCGCTTTCGGGCGGGCGGAAAAAACTGAAAGATGTGCTCATCGACAAAAAAATCCCCCGAACCTGGCGCGATCACCTCTGGGTTCTGGCAGAGGGCCACGACATAAAATGGGTCGGGATTCCCAAAGGGTATGCCGTGGGGTCATTTGGGAATATAGAATTAAAATCACGTCCTGGACGTTGGTATCCCGAAATGCAGAGGGCACTGGGTTGGGCGCGGCAGGCCATGTTGGAGGGCGAGGTGCCTGTGGGTGCAATTGTGACTGCGCAGGATGGCACTGTGGTGGGTGAAGGCTACAACCGATCCAGGGTCCTGGGGGACATGACGGAACATGCCGAACTTTGGGCCATCAGGGAAGCGAGCCGGAAAATCGGTCCCTATCTCAAAGGGTGCACACTTGTGGTTTCTTTGGAGCCTTGTCCAATGTGCTACGGAGCGGCACTCGAGGCGCGCATTGACCGAATTGTGTACGGCGCCGTAAACCCCAAAATGGGCGCTTTGGGTGGCGTGGTAGACCTGGGTAGATGTGCTTTTGGACACAAAATGGATGTCGTTCCCCGGGTGTGTGAACGGGAATCGGAGGCTTTGCTCAAAGGGTTTTTCGGTGATCTCAGGTCGCGTTCCAAGCTGTAAAAAGGCTAAACTGAAGTTCATGGCCAATGCACATAAGCCAGAGGTTTTCGAACCTCTACTGAATGACCGTTACCGTCTCGAAGATGCCATTGGAGAAGGGGGCAGCGCTTGTGTGTACCGTGCCTTCGACGTTCACTTGGGTCGCTATGTGGCACTCAAGGTGTTGCATCCCCATGTTGTTGCGACCGACCAATTGCGTTTTGAACGTGAAATTCGAGCCCTTGCCCAAATCTCTCACCCGGGTATCGTTTCCATTTTGGATTTTGGTCGGGATGTACAAGGTCGGCTGTTTTTGGTCATGCCGCTCTTGATGGGGGGATCATTTCACGATCTCGGGCCCGTCGAAAATTCCCCCGAACACATCGAGGCTTTTTTGTCTGCTTCGTTCAGGGTCTTGGACGCACTTTCCTACCTTCACGGGCAGGCCATGGTTCACCGAGACCTCACTCCCCGAAATATTTTGTTTGGGTTGGATGGCTGTCCCCGGCTGATGGACTTCGGACTCATTCATTTCACAGATGAACTGCAGGAACTGACTCGGACAGGCTACACGTTGGGAACGCCAGAGTACATGGCACCAGAGCAGGCCAAAGGGGGAGAGGTCAGTTCTGCGAGTGACATGTACGCCTTCGGTGCGGTGATGTACCGTGTTCTTGTTGGTCGGGTGCCTTTTGAAGGGGACAACGATCAGAGCGTGCTTTACCAACACGTCTACGAAACCCCAATTGCGCCCATAGAGAGAAACCCAGCGCTGCCCGGTGCCCTGTCGGATGCGATTTTGAGTTTCTTGGAAAAAGATCCCACCCGGCGTCCTGCGAGTGGAGTAGAAGCATGCAACATCTTGCGTCACGCCCAGCAGCAAATGAAATCTGAACATTTTTGTGGGCAGTACCGTGGGGGCAGGTCGCGAACGGGCGTCCACTCAGGGGGAATCAAAAACCCCGTTTCTCTTTCATTGGATTGGACGCTCTCTCTCGGCACCGAACTCGCTTGGCCGGGTGCCTTGGTCGCCAATCCAGACCTCTTGGTCTTGGGTGGCAGAAACCGAAAATTGCACTTGATTTCTCCGTCCGGGTGTTCTTTTAAAACCATAGAGGCTGACGATGAAATTACAGCCCCAGCACTCCTTTCTCCGAATCGGGTTACCTTTGGAACGTGGAAGGGTACAGTGTATCACTGCGACCTTTTGGGAAATACCTTGTGGAAATGCGCTGTGGGTGACGAAATACATTCGACCCCATTGGACTGGAAAGGTGCCCTCATTGTCCCGTCTCGACGTGGGGAAATCCATTCACTGGACGTTGAAACAGGCCAAAGCCGGTGGGTGTATGCAGCCGAAGGTCCGGTGGTGTCTTCGCCGCTCGTTTGGAAAAACACGCTCATTGTGGCCGACGAACAGGGATGGATCCATGGCATTGAGGCACACACAGGTCAGTTTTTGTGGAAAATCGAGGTCGGATCTGTCAATGCAACACCAGCAATGGCTTTCTGGAAAGGCATTCCGGTTCTCGTCGTGCCCTGTTGGTCTGGCGAAGTGCATGCCCTTGCGTGTGACACCCGAGGACACGTCCTCATGCCCAAGGAAGATCCCCTGTTGTGGACTTTCGATTTGGGTGGGGCGGTGTGGGGAAGTCCTGCCCTTTACAACGGCCATGTGTACATCGGTTCTTGGTCTGGTTGTATCCACGCCCTGTCTTTGGACAGCGGAGACGAACTCTGGAATGCCAATCTGGACAGCTGTTTGACCTCCAGTCCTATTTTTTCTGAAGGTGTCGTGTATCAGGCGAGTGAAGGGGGAAAAGTGTGTGCCTTTCGTGCACAAGATGGACGCATGTTGTGGTCCCATTCGAGCGAAACTGGAATACAAACCACACCACTGATCGCACACCAAAAGCTCTACGTGGCGTCAATGGACGGTGTGGTTCATGCATTTAAGTGATCTTCTTGGAATCAATTTTGATGAGGTCGCTCAAGATGCCTTCGAGGCCACCGTGAACGGTAATGGAGTCGATCTTCTCTGTGACGCGCTCGAGTGTTTCCAATTCCTTGAGCCGAAGCGCAACAGGGTTGTCTTCCATCACCCGGGCGGTGTTGAGCAAGCTGCGTGTGGCAGCGGTTTCTTCGCGGCGACGGATGACGTTGGCTTGGGCGGATTTTTCTGCTTCCACGACCCGAGACAAGATGGTTTTCATTTCACCGGGCAAAATGATGTCTTTTACGCCAACCGATTCCAGGGCGATCCCAAGGCCAATCGCCTTTTCGGAGACAAACTCAAAAATAAACGGATCCAAAAACCCCTTGTTGTCCAGAATCTCATCCAATGTGCGGGTTCCAACGGCAGCCCTGAGGGCAAATTGCAGTTCTTTGTACAGGTACGCTTCGATGTCGACCAACTTGGACGTGACCAGCAGAGGATCAACAATGCGGTACCCAGCTGTCAGGTTGAGCCGGACCGAGATCTTGTCTTTGGTCAGAATCTCTTGGCCACTGACCTCCAGGATTTGCAACCTCAAATCGATTACCCGACTGCGCAAATGGCGGCCCACCTTCCAAAATGCGTGTCCCCCGACTGCCAGGGATTCGTGCAATTTTCCATCACAGTATAACAATCCGATATGGTTTTCGGAAACTTCAACATATTCCATAAAAGTAGCAAGTGGATGGCCCTTGAGGGTGACGGCGATCTCGTGGGGAACTCGAAAATGCTCAGATATATCGATGGTTTCAAGGCGTGTCACATTGTCTTTGAGGTACATTCCACTTTGGGTCGGTGCCACAATGCTGGCAAAGGCTGTGCCTCGGTAAACCAGCGTCAGTTCATGGGCTTTCATTTCGACGTAAACAAAATGCTCGAGCCACTCAGGGTAGAGAGACAAAATGACAATTTGTGTTTCTTTTGGAATGGACACAGTGGTATGTAGTGTCTGGACTCCGATCGCTTCCAAGTCCTTCCAGTAGAGCTTTCGCTCACCGGGACGAACAATATCTCGCAGTGTTTTGTCCGCATCAACCAGTGCAAATGCACTTTGGCCAGGATGAACATCCACGAAGGATAACAGCCAATGTGTATTTTGGTTGTTGTATAGGTCGTGTCTCGCAGGAAGGGTCAGACCACCCTGGATGCTGAGCCGTTCAAAGGTGAGTGGGGCTGTTCCTTTCCAAAAAATGGCCTGCGTTTGTGGGCCAATAATATCGATAATCTGGCCTTTTCGACGCACAATGGTGATTTCAAGGGCCTGCGTTTCAACTTTTTCGTAGTATTGTGACACTTTTGTCTTATTCTGATTCCACAAAATGTCGACCAAATCGCCTTCAACCCTGGGTTTTCTCGTGTCAAAAATCTGGACTGTTCCCCGAACGGACTGGCGTCCTTCTGGCAGAATGGATAAAAGACGTTTGTTTTCAAAAACCAGCGCCAGTTCATAGGGCTGTACAGTTATTTTCTTCATGAACATTGCTGTTAACCTTTCTTTTCTCAATAGAGAATGGACTGCCTTGACCGACCCCAAAGTGATGTGGGAGAAAACGTGCACTGACGATATGCCAAATACCAAAGTACCCAAACTGCACGGCCTTTTTGGCTCAGGCAGGCACGAAAGCGGACCCAATCTCGCAGACAAAACCCCGAAGGCAAACGGTGCAGAAAACGCTGTGGTTTGCAGGTCTTGACAGCCCATTCCAAAAAACGGTGGCCTTTCGACCAAGAGGATTCGAACCTCACAACAAACATGCTGTTGTTTAACCAAAGTGACCAAAGTGAAATGCTCTCACCGCTGAGCTAGCCTCGCTTTTACGCAAGACAAAGGATTCGAACCTTTGACCCCTTCATTTTCCAAGCGTTCAAAGCTTGTTGGTTGAAACCCTCACTACGGAGGATTTCCAGTTTGAACTTTCCAAGCGTTCTCGGTATACCCCAGGGAAACCAAAGTCCCAGGGCACCAGTGAGGCATACAGAACCTCAACCGCTGTTACTGGCCTCGAAGGTTCTTTGAAATTCTAGGGGAAACATGTGATGTGTGTATGTGAGAAATGGCCTAGAGAGTGTCCTGCAAATATTTGTTGGGTTTATTTTGAATTGGAGATGGTGTTGAGGGAGGTGACAGCTGAGGATACCTGCGGTTGGTTCAAACATTCCTTTTGGAAAAGATCATGGACCACTGGATTGGGCGTGGCTGGTTTTCTAAAGGGTCTAATTTGAGATGAAAAAACGTTGCTGTATGATGTGCAGAACGAAATTGAGATGAATTTGAAAGATGCGATTTCCGCCTTCAGTCTTTGAGGTTTCATCCATTGAAATGGCATTTTACAGCGGGTTTCATAATTATTAGGAATTAACAAAGGACATAAAATGCTTTTTATATCCTTCTATATTTTCAGGAGTTACAGCCTCTACGCATTCTTGAATGATATTTTCTATGTTATCTATTGTTTTACTTGGATATCTTCTTATTCCATTCTTTATTTTCGAAATCGATTCTTCTATTGGATTCAATTCTGGACTATAGGGAGGTATATATAGTATTTCTATTCCATTCTCTTCAAATAAATCTTTTACAGATTTCGTTTTATGTACGCTTAAATTATCCATTACTATTTTTCTAATACCAATCTTTTTGATTTCTTCGCAAAATATCTCTATATATTTTAAAAATACGTCAGTATTCATTGTTCCATCAATTATAAACGTGCACACCATTTTCATATGTAGAATGAGTATTACATTTCTCTTTTTCCTTCTTTTTGATCTATTTATTTTGCAATATAGTCTTTTTTTATGACTCCATCCATAGAGGGTTTCACAATCTATATGTACGCCAAATTCATCTAAAAATCCAATTTCATTTAAATCACTTTTCAAAATCTCTTCAATAAATGCCTCTCTTTTTATTATATTTGATGGTGTTTCTTTTTCAAGTGCGATATAAGTTTTTTTTATACTTTATCCCCGCACGTTGAAACGCTCTATACATTGTCGCTTTTTTCACGGTCACACCATACATTTTCTCCCATTCTTGACACGCTTTTTCTAAGGTAATATCCGGCATACTTTGTACCATTGCTCTTAGATTTTCAAAGTCTGCAATATCTATACGGGGTGGCTTTTTAGTTCCTCTTTTTTTAGGTTCCAATACATTGTTGTCATCAAGCTGCAAGTATCGTCCAACAGCCGAGGAAGAAACATTATATATTTCTGCAACCTCTTTTATTGTGTATCCTTCATAGTATTTTTCAACTATTCTTTTTCTAAGATCTAAACTATAAGTTACTGGCATACATAGATTTTACCACATTACATTCAAAAATAAAATATCCCCAAAATTAATAAACTTGCTGTAACGGCCAAAATAATGTACCTTTTTAATTCTTCATCTTGCAAACTGGTGTATCGATCTTACTTTGATCCGAAATTTGATTTACGGCTAAAGATCGGTCATATAGGGGAATGCAAAGCTTGCGACCAGTCCGTAAACGATGTCGAAAACGAGCAAAAGAGCCATCCAAGACAGAAAGGCTTGGGGTTCTGAGTGTCCACTGATCAGTGAAATGGCATTCACAGCACCCAAAACCACGGGAACCACAACCGGAAACATCAAAATGGGGAGCAGCGCCTCTTTGGCACGCAGCGTCACTGTCAATGCCGCGTAAAAGGTTGAGACGATTGAAAACCCGAGAACGCCGAGCAAGACGGTCAGGAAAAAGTACACAATGTCCAGCGGCCCAGCCGGCGAAAAAAATGGATAGATGATCCAGGAAATGGGTGAGGCAATGGCGGCCAAAATGGACATCAAGATGAAATTGGCCAGCATTTTCCCGAGATAAACGTGACTTCTGTGTGTGGGATAAAGCATCAATTGTTCGAGGGCTTCACTTTCCGCTTCCCGATTCCAAGAACGCCCGGCTGCCAAAACAGAGGAAAAGGCAATCGCCGTCCACAGAATCCCGGGACCGGCCAAACTGAGGACACTGGAGTGGTTTCCCAAAGCAAAGCCGAGGATGAGCATCACAAGTGCTGAAAAAAACGATACATTCGAGAAAATATCCTTGGAACGCCCTTCCAGATGCAGATCCTTAAGTGCCACTTTCCAAAGGGTGTTCATGTGAGCCGTCCATTGTTTAGCGTGACAAAATGCGTTCCCAAGGCAGATGCCCACTGCGGTTCGTGACTGGAAATGACCAAAGTTCGCCCTTTCTCGCGTTCTCCGATGAGCAAATCCTGGGCCAGTTGCTTTCCATCTGTATCCAAATTGGCGAAAGGCTCGTCCAGCAGGAGCAATGGACTGGGAACAAGAAGCATCCGGCCAAGAACCGCCCGTTTGCGCATGCCGGCACTGAGTTCTCGGACCCTTTTGTGTCGGGCATGAGAGAGCCCTACTTTATCGAGGCACTGCGGAATGCCTGTCGTGCCGACGTTGTACATGGACGTGGCAAATTTGAGGTTTTCTTCGACGGTGAGATCCGCGTACAGGCCCTGTTGGTGACCGATGAAGTGTGCGTGTTCTCGAACGGCCCCCCCATCAAAGAGATCGTATCCAAAGATTCGACCCTCTCCAGAATTGGCCTTGAGGCTGCCGGCCAGGATGCGCAGGAGTGTGGTTTTTCCGCTGCCGTTGCTTCCGTACAAAACCAGGCTGTCACCACGCCGCAAGTCAAAATTGACGGAGGTGAGCACCCAATGGCGGCCGAACCGTTTGGCAATGTCGCGAAGCTCCAAGGCCATGCCAGACAATTTAGAGTCCAAAGCGCGTCCAACCTTCGGGCAACAGGCCCAGAAAAAATCGGGAGAGTTCCACAAATTGACCCGTTGCGATCAAGATGCCCACAACCACGAGAAGAACACCGCCGCATTTTTCAATGGTTCCCGTGTAGCGCGACATCCACCTCAGGTTCATATTGCGCCACAACAGTGCCGTCAGCAAAAAGGGAATGCCCAAACCCAGAGCGTACAGGGTGAGTAGAAGAACGCCTTGTTTGAGTTGGCCTTGTGTCGTGGCGAGACTCAAAATACTGCCCAGCATGGGGCCAATGCACGGTGTCCATCCCAAGGCAAACGCCGCGCCCAGGGCAATGGGACCGTAGTCGGAGGCTTTTTGGAGGCTCATTCGGTGGTCTTGTGTGAGAAAAGGAATGCGCAAAATGCCCAACAGGTTGAGGCCGAAGCACACGATCAGAATGCCGCTCATCGGGGTGAGCCAATACAGTTGAGACGTCAGGAAATGGCCCAATGCACTGGCGCTGGCGCCCAGAGCAATGAAAACCAAACTGAATCCCAGGACAAACCCGAGCGCGCGAAGGCCGGTTTTTTGTCCTCCCAAAACACCCAAGTACGAAGGCACGAGGGGCAACACACAGGGAGACAAAAAAGAGAGCACACCGGCAAATAGAGCGACACTGAAAGAGGCATCCACAACACTTCATTCTAACGCCAGTTGGACGTCTTTTTTGAGAGCGAAAAAGCGACTCACCCAACAGGGCCAACAGCGTGGCAAGGGATCCCAAGCCGAACATATCTCCAAAAGCCACAAAGGGTGTCCAGATTTTTTGTCCACTGATTGCCATAAGCGAGGCATTTTGGCCCGGTAGCATTTCTGTTAGGGGATTGCCCAAAGGGTCGTAAGCTGCACTGGGTCCCGACTGGGACGCGTGAATGACGTAGCGTCCCGTTGATACCGCCCGAAACCGACTGACATCGCGGTGCAGTTTGGGTATCGGCGTTCCCTGGGCAAACGTGGTGTTGGTGAGCATGACCAATAGGTCGCTTTGGGGGGCCAATTCTCGAGACAGCTGTTCCGAGAGCGTATCCCAGCAAATTTGGATGCCCAGTAAGAATCCAGCCACCTTGGGAAGACCTTGTGCTTTTGCGGCCAGGATATCCGACTCAAAAAAAGGCGCAGGAACCCTCTTGTTGTATGCGACGCTCAAACTGTGTGTGTCCCACAAAAAAGCGCTGTTGTACAGACGTTTTGACAGCGCTGTACGGTGATATCCACCCGCCAATACGGGTGGCAGATGCTCAAATCCCGCGAGGATATCTGCATACACCTGTGGGTCCGACGCATCTGCCGGTATGGACGATTCGGGCCATAAAATCAATTGGGCGTGCATCTGGGCTGCATATTTGGAGAGTTTTCGGTAGCGTTTGATCAGGTTTCTGCGCGTTTCGGGCCACAAATAGGCTTTTCGGTGTTCTTCTGGTGCGATTGCCCCTTGGACAACCGCAAGTCTGAGCTGTTTCTGGATTGGGGCTTTCTTTGTCTGTGAGATTGCTTGTGGCAAACATGTGGCCACCACCAGAAGACCCAATCCCAACAGCATAGGTTGAATTTTTCGGGTACGCACACCCTGGTACACGCAACCATTGAACACCAGAACGAGCCATGCGACACCGTGAACGCCACTCCAAAAGGCCGCTTTGAGCAGTGGAGAATCGGCTTGTGCATAGCCAATCGAAATGGGATTGGACCACGATCCGAAGTTGCCGAGTGCGTTTAGGGTTTCACATGCCAGCCAAAGCAGCGCAAACGCCCAAGCCGTCTGCATTTTTTCCCGAAAGAAGACGACACCCAATCCAACCAGGCCGTAGCCCAAACCGAGGGCCAAAATCAACAGGGCCATGAGGGTGGGTTGCAGGTGAAATGCCCCACCGTAAGCCATCACCCAGATGGGTAAGGACGCGCAGTAGGTGAGGTAAAATCCCATTCTGAGGCTTTGCGTTTTTTCCAGTGCCCAGAGCAGCGGAAGAAAGGCGATCCAGGCAAGATAGGGACATGTGACAGATCCTGCAAGCAGTGTCCCAGAAAGCCATGGTGCAATCCACTGACTTGGTTTCATAGGGATTCAAGGCCATCCATGCTCTGCGCGGCTTTGATGGTTTTTTTGGAACCGGTTTTGAGGTTAAGTATCGTTAGGTCCTGACCACCCACTTGGCTTCCGACGTAGATTTGGTCTTTATGCACGACAATCTGATCGGAAGAACTGATCGTCTGTGAAAAAGAAAACAGCTTCTTTGGACTGAATGTTTTAAGGTCGGCGAAAAAGACTGTTTTTCCATCTTCCGATAAAAAATACAATCCTTTTTCATTCATGTGAAATATTTCGTACCCGTAAATACCCTTTGGTAGAAGTTTCTTACTTTTTTCTTCTAAATTCAAGTCCATTCTGGAAAGATAAAAATTTTTATCTTTTTGAATTTCTCTATTCACAGCATACAAATCACCTTTAAATTCATATATGCTTCCTATTGACCTACCTGGAAATACTTTCAATTTTGTCGGCTTATTTGACCTTTCATCGATCTTGATGATCCCTATTGATCCATCCTCCATGTTTATTGTTTGGTAATAGCTCCCCTTTATTGAAAGATATGATCGAGTCCTCTTTAAGCCACTGTCAATTTGAGGGAAATACTGTTTAAGGTTGATTACAGTTGCTTTCCCATTCTGGATGACTGCAACTTTGGGACCTGTGGCACAGCCGACAAAGACTTTGCCCGTTGTTGGACTGACACTCGGGTGAACACCTTGAAATCCTGGAATAAAGTAATCTTTGACGGCATTGCTCTTGAGATCAATGCAAGAAATTGTCTCTGTTTCTTGCGTACTTTTTGGGCGTGCGTAGGGATTGTAGGCCACACCGGTGATCCAAAGGCAATGGGAATCGACTGCAGCGCCTTGGGTGAGTTTGATTCTGGAATGGCGAATGGTACGAATGAGACGGCCTTGTGCGTCAAACCACTTGAAGGCAGACTGATCCATTGCAGCGTCGTCTTGCCAATTCACCACATCCCGAACCAAGACAGTTGGAGTTCTGTGAGAATCTGTATGGACATTCATAGGGATTCAAGGCCATCCATGCTCTGCGCAGCTTTGATGGTTTTTTTGGAACCGGTTTTGAGGTCAAGTATCGTTAGGTCCTGACCACCCACTTGGCTTCCCACATAAAGCTTGTCTTCCTTGATGAATGTTTTGTAGTACTCTGCATTTTGTTTTTCAAAGATAATCCTTTTGAATTTAAAACCATTCAAACTCACCTCAATAAAATACCGCTCATCTTTTAGAAATACAATTTTTTCTTTGTTCAAGAAAATGATGCTTCTTGGATCTATTGAGTTCGGAATTTTGATCTTCCTTATTGGTTTTATACGGCTGTCTAGAATACCTATCCATGCATCTGATGGATTTTTTATAGATTGAACAATTTCATAAAGTTGATCGGTGTTGTGGATGCTTCGTACAGAGTACCCATTTATTGATTGTATTGCTATGGGTTTCTCTGTTTTTTCGTCTATCTGTACAAGACCTATCCCTCCATTTTTCATATCCACGGTCTGTATATAGTAATGAGAGGACATGTGAATAAATCCGTGCGTGGATTTTAAGCCACTGTCAATTTGATGGAAATACTGTTTAAGGTTGATTACAGTTGCTTTCCCATTCTGGATGACTGCAACTTTGGGACCTGTGGCACAGCCGACAAAGACTTTGCCCGTTGTTGGACTGACACTCGGGTGAACACCTTGAAATCCTGGAATAAAGTAATCTTTGACGGCAGTGCTCTTGAGATCAATGCAAGAAATTGTCTCTGTTTCTTGCGTACTTTTGGGGCGTGCGTATGGATTGTAGGCCACACCGGTGATCCAAAGGCAATGGGAATCGACTGCAGCGCCTTGGGTGAGTTTGATTCTGGGATGGCGAATGGTACGAATGAGACGGCCTTGTGCGTCAAACCACTTGAAGGAAGACTGATCCATTGCAGCGTCGTCTTGCCAATTCACCACATCCCGAACCAAGACGGTGGCTGTTTGTGGCATTGGCGGGACTTGACCCGCCGATGTGGGTGTAAGGGCACTTAGGGTGAGACAGAGTGAAAAAACATTTTTGTTGGGCATGTTGTCCTCAGGTGCGTTTGAAATCGGCACGCAGAATCAGTTTTCCCTCTTTGTATCCGTTCCAGAGGTGATTGGGCAAAATCGTGCCAAACCACCGAATGGCGTTGGTTTCCATGATGTTTTTTCCAGCACCGTGGTACCAAGCACCCCACACCAACAAAGAGCAGTAAAACCCTTCGTATTCAGCGTCTTCGTTGTATTTATCCTCTTGTGGAGACACCAGTAGGCTGTACGGTTTGCCAATTTGTTTTCTCGCCCACTGGACTGCCCAACGTCCCGAGGTTGAATAGACGTCCAAGTAGGCTTGGCGTTTATGGTAATAGCCTGTGACTATGGCTGTTCTTTCCTCCCTCACTTTTTTTCCCATTCTGGGTGCTTCTGTGAATCGATTGTCTCCCGTTTTTATGGCTGCGTGTTGCCACCAATCTAGAAGCGATGCCGAGTAGCTCCACACCGTGTCGTAATCTTGAAATCCCAAAAAGATGCCACCCTCTTGAATGCAAGAGCCTTCTGGGCAACTGGTTGCCGCCTGGCTGTTCATCAGGCTTTTGGGCACGACGTCTTGTGGATTGGATGCAATGGCCACCCAAGGTGGTGGACTTCCGGGAGGTTGCGCCACGATGGTTTTGTAGTACGAGTTTATGGCTCCGTACGGATCAAAGATGAGAACATCGTTGAGTGGAAGAAAGCCGTCTTTGTACCATTGGTATTCTGGAGATCCGTATTCTGAGACGTATTTGAATTGATCGGAAAAAGGGTAGAGCCAAGGGTTTTTCTGGATTTGCTCTAGGAAGTACCAAAAAGGCATGGCGTCTGTCCGACTGGTGTTCGGATTTTTGAGCTCCACAAGGGCGTGTCTGGGATCTTTACCGGGTTTGACATCATCTCCAATGATTTTGATGGTGTCTCTGCGGTCGCGGATACTGGCCGTGATGTGGTAATAGCCTTGAGAAGATGAACGTCTGGGAGACATCCAAATGCTGTAGGGACTCAAGGTCGCCACCGCATATTCTGAATTGAGATCCTCAGAACCCTGAGAAACCGGCTGTGGAACACCTGTGCGTGCCTCACCATAGCCATCGTAGTATGTGGCTTGCCAAGAAACCTCGCTGGCATAACAACCTTCACCGCTGACCCTTGCGACAAATCTGAAATCTTCGGCGCCTGGATAGAGGACCTGATTGCCGTCGACGATTTTGATCGTGCAGGCTGGAGAAGACGGTGAAGGTGATGGAGAAGGGCTGGGTGTACGGTGGGGTGAACATCCAAAGCAGGCAAGGCTGTTTGATGTGATCGAAAAAGCCAGGAAAATACCCCAGAATGCAAAACAACGGCGATCAGATTTCATCTCAAGGCTCCTACTTTGATCCATGAACCCAACGGCTGGCTTTGGGCAGAAAGTTTTTGTGAAGAAAGTGCATAGACATCCAATTGTGTGTCCAGAACATACTGCTTTTGTGGATCCTCGTTTGGTAGATACATCCAGAGGGTCTTGTCTGGATGTTTGAGAGAGAGGGCTTCTCCATCTGTTTGAGGAACAAACACCCGCTTCCAGAGGTATCGACTGGCAAAATCTCCACGGTTGGATGCCCGGTCAAAACGGGCCCTCATGTCGTTCATCAGCAAAAAGGATCCGCTGTCTGGGTTGCGATTCCTCGGTTTTTGGCCAAATTGGGTATTGACGGAGACATCCAGAAGTTCCCAGCGATCGAGGTCGACCAAGAACATAAGCGTCCAATCGAAGGTTTTGTGCGACAATGGCGCACCGAGAATGAGGAGGCCTTTCATCGTCCCACTTTTGGACGTTCCAATGTCATCCAGACGAACCACTTCAGAGTTTTCCAGGACAAACATTTTGTCCATGCTGGGAAACGCTTCCCCCAAAGGTTTTCCAAAAGTTGCAGCCTCCAAAGTGCGCTCGGTTTCATCCAACAGCGCCTGTGGAATGGGTCCTGGTGTGCCCCTCAGAAGCTGTTCTATGGCCGCTTCCGTCAGTTTCGCAAAGGTGTTTGACCGCTCTGTCATCCCTGTTTGTCCTGTGATGTCGGTTGGCTTCTCGGAAACCAACTGACAGGCTCCCGTCATCGAGAGCAAACTTAGGGCAATGCCATACTTGAGAATGTTCTGCATTTCTTCTCCTAAATCAAGAATTTTCTAAGAAAAGAATAGTAGATGGTTTTTGGTTTGACAAATCTCGTAAAGTTAGCATAAGTTAGCAATATGGAAAACCCGTCCCGGTTGGGGTATTTCGTGGTCGATCTCGCGCAGGGGAAAGCCACTTTGGACGGAACACCTGTGCCTTGCGGCAAAAAATGGTTGGAGGTGTGTGCGCTTTTGGCAGATCACTGGAATGCAGATCGGTGGGTGACACGCGAGGACATTGCCCACCTGCCGGGTTGGCGGGGCACGTCAATGGCCAGTTTGGGTGCGGCGCTGTATCGGAAGAGCCGAGAACTTTCCATACAGGGTTTTCCGCTTTTTGTTCATCCACAAAGGGGCCAAACACGCGCCTTGAAGTTGAATGCCGAGTGTGTTTGCGAGGTGTCGGTGGTGAGGGTCCCGATTGTGCAGATCCGTGAACCGGTCGGTCCGTTTTTTCCAGAGCACTGTGAATTGATTTTGGCAGAGTGTCTTTTTGAAAGGGGTGATTATCAGCGTGTGTTGGCTTTGGTGGCGCCCTTTTTGGAGTCGGCTTCTGTTGTTGACCGTGTCAGGGCCCATCTGTTCGACGTTTGGGTGAGGGCTTTGACCCTTCCAGAAGAATTGTCGGTTGCTCGGTTTCGAAAGCTGCTGACTGAGTTGGATGCTGAACCTGTGGCGTGTGCAGCCATCTTGAAAGCCAGAATCTGGATTCAACTGGGACGCTTGGCCCTGCTCAGAGGTGACCTGTTGGAAATGCAAAGAACCTACAGTCAGGCCGAGTTTTTCTTGGAACCTGGTGATTTGCGAGAGTGGGTGTCGATTTGGGCGGGTCAAGCCTTGGTGCTCGAGAAAAAGGGTGAGTGGTCGTCCGCCATGGCCCGGCAGCAACAGGCACTCGATTTGGCGATCAAGGCCAAATGGACTTGGGGAATTCACGTCCAGTACGCAAACATGGGCCGAATTCTGTTGGGGGCACACCTTCAGGGGCAAGGTGATTTTTTGGATGCCGCCAAGACCGCATTGGTTCAGGGCTTGGAGTTGGCTCTTGCCTTTGGATTTGGTGGGCAAACCAACCTTTTGGACAGCCTCTTTCGTGTATGGGTGACCGAGCAGGCCTTCGATGGGGCGTGGGATTTTCTCGATCAAATAGAGGCGTTGGTGGAGACCTGGTCGTACACGCCGGGTCGAATCCATTTGGCTGAAATGCGCGCAGATATGCATCGGGCTCGTGGAGAGAGCGAACATGCGCGTTCTCAACTCAGGCTTGCGCTGCAGTGGGCCAGGCATATTGGAGATTCTTCTTCTGCACAGCGAATTCGTGAACAGTTGGCACAATATTAGGGCAAGGCGTCTTTTGCGAGCCAGGTTCGCCACTGTGTCTCGGCGTCCCCAATACTCAAGTGTTTTCCGAAGCGTACCAACGGCAATATCAGCAAGTCGGGGTGTTCCTGAATGTGCTCAATCAGGCGTTCCTCGCTCAGGCGCATGTATTCTAGGCCCAGTTTCGAGTAGCTTTTGCTCGAGGTGTCGAGGAGGTTTTGCAGGCTCTTTTCCTTTTGTACAAAGCGACCGAGTTCCCCTTTGGCAATGGGTCGGTCGAGCAGATCGACAAAGTGAACAAAAATACGGCGTTCCTTGAAAAATCGCTCTGCCTTGCGGGTAACCGAGGATTTCTTGAGGCCAAAAATTTGAACGTCCATGGTCTTTCCAGAATACGTCACAATGGATGGGTGCGTGTTCCTTTGCTCATTTTTATGGTTTCAATGCTCGCCCAGCCCGTTGAGGACAACAACCGAGACGGCTACCCCGATGTTGCACAGCTGCACAGTTTCAGTGAGCGTCAGAACTTTTTGCGTTGGTTTGCGGCCATTGCCGAGAGTCAGTACAGTGCGCCAAATGCGGATTGGACAGAGCGGGATTGTTCTGGATTGCTACGGTATGCCTACGTGGAAGCGCTCAAGCCAAAAATACCCTCTTGGTGGAAAAAATTCAAGTATTTTCCAGATCAAAACATCCCACCACTGTCTTTGAGTTTCCCTCTACCTGTTCTGGGCGATCAGGTGTTTCGGATCACAGGGGGTGCCTTTGCCAAAGAAGACATTGCCAAGAAACACTTTGTCAAAGAGGCCAGTGCCGGATACCTCATGCGCTATGCCACCGTTTTCCTGGGAAAAGACCCAAAGAAGGCACAGCGCGGTGATTTGCTTTTTTTCCTTCATCCACTCGCGGAGGGTCCGGCCTACCACAGCATGGTGTATTTGGGAAATGGCCGTGTCGTTTACCACACAGGTGCGTCTGTGGAATCGGGCGGTCAAGTTCGGCTGCTGTCCCTTCAGGCACTTGGGCGACATCCCGATCCCAGTTGGCACCCCAATGTCAATAACCCCCGATTTCTGGGTTTTTTCCGTTGGAAAATGGCTGCCGATTGAGGGGTCTTATTCCAAAATCCGGTCAATTTCTTGGAGGGTCTCGGCATCGAGTGTGACGCGTTTGCCCAGCGACGCTTCGAGCTGTTCAACCCGTGTGGCTCCGACAATGGCACTTGACACACCCGGCTGGCGCAACACCCAAGACAGTGCCAATTGCGTGCGGGAAATACCCAATCCATCGGCAATGTCCTTGAGTTTTTGGACCTTGAGACGGTTTTCTTCCGTCGCCAATTCCCGTCCAATTTGTGTGTCGGTCAGTCGACTTCCGGGCTTGAACCCTTCATCGAATTTGCCAGTGAGCATGCCCATCGCAAGCGGACTCCAAACCACCAAGCCGATGCCTTGATCGAATGTACATGGCAGTATTTCCTGTTCCACACGCTTTCTGTAGAGCATTGAATATTGGGGTTGTTCCACCACAGGCGGGTAAAGTCCATTGCTTTTGGCAAAATCAACCGCCTGCGTGATCTGAGATGCAGACCATTCACTCGTTCCCCAGTACAAAATCCGCCCCGTGCGAACCAGGTGATCGAATGCCATGACTGTTTCCTCGATGGGTGTTTCTGTGTCAAATCGGTGTGCAAAGTAGAGGTCCAGGTAATCGAGCCCCAGACGCTTGAGGCTGCCGTCAATGCTTTCGAGAATGTGTTTTCTCGAAAGCCCTTTGCCATTTGGGTGGTCCCACATCGTCCAGTACACCTTGCTGGAAATCACATAGCTGTGTCTGGGAAACTCCCTGAGGACCGAACCCATCAGTTCTTCGCTTTTGCCTTTTGCGTAAATATCAGCCTGATCGAAAAAATTAACACCACTGTCGTAAGCCTTGAGGATAATGTTGCGCACACTTGTTTCATCGTTTACCGAAAAACCGAATGTGGCCCACCCACCCAAACTGACTTCACTGACTTTGAGTCCACTTTTGCCCAATCTTCTGTATTCCATGGGAGTATCGTAGCATCAACCTCTGACCTTCTGGGATTTACGTTTTTGCGATCGTGCTTGGCGCAATGCCCCATTTCGACATCATTTCCGCTGCAATATCTCGGAAAATCGGAGCCGCAACTTGGGATCCGTGGTGCAGTTTTTTGGCACCGTACACCATCACAACCATGGTGACCCTTGGGCGTTCGAGTGGAAATATACCGGCAAATACACTGCTGTAGATGTCATTGCTGTAGCGCCCGCCAACAGCGACCTGGGCCGTTCCGGTTTTTCCACCGAGATCGTATCCATTGATTCCCGCTTGATGGGGAAGGCCTTCTTCGACGATATGGCGCAAAAGATCGCGGCTGAGCTCCGTCGTTTTCTCGTCAAGGACGCGGCGGGGTTCGGATGTCTGCTCGTGTAGGACCAGTTGGGGTGGAACGAACTCACCGTCGCTGGCGATCACGTTGTAGGCAGATGCAATTTGAAGCGTTGTTGCGGACATACCTTGGCCGAAAGAGTTGGTCGCGCGTCCGATCAGTCCCCAACTGCGCCAATCGTTGAGTTTGCCGTCGGCCACGTAGACATTGCCCAGTGTCGGACGGTTGCCGAATCCATACTGATCAAAGTAGTCGTGGAGACGCTCTGGCGGAAAGTTCTCGACCAAATGGCTCATCCCAACGTTGCTGGAGTAGCGCAAAATGCCGTAAAGGTTGAGGTTGTATTTTCCCTTGGGCCTGGCCACCACATCGTGAATGGTTTTGCGGCCCACTTTTCGGGTCATGGGACAGGGGTATTCACGGTTCATGTCGGTTGCACCATCGTTGAGCAGTGCGGCGACTGTCAGGGCTTTGACGACACTTCCCGGTTCAAATTCATCGAGGAGTGCGTGGTTTCGGGTTGCGACGGGGTTGTAGTGCTCGCGAACGGGTTTGAGTTCTCCCCATTTGTTGGTTTCCCAGCGGTCCGGATTGGGGTCGAATGCCGGGTAATTCGCAACCGCAAGGATTTTTCCAGTGTGTACATCCAGGGCGACAATGGAGCCAAATTCGGCGTCTTGTTCGACCACCTTTTGGGCCAAAACCGATTCGGCCACAGATTGGAACGTGGTGTCGAGTGTTATCACAACGTCTTTTCCGGCTTCGAGGCGGTCGTTGTAGGCTTTTTCGAGCCCTTCAAGGCCGGAATCGCGTCCCATGTAACCGACCACTTGGCCTGCGAGTGTTTTTTGGGGATAAACGCGTTTTCCTTCAACTGTTTCTGCGAGGACGGTGCCACTTTCGGTCAAAATCCGACCGCGCTCGACGGTTGCCAAGTGGACTTTGGGTTTGGGCAAACTGAGTTCGATTTGAGCGTAGGCGTACACCATGCCCACGAACACCAACAGAAAGAAGGCCAGCAACATCTTGGAACGAATTCTCAGTTTGACTTCCATTGTGTGATCATCTCCAGTTTGGGTAAGAGAGAGGTTTGGGGTGTGGGTCGGTTCACGGACGCAAAGGTTGCGGTGCGTTTCGGTGCTTTGCTGAAGGGAACCATGCCGTGACTCAGCGCGAACGCACGCAAAAACCTCGGTGAAATGAGCGTTTCAACCTCTTGGCGCAGCGCTTTTTTCTGATCTTCCAGGTTTTGCCGTTCTGTTTGAAGTTGACTCAGGTTGGGGTACAGTGGCGCCGTAACATACCGAATGCCGACCAAAACCATGGCCAGTGTTGCATAGGCCAATGTGTAGGCAATGGCACGGGTTCTCCATTTTTTCCAGTCCCCGCCCAGGAGCGTCGGATGGGTCATGTTCGCACCCCCACCCTGAGTTTTGCACTTCTGGACCTGGGGTTTTCGGCCTGTTCCTCTAACGATGCTTGCAGAGGGCGTTTGTGCATGGACGTCATTTCCAAGTGGTCTCTGAAATAGTGCTTGACAATCCGGTCTTCCAAGCTGTGAAAGCTGATGACCGCGAGTTTGCCCCCGGGTTTGAGCAGGCGGGTTGCCGCATTTAAGCCATCTTTGAGTGCACCCAATTCGTCGTTGACGTAAATTCTGAGCGCCTGAAAGCTACGTCTGGCAGGATGAATTCCTCGAGCGTGACCACCGGGATAAGCCGATTTGATGATCGCTGCCAATTCGACAGTTGTCTCGATGGGTTGTTTCGTTCGCGCTTCGACAATGGCCCGGGCGATCCTGCGAGAGTGGCGTTCCTCGCCAAATTCAAACAGAATGGCGGCCAATTCGTCCGCTTCGAGTTCGTTGATCACATTGTGCGCAGACTCGCCTGAACGGGACATGCGCATGTCGAGGGGGGCCGATTCGTGGTACGAAAAACCACGCTGAGCATCGTCGAGTTGGAAACTGGAAACGCCAATATCCAACAAAACACCGTCTATGTTGCCCACATGTTCGGGGAGCAAGGCATCCATGTCGCGAAAGTTTCCTTCCACAAGGGTTAATCCGGAAAGGTTTTCGGCGCGAACGCGGCCCAGCGCATAGGGATCTTGGTCGATTCCAATCACGGAAACGCCTCGCTCGAGCAGCAGTCGGGTATGTCCAGCGCCACCCAGCGTGCCGTCGACAAATTGCTGTTTGGGCTGCGGATCAAAGGCTTCAATAATTTCCTTTGAGAGCACGGGTTGGTGAATCAGGGTGTCCAAATGGGCCTCGATGGATATGTAGATGGTAGAATACAGGTCCACTGTCACCTCGCAATACCCGATCGAACAAGCGTCGATGGGGGAAGCCGCGTGGCATGTAAAAATGTACCCTTTAAGATGCTAACACATTTCCATAAGGTTTTGTGAGTGGCACAAGTCTCAAATTTGCTATAAGATCACTTGTTTGCCACAATAGCCAGGGTGATTGTTCGAGATTTGCACACGTTTTTGCCTGCGGTACCCGTGGGCCATGTGATGGGTTTGCCACAAATTGCCCGTCACATGCTGTTTTCTGGTTTTCCAGGAAAGGCCATTTTGCTCACGACACCGGAACGCCTACCGCTTTACAGCCGCACCCACTTGGGTGTTCAGGTGGGTGTCAATCCCGGATTGGAACAGTGGCCAGACCTTTCAGACAAAGTTGTTTTGGACATTCGGGAAGCCATCGATCTGTTCCCGAAACGCCCGCAAGATGCCTGTATGGTGCTCGATTTGGGCCAGTCTTACGGTCGACCCTTTCTGAGAGAGCGCCTTGAATCTCTCGGCTACACAGAGACCGACGGATCCGGTGGGCCAAATGAATTTCATTTCCAAGGCGACACACTGTGGGTTTCACTGCCGGGTTCCACGGTCAGGGCGGAATTTTTTGGCGACGTTTTG
Organism: Deinococcaceae bacterium; assembly: GCA_046327935.1. GTDB lineage: Bacteria > Deinococcota > Deinococci > Deinococcales > Deinococcaceae > JACMOA01. Next base: position 1,201,378 of record JAXLXL010000001.1, read on the forward strand.
GATGCACTGCGTCAGGAAGGCACCGATCTCTCACGCAAGATCGATCGGGCTGTGATCGTGCCTGCCGAAGGGTATTTGGCTGCCGAACCTTGGAATTCCACTCGGCTAGAACAACTTTCTGGACGTGTTTTTCTGGATGTCCCCGAGCTCTATTCAGACACCCTGGGTGCGGCCACAGAACTGCTTTGGGCACACTTGAGGGACCGCGAGGTGACAGCATTTGGAAGGACGCCACTGGGTCTTGGCGATCAAACGGTTGCGATCCAACCTCTGCCTTTTTATCGGGCGCGGCTGAGTGCCTTTGCAAAAGATGTTTGCGATTGGACCGAACAGGGAAAACACATTCTCTTTTTGGTCCGCCATGCCAAAACCGGCCAGTATCTTGAGGACTATTTTAAATCGCTTGGGGGTGCACCCAACATCCGGTGGGTCAACCAAGCCCTTGTGGCGTCCCACCAGTTGGGTTTTTTGCTCGGTTGGGGTGAAGGTGGATTTGAGGTTCCCGAAACCAAATTGATCGTTTTGACCGAGGACCTGCTGTACGGCTTTCAGGGAGGTTCTGCACTGCGTTCCAAACGCCTGATGGGCCGTCCCGTTACCGACGCTTTGGGTCTTCAAGTGGGCGACTTTTTGATCCATCCAGAGTACGGCATCGGACAGTTTTTGGGAGTGGAAACCTTGGAGGTTTTGGGCGTTTTTCGAGATTATTTGTCACTGCAGTACAAGGGCGACGCGAAAATTCGTTTACCAATAGAGCTCCTTCCGACACTCCGAAGGCACAGTGGCACGACGGACAATCCACCTGCACTCTCCGGTTTGGGAAAACAGGAGTGGATCCGGGCCAAGGAAAAAGCCCAACTCAGTGCGGAGTGGTTGGCACAAAAACTCTTGGTTCAGTATGCTGCGCGAAAAATCACACCCGGTTACAGTTTTTCGCAGCGTTCAGACTGGGACGCCTTGATTGAAAAGCACTTTCCCCACAATCTCACCCGCGACCAAGTGTCGGCACTCGCTGAGGTGCAAAAAGACCTCGAGGCCGACTGCCCTATGGATCGGCTCATCGCGGGAGATGTCGGATTCGGGAAAACCGAAGTCGCCGTTCGGGCAGCCCACCGTGTGGTTGGACACGGAAAACAGGTGGCGGTGCTTGTCCCAACCACACTTTTGGCTGAACAGCATGCCAGCACATTCATGTCTCGATTCAAGGACTTGCCTGTTCGCATCGAGAGCTTGTCGAGGTTCACGCCCAGTTCCCAGGAGCCCAAAATCTTAAAGGGCCTCCAAGACGGCACCATTGACATCGTCATTGGGACGCACCGATTGCTCTCCAAAGATATCCGTTTCAAAGATTTGGGATTGATTGTCGTCGATGAAGAGCACCGCTTTGGGGTTATTCAAAAAGAGCGCTTGAAGGTTCTCAAGGGTTTTGGCGATTTGGACGTTCCGACACCTGAAGAAACAGACCCGCAAGACACGGTTGTTGCACGCAAACGCACCTCTCAAAAATCAAAACCGCCGGAAATGGTCAAGCTCAAAGACCAACTCGAGGCCATGCAAAAACAGGCCGTGGATGTGCTTTCGCTCTCTGCGACACCCATTCCAAGGACGCTTTACATGAGCATGGTGGGGCTGCGAGACATGAGCCAAATTCAGACGCCACCCAGGGGAAGAAAGCCCATTCAGACGGTCTTATCTCCGTTTGATCCTTCGACTGTCCGAAATGCCATTGTCAGTGAGCTTGAACGCGGCGGAAAGGTGTTTTACATTCACGATCGGATTGCATCGATTGGAAGCCGAAGCATCTATCTCAGAAGCCTCGTCCCAGAAGCGCGTGTGGGTGTTGTTCACGGCCAAATGGGCGAAGAGGAGATCGAGGAAATCATGCTCGGGTTCGAGGGAGGTGCGTTCGATGTGCTTTTGTCGACCACCATTGTCGAAACGGGTCTCGACATTCCGGAGGCCAACACCATTTTGATTGAACGTGCGGACCGTCTGGGATTGGCCCAGTTGTATCAACTTCGGGGTCGTGTGGGTCGAAGAGATGCCGAGGCATATGCCTATTTGTTTTACCCTTCCCGACTCACCGCCAATGCCGCTCGAAGGCTTTGGGCGATCGCCGATTTGCAAGATTTGGGCAGCGGTCACCGTTTGGCCGAAAAAGACATGGAAATTCGGGGCGTTGGAAACCTTTTGGGCAATGAACAGCACGGACAAATCCAAGCGGTGTCGGTCGAGATTTACACCGAACTGTTGGCGGAAGCGGTGATGAAACTGAAAGGGGAGACGCCCACGCGTCCCATTTTGGTCAGCATCGATTTGCCTGTGAGTGCGCGCTTGAGCACCGACTATTTTGGCGACGAATCGGAGCGCATTGCCGCGTATGGCGCACTTTCTGAAGTGGTCAGCCTTTCAGCGCTCAGCCGTTTTGAACGCGACATGCGAAAGCGTTATGGAACACCTCCAACCGAGGTTCAGAATTTCATCGATTTGGCCAAACTGCGCATTGTGGCAGCCAGCAAACGTGTCGTGTCCATCAAAGACGGCCTCACGGAAATCGAAGTGGCGTTTGCCTACACGGCTTTGGATTACGATGCCGCGACCCTCAAGCAGTTTCCCCACAAGGTCACGCTGCAGCAGTTTCCACCGTCGTTTCGGTTGAGCAAAAAAGGACTTCAACCCGAAGCGTATCCACAGGTGTTGATGGACGTTCTTCGTGCGTTTGGGTGATGGTTTCTCAGGTTTCGATGGAGGTGATAAACGAGAGGTTTCGGTCAAACTGAGACCGGTCGAGGCCATATCCGTAGACAAAGGCATCTGGAATGGTAAACCCAAGGTAATCGATTGGCACTTCAATTTTCCTTCGGCTGGGCTTGCTGAGCAGTGCGGCAACCTTGAGTGAGGCGGGCATGCGGCCCTGCAAATAACCCAAGAGGTAGTGCATGGTGATGCCCGTGTCCACGATGTCTTCAACCAAGATGATGTGCCGGTCGGCCAAGGGGTAACTCAGGTCCTTGGTCAATCGGACTTCGCCACTGGACGTCTTGCTGCTTCCGTAGCTGGAAACGGCCAAAAAGTCAACGCTGACAGGAAGGTCGAGTGCCCGAACCAAATCGGCGTGAAAAAGCCAAGCGCCGTTTAAAACGCAAATCAAGTGTGGGGAAAGACCTGCATAATCTCGATTGATCTGTTCGCCCAGTTCGGCAATTCTGTTTTGAACGTGTTCTTTGGTGATCTGGATACTGCCATTTCCAGGGAGATGAATGGTCATGGGTCCAAGATTAGCACGTCTCAACCCGAGGCGCACACCTCAAAGGGAAGCAAAAACGGCTTAAAATTCAGGGCATCTGCAGCCACAAAGTACAGGGGAATGCCTTCCCAGTGACTGATGAGACGCTCACCTGAAACCCCGTGCAAATGGCCATAAACGACACACTTCGGCTCAAACTCTTCGATCAGGTCTGTGAATCCAGTCCGTCGACCATTCATGGCTGTGGGCGGGTAATGGAGCAGCAGGACGTCTTGAGGTGCGCCCAGACGTTTCGCAGCCTCTAGGCTCAACCGAAGGCGTTGGATCTCACGTTTGTAGATTTTGTCATCCTCGAGACTGAACCCTTCGGAATCTGGACAACTCCAACCCCTTGAGCCGCAAAAGGTCGTGTCGTGGAATCGGAGGGCGTCATTTTGCAGCGCGAACATGTTGGGTGGCAGTGCTTGCCTCAATTTTCCGATGCTGGACCACCAATAATCGTGGTTTCCCCGCAAGATGATCTTTTGTCCTGGAAGGGCTGCAATATCGAGAAGATCCGGCAGCGCCTCTTCCAAGTGGGTTGCCCAGGAAATGTCTCCAGGAATGAGCACAATGTCATCTGAAGCAATATCTGCCTCCAGCCACCGGTCAAAGAACACCTGTGGGTGTCCGAGCCAATTTCTCCCAAAAATATCCATAGGTTTTGGGTTGACACGGGACAGGTGGGCATCGGCGATGGCAAAGATTCTTGACATGAGGTTTAACCAAAGAAAATCTGAGGAGCGGTATCCTCAGTTGCAAAGTGAAGTTTGGTCGAGGCGAGTGGATTCGAACCACCGACCCCTTCGTCCCGAACGAAGTGCGCTACCAGGCTGCGCTACGCCTCGAGCTGGCCTTCCAGCCGGGATTTATGTTACTGATCTTCTGCGTCAGAGTCAAGGTTCATCCACCGCTGAAGTGCTGTGCGAATATCGCGAGCAGAAAAGCCTCGGCGTGCCAAAAATCCGTAGGCGCGGTTGTAACCTTTGGGTCCTGCAGAGGACCAACGGTGCCCGTATTTTTGAATCAGTTCCTGCAGTTCCAGGAGCTCTTGTTCTCGGTCCCACTGCGTCCAAGCCTGCTGTTGTGCGTCCACCGAAAGTCCGCGCTGTTCGAGGGTCAACTGTTTGCGGTGGTGTCCGATGCCACGGCGGGTGACGATCTGTTCTGCGACAGAGGTGTCGTCAAGCCATTTTTTGCTCAGGAGATCGTTCAAGATGGCATTTACAGACGTTGCGTCACAGCCGTCTTTTTTCGCTTTTTGCTCTAGTTTGGATCTCAACTCAGATTCCGTATAGGCGCGTGCAGCCAAGAGCCGATAGGCGTACAGCCGGAGTGTTTGTGTGGAATCCATGTGTCAACCGACAAAATTCCACAGTGGGAGCTGTGGATTGATGGGGGTTCGGTTCATCTTGAGCAAGGTGTCAAACGACGACGTTCCAGGGAGCCATCCCCGTTCGCATGTGGGACACCACAGGGCTGGATCGCCCCAATGGGTCCACTCTCGCATCAACGGCAGATCTCTACAATTCAGGCATTTCAGGTGTTCCATAACAGCTGCACACTAGCAAATCCAGCGTCTGAAGGTGTCGGCTTGATGGGAATGAGCGGCAAGAGGTAGGGAATGAGGATGAGGAGGATCAAAAGGTAAGCTATAAAAACAACAGTCCAGTCGATGTGCTTCTCGGGAATGGGTTTGTCCAGCCACGGTTCGTCTTCATGTTCATGGAAATGTTGAGGAATCGCTTTCATGATCTATATAATACACCAATATAAAAAATTTACCACTAGCTGCCTGCGCGACCGGTGGTAAACAAGGCGTGTCGTTTTACTTGGACTTTTTGCCTGTTGCCATTTCCCAGACGCTGTAATCCACCGCAGAAGGGCTTGGGTTGGATTTCAGAATGCCCAGGTCTTTAAGCAATTTGACGGAGTCTTGGTACGCTTTTGGATCGAGCAGTCCGGCTTTGCCCTTCAGTGTGGATCCAGCATTGTAGAGTTTGGCCACCTCATTCATTTGCCACGTTTGGTGGGCTTTTGCGTCTGATCGGTTTCCTGAGCCTTTGCAGGTGTTTCCGCAAACCGGAAGAACCATTTGGACGGCCTCAGCCTGGTGTTTGACGGCATAATCCCAGCCTTTAATGGAGGCCCGGATCAGCTTGGCAGCGACTTCTTTTCCGGTCAGTCCGGACCCGCCAAAGTTTTTGTCACTCAGAACTTTTTCGGATGTAAACATGAGATCTTCGAGCAAATTGACGCCATAATCGGCGGCCTTGAACACCTTGAGCTTGTCTGCGCTGTAGCCCAACCCCATGATCTGGTCCAACTCGTTGTAGGTCATGGCCGAGACCAGATCGACCTTGTCGGGGAAGACCAAAGCAGGGTCGAATGGGTAGGTGATGGCTTGCACATCGGGCTTGCTGGCGGTTGCGTCCAGTGAACTGGAATAACCGTATTTTTTGAGCATGGCCACAGCGGGATACTCGTTTCCGGAGGGCCAAACGCCAATGCGTTTGCCTTTGAAATCTTTGGGTGTCTTGAGTGAGCTGGATTTGAGGCTCACCAACGTAAAGCCGCTTTTTTGGAAAATCTGGGCAATGTGCACAACAGGCAAACCATTTTGCCGGGCGGTCAAGAGATCGGTGATCCAAGTCGTCCCAAAATCTGCGGCTCCAGTGACCACCGTTTGGATGGGACTTTGGTCGCCGATGGGCAACAGCGTGACATCCAAACCCTCTTCCTTAAAGAAGCCTTTTTCTTTCGCGACAAAAAACCCTGCAAACTGGGCTTGGGGAAACCATTTCAGCTGCAGTTTCACGGGAATGGATTTTTGGGCTTGAGCTCCAGAAAAAGCAAGTGCAAGTACAACCAGGACAGTTTTTTTCATGTGTTCTCCTATGGAATCCCAGTGGGTGGGATGCATAACGGCAAGTATACGTGATCTCTTGTTAAATTCAGCTGAGGTGTCCCTATATACAGGCCTCATGTTTGGCCGCTAAACTGGAGGCGCGTCCATACCTCAAAGCTTTTTTGGCTTTCGTTTGGACCTTTTTGCGTTTACAAAACAAATAGGGCGCACGAAAGGACATGATTTTGAACCCTGATCCAAACCTCTCTTTGGGAGAATACCACGCTCCTCTGACCGATCACGAAGCTCGGATTGAATCCAATCGCTGTCTGTATTGCTATGACGCACCGTGCATTCAGGCCTGTCCCACGCATATCGACATTCCCAGTTTTATCAAGAAGATCTCGACTGGAAATGTACGTGGCAGTGCCCGCGTGATCCTGGAAAGCAACTTTTTGGGTGGAACCTGTGCCCGCGTCTGTCCTGTACAGGAGTTGTGTGAAGGTGCTTGCGTTTTGGGCAGTGAGCACAAACCGATCGAGATCGGTCGTCTGCAGCGGTACGCAACAGACCACGTCGCTCAAAAGGGAATAGATCTGTTTGAAGCGGCGTCTCCCACGGGTTTTAAAGTCGCTGTCGTGGGTTCGGGTCCAGCGGGACTCTCTTGTGCGGCAGAGTTGGCCAAGCTGGGTCACGCGGTCACCCTATTTGAGAAGCGGGCCTTGGCTGGTGGACTCTCTACGTACGGAATCATTGTGCTGCGCGAGCCCGTAGAGGTTGCGCTCGAAGAAGTGCGTGCGGTTGAGCGCTTGGGCGTAGCGGTCAAAACCAATGTGGAAGTCGGCCGCGACATCGCATTCAAAGACCTTCAAGACGGATACGACGCCATTTTCCTGGCTGTTGGCTTGGGGGGCGTGCCCAGTATGGACATTCCCAATGAGGCACACATCTTGAGTGGTCTTGAGTACATCGAAACCAGCAAATTGGATCCGGCCGCTCTACCCAAAGGCAAAAATGTTGTGGTGATCGGTGCGGGCAACACGGCCATCGATGCCGCAACCGTGGCCAAACGGTGGGGCGCTGAGCGCGTCGTGATGGTGTACAGAAGGACAGAGGCCGAAATGACGGCCTATCCCTTTGAGTACCAATTCGCCAAGCAGGAAGGCATTGAATACCGTTTCCTGACCCAACCGGTCGGTGTGGTGGTCGAGCAGGGGAATGTCACAGGACTCGAGTGTGTGCGCATGGCCTTGGGATCCCCGGATGCCAGCGGGCGCCCTTCGCCAATACCTGTGGAAAACAGCGAGTTTGTTATTGCCGCAGACCTCGTCATCAAGGCCATTGGTCAAGAAAAACCTTCTTTGGCTGCGCATTTGGGACTCAAAACAGACAAGGGCTACATTGCCGTCGACGGTGATTTCAAGACCAGTCTCGAAAATGTGTATGCAGGTGGAGATTGTATCCGCGCCCGTGGTGATGCCTCAACGGTGATGGGCGTCCAAGATGGAAAGTTGGCAGCCCGTGCGATCCACAAGCGGCTGTTGGCGATAATTAAGAATTGACAACTATCAGAAAATGGAGTGAACCATGGCAGATTTAAGCATTGATTTTGCAGGGATTCGATCCCCCAATCCTTTTTGGTTGGCGTCAGCGCCTCCGACCAACAGCGCAAAGCAGATTCACCGGGCCTTTGAGTACGGCTGGGGTGGGGCCGTTTGGAAAACCATTGGCGCGCCAGTTTTGAACGTGTCCAATCGATATGGCGGGTACAGCTATGCTGGACAGCGTTTGGTTGCCATCAACAATGTCGAATTGATTTCGGATCGACCGCTCGAGGTCAACCTCAGGGAAATCGCTGAAGTGAAAAAAATGTGGCCTGATCGGGCTGTGATTGTCTCAGCGATGGTTGAATCCAAACGGGAAGCCTGGCATGAGATCATTTCCAGAATCCATGACACGGGCGCCGATGGAATCGAACTCAACTACGGCTGTCCACACGGGATGTCCGAGCGAGGCATGGGAAGCGCGGTGGGTCAAGTTCCCGAATATTGCCAAATGATCACCGAATGGGTGATGGAAGTCGCCCAATTGCCCGTCATTGTCAAACTGACGCCAAATGTGGCCGATGTTTCTCCCAGTGCGAGGGCGGCAGCACTTGCCAACGCCGACGCAATCAGTTTGATCAACACCATCAATTCGATCATGGGTGTCGATTTGGACAATTTGCACACCGTACCCAGCATTGGCGGAAAGGGAAGCCACGGCGGTTACGCAGGTCCAGCTGTAAAGCCCATCGCGCTCAACATGCTCTCGGCGGCTGCTTCGGTTCCCGAAATCCAGGGCCGCAACATGCCCATTTCTGGGATGGGCGGCATTTCGACTTGGCGTGATGCCGCGGAGTTTCTCCTTTTGGGTGCGACCAGTCTTCAGGTTTGCACGGCCGTGATGCACTACGGCTACCGGATCATTGAGGATCTCTGCGACGGCTTATCCAATTGGCTTGATGACAAAGGTTATGCCTCGGTCATGGACGTTGTGGGACTGAGCTTGCCTCGGATCAGCCGCTACGAAGATTTTGATTTGGGTTTCAAAGCCGTGGCCAAAATCAATGCGGATAAATGCATTCAATGTAATTTGTGTTATGTGGCCTGCAATGACACCACCCATCAATGCATTGATTTGCACGCCCCAGATGGATCGATTGTGCTCCCAGGCTACGATGAGCGCATCAACGGTCGCGGGGTTGCAGACACACGGGCCACACCTCAAGTTCGAGAAGAAGATTGTGTCGGTTGTGCCCTCTGCTACAACGTTTGTCCTGTAGACGGTTGCATCGAAATGGTTGAAATCCCGTCCGGACAGGACCACACCACATGGAAGCAGCTCACCCAACAGCGGCCCGAAATTATGGATTGGGACGGCATGGAAAAGTATAGAGAAGAAAAGGGTATTGTCATTCACTGATCCACACAAGAAAAACGGTTTTACCGGAGATTTGACAAGGGGCACAGGAGCATCTAAACGCGGCATCGGTTTTGTGGGTTGAAACCGTCGCTTTGGGTTCTCCTGTTTTAAATGGCGTTCGGATTGCTGGATTGGTGCACAACACTTCATCTTTTTACCCCACTTACGCATCTTTTAAGAATGCATTTCTGTTGCCTTTCATAGATCAATCCTCAATGGCTGGGTGATCCCAAAGATACATTAAACTCAGAATGGATCTTCATTTTTCACGAGATTGAGGGTTGATTTACATTCTTCAGGCAAAAAAAGTAGAAAGGTGTTATGCGTGGCGTCTGTCCAACCCACCACATGGAACTTTTGTGTACAGAAAGCAGTCTATTTTCACAACCCCCCAAAGGGTGGTATTTTCCAATGAAGCCTTGATGAATAATTAATTGTAGGTCTCCCTTGACCTAGAGGTCCATATGATACAGAAACTCTCCTTCGCAGTCGTTTCGGCTTGTCTGTTCTTGACCTCCTGTGGAGATTTGTCGTCCGCCAAGCAGGAGGCTCCTTTCACATTTGAGGAAATCAAAGGCATGACACCGGAACAAATAGCACAAAGCCCTTTGATTACAGAACGCAATATTTTTACCTATATGAGCTTGGATCAGATGAAAATGTTAAGTTTTGAGCAACTGAGAGCCGTCGTTCAGACCATACAGAAACCCGCTGAGGCTGAATTGGACAAAGTCAGTAATCAACTCCGTGCCCAAGTCTTTGACGAGATCATTCATGGCCAGGGCAGCACCGATCTGTGGCCCAATTACACACTGACGGCCTATATTGCCATAGCCATTCCGTACACCACCTATTTGAGCGATTACCTGAATAAATTCAATGGCCCAGACTGGAGCGACGATGGCTGTTCTGGACCGACTGCACCTTCCTCGTTTGACGGTACCGCATGCAAACACCACGATTTTGGTTACCGGAATGTGGCCCTCTATCAGCGTTCCCGTTTATACCAAGAATATACGGATCCATGGACATTGGACGACTACTACATGCGCCGTCTGATTGACCAACGTTTTTCTAGAAACATGACCGACTATTGCAACAGTGGTCAGCCGTATTCTGGAGGCGTTTGCACTGCGGATGCAGATATTTTCTGGGCGGGTGTGCGTGTTGGCGGACAAGGCCCTTTTGAAGAAAAACCGATCAAATTCAGGTGAACTGTTTTGCAACTGGAGGGCATTTTATGCTTAAGATGTGTGGTTGGATTGTTTTGTCAGCGCTTCTGTTGTCTTCCTGTAATTTGTCTTCTCCTACTTTTACAGAATCCAAAGCGGAAAACCTAGGAAATTATAAAGATTCTGAGGCCCTCGGGTCTTTCAGGCTTTCTCTAGGAGAGTCAGATGAAACACTTTCTATTCAAGATACAACCTCCATTTCGGGGGCGTCTCTTTCTTATACAGCGGGTTTCATAATTATTAGGAATTAACAAAGGACATAAAATGCTTTTTATATCCTTCTATATTTTCAGGAGTTACAGCCTCTACGCATTCTTGAATGATATTTTCTATGTTATCTATTGTTTTACTTGGATATCTTCTTATTCCATTCTTTATTTTCGAAATCGATTCTTCTATTGGATTCAATTCTGGACTATAGGGAGGTATATATAGTATTTCTATTCCATTCTCTTTAAATAAATCTTTTACAGATTTCGTTTTATGTACGCTTAAATTATCCATTACTATTTTTCTAATACCAATCTTTTTGATTTCTTCGCAAAATATCTCTATATATTTTAAAAATACGTCAGTATTCATTGTTCCATCAATTATAAACGTGCACACCATTTTCATATGTAGAATGAGTATTACATTTCTCTTTTTCCTTCTTTTTGATCTATTTATTTTGCAATATAGTCTTTTTTTATGACTCCATCCATAGAGGGTTTCACAATCTATATGTACGCCAAATTCATCTAAAAATCCAATTTCATTTAAATCACTTTTCAAAATCTCTTCAATAAATGCCTCTCTTTTTATTATATTTGATGGTGTTTCTTTTTCAAGTGCGATATAAGTTTTTTTTATACTTTATCCCCGCACGTTGAAACGCTCTATACATTGTCGCTTTTTTCACGGTCACACCATACATTTTCTCCCATTCTTGACACGCTTTTTCTAAGGTAATATCCGGCATACTTTGTACCATTGCTCTTAGATTTTCAAAGTCTGCAATATCTATACGGGGTGGCTTTTTAGTTCCTCTTTTTTTAGGTTCCAATACATTGTTGTCATCAAGCTGCAAGTATCGTCCAACAGCCGAGGAAGAAACATTATATATTTCTGCAACCTCTTTTATTGTGTATCCTTCATAGTATTTTTCAACTATTCTTTTTCTAAGATCTAAACTATAAGTTACTGGCATACATAGATTTTACCACATTACATTCAAAAATAAAATATCCCCAAAATTAATAAACTTGCTGTATCTCATCATCTTCCTTCGATGTAGGTGGGATGCGCTACCTCTCATCGACATATCGGGTCAACCTCCCAAGCAGTCGCCTTCTCGATGGAATGACCTTTATTCCGACAGTAACCCCCAACACGCTTGGAAATACCTCTGTGTCTGGGCTGTTCTTGTGGAGTGCTTCCCAAAAAAGCATGTATCCCGTCTCGAATGCGACACTGCGTTCACAAATGGCACGCTCGGTCATGCCTACAGGCGGCCCAATGCGGCTTTATGGAGGAAGGGCACAGCTCGATCCCCAGTTTGGACCGAATTTTCAGGCCTTTTCCAGTGCAGATTTTAACCTTCTGACTCAAAAAGGTGTGGTCAAGCCGGGTGCGCTGCCATTTGGATTCACAACCCATTATGTGGCATCCAGCTCAACGACGAACAGCATCCCGCCCCGCACGGTTTCCAAAGGCCATTATTTAACCGTCAGTGTTAAGTTTCCCCTACAAAGAACGCTCGATATCACGCCTTCGCGTATTGATTTAGAGGGAATTCTTGTTACCGGTATGGTCAAAACAGTCACAGAATCTCTGGAGGATCAGGCCAGAGGTGATCTAGGTGCGGCTGTTTTGAAACGCATCTCTGATCAAAAGGCGCAGATCCTCAACATTTTGCCAGGAAGCACGATCACATCAGCCCCTCCTGGGGTTGTGATGAACAAAATATGCCAAATTCCACTGACGTATGGCGGCAGTTCTGTCAGAAACAACACAACGGTATACCTGGTCAATCAAGCAGGAAAGGGCTTTCTGGGGATGCTTCCTGGATTCGCAGAGATCAAGGGAAACACCTCCATCTCTGTCCGATTTGCCAGTGTTGAACCCGGATGCAATATCCTGGATCCACAAAACCCACAAAACCAATTTGCCATTTATGGTTCCCAAACGGGTCTTAGGTTGGCGAATTTCAATCCTGCCAACAGAGGGACTTTTTCTCAGAAGCCCCAAACATGGAATTATGTGCCTGCTCCAGGAGCGGAGTTTAAGCCTGGAGAAGAACTTGTGGTTACGGCCCTCGATCCCCATTATCCGCGTTCCTATGTGGCAAAATTTCGGGTTGAGAGTGCTCCAGAAAGCCAAATTGGTTTTGTGGCCAATCCACTCATTGACATGGGATCTGGACCCAGCGATTTGAGATTGATTGACCTTAACCGAGATGGCGCAAAAGATATGGTCACCCTCCACAAGTCCGCTGGTTTGCTTGTGACACAACTTATTTCAAATGGAACACTTCAGTCTGCTCAGAAACTGTTGCTCCAAGGCACCCCAAACGCCCTGGATTTTGGTTTCATCAATGGCGACCTCAGTCCAGACATGGTTGTTGCCAACGATGGGCTTTCGTTTCCAGGTGTTCAGGTCTTGTTGGGTCAGGGCAATGGCAGCTTTAAGTACGATCAAGATGTCGATTTGGGAGGAATCAAACCCACCCGGGTCAAACTGGATGAATTCAACTTGAGCGAAGACGACCACCTGGATACCGACAACGTTCCCGTACACAGCAAGTTTTTGCCTGACATTGCTTTTTTGAGCCCGGGTTCTGCCTCCATTGGCATTTCACCTCGGAGCCAAGACAATGCAGCTTTCGAAGTTGCTCCGCTGCTCACAGTTCCAGTCTCCAATCAACCCGACACCACAACTTTTGGCTATGGCGATTTCAACTCAGATGGCCGTTACGATCTGGTGACCGGACATCCCAATGGTTCTGTACGCATCACGTGGGGGAAATTGGACGGTTCTTTTGCGCCGTTAAATGAGCAGGCCCTTTTGACGGTCGGTGGAAGTGATGTTCGAGACATAGAAGTGGCTGACCTCAATGGCGATTGCCTTGAAGAGATTTTGGTCGCCCACAACAACCCTCCTGGACTGACGGTATTTTGGCAACAACAGACGGAAGTGCCCATGGGCAGCAATTCCTGTCACAAGGGTGTCGGAGAATTCAATGCCCATACCTATACACTGAGTGGTTTGGTTCCAGACCGCATTCAATTCGTCGACATTGACCAAAACGAAGGCGTGGACCTGGCTTTGGTTGACTCCTCAAATGGACGTGTGGGACTGTTGAAAAACACAACGATGTTTGATCTGTCTCACCCTGAAAACCAGCTGACTTCTCTTGGCGTCATTTCTGCAGGACCATCGTTGAGTGCGGTCGCCATCACAGACGTTACAGCTGATACTGTTCCAGACCTTCTTCTGGCCTATTCGGCCTCGGATGGATTGGGCCTTTTGAAGGGAAATGCTGTCGGATCGTTTGGTGTACAGGTGCCGGCCTATCCTGCTGGGTCGATGACCCAATCGTTGGCCTTGGGTGACCTCAATGGCGATGGTTACTTAGATTCAGTCTCTTCCGGTACCTCTGGCGGTCAAAATCAACTGGTTCTGTTGAAAGGTTCCACTGCGGGATTACAGCAAGTTTATTAATTTTGGGGATATTCTATTTTTGAATGTAATGTGGTAAAATCTATGTATGCCAGTAACTTATAGTTTAGATCTTAGAAAAAGAATAGTTGAAAAATACTATGAAGGATACACAATAAAAGAGGTTGCAGAAATATATAATGTTTCTTCCTCGGCTGTTGGACGATACTTGCAGCTTGATGACAACAATGTATTGGAACCTAAAAAAAGAGGAACTAAAAAGCCACCCCGTATAGATATTGCAGACTTTGAAAATCTAAGAGCAATGGTACAAAGTATGCCGGATATTACCTTAGAAAAAGCGTGTCAAGAATGGGAGAAAATGTATGGTGTGACCGTGAAAAAAGCGACAATGTATAGAGCGTTTCAACGTGCGGGGATAAAGTATAAAAAAAACTTATATCGCACTTGAAAAAGAAACACCATCAAATATAATAAAAAGAGAGGCATTTATTGAAGAGATTTTGAAAAGTGATTTAAATGAAATTGGATTTTTAGATGAATTTGGCGTACATATAGATTGTGAAACCCTCTATGGATGGAGTCATAAAAAAAGACTATATTGCAAAATAAATAGATCAAAAAGAAGGAAAAAGAGAAATGTAATACTCATTCTACATATGAAAATGGTGTGCACGTTTATAATTGATGGAACAATGAATACTGACGTATTTTTAAAATATATAGAGATATTTTGCGAAGAAATCAAAAAGATTGGTATTAGAAAAATAGTAATGGATAATTTAAGCGTACATAAAACGAAATCTGTAAAAGATTTATTTGAAGAGAATGGAATAGAAATACTATATATACCTCCCTATAGTCCAGAATTGAATCCAATAGAAGAATCGATTTCGAAAATAAAGAATGGAATAAGAAGATATCCAAGTAAAACAATAGATAACATAGAAAATATCATTCAAGAATGCGTAGAGGCTGTAACTCCTGAAAATATAGAAGGATATAAAAAGCATTTTATGTCCTTTGTTAATTCCTAATAATTATGAAACCCGCTGTAAATCCATGGATGACACTCCAATTGCCTTCTGGAGGAACTCCAGGCAATGTGGTTTTGGCCGATTTCAATGCAGATGGACGACTGGATGTTGTCACAGCAATGCCAGACCTCAAAATGGTCAGTCTCTTCCTACAAAATGCAGCAGGTGGATTTGCTGATCGGCGTGATGTTGCCATGGACGGTACTCCTGGTGAAATGATTTCTGGTGATTTTAATGAAGATGGACGCTTAGATTTGGTTGTTGCGGGAGGAGATTCGGGTGGCGTCCGGGTCTTAATGAGTGATTTTGAAATGCCCTTCGCCAGTACAGTCAACATTCCAATGAATTCGGATATTCGATTTGTTTCAACAGAAGATCTCAACCAAGACGGCCACTTGGATTTGATGGCTGTAGGTGGCGCCAATATCCAAGCGTGGATTCAAGATGCAAATGGAGGGTTTGCGAGATTGTTCTCGTATTCTCTTGCAGAAAAAGCTCCAAATACTGCTGTTTTTGGCGATGTGAGCGGTGATGGAATAACGGATGTTGTTTTGGGATACGCCAATGCAAACCGATTGGATGTGTTGACCCGTACAGGAAATACCTTCCAGAGGACCTCTTTGAACACCTTTCCAAGCCTCGCAAGCATTGAGATGGGCGATTTGAATGGAGACCACGTTCTGGATGTGGTCACGACACACCGTTCAGATTCCCTCGTAGGTATTTTTTGGGGTAAGGGTAACAATCAGTTCAAAGTGCGGGAGGGATGGATGTCTACGGGATCTGGCCGAGGCACCATTGCTTTGGGTGATCTGAACCGAGATGGACGGCCCGATATTGTCACAGCAACCACAGAACAGGGTGTGGATTCACTTCGGGTGATCTTGAAACGGTGACCGTACGAACGCGTAAAAAAGCAAGGGAAAACCCTTGCTTTTTTTCTGTAAAGACAACCGATCTTGGAATGCAGGTTACGGTATGCTCACCTTCAAGATTGCCCTTCTTTGCGATCGTAAAAGAGAAAACAGAACTGAATTCACGATTGGCACAACATGTTAAAATCAATGCAAAACAAATGACGTTCCTTTTTGCCATTTGGGGTTCTACGTCACAACCCAAGCGGGATTTTTGTTGTGTCCGTCTGACTTCATTGTGCAAACTGCTATATAATAAACGGATCTGGGAACTTCGCGACTGCAGTTGCGTATACATAGAGTAAGAGGCTGTGGCCTTTTAGGAGGAAAAATACAATATGACCCGTCCTGATCAAGTATCTGCCCTTGTCACCGATATGTTCTCACAAAGCCTGACGGTGATGACACGGCCTTCGGTTCAAACCTTCGAGCAGTTTGAGCGGCGCGGGGGAATGGTTCAAGCCCTCACCTACATGGCGATTGCCGGTTTGGCTGTCGGCGTGTTGTCTCTCTTGAGCGGTGGGAAAATCTTTGGATTGATCAGCGGAATTCTCATTACGCCGATCAGCTTTTTCATCTTCACCTACATGGTGTACACCTTGGGCAAGGCTTGGGGCGGAACGGGCAAATTGGACGAGGTGGCCTACACGTTTTCGCTGTTTCAAGCGCCGATTCAGGTGTTTGGTGCACTTGTTGGGCTCGTTGTATTTTTGCTCAAATGGATTCCCCTGGTAAACGTACTGGTTGGACTTTCGGCTATTTTGGTGGGTTTGATCGTCATGGGACTCAGCATTTACTACGGATATTTGGCGGTGCGTTCCAGCATGAACTTTTATCGCTCCGAGGACACCATGAAGGTCGTTGGCATCATGGTTCTCTCCTCTGTGGCAACAGGCATTTTATCTGGAATTGTTGTGCGCATTTTGCTGTAACAGCTTTGTTTTGCCATTAAAAGCCTCGATGGGGCTTTTTCTTTTAGACTGAAGAAATGAGATCTGTCTTACCCGAAGTGCGCAAGCGTCTCGATTCACTTTTTATGCAAGTGATTGCTTCAGCTCAAGCCGACATCCAAGCCTCAAAACCAAGTGACGCGGGCCGTCTCGCGGTGATGTTTCACCGTGAGCAGGTTTCAGATGCCCTTCAACAGCTTGCCGCACTGATTGCGGGGTGGAACAACCACAGCCTTGACCTTCGGGCCCTCGAAAAGGCCAATTCTGTGCTGCGTGCATTGGGCCTTCTCGAAACCGCTGAGCGCATTGTCCGCCTGCAGTACATTGACCGGGTGGATCCGTGAAATACATTCAACTCTGCGCACTTTTGGCTTTTGGACTCATGAATACTGGATATGCGGTGTATCTCGGTGAATCCGCAACATTCGAGGGGACCATTCGAGATTGGGACGGTCTACAGGCCTTTGTCTCCGTTGTGACCCAGGACGCAAAATCGACGGTCGTGTCAACCGCTCCGATCGAAGCCAACGGCCACTTCAGCCTCAAATTGCCCAACCGGATTCCGGGGTTACCCGTACCGCTTAAAAACCAGTGGACATCTGGACAAGGTTGCCGTTCGATAGGTGGAATTCAACCGAAGACAACTTTCTGGTACAGGTATGCGCTCCAAATTCGCTCTCCAAGTGGTTCCCTTGGAACAATCCATTTGAGGGAAGGTGCTGAGCTTTGGAAAAAATCGGGCATTTCCGCTGAATTGGTTTATTTTGATCGACCTGCGTACTTTGATGGCACACACAGTTGTCCAACCCTGAGTGAACGTTTCAGCAATATTCGCGTGTCCAAGGGGTGGAACCTGTTGCCCTTTCGGTGGATCTACAACGATCAAGGCTTGGAAGAACGTGTGTACAACATTGGGTTGTCGATCAAAAGCCTCTCTTGGTGGAACAAAGTGTCCAGAGGCGTCCTTGGTCTTACCCTTGGCACGCGTCCAACGGTACCGGGTGTGTACATTCAGAAGGTGTTCGAATCGGGCCCAGCCAAAGCTGCAGGACTTGAGGTGGGTGACCGTCTCTTGCGTTTGGGTAAACAAGACATTTCGAAAAACCAACCGGACAATGTGATGCGGTTGTTGTTGGGTGAACCTGAAAAAGATGTGGATTTGACAGTCGAGCGAAATGGCATATCTGTGCGCTTTCAAATCAAGCGGCTCTTGGAGGTCGCTCCTTGAGGTTGGTGGTCGGTGTCACGGGTGGCAGCGGCATTCCGTACGCGGCGCATCTGCTCGAAACGCTGTCTGGCCTGGGCATGCATCCCCACCTGGTTGTCTCCGAAGGTGCATTTCGGGTGATCTCCACCGAGGGAAAAGGGTCACCTGAGACACTCACTCGACATGCGTATCAAGTGTATCGGGACCATGATTTGGGTGCGGACATTGCCAGTGGCAGTTTCAAAACCCTGGGAATGGCCGTTGTACCGTGCAGTTCGAGCACGCTGGCAAAAATTTCCTGTGGCATTGGAGATACACTGATCTCGCGCGCTGCACATGTTGCACTCAAGGAACGGCGCCCTCTGGTCCTCGTTCCCAGAGAAGCCCCGTATTCGCGTCCCATGCTCGAAAACATGCTCCGTGCTTTCGACGCTGGGGCAGCAATTTTTCCAGCCAGTCCGGGCTTTTACCATGTTCCACAGTCGGTCGAAGACCTGTTGGCTTTTGTGACGTTTAGGATTTTGGATCAATTCGGCATTGACGTTCCGGGTGTGCGGCGTTGGTCGGGAGATGCCCAATGACATGTTCCGTTCTGATCCCTGCCGCGGGAAGGGGAGAGCGTCTCGGCAAAGGTCCAAAAGCCATGGTCAGGCTTTCGGGAAAGACCCTGCTCGAACGCGTGGT
Source organism: Deinococcaceae bacterium (assembly GCA_046327935.1). GTDB lineage: Bacteria > Deinococcota > Deinococci > Deinococcales > Deinococcaceae > JACMOA01. The sequence continues at coordinate 1,220,160 of JAXLXL010000001.1, forward strand.
TGCCTTTTTTGCACCCATTTCCGAAGAGGTCATCGTGGCAATATCGCCAGAAATGCAGTCCAAAACAGAGGAAACCATTGCCGGATATTCCAACGTCCGCTGGGTTTTGGGTGGAGAGACGCGTCAAGAAAGTGTCTATTCGGCTGTGCAGTCTGCTGTATCAGAACTTGTTCTCGTGCATGATTGCGCCAGACCGTTTCTCTACGAACACTTGGTTCACGATTTGCGGGTTTCCGCAGAGGCCTTTGGTGCAGCAACCTTGGCTTTGGCCTGTTCCGACACCCTGATTCACACAGAGGACAGTCGGTGGATGGGCCTGCTCGATCGGTCCACAACACGGGCTGTTCAGACCCCGCAGGCGTTTCACAGAGACCTTTTGCTTGAAGCACACACAGCGGCGCGCAACTTTGGTTGGCAGTCTACCGACGATGCCAGTTTGATTGTACGTCTGGGGCGGCCTGTGTATTGCGTTCCGGGAGATTCCCGCCTGTTTAAAATTACGACCCCGGAGGATTTGGCTTTGGCAGAAGCTTTTTGTACCGTGTGGGATCAACAGGTGATTTGACCCACAGGTTGGAATAGACTGGTGGAGATCGCGCCCGACAACTTTGGCGCATGTCCATTTGGAGGCTAAATGAAGTTAACGGGTTTGTATTCTGTGTTTCTCGGCGACCAGCCCATTGGTTACTCGGACTTGGAATGGGCTGATCCCCCTGTTGGCGTTGTTGGGGGAATCCTCAAGGAAGAGTCTGAATTTGGTTTCAAATTTCTGAAGGCCTTTTGCGAAACGCACGACATCGAAACCTCTGTCTGTGATGAATCTCAACTCAAAATGACCACGAAAAACATACCTAATTTGCGCATCGTCAATCGAAAAGGCACACAGGTGATGGGAATCAGTGGTCACATTTCTGGAGCTGATTGGGATGTTTGGGAGGTTTGGATTCAAGGCATAGAGCCCGTGTTCTACCAAGAGGAATTTCCAAAACACGTTCAAGCCTTTGCAAAGCGCAAAAAACGCAAAGATCGGCCGGAATCGGAATTAGATTTGCTCGGCGAGTGAAAACGCCTCCAACAGGCCCCCACTGTCCACATGGCTGACACCATGGTTTGCCCTACTTTTTGTGTATTGATCGGCATTGCCCATGGCCACGCTGTGCCCGACAACCGCAAAGGCTGAAATATCGTTGGGTGCGTCTCCGACCATCATCACCTCCGAGAGATCCATTCCCAATCTCTTTGCGACGGTTTGAATGGCACTCGCTTTGGATACGCCGCGGGCCGTCATGCTGATGAACGAGGCGTCCGGCATGACCGGAGAGGTTGCAGTGTGGCACTCGAGTCCGTCGATCGGGTTGGCCAGCACCGTTTGAACATCCTCGTGTGGGACGATCCACTGGGCTCGGATGGGCGTGCCTTGGAGGTCAAAAAGTGACTTTTTCTCGTATGGAAGGCCGAGAAGCCGGGCATGATCGACAGCGAAAATATGTTCGGAGTCGACCGTCCAGTCTTGATCGGAGTACCATTCCAGCACCCAGCCGCGGTTGATCCTCTCCTGATACAACATTTCAACAGCTTGTACGGGAAGCGGCGTCGACAGCGACGTGCTGTCGCCCAAGATGCTTGCACCACTCTGAAAAATGTGCCAACCATGGGGGTCCAAGGCCTTGGCCCACCCGTACGTCTTTCCAAACCCGGGCCTTCCGGTGCAGATCGATATTCGGATGCCTTTTGCGCGCAACCCCTCTGCCTTTTCAAGAATGCCATCCTCGAGCTCTCCACTCGATCCAATCAGGGTTCCGTCCACATCGATGCAAATGAGCTTGATCACGACACCCACTGTAGCCTGTTTTTCTTGAGATACAGTGACAGTGAACTTGCCAAGCGATGTTCTCAGCGCACATCCATGGACAAACCGTAAGACCATTTGGGATTTGCACCCAGAGTGACACCGATACTGTGGCGGATGTTCAGGCACGTGCTCGGCGTGTTGATTTCGATTTTGCCGTCCCAAGTGCCTGGGTTAAAATCAAAGCCCAGGGTTGGCTTTACCGAAATGCGTCCTATCTGAACCATCTGTCCTATCGACCATTTTTGCTGGGTCCACATGGACCGACCCGCGTCAAATGTCGTGTCGTAAGCGAGTTCCGTTTTGGATTCCCAACGGTGCTTCCAACCCAAATGGATGTTCCGCTCGGTGTCATCTGCGATGCCGTACACAGTCAGGGTGTCGTTTGCGGCCGTCCCTTCAATCCAAAGCCTTCCGTTGCGTCCTATTCGAAGCGCGTCCACGGAGGGATTTCCCCAATCAAATTGGAATTCGTACGCCCATTTCAGCTGGGCCCAGGACCATGTTGTTTGACCAGTTCCACTTCCTTTCGCCGTCCCGTACGAAGTTTCCCCAAATAGGTATTCGTCGATCGCGTGATCCCACGACCATAGCGTTGATCCTTCCGGTTCTGCGCCCCTGTGTGTGAATGCAAAGTGGACAAATGGCTCACTGGACGCCGAATCTCCGACAACACCTGTGAACGCAGACGCCTTAAAGGTGTTCAAAGTTGCGCCGTATCCCCACTCGCTGAGACCCCATCCCTTGTTCAGGGGGTGAAGTTCCGTCCTCTGCTGAAGGCCCATTTCCCTGTCTGTGTCCAGGTGAATGGAAAAATCCATCGGCCGCTTTGGGGAGCGTGCGCCTTTGAGCCGAACTTGGGTGGCGTCCGTTTGGGCGCTCTTGAACTGAAATTCCGATTCCGAATGTTCGCTGTCGACCGTGACATCCAGCAAACCTGAACCAAAGGGAAAATCCCGAACCCCGACTTTTTTGCCGCCATACAGGTTGATCCACTTGGGATACGTCCCATTTTGTTGCACCTGAAAGCGAAATTCTTTCAATTTGGGCAATGGAAATCCAAAGACAGAACTTTGGACGCCATATAGATTCAGTTCGTGTTCTTTCCAGGACACGGTGTCAGCCGTGATCCGAAAATCGCTGTTTTCCATCGGCTCGCACAGCGCAAACCCAATGTGTTCCCCTTTGATTTCCCCGGGTTGCCCTTCAAGTCTTTGGGCTTCAAAAGGAATATTGCCAGACAGCAATTTCGCCGATTCCACAATCAGATGGGTGCCTTCCAAACGCACGCGCTCACTGACCAACCGGTATTTTCCCTTGGGAAAAGGAAGCTTTTGCGTCCAAGGCAGTGTATTTGGGAAATCAATATTCAGTTCTAATCGACTGGCCTCTATGCGCTTTGGGTTGTATGTCAAACGATCAAGATGACCAACAATTCCATCTCCACGAAGCGTTGTTGTGGTCAAGGTCCACATTTCGCTCAGGGATTCGACATGTTCAGCTTCGATATTCAATCCTTCCAACGAAAAACAAACACCGTTGAGCGCTATTGCGTCTCCTTCTGTTGAGAGATCGTCGGCCTGCACTGTTCCCAAAGGGGGTTGTTCAATTTCAATTTCCTTTTCGTCACAGGCGGCCGCATATGTTTTTGTCGAAAACAGCGCAAAGACGAGAAAACACACATAAAATCGATGCATGGCTTTAATTAAGGAGCGAAGTGTAGCGTTTCAGTTGTTCTGGATTGGGTTTTGTATTTGTCTTGAATTCATTTTTCTCGTTCCAGCTGATCCAAAGTGTGGCTTTATCGCCCTTTCCACTCAATTTGGTGCCTTTGTACTGAAAGGTGTAATTGCCCTGCATGATGGCCACATGAGCGGTGTAATCCATCAATATCTTGTCTGATACGAGTTTGGGTTCGGTGCTGCTGATGCCTTTTCGAATAATTGCGATCTGACTTTTACCGTTTATTTCGAGATCCTTGGCTTTGAGGTCTTTGATCAACCCGTCCGAATAGTGCAAATTGCCCTCGGCTGTGAATTTCTGGCTGACCATGTCGTAGCGCAAACCCGATGCGCTCAGCGTTCCCGTTGTTTCCAGTTTGATGCGCGCCTCTTTGGCCTCTAGGAAACTGTTGTCCTTGAAGCGAATCCATTGCGCATCCACGGTTAGACCCGTTTGGCTGTCGTTGACGATACCGCCTTTGGGCAATGTTGTGACCCCTGTGGAGAGATCGAGGTCTTGGTCTCCGTAAGCCTTGATGGTAAATCCGGCGAAATTGGCGGCCCATACTGTGCTGCAAGTTAAAAGCGTCAATATCCAATGCTTCATCCGCCTATCGTAAACCACAGACCTGATGGAGCGTTAAGGGGGGCCATCGTTTGACCGATATTTGACCCTTCTCGCGGTTTAATAAAGACAGTTAGGAGATGATGCCAGATGAAAACCCCAACCCTGATAGCCTTCTTGATCACCATGTTCTTCACCTTTGGTTTCTTGACAGTCGGCCACATGGGATTGGTTCAGGGTTGGACTTTGGGTCAAACCTCAGCTGTTGGGCAAGCAGAACACGCCCAAACAACCGCAGCAGCAACCGTACATATGGACTTCTCCGCCGATCACGTTTACGGACCCCTCGCTTGGGTCAACGTCCTGCGCGTCATCAAAGAATGCCTCCTCAAACTCAAAACCAAAAAAACCAAAGAAACCACCCCATCCGCCGCTGTCATCTACATCCAGGGCCACCTGCTCCGCTGATCGTGAACCCTAAAGCCACCGACCTTTTCTGTACCATCTGAGGTGACAAAATGACCCTTGCATTGTTGTGTTTCGTGTTGACCGGTATCAGTTTTGGATTTAAGTGTGTGGGTGCACAAGAAACCCCTAGCGACGACAATGCCTTCGATCTCTCTGTGTAACTGAATTCAACACCTTTCAAGTGACTTTGGATCACCACTTTTACATTTTTTTAAACTTGTCAATAATAAACATAGGTTCGAAGATCAATATTCGTACTAACATTGTAGACAAGGAGTTGGATTTCCTAAAGAAGAAAAACCCTTCTGGCAAAGGATCTTGAATAAAACTTTAGCGTGATAACGTTAAGCCCAACGTGGACCCGACGGACCTGCCCACCGTTTCAGCGTGTCCTTCGCCAACTTCTTCACCACTTTACTCTTTCCGTGTTTCTCCAAATAAATTAAAATTTGCGGACATGTTTGCACCACAAACCATTGGAACGACTTCTGCCTTTCAATCCCCTTCTCAATAATCGCTACGTACATCGGTTTCATTCTCTGTCTCGTTTGGTAATCCAGCATGCCTTCCGCCAACCACACGTAATACCTCTCCGTTTCCGTCAGTTTGGTTGTTTTCATGATGTCTCTCATCTGTTGCATCAACGGTTTCGGCGTTTTCACATCCCAATTCATCAAATATGTCAAAATCTTTAATGTCAATGCCATCAAATTCGTCAGCGGCACATCCAATGTTTCCGGGATTTCCCAATTCAGAATCGAATTTCGCATGTTGTCGTACTCTGGGTTGTGGTGTGAGTTTCTATAGTGCCAATTGTATTGCTTGAAGGTCAACAACAGCCTCGTCAATGAATAAAATGGTTGATCTTCCGGTCCAAACGATTCTGGCAGCTGATAACCCGGATTTTCATTTGCAAAAAACTTCGCGAACAAAATCATGTGATCTTTCAATGCACTCTCTGTGAAACCCTTTGCATATTCCATAAACGCTGGATAATCATCGTTCAGGGCGGACAAAACACAGAGTCCGTAGAGGCTGCAGTCTCGTGCGCGGATGTCATTTTCATTTTTTGCTTCTTCGAGTCTGTTTTCCAAAATGTTGATTTTGCTTTTCAGGATGTCGGATTCGGTTGTGTTTTTGGGAAGTTTCGCAATGTCGGGGTGCTCAGAGAGGTACTCAGAAATGGGTTCGAACCAGAGAACCTTGCCCATGAGTTTTTCGGTAATGGTGGTGCGCTGGTAGTGATGGAGCCAAAAAATGACTTCTGGAACGCATTCGACCGTAAAGTTGACAAAAGAAGGACTTTTTTCAAGAGCGTCCAACGGCCCATCTGTTAAGATAAGCTCCATTTTGCCGGTCTTTTTCTGAGCCAACAACGCCTCAATCAATGCCATGTAATGCTCAGACCATTTGGGCATGTTTTCTGTAAAGCCTTGAAAATACTGCATTTGCGAAAAGGCATGCTTGGCACCCTCTATGTCCTTTGCCTCGAGGTGTGCCAAAGATCGAACGGTCCAGGAGATGAAGTTGAGAATGGGGAAATCCACAGCTTCCGGAATCTCAAGATCCAAAACAGGATTAAGTTTATCTTGAAAGTGTGTGTGATCTTTGAATGCATAAGTATACTCTTTGAATTTCCACAACAGGTATCCTGTGACACAGAAGGGAGCATAACGACAATCCCCCAGAAACCGAAGGGATACCGAAGGTTTGTCACCGGAAAAAAAATCCGCGACAAGCATAAGGTGGTCTTGTACTATACCCGTTGAATGTTCTAAAGCACACTTTCGGAGAGCAATGTAATCGTCTTCCAAGACGTGCAAAACCCCGAGATAACAGATGATATGGTTCCTAGCCCGAATATCATTGGCCTGCTGGGCTTCCCGACACTGCAGAGACAACAGGTTGATCTTGGATTGAAACGAAGATGGTGTGAGGGTTTGGATTTGGGTTTCGCAGACACGAAAAATCGAATGAACCTGCAAAACCTCGGCCGCGTGGTGCGTGAGATAGAAAAGACGCAACGCTTCCACATTGTTGCCAATTTTTTTGAACGACTGGGCCCGCCTGAATGCCCAGCGCATCTGGGATTCCAAGCCGAGGTCGGATCGGTCGGTGGTGAGGATTTCAGGCAGCTCGCTGATATAGAGATGGTCGGAGAATGTGGCACTGCTCATTTTGACCGCAAGGTGCATGGCCTTGCACAGAGGGTGATCTTGGCCTCTAATCACCCTGGCCGCTTGAAGAACTTCATTGAGCGCAAGCAGAACCTGGCATTCACGGGCGCGGGCAACGGGACCTGGGGTGTTTTGGAGTTGGATCCGCAAGAAGTAAAGGGAATCGTCACCTTCCTGGATGGCCATGTCAATGCATTTGGCCCAGAGGGAGGGACTGGAAATGACGTCTTCGAGGGATTTCCCAACAAAGACGTCGGGATACAAAAGCTCAGCCATAGTGCACCGGATTGTGTTGAAACGCCATAGAATCCTTTCGTGACCGAACCCCAATCGACCCAACCCACAAAACAGAGAGAGCACTGATTTGCAAGATAAAGATGGATCCAATGAGATGAAATCAAAACGAACTTAATATGGGGACACTATAGCCCATGTGTGTCTTACTGTAAAGGGTCAGATTCCAACGTGCACCTTTTCAAATTTGCCGAATCTGTTTTAAGAACAACTGCGTGCGTTCTCCTTTTGGGTTGGCGAAAAATTCCTTCGGCGTGTTTTCTTCCACAATGAGTCCCTGATCAAAGAAGACGACCCGATCCGCAACAGCTCGGGCAAACCCCATTTCGTGCGTGACCACCAACATGGTCATGCCCGACTTTGCCAGCGTGTGCATGGCTTCGAGAACCTCGCCGACCATTTCCGGATCCAGCGCAGACGTCGGTTCGTCGAACAGCATGATCTTGGGTTGCATGGCGAGCGCGCGTGCAATCGCAACCCGCTGTTGTTGCCCACCCGAAAGTTGACCGGGGTATTTTGCCGCCTGCTCCACAATCCCAACCTGCTCCAAAAGCTCGAGTGCAATCTTTTCGGCTTTGGCTTTGTCCCATTTTCGCACCTTTCGGGGCGCGAGGGTGATGTTTTGCAAAACCGTCAGGTGTGGGAAAAGGTTGAACGATTGGAACACCATTCCCACCTCTTTTCGAATTGCTGCGAGGTTTTTGCCCTCTTCGAGCTCAATTCCATCGATGACAATGCGACCCTTTTGGTGTTTTTCCAAGAGGTTCAGCGTGCGAATAAAGGTTGACTTTCCAGATCCACTTGGACCGATAATGACCACCACTTCACCGCGCTGAACGGTCAAACTGACGCCGCGCAGGGCGTGAAATGCACCGAAGTAGGTGTGAATGTTTTCTGCGGCAATCATGGGCTGTGTGTCCATTTTCTGTGTGTCTATTTTCTGTTTATCCCTTTGGGTCGGTACGTTCTCATTTCTTGGCACGGGGCGCTGAAATCACGGCTGTTCTGACAGGACGTCTGAGTAGACCTCTTCCAGGACTGCCCTTGTTTCAGCATCGGGCTCACCAGTCGATTCTAAGTCATTCAAAAGCTGAAAGTAAGCCAAGCCCCGTTTGGCCGGTTCATCCCATGCTTCGTCCAATTTTCCGCAGGGAATGCCTTGCTGACGCAGGAGACATTTGATGGCTCGGTTGGTGTCGGGTTTTGGAAGGGGGGTGTGCTCGTCCCATTTTTCATCGTCCGAGAGCGTTCCAAGCGCGTGGTAATCGACGCCTTCCTTGAGGTTGTGTGCCCTGTAAACCTCGTACCGATCTGCGACAAAATCTCGGGTGTACCCATGGAATTGATGGAACGCCATTGAGAGCACTTCACCGGCCCCAATGCTGCAATCTCTGTCTTCTCCCCAAGTGGGAAGGCTGCTGACCAATGCGTTGGCAACGTGGTTGTAAACCGATGGATCTTGACAGCGGGCCACCGCTAAAAGCAGTAGGTTTGTGGCATTTGGAAAGTCGTAAGACCATTGGATGAGATAAACGCACAAATCCGAGCGACTGAAGTTTGTGAGTAACTCGGGAAACCCAATGAGCACACTGTGATCTCCTGCGTAACCAGCAACCCTGTCTCCATCAACGTATTGAAGCTTTTTGTGAATTGCTGTGTGCAAGGGCTCTTCAGGGATCATCTGTGTCTTCTCTCTTGGGTGACATGGATATTGGGTATGCCTATTTTAACGGGGTGACCTCTGTGTGTTCAAGGCGTTTTGAATTTCCTTGACAATGTCGACATCAAACCCAACAGAATCTCCGCTTTCATCGACGTAGCCAAAAGGCCGGCTGTCGTACTTAACGCCTGCGACCAGTTTGCCATTGCTGTAAATGTCCTCTCGAACCGAGGCCGCCTGTGCGTTCCCCGATATCGGTTGTGAATGTCCCCATGGTGAGCAAAATCAGAAGTGTTTTCACGTTCATTGTGTTCCTCCAGGGTGTGTTGCCAAACCCGTTTACCTTATTCTGTCGTGCCAGACTTGTCAATCTTCAAATGTTGGCTTCAAATGTTGGTCGCGGTGTCCTCAAAATTGCTGTTTGCTCGAAATGCGCCCAGGGTGTTTCTGGAAGGGCTTGGTTGCGATCCGTCAACCCACCTACCGAACGGCATTCCATTGGGATAATGAAGTTCCAAAGCCTATAATCTCCGGTATGAAGAGGTTGTTTTGCCTATTGGCGTTGGGATTGTCTGTTTCGGTTGCGCACGCGCAGACCCACAGTGTTCAGGTGGCCGTTTTGAAAGCGTGGAATCCCGGATCCAAGGGACTGCAGCGCGGGTGCGATGAGGTCGTTAAGATTCGCGTTCCACAAAAGACCGTGACGCCAGATTCAGCGTTGCGCGCGCTGTTTGGCTTGGACAACCGCAAACTTGGCACGGCGTTCAGTTTCATCGATCGGAGCAATGACGCCATTGTGAATCCCTCGCGACAACCGGTGCAGTTTGATTGGGTGACCGTGTCTCGCGGGGTGGCTCGAGTGTACCTCAAGGGCGACCCACCCGTGTATGCCGGTGTCTGCGACGACATCCGACTGACGGTTCAAATTGAAGAAACCCTGCGGCAGTTCTCAACCGTCAAATCGGTGTCGATTTACCTCAACAAAAAGCCCTACACCCCACCCAACGAATCGGGACAATGAAACCATGCATCGGTTGACGTCCATGACCCAAACTGAATACAACGTCTTTTTGGAACGCTTGGTTCCAGAATACGCAGCAGATAAAGTGCGCATTTACCTGTACACGCTCAGAAACCACGACCAATCAGTCGGTACAGTCTGGTTGGGTGCTGCTCCAGATTGCCCTACTGAATGTTTTCTTTTCGACATCTATATCGATGGGTTTCAACGCGGAAAGGGATATGGAACATTGGCGATGCGCCTGATTGAGGAAAAAGCAAGAGAATTGCGTTTTGAAGCCATTGGCTTACATGTATTTGGCTTCAATTCAGTTGCGATACACCTGTATGAGAAAATGGGCTATACCACCACACACATCAATATGAAGAAAGCCATTGCTTTGCCATAACTTTACGCCAAGTCCCTGAGTGTGTAATAGGACGTTCTCGATGCTCCTGTGCGTGTTAACCAACCATCAAGACACAGCGTTCTCAGGTACTTTGAGGCGGTTTGCATTCCAACATTGAGCGTTTCTCGGACATCGGCATTGCGGACACCCTGAGGCCTGCCCGCCAAGTTGAGGATGACCGTTTCGATTTCCGCTTTTGAGCGTCTTGGGCGGCGTTTTTGTGTTTCCGTGGTTTCGCGGGGTCGTTTGAGCGCGGCTTGTAAGGCTGGCAAATGTCCTCCAGTGGTCTTGGGTCGCGTTCCCATGGCCAACCGTGAAGATTCCGAAAGCAGATAGATGCTGTCTTTTCCGCGTCCGATGCGTGCGATCAGTCGGGCCTCTTCCATCACAGACAAAATCCTGAGAATGCGTTCGGTGGGCAACTGCAGGGCACGTGCCAGGTCTTCTCGGGTGGCCTCTCCGTACCGTTTGAGTTGGGCCAAAACGATCAGGATATCCAAACTGAAGGTTTGCATTTCCTCTTGTTTTCGGGCGACAAACCGAACAAATTCAACGTCGAATTCGGGATTTCGGATGATCAGGTTGACGGAATCTGGATAACACACATATTCCGGTGGCTCTTTGCCGTGCCTGAGAAGCAATTGGTACATTTTATCGACGCCCACCCCGGCCCGCTCGATGTACCCCAATTTCATGAATGCCTCCGCGAGCAGGGGATTTCTGCGTTTGGGTTGGTGCCGCAAAATATTTTCGGAGGTGATGCCACCGGACAATCCGCCCGGATTGCTGATTTCCAGGCGATCCGGATAGTGGTGAATGTGAACAACGTCCCTGGACTGATAATCCCTGTGGATGAGGGCGTTCAAGATGGCCTCCCGGTAAACCACCTCGTCAAAATCCCAGACCTCGATGCGAAAGAGTCCAACCTGAAGGGGCGCAAAGCCATTTCGCGCTTGAATCAGTTCCCGAAGGCGTTCAAGTGCGGCTGGAAGTGGCTTGAGGATGTCTTCCCTGAACTGAAATTCGATGTCGGATGTTCGGTGATGATAGTAGCAAATTTCGGCTTGTGGGACATACCGTTTGATGGCCTGAGGCGTACCCACCGTCAAGATGGCTGCCAAGGTTGGATGCAAAATATCCTCCTTGGAGACCAAAAGTCCGAGAGATGTGAGGAAATCGAGGTCGGGAAGGTTGGCCAAATCGCTCGACCGACCCTGCAGGTTTCGCCGCATCCGAGCCACTTCCAGAGGGTCCAGATCGGAGAGGGTAGAGAAGGGGAACAGGCTTTCCGTGTAGTCGGGTTCGGCTTGGGGTGTTCTTCCCAGACCTTGAAGGGGAACCAGACTTCCGTTCTCCCATCCCAGGACTTCGCCTTCTGGCGTTGCGAGCAAATAGGGCGCCTGTGGGATGTGCGCCAACAGCAATTTTTTCTCCTCGAAGGTGTGGTGGTGAACGTAACAGTTGAGCTTTCCTTCGGTGAGTTCGAAAATGGCGTGTGTCAGTTGCAGGGGATGGATATCGCTGGCGTCTTCCCAACCGTCGTCGGAGGCACCCATCACAATCACGCCACCGCTGGTGTTGGCCAGAGCGATGGCATAACGCGCAAGTGTTTGCGGAACAATGTGCACAGACAACAGAACAACGTTGGGTGGCTGTTTGGTGAGCAGCGACTCAAATTCCAGATCGATACCAAAGAGCATACCGGAAAAGCTTAGCAGTTTGTGGCGCCCTCTTCCTCCATTTCGTCCTGGGTTGGGCTGTCGATCTCGGTTTTCATGATTTCCCGAAGGACGCTCGTTGCAAAGCTTCCCCTGGGAAGCGAAAAGCAGACCCAATACCCGTCTGGTGCTTCTCGAATCTCGGCGTCTCTTAGAAAAATGCGTGTGAGACGTCGATCTCCCATGCGACTGTTGAAGGATTCGAAGTCCAGACCGAGCAACCCCAAAACCTCCTGTTCCAGTGAACCTGCCTCGCCCGTCAGCGGCTTGACCTTGCGTCCCGGCAACGTTCCCAGTGCGGAAATCTCACCACGCTGTGCCCGTTCGGTTTCCTGTGGATGCTCAACCAAAAAAACGCCGCCGGTGTCGTGCTTTTTGGCCATATCGCCCACCAGAAGCCCATCAAAAAGATTGAGCTCCAGCCGTTTTGCCAAAAACAAATTGAAAAACATGCTCTGGAGAGACGACACCAAAAAACGCTTGACGTGGATGTTGGCCCGGCCTTTCAAGCCGTTTTGAATGAGACGCAGGCCCTCTTCTGCGTTGCGTCCATTGATGCCGAAGCGCTGCGGTCCAAAGTAGTTTGGCAACCCGCGCTCGAGCAAAATGTCGAGTGTTTTTCTCGCTTGATTTGCTTGTCCGTCGGCACCTCGAACGCGGATTTCAAATCGGTTCCCGGTCAGGTGGCCCATACCCAGTCGGTTGGTGTGCCGTTCCACCTCCAAGATCTCAAAACCTTCGAGTGAGAAGCGGTCCAGCCTTGGCAAGAACTTTTCGGGAAAACTGATCCACTGTCGGGTCACGGCGTGGCGGTCTTTGAGGCCTGCGACGCCTATTTTCTTGAGTTCGATGCCCAATTGCCGTTCCAGTTCCTCTAGGACAAACCGGGTGTTGTGCCCTCGCTTTTCAAAGTGAACGTAGATGTGTTCGCCCTGTCCAGATGCAGGGTAAAGCGGAAGCTCAAAAACCTTAAAATCCTCGAGCTCCGACCGAATGTAACCACCTGTTCCAGGGTCTTGGGTCAGCAGGGGGAGTTGGTTCCAATCAAAGCGAAGGAGATCGTTCGTCACTTCAGTGTGTCTTCCAAAAAGGTCAAGTGAATTTTACCTGAGCCTGTGGGAAAGGCGAGAAGGCTGTAAAATTTCCCAGACTCAACACCAACTTCTGGCGTTTCGGCAAGGGTATTGCCTGTCGCAGAAGCCAAAAAGACCAGTTTTCCTTTGCCAGGATCCAGCTTTGTGTCCCAGGTGTCCATAAATGCCATGGCTTCGAAGTGTTTTTCCACGTTCCAATTGAGGTCCAGGTGCTCATCTCCGGGAACCATATCCTGAACGGATAGGTTGGCTTTGCCTTCCTCTGTATCTGTGAAATTGTAGGCCACCAAATTGACATCCAGGTCTTTTCCAGCCGCAATGATTTCCAGTGTGTAGGCAAAATCATCGGACAGATCGGTGTCCATGCTCAGCAGCGTTTGGTCTTTTTGGCCCGCGGGTGTGAGGCGTAGGGTGTGGATGGCCGAGGTGACTTTCAAAAAGGGCGTCACCGTCATGAAATCCACATTTTGGGCAATTGCTTGGTCGTCCAGATAAATGTCCATCTTGGGTGCGTTTGGAACGGCGTGCGCGCTGCGCAAATAGACTTCAGCTTGTGCCAGACTGCATGCGGCCATCAGTGCAAAGATCAATGTTCGTTTCATGGTGGACCTCCAATAGACATTCTAGAGGGTGCGAGGAAAATCAATTGCTTTTGCCGGCCTTGCACTTTATTCTTAAGGCCATGAGGATGAGCTGCCAATCGGTGTGGTGATCCTGTAAAGTTCGATTCAAAAACAGGTAAAACGAATGCAAAGCAACAAGGCAAACCCTGCCCATCATTCTGGGTGCATGTCTCTTTCTGCGACCGAACGTGGTGGAGAGGGGTGAAATCGGTCATCCCCTCAACGCGCTTGACCCAACTGAAAAGCAGCCTTTTGGCCGCGTCTCTGATTTCCGGAATCGGCGACCAGATTTACCTGTTTACCGTGCCGCTTTACCTTTTGGACCACTTTGGCAGCACTGCACTCGCCAGTGGGGTTCGTGCGGCGGAGGTTGTTGCCAGTGCTGTTGGCTCAATTTACCTTGGACATGTGTTGGATCGGGTTGGGAACAGGCGCTTGACCGTGCAGTTGACGTTTGTGCTCCTCCTATTGGGGGGCTGTCTGTCTGTGCTCACACTCTTGGGTATCGATCTTTACACCCTGCCGCCCTTCATTGTCCTGACATTGGCGATCATGGGGTTTTCGCGGGTGTACTCTATTTCCTTCCAAAACGCGATGCCGCTGCTGTTGGACCGTACAGGGTTGGTTGCGTTCAATGCCCGAATGGGAACCATCATGACAGTTGTGTCGGTTGTTGGGGTCGGTGTCGCTGGCATGCTTTACGGCCTGCTTCCAATGGGCGTTCTGATGCTGTTGAACGCAGCCTCTTTTGCCTGTTTTTTATTTCCGGCGCGTGCCCTTCCAGACGATCTAAACCTAAACTTGGGTCCATCAACACCCATGTGGCCGTCTTATATCGAAGCCGTGCGACACATTTGGGCTTCAAGAGACTTGACCTACATGACCACTGGGTTCCTCGTGTATACAATGGTCACTGCGTCCAGTACGATGTACACGATATTCAGCCTGAAACAACATTTCCATTATTCGGCCCAGGCCATGGGTGTCGCCCTCGTCTGTGCCCATATTGGCGGACTGTTGGGTTCCTCAAGTGCGACAGGCATCCTAAAGCGACTGGGTTCGGTTGCGGGATTCCGGATTTCTGTCATGGCGGGTTGCGCTCTGGTCGGTTTTCTCGGAATTTCCCCTACATCGGTCCAAATGGTGGCTGTTTTGTCAGGCGTGCTGTTTTGTACATATGTGGCCAATGTCGCCTATGTTAGCCTTAGGCAAATGGCCTCGACTGTGGAAAACCGTGGGCGGGTTTTGGGCCTCAGCAACATGTTGATGAGACTGGCTGCCCCTTTGGGCCTTCTTATTTTTGAGACATCTGAAACGGTCATCGGTCGCAGTGCATCTTTTATGCTCAGCGGCGTGTTCGGCCTGGTCGTCCTGATGATTCTGGGTCGTCGGGTTCCAAAACTGTCTGAGAATGTTTGAATTTTGATCGTGTGTTGTTCAGCAAAAGGCCCTATATCACTGAGCATTGGCAAATGTCAGGTTTGTTGTGTTTTCTCATTGGATGACGGATCCGTCAACGGGGAAGACAAGACAGAATTTAAGAACGGTAAATTTCTGTTCAATATGGTATTTTCAAAGCTATGATTGAATATCAAGTATTGGGAAAACCAGGACAAGATCAGGCGTTGTGGGTTCAGCTTTCTTGGGGACAAGGCATGCATCACTTTCTTTTTGATTGTGGAGAGAACACCATTGATACACTCTCCCATTCAGAGGTCAGGGATCTCGATACAATTTGCTTTTCCCATTTACACATGGACCATATCGCTGGATTCGACAGCTTGTTTCGCCAAATTTTCGCACGAGACAATAAACCCAACTGTATCTTTGGGCCGCCAGAAACGATTCGCATTCTTGGGCATCGATTTCAAGGTTTTTTGTGGAATGTAGAAGACCTGCCTGACGTGACTTGGAATGTAACGGATCTTCATCCAGAGGTGTGTTATCGTGCGGAATTTAACCTCAAAGAACATTTCAAAACATACGATGTGAAAGAGTATCCCCGTAAACCTTTGATTGACCACCCACATTACACACTGGATGCCTTCGAAATGGATCACAACACGCCTTCTATTGCCTATCTTTTACGAACAAAACCGAAATACAATGTCAACCTTGAGGCTGTCAAAGCACGCGGACTGACGCCAGGACCCTGGATTGCACGCTTAAAACAAGGCGAATCTGTTGATGGTCACGCACCAGAGGATTTTTTGATACAACAGCCAGGTTTATCTATTGCGTACTGCACGGATTTTTTTCTTGATGAAGCAGGTCTGGATCGCCTGTCGGTGTTTTTGGCCAATGTCGATGTGTTGGTGTGTGAGTGCCAATACAAGGATGAAGACGCGTCGTTGGCGTTCCAGCATCGCCACATGCATTCAAGTCGTGTCGCTGAATTGGCCCAAAAAAGCAATGTGGGCACACTCGTACCGATTCATTTCTCTTCCAGATACGATCAAGCTGGTTGGGATGAAATCTGCACAGAGGTCTCTTCGGTCTTTCCAAAAACGCTTCTTCCAAATGCAAACAGGGTGCGTATCTGATTCAATGGTGGCTGTTCTGCCAGGGTCTCTGAATGGTTCCACATCGGTCTTGCCGTAAATGCCCCAGTGGACGCCTCAAATGGCGCTATACTCTAAGCCATGTTGAAACGCATTTTGATTACAAACGACGACGGCATTTATGCCGATGGCATTCGCGCATTGGCTGAGGCCATGAAAACCATTGGAGAGGTCTACGTTGTCGCGCCCGAATCCGAGCAATCTGCTGTCGGACACGGCATTACGGTCAGACGCCCGCTCCGATTTAAGCCCACCCACGCTGACCGATTCGAAGGCATGAGCGCCTACCGTGTGGATGGAACACCTGCCGATTGTGTCGCTTTGGGCGTGCGCCTTTTGCCCCATCCCGACATTTTGGTGTCTGGCATCAACATGGGACAAAATCTGGGTGACGACTTGACCCACTCGGGAACGATATCTGCGGCCATCGAGGGCATTCATCAAGGCATTCCTTCCATTGCTTTTTCCCACGTTTTTCCACCCAAAGGTGAGGATTTCGATTTTTCCTACGGTGCCCAGTACGCCGTAAAACTTGTCCAGTTCGTTCTGAAACATGGTTTGCCAGATCGGACATTGCTCAGCGTCAATTTTCCATTTGGGCAACCCAAGGGTGTGCGAGCCACATCCCTTTCCAACCACGACTACAAAGACAATATTTTAGAGCGGACCGACCCAAACGGCGAAAAATACTACTGGGTCGACGGAACGCCAGGCGGCGACGGACATCCGGAAAACGACTTGGGTGCCGTGCAAGAGGGCTATATTTCGGTGACGCCAGTCAAACTTGACTTTCTGAACCGCGACTTTGTCCAAGATTTGCAGCCACAGCTTCCCCAGGTGTAGGAAACCAATCGGGTATACTCTTGATCATGACGGCAACAGACATCGAAGTTTTGCTCAAGACGGTCATTTTTGCCCTTACAGGTGTTTTTCTGCTCTTTTTGGGATACAAGATTTTCGATTGGCTCACGCCGACCGACGCCCAGAAGAAAATCTTTGGAGAGGGCAACACGGCTGTGGCGATACTGTTCGGATGCTTTATGTTGAGTCTTGCCCTGATCATTGCGGCCGCCATCAACGGTTGGTAGTCACCAGTACCCAGACAGTTTGTTTTCGAGCAGTGCAAGTGGTTCGCGCAAAAATCCTTTTGAGAAAACAGTCCATTGTGTCCAGCATGGGCTGTTTTCTGCTGGCGACACGGTGTGGTCCATCTTCAATTTTTCGGCA
Organism: Deinococcaceae bacterium; assembly: GCA_046327935.1. Taxonomy (GTDB): domain Bacteria; phylum Deinococcota; class Deinococci; order Deinococcales; family Deinococcaceae; genus JACMOA01. Next base: position 1,237,526 of record JAXLXL010000001.1, read on the forward strand.
ATCAGGGACGCTCGGAGCGTGTGGTACGGATCACTCACCAGGATGGCCGTTTTTTTGTTGTGTTGCGCGAGCAAGACCTGGGTGAACTTGAGGTTTTCGTAGGTTGAGCTTGATTTGGACTCTTTCAGTATCGCCGATTTGGGCACACCCCATTCCGCAGCCATTTTGGCCATGTGATGGGCTTCATTGGCGCCGTCTTCAATGTCATCTCCACCACTCATGACCAGCACAGGCGCGTATCCCGATTTCCACAGTTCCACACCGTGTTTCACGCGGGCCAAAAGACACGGATTGATCCCGTTTCGCAGATGGACACGGGCACCCAAAACCACAATGGCATCCGAAACCTGAGCCGTGTCCCGACCGACACCCCAAGCAACCCAGACAAGCGCCAACAGGTAAACGCCGATCAAAGACGCAACCCCACCCAGAGCGAGGTTGCGCACCTTTTTGGTGTTCATTGACGGCCGAGGTACCCGAGAATCAGCGGTTGCCGGACAGGACGTGTTTCCGAAACGTGGATTTCCTTGTTCAGAAGATCAAGTGTCTCTTCCAAACCTCGGTTGTTGTGGTAAATGCGCACCAGGGGTTCTCCCGCTTCCACCCAATGTCCAGGCGTTTTCAGAAGCTCGATGCCCACACTGTGATCGATGGAATCGCCCTTTTTGTTTCGACCGCCGCCCAGAGCCAAAATGGCCTTTCCTGCTGCCAACGCATCGATGGAACCCAAGTACCCACCGTGTTCTGCACAGAGATCGACCGTGTGGGAAGCGATCACAAGTTTTTCGGGTTGGTGAATGTACGTGGCGTCTCCACCTTGTGCCTGGACAAATGCGGCCAACTTTTCGAGTGCGCGTCCAGATGAAATGGTGTCTTGGGCCTGTTCCAGAGCCGTTTTTCGTTCGACACCGTAGGCTTCTAGCGCCTGAACCGCCAATTCCAAACAGAGCTCCATGAGATCGCTGGGCCCGTGTCCACGCAGCGTTTCGATGGCTTCTCGAACCTCCAAAGCGTTGCCAATCTTTTGTCCCAGAGGACCTTCCATATTCGTCAGAACGACACGAACATGGCGGCCTGCCTGTGTTCCAATATGGACCATGATTTCGGCCAGACGCTGGGCCTGATCGAGGGTTTTCATGAAGGCCCCTGAGCCGACTTTGACATCCAGGACAATGGTTTGCGCACCCGCTGCGAGTTTTTTGGACATGATCGAACTCGCAATCAGTGGAATGGAATCCACCGTTGCGGTCACGTCTCTGAGCGCATACAGCAGACCGTCTGCCGGAGCGAGGTTTTTGGATTGACCGACCAATGCGAGCCCAATTTCACGGGCTTGCTTCATAAAAGCCTGGTCGCTGAGTTCAGCGTGCCAGCCGGGAATCGATTCCAATTTATCGATCGTTCCACCGGTGTATGCCAAACCCCGACCGCTCATTTTGGCCACCGTAAATCCGAGGGCCGCGAGCATGGGGGCCACCACCAAACTTGTTTTGTCTCCGACGCCACCGGTTGAATGTTTGTCAATGGTCTTGGACAGTGCAGAAAGGTCAAGTTGATCTCCACTCCGTGCCATTGCCAGTGTCAGGACGACAGTTTCGTCGAGGGACAGACCTTTGAGGTAAGCGGCCATGAGCCAAGCCGACATTTGATAGTCGGGAATGTCTCGGTTTGTGTACCCTTGAATGAAGGCTTCAAGATCGTGTGGTGCATGCTCTAGGCCGTCTCGCTTTTGGGCAATGAGGTCAGCGGCGCGAAGCATTACAGATACCCCAACTCCCGAAGGGCTTCGGCATCTTCTCTCCAATTGGAAATGACCTGCACCTGCAACTCGAGGTACACTTTGGCGCTCAGGAAAACTTCCAACTGTTTGCGTGCGGCTTGACCGATTTCTTTGATTTTCCGGCCGTCTTTGCCGATCGCGATCATCCGGTGATTGACCCGCTCTACGATGATGTCACAGTAAATTTTCTGCAGGCCGTCTTCCCGCCCATGCCACGCGGTGACCCGCGTTGCGACCGCATAGGGAATTTCTTGACCCAGGCGTTTCATGGCCTCTTCCCGGACCAACTCGGCTGCCCAAAACTCTCGGCTTTGGTCGCTTGCCGGGCCAATAGGGTAGAAGAATGGGTTTTCAGGCAGCAGATTTAGAATATGGCTGCGCAGGTTGATCACCTTTTGCAAGTCCCTCTGTGCGCTGAGGGTCATGGTCACAAATTCCTTCGCCCCCAAGAGGTCGCTGTAGTAGCGGATCGCTTCGTCTGGATAACGCGCGATGTCGAGTTTGTTTCCCACCAAAATGATCGGTTTGGGAAGGTCTTTGATGTACCGACTGACCAAAAGGTCTTCATCGGTCGGCGGGTGACGGAGATCGACGACCCACACAATGACGTCCACATCGGAAAGTGCACTGGATACCTCTTCATTCATGTACTTTCCGAGCGCATCTTTGGGCTTATGGAGTCCGGGCGTGTCTACAAAAACAGCCTGGTGTGTTTTTTCTGGATGGGTGTAGATCCCACGTACACCCCGACGGGTCGTTTGGGGTTTTGGACTGATGGGCGCGATTTTGACCCCCATCAAGTTGTTGAGCAACGTTGACTTTCCCACATTGGGTTTACCCACGATGGCAATAAAACCTGAATACGTTTGCGTTTGCGTGTCTTCTATCATCACAATTCAGTGTAGCGCACATCCAAAACCTTGCCGTTTTGTGGGTGCTTTCGGGACGCACATGTATACTTCTTAAGTATGAAACTGGCTGTGGTTGGGGTTGGAAAACTGGGCGGAGCCCTTTTGGAAAGTCTTTTGGAGCAAAGCCTCTTTCGGCCGGACGAGGTGGGTCTGATCGAACACGACCTGAGGCGCGCACAAGCCCTATCGGTGCGTTGGGGCGTGAAAGCCATTCGGTTGGATGAGCTCAAGGATGTGGAGCGGATTTTGCTTGCCGTCAAGCCACACCAGTTTCCCAGTATTGCACCAGAATTGATTCATCCCCATCTGGGTTACGTTTCCACGATGGCTGGCATCGACCTCAAAACCCTATCCCGTCGACTCAAAACAGACCGTGTCGTTCGGGTCATGCCCAATTTGGGTGCCATCGTCGGTCGGTCTGCAACGGCCATCACGGCACCGCCTTTGGCCCACGAAGCTGGAGATTACGCATTTGGACGCATGTTGTTTTCCAGTGTTGGGGACGTTTACGACCTCCAAGAAGACCTCTTTGATGCCTTCACAGGACTGAGCGGTTCGGGTCCAGCGTATGCGGCTGTGTTTGCAGAGGCACTCTCCGATGGTGGGGTTCGCATGGGTTTGCCCAGAGGCTTGGCCTTGGAATTGGCGGCCAAAACCCTGATTGCCACAGGAGAATTGCTGTTGACGCGCCCCAATCCCGCTTCACTCAAAGACGAGGTCGCCAGTCCAGGTGGGACGACCATTGCCGGACTCACGGAGTTGGAACGCTATACCTTCCGGATTGCGGCCATAGAGGCTGTTGCTGCGGCAACCCGACGGGGTCGAGAAATTGGAAAAGGTGTTCAGGACATCGAGGAAGAATGCTAACATGGGTGGTATTTCCACGTTCCCCCACCAAACTGTCGCGTTATCTTTCCTGAGAGCCTGAGGTGCTCAAGGTAGGCGATTGTGGTGACCAGTGCACTGCGCTTGGATGCCCCAACCGCTCTGGGAAAGAGCTTTTGCGCGTATTCAAACGCGGTCTGGTTTTCACCTGCGACCTGGGATTCTAGCCGTCCCATTCGGTTTTGGTGTCGCTTACGCGTATGCTGAATGCAGTCTGAAATATCGCTGCCTTCCACGACAAATCCAAAATGCCCTGGGACAATCTGTTGGGGACCGAGCTGTTCGATCTGATCCAAACTCCGAAGGTGGTCCAATATGGGGTCCGGATTCGAATCTGCGTAACAGCCGATATGGGGTGTTGTGTTTTGCAGCAGCACATCTCCGGAAATCAAAAAACCCATCTCGGGATTCCACAAACCCAAGTGCCCATCGGTATGACCGGGCAAATGGAGGACTTGGAAATTTTGACCTGCCAGAGGGATATGCTCTCCGATTTTGAGGGGTTGTATTTCAGGACACGGCCACGCCTCATGGCCGGACGCTTCCCATTCTTGTTCTGTGGGAAAAGCCTCTTTGGGAAGACCATGGCACCCGAGGTGAGCCCAATGTTCTTGGAGGGCCTGTCGGACGTGGCGGTTTTGCGCGTGCAAGATATCTTCTTTCAGCATAGAGACGGTTACCCCGTAATAATCTTGGAGGTAGCCGGCAAGGCCCATGTGATCGCTGTGGTGGTGTGTCAAAACAACGTGTGAGAGATCTTCTAAGCCAATACCCAGTTCGGCGAATTGGCGTTTGAGCCCATGGAGACTGGCATCCGAATGTATCCCTGTGTCAATCAAGGTCACGGGATCCGAAGTGGAAACGACCACATTGACGGTTTTTACGGAGTAGGGAACAGGTAAATCTATCGCGTGGAGATCTGAAAACAGCGTGTGAATCATGAATAATCCATTGTCCTCAACCGATAAACGAGGTTGAGTATCCTCTCGGTCTTCTATCTTACAGACCATTGTTGCAACTCGATTTGGGAGGAAGCAAGGAGAGTTGACAATGGGGAAAGTGCTAGGTTAGCCTGCTACTGGCTATAGGGATGATGAATCCCATCATTAGGATTCTCTCATCTTTGCGCGCTGCTGACTTTTTTCCACACATTCTTAATTTCAAACACCTTGGGGTCTATATATGAAATACCGTTACCTGTTTGCCATTCCGTTCCTTTCACTCGCTGCACTCTCTTGCAACTCCCTCTCTCCACATTCCTCCACACCTCCACTCTCTCCCTCCTTCTACGATCCCACCACCAAGCAATATTGGAATTACTCCCCTGATACCTCTCTCGATTTCTCTCCTGTCTCTCCCTCCTTCTCCGGTCCCTCTCCCGTCCTCAAATCTTCCCAATACGCCGACGAATCCATCATCAGTGGTGATGGCAAATTCATCATCTTTACCTCCCGCAATCAACTCAATCCCAAAGCCCAAAAAGACGTCCTTAACGTCTACCGCGCCCCAATCGACAACGAAGGCAAACTCGGCTCCATTGAACTCGTTTCCTTCCGTCCCCCCAACACCCTCTCCATCTCCGGTTGCTCCTCCCAGTCCGTCTCTTTTGACGTCCCAAACAGTGATTCTTTCGGCATTTCCTCCTCATACGACGGCAATGTCATTACCTTCCTCTCTCAAGCTTCCAATCTCTCTCCCTCTCTCTCTTGCGACACAAAAACCTCCACCGCCAAACTCACCGACAAGTGGACTGTTCCAAACACCCAGGCCTATCGCATGGACATGTCCACCTCCACGCTTGATCTCGTCTCCGGTGTTTCCGTCAAAGACCAAGCCGGAAAATCACCCACCTTCTTTTCCGTCTCAGACGTCGCCGTTTCGGGAAATGGCAGGATTGTTGCGTATTCATCACCGGAATGTGGCAGTCTAACCCCACCCAAAGGTTCAGAAGTGCCCTACAACAAGATCTGTGCCTATGATTCAACGACAGGAAAGGTATTCAATGTGTCGGTACCAAGTCCACTGAAGGAGCTCAATGGACACAGTATTTCGCCGGTGTTGAGTAACAAGGGAAATGTAATCGCATTTACATCGTACGCGAATCTGATACCAGATGACAAAACAATAATGCCAGTGGATCCAAATGAAAACACAATATCGAATATCTACAGAATAGAATTCCCATTGGTTGGAGATGCACCAGATTTCACGAAGGTAACGTCATTTAAGTTGATGGATGCGGACAGAGATTCAACGTATGGAAGTGGGGTATTTGGGAGTTCAAATCCGACGATTACAGCGAATGGAAGGTATGTGGTATTTCAATCAACGAAGCCACCAGAAAAGATAGTGGACGGATGGAAACCGAATAGTGCAACGGTTATCAAGGATTATGCTGGCGTATTTATATATATGACAGATGCGATTACGGATAAGACATCAATTATAAGTGTTTCACAGTCGAGTGAATACAAGGTAAAGACATTTGACTATTTAAACGCATTAGGACAAGATTACTCAAGTTTCAACCCATCGGTGAGTCCAAATGGTGTATACGTAACGTTTACGAGTAATGCTAGTGATGTGTATCTAAATCAAGATATGAAGAAGTATTCAAAGAGAATGCCAGCAGTAGGAGTGAGTTGCAGTAACTTAATGTTCAGCTCATTGGAAGAACAGGCAGTACTGTTTGACCCTGGAACACCGCAAACAACGCGTACGGTTGAGAAGGGATGGAAAGAAGTAAAGAATTGCTTGTCGGCATTGAATCCAGACACATATGGAAAGACGCAAGTGTATCTGGCGGAAGTGTCAATGGCAAGTGGTGTGCCAGAGGTGAAGGATATATTACCAACATCAATAACGAAACCGATGGTAATAGGGCATTTTGTGACAGATCCGTGGAAGAAGAGGGTAACTGTAGGAGGGACATCAATATTAATGGGATATTGGGGTGAAGTGAAGCAAGTATTATATGGGGACAAGAATTCATTTAGTGGGAAGCAAAGCACAAGTGATTATGGAAAGAGGGTATTTTTGAGTGGGGCGGAGGATTTATACGGGTCACAATTTGATATGGATAAGATCAAGGCAAAATTAAAGAATTCGGATGGGTATTATGATTATGTGCCACCTGCGGACGTGGCGTATGTATTAAAGAATCCGGTATTGAGGTATGAGGCTGTAGGTGGATATTGGTGGGAACCGGGAAATGTATATGATCCAGTAGGGTTATACTATGACCAGAAGGAGAGTGGAGGTTACGCGCCATTTGTATATACAGACGGCGTATGGGGTTTTGAGAAATGAAGAAGTATATTGTAATCGGATTGTTATTGATGGTAGGGAAGGGAATGGCAACAACGGGGATACCGTTGGATACGGAAATATGTAAACCAGGAATGGGTGTAGAAGTTGAGAAAGGAAATGCGAGTGTAGGGATAAAAGAGAGAGGGTCATACTGCAATGTGGAGGTGGGAGGAGATTCAGTAGATATATTTGGATTAAAATCAGATTATTGCATAGAAGGGCCATTGGATGATGGATGCGAGGAGTCACCAGGGGTAGAAAAGCCAAGTGGAACGGGAAAATCAGATACATCAAAAACAGGAAAGATGCCGGATGGGTTGAAGTGGTATGAAGTACCGGGTGCGTTAGGAGGAGGAAGGTATTCGAGAAGGAGTGACAGCTGTGTGTACCGTTCCAATTTCTTCTCTTCTACGCCTTCTTCTTCTGTTTTCTCTTCTCTGAGTGCATGTTCCGGTTCTCCTGCTGGTCGAAGTGTTAAGGGGAGCGCTTATTCTCCCAAACTTGACAATCCATTAAATAATGGCCTTAGTAATGATCTTTTTATTGCTGTTATAGATGCGTTACCTGCATTACAATCAAATTTTTCAAAAGGAGTGATACCACTAACGTATCAATCCTTTGCTGAAGGAACGTATGTAGTCATTGAGAATATAATAAAAGACAAAAATCCAAAGCTAAGTGTTATCATAAAGGTCCATCTGAAGGAATCAAGCTTTAGGAGAGATGAAATTGGCACTTTCTTTCCTTCGAGTCTTGTGATTAAAACAGAGTACAATGGTAAGACACACATAGAAGAAGTCGTACATGTGATGCAGTTTTTTTCAAATCTTACCTCCACATATCATACTGTGCATGCAAATAATAGGTATCCTCTAGCGAGCTCAAAAGTGCGCTTTATAATAAATTACACTGACGCGGCAATTGGCTACATTCATAAACAAAGAGGGTTAGGTAAGTAATTTTGGTGGATTGGTCAAAATGCAAGGTGGCTCCTTTTAAAGCCGAAAAAGACGGCCTAAACATATTGCCAGAGGAACATTACAAACGACACTGAAAGTAAGCAAGGGAAGTAAAGAATTGTTTATCGGCCGTGAATCCAGATACATATGGAAAGGCACAGGTGTATTTGGCTGAGATAGAAACAAGTGGGGCGCCAGAAGTGAAGAATGTGTTGCCGATCTCAGTGACGGGAGCGATGACGATAGGGCACTTTATCACAGATTTAAAATCTGTGAGTGTGGATGGAAAGACAAAACCTGTGCATTACTATGGAGAAGTGAAGCAAGTGTTGTATGGGGACAAGAATTCAATGAGTGGGAAGTAAGCGGTGAGTGATGGAGGAAAACGGGTATTTTTGAGTGGGGCGGAGAATTTATACGGATCGCAATTCGACATGGTAAAAATAAAATCGGCCATGAAGAATGCGGACGGATATTACGATAACGTGCCACCACCGGATGTAGCATACATGTTGAAGAATCCGGTACTGAAGTATGATCCGATAGGATCATACTGGTGGGAACCGAAGAACGAGTATGATTCGATTGAATTATATTATGACCAGAAATCAGTAAAAGGGTACGTGCCATTTATATATGCAGGCGGGATTGTAGGTATAGAGAAATGAAGAAGTATATTGTAATCGGATTGTTATTGATGTTAGGGAAGGGAATGGCGACAACGGGGATACCGTTGGATACGGAGATATGTAAACCAGGAATGGATGTAGAAGTTGAGAAAGGAAATGCGAGTGTAGGGATAAAAGAGAGAGGGTCATACTGCAATGTGGAGGTGGGAGGAGATTCAGTAGATATATTTGGATTAAAATCAGATTATTGCATAGAGGGGCCATTGGATGATGGATGCGAGGAGTCACCAGGGGTAGAAATACCAAGTGGAACGGAAAAATCAGATACATCAAAAACGGGAAAGATGCCGGATGGGTTGAAGTGGTATGAAGTACCGGGTGCGTTAGGAGGAGGAAGGTATTCGAGAAGGAGTGACAGCTGTGTGTACCGTTCCAATTTCTTCTCTTCTACGCCTTCTTCTTCTGTTTTCTCTTCTCTGAGTGCATGTTCCGGTTCTCCTGCTGGTCGAAGTGTTAAGGGGAGCGCTTATTCTCCCAAACTTGACAATCCATTAAATAATGGCCTTAGTAATGATCTTTTTATTGCTGTTATAGATGCGTTACCTGCATTACAATCAAATTTTTCAAAAGGAGTGATACCACTAACGTATCAATCCTTTGCTGAAGGAACGTATGTAGTCATTGAGAATATAATAAAAGACAAAAATCCAAAGCTAAGTGTTATCATAAAGGTCCATCTGAAGGAATCAAGCTTTAGGAGAGATGAAATTGGCACTTTCTTTCCTTCGAGTCTTGTGATTAAAACAGAGTACAATGGTAAGACACACATAGAAGAAGTCGTACATGTGATGCAGTTTTTTTCAAATCTTACCTCCACATATCATACTGTGCATGCAAATAATAGGTATCCTCTAGCGAGCTCAAAAGTGCGCTTTATAATAAATTACACTGACGCGGCAATTGGCTACATTCATAAACAAAGAGGGTTAGGTAAGTAATTTTGGTGGATTGGTCAAAATGCAAGGTGGCTCCTTTTAAAGCCGAAAAAGACGGCCTAAACATATTGCCAGAGGAACATTACAAACGACACTGAAAGTAAGCAAGGGAAGTAAAGAATTGTTTATCGGCCGTGAATCCAGATACATATGGAAAGGCACAGGTGTATTTGGCTGAGATAGAAACAAGTGGGGCGCCAGAAGTGAAGAATGTGTTGCCGATCTCAGTGACGGGAGCGATGACGATAGGGCACTTTATCACAGATTTAAAATCTGTGAGTGTGGATGGAAAGACAAAACCTGTGCATTACTATGGAGAAGTGAAGCAAGTGTTGTATGGGGACAAGAATTCAATGAGTGGGAAGTAAGCGGTGAGTGATGGAGGAAAACGGGTATTTTTGAGTGGGGCGGAGAATTTATACGGATCGCAATTCGACATGGTAAAAATAAAATCGGCCATGAAGAATGCGGACGGATATTACGATAACGTGCCACCACCGGATGTAGCATACATGTTGAAGAATCCGGTACTGAAGTATGATCCGATAGGATCATACTGGTGGGAACCGAAGAACGAGTATGATTCGATTGAATTATATTATGACCAGAAATCAGTAAAAGGGTACGTGCCATTTATATATGCAGGCGGGATTGTAGGTATAGAGAAATGAAAAAGTATATTGTAATCGGATTGTTATTGATGTTAGGGAAGGGAATGGCAACAACGGGGATACCGTTGGATACGGAGATATGTAAACCAGGAATGGGTGTAGAAGTTGAGAAAGGAAATGCGAGTGTAGGGATAAAAGAGAGAGGGTCATACTGCAATGTGGAGGTGGGAGGAGATTCAGTAGATATATTTGGATTAAAATCAGATTATTGCATAGAGGGGCCATTGGATGATGGATGCGAGGAGTCACCAGGGGTAGAAATACCAAGTGGAACGGAAAAATCAGATACATCAAAAACGGGAAAGATGCCGGATGGGTTGAAGTGGTATGAAGTACCGGGTGCGTTAGGAGGAGGAAGGTATTCGAGAAGGAGTGACAGCTGTGTGTACCGTTCCAATTTCTCCTCTTCTACGCCTTCTTCTTCTGTTTTTTCTTCTCTGAGTGCATGTTCCCCTGGGGGTTCCTCTTCTGGTGGCAACGCCCAATCCCCTAAAAAAGATCCGAAACAACTAGAAAAGGACATAAAAAAAGACCAAGCCCTTTTCGACAAGGCTCTGCCACTCATACAAGCCGATTGCAAAAGCATACATTGTGAAACAAACTATGGTGGTTATGACACACGTGCTGATACTCGATTTACTTCATTTCGAACACCAAGTCGTAGTGGTAGTGGCTCTCATCCTGAAGTTGTGTTCAAATTCGCAGTTGATGAGCACGTGACATCGATAGTACTTCAGGCTGGTTTTTCGAAAGATCCATCCTCACCATTGATATTAACCAATGAAAGTGTTGTAGCATATGCCGGAGAAGATGGAAAAATCATGTCTTTTACATATCCACCGGGTATTACTTTTAAAGATAAGTCTGCTATTGAGGCATCGATACGAACAACTCTGGAACGGGTTTCGGGTATTATAGAAGATATTAGAAGGCGTTTGAATACGAGGTTCTGATATTATACACAGTACCACCATCGGGTTTTGGAGGTTTAGTGCATTTTCCGAAAGTTTATAACGATATCCGTTGGTAGAATTCTTGATGATGGTATCTACCCTAAACCTATCCATTGACCTCCTGTCTGGGTTCATCCAAGACGGAAACCGGAAGGCGTGAAAGTGCGTCTCGAACGTCCTGGACGTTTGCGCCTTCCAGGCCCTCGCCCCGGGTTTTCCTTGAAACAAGCCCAACATGTGCCGGGTGATGCGGCTGAGATATACCCCATCTTGTTTAAAGCCGGAAAAGACGGCCTAAACATATTGCCAGAGGAACATCACAAACGACACTGAAAGTAAGCAAGGGATGGAAAGAGGTAAGCAATTGCTTGTTGGCATTGAATCCAGACACATATGGAAAGACGCAAGTGTATCTGGCGGAAGTGTTAATGGCAAGTGGTGTGCCAGAGGTGAAGGATATATTACCGACATCAATAACGAAACCGATGGCAATAGGGCATTTTGTGACAGATCCGTGGAAGAAGAGGGTAACTGTAGAAGGGGCATCAATATTAATGGGATATTGGGGTGAAGTGAAGCAAGTGTTGTATGGGGACAAGAATTCAATGAGTGGGAAGCAAGCGGTGAGTGATGGAGGAAAACGGGTATTTTTGAGTGGGGCGGAGAATTTATACGGATCGCAATTCGACATGGTAAAAATAAAATCGGCTATGAAGAATGCGGACGGATATTACGATAACGTGCCACCACCGGATGTAGCATACATGTTGAAGAATCCGGTACTGAAGTATGATCCGATAGGAGGATACTGGTGGGAACCGAAGAACGAGTATGATTCGATTGAATTATATTATGACCAGAAATCAGTAAAAGGGTACGTGCCATTTATATATGCAGGTGGGATTGTAGGTATAGAGAAATGAGAAGATATATTGTAATTGGATTGTTGTTGATGTTAGGGAAAGGAATGGCGGCGACGGGTATACCAACAGATGTAGAGGTATGCAGTGCAGGAGTATTGACACAAGGGGATCAGGGAAATGCGGGTGTATTGATTAAAGAGGGTAAGTATTGCGAGAGAGAATTGAATGAAGATGCATCAAAAGTTGTGATCTTTACATTGGATGGAGGAAGTGATCCATCGTGTGAAGATACGGGGGAGTGTACGGATGTCATTATCGAACCGAAAGATCCACCCACAGGAGGATCAGGAGGATCAGGAGGGACATCAGGATCAGATTGGCTGAATAAGATGCTGATTCCAAAGAGAGGAACCCCATACCGAAATAGGGCGCTGGGATTTGATTGTGTATCTTCGACATCATTCTCTCCCGTTTTCTCCTCTTTAAGTGGTTGTTCTGGTTCCCCTGCAGGCCGTGATGATCAACCTAAATCCCCCAAGCCCGAACCTGAGCCAAAAAGATATAGTATTGAAAAATTGAGTGCACTTATCGACAATAATAAAAATATTGATCAATGGAAAAAAAGTCCTCTAGGTGAAAGCGGATATTTCACTCTTTTTTCTCTCCCGAATGTAAACAATTTTCAATTAGAGCTCCTCGTTGTCAGTAATCCAAATGGTGATTTTGTCGCTTCAATTTCTGTAGATCAATACGATAAAACTGGATACAACATCGAAGAAGATGGTACAATCAAGCGTTCAAGTGAACGCTCTGGCTCCATCGAACTCTGCGATGCATATCAGAATGCCAATGGGGCGCTGGTAGTAACAAGAGGAAGCAACCCATTGGCAAGAAAATTCAATTTCTTGATATTAGAAAAACTTATATCTGATGCAATATCAAGAGTTAAAAAAGACTCCAAAAAATGAATTGGATGAATACTATTTGATCCAATTATACCGAGATTTATGAAGATTGAGATATGGTACAGCAGTTTTCATCATTTTTAAAACACTGAAACAGGGATAAAGTGTGACCTGGATGTGTTTTAACTTCTCAAGAAATTCCCGATATTCAAGAAACTTGCTGTAAATTGCTTCCCTCAATACGTTCATACAGTCTCTCAATGCTCTACAGCCAGATAAGCAAAATCACATCGCTTCATCCAAGACGGAAACCGGAAGGCGTGAAAGTGCGTCTCGAACGTCCTGGACGTTTGCGCCTTCCAGGTGTGCGCGTTCGCTGAGGTGGCGTTTCCAGGCCCTCGCCCCGGGTTTTCCTTGAAACAAGCCCAACATGTGCCGGGTAATGCGGCTGAGGTATACCCCGTCTCGACTGCATTTTTCGATGTATGGAAGCATGGCCTCAACAATTTCCCTTCTCGTGCGGACGGGCGAAGCGTCTCCAAAAACAACCGAATCTGCGTGTGCAAGCATGTAGGGGTTTTGATACGCTTCCCGCCCAACCATCACCCCGTCCACATGCCTAAGGTGGTCTTCGACCTGATCGAGTGAAGTAACGCCTCCGTTGAGCACAACCTTCAAATGGGGAAAGTCGCGTTTGATTTGGTAAACCACATCGTACCGCAAAGGTGGAACGCTTCGGTTTTCCTTCGGAGACAGGCCTTTTAGCCAAGCTTTACGCGCATGGATGATAAACACCGAACAGCCGGCATTGGAAACCGTTTCCACAAAATGAAACAAATGCGCATAGCTGTCCAGATCATCGATACCAATGCGGTGTTTTACGGTCACAGGCACTTCAACGCGCCTCGAAATGGATTCAACCAGCCGAGCCACCTGTTCGGGGTCCTCCATCAGACAGGCTCCGAACCTTCCGGATTGCACCCGATCGCTGGGACAACCGACATTGATGTTGATTTCGTCAAAGTTGTAAGGAACTGCAATTTCAGCGGCTTTGGCCATTTCACTTGGATCTGAACCACCCAATTGAAGGGCCAAAGGGTGTTCTTCGGGAGAAAAACCCAAAAGCCGATCGGCGTTGCCGTGCAAAAGCGCAGATGATGTCACCATTTCTGTGTACAAACGCGTGTGTCGTGTAATTTGTCTTAAAAAAAACCTGTCATGTCGATCGGTCCAATCCATCATGGGTGCAACCGAGAGGCGGTGTATCATGTTCACTAGAATACTGGAATTGTAAAAAACAGAATGTCGATCTGTTCAGAACTGAAGTGATGCAGATTGCGAACACATGTGAGATGGAAGGCTTGAATTATTTTGCTTTGTGCGTGCAAGCAGTTTAGGTCGCATTGAAGGGACAGAGAAAGCAGCACAGCATCTCTGATACAGCAAGTTTATTAATTTTGGGGATATTTTATTTTTGAATGTAATGTGGTAAAATCTATGTATGCCAGTAACTTATAGTTTAGATCTTAGAAAAAGAATAGTTGAAAAATACTATGAAGGATACACAATAAAAGAGGTTGCAGAAATATATAATGTTTCTTCCTCGGCTGTTGGACGATACTTGCAGCTTGATGACAACAATGTATTGGAACCTAAAAAAAGAGGAACTAAAAAGCCACCCCGTATAGATATTGCAGACTTTGAAAATCTAAGAGCAATGGTACAAAGTATGCCGGATATTACCTTAGAAAAAGCGTGTCAAGAATGGGAGAAAATGTATGGTGTGACCGTGAAAAAAGCGACAATGTATAGAGCGTTTCAACGTGCGGGGATAAAGTATAAAAAAAACTTATATCGCACTTGAAAAAGAAACACCATCAAATATAATAAAAAGAGAGGCATTTATTGAAGAGATTTTGAAAAGTGATTTAAATGAAATTGGATTTTTAGATGAATTTGGCGTACATATAGATTGTGAAACCCTCTATGGATGGAGTCATAAAAAAAGACTATATTGCAAAATAAATAGATCAAAAAGAAGGAAAAAGAGAAATGTAATACTCATTCTACATATGAAAATGGTGTGCACGTTTATAATTGATGGAACAATGAATACTGACGTATTTTTAAAATATATAGAGATATTTTGCGAAGAAATCAAAAAGATTGGTATTAGAAAAATAGTAATGGATAATTTAAGCGTACATAAAACGAAATCTGTAAAAGATTTATTTGAAGAGAATGGAATAGAAATACTATATATACCTCCCTATAGTCCAGAATTGAATCCAATAGAAGAATCGATTTCGAAAATAAAGAATGGAATAAGAAGATATCCAAGTAAAACAATAGATAACATAGAAAATATCATTCAAGAATGCGTAGAGGCTGTAACTCCTGAAAATATAGAAGGATATAAAAAGCATTTTATGTCCTTTGTTAATTCCTAATAATTATGAAACCCGCTGTATGGATGGGATTGGCTCAGTGGACCGTCAGCTTTGGAGCGCAGGTGTGATCACAAGGGTTTGTCCCGCATGCAAGTTGTGAAACATGAGCGCCTCACTGGAAATCCAAATCACTCGGGCTTCGTTCAGATCGGTGCCGAGCACAGGCAACGTCCATTCCTGTCCATCTTCCGTTTTGAGGGTCACCCGGTGAACGGTCGCATCGAGTTGGACTTCCCAGCGTTCGAGCAATCCCTTTTCGAGGGCGACGCTCCGGCCTTTGAGATCGCGCAACACCTTGAGTTGAAATTTGCCACGGATGTGATCGCGTTGTTTTTGTGGCGGAAGCCAAGGTGCCTTGGTTCCAAAATGCTCTTGTGGCAACATCCGGAGCACCTCAAACATCAAGACATCAAAATTCTGACTCAACGTCTCTTTGGGTGCGGAGCGCCCAGCTTGAAATTCAAAACTGCCCTGTTCATCCAAAATGAGGTTGTACAAAACACCTTCATCTGCTGCGTTTTTTTGGCTCGCGTGGACGATGCGTCCCTTGTTGAAATAGATACGGGTTTCACCATACGCGGGGTGCTGAATGACCAGCGCGCCCGTACGCTGATTGTGATTCAACAATTGCAAAAGTTCGAGTAAATTAAACAAACCCAGAGTGCCACGCATGATCTTCTGCATTATAGAACATGTCACAAAAGGTGTGCTTTTGAGAATCAAGTTATTCTTCGATGTGGATGTAACCGCCCGCCAGCAATTGCTGTGTGGTTTTGGCCACTTCCGTTTCTGTGAGGCCAGAATGGATGAGCTTAGACAAATCTGAACCGGAACGCAAGTGTTCCAATAGGGTTCGTCCAATCGTGCCCATTTCACGCTTGAGTGCATTGTATAAAGGCGTAATCGGACTCAAGGCATCTCGACCTCTGAGCGTCAGGACATACCGTGTCTTCATCCACTCTGCCACAGGCTCTGACAACACCAGCACCGCCTGACCCAAACCGGAGCGGTACATTCCCTCCGCGACCCCGACGATGGGCATGGAACCGACCAACCGGCCGTCGATATACAGCTCAGCTTTTTTGGTGCCAACAAAAACCCCACTGAATTGCGAATCGGGTTGACCTGAATCGGGCGCCCCCATGACGCCACTGAGCGCCAGGGCGACTTCATCTTCAAGGCGAAACCCACTCACGGACGCACCATCCACCCACATGCCTTCGAATGCTTGGAGTGCCAGATCGGCCTCTTGGTCCCGGCAAACGGCCAAAGCGACCTGTCCTTCCACAAACAGCACATGTGCCCGTGCACCGTCAGATGTGGCATACAAATGGCCGCTCCACGACTTTTCCTTGAGCTCTGAGAAGAAATCCCGGAGGTCGCAAAAACGGGCCCTCAGTCCCAAGTAGGTCGCCTTGCCAACAGGCAAAAGGCGTCCAAGGGCGGCTGGGGCATCTTTAAACATAGGTTGTAAGGTAAACTGGCTTTCAGTCATCGACATCTCGCTCTTTTATACCATCTCGATCGGAATGTGTGACAGGCTCGAGGTACATTGCAGACAATTCCACATAGCGCCGCGCATTTTCAAAAGGGTGGATCGGTCGAACGACACGGGCTGGAATGCCCATTGCCAGCATTCCATCGGGAATGGTTTTTCCTTCGGGTAGCACAGAACCTGCAGCCAACACAGCACCTTTTCCCAAGCGAGATCCCGAGAGCATGATGGCACCCATCCCGACCAAGGATCCTTCTTCAAGTCGGGCACCGTGAACGATGGCGCGGTGTCCAATGGTGCAACCTGGGCCCACCCAACACGGACAGTGATCATCGGTGTGCAAAACGGCACCGTCTTGGACGTTGGAACCTTCGCCAATGTCGATGTCTTCGATGTCGCCCCGAAGCACTGCGCCAAACCAAACACTGGCCCGGGCACCGATGCGAACCCGACCGATCAGATCTGCACTGGGCGCAATAAAACTTGTCGGGTCCACAGTGGGCACAACACCCTGAAATGCATGAAGGGGCATCAGGGGTTCACCGACAGGGCTTGCCTGAGCAGGTCGCGATCTTGGGCGTACGTCAAACGTGTTTTCGCTTCCTCAACTGGAAAAAAACCACCCGCTTTAAAGGTCGTTTCCAATTTCACAGTCGAATTGAGTGCACGCATACGATACCACTGTACCTGCCGAGCGATCCCCCGTCGATTGATGTAGGCGGTTTCTCCCAAAGGGCCTAGAATTTCAGCCGAGACACCGGTTTCTTCTAGAATTTCCCTCACTGCGGCAACCTCAAGGGTTTCTCCCGCCTCAACGTGTCCTTTGGGGAACACCCATCCGCCTTCTTGGTACTCGACAATCAAAACCGAGCCTCCATGAAAGACGATACCTCCACTGCTGACTCCATTTACAGACATGCTGTCTATGATAGAAGACATGACGATTGGAATCCTAGGGGCCATGCCTGAAGAGATCGCTGAACTCAAAACCGATCTCGACCTCACACAGACCATTGAACGACATGGCAACACCTTTTATTTCGGCACACTTTACGGTCATCACGTGATTTTAACCCAGTGCGGCATTGGTAAAGTCAACGCTGCGTTGGTTGCGACATCCCTTTTGGGTTTTGGCATCGATCAACTGATCTTCACAGGGGTTGCGGGCGGACTGGCCCCTGATCTCAGGGTTGGCGACGTGGTTGTCAGTAAAGACCTCTTGCAGCACGACATTGACGTCACAGCTCTGGGTTACACATTGGGACAGATTCCTGGAGAGGCCGAGTTTTGGGAAGCTGATGCTGCGCTGGCCCACTTGGCCCTCAAAGCGGCCCGCAGACTGGGCAGTGGACAGGTGCAATTGGGTCGAATTGTATCGGGGGATCAGTTTATTGCAGATCCCCAAGTCGCGCAAAGGCTCTATGAGACGTTTGGGGGCCTTTGTGCTGAAATGGAAGGTGCGGCCGTGGCACATATTGCCCACCGCTTTAAGGTTCCATTTGTCGTGATTCGCTCTTTGAGTGATGGATCCAACTCAGACGCCAAAACAAGCTACCGACAGTGGATGCCAATCGTTGCACGCAATGCCAAGGCTGTCGTTCGGGGAATGCTCGAAGAATTGAATAAAAATTGAATCGGAAGGCAATAGCTAAACCGACATTTAGCACTGGAAGACCGTTTACACCTACTTCGCCACATGCAAAAAGGTAAATCATCGCAAACACCCTATTGCTGTAGATACCCTGGGTCTGCTGTTGCATGTCAAAGTACGAAGCTACACGTGTTTTCGGACAGTGGTTACAAAGGGAAATGGGAGACCTGGGGTTCATCCGGCTGATGTTGAGACGATTGGCAGCTTTGGCCGATCAGGACGTGATGGCCGCCTGATCAACCCTTTTTAAGACCGCCTCTAAGAAACTTGCTGGCTTACCCAGTAGGAGGCCTGTTTTCTGTTTGACAAAAAGTAAATCTCATTCCAAGGGATAAAACGAAAAACCCCGCTTTGGACAATACGTCAAAGACAGGGCGTTCTGAAACATCAGCAGTCGTTTACGATTTGGTTTTACCCTGAGATTTGGCCTGCTCCATGGCCAGATCCTTAAACGCTGTCAGAGCATTCGAATTTGCAGTGCCTTCAATGGCCCTGGCAGCCAAATCCTGTATCTGCTTACTGGCACTTTCAAGTTGCTTGGAAAGGACCGAAATGCGGTTGTTTTGGCTGTCCACACGCATTTGAGCAGCTGCAATCTTTTGCTCATAGATGCGGCGCTGACCTTCGATCTCTTTACCCAGCAGATCGGCTTTGATTCGAGCTTGTTTGTTGCCAATTCCAGTACCTTCAGCCTCGGCTCTTTTGATGGCCGATTCTTTTTCTGCCACCATTCCAGCCACTTTTTGTTCCGCGACGAAGTGCCTGGTTTCGACTTCAGCGAGCGCTTTTTCTTGTTGTGTCCAAGCTTTTTCCTGAACTTCTTCACGGGCTGAGCGTGCCTTAGCCAGCTCCAACTTCTGGGCCTGATATTGTTCTTCGTCGAGTTTCCGAGCCAACTTCAAAGCATAGGTATACTCTTCGTTCTCGCGCTTTTGGGCAAGGGCAGTCGTGGTGTTGCGATCTAAAATGGCTTTATTGTGGGCTTCTTGCGCCTCTTCCCAAGCTCTGGAGAGCTCCAAAAGTGCCTGATCTAGGGTTTCTTTGCGTACAGTGTATTCTTCTTTCGACGTTTTGGCTGTTTCCTCATATTCAACGAGGAGTTGATCCAACGTATCGTCGGTTAAGGTCAGCTCGTAGAGTTCAGCCAATGCTTTGCGTTCCTGAGTGGTCACCTTACCCAGATCTTCAAGTTTTTTTGCTTCTACACTTAGTTTTTCCGAAAGTTCAGCCAACGTACTGGAGATTCCGGCCTGAAGTTGTTCGAGTAGACCCAAGGTAAATTCCATCTTATTTTGGTCCTTGGAAGACATCTTTGCAGGCTGAACCCCAACAACCGGGGGTGAAGCCTCTTTCTGAGGAGATTGTTTGGGTCCACTTTGAAGGTTTTTTAATTCCTGTTGCAATCCTTTGAATTGCTTTTGAAGTTCACCATATTCACCACTCAATTCGTCAAAAGCCTCCAAAAGCTTGGCCTTGGTGGCCGTGTCTGCGGGACGCTTTACAGTCATACCTCTCCTCCCTTAAAGGCGCGCCCTGCCAGTGTCTGAGCCTGTTCAAGGGTTTTTTGCAATTGGGCTTGAATCTCGGCAATCTCAGTTTCATTGGCTTCAAAAGCATGGGTGAGTGCCTCCAACTGAAGTTCGAATCCTTGCTTGGTCGCCTCCCATTCTTTTTCCAAAAGATCCGATTTTATTTTGGCTTCGGAAGTGGCCTCACGAATGCTCTCCTCCCGGGCCTTTCTGACAGATTCTTCGAGTAGGGCTGGGAAAGCCTCTATTTTGATTTTATTTTCTTGGTACTTGGCCTCGTTCAATTCAAGTTCCTCTTGACGTTCTTGCCAGTCTTTTTCCAAAACTTCCCTGCGAGCATTCAAGTCACGGTCAAGTTCACGCTCGGTGTCAGCGTGTTTGTCTGCATCTTGCTGTCGCGTTCTCTCCAGATGGTAATTGTAATTCGCCTCTTCTTGCTCCCGATTTTTCTTCAGCTGAACAGCCAAACCATGTTGTTGGGCATCAAAATCACGGGCTTCCTTCTCCCACTCCCGACGCCTTTCAAATTGCTCTTTCTCGATTCGCAAATTGTGTTCGCGGTATTCTGCTTCCAAAAGACGCAAACGCTCTGTATGCTCCTGCTTTAAAACAAACAAAGCGTCCGCAGCAAGGCGCACTTTTCGCAACTCTTCGAGTTCTCTTTCGGCAACTGTGATCGCCCCGACAAGTTCCTCAAGTTTCAAAGCCTCATTGGATAGTTTTTCTTCCAATTGTGTGACGGTCACACCGATCTCGAGCTGCAGATTGGCAGTCCCTTTAATGATGGCATCTACAGTGTAATCTGCCGCTTTTTCCAAAAGCTCACGGTTTTTGCTCTGTGCAAATTGATCCGATCGCGTCTGAATTTGGGCCTTTTGCAATTTGTGTTGCTGTCGCAATTGTTCAAATTGGGTGTACAAAAAAGCATTCTTGTGTTGGGCCATAGGCTCCTCCTAAATTTCCCGTTATTATATTATGTTTTTGGCATAATATGCAAGTTCTTTTTCGATAAATACGGTATCTCAAAAAGCCGTATCGATCGCATCAAGTGCAGATTTGACATTTTGTACACCGGCTTGTGCCATGTCTGGTCGGCCTCCGCCCTTTCCACCACCTGCTGCCGCGAGTTTTCCAACAATGTTGCCCGCGTGAGCGCCGCGTTCAACTGCTCCAGCGTTGACCTTTACGACCAGTCCATTTCCGGAGCCCACGATGGCAATTTCCGCGCCAGACTTACTGAGTATGCTGTCTGCGACACTTCTCAGGGCTGAGGCTTCTACACCGGAGAGCTCAAGAACAACGGTCTTGAACCCAGAGATTGTTTTGACTTCCTGTTTGCCCTGAACCTGCGCCTCGGCCAATTTGCGCTTGAGGTCTTGGACTTCTTTTTGCTCGGTTTTGAGTGCTGCCTGAAGTGCCAAAATTCTCTCTGGGACGTCTTCTGATTTACTACCCAAGAGGGCTGCTGTTTGAGACATGTGGTCCAATGACTGGCGCACATATCGGGTTGCAGCGTCTCCACAGAGGGCTTCAATTCGGCGAACACCTGCAGCAGTGCCTTCTTCGGATACCAAAACCAGACGGCCAATTTCCCCGAGAGATGCCACGTGGCATCCGCCGCAGAGCTCTTTGCTTGAAAGGGTTCCGACGCTCTGGCTATTGAATGAACCTTCCACGCTCACCACCCGAACAATGTCGCCGTACTTCTCGCCAAATAGAGCTGTCGCACCCTGTCCACGCGCTTCATCGATTGACATCTGTGTGGCATGTACAGCAGCATTGGATACAATCCAGCTATTGACAATCTGTTCGATTTCGGCCATCTGCCCTCGTGTCATGGCTTCCGGATAGGTGAAGTCAAAGCGCAATCGGTCGGGCGAAACCAGAGAACCTGCTTGTCGAACCTGCGACCCCAAAACGGCCCGAAGTGCGGCGTGCAAAAGGTGGGTTGCGGTGTGGTGTCGCTGCGTTGCATTGCGTGTTTCTGTGTCTACAACAGCCTCAACCGACATGTGATGCTCGAGCGTGCCTTCTTCAATTTCGATTTCGTGGAGGTAAATGCCCTGTGCGGTTTTTCGGGTACCCAAAACCTTCGCACGACCACCCGACCAAAGCAGAGAACCCACATCGCCAACTTGGCCGCCGCCTTCTGCATAAAACGGCGTCAGATCGAGTGCGACACTGGCTTTTGCGCCAAAGCCCAATTTCCGCACAGACTCGCCTGCGCAGATCAAACCGATCACTTTCGCATGCGCACCCAGACGCTCATACCCGACAAACCCTGTCTCGCCGTGGGACTTGACCAGGTTTTCGATCACCTCGTTGACTTCACCAAAAAGCTCCATTTTGCCGTACTTGGACGCGGCCCGCGCACGTTCTTGCTGTTCTTTCAGGGCAGCATAAAAGCCTTCTGTGTTGACGGAAATGCCATGCTCTTCCGCGATTTCTTGGGTCAGATCGAGTGGAAAACCGTAGGTGTCGTAGAGGGTAAAAGCGTCACGACCGGAGAGTTCTACGGGTTTTTTAGGAGAACGATATATCTTGTGGTCTTCAAGCGCGATAGCTTGTTGTTTCGGATCCAGTAAATCAAGATCATCGGGATCAATTGACTTATCATTCACAGTCTCAAGGGCGGATACACCATCGATTCCTGGAATGCGCGTACCTGCAGAGGACCATCTGTAATCGTCCAACCAGTCTTCGGGGGATCGCACAGAATCAATCGACTTGACCCAATCCATGTGGGAGGGACGTATTTTGATAAACCCAGCCTCTGATGAACTCACTTCTCCACTCTTCAGAACGGCAAAAATCAGAAGGTGCTTGAGCCTTTCTATGCCACTTTCAAGTGTTTTCAAGAACCGCTCTTCTTCCAGGCAAATGGCCTGCTCGATGGCGGCTTGATTTTCCCGAATTTCGGGATAGCTGTGTCCCATCGTGTCCACAACAGACTGCACCAACTTGTGCAGCACGGGTTCCTTGAAACCCAACAGATAGGCATGCCGGGAAGCGCGACGCAGCACCTTGCGAATGACATAACCCCGACCCGTGTTGGAGAGCACAATGCCATCGGCAATGGACATGCTGACGGTTCGAATGTGGTCGGCAATCACGCGGTGAGACACACTTTTAGAGCCTTCGTAAGGCTGCTTGGACCACTCGGCAACCCGGTCAATCAGGGGTTTGAAGAGATCGGTTTCATAGAAGTCCGGGACATCCTGGATAATCGCCGCAATGCGGTGCAGGCCCATTCCGGTGTCGATGTTGGGTTTTGGAAGCGGGGCCAAAACGCCCCCGTCTTGGCGGTCAAATTGTGGGAAGACCAAATTCCAAATTTCCAGGAAACGCGAAGATTCCCGGGTTTTAAAGTAGTCCGCCCAAGTGTCGGACCCAAAGTCGGGACCGCGGTCGTAAAAGATCTCCGAACACGGACCGCAGGGACCATTGGGACCCTTTTTGGGTGCATCGGCTGGCCAAAAATTCTCGTCCGCGCCGAAGCGGTGAATCTGACCGGCATCGAGACCCAATTCTGTCCAGTATCCAAAAGCCTCATCGTCGTCGGCGTAGACTGTGACGTAAAGGCGGCTGGAATCGAGTCCCAAATGCTCAGGAGAGGTCAGGAATTCCCAAGCCCAGAGAATGGCTTCGCGTTTGAAGTAGTCGCCGAAGCTGAAGTTGCCGAGCATTTCAAAGAGTGAATTGTGCCTGTTGGTGCGACCGACATTCTCGATATCGCCGATTCGGACACATTTTTGGCTCGTTGTGACACGGTACCATTCGCCCTCGAAGCCCGAAAATTTGGGAACCGCACCCAGAAAATAGGGCTTGAACTGTTGCATGCCGGCCACACTGAACATGAGCGTGGGATCTGGTGAGAGAATGGAATCGGAAGGGTAGCGGAGGTGTCCTTTGTTTTCAAAGAAAGAGAGGAACTTCTCACGAATTTGATCTGCGCTCAAGTACGAATGGGACATGCCCACCAGTATAGCAATGTCCAAAAAGTCACTCCCAAAACCAAAGACCGCGGCGACCGTTGTACATTGTCAGCATGGAATTTCGAATAGGTTACGGAGAAGACGCGCACAGACTCAGCTCGGGATTGCCACTGTGGATCGGCGGTTTTTGCATAGAGAAAAGCCCACACGGTGCAGTCGCACACAGTGACGGAGACGCACTGCTTCATGCGCTTTCGGATGCACTTCTTTCGGCTGTGGCACAAGGCGACATTGGACAGCATTTTCCAGACACAGATGAAAGATGGAAAAACATGTCCAGTACGATAATATTGAAACATTGTCTTCATTTGGTCGCCCAAGCCGGGTACGGAATTTGCAACGTTTCCGGCGTGGTTACACTGGACGTTCCCAAACTCAACCCGTCTCGGACCGAAATCGTGGATGTCTTGTCCAAAATACTGGATCTTTCTGAAAATCAGCTCGGACTTACCTTCAAGACGAGCGAAGGGCTCGCAACGGGACACATTCAAGCGCGCGTGACTGTACTTCTGGGGAAGCTGTAGTTCATGTTCAACGTTGTTCTGTTTGAGCCTGAACATGCGGGAAATGTCGGGAATATCGCACGCACGTGTGCGGTGGTGGGCGCGACGCTTCACCTCATCCGTCCATTTGGATTTTTCCTCAGAAGTCCCCAATTTGCACGTGCCGCGATGGACTATCTGGACGGCGTTTCCATGGTCGAGCACATCCATTGGCCCGCGTTTCTAGAGAGTGAACAGCCGACACGCATTTGGGGATTCAGTTCCAAGGCCCAGACGACCCTTTGGGAAAATACGTTTGAAAGGGGAGACTACCTGGTTTTCGGTTCGGAGTCGCGGGGTTTGTCCGATGAAGTCAGGGCGCACATCCAAACGGTCACTTTGCCCATGCCCGCAGGGGGCCGATCACTCAATTTGGCGACCTCGGTTGGTATTGGCGTTTACGAAGCGCTCAGACAGGTTTCTTGTGCAAAACAACTCTAAATCTTCTCAAGATGATTCATGTCCTCATCTTTCTGCTAAACTGTGCCAAAAGGGGCGACATATATGGAACCAACGATTCTACCCAGTGCCAAAAAACTGGCAGAGGAAAATGGTCTAAACTGGCGCAGGATTCGCGGCACAGGCGCAAGCGGTGAGATTAACGACAATGACGTTCTCGATTATTTGATGCGTGTCATGAGTGGTGAAGAGGAACTTCCGGAAGGCAGCGTCGACCCGATTCCCGACACCCTTGCCCAGGATATGGTCGTCATGCGGAGCATGATTGCCGGCTCTGGAATGGTGGATGCCACAGAACTCGACCAACTGATGGCCCAGACAACCGCTTTGGCAGAAGCTGCCAAACGCGCTCCAGAGCCTGTACAACCGAAAGCTCCAGAGCCTGTACAACCGAAAGCTCCAGAGCCTGTACAACCGAAAGCTCCAGAGCCTGTACAACCGAAAGCTCCAGAGCCTGTACAACCGAAAGCTCCAGAGCCTGTACAACCGAAAGCTCCAGAGCCTGTACAACCGAAAGCTCCTGAGCCTGTACAACCGAAAGCTCCTGAGCCTGTACAACCGAAAGCTCCAGAGCCTGTTCAACCGAAAGTTCCAGAGCCTGTACAACCGAAAGCTCCAGAGCCTGTACAACCGAAAGCTCCTGAGCCTGTACAACCGAAAGTTCCAGAGCCTGTTCAACCGAAAGTTCCTGAGCCTGTACAACCCAAAGTTCCTGAGCCTGTACAACCCAAAGCTCCTGAGCCTGTACAACCGAAAGCTCCAGAGCCTGTTCAACCGAAAGTTCCAGAGCCTGTACAACCGAAAGCTCCAGAGCCTGTACAACCGAAAGCTCCTGAGCCTGTACAACCGAAAGTTCCAGAGCCTGTTCAACCGAAAGTTCCTGAGCCTGTACAACCCAAAGTTCCTGAGCCTGTACAACCCAAAGCTCCTGAGCCTGTACAACCCAAAGCTCCAGAGCCTGTACAACCCAAAGCTCCTGAGCCTGTACAACCCAAAGCTCCTGAGCCTGTACAACCCAAAGCTCCAGAGCCTGTACAACCGAAAGCTCCAGAGCCTGTACAACCGAAAGCTCCTGAGCCTGTTCAACCCAAAGCTCCTGAGCCTGTACAACCGAAAGCTCCTGAGCCTGTACAACCGAAAGCTCCAGAGCCCGTTCAACCCAAAGTTGAGGAAGAACCGGAATGGGCCCAGCCTAAGCGCGCCAACGGTGCTCTCTGGATCGCTGCCATCGCCATTGTTTTTATCCTGATGGTCGTCATCTTTGTGGTCACACGGAACCACTGAAGCCCTGCCCTCTTGACGCATCGAGAGGGCTTCGATATACTTGCTTTCGCCCTGCCGATCAAAGGCATCACGTTGGGGAATCGTCTAACGGCAGGACACCTCTCTTTGGAAGAGGTAATCATGGTTCGAATCCATGTTCCCCAGCCAAAAACCCGAGAATATCTCGGGTTTTTTCAATTTATCCACGAAAATAGAACCCAAAGGCCATTCACAGGCCATAATACCCATATGGACGTCATTTCCACTGTTGCAGATCTCCACAATTTCCAAAAACACCTCGCACAGCGGGGTGGATCTGTGGGCTTTGTTCCCACAATGGGCTACTTGCACGAAGGACACGCAAGTTTACTTCGCACCGCACGATCCCAGAATGACACGCTTGTCTTAAGCATTTTCGTCAATCCCAAGCAATTTGGTCCCCATGAAGATTTCCAGAATTATCCCAGAGATTTAACACAAGACCTGTTGCGTGCAGAGCAGGAAAAGGTGGATGTCGTCTTTTGCCCTGACGTTCTGGAAATGTACCCAAAAGGCTTTGAGACTCAGGTGTGTATGGGTTCTCTCGCATCGGAATTCGAAGGAAAGCACCGTCCCGGACACTTTAATGGTGTGGCCACCGTCGTCATGAAGCTGTTCAACCTCATCCGTCCAGACCGCGCGTACTTTGGAGAAAAAGACTGGCAGCAGTTGGAAATCGTTCGTCAAATGGTCCGAGATCTCAATTGCCCCACAAAAATCGTTGCCTGTTCCACGGAACGCAACAGCCACGGATTGGCACTCAGCAGTCGGAACAGCTATTTGAACGGATCTGAACAGGCCAGGGCCGGTATTCTCTACCAAGCCCTGGATGCGGCAAAGCGACAGTTTCTCTCTGGAGAGCGCAATCCCCAGAGCATTCTTCAATCAGGTCTATCGGTTTTGAACCGTGATCCGGCCGTGGAACTTGAATATTTCGATCTGGTGAGCGAGAATTTAATGAGAATCACGCAGGACATGGTCCCTTTGCAAAGGGTGCGCCTTATTTTGGCTGCCCGCATGTTTGGGGTCCGGCTAATCGATAATATGGAGATACAATGACGATCACAGATCTGCTCAAACAAATGGTGGCAAAACGCGCCTCGGATGTTCATCTTCAGGTCGGATCGCCACCCACAGGTCGAGTCGATGGACGGTTGGTCCGTTTCGGCGACAAAAACCTCAATCCATCGGACACAGAATCGCTTGCCAAAGTGATTCTCTCTTCAGAACAATGGGAAGAGTTTGAGTACAGAAACGAGCTGGATTTCGCGTACACACTGGCTGGTGTGGCCCGGTTTCGTTGCAATATCTTCCGACAGCGCGGTTCGGTTGGCATTGTCATGCGGATCATTGGCGAAGTCGTGCCTTCCTTCGAAGCGCTGGGATTGCCCACCCAAAACATGACCGATTTCGCAGCCTTTGAACGGGGTCTCATTTTGGTTACGGGGCAGACCGGTTCTGGAAAATCCATGACCTTGGCCGCCCTGATCGACCACATCAACCGCACCTACCCCTACAATGTGATCACCATCGAAGATCCCATCGAAATGCTCCACCGAAACAAACAGAGCATCGTGATCCAAAGGGAAGTGGGCGCCGACACCAAAGACTTCAAGACCGCACTCAAGTACGCCATGCGCCAAGACCCAGATGTCATCATGATCGGGGAAATGCGCGATAGAGAAACGGTAGAGGCGGCACTTTCTGCTGCGCAAACCGGCCACTTGGTTCTGTCTACACTGCACACCAACGACTCCATTCGAACGGTCAACCGCATCATCGACTTTTTTCCACCGCACGAGCGAGATCAAATTCGCATCATGCTGGCGGACTCATTGATCGGCATCATCAGCCAACGGTTGCTCCCCCGTGCCGATGGAACAGGACGGGTTTTGGCGTTTGAACTGTTGATCAACACACCCCTGATCAAGGATTACATCAAAGACGAGGAAAAAACGCCCCTGATCAAAGAGGTGCTCATCGAAGATACCGTGCGCGGCATGCACACCTTCGACCAAAATTTGGTTGTGTTGTACACCCAAGGCCTTATCACACTCGATGAAGCCCTGTCCACAGCAACCAGTCCACACGAGTTGCGTTTGATGATCACCCGAATGGGCTCGCAATCCATGTAAAACTCAGAGTCTGGGTTTTTTCAAGACAATCGACACGCGGCGATCCCGAGGCAAAGAGAGCTTTCCGTCCAGGCTCCTGTACCCTCGGGTGTATACATTGTAGGTGTAGTCACCCTCACCCAAATCGAAAAACGACGCCTGAGGCCCCTCTTCTCTGCCAACTTCCTTAAACGACTTAAACAGCGTTACGACCGCATTTTTTGGAACAACGTCGAATTGCAGGTTGCAAGGACATGGAATGGGCATTTTGGAATCCCAAACTTTTGGACGCACACTCACGCTGATCCAATCGCGGTTTCGGCCTTCTTTTACCCGATAAACAAGATCGCCCACCCGCGATGGAGAGACACTCAGCGTCCAGTGTCCCTGCGGATCGACCTTGACTTGCTTAAGTGGCGTATTGCCTTCAAAAACGGAGATTTCGCTGTCGGGTTTTCCTTGTCCAGAAAGCTGGATTTCTCCTTCAGTTAAGACCGCATCCTGGATTGGAGATGCAATTGCCAGCCGTATGTTGACCGTCGCTCTGGTGTTGCCGGGTTGAACGGGTGTCAGCGGACGTGGACCCATGGCCACACGCTGCGACGCAGATTGCATGTCTGGATCGTCTTTGTAGCGGACCCACAGGAGGTGATTGCCAATGGTCAAGGGAATGCGTACCCGCCAAGATCCACTTGCGGGAACCTGCACTTTCGCGATTTCCCTGTCGTCTGAAACAACCGACAAAACGGTTTTTGGTGAAGCTGTGCCCACAAGTTCAACCGTTCCCTTATCCTGCGACTGGATTTTGAGTGTTGGAACGGGTTTTTCAGGATGTCCATTTGTACCCAAGACCCAAAACACCCCGCAGAGGGCAAGCACAGCGAGTATCCCTATGGCTTTCGGCTGATGGTACGGATACGGAATGGCATCGCTCACTTTTGGTCTCCCTCTCCTCCCATAATCTCACCGAAAATGTCGTCTAGGGCACCTCCTAAAGCAACTGTATTGACCTCTGGATCGGGTTCCTTTTCCTTGCCCTCGAGTTTGGCTTTCAGCACACCGATTTCCGTTTCAGCTTCCCGCAGCCGCTCAATGTAGGTCAGCAATTGGGCTGTTTGTCCAGAGGCGCTCTGCGATTGGAGCCGCAATTGCTCAAGCTCCTCTTGCAAATCCTCGAAGACAGAAGGATCCACCATCTCGGCCACTTTGGCCCTGAGGTGTTCCACTTCCTCGCGAACAGAGGTGTCAGTTCCCATGCGATCCAGTTGATCGCGCAAACCCTCCAATTCTTGCTCAGCGACGCCGAGCTGTGCTTGAAGTGTCGTCGCCGATTGGGCTTCGATTCTGAGCGATTCCAATTCCTGCTCCAAAATGCTTAGGCGGCTCAACTGGTTTTCAAGTTGATGGGCATGTTCTTGCAGTTTTAAATGTTCTTCCTGTTCAACACGGTGGTTCAGTTGGTTCTGGAGTTCTTCATAGGCCTGAATGGACACCATGCCAGACAGTTGATATTCGAGATCACGCAATCGAGATTGATCGTCTCGCAAACGGTCCAACTCTCTCTCGGCTTCGGCCAAACGGTCCTGCAGAACTGACACGTCCGCGTTGGAATCGGCGGTCGATGCTCTGGCTTGAAGTTCTTGATTCAGGCGTTCCAATTGGGCTTGCGCATCGAGGAACCGGGCCTTTTCTTCCGACAGTTGTGTCTGCAATTCCGACACGTGGTCTTGTTGCACTGCTGCGTCACCTGAGGAGGTATTTTGGGAGTGAAGTGTTTCAAGCGCATCTTTGAGTCTCATGTGCTCATCAAGAGACACCGTGTCTTCCAACTCCGCTTGAAGGCGATGAACCGTCGACTCAGCCGTGTAGAGGCGTTCGGATAAACCGCTCAGTTCCTCAATTTTGGACATTGCGATCGACAGTTGGCCCGTCAGATCGGATACTTCTGTCCTGGATGCCTCGAGTTCTGCCTGTGAAACACCTCCCCGATCGCTGGATTGCTCGGCACTGCGCAATTGATCGCGGAGTTCTTGGATGGATTGCATCAACCTTTGGATTTCGGCTTCCGCTTCCTGAGGGCCCACGGGGCCACGGCCCATTTGCTGTTTTCGCCACAGAAAAACATCGTAAACCCACTCGGCAATCCAACCGATTGCGATACCCATCAATACCCATGCGACTGTTTGCATCTTTCACTTCCTCCTGATTTTCCCCATTTGACCCGTTACCTCGCGGCCAACGTACCGAATTTCCATTGCGACTGTCCGCATTCTATCGATTATCTCTCCTGCCCTCTAGACAATCCAGAGAATGGACCGTTGTGATAGGTACTTTGAGGTGCAACGGCTTGTCAGTCCGGGTGGGGTTTGATAGACTTGCCATCATGTCGTGTTTCCTATGGCTGCAGGAACGCGCCAAGCCCCACCCTCAGATCGCCCGGCCGTTTGGCCCTAAAGGAAACAAAAAACATGGTCAAGATTCGCCTCTCACGCTTTGGCTCCAAACACAACCCCCACTACCGCATCGTGGTCACCGATGTCCGTCGTCCCAGAGACGGTGGGTACATTGAGTCCTTGGGGCACTATGACCCTCGCAAAATGAGCGAAAACTACATCAAGGTTGACGTTGAGCGTGCCAAGCACTGGTTGAGCGTTGGCGCACAACCCACACTGACCGCCCGACGGCTTCTCAAGTCTCAAGGCGTCTACGCAACAGAGTAAATACATCATGCCAGACGTCTCTGAGCTGATTCGCTACATGGCTTCCCAGGTGGTCGACCAACCCCAAGAGGTCCGTGTCTCCTTGAGGCGCGGAACGGAACTCGCCTACCTGATTCAGGTCGCTCCTGGAGAGGAAGGCCGTGTCATCGGAAAACAGGGCCGCATCATCCACGCAATGCGAACATTGGCACGGGCTGCAAGCGACCAAAAAGATCGACTTCAGGTCGATGTCGCAACACCCAGATAGCATTGCAAGAATTTCAGCCCCTCAGGGGCTGTTTTTTCGTTCATGGTAAAGCAATAAGGGGTGCATCCATGTCGCAAGCTCCCGAAGGCATTTTTGACATCATTGGACACCTGGACACCCAGCACCTGCTGTCTCAGAGTACCGATGCCCACTGCCTTCTGCTTGAAGGTCTACCCAAGATAGGCAAACGGCTCCTCGCACACTGGTTGGGCGCTTACGTCAATTGTGAACGCTCGAATGCCTGTGGTGACTGCCCTTCGTGTCGCGCAGCACAGCAAGCCGAACATCCAGATATTTGGGAAATCTCTCCCAGCTCGGAGGTTTTGCCTGGAAAAACCCTCCGAAGGCCCGTCATTTCAATCAAACAAATCGCAAAGGAGCGCGACACCACCCGGGAATACCCACAACACCTCTTGGAATGGTGCACGTTGGGCCCAACGTATTTTAGAAAGGTGGCCATCATCGATGGGGCGGAACACTTGGGTGTTGAGGCCGCCAATGCCCTGCTGAAAACGCTTGAACGGCCTCCACACAACACCCTTTTTATCTTTATTGCAGCGCAGACAGATGCAATTCCACAGACCATTCTCAGTCGGTGCCGAAGGTTTTACATTCCTCCTGTGAATGCCGAGACGTTGCGTGACAGCAAGCTGAGTCGCCTGCCGATGGATTCCAAGGTGTGGCTGTTTGCACAGGGACGGCCGGGTGTTTTGTTTGAGCACGAAATGGCCGAAAAAGCACTTCAAGATACCGAGATTTGGCTGAACAGCTTGACAAAAAGCCTTGAAGATCTGCTTTCGGCTTCTGAAACACTGGCCCAGGTCTTCAACGTGGATTGGCACCCAGAGGGTCTGAGGTTCCACTGGAGCACTTGGCCCCATCCAGAGAGGCTTCAAGCGGAGGTTGCACTCTCGTGTGCACTCGATTTCCTTGAGCAAAACACACAAAACCAGCTGACGCTGACTGTTTTTGGAATGGAACTGCGCGCGGCGATCCTTCAAGTATCAAACTGCGGCGTGCAGTGAGATGGTGTGCCTGGGGATAAACATCAGTACCTGTGTGGCATTTCTTTGTCTGTGTTTGTTGAGCAGCGCGCACCACTCTTCAATTCGATCTGGACACTCAAAAGGGAGCAATCCGTGGGCCTCGTAAAACTCAATTTTGGCCAACTCGGAAGGTGTATGGGCAGAACCCAATGGCTCTAGAACGTCTGGCTTTTGTGTGTGTTTTTGGTATTCCAACAGCTCATCGAGATTCCACAGTTTCCCTTTTTTCTTGTGACACGTCTCAAAAGCATTCTGGGCCACGATGCGGTAAAATGTTGCCACACTCACACCCAACACACGAGACGCTTCGATATACGATACCCACTGTTTTGAAGAAGATCCTCTCTGTGACACGCTACCCATACCTCACCCCACCGAGTCGCTGACAATATTTCCCTCCATTAAACCCAATGGGCCCTTACAAAAAACTTACAGATTCCTGAGTTACCAAAACCAAATTCATTTTTAAACTTTTCTGATTTGACATTTGGCGGCTGGAAAAACCCCAACTTTCCCACTAGAATGAATAGCGTATGCATTTTTGCATAACTTATAGAGCAGATCGTAAATTTAAAAACTCATAGGTGAATTGATATGAATATTTCTATTCTGGGTATCCCCATGGATTTAGGCGCTGGTCGTCGCGGGGTTGATATGGGTGCCAGTGCACTGCGCAACGCCCAATTGGCACAAGCACTTTACAATTTGGGGCACAATGTCGAAGACCTGGGTGACATCACGGTTCAGATTCCTGAAACGTTGGACGCATCGGAAAAACCCGGTTTGGCCATGCGTGATCCCATATGGGACGCTTGTCAGAAGGCCTACGATCGCTTGATCAGCCTTCCTGAAGATCGTTTTCCCATTTGTATTGGCGGCGACCACAGCATCTCGATGGGAACCGCTGCGGGTTGTGCTCGCGGAAAACGCACCGGCATCATTTGGGTCGATGCACACACAGATTTCAATACGCCGCAAAGCACGGAGTCGGGCAATTTCCATGGCATGCCCGTCGCCCATTTGGTCGGTCTTGGTGACACAAAGCTGTCTGGGATTGGCCAAGGCTGGCATGTTTTGCCCCGAGACATCGTCATGATTGGCATACGTTCTGTGGACCGGAAAGAACGCGACCTTTTGATCGAACACAACATCAAAATCTTCACGATGAAAGAAGTTGACAGCAAAGGCATTGCCTACGTTGCGGAAGAAGCGGTTGAGTATTTGAGTGAACTGTCGCAAATTCACGTGTCATTCGACGCGGACGCCCTGGATCCATCGATTGCACCTGGTGTGGGAACGCCTGTCCCGGGCGGACTGAGCTACCGTGAGGCCCACCTCCTGATGGAAATCCTGGCAGAAAGCCAAAAGATTTCGAGCCTCGATATCGTTGAAGTCAATCCCATTTTGGATTTGCGCAACCAAACCGCACGCATTATGGTTGGAATGGCAGAGAGCCTTTTGGGAAAGCGCATCATGTAGCCTGGACACACCACCCAACCCCAAATTTTGATAACCTAATCGCATGCCTTGGGTCACGTTGAACCACTCGCAACGGATGCGAATTTTGGTTTTGTTTTTTGGAATCTGGCTGCCCTTGATTCTCTTTGGCTGGATTGCAGAAGATGTCGTAGATCGCGAAATCCTGGGGTTTGATCAAGGCATTCTCAGGTTTGTCCGTACCCTTGAAACCCCAGCGCTGGACGGGTGGATGCTCAGCGTCACACAATTGGCCGGAGCACTGTGGATGAGCCTGATTTCACTTGCGATTGCCCTCGGTTTGGTTGTCCAAAAGAGGTACGCGGGCGCGCTGTTTTTTGCGCTCTGCACGCTGGGAAGCCTGTCGCTGAATCAATTGACAAAATCCATATTTGCCCGACCCAGACCCTCATTGTGGGACCATTTGGTCTACGAACCTGCATTCAGTTTCCCAAGTGGCCACGCCATGTCGATCACAACATGTATGGCCGCACTGACACTGATCTTTTGGTACACCCGATGGCGCATTCCGCTGGTCTGTTTCAGTGTGGTTGCGGTGAGTGCCATCGGGTTTTCTCGGTTGTATCTGGGCGTTCATTACCTCTCAGACGTTGTTGCCGGGATACTTGCCAGCATCGTTTGGGTGGTCGGTCTGCGACAGGTCTTCCGAAAACACGATCCCGATTCTCTCCATGCACACAGGTAAAAGCCACAACTGCCGGGTGCCCTATACTTGACGTCTATGTTCAAATACGTGTGGCTTGCCGCTGTGTTTTTGCCGGGTGCTCTGTCCATTGTTCTCTATCTGAACTCAGATCCCGATCTTGCCAAACCCGAGATGCCAACGGTATGGATCTGGTTTTCCGTTCCTTTTTGGTTCTTTTGGGTCGTTTCTTTCTTCTCGGTTCGCAAGTATGACGGTCTCGCAACCGTCGGTTTCATTGTCGGCAGCACCTTGGCCTTTTTGTACGGCCTGACTGTGAGTGGCAAGGGTTTGAACAACAGCAATGTGGAGTTTGGCATCTATCCCATCACAGGATTTTTGCTGTTTGCATTGGGTTACGCTGTCACTTTTGTGGCCTTGCTTTTTAAGCGCTAGGTGTCCTTTTCCGATGCATGTTCCAACGCGGCTTGGATCAGTTGGGTGACGTGGTCGTCGTTGAGCCTGTAATACGTGATGCGGCCGTCTTTGCGGGCTGTGACGAGCCGAAGCGTTCGCAAAAGCCGGAGTTGGTGACTGGTTGCAGATTCGGTTTGCTCTATGGCTTCAGCCAAATCGCCGACGCACAGTTCGCCAACCCCGAGGGCACTGAGCAGTTTGATGCGTGTGGGTTCCGAGACCGCTTTGAGGAGTTCTGCCGCGTGTTCGAGCAAATGGCTTTGTGGAATGCGTTGTCTGGCGGCTTGAACCATTTCCGGATGGATGCAGCAGCGTTGGGTTTCTCTATCGTTCATCATGTCGATTGTACGGATCTGACCCTCAGCAGTCGAAGGGCATTGATGGTAACCAAAACGGTTGCACCGGTGTCTGCCAAAATGGCCATCCACAATTCGGTGTAGCCAAAGAGCGTTGCGACCAAGAAAATGCCTTTGAGGCCGAGTGCGACTGAGATGTTTTGCCGCACATTTTTTTGGACGTCTCTGGCAAGCACAACAAGGTCCAGGACTTCACCGAGGGTTCCTTTGAGGAGCGTTGCGTCTGCACACTCAAGTGCGACATCTGTGCCTTGTCCCATGGCAATGCCCACCGTTGCGGTCGTGAGTGCGGGTGCGTCGTTGATGCCGTCTCCCACCATGGCCACTTTGCCAAACTGTTTTGTGTCTGAAATCCATCTCATTTTGTCTTCGGGCAAGAGTTCTGCCTGCACCTCGATCTCCAGAATGTTGGCAATCGATTGGGCTGTTTTGGCGTTGTCTCCTGTCAGCATTGTCAGGTGCAGGCCCAGGCGTTTGAGTTTTCCGAGGGCCAATTCGGCGTCTGGTTTCAGCTCGTCCCTCAAGGCAATCAGTGCCATGGGCACGCCATTTTCAAGCAAGACGGTGACTGTTTTTCCGTCGGTTTCGAGTTGGTGGATGTGCCCTTGGGTTTCCACATCCAAAGTGGCCGTTTCTCTGGCGTAACGCGGCGATCCCAATGCAAAGGTCTGGGATTCCGTTTTCGCAACAATGGCCCGGCCCGAGAGCGTTTGGATGTGCTGGAATGAACGAATCGGCAGGCCTTGGGCTTGCGCGGCATCCCAAATCCCCCGGCCAACGGGGTGCTGGACGCCCTGTTCCATAGAGGCAGCCAGTGCCAGAATGTCATCTGTGCGTCCATTGAGTGCAATGACATCGGTGACCTGTGGCCGACCGACCGTGAGGGTTCCCGTTTTGTCAAAGGCCAAGGTTGTCACTTGGGCCAGCTGTTCCAGTGCCGCACCGCCTTTGATCAACAAACCCTGTTTGGCACCTCGTGCAATGCCTGAGGTCATGGCTGCAGGTACGGAAATCACAAGCGCACAAGGACAGCCGATCAGCAGCAGTGCAAGGCCCTGATACAGGCCGTCATGCCATGTTGTCTGGAAGATCAGAGGGTAAACGAGTGCGACCAAAACGGAAATTGCGACCACGAACGGTGTGTACACGTGGGAAATCCGATCCATGAGACGTGCGATGTGGGCCTTGGAATGCTCGGCTTCTTCGACCAGGTGAATCATCTGGGCCAAGCGGTTGTCTTTTGAGCCTTTGTCGACCCGAACCCGGATGCGCCCATCCACACTGATGCTTCCTGCAAACACAGCGTCCCCGGGGTTCTTTTGCACGGGTATGCTTTCGCCTGTCAGAGACGAATTGTCCACAGCGGAAAATCCTTCCAGAATGGTCCCATCTACAGAGACGCGTTCTCCTGCTGCGATTTCGACCACTTGGCCGACCCGAAGTTGATCGACGGGCACCGTTTTTCGCACCCCATTTTCCAACAGCGTCGCGGTTTGGGGCGTCAATTGCATGAGGGACCGAATTCCCGACCGTGCGCGATCGCCCGCCCAACGTTCCAGCTGTTCCCCAAGGGCAAAGAGGAAAACCACAACAGCACCTTCTGCGGTTTCACCGATGACCAGAGCGCCCAAAGCAGCCATAAACACCAGCGTGTGTATGCCAAAGAAGTCTTTTCGCTTCGCGGCGAGCCAAACCTTTTTGAGTGAAGGAAACAATCCGAAGAGCAGTGCCACCCTGTAGCCCCATTCGGATTGCAGGGGATCCATCATGTATCCCAAAGTCCAGGACGCCATGAGCACTGCACCACTCAAGAGAAGCAAAGGGTTTTTGGAGAGGAGGGAAGGGGGCTTTGGAGGTGATGTCAACCGAAACGTGTATCCCAATGCCTTGATGTGTTCTTCCACCGTTGATTTTGGCGTTTTTGTTTCGTCCAGGTCAAGCTCTAGGGTTTCCGTGCTGAACGTCACCCTTACGGCGCGTGTGCCCGGAAGTGCACCCAAATGCGCTTCCACTTTATGGGCACAGTGGGCACAATCCATACCGCCAATGAAGTAACGCAGCGGGGGTTTTTCCGTGTTCAAGACCTCACCTCCCTTTCAGTATAGGAGATATATGAACATATATTCAATTGTTGGCTAAAGTGATGTGACAAAAAAGAGAACGATGCTCACAAATGGGCAGCGTTTGAGGCAAAGCGTCTCCTGAAGATAGACCAGAATATGACCCAAGTGTGCGAGATCTTTACAGGTCAAGCTGAAAGGTTTGCAAATGCAGCGTTGAATGAACGGTACAAAATTAAAAGGTGGACATGTTAGCTGTAGGTCTTTCAAGCTGTCAATGAAAGAAGAAGCAGAACAGAACCACCGATCCTTGGGAGGTGCGATTGGAGGAATCCGTTTGGTCCATCTTAAACATACCTTCGAGTCATTTTAATCTTGCATCACTTTGCTTTCCAGAATGTATATCTGAACGATTCCCGTGGATTTGGGTGGATTTCAAACAATTCAAATCACCTGCTTCTGTCAATTAAAACCTCTGGGCAGTTCAAAAACAGGTTGGAATGGTGCTGCGGCAGACGGTTTCTGTTTGCATGCCTTTCGGTCCAACCTCGATTTGTCTTACACAAACAGGGGATTTCCTGATTCATCGGCGTCTGTTGTGGGCTTGGAACGGTTCAGCATCCACAGTGCAATGCCGACCCCAGCGACGACCCCAACGGCAATGGCTGTGATGACGGCGACCTGTTGGCTGCGGGCGTTGTGTCTCAGCAGTTCCAGTGCGTGTTTTTGTGAGTCTAGAATGGATTTCAGAGAGTGGTGTGTCAATTGATCTTTGTCCATGCGCTCAGTTTAGCAGCTCACAGTGGGGATATCATCTGCTGCAGTCGGGCGATACCATGGTCTCATGTATTTCAAAATGGGCATCGGTTTGGCGTTGTTTTTCGGGTGTGCAAAAGCCTCTTCTTGGTCGGGTGAGGTTATCTATCAGATTATGCCGGACCGCTTTTACAACGGCGATTCGTCCAACAACACAGGTATGGATGTCTCCGATCCGCTCGGCTGGCACGGGGGAGACCTCGCAGGCATTGTCCAGAAATTGCCGTACATACAAAAGTTGGGCGCGACGGCCATTTGGCTGACACCCATTTACGTGCAGCCCAAAAATGCCCAGTTTGGAACCCAGGGCTACCACGGCTACTGGCCTTACGACCTGAAGGCCATCGATCCGCATTTTGGCACCCTAGAGGACTTTAAGGTTCTGGTTAAATCCGCACACAGCCTGGGTTTACGCGTCATTCTGGATCAAGTCATCAACCATTTTGGTTACGGTGCGCCGCAGGTTGCAGACCATCCCGATTGGTTTCACAAATCGCCGTCTTGCCTGAATTTGGGCAATGCAGAAGTGAACTGCCCGCTCGCCGGTCTGCCGGATCTTGCGCAAGAAAACCCGGAAGTCGAGCGGTTTTTGCGTGAGAATCAGAAATTTTGGTCGGATCTCGGGGTCGATGGCTTTCGCTACGATGCGCTCAAACATGTTCCCAAAACGTTTATCCAAAAGCTCCTTTTGGACAGCCAATCCGAGGATCGTTTTACATTGGGTGAGGTCTTTGTTTCAAGCCCTGAGGTTTTGGCCGAATACCAAGCCCTGGGACTGGATTCTATTTTTGATTTTCCGCTCCAAGAGGCAATGGTTCACGCCATTATGGAAGGTCGGTCCCTTGAGGTCGTCCGGAACGTCCTTTCGA
The DNA here is from genome assembly GCA_046327935.1 of Deinococcaceae bacterium. GTDB lineage: Bacteria > Deinococcota > Deinococci > Deinococcales > Deinococcaceae > JACMOA01. The sequence goes on from JAXLXL010000001.1 coordinate 1,276,633, forward strand.
AGGATCGCGTGTATCCCAGGCCTCTGGATGTGGCGACTTTCTTGGAAAACCACGACGTGCCTCGGTTTGCCAGCCGTGCGCCCCTTTTGTCTGAGTCTGCCCGTTTTGAGCGTTTGGCCTACGGACTCCGGGCGCTGATGACCCTTCGGGGCATTCCAGTGGTGTACCAGGGTTTGGAGATTGGCATGCAAGGTGGGACCGATCCAGACAATCGCCGCGACATGCGTTTCGAAGAGACTTGGAATCCCAATGAGCGTCGCCTTTTTGAGGTTGTGCAGTCGGCCATATCCGCCAGGCGTGCGTCTTCGGCGCTCTCGGAGGGCAAGCAGTCCAATGTTGCTGTGCCACCGTACTTGGCTGATCGGTTGCTCCTGTTCACCCGAGAGAGCCAAGGCGAAAAAATGCTGGTCGTTTGGCATTCCGGTTCAGAGAGAACCACGTTCTCCATTCCTTTTTCAGACCAATGGAAACCCGCGCGGGATGCCTTTGGACAAGACGCCAAAATGGGCACATCGGGTGGTTTTTTGCACCTTTCGATTCCACCCAAAACAGCTGTCGCATTTCGCACCGTTTCGCGTTAAGGCTGAAGTGCCTTTTCGAGCTTCCGGAAAAACTGTTGTGCTTTGTCTGAAACAGTGTTTTTCCACATTCCGAGATCCACTTTGGAGAGCAAGCCATGGAGTTGTGGGTGGCCTTCCCAGTCCACCTGGCTGCCTGTTTCGGTCTGAGAAATGCGAACGGTCGCCCTCGCAAATGCTTTTCCCAGAGACGATTGGGCTTCGATTTGGCATTCAATGCGGTCAGGATGTGCTTCCAGGAGAACCATTTTACCCTTGAGGCGAATCCGAACAAAGGCGACCTTCATCTCCAAGTGACCTGAAAATGTATCGTTTTCTCGCTTTAGGTCTTCTATGCCCGGAATGCATTCGGACAAAATCTTTGGATCGAGCAATGCCGAAAAGACTTTTTCTGGCGCCGCATCGAGCATTTGCGAGCCTTGAAATACCATGTCAGGTCTCGAGGCTGATCCGACGTTCGCCAACCACTTGCTTCAAGAATTCCACCACTTCATCGGTGTGTGCACCGGGTGTGAAGACTTTGGGCACGCCGAGCGCTGCAAGTGCTTCCATATCGTCGTCTGGGATGATGCCGCCGCCAAACAAAACGATGTCGGTTGCACCGTTGTGTTCCAAAAGGCTGCGCACCTCTCGGAAGTGGTGCATGTGCGCGCCAGAGAGCACAGAAAGCCCGATGGCATCGACATCTTCTTGAAGGGCCGCCGTCACAATGCTGTCTGGGGTTTGCCGAAGTCCCAAGTAAATGACTTCCATTCCGGCGTCTCGCAAGGCCCGGGCGATGATTTTTGCGCCTCTGTCGTGTCCGTCCATGCCGGGTTTGGCGATGATAACGCGTATTTTTTGTTCCATGTTCTGTCTCCTTATCGGTGTTTGTCTATCATTTGGACGAGTGCTTGCGCGACTTCCAGTGGCGAACGCTTTCCTTCGATGACGGGCAGGAGCAAATCTTCGCTGGCCTGCCAGCTGAGGGTTTCTGCCCAGGTTCTCAAACTGGATGCCACTTCAAAACGCGCACGCCTGAGACGCCGTGCATGCAAGCCCTCTGTTCCCAGATGCGTTCGGTGGGTGTTGAGCATGTCCAGTACGTTTGAAAGACCTTCTCCCTTGTGTGCGACTGTTTTGATAACGGCGGGTTGCCAAGAGGGATCGTGTGCTGAGTGGCCCAACTCGAGGGTGCCTTTGAGGTTTCGGGCAAATCGGTCTGCTTCGGGCAAGTCGGATTTGTTCACCACGAGCAGGTCTGCAATTTCCATAATTCCCGCTTTGAAGGCCTGAATGCCGTCGCCACCCGCAGGTGTCAGAACCAGCATGACAGAATCGGCAATCTGGGCAATATCCACCTCGGATTGACCGACACCGACGGTTTCCACAAAGATGCGATCGAAACCAAAGGCTTCGAGGACGGCAAGCATACCCGAAACCGCTTGGGCCAAACCTCCCAGGGCGCCGCGGCTGGCTGCAGATCGGACGTAAACCCCCGTGTCACGGACGTGTCCGAGCATGCGGATGCGATCTCCCAAAATGGCACCGCCAGAAAAGGGGCTCGAAGGGTCAATGGCCAGGACGGCGACTTTTTCTCCGCTGTTTCGGCACAGGCGGATGAGTCCATCGGTGAGGGTGCTTTTGCCCGCTCCAGGCGCGCCAGTGATGCCAATGATCGATGCGTTTCGCTTCAGGCCGCGGAGTTTGGAGAGAATGGCCTCTCCTTTTCCGGATTCGACGTGGGTCAATGCGCGGGCCAAAGCACGCAAATCTCCTTGCAAAAAGGATGAATAAAGGTCCACCAGATCAGTCTAGCCGATCTCTTTTTGGGGAGTGTACCGGTCTGACATGGATGTAGAATGCGTGTGTTGGAATAGGGTTTTGGTTGAATGGCATTTGGACCACACGGATTTTTTCGGCCATTAGACTTCTTTTACGGCAAGTTCCTTAACTATCGGGAATTTTGGGAACAACCGAAATAAATCCAGATGGCATTTTTTATTTGCCAAATATCCAAAAAATGGAAGAACTTGCTGTAAAACTTAGAGGCTGTATGAACTTGTTTAGAGAGGGAATTTAGGAATAAGGGTATGTTCTAGACGGTGTTTTGGTGTCAGCAGCACGTCCTATCCATTGGACTTAACAGACATATTCTTGATAAGGGCTCTCAAGCCCATGATTTCCCTCACTGACACTCTGTCTATCATTGCTTTCGTATTCTGGAGACCATCTACTGAATGGGCGTACATCTCCAAAATTCTCGTCAAAAAGACCCGCAAACGTCTGGGAGAGATGAAATACCCCATCTATGTCTTTGATATTCCACACAGGCTCATACAGTCTCTTAGATTTTAGGATATCTTCAGGACAAAAATACGTGATTGAGATAGAGATTCTGTGATTTTGCGGAAACAGCGGACTGGCCCCTTTGGGTGCCGTTTTGCCCAAGATTTTCAAAGGTTTAGGGACCATACGCCCGTCGCGTGGGTCATTTATTTGCAGAAGGTGCTGTCATTTTTTGGATGCTATCGGATCAAAAATACTGTGTGAGCCCACGTAAATGCTACTCAAAGTTATTTATAATTCGAAAGGGCTCTATTGTGTATAACAAAAAAATGCCTCCATGTGGAGGCAAATCTTCAGAGTTCATTGGCGTTACAAAGAACCTTTCAGTGTGGTGGCAACCTTGAAACGAATCTTCTTACCGGCCGGTATCGTGATGCGTTCGTTGGTCCCAGGACGGACACCTTGACGTTCTGCAGTGTGGGAAACACTGAATGTTCCCAAACCGGGCAAACCAACAGACTGTCCTTCCCGCAGCGCGACAATAATGCTTTCAAGGAGTGCAGAAATTGCTTCTCCAGACTCTTTCTTGTTCAGGCTTGTTTTTCCCGCGACAAGATCGACCAACTGGGTTTTTGCAATTTTATTCGAAGAAGCAGTTTTGGTTGCAGTCTTCACTGCAGTCTTGCTCGAAGCCTTGACTGCGGGCTTTGCGGCAGTTTGTTTTGCCATTTTTGACTCCCTTGGACATTGAATTTTGAGCTAGGAGGTGCTCAATCTGGACTATAACATATTGATGGCACCCCGTGCAGCATTTCAAATTTCTTAGGATTTTGACTTTGATTTTGACTCGCCTAAAGTTCTGTTGTTGCCTTCATTTAGTTGAGTTTATCCAACTTGGTCCACACTTGTGCCAACTGCCCAATGCATTCCGAAATCGAGGTGAGTCCGTCCTCGGTCGGCTCCAGTCCGGCGAGCGTCAATGAGGGTATTTTAGCGTCTGAGAAAGCTTCTGTTTCCAGAGATCTGAGCGGGTACGCCATCACGGGAAGTGGGTGCAGGGCTTCGGTGCTTTCAATCAGCATTTTGGGGTGTTCAGCCTTTGGAAATGTGACGATTGATAGCCCGTCCGATTCAAGCGGGCAAAAATGGACGACGAGGGCATCTTTGGGGTTTTGCAGGTTCAGGGTTTTGAGGTAAGCTCGGATACCCAAAGCCCGGGTGCCGCATCCAGAGGTCAGCACCAGACTGACCCGCAAAGGCCATTTTCCCCACAGGTGCTCAGCGACAGCCATGGCGGTTGCAACACCCAAGGCATTGTCCGAAAAAGGACCGGTCGTGCGTTCATTGTTGTACCAGAGCGCGGAAATGGCTGTTAGGATGCCAAAGTAAAGTGTGAGCAGCGTCACCACGGGTTGGATATCGGTTTCATAGAGACGCAAGAGGACCACAATGGGTGTCAGCACAGCGATCCAAACGTGTGTGGATTGCCATTTTCCAGTGAGCAGTTCCGTTCCAAAACCGCTTGCAGGTGTATCCAAGTGGGCCATCAAAATGAGGTGCTTTTGACCCTCGCCGAAATCTGCAATCACATTTTGGGTTGGGGCGGTCGGGATGAAAAAGTCCATTGGGTTGCGTTGGTTTCGAAAGTGGGTGTAGGACCACCAGGCGCCCAGGACACATAACATAAAACCGAGCGATCCAACGGGGAGCCCTTCCCAAGCAAACCACGTTCCAACTGCCAAAAGCCCAAACGTGAAAAGGGAATGCCAAAACGAACTGGTCGGCACCTCAAACGTCTGCTTGCGTGAGGTGAGGCCATATAAATCCAGTTCCCTGGTGCAGATTTCCACCGCTTTGGCGTGGCTTTGGCTGGTTGCCTGTCGGGTGTCAAGGGTTTCGAGTTCTTTGAGTGTTCGGCCGAAAAGTGTGGGTTGGTGTGGCATCGGTTTCCAGACTACGACGAAGGGGGTGCCGTCAGCCGTTTGAGCAGCAGTTCTCGGACCAATTCGGGTGCGGCTTTGCCTTGTGTTTTCTGCATGATCGGTCCAAACAGCGCATTGATCACCTTGGGGTTCTCGCGGGCCTTTTGAACGACATCGGGCCGTTCTGCCAAAACTTCATCGATGGCAGCTTCCAGTGCATGCGTGTCGGTCAACGTCGAAAGGCCGTCTCGCTCGACCAAGGCAACAGGGTCCATTCCTTGAATCACTTCGGGTAGGATCGACTTTGCCATTTTGCCCGAAATGACCTTCCGATCGATCATCTCCACAAGCGTCCTCAGATGGTCGGGGGTCAATCCACTTTCTGAAAGGGTCCGGCCTTCGGCTGCCAAATGACCGGCGATGTCGCCAACCAGCCAATTCACCACCTGTTGTGGCGATCCGGCATAACCTTTAAGGGTCTCGTCCAGCATGCGAGATCCACTCAAGTTGAACGCAAGGTTTTGCGCGTCCGATTCGCGAATGCCCAGAGAGACGTAGCGCCTGTGCTTGTCCATGGGAAGTTCTGGCATTGTTTTGCGCACGGCGTCTATTTTTTCGCGCGTGATGTAGAGTACAGGCAAATCGGGGTCTGGCATATAGCGGTAGTCGGCAACGCCTTCTTTGGTGCGCATGAGATACGTTTTTTGTCCGCCTTCGTCCCAGCCGAGTGTGTCTTGTGAAATACGTCCGCCTTTTGAAAGAATCCGCTCTTGCCGTTCGGTTTCGTATTCGATGGCGCGTCCCACAGATTTGAAGCTGTTCAGGTTTTTGATTTCCACTTTGGTTCCCAGCGGTTCGCCTGGATGGTGCAGCGAGATATTCACATCGCAGCGCATTTTTCCCTCTTCTGGTGTGGCGTCCGAAATGCCAAGTGCCTGTGCAATCGCTTGGATGTGAACCAGGAATGTTTTGGCCATTTCCGGGCTTTCGATGTCAGGTCCAGTGACCATTTCAATGAGGGGCATACCGGCCCGGTTGAGGTCCAAAAGCGAGTGTGGCGCGTAGTTCGGGTGGATCAATTTTCCGGCGTCGTCTTCGAGGTGGGCCCGGACAATCCGAATGGTCCGTCCTTCCACAGTCAGGTGGCCGTCGTGCGCAATGGGTTGGTCGTACTGTGAAATCTGGTAGTTTTTGGGTGAATCGGGATAAAAGTAATGCTTGCGGTGAAAGCGTGTCGGGCCCTCGACCTGGCAATTCAAGGCCAGTCCGAACATGAGGGCTTTTTCGACAGCTTCTCCGTTGATGCTGGGCAGCGTTCCAGGAAGTCCCAAGGTAAATGGATCTGTGAAACTGTTGGGCATCTGGCCGAAATAACCTGTTGGGCACGGACTGAACATCTTGGTTCGTGTGTCCAGTTGAAGGTGGATTTCCAAGCCAATCACAGGCTTTAGCATGCCCCCGATTATAACGCAAACCGTTTCGTGCAACCGACTTGGGCACCCTGCAATGGTCTGTGCTGAGTTTAAAGACGCATGGGGCTCTTTGAGGCTGTTCTTTCTTACATTTATCTGACGTTAACGCATATAATTCCAATTGGTCATGTGCATGAGGTGTGTGTGCTGTTTTGGGGATACCGAGAATCGATGGGCTGTCAAAACAAAGGCTTGTTTTGTTGTGTTTCCCTACAGACCCAGGATGGACATGCATTGCACGTGATGTGTACTATGCCCTTACGGGCTTTCCCGAATCGATTCACATGCATTTTCGGTCCATTCTACGGGACCGATGTTGAAAGGAAAATGAATGCTGCTTACCCCCCTACGTGTCATTGGCGGTCAACCCTTAGAAGGCGAAATCAATGTTCAGCCCAGCAAGAATGCGGCATTGCCAATTATTGTAGCCAGCCTTTTGAGCCGTGAACCGATCACGCTGCACGGGGTTCCCCGTTTGGCGGACATGTACACCTTGTTGCAAATCATGGGCAGCTTGGGCACGCAATACGCCTGGTTAGACGATCACACGCTTTGGTTGCACACGCCAAAGTTGCTCAGCATTGAGCCCCACTACGAATGGGTCAGCAAAATGCGTGCTTCCTTTAACCTCTTGGGGGCGCTGATTTCCCGTGCTGGAGAAGGCTGCGTGGGTATGCCTGGTGGATGCACCTTTGGGGACCGTCCTGTCGACCAACACATCAAGGCATTCCAAAATTTTGGCGTTCAGGTGACCGAACAAAATGGCTCGTTCTATGCCAAACGGACCCAACGGCTGAGTGGAACGTACGTGTTCGAAATGCTCACAGTTGGTGCGACGCAAAATGCCATCTTGGCTGCGGTTTTGGGAGATGGACAGGTGACTTTGGAAAATGCATCCATCGATACAGATGTGGTCGATATGGTGAATTTCCTGAACTTGCTGGGCGCAAAAATAGAAGGTGTTGGCACACACACCATCACCATCGAAGGCGTTTCCGAATTGTCCGGCGGATCTTACCGTGTGATTCCGGATCGAATCGAAGCGGGAACCCTCATGATCGCGACCGTTGCGACGCGTGGACGGGTGATGCTCAAAGGGGTGAGAACGGACCATTTGCGTGCCCTGATTGGAAAGCTGATCGAAATGGGCGTGGATATCTTTGAAATGGATGGACACACGCTGTGCGTCGATGCCCGAAGTGGAGATTTGCGTCCTGTGGACGTCACGACCAGTGAATTTCCAGGCTTTCCCACGGATTTGCAGCCGCAAATGAGTGCACTTTTGTGTACCGTTGAGGGAGGCACTGCCATCGTCAATGACAAAGTGTATCCGGATCGTCGGAGTCACGTTGCCGAATTGCGCCGTATGGGTGCCAACATTGAGACGAAGGAGCACCTCCAAGTGATCCGTGGAGGTGCACTGCATGGAGCGCCTGTGAGGGCCGCGGATATCCGTGCAGGTGGCGCTTTGGTGGTTGCCGCACTTGCCTCTGAAGGTGTGTCCGTTATCGAAGGCATGCAGTACATTAACCGTGGCTATGAAAATCTCGCGGCACGTTTGAGTTCTCTGGGCGCACAGGTGATGCAAGATGACCCCATTTTGGAAGCCGCTGTGGATTGAGTCGGGTCTTGGCGAGTGTGTGCATGCATTCTAGATTGAGAGAACGGTTGGTACAACATACGCCACCCGTTCTCTTCAAAATCTGGAACATCCTTCCTGATGCATTGTTTAATCTCAATTCCAGTGCAGGGTGACTTGAAGATAAACAAAAATCAATTAACTATAGCCGTTAGTTTATATTCTTAGCGTCGAATCTTTGATTTCAATAACTACTTATATGAATAATGAAGTTTATTTGGAATCTACAGGTACATAAAAGAATGTTTCATTGTCAAAATCAAAATGCCATACTTCGTATGCGATACTGAATTTATTGGTCTTTCGGATTCCTAAATTTGACATTCCTTTCATTTGACCCATTTTAAAATTCTCAGAATCCAGTTTTTTGAACAACGTTCCCTGAATCAAAAAATCTTTTAAATCTATAACCCAGCCAATATTATCCGACTCTTGGTAAACTAGAACATATGTATTGCTTTTTTCTTCGAAAATCATATATTTTAGATTTATTCTTGATTTGTCTTCTTTAAAAAGATAGATATTCCACTCGTCATATCGAAAACTGGAAGTATCATCATGTGTGGAATCAATATTGCTTTTTGGTTTTACGTACGGATTCGATTTAATGAAAGATAAAATAGATCGATACACCTTTTCTTTTTGATCAATGCTTAGTTTTTCTTTCGAGTTTCCAACCCTTTCAAAATCTGGTAAATTGTCATTGGGTGTATAAGTTCCACCAAGAATCTTCCTTTGTATAGATGTCAATCGATTGTCATTCTTTAATTTGATTAAGGCATATATTCCATGTTCGCCAGCTTGCATTTCTAAAAATCTAGAAATATCATAAATCTCTTTAGGATCGTCACTTTTAAGCAACCGTTGAACTTGATTTCTCACAGATAGTTCCAATGGCGTCAGTCCTGGAACGAACAATACAGTTGTGGCGACAATAAAAAACCAAGCGCCCAACCCATTTGATCTGCGGATATCTGCGGGGTTCTTCACAAAAATGTAACCAAGAATCACGACAGCGAGGATGAGTGTGCCTACAGCCGCCCATATTCGGTCCGGTGTCCAACCGTATTCCGCAACACGCACCGATAACCCGTAGGTCGCGAGTGCCGGAAAAGCGAGCATGATGATGGGTACGATTCGAAAAACGTATGCCCAGACAGGCAATGATGTGTATGTTGGCGGTTTCCATTCTTGTGAAGGCTCAGCCGTTTCAGTTGGAATTTCAAGGTTCGGGTCTGGGTGAACCGAAGCATCTTGGGGGACAAACCGAAATCCATACAAAAACGTATTGTAGAGAATAGCAAGAACAAATCCAAAGCTCAAATACAAGCCGCTGGATAAAATACCCTCAAAGAGGTTTTGCTCTTTCAAAGATGCAAAGAGAAAACCGACAAATATTCCAGAAATGATAAATACCGGAATTCCGAACCAACCGAAGAGGATCAAGAAAATTCTATGAATTTGAGAATAACGCTTTCGGATTTCAGATACAAATAAAGCAGATAGGGGAATTATAACCCATAGAATATTTTGAAATAATACATTAATCAAGTTTTCTGATTCGGATGATCCAAATAGTCGTGTTGAAAAAAATAGTATCGCGATAAAAATACCTGATAATAGAATGCTTATTAAAATAAATAAGGTATTTTTGAAAATTTCTAAAAATGTGTTTTTGGATCGAAGAGCACTTCCACAGACCAAGGAAAATATATAGAAAATGAGTACGGAAAAGTCGGATGGGTCGATAAATTCAGAAGGGATGCACTTTCGGGGGATAGGGCATTTTATTCCAATTGTCGGGTACGCCAAAAGAATAGACATAAAAACGCCTGAGATGAAAAATGTTGTATTAAAAGAATCCTTGCGCTTTTCGAGAAAACCAAAGCAGTAGATGCCAAAGGGAATCCATACCAAAAAGAACAATCCAAAAAATACCAAGACAGGTAAGGGTAAGAAGGCCACCAGGTCTCCATCGCGCAACTGTTGAATACAGAAAACCTGGACCAGTGCAATGAGGAGTGTGGCAGGTATTGAAGGGTATTTGAGGCGCATATGGAGCAATCTAACACGTGTGTGGGAAGACCACAAGCCCATCAATAGGCGTTTTTGAGGCCTGATGGAAAATTTTTTTTATTGATTTGGGGCAAATTTCCTCCATTTCAAAACCACGGGTTATTCCACCACTGCTGTTTCAAAGGTACTTAGATTGTCCCACTCGAATCTTTGGTAGAATCTCGTTTGGATGAACGATTCTGATTTCACTGACGCACGATTGACCCAAAATCTGACTTTACTTGGCCGAAAAGTCACTGCTCAAGACGCCCGTTTGGAAGTGTTTCCCGCTCCAAAAAGCGGGCAATTGCGTGAGGTGACCCTATCGACCGACGAAATTTACGCGCATTGCCCTGTGACGGGACAGCCCGACTTTTATGCGTGCCATTTGACCTATTGGCCCGAGGCTTGGTGCGTGGAAAGCAAGTCCGTCAAGTTGTATTTTCAGGCGCTGCGTGATGCGGGCATTTTTTGTGAACACCTCTGCGACAAGATTGCCTCTGATTTTTTTGAGGCACTTCAACCAATTCGGATTCGCGTTGAGTTGATTCAGCGTCCACGTGGTGGTATTTCCATTCGTTCTGTGAGCGAAATTGGGCAAGGAGACGCGTAAATGCCCTGGAAGTTGGTTACGGAATTTACATTTGACAGTGCGCACACCATCGAGGGCTATGAGGGCCCGTGTGGTCGACTTCACGGGCACACGTACCGCGTGAAAATTGAAGTCACCGCCAATGTGCTCCGTTCCAGTGAGCATGTCCAGCGTGCCATTATGGTCGCTGATTTTCGAACCCTCAAATGGGCCAAAAAAGACGTTTCACAGGGTGGATTGGATCATGCTTATCTCAATGACATTCCAGAGCTTGGGGCTAACACAACCGCCGAGGTGATTGCGCAATTTATCCACCGAAAGACCTTGGAGCGCATTCGAGAGAGCCTTCCCGATTCGGATTCTGGAGGTGACATTGCACTCAAAGTAACCCTTTGGGAAACGCCGGAATCGTACTGCGAATACTTTGAATAACCGTCTGGTGCTATACTCTCTCGGTGAAAGCCGTCTTGTCCGTGGTCCTGCTCAGTTCGAGCATCGCACTCTACCAAATTGCCCAAAAGTACATTCCCAAAGATTTGAGCCCTTGGTTTGTGTTGTCTTTTGCCTATGCTTGCGCGTTTTTGTTGAGTTGCATTGCCAGTTGTATAGATCAAAATGGCCTTCGGTTTGATCAGTTTCAGAACAGCAATTGGGCCGTTTGGCTCTTGGGTTTTGCTGTTTTTGGGTTGGAATTGGGATTTTTGCTGTCCTTTCGCTTTGGCTGGCAACTTTCCGGCCTTGGGCTCATTGCCAACATACTTGCATTGCTCATTACGCTGCCAATAGCCGTTTACGCCCTCGGCGAGTCGATGACGTGGGCGCGCGCTCTGGGCATACTGTTGTGTGTGAGCGGTTTATTCTTGGTGACAAAAACGTGAAATATCCTCTCTATGAAACTTTTTATACATGGCAAGGCGAAGGCGTCCATCTGGGACGCGCGGCCTATTTTGTCCGCCTCTACGGGTGTCCCCAAAAGTGCATTTGGTGTGACAGCGCCGGCACATGGCATGCCCAGTATCGGCCTGTGGGTCTTCAGGTGTTGTCTGCGGACGATCTCGCGCAACGCGTTGTGCGCAACAGTCCAACCGAAGCCATTGTTGTCATTACAGGCGGTGAGCCCATTTTGTTTGATCTGGAACCACTGACAGTGCTGCTCAAGTCCTTGGGTCGCTCCATTCATCTGGAGACCAGTGGCATTGCGCCGCTTCGTGGTCATGTGGACTGGTTGACCCTTTCTCCCAAGCCATTTGGAATGCCACCACTGTCAGAAATCGTCGCTCGCGCAGATGAAGCCAAAATTGTCGTTCATCAAAAAGAAGACATTGCTCGCGGACTCGAGATGCTGGAAGGTTTACCAGAAACGTCACCCATTTGGCTGCATCCGGAGTGGAGCCGGGCGAGAGAGAGAGATTGGGCTCTTTTGGACTCGATTACCCAAGCGGTCAAAGAACGTCCACGGTTGCGTGCTGGATTCCAAATGCACAAATTGTATCGCGCAGATGACATCGACCCGGACAGCGAAAAAAGACAGATTCCTTTGGGTGGAAATCCAGACCTTGGATTCTAAGGGGCAACGCCTGTATTAGAATGACCCAAGGAGGAATATGGCAGACGAACCCAAAACCATTGGTGCAGCTTTGGTGGATGTCTTTGACGCGGGAATGACACTCATTAAGGTAGAACTTCGTTCTATTGGGACGAAAATTGCTCAGACAGTTCGGCTCAAAGGAATGGGCGTCGTACTTATTCTCAGCACACTGATTCCCATTGGGATTGCTGTTGTTTTTTTGCTGCTGGGATTTTATCAAATGCTTGTTGAGTTGGCACATATACCGACATGGGGTGCTTCGCTCATCATGTTTGCCATTTCACTGATCACAGCAGCCATTTTGGCGGTTTTGGGCGCCCGCCGGTTGGGTGGTCCAAATGAATGAACAGCGGGATCAGGCCAAAAAGCGCTTTCAGGAAAGTGTCGATTTGCTCGTACAAAAGACAGATTTGCACCTCAAGATGCAGAAAAAACCTGTCAAAATGATGGGTGGATCGGCCACAGGGGGTTTCCTGTTTGGATTTCTCTTCGGGCGTCGTGGGCGGAAAATTCAAAAAGTCTATGTGGAACGTGGCGCACTTCAACCTATAGCAAAGAAAAAAACCGAAACCAAAAAAATACCCCCTTGGAAAGGTTTGCAAAGTGCTGCAACAGGAATGCTGTTTACCGTTTTCTTTAATATTGTTCAGGAAAAGCTTTTGGCTCCTTTTTTGGAAACCTATGCAGACCAACTGATCGAAAAGGGAAAAGATATTGACGCCAAAAATAAGGGTAAGAAGCATTGACAATTGAGATGCAAAATAGATTTTGCGAGCGCATGTTTATTGATCAATCATTTCTTTTATTCTAAATCGGTTGGGAGATATCTCAATTTGCTTATAAATCTAGATTGGGAGGCATTGATATGTCAAAAGGTATATTTCTTATAAAAAAGACAATGATTTGTATTTGAAAACCAGAAACATTCAAAACTCACCGGAGCTGTAGAATATTACGCCAACTGTGTATATGACCCTCAGCTATCATATCAGTTGTAAAATCGCTTGCTGTTAAACAGAATTCTTGAAATCAGAACGGTCGTTGGGACGCATTGTTTTTGGACAGTGCGTTTTTGGTGTTCGGATGTGGGTGTGAGTATCTGCGTTTCGATCTCGGCTCTGGGTATTAAACTGTTTGGATGTTGAGTTCGCGGATTTCGGTCATTGGGGCTGGGTTGAGTGGGGTAGAGGCGGCACTGGCGGCGGCAGATTGTGGTGTGGATGTCGACCTCTTTGAAATGCGTCCTCAGACCATGACGCCGGCACATCGTTCGGGTCGTTTTGCAGAGTTGGTGTGCAGCAACAGTTTGGGTGGTTTTGGAGAAACCAATGCCAAAGGCCTTTTGCAGGCAGAAATGTCCAAAGTGGGCAGCATTGTGATGGATTCCGCCCACAGGTCGCAGTTGCCTGCTGGCGGTGCATTGGCTGTGGATCGCGAGGCTTTTTCGGAAAGCATTACCCGGAGAATTGAGGGACATCCGCGAATTCGCATTTTCGGGCAAGAAGTGACCGAGATTCCACAGGGCATTGTTGTGGTGGCCAGTGGTCCTTTGACTTCAGATGCTTTGGCCAAAAACCTCATGGCCTTGACGGGCGAAGAACACCTCTCCTTTTACGATGCCGCGGCGCCGGTTATTGCCTTTGACAGCATTGACATGGATGTTGCCTACAAAAAGGGGCGTTACGAACAAGAAGCCGATTACATCAATTGTCCCATGACACGTGAAGAATACCTCCATTGGTACGAGACCATTGCGCAGGCCAGAATGCACACACCACACGACTGGGAGAAGTTGGAATTTTTTGATGGATGCATGCCGATCGAAGAGATTGCGCGCAGAGGCGTCGATACCCCGCGCTTTGGTCCGATGAAACCCAGAGGACTCGCAGATCCGAAAACCGGTCGCGATCCATACGCCGTCGTGCAATTGCGCCAAGAAGATCAAACGGGTCAGATGTGGAGCTTGGTGGGTTTTCAAACCGGCCTGAAGTGGCCAGACCAAAAACAGATGGTCCAAACCATTCCGGGTCTTGCCAACGCGGAAATTGTCCGCTACGGCGTGATGCACCGAAACACCTATCTCTGTGCCCCCAAATTGCTCGAGGCCACACTGCAATTGCGCCAACACCCAAATATTTTCCTGGCGGGTGTTTTGGCAGGTACGGAAGGGTATCTGGAAAGTGCCGCGACGGGTTGGCTGGCCGGCATAAATGCGGCGCGTTTGGCCCTCGGACAGGACACGTGTGTGCCTCCGATCGAAAGCATGCTGGGTGGTTTGGTTCGCTATTTGGCAACAGCCAATCCCAAAGGTTTCCAGCCCATGAATGCGAACTGGGCGCTCGTGCCGGATTTTTCCATTGAGGGTCGTAAAAAGATAGGCAAGCGAGAAAAACGGCCCCTCATGTTCCAAAGGGGTTTGAAGGCATTTGAACTGTGGCGTTCCACCTTGATGGACCCATCAAACGTGCCCAATTGAAAAAAACTGTGCTTCGTAGGGAGGCACAGTTGAAGGTACTGGGTTTTACAGCTCAAAGGGCTGACCTGTATTAACTGCCACTTTTGATTTCGGGCTCTGTGATTGGAGCTGGCGGGTCGTTGATTGTACCAATGAAATGTGCGGCAGGAAGCTGTTTTTCCTCAACAAACATATGTCCCGGATCAGCCACAAGGGCCATGATTTCGTTTCCAGTGGTATCACCTATCAACATTTTTGTGTCGGAAACTGTGTCTGGAAGAAGCATTTTCTCTTCAACCAGATAATCAGAAGCCGCCTACGCGCTGGAACCCAAGCATGCCAAACCGGTCGCAACTGCAAAAAGCAAACGTTTCATAAGTAGACTCCGCCAGCGTACGCTCCCCAAATGGTCCTGTCAACCTCTTCGCAGAACCATGGGAAATCGGGTTTCGCATGGGTGTTGCACTTTCCGTCAATCCATGCACTCCCACGCCTGAAATGGTATTTTTTGGGGCATTTTGTCGTATTCGGCGTACCTCTTGTTTCTCTTTTTTGCGCATTTTACCTCGAGAATCGGGTCACCTTTAAATCGAACATGCAAGAATTACATAAAGTATGCAAGAATGCAATCCATTTGTATATTCGCATATTGAAATGTTCTAAATAACAATCCCATTGGGATTTCTCTTTATATCAAAAATATGGCAGAATAATTGCATTGGATTCCGATATCATTTTGCGTGGGCTTAGAGGAATTTCTCATAGGCCTTTTCTTGTAATTGATTGTATGGAGAACTGAATATGAAAAATGATATCTTATTGATAAATAATTTCTCCTAGATAACAATGGTATAGAGAATTATATGGATTTGCCTCTTTTGAGTACGGGAGTCTCATTTATAAATTTCCTTGCTACTTAATATTATATTATTTCGAATTATCTAATATCATCTTTGGCATCTTTTTTCTTTGTGTATTCGTATTGATTTTAATTTGATTCGCATTTTTTGAATGCTTATTTGTTTTTCTGGATGATTGTTTATGGGAAATGATTTTTCGCTGAATAGCAATGAAGATCTTTATTTTAAGGATGAATATGGATCACATGCTGTCAATACGGTGAACTCTTTCCCAACGCCCGCGGTCATTTATACTTTTGCGATCGCGACGGTTTCTGTTATATTGAATCCCTGATTGATTTTCTGTGTTTTGGGTGCTGCTGCTTTTGCGCAGCACTGTTTTTTTGTCTTATTTTGTGTGTACATGCGGTTGAGTGTTCCCTGCGCGGTCATGATCGCTTTGGGAAAGACGTCACATTGCACCAAATATATTTCGGTGAAACTTTTATACCGCAGGTTTGGATTTTTTAATTCGGTACGCTAGAATTGTGTGCAGCATCTCTCGTTTTGAGGTGTCGTTTTTCCCGCATTGTTGGAGAATGTATGTCTGCTATTGCATGTCAAAGTACGAAGCTACACGTGTCTGCGGACGGTGGCTACAAAGGGAAATGGGAGACCTGGGGTTCATCCGGCTGATGTTGAGACAATTCGCAGCTTTGGCCCATCAGGACGTGATGGCCGCTTGATCAACCCCTTTTAAGACACCCTCATACAGCGGGTTCCTCAAATATCAGGAATATTGAAATTTATCAAAAGATATTGAAATTTTATTTTTCATCTAACCGATATCAAAAATATAAAGATCGCACCAATTGGATACTATCAGGTCCAATATAAGGTAAATCCCACAAAGAAGACATGGATATGCGATTGCCTTGTAAAATGCTCGATCGCTTTCATGTGCAAGTATCCAATACACTTAAATTTTCCAATTTATAAACATCTTCGACTTTAAATAAAATATAGAAAAGTATAGACTTCTTTCGAAACTAAGCAAAATATCGAGTAGAATGGAAGAATGAGATATGAACAGGCGAAAATGTTGTCTAAAGAGAAACTTCAAAGGCTTATCGGTATAAAAAGAATTACATTCAATACAATGATAGAAATCTCATCAACAGAAATGAGGGCAAAAAGGCAAAAGGAGGTCGAAAAAATAAACTGAGAATAGAAGATCGGCTTTTAATGGCATTCGAATACATCAGAGAATACAGAACGTATTTCCATGTGAGTCAAAGTTATGGAGTGCGTGAGAGTACTGCTTACAAAACAATAAGATGGATAGAGGACACATTAATTCGGCGTAAAGAATTCACATTACCAGGAAGAAAAGCTTTAAGAGAGAGTGATATGGAATATGAAGTAATTATTGTAGATGCAACTGAAACGGAAATAGAAAGGCCAAAAAAATAGAAGAGATATTATTCATGGAAGAAAAAGAAACACAATAAAGATAGAAATCATAATTAACAAGAATACAAAAGCGGTAATATGCACGCAATTTTAGAAGAGAAGACGGCGCGATTTAAAGGTATTCAAAGAATCAAAGACAAAAATCAATCCAGGGATAGAAATTTTAGCGGATAGAGGATATCAATGGGTGAGAAAAATACATAAGAATGCAAGATTGCCGAAGAAAGAAAGAGGAGAGAAAGGAGAATAAGAGAGTGGCAAGCGAAAGTATGGTAATTGAGTATGTCATTGTGATGCTGAAGAGATTTAAGATTATACAGCAAGTTTATTAATTTTGGGGATATTTTATTTTTGAATGTAATGTGGTAAAATCTATGTATGCCAGTAACTTATAGTTTAGATCTTAGAAAAAGAATAGTTGAAAAATACTATGAAGGATACACAATAAAAGAGGTTTCAGAAATATATAATGTTTCTTCCTCGGCTGTTGGACGATACTTGCAGCTTGATGACAACAATGTATTGGAACCTAAAAAAAGAGGAACTAAAAAGCCACCCCGTATAGATATTGCAGACTTTGCACCTAAGAGCAATGGTACAAAGTATGCCGGATATTACCTAGAAAAAGGGGCCAAGAATGGGAGAAAATGTATGGTGTGACCGTGAAAAAAGCGACAATGTATAGAGCGTTTCAACGTGCGGGGATAAAGTATAAAAAAAACTTATATCGCACTTGAAAAAGAAACACCATCAAATATAATAAAAAGAGAGGCATTTATTGAAGAGATTTTGAAAAGTGATTTAAATGAAATTGGATTTTTAGATGAATTTGGCGTACATATAGATTGTGAAGCCCCGTATGGATGGAGTCATAAAAAAAGACTATATTGCAAAATAAATAGATCAAAAAGAAGGAAAAAGAGAAATGTAATACTCATTCTACATATGAAAATGGTGTGCACGTTTATAATTGATGGAACAATGAATACTGACGTATTTTTAAAATATGCGGCCTGGCCCCTTTTTGGGTGCCGTATAGGCCAAGACATAGAGATATTTTGCGAAGAAATCAAAAAGATTGGTATTAGAAAAATAGTAATGGATAATTTAAGCGTACATAAAACGAAATCTGTAAAAGATTTATTTGAAGAGAATGGAATAGAAATACTATATATACCTCCCTATAGTCCAGAATTGAATCCAATAGAAGAATCGATTTCGAAAATAAAGAATGGAATAAGAAGATATCCAAGTAAAACAATAGATAACATAGAAAATATCATTCAAGAATGCGTAGAGGCTGTAACTCCTGAAAATATAGAAGGATATAAAAAGCATTTTATGTCCTTTGTTAATTCCTAATAATTATGAAACCCGCTGTAAACTGCAAATATCGAAATAGAAGAAGGAGATTTTCATTAAGGTTTAATTTATAGTAGATATCTATAACTTTGAAGTCTTGTAATTTTAGTTTCGAAAGAGCTCTAATGAATTCGTTGAATAAGAAGGATTTTTGTGGTCCTTTAAAATGGATTGATAATATATTTCTGTATTTTGTGATAATTGAAGAAATGGGCGAACTTTCTCTATGCTGCAATGTTGCAGAAACCGACAGATGTGCAGCGAAAAGGGACGGTCTATACCGTCCCTTTTCCGTTACAGGTCCATCAGTATATCCAGTAAAATCCGAAGTTCTGGCCAGCGACATTGCCGCGCTTGACGTCCACAGGACGGGGATTGGTTAGATTGGTGAGTCTGTAGAACGACACGTCATCTACTTCGATTTGTGCAGCGCCAACGGGAACGCGATTGAACGTGTAGTAGCCGTTGCTGTCGGTATAGGTGATCAAGTCATTGCCGGCTTTGTCTTTGAGAATTTTACCATCAGTACCTCTCATGACCACTTTGACGTTTTCAAAGATGGTCGAAACGATCTCATGTTTTGCTGGAGTATCAGATTCGTCCAAGACGTCATCTTCGTCTTTATCGTAGAACAGCCGGCCACTCACGGTTCCAAGTGTGGTTTGCAAACCGAAGTTTTTCCCGATGATGTTTTGGCCAACACGCAGATCAACAGCCATCGATCCTGTGGTGGTCAGCGCATAATCCGTCGGTGCCGTTGTGGCATCCAGATCAATGGTGATGCGGCCTGGAGTTAGACTGTTGAAGGCGTAGTTTCCGCTGGCGTCACTCAAAATCTGTGTCACAATTCCTTTGCCATCTTTGGCTGTCAGGCGGACATTGGCCAGACCCATTTCTCCGGTGTCCTGTGTGCCATTTCCGTTGGCATCGTCAAACACCTTGCCTTGGATGGATCCCGTTGAAAGTGTGGTTTTCATGCCGATGGGTGCCAAGCTGGTTGGTCCGGCCAAAACATTGACAGACATTGGGAGTGTTCCCGTGGTCGGCGCATAATTGGGCAAGGAAGCCGTGTCGATCGTGATAGATCCTGCACCAGAGACTGCATTCCCAAACGTGTACACACCGGCCAGATTGGTTGTCGATTGACTCACATTGCCCAGCAAATCGGTGAATTTCACAGTCACATTTGGAAGGACTGTCTCGGCACCATCTTGTTTGCCGTTGCCATCGATGTCTTCAAAGACAGAACCTGTAACAGTTCCGCGTGGCAGGCGAATGGGAAGGTTGAGCGTTCGGGTGGAAGCGCCGTCTTGGATGAAGAAGGGAAAGACATCCTGAACACTGCTCGCAGATGTACCGGGTTTCGAAACATTGATTTTGTAACCATTGGCATCGGTGACATTTGTGAGTGTGTATGTTCCGTCAGCACCCGAAGTCACATTGCGCGCTCCGTCTGCAATGACAGCGCCCGGAACGACCGGCTCGGTTGCCTCTTTGATGCCGTTGCCATTTTGATCATCAAACACCACGCCCGAAAAAGAAAGGGCTTTTTTCTGGATTCCAATCTCGATTGTCCCAGCATTTTGGGCTTCCTGATCGATTCTCAGGAGTGGGAAAATGTATTTTTTGTCCAGTTGGCGAGAAGGAAGATCCAAATCGTTATAAATCCGCGCGCCACTGATGTTGCTGAGGTCCGGTCTGGATGTGCTTGTGTAGCTGTAAATCGAGTAGGGGGGACCCGCGGTAAACCGTTTGTCACTCAACATGTAGATCGATTGCGCTTGCTGATCTTTGGGAACATTGATCTGAAGGACAGGCTCGTTCAGAGCGTCTTTCGCACCCGTCATCTCGGCTCCAGCAAGCGACCAACCCACACCACTCAACTTCCACGTTCCTGTTGCCTGTGCATAGTAAAAATACGCACTCCGATCGGTCAAATCCAGTGCAGCTTCGCCCAGATTGCGCGTTCCATCGCCGTTTTGGTCGTCAAAGAATTTCAGGCTCACAATCTTGTCGTTTCTGGGAACACTGAGGCCAAAGTTGAGCGTGTTTTTCTGTTCTCCCACAATGTTCATGGATGCTGCAACACGCTTGCCAAATTCGTCGTCAAAGTGGTTGGCACCTTTGGGGGCTGTAACCTTGAATCCACCTTTGAACTGTGAATACAGGTTGCCAATATCTTGATCCTGGAAGACAACTTGCGCACTGCCTTCCTTGAGTGCTGGAAAGTTGTAGCGTCCAGAGCCATCGGTGATCGCATATTGCTCTCTGTCTGCTGGATTTGTGGCGTCGTTTCGGATGGCCGTCAGTTTGATTCCTCTGAGACCGATTTCACCTGGATCTTGGCTTCCGTTTCCGTTGCTGTCGTCGAAGAGGACGCCTTCAAGTTGCCCTGAGCGCTCGACTTTGTAGCCAAACGAAGCACGTTCATATCCAAGTGTCCCATTAGATTTGAGCAGTATGGTTTTCGAAAATCCCGAGCCACTCGTCTCTGTGAAGACGCGTTTGTCGGCATTGGGCAGTGTTTCTTTGACGACTTCAATTTGCACTTGTCCTGCTCCTGCGAGAACAACTGCTTCACCAGCTTCGTTTGTCTGTGCGTAAAGAACAATTCCAGAATAGTCCGTGACACGAACCTTGACATTTGCCAAAGGGGCATCAACACCGTACGATTTGCGTTTGTCTGCATCTACATCTTCGAAAATATAAATATGCACCTCGGCTGGAAAAGCATAGCCCCAGTAGGAGACACCGGCATTGGGTACATACCTGTGGCTCAGTGGTGTTTTAACGTGATCTCGGAGTAAATCTGATATACGAAGTAAGTAGGTGGAGGGTGCATTTGGTGTTGTAGCATAGTAATTACCAAAATAATTCAATGGCCCTAAGTCCGGTGACCCTATATAGTTTATATCTGTCTGGGATTGACCAAAGAACTGAACCATGCGTGTTCGGAGGGTGTTCATTCCTGTGGACGGATCGACGGGACCCAACCGACTGTATGACACGATATCAAAACGAGGGTCTTCAAGGGTTGCATTTCCAACGACACTCTTCGTGGATACATCCATTCGTGGTATTCGAGGCTCACCGATGTCCCAGGTACCATCGGCGTTTTTGTCCTCAAACGGTATAAAATCGAAGTTGCCACTGGCATAACAGGCAAGAGACTCGTTTTCCTGCCCGAACCCACCGACTAGAATCGCATCTCCATCGTAGTATTCCGGAAAATACGTCGGGGTCCGATTCACAATCCAATACCGATCACCCTTTATTGAGGCATATTTGTTGCAGATGTTATCCGATGGTGGAATAAACAGCTGCGTTTGTGCCCCATTCCAATTGTAGACATATTGTATGGGATTGGCATCTGGAATTGCTGCAATGGCAATGAGTTGGTCACCTTCTGTTGTGCCTAGGTTGGTGTAGGTCAACCCCAAGCCTGCAGCAAAGGCTTTTTGATTTTTAGGCAAAACGGTGAAACAGAGGCCATTCTCACACGCCTGAAACAGGTAGTTTGTTTTTCGATCTTCATTGTCTACAACTTGAAAAACACTATTTGTTGGATCCAAATAGCTCTGGGGAAGTGGCAGATCTTCTCTGGGAAATTGCAGATCCCTTGCAATGTTGAGCTTGCCGTCTCCCACATCGCAGAGTCCGTCCATGCCACGGTCAATACAGGGTGTAAAGGTGTAGAAAAAACCCGGATCTTTTGTCAACTGAGGACGACCGAGATCGGTCATTCTAGCTTGTTGGACAACAATCCCCGTTTTTAGTTTTACGAGATTGGCCGCACCGACATCGTTTACTGAATCGGTGGGAACGTAGAGATCGTAGGTGCCAGCAGGCACGTAGCTAAACACAAAGCGACCGTCTGAATCGGTCTTTATGCCCTGGAATTCAAATTTATTGCCAATGGTTGCCAAGCTGTCACGGATGTTGACCGATATGCCTGGCAGTGGTTTGCCAGACGTGTCTGTGAGCACACCCATGATGTATCCGCGTCCTTCTGCGAGCGTGTTTTGGATTCTGGTTGTCGCATGACCCACCGACTCCACATAGTTGCTGCGGCCATTCACGTCGGGTTTTGGTGCACGCTCCAGGACCGGAATGGGAAAATAGATTTCTCTGGCTTGCGGTTGGTTTTTCTTGAATTGGATGACCCGAGATGGAATGTCCGTCGGCAATTTGACCGGCATATCGCCGATTGAGACAACTGGCCGGCTTTTGTCGAAGAAGATATTGTCCACCCATTTTGTCTGACCGTTTTCAATGACATTCCAACCCGTGGCGTATTGGTTCATGAGGGTTCGGAGAAAGCCAGGAATTCCGGTAGGGACAGCTTTAATGGAGAGGTAGTAGGTGTCGTCTGGTAAAGTGGACGCATCGAAGACGCACGATGACGCACCTGTGATCGTTCCAGAATAGCAATCTTGTACGCCACCTTTGTAGCCGATTTGCATGCGAATGCCTTCAACCAATCGCTCTCCATCGCCGTCCTCGAACACGCCGTCTTCGTTGAGGTCTGTAAAGGTGAAGATTTTGAGGGAATTGCTTTGGGCTGACGTGGGATTGTCAACGGGTTTACCGGTTGAAACACTGCCGGCACACGATGCCAGGAGTCCAGAGAGAATGAGTGCGGTTGCGAGAGAAAGATGTTGTTTATACATAAGAAACCTCCAGGAGGTCGGGGCAAAGGACTTATGTCAAATTTAACACATTCTTAATCTTTGAAATACCTCCTTTTGGGGGTCTTGCAAAAGGATGCATTTCCGGATTAGTGCGGACAGGCCCTTTCTTGGGCGGCCCGGCCCGGAAGGTGCGGTTGGATCACCTCCTTTCTAAATATTTTAAACAGATGCTTCTCTTCCTTCTCTTCATCACATAAGTAAATCCACCTTTAGGGGTGGATTTCTTCTTTTCCTATTTTATTTATATTCTTCAGTTCACATGCATCCCCATCTCTCCAATCATGATGGTATTGCCTCCCTCCACAACCACATTCCGTGGATTCGTAAAGGTATCCACATACCCTGATTTCTTAAACATAATCTTTCCAGAACCTTCCAAAATACCATCAAATCTGTAATCCCCATTCATGTCCGTGAGTGTCATGTGTGTGTTTCCCTTCGAATCGGTGAGCTCAACGGTTACATCACCGAGCCCATCTCGCCCATCGTGGACACCGTAGTTGGAGGAATCATCAAAAACGTTACCAGAGACAGAGCCAATGTTTTTGCGAAGACCGAAAGACCAGCCAGAAGAGGTTTGAGAGGCTTTGATGGGAATGACGAGAGAGAAGAAATTGGTATTGAATATCCGTTGGAATGTTGACAGAGATGGTGGCGTTGCGCGAGGGACGGCAGGTTCCGAAGGAACCGGGCCATCGGTGGTGTTCCCAGAGGTCTTGACCACGGACAAGGATACCAGGGAGACCGGGGTTCGCCGGAGTCTTGATTGCCGTTGTTGTTGAGGTCGTTGAAGACGAGGCCTTGGATGGAACCGGTGGTGCGAATGAGTGTGAAGGGGAGGTCGATGTTGAGGTCGGAGGTTGTGGAGATATTGATGGAGGCAGGGAGAGGAAGGGAGGAAATGTAGTTGGGAGGGAGAGAGGAGGAATCGACAGAGAGGGTAGCGGGACCGGGGGATGTTTTTGAAGGAGAAGGAACCATCGAAGTTGGCTTTGAGGTTGTGAATTTGACCGAGGGAATCGGTGAGGGAGAGGGAGACGTCGATGAAGGAAGGCTCGTTGTCGTAGGAGCCGTTTTATTTGAAGGTCTTCGAAGACGTGACCGGAGACAGTTTTGCGGGGGAATGGATCGGCAAGTTGATGATCTCTGTTGCTTCACCTAAATTGTTTCTGTTGAAGATGGAAACCAAATGGGTGTACGAGAAGTCGAAACCAGCTTGAATCGTAGCCTTGGTAAGTGACTTTGCGTGGAGAAGTTGAAGGTTCCCAAAGGTATTGATATTGGCCTTTTGGACCAGATGTATGGTTGCCCAAATCGGTGTTGATGATGGCTCCAGGAAGAGGAAATTCACCGGGATCGAGTTGTTCATTGTTGTTGAGGTCATCAAAGACGATGCCTGAAAGAGTAACTTGTTTATCGTGAGACCAATTTCAAGTGAAGGGGATGTCCAGGCTTGTGAGTTTGAATCTGAATGAGAGGAACAAACAAGCCAGACGACAGACCGAGTTTTTGGCCATTCGTGATTTGAAACATGGTGTTTTTGATGAAATCAGGCTGATTGGAACCTGTGACAACGCGGCCAAGCCCGTAGTTGAAATACAAGTCATGGGACATTGCGTTGAGAGGTATGCGTGATTTTGTGCGCACCAGGGGATTGAGGTTGTTTTCTGTGAAGAGATTGGGCGTTGTCAGGTTCCAAAGGGCAAGGTCTTCTAAGAAGATGAAGGGTTCATCAGGATTGTGGACACCGTTTCTGTTTGTATCCCAGAAGAAGGAGATGTTGGGTTGAATGAAATGGGGTTGAAAGCCGAAGTTGAGGGTGTTATTAGTTTCACCAGTGACGTTAGTTTGGGCAATGACGCGTTTCCCAAATTCGTCATTGGCATGGAGAGCGTCTTTGGGTGCTGTAATGTTAAAGCCGTCAGAGAAATCGGAGCCCAAGTCCGAATCATTGAATACAATTTGTGCTGTACCTTCTCTAACAGTATCAAAGACATATTTGCCGTTTGGATCAGTTTTTGTCTGTTGTTCTCTATCTGAGACATTAGCCACATCGCCGCGGATGGCGGTGAGTGTGACACCGGAAATACCAAGTTCGCCTGGATCTTGAGCACCATTTCCGTTGCTGTCGTCGAAGAGGACGCCTTCAAGTTGCCCTGAGCGCTCGACTTTGTAGCCAAACGAGAGATCTGCCTTTCCTGAAGAGGTAAGCGTTATGGTTTTCGAAAAGCCTGATCCACTCGTCTCTGTGAAGACGCGTTTGTCCGCATTGGGCAGCGTTTCTTTCACGACTTCAATTTGCACTTTTCCTGCTGAAATGCTATCTAAAGCTACATTGCCTTGTGTATCTGTCTGTGCTTCACGGACCTCTCCAAAACGGTCCGTGACACGAACCTTGACATTTGCCAAAGGTGTGTCGCCAGCACTGAAGTTTTTGTCTGCATTTACATCCTCGAAAATATTCACGCGCACTGTACCTGGAAAAGCATATCCCCAGTAAGAGATCCTGGCATTCGGCACGTATGTATGATTGAATGGTACAGATTTGGACGGCGTATTGGATGTTGTGGGCCGTAAGACAAAAGGTAAAGGTGAGGATGGATAAATCATCGTCTGGGATTGGCCAGAGAATTGAACCATGCGTGTCCGGAGGGTGTTCATTCCTGTGGACGGATCGACGGGACCCAACCGACTGTATGACATGATATTGAAACGAGGGTCGTTCATGGTTGCATTTCCAATGACACTTTTCGTGTAGAACATAGGTATTTCAGGTATTTCAGGTATTCGAGGCTCACCACTGTCCCAGGTACCATTGGTGTTTTTGTCCTCAAACGGCACAAAATCGAAGTTGCCACTGGCATAACAGGGAAGAGACTCATTTTCCAGCTTGGACCCAATGACTTGAATGGCATCTCCATCGTGGTATTCCGGAAAATATGTCCCTGCCTCTATGTCGTCCTTTGGGTAGATATAACCAACAATACGTTCGTGTTCGATGTTGACATGTTCGATGTTGCAGATGTTGTCCGATGGCGGAACAAACATCTGATCCCTTTGGTAATAAAGCCTCCAATCGTAGAGATACTGTATGGGATTGGCATCTGGAATTGCTGCAGCCACCGCCAATTTATCTCGATTCATTACACCGAAATCCTGACTTAATACGTCGTGTTCAATAATGCTGACCAGAGAGATTTGACGATTTTTAGGCAAAACCGTGAAACACAGGCCATTCTCGCATCCTGCAAATAGAAATTGAGAATGGGTGTTCATATCCATCAAAGTGGCTCCTACTAGTTTTTGATCCAAATAGCTGTTGGGAAGGGGCAGATCCGCTCTGGGAAATTGCAGATCTCTCGCAATGTTGAGCTTGCCGTCTCCCAAATCGCAGAGCCCGTCCATGTCACGGTCAATACAGGGTGTCAAACTATAGACCGAACTCGGATCTTTTGTCAATTGAGGACGGCCGAGATCCGTCATTTTTCCTTGCTGAACCACAATCCCCGTGTTTAGCTTTACAGCGGGAGCTGCACCGTCATTATTGAAATATAGATCGGTGCCTGTGGGAACGTAGAGATCGTAGGTGCCCGCAGGCACGTAGCTAAACACAAAGCGACCGTCTGAATCGGTCTTTATGCCCTGAAATTCAAAGCGTTTGCTATCGTTAAAGACTGCCAAACTATCACTGAGATATACAGGCATGCCTGGCAGTGGTTTGCCAGACGTGTCCGTGAGCACACCCATGATGTATCCGCGCCCTTCTGCGAGCGTGTTTTGGATTCTGGTTGTCGCATGACCCACCGACTCCACGTAGTTGCTACGACCATTCATGTCGGGCTTTGGTGCACGCTCCAGGACCGGTATGGGAAAGTAGACCTCTTTGGCTTGGGGTTGGTTTTTCTTGAATTGGATGACCTGAGATGGAATGTCTGTCGGCAGCTTGACGGGTTGATCGCCGATCGCGACAACTTGCTGGCTTTTGTCGAAGAAGATATTGTTTACCCATTTGACTTGACCGTTTTCAATGACATTCCAACCCTCGGCGTATTGGTTCATGAGGGTCCGGAGAAAGCCAGGAATTCCGGTGGGGACAGCTTTAATGGAGAGATAGTAGGTGTCATCTGGCAAAGTGGACGCATCAAAGACGCACGATGACGCACCTGTGATCGTTCCAGAATAGCAATCTTGCACGCCACCTTTGTAGCCGACTTGCATGCGAATGCCTTCAACCAATCGCTCTCCATCGGCTTCTTTAAATACACCATCTTCGTTGAGGTCTGTAAAGGTGAAGATTTTGAGGGAATTGCTTTGGGCTGACGTGGGATTGTCAACGGGTTTACCGGTTGAAACACTGCCGGCACACGATGCCAGGAGTCCAGAGAGGATGAGTGCTGTTGCGAGAGAGAGATGTTGTTTATACATAAGAAACCTCCAGGAGGTTGGGAAAAAGGACTTATGTTGAATTTAACACATTCTTAATCTTTGAAATACCGCCCTTTGGGGGTCTTGCAAAAGGACGCATTTCTGATATCGGAATGGACTAAAATACCCTAAGATATGCCCACTTCTTATGTCAACCGAAAAGCCTCTTTCAATTACGAACTTCTCGAACGGTTCGAAGCGGGTATCTGCTTGCAGGGAAGTGAAGTGAAGAGCTTCCGTGCAGGTGGAGTCGATTTTCGAGATGCCTTTGCGGTACTCAGTGCGGGCAACATCGAACTTGAAGGCCTGTATATTCCGATTTACGACAAGTCATCTTACAACAACCACGAGCCGAGACGGAAGCGTCGATTGTTGCTCAATGGGCATGAAATTCAGAAACTGCGCAAAGGCCTAGAACAAAAGGGTCTCACCCTTGTGCCGACCAAAATGTACTTCAAGGGGCGTCATATCAAAATTGAAATTGCACTTGGACGCGGAAAAAAACTCTACGACAAGCGAAAATCCGATGCCGAGAAGACTGTCAGACGGGAGCTCAAGGACCTCCGATGAAGCGGTATGGGTGGCTGCTTTTGGCACTCTTGGGGGCACAGGCCCAGGATGTGTCGATCAGCGTCTTTGGCAAGACCGTCTCCATGCTCGATCTTTCGGGTTCGGACTACGTGGAAGAAAGGGACTTATCTTCTGTTTTCCAAATATCGCGTATCGATTCACCGCGTTGGGGACGCCTTATTCAAGTAGAGCGCGAAGGTAAAGTTGCCCTCCTTCCACTTGAACGCAATCCTGAGTACGCGGCCGAAGTGGCCTACGGTGTGCAAGGTGGAGATCGGCGGTTTTTGGCCAGAACCGCAACTGTTCAAGGAAATCGATTGTTTTTGCCCCTGTCAACATTGGCTGAGGTTTTTGGCGTTTCCTACGTGCCCGGTCCGGGAGGCAAATTCACACAAGGCGAAAATCAGCTGCTCAACATCGCATCGGATTCCAAGCGCAACCCGAAGGTCGACCGCATTGCACTCGAAGTCACCCGGGCCATTGAGCCCAAGGTGGAGCAGGTTGGCAACGAATTGATCCTGACTTTGCCTGGGGTGAAAGCACAGAAAGCGCGCTACACGGTCTCGGGTTTGTACATCAAAGACGTTTTGGTGGAGCCATTGTCCTCTCAGAATTTGGGTGCGAAAGCGGTGTTGAGCCTTCCCAAAAATATGGGGTATCACGTGTACACCGTCAAACGTGGACAGGACGCTTCCCGAATCGTGATTGACGTGGGTCCGCAATTGCCGAAAGTGGTAGATGCAGGCGAACGAAACCTGTACAAACCGACCATTGTCTTGGATCCCGGTCATGG
Source organism: Deinococcaceae bacterium (assembly GCA_046327935.1). Lineage (GTDB taxonomy): Bacteria > Deinococcota > Deinococci > Deinococcales > Deinococcaceae > JACMOA01. The sequence continues at coordinate 1,305,355 of JAXLXL010000001.1, forward strand.
TGGTGCGGATTCAGGCATTTCTGGGACTTTGGTTGAAAAACAGGTTGTACTTGAGGTTGCAGAGCAGGTGCGCGACTTGCTCACCCAAGCGGGGTGGACCGTCAAGATGACCCGGAACGGAGATGACAACACGAGTCTAGAAGGGCGTGCCAATCTGGCACGGACGGCGGATCTGTTTCTTTCGTTTCACATTTCCAATTCACCCGGACGCCATCCTGGAGGCATCACGCTTTACCGTCCCAGTGGGCTGAGTCACCTTGGGTTGATTGACCGAGTGCGCGGTGAAGACGCCAATGTCAATGGCTACATTCGGTCGTTTTCGGACAGCCAGGCTTTCTCCAAGGTCCTCTCTGAGAATCTGTCTGCAGGTGGTTTTGCGGTTTCTGAAGAAAAAGCACCTCACCATTTCCTGTTGCAAAATACAGCCAAAACAGCCCTGGCAATTGAGCTGGGGTGGTTGAACACCTCGGACATCGGTTATCTGAAAAGCAGTTCACAACTGAAAGACTTATCTGGACAAATTGCTCGCTCCGTGGCCACTTTTCTGACGCCATCACCGTGAACCCATGAAGATTTTTTCCTTTTTCAATGTCTGCAGTGCAATCGTCTTGGCGGCAATGTTGTTTTTGTATATGTTGGTTACCCGTCCTGCTGCGCCTCCGGAAATTTTGGGCCTCAATTCGGGTGGACAAAAGCTCACTGTTCGTGCGCACCTGTATTTCAGCAACACTGAGCTCACGGATTTTGCCATGGAAGAGCGTTCCATTCTGGTGAAAAGTGAGGATCAACAGAACATTCCTCAGGTTGTGTTGGAGGAATTTTTGAGAAAACCTTCGCAGGGAACGCTGTCATTGGTGCCTTCGCATATGCCTATGCCGACCCTCTTTGTCCGTTCCAAGCACTTTTTCTTGGATCTTCCAAAGGAATGGCGAAAGCTGTCTCTGGGTTTTGGTGGAGAACTTATTTTGCTGTGTGGAATGACACGAACATTGCTCGATCTGGGCGATTACCGGGATGTCATGTTCACTGTCGGCGACCAGCCTGCAACCACCTTGCTGGGACATGTCAATTTGATGGAGCCGCTCGATGCCCAAAGCTGCCAGTTGGGTTGATACTCGGGTTCTGTCTGTCAATGGGTTCAATACCTTACAAAAAATCCGAGGGATAAAAATCGTGATTGAGGCAATAAAAATAGGGAAATGAGCCACTGCGTTGTTTCCCCCGAGAGGCCCCCTCGAAGAACTTAATCTTGCAATCCTCCTTCACCATCTTGGGCTAAACGGCACCCCGTGCGACTTGTCGTGTCTTGGCCAAAGGGGCTTGATCGCTGTTCGCGTTTGAAAAAAACGCCATTGAATATCAGAAAAAGAGAAACATTTAGAGAAAGTTCTTTCATTTTTTGGATATTTGGCAAATGAAAAATGTCGTCTGGGGTTGTTTCAATTTCTCTCAAAATTCCCGATATTTAAGGAGCTTGCTATATTTATTCAGAATATGGCTTAGAAATTGCTCTACGAAATGCATCCATACGCTGAAAAAATCACAATCCAAATTCGGGTGATTTGGGTGCCTGAGACAAAGTACGACACGTCAACCCGGAATATCCGCTAGACTGGAATCACTGCAATCACGGAGGCTTTTGTATGCGTCAGATTTCCAAGGCTTGGCTCATTGGCGGATTTCTTTGGGTTTCACATGCGGGTGCGACCACAGACGTCCAGTTGATTTTGGATGCATCGGGCAGCATGTACTCGCGCTTGCCCGACGGTAACACGCGCATTTCAGTTGCCCGAAATGCCCTGTCTGAGTTTGTGGCCGCATTGCCTGAAAACGCAGACCTGAACGTCGGTCTTCGCATTTACGGTGCAAGGTTTTCGGCCACACAAGAGGGTGCATGTGAGGACAGCACTTTGGTCGTTCCCATAGACGGTTTCGATCGACTGAGATTGCAAACAGAGTTGACCAAAGCTCAACCCAAAGGGGCAACACCGATTGTGTTCTCTTTGAGGAAGGCGGTCCAAGACTTTCCAAAAAATTCAAACAAAAAACGGATTGTTTTGGTAACCGATGGACAGGAATCCTGTGGGGGAAATTTGTCAGACGCCCTTTTGGAATTGAGATCTGGCGGAATGGATATCGATCTTCGTGTGATTGGCATCGACCTCAATGCGCAAGCACAGAAAGCTTTTGCGGGATTGTCTTTTACAAACACAGCGAGTGGAACAGAATTGGCCCAGGCGTTGGGGCGTGCCAGTGACATTCAGGCGCAGCGCTCACAGGTTCGGGTATCTGTCGCATTGACATCCCAAGGCAAAGATGTATCGGACGCGCAGGTTGTTTTTGTTGATGCATTGGGTTCAGGGCTGTACGCACTTCGACCCATTGGCAGCGGAATGTATGAGGCAACCCTTTCTGTCGGCACTTACCGCGCTCAAATAACCCCTGTCGGCCAGTCGATGCAAACCTACGGTGGCCTCAACGTCAATCTGGGTTTGGACAACCGGTTTGCCTTCGAAATTGGACAGACCAACCAGACACAGCTCACGTTTTTCCCGAAAGTGCCCACAGCCGGTGGAGAGCTCAGGGTCACCTACAAGAGATCCCAAAGTTCAAGCGATGATCATCAGATTGGAATTTCGAAAAAAGGCGATCCAGAAGGTGATTTGCTCACTTACGCTTGGGTTTCAGACAGCCAGGGTGAGGTGGTTTTGAGGGTTCCCGAGGATGTGTTTGACTGTGAGGTTTTGGATCTTTGGACGGCTTCTGATGGCACGCGACGCATTTTGGGCCGAAGCGAACCATTTTCGCCCAAATGGATTTCCGTCCAATTGAATGTTCCCGATTCGGCGGTTTCTGGAAGTGGATTTCGGGTGGCTTGGACAGGCCCCAACAACGAGGGTGATTACATCACCGTTGTGTCAAAAAGTGCACCAGAGGGTGTATATACACATTATTTCTACACGAGAGATCACAGCGGTGATGGAACCTTAACGGCACCCGTGGAACCCGGCACGTATGAGGTTCGGTACGTCAGTGGATTTTCGGGGAAGACCCTGTATCAAAAAGACATTTACGTTCAAAAAGCGATGTATACACTTGGCGCACCCGAGCGCGCGGTTGCGGGAGGTCGCGTGCAGGTCGACTGGACCGGTCCCAACAACGATGCCGAATACATCACGGTTGTTCCACGGGGCGCACCCGAAGGAAGTTACACCCAATATGTGTACACGAAAGATCACGCGTCTCCCATTGATCTTTTGCTTCCACCCCAACCCGGATCTTATGAAATCCGCTACGTCAATGAGAGCCAAGGCGCCAAAACACTTGCAAAGCGCGAAATTTCGCTCGTTTCCGCACAGTATAATCTTGAGGTTCCTCCAGAAGCCATTGCTGGAAGCAAATTGCGCATTCACTGGATGGGTCCCAACAACGAAGGCGACTACATCACCGTCGTACCCAAAGGCGCACCCGAAGGGGTGTACACCCAGTATGTGTACACCCGCGATGGCAATCCTGTCTCACTCGACTTGCCGCTCGATCCGGGAGAATACGAAGTGCGTTACGTCTCGGAGCGGACAGATCCCGACACCACACTGGCTTTTTCCGAGATCAACCTGAAAGCAGCCACATACGCGTTGGATGTTCCCTCTGCAACGATGGCTGGAAGCAGGCTCAGCGTGCGCTGGACGGGTCCCAACAACGAAGGCGATTACATCACCGTTGTGCCCAAAGGCGCACCTGAAGGTGTGTATACCCAGTATGTGTACACCCATGATGGCAATCCGACCCGCGTGTTCACGCCGACCGATCCCGGGGAATACGAAGTGCGTTATGTGAACGATAAAACATCCCCGAACCGGACGCTGGCCACCAAATCCATTGCGTTGACGCCTCCAAAGGCAACGCTGAAAGCCGCAACCCGCGTGACTGTCGGACGTTCCATCGATGTGAGTTGGACTGGACCGGCAGGAGACGGGGACCGTTTGGCCGTCTTACCTGTCGGCGGATCCGTGGAACAGGTGATCACTGAGGCGTGGATTGCTGCCCAACTGACCGTCAGTTTGGCTGTACCTGACCGTGTTGGACGGTATGAAATTGCCTACATTACTGGAGCAGGACAGGTTTTGGTGCGGTTGCCGATTGAGGCCCTGTGACGTCTAAACATATAGAATGTGGAGGGTTATGCGAATCTTGGAAGCCCATGGGAATGCGATTCAAGCAAAACGGCTCGCAGGTCCCGCTTCATGAGACACAACTGGATGGGTCAAGGGTTGTGGTACCGTGGGACACACGGGAATTCACGCTTGGGGAGACGGCACCCAACCGCGCTGTCGCTGAACCGAGAATCCCACGGCTTTAGCCGTGTGGAATGTCAAAAAATGCAATGAAGACATTTGAGGTGATCATGAACATACCTAAAGAATTGCAGTATCTCAGCAGCCATGAGTGGGTCCGTATCGATGGAAACATTGCCACCGTGGGCATTACAGACTACGCCCAAGGGCAATTGGGTGACGTCGTTTATGTCGAATTGCCTGCAGTGGGCAGAGAACTTGTTGCGGGAGATCCCGTGGCCGTCGTTGAATCGGTCAAAACAGCCTCTGACATTTACAGTCCAGTGACGGGAACGGTTGTTGAAATCAACGACGAACTGACGGAAAACACAGAGTGGATGAATGAAAGTGCTTTTGACCGAGGCTGGATGTTTAAGGTCGAAATTGACGAACTGTCGAACGAGCTCTTGAGTGCAGACGATTACCTAGGAAGCCTTGAAGACTGACCCATCGGTCACCCTTGTCGAGGTGGGCCCAAGGGACGGACTGCAAAACGAGTCGACCGTGCTCCAGCCTGCGGTCCGTGCGGAGCTCTGTGCCCGTCTTTTGGCTGCCGGAATCCGGCGTTTGGAAGCTGTCAGCTTTGTGAATCCCAATCGGGTTCCACAAATGGCCGCCCCAGATGAGCTTTTAGAGGTTTTGGGAGATGTGCCTTCGGGCGCCTCGGTTGAGGGGCTCGTGCTCAACGAAAAGGGGTTTGACCGCGCCCTGGTACTCGGTGTCAAGGCCGTGCGTTACTCCTTCGGCATTTCGGAAACGTTTACCCGGAAAAACCAAAACACGGGCACAGACGAGGCGTGCAAGCTGGGATTGTCTCTTCTGAAGCGGGCGCGCGAATGTGGCGTGCGTTTCGGTGTCGTTTTGGCGACCTCATTTGGCTGTCCCTTCGAGGGAGAGGTCGAAGCCCGCCGCGTGTTGTCTGTCGCGGACCGTTGGCTGTCGGCTCAACCGGACGAACTTATTTTTGCCGATACCATCGGCGTGGGCGTGCCCTCTCAGGTCAAAACGTTGGTCGGTTCGTGCGTGGATTCCGGGGTTGCCATCGGTGGTCATTTTCACAACACCCGCAATACGGGATACCTCAATGCTTGGACGGCCCTCGAGGGTGGTGCGTCGGTTTTGGATGCGTCGGTTGGGGGTTTGGGTGGATGTCCGTTTGCGCCTGGCGCGACAGGCAACATCGCTACGGAGGACTTGGTCTATCTTCTCGAACGGATGGGTGTCAAAACCGGTGTCGATGTCGATGCACTCATTGACATTTCCAAATGGCTGCAGGATGTGCTCAAAAAGCCATTGCCGGGAATGCTTTACCGGTCGGGCATGTTCCCGTAATCGGGTGCGAATCTCTTGAAAATCCTCGGTATCCTTGTAAACTGGAAGGGTTGCAACTTTCGGGTGTGGGTACCTCCGCTCGAACATCAAGGAGAACTCTAATGGCAAAGAAATGTTTTTTGACGGGTAAGTCCAGTTTGGTTATCAATTCCGTCATTCGAAAAGGTAGAGCCAGGGCTGACGGTGGGGTCGGTAAGAAGACAACGGGCATCACCAAAACGCGCAAGTACGCAAATTTGCAAAAGCGCTCTGTTGAAGTCAATGGCAAACGCATGAAGGTCTGGCTGTCTGTTGCCGCCCTTCGCAAATTGCCCGACCACATTCGCGTTCTCTGATTTCACCCTGTCCCAGAATCCCTCTTGACCTGAGGGATTCTTTTCTTTAGGATGAATCTGTTCTATTTCTGTTGTTTTGACGCGTCTGACCAGTCTCGCATTTTGAGGCAACTCTCAGGTTTTCGCGTGGAATGGAGAGGTCACCATGAAAAAATGGCTGTCTTTTGCAGTGTTATCGTTGTTGGGTTCCTCGTTTGCCGCAACCTATGTTCATCCAGACGATAACCTTCGTGGTGTGACGCTGTGCATTGACAATGACTCCTTCGTTGCCCAGGTCGGGGCTTTGTCTTCGGTGTCCCAAAAACTCGCCCAGGGCCTGTACGATCACTTTGTCGAGCAAGCCACCACAATGAAAATCCCATTCAAAGAGATGGGGGAGACGAGCTGCTCGGATTGGGCTGTCGATATGTCGTTTGAGGCGACCACGGGAACACCGCGCGCTTGGAATGCCATGCTTTGGGTTTCTGACGATGGCGCCTACGCCTCTCTGAAAGAGAACGACGCATACAACAATCCCGTTTCGGTGTGGTCGGATGGGAGCTTTGGGGTTCTCGTTGACAACGATGGGTTGACCGATTACCTGATCGGCGAAGGCGAAGCGTTGATTGATGGTTTGCTCACCGCTTACAACAAGGTCAACTGATCTTCATACAAACATATGGATGAATAGAGGAAAAGTATTCCTCTGTTTTTTTGTGTTTTGATACGGTTTGACGAATTCCTTTCCGATACCCTCTAGAATGGGCACCATGGAACGATTGATCCAGATCATGCGCCGTTTGCGCTCTCCAGAAGGCTGTCCTTGGGATCGGGCTCAGACACACGAATCACTCCGTTCCCATCTCTTGGAAGAGGCCGGCGAAGCCGTTGACGCCATTTCGCTGGGCCACTGGGAGGAATTGCCCGGTGAGCTGGGCGACGTTCTGCTGCAGGTGGCCTTTCACGCCGTGATTGCCGAAGAAGACGCAAGGTTCACCTACCAAGATATCGAAAACAGCATTTGCGAAAAGATGATCCGTCGGCATCCCCACGTCTATGGCGATGTCCAGGCAGACACGCCGAAAGATGTCGTCCGAAACTGGAACGCCATTAAGGCGCAAGAACAGGGTCGAGAAAAACACCCGCTCGAACGAATTCCAAACCATTTGGGTGCGCTTGAACGTGAATTCAAAGTACAGGAAACGCTGGCTGAGCCTGTGTTGTGCAAAGAAGACGTGATCGCCATTTTGGCAGACTGTTCAGATACCTCAGACGGTGTTGTTCAGGTTTTGCGTGCAGTTGTGTCTTGGGCGAGACAAAAATCCGAAAACCCAGAATTGATGTTGCGTGCAGCTGTTGCGGAAACGATTTCAAAGGCCCTGGATGACCACTCCATTTGACTTTGCACGGTGGGTTCGCAAGCCCAGGTCGGTCTGTTCCCTCGGACTCACACCGGCCGCTGTTTTGGTGGGTGTGACCCGTGAATCCGCGGATGTGTTGCTGACGGTGCGCTCCCAAGACCTGTCTCACCATGCTGGACAGATCGGATTTCCCGGCGGAAAACTCGAACCGGGAGAGACATTTGAAGAGGCCGCACTTCGCGAAACCGAGGAAGAATTGGGGATTGCTTCAAAAGAGATCACAGTTCTTGGTCTGCTTGATGACACGTTCACGCCGTCTGGACCAGGCTTTCAGGTGACGCCCGTGCTCGCGTATGTGCCGAGTGACATGCAGTTGAGCTTTTCACCCGAAGTGACTGAGGCGTTTTGGGTACCACTCACCGAGCTGTTCAAGCTGACCCCTGAGTCTTCAAGCCGCGTTTTTCGTGAAAAATCCCACACACTGTACCGCTACCACTGGCAAAACCGTGACATTTGGGGCATGACGGCCGGCGTTCTGCATGGCCTTCTCAGTGACAAAGCCGTTGCGAACCACTTACAGCAAAACCACTGAGACCGTGAAGATACAGGCCCACCAACGAACACCAGACCGAAGAAGGCGAATCCGAATCGAAGTTGCACCATTGTCGAGAATTTTCGAAGCCGCATGCAACACCTGTTGGGCAGCGTTTCGGGTCTGTCCAATGCTGGATTGAACTACAGCGTTTTTTGGAGACTTCGATGGTATAACGTACAACCTGGACCGGTTTCTCGGGGTTAATTCAAACAGCTCTTTATTCCCTCTATTGAATTGCTCGGGATTCTATCGCATGTCCCGATGGCCAGTCTTGCAACGGGTTTTGTTGTCTTTTCGTATATGGAAATCAAAAATGCCATCTCGATTTGTCCTAGAAATCCCCAAATTTCGCGATATTTAGGGAACTTACTGTAATTGGGTATCATACCAACCGGTCCACCAGAATATCCAGGGTTTTCAGTGCGATCATGCGTTCCTCATCGGTTGGAATGACGCAAATGTGTACTTTTGACTCATCCGAGGATATTTGTGTTTCTCCATTGAGATTGCGTGTGTTGTCGATTTCAATGCCCAGGAATGCCATTTCACTGAAAATGGCTTCCCGAAGCAATGCGTCGTTTTCGCCTGCGCCGCCCGTCACCACAATGGCGTCCAAACCGTTCATGGCCGCACTGTAACTGCCAATGGTTTTTCGGATGCGGTAGGCCATCACCTCGAGTGCCCGATCTGCCCACATGTCGCCTTCGGATGCGGCTTTGTGGAGGTCTCTCAGATCGTGAGAACAACCGCTCAGACCGAGAAGCCCACTTTTCTGGTTGAACTGTTTGCGCGTTTCTTCGAGCCCAAAGGTTTCGACCATCCACAGCACAATGCCGGGATCGACATCTCCGGATCTCGTTCCCATGACAAGGCCCTCGAGGGGTGTGTAGCCCATGCTCGTGTCGACAGATTTTCCATCCAAAATGGCTGCCGCACTCGCCCCATTGCCCAAATGGAGGGTGATCATCTTGAGATCGCGTAAAGGTCGTCCAAGGTGACGGGCCGCTTCTTGCGAGACGTATTCGTGGCTGGTCCCGTGAAATCCGTACCTGCGGATGCCGTGGTCTGTGTACAGTTCTTTGGGCAGTGCGTAGAGGTACGCCTTTGGGGGTAGGTCCGCGTGAAATGCGGTGTCAAAGACGGCCACCATCGGCAGTTCCGGAAGAATGGACTGCGCGGTTTGGATGCCCAAAATATTGGCTGGGTTGTGCAGCGGTGCCAGTCGGGCGAGCGATTCCAATGTGTCCATCAGTGCCGGTGTGATGCGGGTTGCCTGCCGAAAGGCCTCTCCACCGTGAACCACACGGTGCCCAACGGCCCGAATATCATCCAGAGGAAGGCATGCTTTGAGGGTTTCAAAGGCTTCCGGAAGGGACTGACCCGAAATGGGCCCGTCATGGGTTTCAAACCTCAAATGGGCCGAAGGTGTACCCAAGCGTTCGATCAAGCCTTTACCCGACGATGGCTGGCCTTGGGCATCGAAAAGCTGAAATTTTAGACTGCTTGAACCCGAATTGATGACCAAAATCATTCCCCCATTGTAGGACGCTTTCTTTGGGTTTCGGCATCTTTTGGGTGCGATCGGGGTAGAATGGAGGGTGTGTTCTTGCGCTCACTCTACACCCTAAACTACCGAAATTTGCAGAGTCAGACGATTTTTTTCGAAAAAGGTGTTCACGCCGTTATCGGAAACAATGGCCAAGGCAAAACCAATCTCTTAGAAGCGGTTTACTTGGGACTCACCGGTCTAACGGATGCCCGACGGTTGGAACATTTGGTCCATCAGAATGCGGAACAGGGCTATGTTCGGGTGGTGATTGAGCGAATCGACGGACAGAGTGTGTTTGAGGTTGGCATTGGAAAGGGAAAACGGTTGCTGAAGTTGGATGGCGTGCGGGTCAAAGGGGGCGCATTTTTGCGAACAGGCGTGGTGTGGATTCGCCCTGAGGACAGCGCCATTGTCCTCGAGGGACCGATTCACCGTCGAACCTACCTGGACCAACTTTTGGGAAAAATCTCCGCGCGCTATCAGGGCTTGCAGGCACTTTACCACCGCAATCTCTTGCAGAGAAATGCCTCGCTGCACATGGGATCTTGGGCACTGATGGAGTGGAATATTCGCTTGGCGGAATTGGGCTCAGAAATTCAGAATTTTCGCCGCCGGGTTTTGCTGAGGTTGCAAGAGGTGGCCCATGAAGCGTACATCTCCTTGGGTGGACAGGAACCTCTGGTTTTTTCTTTGGAGGAAACGACAACCCCAGAAACCTATCTAGACGATTTTATACGACTGGGAGAGCAAGAACGCCTGCGCAAAACCACACTCATTGGGCCCCACAGGGATGACCTGAAGATCCAGTTGGGCAATCTCTCTGCCCACACCTTTGCCAGTCGCGGTGAGGCCCGCACCATTGCACTTGCCCTCCGCAAAGCTGAGTTCGAGCTTTTGTCCGAGAAAAACAGTGAGGCACCCCTCCTGCTGGTCGACGATTTTACCGCGGAATTGGATCCGCTGCGTCGCAGCGCACTTCTCCAAATGATCCAGTCGTCTGGCCAATCCCTTGTGACGGGCACAGAGGCCTTTCCGAATCCGGACGTGGCTTTTGTTTTGCAGTCTGGCTCGGTTTCCAGGGTGGACCATGTCTCAGCATAAAGCCAGTGAATGGTTGGAGCAGTTGTTTCAAGGCAGCAATACCAGGTCCCTCAAGCAGGTCAAGCTTTTGTTGCTCTGGCCTGAGGTGGCGGGACCCGAATTGGCAAAACTCACCCGCCCACTTGGGGTCGATGCCAATGGAATTTTGCGAATCGGTGCACAGGACGCCGTCATCTCCCACTACCTCAGTTTGCAGCGTTTGACGTTCCTGGGCCGTCTGCACGAACGGATCCATGCCCCGTGGCTCAGGGATTTGCGTTTTGTGGTCGCGCCCATTGAGCAACCCGAAACCAAAATCGAGCACACGCTTTCCACACGTCCCAGAGAGGAAATAGAGCCCCTCATCGAGGGTGCCTCCGAGGCGTTCAAGCCCATTGCGGAAGCTGCAGCCCAAGCCATACATCAAGCGAGAGAACTCAGAAAGGCACATGGTTGGACGCCCTGTGTCGTGTGTGGAACGCATACGCCCAGTGCGGTCTGCTGGCCGTGCCGGGACCTTCTCGAAGACCGACAGGTTCAGATGGCCAGTCGGCGTTTGGCCTGCGATCCAACCCTTCTGACACAGGGTGCATTTCCACATTTGTCCTTTTACGGCCTGCAAGCTGCGCGCCATCTTGCTCTTCAGTATTTGGAACACAATCTGGAAAAGGCGGCGTTCGATTGGGTGAGTCTTGGCAGTGAATCGGTTTGTGCCGAGGTGTTCAGATCGATTGCCGAGTGCTTTGTCTGCCTGTCTTTGAAAAAGCATCCCCGTGACCTTCGGGCGTCCGACTTTGGCGTTTTGCCTCACCGGTGGTCGTCTCTCTTGAACCGGGATTTCGGGTCATTGGACACGCGTGCCAGGGTCACAAAGTAAACGCGCGTTGCGCCACCTTTCAGCAGCGCCTCTTCACAAGCCAAAAGTGTCGATCCAGTCGTGAAAACATCGTCGATCAATACGATATTTCCGGTGATCTTTTGGGGACATTCAAACGCATTTTCGACATTCGCCAGTCGGGCCAACCCTTCCAATTTGGCCTGTTGGGCGGTTGCCCGGGTTCGTTTGAGCAGATGTGCGTGTGGAATTCCTGTTTTTTCTGAGAGGGCTTGACCGATGAGTGCGGACTGGTTGTACCCGCGTGCATTTTGGCGTTTTCGGTGTAGGGGAACCGATGTGATCCAAGACGGGTTCCACCACGCTGGAATGGCTTCCGACAAAGGTTGTGCCAGTGTATGTGCGATTTCGCGGCTGCTTTGGTATTTCAGTGCGTAAATGCAGCGTTTCAGTGGGCCTTCAAAGGGACCGAGGTGGATCAGGTGCGGCAACCGAATTGCCCGAAGTGGAGAATGGTCGTCCAGTTGGGCCTTTAGGTTGCTCTGACAAAAAGCACACAATCCCCTGTGTGCCTCCAGGCTGTTTCCGCAACCCGGGCACGCCCGGGGCAAAAACCTCAAAAATTGTCGAAAGATGGCATGAATCACGGAATTTAGTCTAATATAAAATTGATTAGTAGGAAATGATTTGCAAGTGAACAGAATTTTGATCGTGAAGAATGGCGTTGTATACCAACGCATTTTGGATGGATTTCCACAGCCCCATTATGCGCAAGATAAAATGTGCTCTCATCCAATAGGGATGATCCTGTTGAGAATGCTCTGGGCTGGTTCAAACATTACACTTTTCCATCAATTTATCTGAAAACCACTGTGATGTCCCTGTAAACACCTCCTACTTTTGGAGGAAGACATCGGCGTGGGTCTTTTTTAGAGTGGGAATGTATGAATACAGAAGTACCGGATATACAACACTTTTTCAAAACGCACCTTGTGGGTCGTTATTTCTCACATTGGACATCGAGGTATACCTACACGGGAATGTTGTATGTGTTGCTCAGTTTTCCGGTGGGTTTGCTTTGGTTTTGCTTTCTCGTTACAGGGTTGATGCTCAGCTTGGCCACCTGTGTGATTTGGATTGGATTTCCGATTGCAGCGGGGATACTTTGGGGAAATGTGCAATTTGCTCGTCTAGAAGCGGTTTTAAGTTCGCTTTTGGGTGACCAGATTCATGTTCGATCCCAAGTTGTGCGCGCAACCGGACTGATGTCTTGGCTCGGGCAGAACCTGTTAGAGACACGCACATATACGTTTGCGCTGTATGGATTGCTGAAGTTACCTCTTGGGCTTTTTTCGTTTTCTATTTTCGCATGCTTTATCACCATTTGTATTACGTTGTGGGCCATACCTTTTCTCTATTTTGTCTCGGATATTCCATTTTGGATTGGATCTGTTGAAATTCAATTGACTCCACTTTCTTGGCTGGGCTGGTTTTTGATCAGCATCGCTTGGACCACTTTGACTGGAAGTGTCATCCATGGACTTTCGACTGCATGGCTCTGGATTGATCGATTGCTCATTGCCCATGGTGGCCTGGATGAAGTGACCCACAGAGAAGTGCGTGTGCTCAAGGAAACCAGTCAAATCATTGCTTTCAGTGGGTCTTTGGAAGATACGCTCATACAGGTGGCTGCCCGTGCCAATGAGGCTTTGGGTACACGTGAGGTTGTCTTTTCTATCCCAGACGTATATTCGCAATACACATTTTTTCCAGGTTTTTCTGTGACCTTTTCAGAGGCCTTTTCCAGTCATCATTTCGCACATATTTCTTGTCCTGAAGAACGGGGGAGGGTTATTCTCTCTCGTGTTTCGATGGAAGGACTTGTAGCGACCATGGGACTTTACTACGGCGCAGCGTGTTTGGGACAACTTCATGCATTGTATGGTAGAAGCAAAAACCCGACGGATCGAGATTTGGAACTTTTGGCAACTTTCGCGGATCAGACGGCGGTTGCCGTCGAAACAGCGAATCTCATAGAGCGGGTGCGTTTACAGACCACACAACAAGAGCGCGACCGACTTGCCCGAGAACTGCATGATTCGGTATCCCAGGCTCTGTTTGGTATTTTTTTGGGTGTCAAAACCGCAAAGCACCACAGCCAAGATCCAAAGACCCTCGAGAGTCTGGACTACGTTTTGCAGCTAACCGAAGGCGCACACGCAGAAATGAAGAGTTTGCTCTTTGGCTTGAGGGAGGAGACCTTTGACGATCTCAGCTTGTCCGAAGCCCTCTCTCAACAGGTGCACACGTTGCGGATTCGCCATGGTTTGCGTGCCAGTTTGGAAATCGCGGAAGAGCCTGAATTGGCTTCTGATATGAGGTATTCGCTCTATAAAATTGCCCAAGAAGCCATTCACAACATTGTCAAACATGCTGCCGCCACAGAGGTCCACATCCAACTCACCCGAGATGCCTCGGTTTGGACCCTTTTGATTGAAGACAACGGCAAAGGCTTCGATTTGGATCAAATCGCTCCCGGCACACTTGGCTTGCAAAGTATGTCTCAACGTGTGCAACACATGGGTACCCAATTTCATGTGCGCAGCACGCCCAATGCGGGAACCCAAATTGAAGTGACGTGGATCGAGGGGTCTGTATGAATGACGGTAAACAAAAATTGAGACTTGAGGTTGATGGAATGTGGTGGAAGCGAATCACGATCAGCATAGGGCTGTTCATCTTGGGCGTTGTCTGTTTTTTAACGGGCGTTATTTGGCAGACAAATTTGAGGCTGTATACAGAACATTTCAGAATATCAACCCAAAACTACCTCAAGGCCCAACTTCATATCGAAGCGGAAAGGACGAATGTGATTCTCAATGACCAGAACATTTCTGCAGTTTCCGGAAAGTTCACCGCAAGCAGGGATTTTCACCTGAAAAAACGGGAAACGCCAAATGGATCTGTTATTGATATTGCACTACAGTTCGTCAAAAGCTTGGAACAAATTCCACCTGGGTTGTACGGAAAAACAAATCGGGCTTTGGTGAATGTTCCGACGAATCTTCCTGTCTATCTGAAGGTCAAAAATAAATCTGGGACAATCACTATCGATTCACTTCGGAGCGTGCCGGAAGCGCAACTGGAGAGCGCATCTGGAAACATTTGGGTGTCTATTCCCAAACACGACGTCAAAACGAAATATGACATCAAAACGAAAACAGGCAACATCTACATGGATGTACCCACGCAGGCTCGGGGTGACGTGCAGGCCGTGTCCGAAAAAGGTGACATTTCGGTTCGCATTCCAGACACTGTACCTGCACGCATCACCGTCATCGCAAAACCGGGACGTTCGACCGTCTCCGCGCCCATCCATTCAAGCCAAAAAAATGGATTTGAGTACACTGAATATGTGCGACACACATCTCAGCAAGGCCCTGTTTTTACCGCAATGTTTCAGTCCTTGGATGGAAAAGTCTGTGTAGGTGAGCGCTGTGCTGGATACAATTGAACCGATTCGCGTCTGTTTGGTCGATGACCACCATGTGGTTCGGCAAGGCTTAAAGATGTACATGTCTTTGGATCCGCACATTGAGGTGGTTGGAGAAGCTTCCAACGGTCAAGAGGCTTTGGAAATGGTGTCCCTCTTGCAACCTAAGGTCGTCATCATGGACATTGTCATGCCTGTCCTGGACGGTATTGGCGCGACACGTATCCTTCGCGAGATGCATCCCAATGTGGAAATTCTGGCCCTGACGAGTGGCATCGAAGAACACCGCATCCACGCGGCCATTTCAGCTGGAGCGATTGGCTATCTCCTCAAGGACGCCAGTGCCGAAACGCTGCTCGAAGCCATTCATGCTGCGGCACAGGGTCAGGTTCGGTTTCACCCCGAGGCGGCCAGGCGCCTGGCCAGGGAATTCAAAAGTGCTCCGGTGCATTCAAGCCTGACCCCAAAAGAAATGGAAATCCTGCAACGGATTTCCAAAGGAGAGGGCAATAAGACGATTGCCTCAGGTCTTGGGATTACCGAAACCACCGTCAAAAGCCACGTATCAAGGATTTTGGACAAACTGGGTGTTTCGACCCGAACGCAGGTTGTTTTGTATGCGCTGAAGCACAAACTTGTCGCGCTATCGGATTGACCCTGAAGGTACATCCACGTAAAAAAACCTTCCATCTTCAACCTGCCATAGCTCATACGTAAAATTCAATTTTTGTGTCTTGCGAATTCTTGATTTCGGACTTAGGGGTTTTGTAGGTTGATTTGCTTTAGGTGGGCCCATCCATTTCAATAATATCCCTTTCACCGAGTAATCTTTTAAATTTATGATATATCCCGGTCCATATTGCGTATCGTGCATAAGAAGTATATTGTCATTTCGATTTCCAAAAATTTCATAATAAAAAATCGAAGAATAAACAGCTGGCTCGTCAAAATCAAAATTTTTCTTCAAATATGCATATTCCTTTGATTTTCCGAATTTGAGCATCAATTTAATTAAATTCTTTTGCTGTATGTCATTCAAGTCTGATTGTTCTTCATTAATCTTCTTGAATTTTGGTGGATTTTCAGGCTCTTTTTTTGTATGTATACGTACCAATAATGATTTCTTTTTGTATCTTTGTTAATCGATTGTCATTTATTAATTTCGGTATCGCATTTTTACCGTAGGGTCCACTCCTTGAGCGTAAAAATGCAGCAATATTATCGATATTCTGGGGATCTTGCGTACTCAGCAATCTCTCGATTTGATTCTTTACGGACAGTTCCAATGGCGTCAGCCCTGGTATCAAAAATACAATTGTAGCGACAATGAAAAACCAGCCACCCAACCCATTTGATTTGCGGATATCTGCGGGGTTCTTCAAAAAAATGTAACTCAGAATGACGACAGTGAGGATGAGTGTGCCTACGGCCGCCCATATCCGCTCAGGTGTCCAGCCGTATTCCGCAACACGTACCGATAATCCGTAGGTCGCGAGTGCCGGGAAAGCGAGCATGATGATGGGCACGATTCGGAAAATGTATGCCCATATCGGAAATGACGTGTATGTCGGCTGTTTCCATTCTTGTAAAGGCTCAGCCGTTTCAGTTGAAATCTCAAGCGTGGCATCTTGGGGGATAAACCTAAATCCGTACAAAAATGTATTGTAAAGCATCACAAGAACAAGCCCAAAGCCCAAATACAAGCCGCTGGATAGAATGCCTTCAAAGAGGTTTTGCTGTTTCAAAGATGCAAGGAGAAAACCGACAAATACACCAGAAATGATAAATATTGGAATTGAGAACCAACCAAAGAGAGTCAAGAAAATTCTATGAATTTCAGAATAACGCTTTCGGATTTCATATACAAATAAAGCAAATGATGGAATCAGGATCCATAATATATTTTTATCCAGATAATCACGTAAAGACCCTCCTTCAATTTGACCGAAAAGATTTGTGCTTAATTCCAATACGACAACCAAAGTGCCAGAGAGAATAATGCCTATCAAGATAAAAAGAATATTTTTGAAAATTTCTAAAAATGTGTTTTTGGATCGAAAAACACTTCGATAAGTCAAGAAAAATATAGAGAAAATCAGCACTTGAGAACTTCCTCTCAAATCAAGGTATTCAAAAACCGTACACGGCCGAAGACCAGAGCAGTTCGCTTGCATTGCCTGATATGCGAGAGAAAGAGACAGCAAAAGGCCTGAGGTGAAAAATTGAGTATTAAAAGAGTCTTTGCGCTTTTCCAAAAATCCAAAGCAGTACATGCCAAAGGGAATCCATCCCAAAAGAAACAATCCCAAAAACACCAAGACGAATGGGGGCAAGAACCCCAAAAAATTGGGGTCTTTCAACTGCTCAAGGGAGAAAACTTGGATCAATGAAATGAGAAGCGTGAACAAGATTGAAGGATACTTGAAGTGCATACCGCATCATACACAGATTGACTCATTAGTGAAATCTGTTCCAATGTACATTGCTCGGAATAATTTGATGTATTTTTCTATTTTATTCATGAATTTTTAAAGAAGAGTTTGTATTATTTAAAGTATGCCGATTGCATTGACACCCGAACAGCAGGCCATTGTCGACCACGATTTTGGCCCTGCCATTGTTTTTGCGGTCGCTGGAGCCGGCAAAACAACCGCGATGGTTCACCGGATTCGGCGTCTGGTTGAGCAAAAGGTGTTTTTGCCGGGAGAAATTTTGGCCACATCTTTCAGTCGTGCCACAGTCGAAGACATCAAAAAAGAATTGCGCGGCTCTCCAGAAACGTCGCGTGTGAAGGCCATGACACTGCACAGTTTGGGACTTTCCATCTTGCAAAGGGCGCAGCAGTCGGGCGCATTTCCGTATAGATTGGACCAACTTTCTGAATTTGAGGCCTCAAAAATCCTCAAAAAGGCAATGGCACTCGCTCGAAATCAAGGGCTGTTTGATAACCTTTCATCTGAGCCCGCCGAGGAGGACATTCTCAATTACATTGCGTGCTGCAAGGGAAATTTCAGGTATGCGCAACTGGATCACGCGGCTTTGTCCGCCCTTCCATATGCAACCCAAGCCGAGGCACCCGAACATCTGCCGGAATACCTCGAGATTTACCGCCTGTTCGAGACTGTCCGACAGGAAGATGGCACCGTGACGTTTGAAGATCTTTTGTTGTCTGGCTGGGAGTGTTTGCACCGCTGTCCGGGCTTACTGGAGCAGTTTCAGGGTCAAATTGGCTGCATTTTGGTCGATGAATTTCAGGATGTCAACCGCGTGCAGGCAGAATTGGTCCATGTGTTGTCTGCACCGAACCACAACCTGATGGCCATTGGCGATGACGATCAAACCATTTACGGTTGGCGCGGCGCCAGTCCCCAGTTTATCTTGGGATTTCAGGAGCGGTATTCGGCCGTACCTTATGTCATCTCCGAAAATTTTCGCTGCAAAGCGTCCCACATTGCACTGGCCAATCGGGTCATTTCGCCCAACATCCACAGGGTGGACAAGCGGCTCTCGCTCACGGGAGGGTTTTCGGGTTCAACCCAGCTGCATTTGGAAACCACTCGGCCCAATTTGGGTCGGTGTTTGGTTGCAGAAATCCAAAAAAATCTGGATTCTGACGTTTCACTCAGCCATATGGTCGTTTTGGTGCGTGCCTATGCCCAGACACCCGACCTCGAAATTCAACTGTTTGGTGCGGGCATTCCACACCAAGTGGTGGGTGCGCCTGTATTTTTTGAGCGTCCCGAAGTGCTTCTCTATCTATCACATCTGCGACTTGCACTGGGTTCTCTTTCCCATTCAGCATTTTGGCAATCTTGGAACACCGTCATGTTCGGGCACTATCGGGGTTTGACGGCTCCCGAAATCCGAGCTCTGGGTGAGCAGGTTTTGGGGTCCAAACGGCCCATCGATCAGGCCCTGTTGGGCTGTGCTCAGGGGCATCCCAAGGCAAAGCTTTTGTCGACCCTTGTGCAAAATCTCGCACTCTGTCGGCAACCGCAGCCTGTTGGAGACATTTTTACCGCACTCGAAGCACGTCTCAAACACAAGATTCGCCTGAGACAAAGTGCGGAACCCCAAATTGCCGACATGCGTGTGCACACCGTCGACGCCTTTCTCGGGTGTGCAGCTCGATCAGAACGCACTGCGGACTCTTTTCTGGATTGGATAGATGGACTCAAGCGTCAGGCTGCGGGGTGGCATGGTCAGCCAAACCTCAACATCATGAGCATTCACCGTTCCAAGGGCCTTGAGTGGGACCATGTGTTCATCCCACACGTCAACGAGAGCGTTTTTCCATGGGGTCAAGAAAACCTTGAAGACGAGCGGCGGCTCTTGTATGTGGCCATCACACGAGCCCGGGAGCATTTGCACCTTTTCGCAGTCCAGGATGAACCCTTATCGCCGATGCTTGTCGAGGCAGACGTGCAAAACCTCTTGCAAGCCGTTCGTTGGTTGGCCAGAGGTCTCCATGTGCCAATCGAAAAGTGGAACACGGCACAGACCCTTGCGTTTGCACGCTACCCACGGTTGCTCCATTTCGAGCGCTATTTTTTGCATTGGTCCGCCCACGATTTGGGTCAGATTGCCAGCAAGGTTCTTCGGCTTTTTGAACAGGCGCGACATCTGGGCATTTTGGATGCACTTAAATTGCATGCTGGTGATCTTGAATTTTGGGAAAACGTGAATCCCAGTCCAGATCTGACAGCACAACCCGGTGAATTTCCAGATTTTGATCGGTGGACACAGCCCGCCAAAACCCCCAAAGCCGAAGGTGTGCCCAAAGGTTGGATAGGCCGCGACGTTTTGCACCCCATTTGGGGATCGGGCGTGATCATGGCCGGGGAACACCGCAAGCCTCACACCACATTGACCATTGCCTTTGACCGTGTGGGCGTCAAAAAACTCGTTTTTGAGCTGTCAGACTTGAGCATCGATGGCGTCAGATCGCCAATATCCCTTTCGCGATGAGAATGCCTGTCACAATGAGGGCCAAAACACCTCCCCAAGTGGAGAGTACAACTGTTCGATTTGTATTTCGGGCCACACTGTGCGCGAGACCTGCGGCAATCAGCATGCAAATCGGATGCCAAATGGAAACGGGAATCCGGTCCACAAAATAAACCAACAGTCCCAAGACAATGGCAACATCGAGCAAAATAGGCGCGATGCGCTGAAGGGGTGTCCCACCTTTGATGGCGTACCAAATGAGGAGGGCAATGGGAATGAGCTGCAAGAACTCACCGTAGTATTTGTGAAAGGTGTACCACATTCCCCGAGCATAACACGCGTTCTCACTTTTTATCTTGGCTATACTGTTGTGCTATGAAACAGATGTTTGAGGCCCTTGAAAAGCAATCATTGGATGCGATGTGGATCACTTCCGCGGCCAATGTTCGGTATCTCACCCAATTTAGCGCGCCCCGCGATGCAAGCGTGCTCGTTTCAAACGGTGAAATTCTGCTGATCACAGATGCCCGATACGGGTTGCAAGCCCAACAGGAATACCAGGGCCCAGCCTTTATTTGGAACCAACCGCAAGATGGGTACGGGCACCTCGAGCGGCTGCTTCAGGGCAAAAGGGTTGGATTTGAAAGACAACACCTGACCGTCAATGTGTACGAACTGATCTCGGGTTGGACGTCTGTCCACTGGCAAGGCACAAGCAATCTGGTCGAGCGCCTTCGGATGCACAAGACACCCTACGAAATTGAACAGATTCAAAAAGCCCAATCCATTGCCGATGGGGCATTGTCGCATGTACTGCCCAAACTGGTGCCTGGGGTCCGGGAGTGTGACATTGCACTCCAGTTGGAAGTTGAGATGCGCTCACGGGGGGCGTCGGGTCCCGCCTTCGAAATCACGGTCGCTTCTGGAAAGCGTTCGGCTCTTCCACATGGTACTGCCTCTACCAAAGTGATCGAAGAGGGCGATTGGGTCACCATCGATATGGGCGCGGTCGTGGAGGGCTATCACTCTGACATGACCCGCAGTTATCCTATTGGCAATGCCAGTTCCCAGTTGCTGGATCGGTACCGAGCCGTTCGAGAGGCCAAGTTGGCTGTGCTCTCTCAAATCAAAGCCGGTGTGGGCTGTGCGGATATGGATAGACTGGCACGCGATATTTTGGCCGAGAAAGGTTACGCGAACGAATTTATCCACTCGCTGGGGCACGGTGTGGGCTTGGAGATTCACGAAGAGCCGAAGTTGTCTTTTCGGGCGCATCCAGAGGACCGTTTCGAAGTGGGCATGGTGGTGACCGTCGAGCCCGGTCTCTATGTCCCCGATCTGGGCGGCATTCGCTTGGAGGACCTCATTGTGGTGACCGAGACCGGCTGTGAAGTCTTGTCTCAAGCAGAGGAATTGGACTTATGAAATTTCTGGTTTGTCTGGTGTTTCTGTTGGGTTGGGCACATGCGCTGACCCAGCATGGACAGGCCGTTTTCTATGGTGGCCGCTATGACACCTCTACACGGTTGACTGCCGCACACCGCAGCCTGCCCTTTGGGACTTGGGTCAGGGTGACACACAAAAAAACAGGACGGTCGGTTGTCGTTAAGATCAACGACCGAGGTCCATTTGGCAGCCGAAGTCGGATCATTGACCTTTCCAAGCATGCGGCCCGAAAGCTCGGTATCGTTTCGGAAGGCGTCGCTTCTGTTCGCGTTGATGTCGTACGGTTGGGTCGACACTCGCGTTGAATCCTTGGATCGTGTAGCATAGGGCGGTATGCCTAGAGGAACGTGTTTTGCCGTTCGATAACAGCGGTTTGATTTCTCTGGATCTATACTACATATAAAGGAGTATCTGTCCATGTCCGATGTAGCCCTTTTGACGTTAGACACCATTGCCAAATACCTCAAAGACAAAAACGTTGTCTTGGAGGTTCAGGAACCTGAGAATCAAGGTCAGCCCCGATTTCTTCGGATGGGTTGGAAGTTTGAGATGGGCGACGCTGCTGTTTTGGTCAGCGTTTCCGACGGACCCAACGACACCAGCCGTTTGGAAATCACCTGCGTGACCCAAAAATCCTACTCGCAATACCGTCCTCAAGTTCTCGAAATCCTCAACATTCGCAACCGTGAACGCGCATTTTCCCGCTCCATTGACAATGATGGAAATGTTTGGCTCGAGTATGTGGGATTTTACCAAACCCTGCAAGAGTTTCCCGCAGAGGTTTTCGACACCCTTTTTGGCGGCGTGCTCATGCACTTCCAAGACGACTACGGCGCGCTGGCAGCCACATTCGAAGGCTTCCAACCTGCTGCACAAGCGTAAAGATTCAAAAAACACCAAAAGGGCCATTTGGCCCTTTTTTATCGTTCCAGACCCACGGCTTTGAATCCTTTTGCATTGGAAATCAGCGTCCCAAACGCATAATTCGGGTCATGCGGGGGTGCAATAATCGCACCTTCTTCTGCCCAAATGGGAAAGCATTTCTTTTTATTGTTCAAACAGGTTACAGGGTAAAGGTCGTATCCCATGGTGTACGGGTACGGCGCGTGGTGCAACGTCGGCATCAAATCTGCCGTGTAAATCAGGCTTTTTCCCTCGGAGGAAAGGTGGACGACCTGCATCCCCAGGTTGTGTCCCGGCATCGGAATCACGTTCAAACCTGGCAAGATTTCTGTTTCTCCATCCAGGATTTCCATGTGGCCACTTTCCAAAAGGGGTTCCCAGAGCACTGGAAAGTACGAGGCGTGGTTGCGCTCGTGTGGGTTTTGGGCCTCTTCAATTTCCTGCTTTTGCACGAAGTACCGCGCATTGGGGAATGTGGGCTTGAAGGATGAATCTGTGTTTCGCCCAGCGTGATCGTAGTGCAGGTGCGTGTTGATCACGATGTCAATGTCCTTCGGAGTCAGGCCCATCGCATTTAATCCACCGAACACCGTTTCATCTCGCTCCGTTCCATTGATATCGTGAAATTTGGCGTCTCCTTCAAACAATCCCGTTTCAACCAGAATGCGTTTGCCTTGCCATTCAATCAAGAGCGGATTGATTCTCAAGGGAATTCGGTTGCGTTCGTCCGGAACGAGCAGTTTTTCCCACAAAACCTTGGGCACGACACCGAACATCGCACCGCCATCGAGGCGAAAACGTCCATCGGTGAGCGACGTGACAGCAGCCTTTCCAACTTTGATGTGTTGAATCCACATGGAATGGAGCATAGCATGGCGTGGCGCACAACCCCACACATAAAAAGTGTCATACTGTCTCCATGACGACACGCAAAACGCGCGTATTGCTCCTTGCTGGAGGAAAATCCGGCGAACACGAAATCAGTTTATCGAGTGCCCGAAGTGTGTTGCGTGCACTTTCAGAAAACCAGTTTGAAGTCACGCCCATTTTGATCAGCAAAGAGGGAAAATGGCTTTCCATTCAAGACAGCCAACACGCCCTGCTCAATCAAACCTCGATCGACACCGGTGGGGATTGGCTTGCGCCCGCCCCGACACGCAACACCTTTGATGTGGTTTTTCCAATACTGCACGGTCCCAACGGGGAAGACGGAACGCTCCAGGGTTTTCTCAAATTGATTGACCTTCCCTTTGTCGGCAGCGATGTTTTGGGAAGTGCCGTGTGCATGGATAAAGTCCTGAGCAAGCAGCTGTTTTCGGCCGTGGGCATTCCGCAAGTTGAGTATCGCCTCTGGACCCGCCAAGACCAAAAAGACAGATCAGAACACGCTTTCGCTTTGGCTGAACAGCTCAAATACCCGCTCTTTGTCAAGCCATCCAACATGGGCTCAAGCGTGGGCATTTGCAAAGTCAAATCCGAACATGAACTGAACGCGGCTTTGGAGTACGCGCTCTCTTTCGATCGACGTGTCATCTTAGAGGCCATGACGGCAGAAAAGCCACGCGAGCTCGAAATTGGCATTTTGGGAAACGACCGTCCCAAAACCAGTGCCATTGGTGAACTGACCTTTGATGCGGAATTTTACGACTACGAAACCAAATACACGGAGGGCCGCGCCCAAATGCACATCCCTGCCGATATTCCCGAAACTGTGGCCGAGAAAATCCGTGGATACGCGCTCGAAGCCTTCAAAACAGCCGATTGCGCAGGTCTGGCCCGAATTGACTTTTTTTATGTGCCATCCACAGGAGAGATTTTTCTCAATGAAGTCAACACCATGCCTGGGTTCACGGCCACCAGCATGTACCCGAAACTTTGGGAAGCCAGTGGTTTGGACTATGGCGCACTCATTGCAGCGTTGGTCGATTTTGCGTTGGAATCGAGATAATGCCTCCAGTCAGACAATTTCTCTTCGGTCTCCTGATTGGCCTTGTCTCGGGGCTCGCCGTGTATGGGATCTTGAATCAACTGGGAAACCCCTGTCGGTTTCGGACGTTGGGCGCGCTCGCCATGCCCCTCCTGACGGGAATCGGTGGCATATTTATCTCGACGCAGTATCTGAAAAACCGACAACGGGCGAGCTTTGGCATGGGTATTTTCGCTGCGTCCATTCCCCTGCTTGTTCTGGGCTTGCTGGTGATTGCGCAACTGAGGTCGACCTGTGTGATCGAGCAGCCTCAGCCCAACATGAGAGATCGAACACTTTAAACCATGGAAGGATGGCCTAAAATCGAAACCGAGATGTCGACATTTAACATCCAAGATCTGGGATTGCTCGAGTATGGACAGGCATGGGACCTTCAGAGACAGACACACCGTGAGGTCGTCAATGGTGGAACCCCAACGCTGCTTCTCGTGGAACATCCCGCTGTGGTGACCCTGGGCCGAAAACCGGGATCCGAAGGTCACATTTTGGCCTCACCGGAGTTCTTGAGCAACTTGGGGATTGGCGTCCACCACATTGAACGCGGCGGTGATGTGACCTTTCACGGGGAAGGTCAACTGGTGGGCTATCCCATTTTTCCCGTTGGACGCAAGGTGCGTGACTTCCTCAGAAAACTGGAGAACGTCCTCATTTCGACCTTGGCCGCGTATGGCCTGCAGGCACATGGCAACGAAGGTTACGCGGGTGTCTACGTCGGAGAAGAAAAAATTGCTTCATTGGGAATCGCCATAAAAAACCATGTGTCACTGCACGGTTTTGCCCTCAATGTCAACACACACCTCGAATACTTTGATTACATTGTTCCGTGCGGCCTAGGTGATGTCCGCATGACGAGTTTGGAGCGCCTCCTCGGGACACCGCAAAGCATGGAAGATGTCAAAGCACATATCTGCACGTATTTCCAGTTGGAGTTTGCCCACTACGATTGGTCGGTACCCAAAACTCTGGCTCTGCCCGAATAGCAAGGATAAATTGCATGGAACCCAAATACATCAAAAACGGCATACATCGCAAAGATGCAGAGCCCATCCGAGAGAGAAAACCCGCTTGGCTCAAAGTATCGCTGCCCAGCGGCGACACCTACAGCCAGGTCAAACACATTGTCCGGGAGCACGGCTTGCACACCGTCTGCGAAGAGGCCATGTGTCCCAACATCGGGGAATGTTGGTCGCGTGGCACGGCAACCTTCATGCTGATGGGTCACATCTGCACGCGGGCCTGCAAGTTTTGCGCCGTAGACACGGGAAACCCAAGGGGTCAGCTCGATCTTTTGGAGCCCCAAAAGGTGGCCCGGTCGGTCGAGCTCATGGATTTGCAGTATGTGGTCTTGACGAGTGTGGACCGCGACGACCTGAGCGATGGCGGCGCGCAGCACTATGCCAAAACCATTTCGGAAATCAAACAGTTGAGGCCGCAAACGCGTGTCGAGGCCTTGACGCCTGACTTTCAAGGCAATTTGGATTGTGTGGCGATGATTTTGGATGCCCAATCGGACGTCTACGCCCAGAACCTCGAAACCGTAGAACGGCTCACCCATCCTGTCCGCGATCGGCGTGCCAGTTACCGACAGACACTGGACGTTCTGCGTTTTGCCAAGAGACATCAACCCAAGGTCTACACCAAAACGAGTCTGATGCTGGGACTTGGGGAAACCCAGGCTGAAATTGTACAGACCCTTGAGGATTTGCGTGAAGCTGCTGTCGATATTGTCACATTCGGCCAATACCTGAGACCCACACGACACCACTTGCCCGTCGAGCGCTATGTCACACCACAAGAGTTCGACGAGATTCGGCAGATCGGCATGGAGATGGGATTTTTGGAAATTGTGAGCGGCCCACTCGTGCGGTCCAGTTACAAAGCGGAGTCTGTCTGGGGAACGGATCTCCACGGTGCACCCAAACACCTCGGATCCATGGACGATCTCCTTCCAATGGCTTGATTGAACACAAGGTGTTTTGGACGTCCAAGAAATACAGCAAGGTTCTTTAATATCGGGAATTTCTTGAGCAGCTAAAACACATCCAGGTCACGCTTTATCCCTGTTTCAGTGTTCTAAAAATGATGAGAACTGCTGTAGGCAAGCTTTATGTAGAATTCTATTTGTCGCTGAAAAGCCCTATGGGCATAGATTCCAGACAGGTTGAGAAATCAACCCAAAAAATCCTGTCGAGATTGCACAGATGTATAGTAGGTACATCATCAAAATCCCGAAAAAATAAAAACCAAAAAACTGTGTTTTTTGGTGCACTATGAGATATCATTGGCTATGCCTTCTTACACACATTGGTCTGAGTTTGAACCGCTTTGCGAAGCCCTTAAAGGCGAATCCCTTTCCCCAGAATGCATGGGAGATTGGTTGCAGCGCTGGAACGAACTGGAGTGTCAATTTTTCGAATCATTGAGCCGCATTACCGTTCAGAAAGATTCAGACCCCACAAACACCGAGTACCAAACAGCCTTTACAGAATTTGTCCAGACTGTTGTTCCAGCAATGGAAGCCGCTCAGCAAAGCTTAAGGTCTAAACTTCTGTCTGTCGCCAATTGGACACCCCCAACCGAGTATGCACATTTTGTCCACTCACAAGCACATCAAGCCCAAATGTACCATGAGGCAAATCCGGTGTTGGAAGCGGAGGAATATAAACTTACACTTGATTTCGATCGCCTGATGGCGTCTCTGCGCGTGGATTGGGATGGCTCAACGCTCACCCTTCAAGAGGCAGAACAGTTGTTGCTGGACTTGCCCAGAATGGACCGAGAAATGCTGTGGACGAAAATGGAACAGGCGCATCTCGGCATTTCTGCTCAATTGGATGACCTGTTTTTGAAGCTTCTTTCTTTGCGTCGCAAAATTGCAAAAAACAGCGGATTTGATCGCCTTTTGGATTATTTTTGGGCGGCAAAAGAGCGTTTCGACTACACGGAACATGACGCGCACCGCCTTCACCAAGCGATTGAGAAACAGGTGTTACCTGTCATGCAAAAGGCATACAGCCAAAAAGCGCAAAAAATGCGTTTGACGGCACTGCGTCCATGGGACATTCTGGTAGACGCTCAAGGACGATCCGGTTTGAAGCCTTTTAATGGTCATTTGGAACTGGAGGAAACTGCCCAGCGTATTTTCAATGCTTTGGATTCCGAGTGGGGAAAACAATTTGCGGATATGCGCGCTGGAGGACATCTCGACTTTGAATCTCGTCCCAATAAAATTCCCGGATTAGGATATTGCACATTTTTTCCAATCACAAAGCAGCCGTTTATTTACTGGACCGCTGTTGGAATGGACGTCGATGTTCGCGTCATGATGCACGAAGCTGGACATGCATTCCATGTGCTCGCTTCTTCAGAAAATGGACGTCCTATTTGGAATTTGATTCCTCAGCTGGAGTTTGCTGAGGTGATCAGCCAAAGTATGGAACTCCTCACGCTTGGTTTGCTCGAAAAACCCATAGGTTTTTACAGTCAAGAGGACGCCCAGAGGAGCCGTCAGGAAAAATTGATGACTGTGCTTCGGCAATTCGTTGGAAATTCCGCAAAAGACCGTTTCCAGTTGTGGCTGTATGGAGAAGCCCCAGAAGATGTGACCATCGCAGACATCGATGCAAAATGGTTGGCGTGTTCCGAAAATCCAAGTATTGATGCCTCAGGATTGGAGTGGGCCCGTGTGAAGGGTTGGCAATTTGGACATTGTTTCAAGGCACCACTTTACATGTTTGAATACATCATTGCATGGGTGGGTGCTTTACAGGTGTGGCAAAATGCGCAGAGCGATCAACCCAAAGCCATCGCTGATCTCAAATATGCCATGTCACTCGGAAAAACACGCACTCTGCCTGAACTCTTTGAAGCTGCAGGCATAGCGTTTTCATTTGATGAGTCACTGTTGTCCAAATTGATGGCGTTTGTGTCGTCTCAATTTGAGTCAATGGCTATGGAAGCGGAAACTGCATCGCAAATGCCTTAACCTCTTCGCCCACGTGTTTGGGATCCTCGCCTTGCAACACGCGGTGGAGGAAGTCTGCGACCGTATGCATGTCGCTTTCTTTCATGCCCCGCGTCGTGAGTGCCGGGGTTCCCAAACGGATGCCATTGTTGACGATTTTGCCCGGAAGTGCTTCGTCGTAGGGGAGTGTGGATTTGCTGATGGTGATGTGGGCTGCGTCCAACCGCTGGCTGGTCTGTTCGCCTTTGAGCCCAAGGGGCCGGAGGTCCACGACAAACAGGTGGTTGTCTGTGCCGCCGGAAACCACCCGGTAGCCCATGTCCATTAGACTTTGGCACAGTGTTTTTGAGTTTTTGACAATTTGTGCGCAGTAGGTCTCGAACCCAGGTTGCAATGCCTCGCCAAAAGCGACAGCTTTGCCTGCGATCACGTGTTCGAGTGGGCCTCCCTGGTAGCCGGGAAAGACAGCTCGGTCGAGTTTTTTTCCGATTTCTGGATCAAAAGACAACAACATTCCACCCCGAGGTCCGCGCAGGGTCTTGTGGGTTGTGGTTGTGGTGACGTGGGCGTGGGGAATTGAGGTTGGGTGGTGACCGGTTGCGACCAATCCGGCAATGTGCGCAATATCGGCGACCAAGTACGCGCCCACACGGTCTGCAATCTCACGGAACCGGTCAAAATGCAACGTTCTCGAGTAAGCGGACGCTCCAGCGAGGATCATTTTGGGTTTGTGCAACAAGGCCAAATGCTCGATTTCATTGTAATCGATGCACTCTGTGTCCCGAGATACCGAGTAGGTGACCATCGTGTAGCGCAATCCTGAAAAGTTGACCGGGCTTCCGTGTGTCAGGTGTCCACCGTGTGAAAGATTCAGGCCCAAAACAGTGTCTCCATCGTTTAAGAGCGCACTGTAAACGGCCAAATTCGCCGAAGACCCACTGTGTGGCTGAACATTGGCCCAGGCTGCACCAAAAAGCCCACATGCACGGTCGATTGCGGTTTGTTCAATTTGATCGATGATCTCGCACCCGCCGTACCAACGTTTTTTGGGATACCCTTCAGCGTATTTGTTGGTCAGGATGGAACCCACGGCTTCTCGAACGCCCTTGGACACGAAGTTTTCAGAGGCAATCAGCTCCAGCCCTTCGGTTTGGCGTCGGCGTTCCTGATCAATGAGGTCGAATATGGGGTCTGTGAACGGCAATGTCATGGAAATCAGCTTAGCATTCCCCTTTGGATGGGCGGACAGCACACTGGTGCCATGACATCTGAAGAACGAACATGGGCGATTGTCGCACACCTGGCACCTATTGTGGGATACGCTTTGGGGGTTGGCCAAATTTTAATCCCACTGGGCATTTATCTGTTTGGTCCTCAGACGCCGGTGGTCAAAGAAGAAGCTCGGGAAGCCCTCAATGCACAGATCACGTTCACATGTTACGGCATCGGTATTGGGCTTTTGATTCTGACGATCATCGGCATTTTTCTGATTCCACTGGCCGTGGCTGTTTTGTCTATTTTGGTGCTCTGGACATCCATTCAAGGGGCAATCGGCGTCTCAAATGGACGCCCATACCGTTATCCGTTTATTTTTAGGGTATTTTAGCGGCTGGCTGGTTTCAATGATCCATCCCAGGATGGACGGCAGGTAGAGTCGAGGTGGAAGAATCTTTACTTAAATGGGGTAACGATGCACAGAACGGATTAACTTTCAGTTAGATCCAGCTCTTGACGAAGCGTTTTGACATCAATTGAACTGATCTGGTATATGCTTGCAGGCTCTCTTTTTCCTTTCAGTATCTCTCCTCCTTCTTTAACAGATTGTACGAGCAAATCAAACATCTCTTCATTCATTTGTAGTCACTCTCCTTTAACGAATCTCTTAGTCTTTTTAATTGATATTTGGTTAGATCACCCTGATCATTTTTTGAGTAGAAGAAACAAGAGTAGAATCTGTTCTTCTTTATCGACCAATAGCCAGTTTTGCAAAAGTCCGAACCCCTCTTCATCCAACCCCTTATCTCTGGATTTTGAAAGTGAAAGACGCTGGTTTCGGTAAAGCAAAAACAAGCAGGACCACAACGTGGTCCTGCAGCATGCTAAGCAGGCTTAAGCCAATTTATCCGCATACAGTGCGAGCTTTTTCCCCAAGTGTTCCGCAATAGCCAATTCGTCTGCGTCGGGTTGTCGGGATCCATCGGGCATCGAAAAACTGGAAGGTCCGTACGGGCTTCCGCCACTTTGTGTGCTCGAGACGTTGGGCAAGTCGTAACCCACAGGTACAATCAACATTCCGTGGTGGTACGCAAACGTGCTCATGCTCAAAATGGTCGTCTCGTGGCCACCGTGAGGTGTTCCCGCACCCGTGAAAAAACCCGCCAGTTTGCCAACCAGTCCACCTTGTGCCCAAAGTCCGCCGGTTTGGTCCAAGAAATTTCGCAGCTGTGCGGCCGGCGCTCCGAAACGTGTGCCCGCGCCAAAAGCAATCGCATCTGCCCAGCTCAGGTCTTCCATCTGTGCGAATGGAACGTCTTTTTGAAGGTCTTGGCCGTATTTGAGTCCAGCATTTTGATCAATCACCGACTGAGGAACCAATTCTGGAACCCGTCTCAAGCGGACTTCCGCACCGTGCGCCTGTGCGCCTTTTGCAATGGCCTGTGCGAGCGCGTACATGTGACCGTATGCCGAATGGTAGACAACCGTGACTTTGGACATGCGAAACCTCCTTGGGGTGGTGAACTTACAGGCTTTGGGCGACCGACTGGGCTTTTTCTATGGTTTCGTTGAGGATCTTTTGGGCAGCTGAAGGATCAGCGTTCACGCCTTCGGCTGCTATGAACGTCACATCATCGATGCCAATGAACCCGAGAACCCCTTTCAGGTGCTGTCGCCATACAGTAAACTGCTCCATGGGCGTTCCCGTGTAAATGCCCCCTGCCGCTTCCAAGACAATAAATTTCTTGCCTTGTCCTTTGAGAAGACCAACCGAGCCGCCCTCTCCAAAACTGAAGGTTTTGCCTGCCACAACCACAGCGGCGTCAATGTAGGCTTTGACCAAAGGCGGGTAACCGAAATTCCAAACAGGCGCAGCCAAAACAATGTGTTGTGCACGCAGAAACTGATCTTGCAAAACGTTGAGTCTGGTTATTTTTTGGGTTTCTGTGGGTGTGAGTTCGCCCGCTTTGCCGGTTTGAAATTTGCCCCAAGCCGAGAGCACATCTGCGTCAAGCAAAGGAATGTCTTCGCTGTACAGATCGAGCATTTCTACGGTCGATCCAGGATTTTTTTCCTTGTAGGTGCTCAAAAATTGCTCGGCAAGCTTGAGAGAAAACGAATCTTCGGTGCTCTTGGGTGTACCTTTGATAAACAACATACTCACAATAATCCTCCTTGAAGCGGAGATCCGCTTCGGCTTCATCGCTCTGAAGTTTGATACTATGTTAGTTATAATGGTATGTTTTGTCAACTAGTCTGGGATGACACCACAGGGGCCGTACGGTATACTGCTTTCGCCATCGTGCTCAGGAGGTTTTTATGGAAGAGCTACTGGAAAAATTGGCGTCCCTTCGGGAGTATCTTTGACATCACGGCCAAGACGCGCCGTTTGAGGGAACTGGATTTTGAACTTTCCAGTCCAGACCTTTGGAACGAGCCCGAGAGGGCGCGGAAAGTGACCCAAGAAGCTTCGGGCGTGCGGCGCATTGTCGAGACGTTTGATCGACTCTGGTCGGACGCTGTGGGCTTGAGCGAAATGCTCGAGATTGCTTCCAATGAGGAAAAAGAGGAATTGATGTCTGAGAAGGCATCTTTGGAAACCCAAGTTGAAGCGCTGTACAAAGAAACGTTATTCACGATGACGCACGCGGAAGCTCCAGCGATTGTCCAAATCAAGAGTGGTGCGGGTGGAACCGAATCCCAAGATTGGGCAGCGATGCTTTTGCGGATGTATGAACGCTGGGCTGAGCGCAATGGCTTTAAATTTGAGTTGCTCGATATTCAGCCGGGTCCCCAAGCCGGGATTGCCAATGCCGAGTTCATCATTCGGGGTGAGCGTGCCTTTGGAATGATGTCGCCCGAGCACGGTATTCACCGTCTGGTGCGTGTTTCTCCATTCGACAACAACTCAAGACGCCACACGAGTTTTGCGAGCATCGATGTTGTCCCGGAAGTGCCAGAAGAAGAGATTGACATCGATATTCCAGATTCTGACGTTCGGGTCGATGTTTACCGTTCGCAAGGCGCAGGTGGGCAGGGCGTCAATACGACGGATTCTGCTGTGCGTGTGACCCACTTGCCAACCGGGCTCATTGTGGCCATCCAAGTCACCCGTTCACAGATCAAAAACCGCGAAATGGCGTTTCAGGTCTTAAAGCAGCGCCTCTATGATATTGAGCGCAAAAAGCGGGAAGAAGAAGCAGTAAAAGCTCGCGGTGAACAGAAAAAAATTGAGTGGGGGAGCCAAATTCGCTCCTATGTTTTGGATAAGCAGTACATCAAGGACCACCGTTCAGGACTGATGCGCTTTGATCCCGACAATATTCTGGAAGGCGATCTCGACGAACTGATGTGGGCGGGCCTGGAGTGGTTGGCCGGAAAACGCATTGCCGACGCTACAGACGCAGACGACAGTTGAGTGAGGCATCGATCAGCGTGGCTTCAGGGTTATGCACAATGATTTGAAAGGAGGTACAAAATGCACAAATGGATATGGGGTATGGGTTTAATGGTGTCTTTAACGGCGTGTGTGGGCATATCGGGCGATGGACGACTGACCATCGGCGCATCGGTTCTCGCAACGGATTATCGGATTGCTGGAACAAACACCTATGTGGGTTGTGACAAACTCGGAGGTCGGGATGCAGTGACCCACGTACGGGCTACGTTCAGTGCGAGCGGATACTTAAAAACGATTGACATCGGGCTTGAGGGGCTGACCGATCCCACCTATGACAACCTTTTCAAGGCGACATTTCAACGCTCGAGGGCCGAGTTTACCCAAGACAGCCGTAACAACATTCGTGTGATCTTTGAAGCCAATGCGTCACTTGGGCAGTTTTTACCGACCTCCACAGTGTCCTCACAGGGCATTGTTGTGACACCCAATTTGAAGACAAAAATCAAAGAGGTTCGGGTGCGTGAGACTGACCGTGTTGGACAAGGTTTTCATGCGGGTGTGGTAGCCACCTCCGATCAGGATTCCCCAACGGGCGTGGTCTACAGTTCGAATAATATTGCCGTCTATTCCAATTGCACATTGGACCGCACAACGGCTGACGACTTGTAAAACAAGTGCATTTGCAAAAAACCAAAGGCGGATCCTTCCTTTGGTTTTTTCTCTTTTGGTCTACGATGCCAAAGAGAAACCGTACGTAATCCGTGTCCAAATTGCTCCACAACCTCGATTCTCAGGTCAATATCGATCGGTTCAAACATAAAATCTTCCATGGTTTTGGCCTCCAAAGCCTACGCGCAGGCTTTTCCCTAAAGTCAGACCTTTGTGGTGACCTTTCGGGTACGCAAAACTTGGGTATTCGGCTACACATCCGAAACGACAATCTTTCGCCACCTCAAAGGCTCATATGAGTTGAGTGTGGTACTATAAAATTTGTATACTGGGCGCTGCAAGATCAATGTCCAGAAATCCCCTCCGGAGTGTTTGCCAAAGACCATGCAGGACTACTACGAACTTCTCGGCGTTTCACGGAATGCTTCTCCAGAAGACATCAAATCGGCCTACCGAAAGCTTGCCCTCAAATACCACCCAGACCGCAACAAAGAGCCGGGTGCAGAAGAAAAATTCGCCGCAATCAACAATGCATACGCTGTACTGAGTGACGCTGAAAAGCGTGCCCACTACGACCGTTTTGGGTCAGATCCAGGCATCGGTGGAGGTGGCGGTCCGGATTTTGGAGGGGCAAGTGGTGTCGATCCCTTTGACCTCTTTGAACAGCTCTTTGGGGGCGCGGGGTTTGGACGCAGGGGCGGAGGCCAGGCCAAAGCCAAAGGGGAAGACCTTCAGGTCGAGGCCGAAATCACCCTTGAGCAGGCCAAAGACGGGGCCGAGATCGAAGTTGAAGTGGACCGATTGGTCACATGCAGCCAGTGCCAGGGATCCAGAAGTGAGCCAGGTGGGAAGCCGCCAGTGACGTGCAGCACATGTAATGGAAAAGGTCGGTTGCAGTATCAGCAGCGCACCATTTTGGGCAATTTCGTGACCGAGCAGGCCTGTTCGACCTGTAAAGGTGAGGGGCAACTCGTGGTCGATCCTTGCACAAAATGCAAAGGACGCGGTCGGATCCTCAGCAGCGACAAGGTTGCGGTCAAGCTCCCCAAGGGCATTGATGAGGGCTACCGAATTCGCGTTCCTCAGCAGGGAAACACCGGGCCGGGCGGATCGGGTGATTTGTATGTTCATATTGGTCTTAAAAAACACCCACATCTGGTGCGCGACGGAGACGATTTGCATTTTTATGCAAAAATCACCGTTCCACAGGCTATTTTGGGTGGCCAGACACAGGTCCATCTGTTGGACGGCACCAAAGAGGTTGAAATCAAATCGGGGACGCAACACGGTGATCACATCCGTTTCAGGGGTCAGGGCATGCCCAGGTTGCAATCCCATGGAACTGGCGATCTCATTGTGACCTTTAAAATAGAAGTGCCAAGTGCCAAACAGCTTTCTAAGGAAGCCAGAGAGCATTTGGAAGCGTACGCCAAAGCCATGGGCGACAGCACATCTTCGCAGCATCAACCTGGATTTTTTGAGCGTTTGGGTAAAGCGATCAAAGGGGAGTAAGCCAACGCGGTGTAAACAAACCGACCCTGGCCCGGAAATTCGCTATTGTAGTAGGGCAAGATTCTGCGGAGGTTTTTCTTTTGAGTCAACCAGATACCCATCCCCTAAAAGTGTTCTCGGGTCAGAGCAACATCAAACTCGCCCAGGAAATTTGCAACCATTTGGGGATTCCCCTAGGGAAAAGCGA
This sequence comes from Deinococcaceae bacterium, assembly GCA_046327935.1. Taxonomy (GTDB): domain Bacteria; phylum Deinococcota; class Deinococci; order Deinococcales; family Deinococcaceae; genus JACMOA01. The sequence continues at coordinate 1,340,478 of JAXLXL010000001.1, forward strand.
AGTTCAGAAATTTTCCAACGACAACATCATGGTGCGGTATCTCGAGTCTCTCAGAGAAGGCGACGTGTACATTGTGCAGTCTCTGTCGAGCCCGACTTCCGACAACCTTATGGAACTGTTGCTGCTGATTGACGCAGCAAAGACATCTTCTGCGGGGCGTGTGACCGCGGTGATTCCATACTACTCCTATGCACGAAGCGACAAAAAGGATTCTCCGAGGATTCCCATTGCGGGTCGTCTGGTTGCAGATCTCTTGCAGACTGCCGGTGCTGATCGTGTCCTCACCATGACATTGCACAGCCCACAGGTACACGGTTTCTTTAAAATCCCAGTCGATCATTTGTCTTCAGAAGTGACCCTTGCGAATCACCTCAAGGCGACGGTAGACGACGTTGAGTCGGGTGTCGTTTTGGCTCCTGACGCGGGCGACATGAAGCGTGCGTCTGCGTTGGCACGCAGGTTGGGCTCTCAATTGGCATTCATCGACAAACGCAGGGTATCGGACACGCACGTCGAGGTTCGCAGTCTTGTTGGGGATGTCCGGGGAAAAGCTGTCTTTATTGTCGATGATGAAATCAGCACGGGTGGATCCATTGTCGAAGCGGTGGGTGCTGCAAAACAAGCTGGAGCCAAAGAAATCCATGTGGCTTGCACGCATGGTGTGTATGTTGGACCTGCGTTGGAGCGCATTCAGGCCTTGGATGTTGCGGAAGTGGTGTCGACCAATACCGTCGATGTCCCGGATTGGAAACGCGAACAAACAGACAAACTCAAGGTTTTGAGTGTGGCGCCGCTCTTTGCTGACGCTATTGAGCGAATCCATTTGGGTCAATCCATTTCCGTTTTGTTCGATTGATATGCAACTTTGGGGACCCAGACTCAGCCTTCTTTTGCTGCTGGTTTTGGCCGGGGTTTTGCTGATGCCTGTGTTGGGCTTGGGAAAAGCGCCTTCTTGGGTGATTGTTGTTTTACTGTTGGTACGGTTCATTTCGCGTCTGTTGACCTCTATTTTGAGTGGGCAGTGGCGATCTGTGATCCTTGAAGGAGTTGTAACCCTGTTGGTGGCCTTCTTACTGCTCAATCCTAAATTCCTGTCTTGAAAAAATGATTGGGCACCTATTTGATCGCTTTCGGTTATGGGGTGAACTATAACCGAGATTCGATGGCGATCCAAAATGAACTGTGGTGATCCTACAGCAAGTTCTTTCATTTTTTGGATATTTGGCAAATAAAAAATGTCATCTGGATTTACTTCGGTTGCTTCCAAAATTCCTGATATTTAAGGAACTTGCTGTATAGAACTTTTGGCGGATGTAGGTCCATTCGCCGGTCTTTAAACTTGGCTTTATGTCTATTGACTGGAAAACCCAAATTTATCTTATCTTGATACATCCCACTCAACCCAAGGTTTGGACCTTAGATGGGGCTTTGCCTGATGTGGTTTTGTCTGAGCATGTGTGGTTTCCTGAGGTAAGCGACGTTTTACCTGCTATGGAGGCACTCTTAGGCTTCAGTCCTCATATTCTCTATTGCCCTTTTTCCAAGGAGGATACTATCCAAAAGACGGCTGTAATCGCTTATGTGATGGCCAGTGAGGTGTTTCCAACACAGGGTGACTGGGTACCAAGATCGGGCTTACCCAGTATCTCTCCTCCTGAACTATTGGAAACGCTCAATCAGTGCTTTGATGAGCTTGAAGGACTTGTATTACCTACAGCGAGAGTTCCCTGGGCAAAGCCGGGGTGGATTTTGGAGGTTTGCAAGTGGATTGAAGATCAGTTGTCTGAGCATGGATGTGTTCCTCAAAAGACCAAATTGATCAAGAATTGGAGTTTATCGAGCGTCCTAGAAATCCAAGCTCAGTTGACAAAACTTTATTTCAAAGTTGCAGCCGACATCCCTCTATTTGGAAATGAGCCTTTGGTGACTCGAGCTTTAGCTGCTTTATGTCCAGAGTGCATCCCCGAAGTGATTTTGATCGAATCCCAACAGCGCTGGATGGTTACATCACAGCTCGATCTTTTAGGAGAAGTCTCGGTCGATGAATTGAAGCCTTTTTTGAAGACTTTTGCCTATTTGCAACAAAAAAGCCTTCTCTCTTTGGATAAGTTAAAGGTTGCCGGTTGTCTGGATCGCTCACTCAGCTGTTTGAAATCGCAAATCCGACCTTTGATGGCAGATGACTTTGCTCTTCGAGGTCTGAGTTTAGAGGAGCTCAACACGCTCAGGGCTCTAACTGAGCGTGTTGAAGAGGCTTGTGATCAACTGATGGAATGTCCCATTCCTCATACGTTGGTACATGGAGATCTGCACCAATGGAACATGGCTAAAAGAGACAAGGATCTGGTGTTCTTTGACTGGACGGATGCCTGTATTTCACACCCCTTTTTTGACTTGGCACCTTTGTTGGCCAACTATGAATCTGATCAAGAGACTCTCCTAAAGGCTTATCTGGAATGTTGGTCTGATTTTGCTTCTCAAGATATTCTGGAAAACACTTGGCAACTTGCTCAGCCATTGGCATTTTTACATCATGCAGTCAGTTATCAGCATATGCAGATGTTAGAAGACTATCAACGGATGGAAATTTCTTCCTGTGTGTTTTGGTTGCGTTGTATACTGCGTTTCTATGGGTACTCGGATTCAAAAACAGTTTTATAAAGTAGAATCTTGATGGTTCATTTTCCCACTGATTTTGTTAAGCGTATGGAACGCCTTTTGGATTCTGAGTTTCCAGACTTTCTGGCATCTATGCAAGAAAGTCGCACCCAAGCCCTTCGTGTCAATCCAAACAAGGTATCCGACGTCTCAAGATTGAAGGATTTGGCCCCACTCGAACCTGTGCCTTGGTGCTCAGCGGGTTTTTATGTCTCACACACGGTCAGGGCCGGTTCCCATCCTTTGCATGCCGCGGGTGCTTACTACATGCAAGAGGCAAGTGCCATGGCTGTCGCTGAAATACTGCTCGGTTGCGTACCAATCGACAGTTTTTCCAATCTCAAAGTGCTGGATTTGTGTGCTGCTCCAGGTGGAAAAGCCAGCCACTTGGCACAACTCATGGGCGGGAACGGTCTGTTGGTGTGCAATGAACGGGTTTCCGATCGTGCCCACGCTGTTGTGGAAAACCTTGAGCGTTTGGGATTTCCGGGCGTTGTGTTGCAGGAGACGTCCCAGCGGTTAGCACAGGCTTGGCCGGGCGTGTTTGATCGTATTTTGGTCGACGCGCCGTGTTCAGGTGAGGGCATGTTTCGCAAAGATCCCAAGGCCATTGCTGCTTGGAATCCAGATTTGCCAAAGTATTGTGCTGAACGTCAGATGGATATTTTGAGAGATGCCGCGATATTGCTCAAGCCAGGTGGAATTATGGCGTACAGCACGTGCACCTTTTCCAAAGAAGAGAACGAAGATGTGGTGTTGGCTTTTCTCAAGAGTCACCCTGATTTTCGGTCCTTGGACATCGTTTGGCCTGGACTTTCCTCAAAAGACTCAAAAGAGGGGCCGGGTATTCGTTTGATGCCCCATGAGGTTCGTGGAGAAGGGCATTATGTTGCTTTGCTTCAGAAATATGATGGAGATTTGTCCGATATTACTCCGCAATATCGTTCAGTACCTTTAGATGCTTCTACACAAAAGTTGTGGAAGGTTTTTGCCCGCGAAATGAACCTCCCTGACGAAGGGCTTGTGGCATTCAAAGGGCAAATACAGCCTGTGCCAACAGGCCTTCCTTCATTGGACGGACTAAAGGTTTTGCGTGTCGGTCCGGCCTTGGCAAACTGCAAACCGGGACGTTTGGAGCCTGCGCATGGTCTTTCTCACTTGGATATTGAATGGCCCGTTCCGAAAATCCAGCTGGAAGGCCCAGAACTTGCCGCCTACCTGAGAGGGGAGACCTTGGACATTTCCCAGACCGATGGCTGGACGCTCGTTCAAACCTTGGGCTTGAATCTCGGTTGGGGTAAAATTTCACGTGGAACCCTGAAAAACCATTACCCGAAATATTGTCGCACCAATTAGCGAATTTGACTTTTTGCCCAGACAATGGCTTCATTGATGCCACCGATGCCATCTGGAACAACGCCTTTACCCTCCCAACCGGGACCTGTCCAGGGTGACAGCTGGCCACTGGCAAGCATGACCATGCTGTCGTTTTTCAGGCAGTATGGATAAACGGCTTCCACATTTCCAGCACTTGTTTCTCCGAAGATTTTGGCGCGACCAACGGTTTGTAACCCACCGGAAAAGCCTTCTGCAGCGCTATTGACATCGTGATCGATGACAATGGCCAGAGGTTCTTTGAAATCGGCGGGTCCAATGGCAGGTATTGGGAGAGGGAAGAGCCAGCCACGTATTTTGAGGCGCCACAAAACACCCTTTTGAAAAAGTCCGGCCAAGCCTGTCATGTCCACCAATTGGCCACCGGGATTGCCTCTGACATCAATCACAAAGGCTTTTGCTCCTTGGTTTTTGAGTTTTAAAAGGGTTTCGCGCATGGCGAGTGTTCGGTCAAATCCAACAATATCGGGCAAGACGACAATGCCAACCTTGCCGTCCATTCGTGCTTCCAAAGATCTCGGTGAAAATAAGTTGGCCTGGAGTGTCGGTGCGGGCAAACAAGGCAATGTGCGGCCGTACTGTCTTGTGATTTCCTGTGCACGCACCTTGTCAATGTACTGACTGTGATCGTCTCGAAGCCAACTGACCATGCCTTTGAGTGCAGCGTCTGCGTCGGCTTGCGTTTTTGCTTTTTTGACTTCTGAGAGATAAAAATCCCTGACATCATCCCAATTTCCGATTCGCCAGATGTCCTCTTCATTGAGTGTCATTTTGATCGCTGGATCTCGTTCAGGATAGAGGTGCTTGGGATACACATATCGCTCTTTGACAAGCGCATAGATTTGCTTGAGTTGTGTTTCAGCTTCTGGAAAACGGCTTGCAACAGGCGAGGTCACCCCAGCAACACTCAGCAGCGAGATCAAAGTTATGGGCATAAGCCAAGACTAGGCTGGGCCGATTAGTGGAACGTGAACTACCCCATTCGTCCCGATTTTATCGCTCCAGCAATAGCAGCAGGGAGTTTCCAGTGTTCGATGTCTGCTGCAGCAGCTTGGGTATCGTATGGAATTTTTGCGAGTTCTACTTTGATTTCACGTTCCAAGATTTCGATGACAGCTGCATCTGCACCAGGTTCTCCGTTGAGCGAAAGACCGACTGAGCCGGGATCCACAATCACGCCACGCATCAATCGGCGGACGTAGGGAATGTGTGTTCCACCGCAGACCAGCACCTCACAGTGGAGCGAGGCCAGGAGCTCATTGAGTTCATTGGAAGGTCCATGGAGATCCAAACGGTCGTCTGGGTCACGTGGGCTGCCGTGACAGTAACGCAACCTGCCTTTGGGCGTCTCGATTCGACCACTGGTGGGAAGCGCCTTCAGGTATTCTTTCTGTTCGGGTGTCAAGACGGTTTTGGTCCACTCCAATGTTTCCTCAGACAAACCTTCACGCTTTTCGAACTTTTCACCCAGGCCGTAGGCCACACGGGCATCGCTTGAGCCCATTGTGCAGTGAACGCGGTGTTCATCGATAAAATCGATGCTTTCACTCGGATTCGCACCGTAACCGACCAAATCTCCGAGACAAATGACACGGTGGATTTGGCGCTCCTGAAGCCAGCGCCAGACGGCGCGCAGCGCATGAATGTTTCCATGAACATCACTTAAAAAAGCGATTTTCAAAATTCCCCCCAACTTGATTCAGATTACAGGAAAGCCCCAGCGTGTGGAAGGCCGTCATCCATATCCGGTAATGCGTCGAACCTGATACACCTACTATAGTGTTTCCTTTCACCTCTATAATCTGGATATATGCAACCGTCCTATTTTAGAGGGGAACGAGACTTTCGGATCGCGTATCAGGTGGATCAAGCGGAGCCATTCCATGCGAATGTGCTGATCGTCCACGGAAGTGCAGAGCACCGAGGTCGCTACCGTCACGTCGTGCAGGCATTGGTCAACGCGGGCTTTCAAGTCTACAGTTTTGATCACCGTGGCCACGGCGAGAGCGACGGAATCAAAGGTGATGTTGAGCACTTTGGGTATTTTGTCGAAGATCTCAAGCAGATGGTCGGAATCATCAAAGAAAAAGACCCCGAACAGCCGCTGTTTTTGGTCGCGCACTCTCTGGGTGGCTTGATCAGTCTGCATTTTTTGTGGAACCATCAATCCATTGTCTCAGGTGCCGTTCTAATGAGTCCAGCGCTGGATATTGGCAGTGATGTCTCGCCAGCCTTAAAGGCCAATGCCGCGTGGGTCGCCCGCTTGTTTCCACTGTTGCCCATCACATCTGCGAATCGACAAAAAGAGAGTGTGCTCAGTCGGGATCCATCGGTTCAGGAGGCATTTGACCGAGATCCGTTGTGTTACACGGGAAAGGTGCGTGCCCGATACGGCTACGAGTTGCTCAAGGCAGGCGAATTCTTTCAGACCCGTGGACGCAGCATCACACTGCCCCTTCTCATCCAGTACGGAACCGCCGATAAACTGGTCCATCCAGGTCCAACACGTGATTTTTTTGAGCGTTCAGGCAGTTCGGACAAGACCCTAAAGGCATGGGAAGGCGCTCGGCACGAGCTTTTCAACGAGCTCGAAAAAGATGAAGTCATTGAAACGGTTGTGCAATGGCTCAAGGGGCATGTATGAAATTCGGTTTTCCGTTGTTGGGGACTTGTTTGGCGTTTGCAATTTCAGGTGTCGGTTTGGCACAAGAACGCAATCCTGGTTCGCAAATTGGGATCAGCGGTGGGTTTACCATGCCTGTGACATTGGGTTTCGGTGGCAACCTTTCGATCATGGTTCCATTGGGACCCGATACTGAACAAGGCCATCTCGTTGGGGAATTCCTTTTAGAGCGTTCATTTTCGGTTCTCAGTGGCATTGTAAACCAAAAAGAGGTCTACGAAAATCACATTGCCGGTCAATTGTTCTGGGAAGCGCCACCAATGGACACTTTATTTTCGGGAAAATCCCGTCCTTCCATTGGGGCAAATATGGGATACAGCCAGTGGACAAATGCCGCTGGGCAATACCAATCCGGTGGGATGACTGTTGGGTTCGTTATTGGAGGGAGGTCCTTCTTTGAACCCTTACCTTTTTTTACGCAAGTCGAGTTTGAGACGAGATACAATCTAAGTCGTCCAAATTTTCCTGTCGATGGAATTGTTCGGATGAATCTGGGAATCAGCCTGTAACATCCGAATTCGGTGAGCCATGCAACATGCCCGTCATCAAAAAGACCCAAATGCGAGGGATTCTTTTTGGTGTTTCTTTAAAAGTTTACATACTGCAAGTTCCTCTGGTTTTTGATCATCGGTCAGGCTGAACTGCGTGCCATCGTTGGACCAAGATGACAGGATAGAAGGTGTGTTTCATACATCCCTTAATTTTATAATATTTAGAAATATCGTTCGGGAAATTGATTAGAACACGTATATTTTTAGGCTCTCAAGATTGCCAATCGCTCAGCGGCCTTTCAAAAGGCCCATTTTTTAGCCATATCTTCAAAATTCTCATAAAACTTGACAATAATTCGCTAAGATTTTATTATTTTATATACTTAAGGAGGTTGCCCTTGGATCCTCAGCGTTTTACCGAGAGTGCGTTAGATATTCTCCAAAAGGCACAGCAGTTGGCGCAGAAACGCCAGCACAACCAATGGTTTCCAGCGCATATATTGATCACTGCACTCGGTTCCGATGTCATCCGCCGGGTGTTGGAACGGGCAGGTTTGGATGCGCAGCGCTTGGAAAAGATTTTGGCTGCTGAAATCGATGCGTTGCCCCGCGTGATGGGAGAAACCCAGTCTCTGTATTTGTCCAACGAAACGCAGCGCGGTTTCACGCAAGCGGAAACGTTGGCCAAAGGGTGGGGAGATGCATTTGTCGCCATTGATACCTTGTTTTTGGCCATGTTGGAGCAAAGTTCCAAGGTTCGCTCTGAAGCCGCGGCATTCAAGCGGGCCATGTTGGATATTCGAGGAGGTAAAACCGTGAACTCACAAGCTGCAGAACAGACCTTTGAAGCCTTGGGTCGGTACGGATTTGATCTGACCCAGGCTGCCCGGGAAGGCAAACTGGATCCTGTGATTGGCCGCGACGAGGAAATCCGCCGCGTGATGCAGATTTTGCTGCGCCGCACGAAAAACAATCCCGTTGTCATTGGAGAGCCCGGCGTTGGCAAAACCGCCATTGCGGAAGGCCTGGCCAGCCGTATTGTAAAAGGGGACGTCCCAGAAGGCCTTAAAAACAAACGCATTGTTTCACTGCAAATGGCCAGCCTGCTCGCCGGTGCCAAGTTTCGTGGCGAATTTGAAGAACGCCTCAAGGCCGTGATCGAAGAGGTGACCGAATCTGCTGGGGAAATCATCTTGTTTGTCGATGAACTTCACACCATTGTGGGCGCAGGAAAAACCGAGGGTTCGCCAGATGCTGGAAACATGCTCAAACCGGCTCTGGCCCGTGGTGAGCTCCACTTGATTGGCGCGACAACCCTCAAAGAATACAGAGAAATTGAAAAAGATGCTGCACTTGAACGCCGTTTCCAACCTGTTTTTGTGAACGAGCCCAGCGTCGAAGACACCGTCAGCATTTTGCGTGGCATCAAAGAGCGGTACCAATTGCACCACAATGTGGAGATCACCGATCCTGCGCTCGTGGCGGCAGCAACATTGTCCCAGCGATACATCACAGACCGCCAACTTCCGGATAAAGCCATTGACCTGATCGATGAAGCGGCAGCGCGATTGCGCATGGCACTCGAATCCAGCCCGGAGAACATCGACTCACTGGAGCGCAGAAAACTCCAGCTGGAAATTGAGCGCGAGGCCCTCAAGCATGAAAAAGACGAGGACAGTGCAAGCCGTCTCTTTGATCTCGACACAGAGCTGAGAACATTGGAAAGTGAACTGGGTGAGTTGCGCAGTCGGTGGGAGGCTGAACATCAAGATCTGGGTGTCTTGAAAACCAAGCGTGCAGAACTCGACTCCATTCGCATCCAAATTGAGCAGGCCGAGCGGGACTACGATTTGGCCAAAGCCTCCGAACTCAAGTATGGACGCTTACCACAGCTTGAAAAAGAAGTAAGCGAACTGGAAATCAAATTGGGACGCGCCGAGTTTGCACACCAAAAGGTCACCGACGAGGACATTGCGGCCGTTGTATCACGCTGGACAGGCATTCCACTGGACAAACTGGTTCAGGGTGAACGTGACAAATTGCTGTATTTGGAAGAAGAGCTTCACAAACGCGTGATCGGACAACACCGCGCCATTGCTTCGACGGCTGATGCCATTCGCCGGGCCCGGGCAGGACTCAAAGATCCCAAGCGCCCGATTGGATCGTTTCTCTTTTTGGGACCCACCGGTGTCGGGAAGACCGAGTTGGCCAAAGCCTTGGCTGAATTCCTCTTCAACACCGAAGACGCGCTCATCCGTCTCGACATGTCCGAATATATGGAGAAACACAGTGTGGCCCGACTTATTGGGGCACCTCCAGGTTATGTGGGTTACGAGGAAGGCGGCCAACTGACCGAAGCTGTGCGCAGGCGCCCATACAGCGTTCTACTCTTTGATGAAATCGAGAAAGCGCACCCAGATGTCTTTAACACGCTGCTGCAACTTCTCGATGACGGCCGTCTCACCGACGGACAGGGTCGTGTGGTTTACTTTCACAACACAGTTGTGATCTTGACGAGCAACATCGGTTCACACGTCATTTTGGAAGCCATGTCACAGGGACGCAGCTCAGAATTCGTGCAACAAGAGGTTTTGTCTTTGCTGGCCAATCATTTTCGCCCGGAGTTTCTCAACCGTCTCGACGACATGATTGTCTTTGATGCCCTCACCCAGGAGAACCTGGAACACATCGTGGATATTCAATTGCAGGGATTGCGTGAACGTCTGCAAGATCGCCGTGTGACACTTCATGTTTCTGATACTGCTCGGCAGCATTTGGCCAAAACCGGCTATGATGCAGTTTATGGTGCACGACCACTCAAACGTGTGATTGCACGGGAAGTGGAAAATCCACTTGCACGCATGATTTTGTCCGCACGTGTACCGGATGGGTCGGCATTGCAACTGGACTACCACAACAACCGACTCGAATTTAATGTTGGACTCGTCAACTGAGGAGAGATATGCACAAATGGTGGATGGCAGGAATGTTGGCTCTGGGTGGCGGTGTGGGCGCACAAATGTCGGTAGTGCCCTCGACACTGTTGGAAACCATCTTTAAGTCACCCAAACTCGAAGAAAAATGGTTTTCCAAAGAATTTTTAAAAGGTACTGGAGCCACGCCTGCACAAATCCAAGCCTACATTGACCAACTCAAGGTTGATTTTGGTGCCTACAAAAGCCTCAAGCAAGAATCTGAGTACAACTACACTGTGGAACTCGAAAAGGCATTTTTGCCTGTTCAGTTTCGGCTCAACGCGCAGGGACAAGTTTCTGGTTTTCTGTTCAAGAATCCGCAAATGAAAAGCCAAAATCTGCAAGAAGCGCTTGAAGGCTTCAAAGCGCTCTCTGGAACGGTCAGTGTCTTTGTATCCAAAAATGGAAAACCCATTTTGGAAATGAATGCGGATAAACCGCTGGCTGTCGGCTCTGCGTTCAAGTTGGCTGTGCTCAAAGCCCTCAACACGCAAATACAAGCTGGAAAACTGTCTTGGGATAAAACCGTTGTGCTTGAAGCAAATGACAAAAGCTTGCCCAGTGGCATGCTTCAAGACTGGCCAAACGGCTCTCGTTTGACCGTCGAAACACTGGCGTCACTCATGATTTCCATCAGCGACAACACCGCAACAGACACCCTCATTCGGGTTCTCGGTCGAGAAAATATAGAAAAAGATCCGAGTTTGCAAGAAAGTAAACCTCTGATGACAACGCGAGAGCTGTTTACACTCAAAAACCCAAAAAATGCGGATCTCTTGGCGCGCTATCAATTAGCAACTGCCACTGAGAAATATGCAATCCTCAAGAATCTGACTGCTCGGCCACTCAATATCAAAGATTTCGCTGACCAAAAAGCCCAAACAGAAACCGATTGGATGATTTCAACCGAAAAACTCTGCTCTTTGATGTCCAGCGTGGCGGATCTTCCCTTAATGTCGATCAATCCAGGGGTGGCTGATCCGCAAAACTGGGCACATGTTGCCTACAAGGGTGGAAGTGAGATTGGCATTCTCAATCTCACGACACAACTCAAATCCAAAACCACGGGTGATATCTACTGTGTCAGTGTAACGTGGAACGATGACCGGGTTTTAGAGGAATCTAAGCTTACCCCTTTATACAACGCACTTTTTGGGTTTTTTAAGTAGCATAAGATTTGGTTGAGGAGAAATATGCACAAATGGTGGATGGCAGGAATGTTGGCTCTGGGTGGCGGTGTGGGCGCACAAATGTCGGTAGTGCCCTCGACACTTTTGGAAACCATCTTTAAGTCACCGAAACTTGAAGAAAAATGGTTTTCCAAAGAATTTTTGGCCAAAGCTTCGACTGGCCAGGTGGAAACACTGCTCAAACAAATTTCAGGCAGTTTTGGTGCCTACAAAAGCCTCAAACAAGAATCTGAGTACAACTACACTGTGGAGCTCGAAAAGGCATTTTTGCCTGTTCAGTTTGCACTCAACGCGCAGGGACAGGTTGCCGGTTTCCTGATCAAGAGCCCTCAAATGAAAAGCCAAGATATGCAAGAAGCGCTTCAAGGCTTCAAAGCGCTCTCTGGAACGGTCAGTGTCTTTGTGTCCAAAAATGGAAAACCCATTTTGGAAATGAATGCGGATAAGCCGCTGGCTGTAGGCTCTGCGTTCAAGTTGGCTGTGCTCAAAACGCTCAAAGGTCAGATTCAGGCGGGCAAACGTTCTTGGAAAGATGTGGTCGTGCTCGAAGAGGGCGACAAGAGCCTGCCCAGTGGAACGCTGCAAACGTGGCCTGATGGTTCAAACTTGACCATTGAAACCCTGGCGTCGCTCATGATTTCCGTCAGCGACAACACCGCAACCGATGTCTTGATCAAAACCCTGGGACGCAAAACCATCGAAGCCACATTGGACAGCCGCCACAAGCCGTTTCTGACCACCCAAGAACTTTTCCTCCTCAAATTCTCAAAGGACAAGGAACCCCTGAAGAAATACCTCGGAGCGACACTTCCGGAAAAATATGCACTTCTTGATCAGCTCAAGGGAAGGCCTTTGCCCAAGGTTGAGGATATTTTGGATGGCACTGTACAGATCGAACCAGAGTGGTTTTTCAGCACACAAGAGCTCTGTTCCCTGATGTCCGATGTGGCCGATCTGCCCCTCATGTCGATCAATCCAGGGGTGGCGAGTGCCAGTGACTGGAAACGGGTTTCCTACAAAGGTGGAAGCGAGCCCGGCGTGCTGAATTTGACCACACAAGTCGTCTCCAAAGAAAACGACACCTATTGCATCAGCACAACGTGGAATGACAACAAAACACTGGATGAAAATCCGTTTGCGCTGCTTCATGGTTCTCTGATTGGCGCGTTTAAGAAGTAAAACCCGATCTGCGAATGCAAATCCCATGAGAGGTCGATTTGGGTTTGTTCTGGCGTTCGCGTTATCCATCGTTTTGCTCTCGGTTTGGATTGCAGGTGTTCTGAGACCCGTTGAGACGGCGGTCCATCCCGCACCCACACTGATTGTTCTGGGTGCGGCCCAGTACAATGGACGTCCATCGCCCCTGTTTAAGGCAAGGCTCGACCATGCACTCGCCCTCTACCAAAGTGGAGGTGTCCGTACGATCATTGTTTCCGGTGGCGTTGCTCCCGGGGATCGATGGAGTGAGGGCCGTGTTGGACAGCTTTATTTGATTGGCCGTGGCATTCCAGAAGCGAAGGTGGTTGCAGAGAGAAACAGCCACAGTACGGTTGAAAATCTGGAAAACGCCCAAGTATTGCTGCGTCCAGGAACCCCGGTCACACTGGTGACAGATGAAATACATGCACCCAGGGCCTTGTCTGTTGCAAAGGCTTTGGGTCTAGATGCCACTGTATCGCCCAGTCGACTCTCGCAAGATACGCCCTACCTGAGGCAGTACCGTCTCAGAGAGCAGGTTCTTCGGGTCATTCAAAAAATCCTGGGGCGTGCGCTGTTCTGATTTTTTGACAAGGAAGGCCAAAGCCGCTAGAATCTACAGGCTTGAAGTGGTGTTGGGGTAAAACACATCTGTGACCTCAGCGCTCAGGTGGGCCCAAAAGAGCCTGACCTTTGGAGGAGACAAAATGCCCAAGCAGAAAACGAAAAAAGCGGCAAGTCGTCGCATCAAAATTACGGCGACCGGAAAGGTGATGGCATTTCGCAGTGGAAAACGTCACCAGAACACAGGAAAAAGCGGAGAAGACATTCGGAAAAAGGGCATGGGTTTTGTTGTTGCCAAAAGCGAATGGAAACGCATGAAACTCATGGGGGTGAAATAAGATGCCTCGCGCAAAGACCGGTTTTGTCCGCCGTCGTCGTCACAAAAAGACCCTGAAACGAGCCAAAGGGTTCAGAGGTTCAAGGTCCAAGCTCTATAAAAATGCATTTCAAACGTTGCTCAATGCGGCAACGTACGAATACCGCGACCGTCGCAACAAGAAGCGGGATTTCCGCAGGCTGTGGATCCAGCGGATCAACGCAGGTGTTCGCATGCACGGCATGAACTACTCGAACTTTATCTCGGGTCTCAAGCTCGCAGGTATTGCGCTCGATCGCAAAATTTTGGCTGATTTGGCCGCATGTCAACCTGAGACCTTTGCAAGTTTGGTCAAGAGTGCTCAGGACGCTCGACAAGCCAAGCTGACTTGATCATCTGGGCAGATCAGAACAGGGGTTTTATGCCCCTGTTCTTTTTATGTCGGCTCCAATTCTTTAGGCTTCCAACACACTCTAGGCTGACAGCCCACATCACCCCTATGATGGTTCAATGAATGGCCGGGACTCCCAATCTGATAACCTTTTTGCGAAAAATTGGTCCGATATTTTTTTTCCAGATGAAGATTTAAACCCTTATGTGTCGATTTTGGACGCTCATGAAAGCTGGTTTTCGGATTTGCCGGAACCGGTTGGCGATTGGAGGACCCAACACACAACGCTTAAATGCAAACATTCCTCCGACTGGGAAAGCAACAACCCGTGAATCTACGCGCCGTCTTTCCGGGATCTTTTGATCCTGTCACCAATGGACACCTCGACGTTTTGACACGTGCTGCAAAACTCTTTCCAAAAATCACTGTCGCAGTGATGCACAATGCCAAAAAACACGGAAAAAATCTCTTTTCCATAGAGGAACGTCTGTCTATTTTGCGTGATGCAACCGCACATTTACCGAGCGTCGAGGTCGAAAGTTTTTCGGGCTTACTCGTCGATTACATGCGGATTCACAAGGCCAGTGTCATTGTTCGGGGGCTTCGGGCGGTTTCCGATTATGAGTATGAATTGCAAATTGCCCACCTGAATCGGCAGATGTACGCGCAAGCTGAAACCGTTTTTATCATGGCTGCAACCCGTTGGAGTTACATCAGCTCGAGCATGATTCGGGAACTCGCCAGCTATGGGGCCGATACTTCAGAGATGGTCCCACTTTCCGCATTTCAGGCACTCAAAGGTAAATTCTCGGAACGGCAGACAGATATCAGTGAAACTTGAGGCATGGAATGTACATCAGAGGAGGGTTGATCATTTGGCGTTCTGACGTGTACATCAGTTCGCCTTTCGGTGTGTAGGCAATCGCTTCCTGTTGCTCCAGATTGGTCAGCAAGAGTTTTTGGATGGCATTTTTGGGCATTTCCGGAAGTGGGCTCTTGGACAGGTCAAAGGCAAATTCAAAGGCATTTTTATAGGTCAAGACGACAAAGTGCTGCCCATCCGGTGCGATTGCCAAGTCGGTTGCAATTCGACTCGGAAGATCGAAGACAGATGGCGCGAGTCGCTGAAAATCAATGGAACCCCAGGCCTCCAAGAATCCATCCATTTGCCTGGTTTTTTCGGTGAGTGCGGTTTTCCACACCGACGATTTCAGGCGAAACATCCGTGTCGGTTGGACCTTGGACAGCACGCCCCACTCTTTGGTCAGAATGTAGAGGTCGCCACTGGGGTGAACGGACATGCCTTCGGCGTCAAATGTTCCGCTTGGGTAGTGCAGATCAATTTCCAGTACGGGTGTTTCACGTTTCGAAAATGTCTGTTTTTCCTCAAAAAAGAGCAGGTGGAGGGGCCGGTTGCTGTGGGCATTGTTGCCAATATCGGCAACCACAATGTAGTTCTTGCCTTTCCAAGCAGCGGTCGAGAGTGCCTCAAAATCGCTGTCGTCGACTGAAAATCCCGAAATCCCCACTTGAACGGTGCGTGCGCCGTGATCGTCCGTGACATAAAAAAAGTTGCCTCGGCCGGAGTCGTTGATGTGGTAGATCCGTTCTGGAAATATTGAAGAAAAGGCCATACCGCTTTGTTCAGGTAAAGCGGCTTCCAAAACACCGAATGGTTTTGGTATTCCCCAAGTATCGCAAGGTTGTGCCTGCCCCAGCCCGAGGAGGATTCCAACGGACAGACTGCTTTGAATGGCTTTGAATCTCCACACAAGGGGAATGTTACACCGAATCGGGTGTGGAACGGTACCGTTTGTGCCTCAGATTTGAATTTTTTGCAGGTTCCCCGATGGCCCAGTGCCGAGAGCCTCCATCTGAACCGCGAGCTCTTCCCACTCAATGGCGGTTTGCCTTCCAGTTGCAAACTGATCTTGAACCCATGTGTGGAGTGTGGACAGGACGGGATCGTCTTTTTTAAGCTCTGTTCCCGTGTGCTGTTTGATCAAGAAGATGAGGCCGGCCAATCCGGATTCCTTGGTGATGGACACTTCCAAGGGACGCCCGAGGAGTTTTGAGACATTGAAAGGTGCGTACATTTGCCAAAATTTATTGAGGCCATCTGCATGGATGCCCGCCCGTGTGCGGTGTGCGTCCCGTCCAAAGAGTGGGTATTTTGCGGCCAGCGGCTGTCCCATGGATTCGTAGTAGGAAACCATGGCGCCCAGTTTTGTGAAATCGGGGGTATTCTCTGCGAAGTAACCCATTCCCATCAGGTGCATCAAGACCGCTTCCAAAGGGACATTTCCGGTTCGTTCGCCTTTGGCAAACAGCGTGCCGTTGATCACAGAACAACCCGCTTGTACGGCTGAAATTGCGTTGGCGACAGCCAAATGCGTGTCATTGTGTGGGTGAAATTCGAGGTCTTCGGACGCAATGCCCAAATCCAAAATGGACCGCACAATCCTCGGCACACTTCTGGGAAGGCGAACATTGTCGAGGGGAAGTCCAAGCCCGAGGGTGTCACATATTCTGAACTTCGGTGTCACACCGTATTTTTGCGCAGTGTTCAGAACGGCTTCTGCAAACTTGAGCAAAAAGCCTATGGGTGCGCGGGTCGCGTCTTCCAGGTGAAGGCGGGGTCGTATGCCAGCGTCCAAAACCATCTCAACCGCAGAGAGATACTGTCTGGATGCGACGTCACGTCCTCCAGGATTGAACTTGTGGAACGTGTGAAAATCGGAAATGGAAGCGAGCATGCCTGTTTCTCGAATGCCCAATGTCTGGATGAGGGTGACATCCTGAGGGGCCGCCCGAATCCAAGTCGTCGGCTCGATCGGAGCGCCCGATTGGTATTGTTCCAGCGCGCCTTCCAGCATGGCCCGATCTTCTGGCCGGTACACGAAAAATTCCGCTTGTCGAATGGCGCCACTGTTTCCCGTAAAGGCACACATGTGCGCGTAGAGTTGGGTGCCCTGTTTGGCTGTAAGTGGGAGACCGCCTTGCTGGCCATCTCGGTGAGTCGTTTCGGTGGTCCACGCGCGCTTGGGCAAAGTGGGCGCATTCTCCCAATCGAACATGGGAAACCGGTCGGCTGGAAAAACGTTGGGAAAGTACTCTGGGGTGTCCATAGATTCAATGATATATTGATCAACATGTCTATTCAATATTGATAGAAAAATCAATATAATGAGGGAATGCCCAAGTACCTCAATGCAAGTGAAGCCGTCGAACGTCTCGGCATTTCCAAAACGACGCTCTACAGTTACGTCAGCCGTGGCTTGCTGACCTCTCATCCCACACAGACACGTGAACGCCTGTACCTCGAATCCGAGGTGAACCGGTTGTTGGATGCCAAGACGTTTAAGAAAAATCCGACGGCAGTGGCCCAACAGGCCCTGAATTGGGGAGACCCCGTTTTGGATACGCATCTTTCCTTTGTCCAGGATGGTGTTTTACATTACCGAAATCAAAGTGCAACAGCGCTTTCCCGTTCGCACAGTTTTGAACAGGTGGCTCAATTTTTGTGGACCGGTCAATTTGAAGACATTCCGGATGTGTTGCCTTTTGCGCTCCCACATCCAGTGGCTGCCAAATCCATCTTTACCACACTGCAAATGGTCTTGGTGGGCATGCAAGATCAAGATCCCATCCCGCAGAATATGCGTTCCCACCACCTGGTGCGTGTTGGACATCGGGTGCTCAGACAATTGGCGGATCAGGTTGCACCCGAAACGTCCGGCCTGTTGGCCCAACGGTTGGCCCAGCGCTATGGATGCCCTGTCGATTTGATTCAGACCACACTCATTCTCTGTGCAGAACACGAATTGAACGCTTCATCGTTCACAGTACGCTGCGTGGCCTCAACCGGTGCCAGCCTGTACGCCGCACTCATTGCCGGATTGTCGGCCCTTCAAGGCATTCGCCATGGTCAGGCACTCTCTCCAGTCGACGCGCTCATCGGACAGGCTCTGGAAACTTCCGTAGAAATGGCCCTGTACAAAACACTTGAACACAGCAGTGAAATTCCAGGATTTGGACATCCCCTTTACCCGAACGGGGATCCCAGGGCTCTTTTCTTGCTGGACCACCTCCCAGAGGGTTTCTTGACCCCAGAATTAAAAAATATCGCACAAGGGCTTGTCGAGATGGCAGCAAACAGCTTTGATGAAAAGCCGAATTTGGATTTTGCGTTGGCTTTGGTTGCAAGGGGACTGGGCGAACCTATCCAGGCGGGGACATTGTTGTTCGCATTGGGAAGAATGGCTGGATGGATTGCACATGCCATTGAGCAGTACACGGAGGGTCGTCTGATTCGGCCCCGTGCACGCTATATTCCAAATTGAATATAGCGCAAGTTCTTTCATTTTTTGGATATTTGGCAAATGAAAAATGTCATCTGGGTTTATTTCGACTGCTCCTAAAATTTATTAGAGATTGTATGAACTTATCTAGGGAAGCAATTTAGGAATAAGGGTATATTCTAGACGGTATTTTGGTATCGCTTGTAAGTCCTATCCATTGGACGTAACGAACATATTCTTGATAAGGGCTCTCAACCCCATGATTTCCTTCGCTGACATTCTACCTATCGTTACTTTCGTATTCTCGAGACCATCTGACGAAATACCTGTCCAGCTAGATCTTTGAGATTCCACACAGGTTCATACAGTCTCTTACATGACATGCATTCAAAAATAGATAAGCTTTCTGTACAGCAAGTTCTGGAAATTTTGATTGTATGCGAATACATATTAAGAGAAGGCCTTTGATGGGGCCTTCTCTTGCGCGTGTTTGTTTTTAGTATTTGTAATAGCTGGCTGGAATGGATGTGGCCAGCACATCGCTTGCGGTATCCAACATCATCGCGACGGCTTTTTCCATGGGGGTGTTTTTGTATCCGCTGAGCGATCCGCCCCAATCGCGTCCGTACAGGTTGACGCCACCTTTGAAGCTGGATGCCCGTCCTTCGATCTTGCGGGACGTGACAATGCGGCGTGTCTTGACGTCAATCAGGCGAATGTCCAAGGCAATGTAGGCATCTTTTGTTCCCACATCGACACTTCCAAAAATGGGCACGGGAATGGCCAAACCGTCGGCATTTATCCCTCCGGAATCTGGTTCAAACGCGGTGATCGCGCCGGTCACAACCAGATCGGCACCTTGGAAATTGTCTTTTTGGCCACTGATGTTGAGTTCCGTAGACAGATCGCCGATGTTGGAAGCCGTTTCCAGGACGTCAAAGCGGTTGGAATCCATGAGTGCTGTAACCAGACTGTCGCTGAGGTCTGACGCGATTCCGGTGTAGCAGCGATCGGCTTTGCATTCAAAACGCGAGACGGTGAGACGCGCTTTTGGACCGGTGTACGTAGCCCGCGTCTGAGACGATGTGGGCGCTGACGTCGTGACCGATGGGGCGCAAGAAGACAAAAAGGCCAATGCAGCTGCACTCAAAGCAATCTTATTCATGAGATTCATCTTAACACACCGTTATGACAGTATCCTCACACTCTGATGAACCAACGGACAACGTTCCAAAGGGATCTTTTGGAATTTTTTCCTCGTATAGAAACCTTTTGTGCCCTCATGCCAAACCAACCTCATCCAGATATTCCAGGCATTTTGATTGAGGGTTAGATGTCTTTTGCTTCCCATTGCCCTTTCTTATCCGGTAGATACTTAACCATATCTGTTGAATCTGTAAACTGCGTACCGACAAAATCCCACCTCCCTTTCTACGTTGCCTGATTTTATCTGCCCCATAGCAGATTCGCCTCGATATGCGAGCATATTTTCCAAAATCAAATGTCCCAACACTGGATGCGGTTTACCTAAAAAGTATCTTTATACCAAATGGCAGACCCAAAAACGCGTTACATTGGGTTACGGCTGAATGAATCTGGGTTTTACCCCGGTACTCTGGGCTCTTTTGCCAATTCCATTGGAGAGTTTTAAATGTCTTATACACGTTTTTCCGCTTGGACCCTCTGCGCCTGCCTTCTCTCATCCTGTTCTTCCTGGAACCCCACTGCCGTGAATTTTAATTCACAAGGAATCACCCTGCCTCAGTACACATTGATCAAAGGATCCTTCGTATTGCTGGGCAAACAGCCCGATGGCGATTCTGTTCGGTTTCTTCCGGACAATCCCGCACTCATTCTCGGTTTGGACAACGGAAGCCGGGCCGCATTCAGTCCAGACGGCACTGTGCAGCTCCGTTTTGAATCGATTGATGCACCCGAGCTCCACTATGTCGGTGCTGGACAGCCTTTGGGTAAATACTCCAGAGATTTGCTGCTGTCCAAGATGGGCTTTAAAAACTTGACCTACGCTGCAGACGGCATGACTGTGACAGGTGCAACCCCCACAACCCTCCGGGGTGCGATTTTATCGCAACAGGTGGAAGACTACGGTCGTCCCGTGGCTTACGCCATGATGGATAACAATGCATCTGCTTATTTGGATGGCAGTTCCGTCAATGTCGGAAAGACCGTGCTCCAAAAAACCCTCAACTACACGATGCTCAACATCGGGGCCGCCTATCTGACCGTTTACTCGACGACGCCAAGTTACCACCGGGATTACCTGCGGGATATCGCGCGTTCCGCCCGAACCCTTGCAAAAGGCATCTGGCCCAAAGACATGACCGCATCGTTTGCGTTGGTGGACACCACTTCGGTGGGGGAGGGTGGGCAACTGATTCTTCCCAAGATGTTTCGCCGTGCGACAGATTACTTCTCGGACGTCAAAAAAGGCACATTCACTGGAAATCTGGTGGACTGGTTGAATGCCAACCCAGACAGAAACGACCGTGTGAGTGTTTCCGGAGGCCCCGACCAAAAACTCTCCGATTTGGTTGAGCAAAAAGGCAGTGCGGTGACCTTCAAGGTCGATTTACTCGATGTCGTCTTTGTGAAGTGATGCTGTAAGCTGTTCAAAAAGACCCCAAAATGGGGTCTTTTATTGTTAAAATTTGGGTCACTGCGAAATCCACCAATCTTCACATGAATCAAAATTTTTTGCGGTCATTTTGATTCATCCTTTTCTGATGGATAATTCCACTCGGCTTGGCTCTGAAAATCTCGGAAATCGCGAGCACCCAGCAGAATGCCGATTGAGAGAAGAAAGCGTTCCATATGATCCTCTCTGGACAAAGAAGCCCCCAAATTTGGGGCTTCTCGTGGTTGCACTGTTGTTACCGCGCAACTGTGGCCTTTTGAAGAACCAGACGTCCGCCTTCAAACTCTGTCACAAAAAATCCTTCGGTGCCTTCTGCGGAATACCCGTGCAGTTGGATGGAAGCCTGTGTCTCTTCTTCAATCACCTTAAGCCAATCCTGCGCAGCCAAAAGAACATGTTCTTCCAGATAGAGGGCGAGATCGATGAAATCGGAAACATCCAAACCTGCCTGTTTTCTGCTGTCCTGAATGACGCGCACCAAATCACGCATGATGCCTTCGCGCTTGAGTGACTCTGTGAGTGTGGTGTCAAAGGCAACCAAATAGCCCGCATCCTCGAGGGCCGCGTACCCTTCGGGAGATTGGGCATCCACCAAGACATCGTTTGGCGCAAGCTCAAAGCGAATGCCATCGGCTTCTATTTCAAACATGGTGTTTTCCCGAACATGTCTCGCAATGCTGTTGGCATCGGCCAAAGCGAGTGCTTTTTTGAGTGTTGGAATGTGCTTGCCGAACCTTTTGCCGACGACGGGCAGATTGGGCTTCAGTGTGTACTGCACGAGATCGTCGAATTGCTCGAGGAGTTCAACCTCTTTGACGTTGAGTTCTTCTCGGATCTGGTCGACAAAGCGTCCCAGAGAAGCAGTTTGTTCTTTGCTTCGCGCCCGCAAGAGTGCCTTTTGGAGCGGTTGGCGCGTTTTGAGGTTGTGTTGGCCACGTACGGCCCGCCCAAGTGTGACGACACGGACCACGGCGTCCATTTCCGCAACACAGCGCTCATCTTCCAACTGGGAATCGACCGTGGGATACATGCACAAATGAACAGACTCTGGCGCACTCGGATCCAAGCTGAGCACCAGGTTTTGATACAACATTTCGGAGAAAAAGGGCGTAAACGGCGCTGAGAGCTTCGCAATTGTGCTCAAAACCGTGTGGAGTGTCGCGTATGCCGAGAGGTCCGTGCCTTCACCAGACTTCCAAAACCGGCGCCGGTTGCGGCGGACATACCAATTGGAAACGTCTTCAACCACAAAATCCTGTAGGGCCCTCGCCGCGGCTGTCGGGTCAAACTGATCGAGTGCCTCGGTGACCGTTCGAATGACCACCTGTTGTTTGGCGAGCAACCAGCGGTCAACTTCCGGGCGCGCCGAAACCTCGGGTGCGTTTTTCAAATCAGGAAGGTCTAAATTGGCGTACAGGACGAAAAAGCTGTACACATTCCACAGCGTCAGGAAATACTGCCGAAACGATTCTTCGAGCAACTTCGGACCAAAGCGCCGGGAGAGTTCGGGCTGTGCGGAAACACACATGTACCAACGGACAGCGTCGGCACCGTAAGAGTCAAACATTTCCCAAGGACCAATGATATTGCCTTTGGACTTGGACATCTTCTGGCCTTTTTCGTCCAGGATGTGTCCGTGGCAGATGACCGATCGGTAGGCCACTTGATCGAAAACGAGTGTTCCAATCTGATGGAGTGAATTGAACCAACCCCGCGTCTGATCGATGGCTTCTGCGATAAAATCCGCCGGATAGGTGGACTCAAATACATTCTTGTTTTCAAAGGGAAAGTGGTGTTGCGCAAACGGCATGGCCCCGGAGTCGTACCAAACGTCAACCACATAGGGCACACGTCGCATGGGCTCTTGGGTTTCGGGATGGTAGAGAACAACACCGTCGATGAAAGGCCGGTGTGGATCGAAGTCCGGCGCATCGGGGTCGATCATCCCATTCGAAAGTTTTTTAAGTTCTGCATAGGAGCCGACCACATGAAAGCGCTCGCCCGATTCGGTTTCCCAAATGGGCAAAGGCGTTCCCCAGAATCGATTTCTGGACAGGTTCCAGTCGACCAAGTTTTCGAGCCATGCCCCGTAGCGACCGTTTTTGATGTGCTGTGGATGCCAATCGATCGTTTGGTTGAGATCGATCAACCGTTCCTTTTGAGATGAATTCCGGATAAACCACGACTCTGTTGCGAAGTACATGAGCGGCGTTCCGCACCGCCAACAGTGTGGGTAGCTGTGATTGAAATTGTGATCCTTCCAGAGGACGCCCTTGGCCTTCAAGTCCCTTCGGATTTCTGTGTTGGCATCGCGAAAAAACACGCCTTTCCAAGGTCCAAAGCGGTGATTTCCCTCCGAAGTGACCCCGACCAAAACCGGCAAATCATAGGTTTTGGCCAACCGCATATCGTCTTCACCAAAGGCTGGGGCGGTGTGCACAATACCTGTCCCGTCCGAGTCCGAAACATATGTGTCGGTGACCGCAAACCAAACGGCTTTTGAATTTCCCTCCGCTTCATAGGCCTCCGTGTAGGGCGCGCTGTAGCGAACCCCTTGCAGTTCAGATCCCAAAAACGATTGGATCACTTGGGTGTCTTCGCCAAAGATGGCCTTGTGTAAAGATTCTGCGACAATATACACAAAATTCTCGTGCAAAACGGCCACGTATGCCAGTGTGGGATGCAATGCAACGGCCACGTTGTATGGCAGTGTCCAAGGTGTCGTCGTCCAAACCAAAAAAGCTGAATGTTCTGGCAATCCAAGTTTCGATGCTTCAGTCAGTGGAAACACCACATAAACGCTTGGATCTTGAATGTCTTTGTAGGCATCCGAAACCTCGGCGCTCGAAAGGGTTGTTCCGTCTCTCGGGCAATACGGCGCAACCCGAAAACCCTTGTACAGCAGGTCTTTTTGGTGAATTTCTTTCAGGGACCACCACACCGATTCGATGTAGTTTTTGTCGAGCGTCAGGTAGGCCTCATCGAGATCGACCCAGTAACCCATTCGCTCAGTAAACTTTCGCCACTCCTGTTCATATTCAAAAACACTTTCCCTGCAGGCCGCATTGAAGGCATCGATGCCGTACGTTTCCACCTCGCGCTTGGATGCCAAATTGAGCTTTTTTTCGACACCCAACTCGACGGGAAGGCCGTGTGTGTCCCAACCGGCCTTTCGAGGAACGTAGAATCCCTGCATGGTTTTAAACCTTGGAAACAGGTCTTTGTAGGTTCTCGCTTGGACATGGTGAATGCCCGGTTTCCCATTGGCCGTTGGGGGTCCTTCAAAGAAGCTGAACAGCGGATTGCCTTGGGCCTGTTCGACCGACTTTTTGAAAATGTCTTTTGATTTCCAAAAGTCCAATACCTGTTGCTCCAGTGTCGGAAAATGTGGGTTCGAATCGACGGGTTTAAACATGTTCAGATCTCCTTCGGTCTGTATTTTCGGTCGGATTTTGCAATGGCCGGGACGTCCCAGAACCAGACCTTTTCATTTTGCCTTGTGTGAATATCTGGATCTGTTTCGGTGATGCATTTCAGGTAGTGGGCGATGGCGGACACTTGCCGGCCATCCAAGGCGAGTTCTTTCGCAAATTCCTGCGGTTCGCAAGACAGCAACGTCCACATGACACCCCACCACAAGCGAAGCCCATCGGGATCCATGAAACTGAGGGCTGAATCGCAGTTTTCAATCAAATCTCCTGGAAGATCTTGCCACCTCTGTTCGACATCGCGTGACCATGCATGCGCAATTTCAACTTGTGCTTGGGTGGAATCCTCGACAGAGAAGGAGGCCTTCCGGAGTCCAATGCCTGAGCCTTTTTGAACGTCGAGAAAGGCAAGCAAAATTGCTTCGATCAAATCCCGGTGTTGTGTCATATCCACCTCCAAAACAAAAACATCCCAACGCAGAACCTGCATTGGGACGTCTATGATCGACGCGGTACCACCCAACTTCGTGAC
The DNA here is from genome assembly GCA_046327935.1 of Deinococcaceae bacterium. GTDB lineage: Bacteria > Deinococcota > Deinococci > Deinococcales > Deinococcaceae > JACMOA01. The sequence goes on from JAXLXL010000001.1 coordinate 1,365,255, forward strand.
AAAGTCACCTTCATTGATCCACTCACGCGGGAAAACGTCCGGTTCTACTGGCAAACGTGTTGCGTTCTTCCGGCTGCCTGAGCACACGCTCTTCTTCGGATGATCCCTTATGGCTTTGCATTCGTCAGGCTCACACCCTCCCCGACTCGCTCTTGAACCCAAAAACCACAGTGCTGTTCCGCAGTTGGCATTTAAAAAGACTTCAAAAAGGGGCCTTGCATATCTGGAAGATCAGGCTTTATACTCCCCTTTAGGCTCATACTACGTCACATTGGTGAGATCCGTCAAAGCGTCTGAAAATCCAAAAAATCTATTTCCGTCCGTTCATCGAAGCTATTGGATCGAAGGCGAGGATTGACTTGGGATCAAATCTGAGGCAGGCCAGTGACTCAAATCTTAAGGAGTGGGCATGAAACTGTTCATCGATACAGCCAATACAGACGAAATTCGTGAAATTTGTTCTTGGGGTGTGCTTTCCGGAGTCACCACAAACCCGAGTCTCGTTGCCGCATCAGGTCGTTCATTTCACGAGGTCGTCGTTGAAATCTGCAATATTGTGAGTGGAGATGTTTCCGCTGAAGTGATCGCACTGGACGCCAATGGAATGATCCAAGAGGGACTGGAGCTTGCCAATCTGCACGACCGTGTGGTGATCAAATTGCCAATCACGGCAGCTGGGTTGACAGCCTGTCGTGTGCTCAGCGACCAGGGTATTCGCACGAATTTGACCCTGTGTTTCAGCGTGAATCAGGCACTGCTGGTGTCGGCTGCGGGTGCCACATATGTCTCGCCTTTTGTCGGGCGCTTGGATGACATTGGCACAGATGGTGTCGAACTGATCCGCCAGATTGCCCAAGCGTACACGATCACTGGAGCCAAAACCCAAGTCTTGGCCGCATCGATTCGCCATCCCATGCATGTCACGCAGGTGGCTTTGGCTGGGGCCCACGTCGCCACATTGCCCTACAAGGTTTTTCAACACATGATCAAGCATCCTCTGACCCAAGCCGGGTTGGATCAATTTATGCTCGATTGGAACAAAGTTTTGCGTTCCTGAGTTCCTCAAAATACATCCGTGGAGTCAACATGAAAACAAAGAAAAAAGAAGAAGGCCTGAGATTTCAAGACCTGCAGCACAAGATTCTCCCTGAGCTCCACTTGATCGCCGCAGAATTGGGTATTTCAAACGCCAAAAAAATGAAAAAAGACGAGTTGGCCTTGGCCATTTTGGAAAAGCAGGCCGAGTCCGAAGGCATGCGGATGACATCCGGCTACTTGGAAATTTCGTCCGATGGCTATGGTTTTTTACAGAGTGACCTGTTGTCCGTGGATTCCCGAAATGTCATTGTCTCTGCCGGTTTGATCAAGCAGTATCAGTTGCGTACAGGTGACAAAATCGTCGGACGGGCTCGCCCCCCGCGCGAAAATGAACGCTACGGAACCCTGATGCGCGTCGATGCCGTCAACAACCTCGACCCGAGTGCTGCAGCCAAACGCCCACGCTTCGACGATCTGGTTCCCACGTTTCCCGACACAAAATTGGTTCTCGAAGATCCGACCATGAATGACAATCTGGCCCTTCGTGTCATCGATTTGCTCTCTCCCATCGGAATGGGACAGCGGGGTTTGATCGTGGCCCCGCCCAAAGCAGGGAAGACCACGCTGCTCAAAAAAATTGCCAACAGCATTGTCAAAAATTACCCTGATGTGACTGTTATGGTGCTCTTGGTGGACGAACGACCTGAGGAAGTGACCGACTTTCGAGAGGGGGTTCGCGGCGCCCAAGTGGTTGCATCGACCTTTGATGAACCGCCACAAAACCACATCCGGGTCGCCGAATTTGTTCACGAACGTGCGCGGCGCATTGTCGAAGAGGGCGGCCATGTCGTGATTCTCCTCGACTCCATCACCCGTTTGGCCCGAGCCAACAACCTCGTGACACCGCCAACGGGCCGAACCCTGTCCGGTGGTTTGGATTCCAATGCCCTGCACTGGCCCAAACGGTTTTTGGGTGCAGCCCGGAATATCCGTGGCGGTGGCTCTCTCACCATCCTTGCAACAGCTTTGGTGGAAACCGGATCCAGAATGGACGATGTGATTTTCGAAGAGTTCAAGGGAACAGGCAATATGGAGTTGCAGCTGTCCCGCCGTTTGGAAGAGCGCCGGATTTTCCCAGCCATTGACATCCTGAAATCCAGTACCCGAAAAGAAGAACTCCTCCTCGAACCTGAAATGCTCAAAAAGATGTGGCTGCTTCGGAAAGTCATCAGCGATATGGATCCCGCCGATGCCATGGATATGCTCCTCGGTCGGATGTCCAAAACCCGAAACAACGCAGAGTTCCTCTCCACATTGGCCGTCAACTGATATCTTCAGGTAATACGAAAGGGAAAACATGTCGAACAGCCCCCACGGTCAAACGCGCCTGATGACCAGCACGGAACCGGATCTTTTACAAGAACGCCTGAACACCTTTTTATCTGAGCTTCCAGAGACAGCCGCGGTCATCCACATCCAAATGGGTATGGCGTCGCATGGCAATCACATTCACTACAGCGCATTGGTTTATTACAAACTGCTCGACGTGGCCGAATGGTAGAGTTTTCCGAGACAAAATATAAAGAATCTCGAGATGCGCGCGCACACATGAATCCCGTATACTGAAAAACATGCAAGGCAACTTGGAGAAGGAGAACTTCATCGGACTGCTTCAAACGCTGGGAGCCCAGAAAGCCACAGGTGTCCTCAGTGTCTATCAGCTTGAAGTTGGGGAATCTCGCATTTACTTTCGCGAAGGTCGCATCATTCATGCACACCGCGGCAACACCCACGACCACAAATTGGTGATGAACCTCTTGGTTGAAACCAAAGGCACCTTTGAGTTTAAGCCGGAAGCAAAGCCGTCGCTCGAGACCGTCAACCAAAGTCTCGACAATTTTCTACTCGAAGTTGGGCGGCTTCGTTTTGCTTTTGGCGCGGCCAGTGCAGCCCAAGATGAACTTGAGCCCAATCAGATTCCCAAAATCCTGAACCCCACACGCCTGAAAGAAATGCGTTTTTCCGCCGACGACAACTGGCTCGTCATTCACCTGGACGGCGCGCACACCGTTGCCCAACTGCTCACCATGGAGCGGCGTTCGGGACAGGTCGGCGCACTGCTTCGACGGTTGCAAAACCTCGGCTTGATTGAGCTGTCGATCCCTGTTTCGTCTCCAAAAGTTGCACTTCAAACACCCACCCTTCCAGCAACGACCGTCTTGGTCAATGCAAGTCCAGAACGCCTCAGCCAGATGCACTTTTCCATTGATGAATTCAACATCATCATGAATTTGGACGGAAAGAGAACCCTCGCCGAGCTTCAATCGTTTGAGCGCTCTCCCGGACAGCTTCAGGCTCTGGTCGGACACCTTATGCAGATGGGCTTGCTGCAGGTCCAAGGGATGACACCCGCAGTGGATCCCAAAGCTTCGGAGAGTGTTTCGACCGCTATTTCTCCGTCCACATCGATGTCGGTGTCCATTTCGACAACCGTCACAACGTCGGTCAACGTGGACGCCCTTGCCGACCTGGATCCGGAGGCCGTTCCTGTTATTCTCGACGATGCCCGCTTTAAAGAAACCCGTTTTTCCGCTGACGACAATTGGCTGGTTGTTCATTTTGATGGCAGAAACATTGAAGCTCTGCAAAAACTTGAGAAGAGAAAGGGGCATTTGAAGATGGTCATTTATCGTCTGATTAACAAGGGATTGATTGAGCTCAGGTCGCCTGCAAAGGGTGCCGCAAAGGCGCAAGTTGCAGAATCCAGAGAGGACGCCGCGTCGGCCGCACGTGTACCGACCGTGTTCGATCAAGGTCAGAATCCGGTTCTCAACTTGAGTGGCCAGGAATTGTCGCTCCTGTTGAAGTTGGACGGAGAGCGCAGCATCGATCAGATTCAGCGTTTTGAGTCCTCACCCGGCCAATTGTCTGCCCTGGTCCAGCGTCTCGAGCAAGAGGGCCTGTGTGAAATCCGAAGCCGCCCCTTGAGGCTTCGCATCGGAATATCCAGCGATCTGAGTGGACAGAGTTTGGCCATCGACCAAGCGGTGTTGGAAAATTGGGAAAAACGGCTTGGCAAATCGATCTGGCGCGCAAAATTGCACCTTCCAATAGGTGTCGAGTACTCTTGCGAAGTCATGGCCTCCACGGGCGCAGATGCCTACGTGTTGCTTTCTGAAGAACTGGTCGCGGCCACACAGGCGATGAGTGGCGCACCGGCACTGATCTATCCGGAGTGATTGCACCCAAAAATAAAAAGGCCTTCTTCAGAAGGCCTTTTTGCCGTTAAGTTGACGCCACCTCGCGGGGCAGACCCAAATGATCCAAAACGCCCCACAAATCGGATATCCAAAGTCGGTCGGTCTGTTCCGGCATGCCATGCCTGATGTGCAGCCCCTGCATGCCCAACGCCCAAGCGGTTTCCACATTTTCGAGCTTGTCGTCGACAAAGAGAATGTCCTCGAGGGCGTGGCCCAAATGTTCGGCCGCCTTTTTGAAGGCTTCGGGTTCGGGTTTAAAATGACCCAACGCACAGCTTGCCAGCGCGACGTCGATCAGGTCGTCGAGCCCAATGCCAGCCAATGTTGACCGAATGTCTGGAAGGCTGTTGCTGAGCACGCCGATCAAAAAACCTCTGTTTCGCAGGGTGGTCAACACCTCGCGCGCCTCTGGAAATGGCCGCGTAAAGCTCCAATGTGGGTAGGTCTTGACCATTTCCGTTCCCACAGCGTGCGGTTGCCCAAGGCGTGCGCTGAGCGACCGCGCGTAGTCGTCCCAAAATTGGCGTTCGTCTTCCAATGTGCGCAGGTCTTTCCAGGTTTGGGCTGTTTCCGCCCACCCTGCCTGAAGGGCTTCTATCACCGCGTTCGGTTCCAAACCAAAGGTTGCCTGCGCCCAAAGCGCAATCTCTCTGCCGGCTTCTGGAACACTGAAACAGAGGGTGTCGTCCCGGTCAAACAAAATGGCCTTGATCATGATTCTCCTGTCAGTTTAACGACAATTCTGCGTCGGGCACCTTCGCCGTGGGACTCCGTCGTGACCCCTGGAATGGCCTCGATTGTCATGTGAACAATTCGGCGGTCCGATGCACACATGGGCTCCATTTCGATTGGATAACCGTTTTTCATGACTTGGGCGACCAGTGTTTCGGCCTGACGGATGAGCCGCTCTCGCCTTCTTCGCTTGTAACCGGCTGCGTCGATGTTGATCCTCAGACTGGAATCGTGAACCTCTTTGCTGAGTACCGTGTGGGCCAGAATTTCCAACGCATTGAGGACGTGACCGTCGTGTCCAATCATCTTGCTCGCGTGTGGTCCTATGATTTCCACATCTAGAGCGCCTTCGCTGGGATGAATCTTGATCTGTAAGGATCGGTCGATGCGCTCAAGCAGGCCATTCAAGAACATGCCCACGATGTGCTCTGGATCTCGCGACATGACGGCCGTTTCGGTCTCTTGTGGAAAAAAATCAGAGAAAGAAGCCGAGTGGGTATGCAAGTCCAAATCCTCCGGACGTTCGTGTTCGGTGATACCGAGGCCGGCAAGGTAATCATCTAAGTTCGTCTTCTTATCCATCCATTCCAGTCTATCGAAATTTCAGGGCATGCTTGCGCCGACGCTGAACCCACATCTTGAATTCGTCCATGCCAAAGCTGTTGACAACAAAGCTGCGCTTGAGTCCAGCCTTGTGCGCCACAAGGACACCATAGTGAAGGTCTTCTTGTCCCCCCAGGACATGCGCGTCGCTGTTGATCGCAAATTGAAGGTCTGGCCAGCGCAGGGCATTTTGCCAACTGAGATCCAAACGGTGTGGGTTGGCATTGATCTCAATGGCCGTTTGTGTTTCAGCTGCACATGCCAAAACAGCGTCGACATTCAGTGCATAGGCGGGTCTGTCAAGCAAGAGGCGTCCCGTCGGATGGCCCAAAATATCGACCAATGGGTGCGAAACCGCACGGATGAGCCGTTCGGTCTGTTCCCTCTCTGAAAGGCCGAAGTGGCTGTGAACGCTGGCCACAACGTAGTCGAGTTCCGCCAAAATGTCATCGGGGTAATCGAGCGACCCATCCCTCAGAATGTCCACCTCTGCGCCTTTGAGAATTCGGTAGCCTTCTCTCTGAAGTTCTTCGATTTCTCTCCACTGGTGCCTGAGGCGTTCTATCGAAAGACCGCGGGCATAGAAGGCCGAGACGCTGTGGTCGCCAAGTCCCAGATAGTGACCGCGAGGGTCACCTTCATGCGCCCCAACGGCATCTGCCCACTGGCGAATGCTGGGCGTCCCATCGGAGTGGTGGCTGTGAATGTGCAAAAATCCCTTGATATCATCTTTTTGGATCCAGGCATCTCTCCCAGGTAGCGCTTCCAAGAAAGACAGCCCCTGCGATAAATGCGCTTCCTCCCGATATTCCGCTGGAAGGTTCGGCACCCCAAGGTGCCTGTAAAGATGATCCTCTGTCACACATCCCAAATGCCTTCCATCCTGAAAGAGACCTTGCCAAGAGAGGTCTAAGCCTTTTTCTTTGGCATGCTGAACGAGAAAATGCTCCCAAGGTCCACTGCTCAAAAAAGCCGCTTGTATCCCCGGCTCAGGTGTCCGAACATACAGGGCAAACGGGACATTGTGCAGGGTTCCTTTCCAGCCCCCACCAAAAGGAACGAGATCGGGCATCGGGACTTCTGTTGCGGAAACGAGAAAATCCACACAGGACACAGTGTCGCACGCGCGCAACAGCTCGCCTGTCAATTGGGGTTCACAGCATGCCAACACTTCAAAAAGCACCTGTGCGGCCCTTTGGGCCTCAGGCAGCCGAACTGTTTGCATGGACCCGAGCATGAATGCGACGTTTTCGGAAATGGATTGCTGCGTTTTGGATCCGAACCCCTTGACCCTGCTGAGTTGCCCGGACTGTGCCTGTTCCAACAGCTTTTGCGGACTGTCGATGCCCGCATCCCACAGCAGCCGAATGCGTTTGGGACCCAGGCCCCGAACCTTGAACAATTGAAGGACACCTTCTGGAACATCCTTTCCCGCTTCTTCCAGGGGGGCAAACTGTCCCGTTTGAACAAATTGGCACAGGTCTTGTCTCACATGCGACATAGACTGGGCCATCCGAAGGCTTTGAAACGAAGACGCCACAAGGTCTTCGATGTCGGCCTGACTCCGCTCCAACTCACCGACCAGCCGCTCAAAGTGGATGGCACGGGGATCTTCCTTGAGTGCCCAGAGGTCAGATGTGTGTTTCAATACGCGAATGACGTCACGTGTGTTCATTGTTTAAGGCGTTCGATCGCCGCCTTGACCCACGCCATGGCTGCTGGGATGTCGGATTCGACGCCTTCATCCCTTTTGTTCTTGTTGTTTAAAAACACGTAAACGATGCGCTCACCTTGGGGCATTTCGAGGTAGCCTGTCATGGTCAAAATCCTCCATCCGGATCCACCTTTGGCGCCGGCATAGTTATAGGGCTTGAGTCGTTTGGCACAGCATCCTTTGCCCATAATATCTCGAAACAGGTTTTGGCTGCTGGGCGTCAGTCCGTTTCCCATAAATTCAAATGCAATCAGTTGGGCGAACTCAAATGGCGTGCTTGCATTTTGGGTGTTTCGGTCGATTTCGGGGTTGTATTGGGGACCCATGAAATACCGATCCAGTTTTGGATACAGGACGTCAGGTTTGATCTTCAGGGCTTCTGCGTCAAGCCTCCGTGCGATTTCGAGTTGCTGTGGCCTGGGTGCCGAACTGTAGCGACGGGACGCCTCCAGAAGCTCTGAATCTGGAAAGTCCTTGGCCATGCCTGCTTGTGCGACCCACCAAGCTTTGGTCGGCAGCAAAAGCCTCGTTTTGCACAGTCCCAAACGGTCGGCAAGCGCTTGGGGTTTCTCCAGACCAATCCGGCGGTGCAGCAAATCGGTCGCGGTGTTGTCCGATTTTTGAATCATTCGCTCGGCCAGGACCCGCAATGTGTTCGTTCCTGTCGGATAAAATTCCAAGGACCGATTGAACTCAGTGGTGGTCAGCGTCTCTTCGAGCCCAATGGTGTTTTGATCGACATCCTGAAGGAGCGCGTGCAGAACAGCCTGTTTATACGCGCTGGCCAGCGGGAATTGCATGTTGGGATTCTGGGCAACGACACGTGTGGGTCTGAGGGTCTGTGGATCCACGACCGCCACATACAAACCCAGATCGCCACTCAGACTGGCCGGCGGTTTGGGAACATCCAGAGATGGAATCTGTGGGTCCGGCTGTAGACAACTTTGGAATTCCGGCTGCAGTAGAGACGGAGGCACAGCGGCAATGTCGATGATCAAACGCATGCCCTCTGCCGGTGGGACCGCTGGGAGGCTTGTGACCTGTGCACGATTCCCAATGCCCTTCGCTTTGAGCACGATCGTCCGATCAACAGTTGCGTAGTTCAGTGGACCGAAAACATTTAAAACCCCGGACACTCGATCGAGGGTGCGTTCGAGGGCAATGGTCAATTGGTTGTCTTGGCTCTGCAATGTGAACGGGGACGTCCAAGGCAAGTCAAAAACCAACCGGGCGCTGTTGTCGTGGAAACCCACGCGCGGCGCCGCAATGGCCATACAGGAAAAAAACAGAGCATATGCCAATCGTCTTTTCATCAGAACCATCTTAGCAGTCGGTTCTCTTCGAAACGCATGACAAAATACTTAAAGAATATGACTTTAAAGTAAAGATTCGAGTCGCCTTCTCTTGTTCTCGAGATGCGGTAGTAAGCCACAGCGAATGTGTGCATATTTCCATATTGGAAAACCCGTTTCTGCAACATGAAAGGATTAAATTCTACATAAGCGCCCACTGAACAAAAAGAGCAGTAAAGTATGGTATTACTATATACTTTTTCGAAACCGAGATTTATAGAAATTGTTAGTGTGATACAGCAAATTTTGTGATTTTCATGAGATTCGGAAAGCCATATTCATAGCAAGCCCTCAAAATTTCCAATAATTAGAGACTGTATGAATTTATCTAGGGAAGCAATTTAGGAATAAGGGTATGTGCTAGACGGTGTTTTGGTATCGCTTGTAAGCCCTATCCATTGGACTTAACAGACATATTCTTGATAAGGGCTCTCAACCACATGATTTCCTTCATTGGCACGCTGTCTATCATTGCTTTTATATCCTTGAGACCATCTGCTGAATGGGTGTACATCTCCCAAATTTCAGTCAAAAAGACCCCAAAGGGCCTACGAGAGACGAAATACCCCCTTTATGTCTTTGGTATTCCACACAGGTTCATACAGTCTCTTATAAAATTTGCTGCGCCTCACCTACAAACTTGCAAACCCATACAATATCCACATGTCACGCTCAACCGATCACACCATTCCTATCCCTCTCCCTCACGAAATTCAACGCTCACACCTCCTCTCCCTTCTCTCCTCACATCCCTTTCGTCTCATCGCACTCCTCGCCCCTTCTGGCTTCGGCAAAACCACCCTCCTCTCTCAATTCGCACGTCTCTCTCCTTCCCCTTTTTGGCTTTCCCTCTCTGATGACTCTCAAGACCTCCTCTTTTTCTGTTCTTCCCTTCTCTCTTCCCTTTCTCCTCTCCCTTTTCCTTCCTTTTCTCCTCTCCCTTTTCCTTCCTTTTCTTCTTCTCTCTCTTCAGATCCCACCCCTTCCTCTCTCTCCCTTGCCTTTCTCTCCGACCTCCAGCACCTTCCTCCCTTTCATCTCTTTCTTGACCAAATTCAACACCTTTCACCCTCTTCTGCTTCTTTTCTCAACCTCCTCTTTCCAAAACTTCCCCCTTCTTTTCTCTTTCTCCTCTCCGGTTACACCCCTCACCACCTCAACTTCTCCCAACTTCTCTCCAAAAACCTCGCTCTCACTCTCGATTCACACCACCTTCGCTTTTCTCCTTCAGAAATCACACATTACCTCTCCCTCAAACATCCCTCCCTCCCTCTTTCTGACATCTCTCATCTCGACGGTTGGCCCGCCGGTCTTGCCCTTCAAACCTCTTCTTCTCATTTCTTCGATCCATACACCCTCATCGAGGAATCTCTCGGCGATCTCTTGACCCAATTTCCACACCTTCCTACACTCGCAACCCATGCGATTTGGACCCAAAGTGTCTTTGAAAGGATTGGTTTGCCAGGCAATCTTCTGAAGGAATTGTGGCGCGCCGGACACCTTTTGGTCCCACTTGGACACGACTCATACAAACCACACCGCATTTTGCGTCTGTTTTTAGAAGAATGCTTAGGAAAGGATGAAATTGGATATAAATCGGCACATTGTTTGGCTGGACAACGGATGGAACAAGAAGGAAAACCGATTGAGGCATTGAAGCACTACAAGAGAGCGAAGGAGGATGAATCCGTTTACAGGACCATTAGAAGTGTGTATTTGAGCTATCTAGGGAGGCTTGAGCATACTACGGTGTACCGTTTTTTTGAGGACATGGATATTGAATCGCTGCCATTGGATCTCTTTGAAATCTATGCGGTTTGTTATCCATATAATCCGTCTTTCAATTCATACGATAAGGCATTTTTAGGAGAAGCCAGGAGGCTATTGGAAGAAGCCTACAGAAGGGGAGCGCGATCTGGGGATATACACAAAGAATTGGGTTCAATTGAATTTTACTTGGGAAATAGAGAAAAGGCATTGGGATGGTTGGATAGTGGATTATCTGAACCTCACTTGAAGAACAATTTGACATTGATGAGAAAAAAGTTAATGTATTTGTATTTCGAAGGAGAAACGTCCGAAAAAGAAAAATTGATATCCGATATACTGTGTAAAACAGATGAACAAGAAAATCTGAGGCAAAAAGCAGTAAGTTGGGCAATATGTGGTAAAGGATACGTAATTGATGGGAAATATGCAGAGGGAATGCATCTTCTGAGAAAAAGCATAGATGTCTTTGAAAAACAACATAACGTCAATTACCTTGCACTTGCACTGGATGGAATGCTGGCAGGGTGGATGGGAATGAATGCGTGGGAAAAGGCGAGAGAAACGTGGGAGAAAATGAAATCATTGGATGTGAAGATGGAGATGTTTTCATATTTTGCATCGGTGTATTTGCTGATGGTAGGTGAATATGAGGAGGCATTGGAAAAAGCAGAGAAGGTAGGATTGAAGGGAATTGTATTTGAATTGATGTGTTTAATGGGAAGGAGGGAAGAGGCAGAGATTGTTTATGAAGAATTGAAGGGGATGTCTGGCTATGAATTGGGACGTGAGTGTGATGGGGTGGAAATACATATAGGAATAGGGATGTGTATATTGGGAAAGATAGAGGAGGGAAGGAGGAGAATAGAGAGGGGAATGGAAGAGGTGAGGGGAGGGTATATGAGGATGAGGGGAAATGTGTATTTGGGAAGGGAGGTGGAAGGGAGATATGAGGGTGTGGTTGAGAGGGATAGGGTATATGCGGAGAGAATAGAAAGAGATGATTTGATTCATAGAAGTATAAAGATAAGTACAATAGATGAATTTGAGATAAGATTTAGAGATAGTGTATATGGTATTGGGAACAAAAAAGCGAGAGAGATACTGGTATTTTTGATTATGAATGGTGAATCTAGGAGAAAAGAAATTATAAAGAACGTATGGATTGAACAAGAAATCGATTGGAACATAGATTATTTTTCTGATTCAATCTACAGATTGAGGAAGATACTGGAGGGAATGGGAATAGAAGATGGGATCAAGCAGGAGAAGGGATACTATAGGGTATCAGAAGGGTACGTATGGGAATTGGATATAGAAGATATGGAAGGGTGTGAATGGGAGAGAGGGTTGTGGATGGAGAGCGCAGAATCGGAATGGTTTGAGGCAAAGAGAGAGGAATTGAGAAAGAGGAGGTATGAGGGCTGGATAAGAAAGGGAGAGAGGGAAGTGAAGTGGCTGGAGAAGGCAGTGGAATGTGAGCCGATGGAAGAGGAGGGATATAAGAGGTTGATGGAGGTGTATCGGGAGAGGGGAGAAAGAAGGAAAGAAGAGAAGTTGAAAGAAAAGATGAGGGATATATGGATTAGGGAATTTGGGATGGGGCCAGATGGCTATATGAAATAAAGTAGACACTATATGAAATGAAGTAGGGATAAGAGTATAAAAAGGAAAGAACCCCTTGACGGGGTTATATTTGGTGATAGAGTAGGGAATCGAGAATTTGAAATCTGGACTAGAGAAGAAGTGAGAACGCTATGTGTGTAAGGGTCTGTTAAATTGAGCTCTATACTGAAATTGGGTTAGCTGAAGATAGTGTATGGTCTGTATCGTCGGTGGTAGTTGAAAGAAGAGAGGGGATGAGGGTATCTTCTTGGGTATCGAGAAAGAGGTCGAGGTGTTCATGGAGAAGGTGGTGTGTATCCAACATGAGTATCCTTTGTGCAAGAATGGCGTGGGATAGACCAAAACGGCCTACTCGGGCATGCCTTGCTTGCGTTTGAATTCTTGGGCTTTTCAACCCACGGATACTTTAACTGTCTCCCTCTCGTTTCAGGTCTCGCATCAACCCTTTTCAGGTCTCGCATCAACCCTCGCATGACGCTAAAGGGTGTCGTCACAAGACTTTGAACCACCCTAAAACCAATACGATAAGTTTTTTAAATACAGGGAGGTTCCCAAATATGGGGAATTTTGCGAGTAGTCAATCTATAGCAATTGTCAGTATACAGCTACAGCATGTTTTAGGGGAAGAGGAATGTGAGCTGCTGGGTTGGTTACTTTGATCCACCACCACCAGAATCGGCGGTAGTTGGAAGGAGAGAGGAGATGAGGGTATCTTCTTGGGTATCGAGAAAGAGGTCGAGGTGTTCATGGAGAAGGTGGTGTGTATCCAACATGTGTATCCTTTGTGCAAGAATGGCGTGGGATAGACCAAAACGGCCTACTCGGGCATGCCTTGCTTGCGTTTGAATTCTTGGGCTTTTCAACCCACGGATACTTTAACTGTCTCCCTCTCGTTTCAGGTCTCGCATCAACCCTCGCATGACGCTAAAGGGTGTCGTCACAAGACTTTGAACCACCCTAAAACCAATACGATAAGTTTTTTAAATACAGGGAGGTTCCCAAATATGGGAAAACTTGTAAGTAGTCAATCTATAGCAATTGTCAGTATATTGGAGCCACTCGATCATTCCCACCAGCAATGGTGCTTTCATCCCTTCCAAACTCAACGCACAAAGCAAGCTCTTGTTGCTTCCTCTCTATCTTTTTACCTTCCCATGGACCCGCTTAGCCCAAGACAAGCCCCAGGAGGTGCTTGGACAGAGCAGGTATTTATAATTTTGAACTTATATAACCTGAGTTTCTAAAGAAGTCCAATCTCTCCGAGCCGATTGTATCTCTCCGTCAGCGACGCGCTTAAACTGAAGAAATGGTTTCGAACGCAAATCCTTCTGCAAAATCAACTGCCCGGCGTGCAGCCCTCACGAAAAATCTGACGAGCCTCAAGCGCCTTTTGGCTTTTGTTCGACCTTACCGCTGGGCCCTGTCCATTTCCATTGTCTCGGCAGCCATTTCGAGTGGACTGACCTTGGTTTTTCCCAAAATGATGGGACAATTGGTCGACGGAACCCTGCTCCAACAAGGCACAACCGTACAATTGGACCGTGCAGCACTCGTGCTTTTGGCGGTGTTTGCCGTTCAAGCCATCTTTAACTTTCTCAGAACGTTTTTTTCCGCACAGGCCGGCGAAGGTGTCGTTGCCGATCTGCGCTCCAAGCTGTTTGATCACATTATTCACCTTCCCCTTCACTTTTTTGAAACGAGGCGGACCGGAGAAATCTCGTCTCGGCTCAGCAGCGACGCCACGGTCGTCCAAGGACTCATCTCGCAGGATCTCAACCAACTGATCACCCAAGTGTTTATCTTGATCGGTGGCATCACGCTCTTGTTTATTCAAAATGTCAAACTCACCCTCGTGATGCTGTCGGTCGTTCCCTTGGTGGTGATCGCGGCGGCCATCCTCGGACGACGGTTGCGCAAACTTTCGACCCACTTTCAAGACCGTTTGGCGGAAGCGAGCGGCAATGCCGAAGAGTCCATCAGCGGCATTCGGGTGGTCCAATCGTTTACAGCCGAGCTGTTCGAATCTGGGCGCTACGCCCAAGCGATGCGCGCCTCTTTTGTCGCAGCGATGAAACGGGCTTGGCTCAGGGCTTGGTTCGTCAGCCTGTTGGTGTTGACGACCTTCGCCAGCCTCAGTTTGGTCCTGTGGTACGGCGGCCGTCAGGTTTTGTCTGGTGCGCTGACCACAGGCGATCTGGTCAGCTTTTTGATCAACACCCTCTTGATCGCCGGCGCCATTGGCGCACTCGCCGGGTTGGCCTCCAAATTCTCCGAAGCCAGTGGTGCGACCGACCGCATTTTCGACCTTTTCCATCAGACAAACGACCTACAGAGTGGCTCAACACAGATCGACATGGTCGGCCATCTCACCTTCCAAAACGTTTCCTTTGGATACGGCGACAGGGGAGACACGCCTGTCGTGGCAGGGGTTTCACTGACGGTGCATCCCGGTGAAGTTGTGGCATTGGTCGGTCCGAGTGGCGCCGGCAAAAGCACGCTGGCTGCACTTGTCGCGCGCTTTTACGATCCCACGGAAGGCGGAATTTTCATTGATCAGCACAACATTCGCGATCTCGATCTCAAGTCACTCCGCAGCCAAATTGGCCTCGTTCCCCAAGAGACGCAGCTCTTCAGCGGGACCATCGCCGACAACATCCGCTACAGCAACCCAAGCGCCAGCATCGATGTGGTCATGGACGCTGCGAAATCGGCTGGCGCGCACGAATTTATTGAATCTTTTCCAGAGGCGTACGGGACTTTGGTTGGCGAGCGGGGGCTCAAGCTTTCAGGAGGACAGCGTCAGCGCATCGCCATTGCCCGCGCACTGCTCAAAAACCCCAAAATCCTCATTCTGGATGAGGCCACAAGTGCACTCGACAATGCCTCTGAACGCGCCGTCCAGGAAGCCCTGGACCGTTTGATGGTTGGCCGAACCACACTTGTGATCGCCCACCGCCTTTCGACAGTTCAAAATGCCGACCGCATCCTGGTCATGGAATCTGGGCGCATCGTCGAAGAAGGCAACCACCTTCAATTGATGTCCTCAAATGGCTTGTATAAAAAACTGTATGACCTCTACTCACAGGATCACATGAGACGTCCGATCACACAGATCTAACGGTTTTTTAAGGGTGATGGGCGGCCTTCCGTTATAGACTGTTGAAGATGAAACGGATACCGATGGTCCTCATAGGCTCACTGATCCTGGCCGCGTGTAACACTTCGGGTCAGGACACGTCTTCCAATCCCGAATTGCTCAGATTGAACATTGTCTCTCCTTCCGTAGGCTACAAAGATGAGACCTACAGCTTCAAACTCGAGGTCTCTGGTGGCGTCGCGCCACTGCAGTACAGGGTTTCGGGTGGAGAACTCCCCCCCGGTTTAAGGCTCGATCCCAATGGAAACATCGTCGGTCAGCCCACCAAGAGTGGAAGCTACACCTTTGTGCTTCGGGTCAGCGACGCCCGCTTGTCCAGCGATTCCAAAAGTGTCTCGATGTCTGTACAAGATCAACCCATTCCCGTCTTGAGCATGGATTTTCCTGCCACCGAAATCCGAGAAGAAACCCGGATTCCCGTGCGCATCTCCGGTGCCCGAAAAGTCGGCGCCACACGGCTCAAATGGAACATCCCAGACAACGTCGAAGTCCTGTCCGTTCAAGGTACATCTTCCCGGCCACTCATGCTCTGGCAAGCCAAAGAAGGTTCTCTGACCCTCGACATGGGATTTCAAAACCCACCTGACAAAGATGGTGTCGTTGCGTTTCTTCGGCTCAAACCCCTGAAACCCGTTCAATTGACCGGACCCTTTGGCTATGAAGCGCGTTCCAACGACGGCAAGGTTTTGGCCAAACAGGACCTCCCAGAGCCCAAACCGGTACCCGCCCCAGAGCCCGAAAAGGTTTCGCCTGCGCCACCCATTGTCAAAGAGAGCCCAACGCCAGATCCAAAAACCCAAAGCCCTCAAGGCCCAAACCTTTCCGAAAACCCGGAAAATACTGCACCAGATGACGAGGAAACACCAACCCCACTCGATCCAAAGGTACCCCAGCCAGAGGCTCCCAAAACGGTAGAGCCCCAGCCGGACGTTCCCAAAGAAGCCCCCAAACCTTGAGACACATTGAGGAACACGCGATGAAACTACGCTTTTTGATGGCATCACTCTTGTTGGGCATGGCAGGAGCCACCACGCTCGCCCCATTGGATTTGGCCGATCAAGTTAAAAAGGCCGACCTGATCTTGCACATCAAGGTCAAAGGGATCCAGGTCCAAAACGACAATGCCTCGGATTTACCCTGGCGAATCTATGCTTTTGATGTCCTGGAAACGCTTTTAGGAGACCCCAAAACCCTTCCCGCCAGCGACGATGACAAAACCAATGGGCTTCCCACGCTGGCCGTTTTGGGTGGAGGAGACCTCACACTGGAGTTTGCTCCCGAACTGAAGCCCGTCAATGAAGAAAAAGGAAAAGAGTGGTCTGGCGAATACATTGTCATGCTGTACAAGCCACTTTCCAAAGAATTGGGTAAGAGCTATGACAACCCCATTGTGGGTTTCAACCAAGGCATCTACAGCGTTCAAAATAGCGTTGTGGCCCCACTCGGGAACAATCCAACCGTTCTCGACGAAGCCGACCAAGCACTTTTGGTATTCAAAAACAAAATTGTATCGCTGAGAGGTGCACCGTGAAGTATTGGATGGGTTTTCTGTTTTTATTGGGAGGCGCCCAAGCGGTTGACCTCTACGCCAAAGCGGATGGGCCCGCGTTTACCGCGTTGGTGTCCGCCCTCAAGTCTTTCGAGCACAGCGGCATCACCTTTAATGTCAAATCGGAGGGCGCTGCGGTCGCAACGCTGGTGCCGACGTACCAAGTGGGCGCCCTTCCACCGTTCAATCCTGACGCGGGAAGCCGAACGTTGGTTCGCAAAAATGGCGAGCGCACCGTCCAGGTCAATCCCACGCCCAAAGGTTTTGTCGTTGTCGACGTTTGGCGTTCTGAAGCGGCCCGACTGTTGGGTCTGGATGAGGGTATGTATTTGAAGGGCACGCGAACCATCACGGAGGCCGATCGCACCCAAATCAAGGCGCGCTACGGAAGCTCCGGAGATTTGAACAGCGATGGAAATGTCGATCTGTCAGACCTGGCCATACTTGCAGCCAACTACGGAAAAACGGGCCTGGGAACGCGCGGAGACCTCAATGCCGATGGCCGCGTCGATGCCGCCGATGTCACGCTGTTCAGTCAGCTTTACACCTTCAAATGAGCCCGATGACCCTTCAGGCGTGGCTCCAACTCAAAGGCTGGGTGGGCACCGGTGGAGAAGCCAAGTATGCCATTCAAAGTGGCCTCGTGTGGGTGGGTGGAGAAATCGAAACCCGACGGCGTCTCAAGCTCTCTGAGGGTGATGAGATTGCGTTTGGAAGTTTCAAAGGACGTGTTGAACAAGGTGACCTATAACGTTCAGGCTCTGGAGGCACACCGGGCAGAAAAAGACGCATTTTTTAGAGATCCGAACGAGAGTCCGTTGCTACCGGAACACCGGGCTCAGTTTCAGGGTTTGTCCTATTTTGCCCCCGACACCCGATACAGCATTCAGGTTGTGCCCAATCGTTTTTCCGTTCCAGAGCCCGTCTTGCTCGCGACTTCGAGCGGCACGACCCGCTGGTACCTCAAGTGGGGAACGGTCGACCTTGTGTTGCCAGAAGGCACAGGACATTTGGAGCTTTACACCGAAGATCCAGAAGCGACTGCCTTTTTCGTTCCCTTTTTGGATGCGACCAATGGTCGGGAGACCTACACCGCCGGTCGGTATTTGGAAGCCACATGGATGGACCCCCACGTCACCTTGGATTTCAACTGGGCCTACCATCCGTACTGTCTGTATTCCCCCAAATGGACCTGTCCGAGACCCACTGCACAAAATACTCTTTTTTTTCCCGTTTACGCAGGAGAAAAACTGTAGTCCCGTTGGATGGCGTGCAAGAGGTGTCCAAACGCACGCCCGAATTCGGACGCACTCAGGTATTGGTGGCGGTGAAACCACTCAAACTGCCAAAAGCTTTCTGAATCCCTCTGCGGTTGTGTCGCCATCTGCTCGAGGGTTTTGTTTCCCCAAGACACAATCCAGTTCGAAACACCTTGCCACTGTGCGAGACATTCCTCGGTCGGCAATGACATCAGAACCAAGTGTGTGGGACACTTCCCAGGTTTGGTCAACCGAATGTTGGGGTACTGACGTTCCAAAAATGCCTTTCCGGCCCCTTCTGCGTAGACCTCCCACGGTTCGTCCGTGTTCTGTAGAAATTGAAGCACATCTCTGGGAGACATTTTTTCCAGAAAAAGGGTCGTGCGGTCAGGCCCGGGAGGCGGCCCGACCTCTTTTGGCGGACAGGCGCCAGGGGGTGCCGCTCTGACCAAGACTTCGACACCCCGGACCTCAACCGACGCACAGTCTGAGATGGCATCTGCCGTCAATTCCACGCGGGTTTTCTCCCTGTAGGTATTGGCCTCCAATCGGGCCGCGACATGCACCGATGTTCCCGCAGGAAACCCTTGGGTGTTCCACTGTTTTCCCCGAATGCCCATCAGTTGAAACTGGTAATGTTGGTCGTTTTTCCCCATTTGTTTTCCCATCTCAAGGGTTCCAGACATCCACCACAGCGGAGGCCGAAAACCCATTCCATAAGGTTCCAAGGCGTCCACTTCAGCCAAAAACTCCGGGGTCAACATCTCCTTGGGCAGACAGACATCCAGGTGAATTTCTCGAACAGGCTCTGGAAATTGCCGAACAAAACTGTGGATGCGGTCTCTGAGCGCCCCCATGTTGCCTTCCTCTATGGCAAAACCCGCCGCGCCACTGTGCCCCCCGAAGCGTTTGAGCAAATCCGAACTGTGGTGCAAGCTGTCCACCGCGCTGATGCCGGGCGTCGACCGGACCGAACCTTTTCCCTGGGCCACAATGTACACAGGCTTGTAAAAGGTGTCGAGCAATTTGCTCGCAACGATGCCCATGATGCCTGCGTGCCAGTTGTCACGTGTGAGAACGAGTGCAGGCTCGGTGGGATCGACCTCTTCCAGAGCTTCTGCAAGCATCTCTTTTTGAATTTTTTTTCTCTCCTGATTGAGGATATCGATGTAGGCCAACAGCTCTTGGCCTCTGCGGAGACCCTGTGTGGTCAAAAATTCGAATGCCACGTCCACCTCTCCAAGGCGACCTGTCGCATTGATCCGCGGCGCGATCAAGAAGGCGACGTCTCTGGCAGTCGGTGCAGACAGATTGCATTTCTCGAGGAGGGTTTTCAGTCCCGTGTGAACGGTCTGTTGCATCTGTGTCAAACCGGCTCGGACCAGTGCGCGGTTTTCGCCCAACAGGGGTGCCACGTCGGCAATGGTTCCAATCGCAGCCAGGTCGGCGTATTCCCGTGGCTCGGGCAATTGAAGCTCCCGATGGATGGCCCAAAGCAGGTGGTAGGCCACGCCCGCGCCGGTCAAATTGTGGATGTCCGGATCGAATTGTGGCGTCAGCCTGGGATGGACAACCAGACACTTTGGAAGGGTTCGGTTCGGACTGTGGTGGTCTGTCAGAATCACCTCTGTGCCCAACTGCGTCAATGCCTCGATTTCATCCAAGTTGCTGATGCCGCAGTCAACCGTGATCATCAGGTCGCACGACTGCGCATGTTCGGAAATGCGACTCGGATGGATGCCGTAACCCTCATTGAGGCGGTGCGGGAGAAACCCGTGAACGTTGGCGCCCAGAGTCTTCAAACCCAAAACCAAGATGGCGGTTGCCGTCACGCCGTCTGCGTCGTAATCTCCGTGAATGCGGATCCTCTTTTTGGCTTTGATACACCTGACAATCCTCTCAGCGGCTTCCTTGAGTGCGGGATTGGGTGTGGGCACAAGTTCGTGCGAGAGGTGCAAGACGTCGAGTCCGCGGCCAGCCCATACCGATGCCAGCGCTGGAGAAATGTTTAAGGCTTGGCGCAGCCCTTCGATTTTGCGCACAGAAGAAGGTGGGTTCAGCAGCCATCGTGCATAGGTCATTCCAAGGGCCTTTTTGGGTCACAATCAAACATGTCAACAGTTTACAAAGAATCGGGTCTGGTAAACGTATTGTTTTTATCGATAGCCGAGAGAAGATCCACCGAAACTGTGGGCGTGTCAACCTTTGGAGTTTGGTAGTCTGTAATAGGCACGGTTTCGGGCTGTGACTTTTTTGAGATGAAAAAATAGAGAGGTAAAATGACGCAATTTATGGTTCATCAGCCGAGGGTCGGTTTGTTTGTCGACACTCAGAATTTGTACCACTCCTCGAGAGACCACTACGACAGACCGGTCAACTTCGAAACCATTTTGAAGCATGCGACGAAGGATCGACACCTGATGCGTGCCGTGGCCTACGTGGTTGAAAAAGAGGGAGACACGAGCGCTTGGCCCTTCATTTACAAACTCTCGACGCTGGGATACCGTGTGCGTCGCATGAACCTGCAGATCAACCATGTCAATGACCAAGGCAAACCCATATGGGAAGGCAATTGGGACATGGGCATGGTCGCCGACATGACCCGCCTGATCGACCAACTCGATATCTTGGTTCTCGGAAGTGGCGACGGAGATTTTGTCGACATGTTGGAGGTTTTCATGGAGCGCGGCGTGCGCACGGAAGTCCTCGCATTCAAAGAGACCACCGCACAACGCCTGATTGACTGTGTGGATCGCTTCACACACCTTCCAGAAATCGAAACCGCCCTCATGCCCATTCACCTTGGAAACAAAAGGAACAACCCTGGCTCGGTATGACCTTCTTTGAGCTTCCCTCTGAATTGATCGCACAGACCGGTGCACAACCTCGGGATTCGAGCCGCCTTTTGGTCACCCATCGGGGTTCTTTGGCGCTCAGACACCAGGTGTTTCGGGATATAGAAGACCACCTCGGTGCCGGGGATGTTTTGGTGCTCAACCAATCCCGTGTCATTCCAGCACGCCTGTTTGCCAAAAAAGGAACCGGTGGCACCCTTGAGGTGTTGGTTCTGCGCGAGCATCGACCCCGCGAGTGGAGTGCTTACCTCAAGCCAGCCCGGCGGGCCAAAGGGCGCCTTTGTTTTGGGCCTCTCACAGCTGAAGTTGTAGACGTTTTGCCAGATGGGGCGCGACTCTTGCGCTTTGACGGTGACCTCATGCCCGTCCTCAAGGAATTGGGCGAACTTCCACTTCCGCCCTACATTCGAAATACCGACGTCGGAGAGCGCTACCAAACCGTGTACGCAAGCGAAGACGGCAGTGTCGCCGCGCCGACCGCAGGTCTCCATTTCACCCCAGAACTGCTGGACCGCGTGCGTGCGAAAGGCGTCCAAACGTGCTTTCTCACCCTCCATGTCGGGGCTGGAACCTTTAAACCGATTGTGGGACCCATCGAATCGCACACCATGCATGAAGAGGCGTTTTCTATTCCCAAAGAAACCGCAGATGCCATCCATCTCGCAAAATCCGAAGGGCGGCGTGTGATTGCGGTTGGCACGACAGTTGTTCGCGCTTTAGAAAGCGCTTGGGAAAACGGAACTTTGCGGGAAGGTCCATCCGTCACATCCATCTTTATCCGGCCACCTTACACCTTTCAGGTTCCCGACGCGCTCATTACCAATTTTCACCTGCCCGACTCAACCCTCATCCATTTGGTGTCGGCATTTGCCGGAGAAGACACCCTTCAAAATGCCTATTTTACCGCTCTGGAAAACCGCTACCGATTTTACAGCTTGGGCGATGCCATGCTGATCCTCTAGACTGCTTGGATGCGTTGGGTTCTTTCTGCAGGGGCAGGTTTGGGTGCGACACTTTTGCTGTACGCGATGTTTTACAACCGCTTTCTCATTCGCCCTGATCACGGCGATCCCCGTTTGGCCTTTTCGATGTTGCCCGCAGAGGTTTTGTTGGGCATTGCCGTCGGTTTTGCCGTGTTTCGATTGTCTCGGTCGGCGACGAAACCTTCTGGGACAGCCCGGGAACGTATGGTTCTTCGCCTCATGTACCGAAACGGTGGAACCCTGCGTCTGGGAGATCCAAAATCGATATTGAATGACACAGAACTCCAGGATATCCTGAGCCGCCTCGAGCAAGAGGGCAAAGTCTGCGTTTGTGAAGGTGGATACCGCCTGACATGAGACACCCACCTGCCGTGTTTGATCTCGCTGTGAACCGCGCGCTGGTCTTTGTGCGTGCGGTTTCTCCGTCGCTATCTCCTGGAACCAACCGGCGAGACCTGGAAGAATGGCACAGACGAACCCGCTTTGCACGCCGAATTCCCCTAGAAACGCTTTTCGACATTTTGGAAACATGTCCAGATCCGTCCCGTTACCACTGGCAGGGAGGGGAATCTGGGCAGTGGGTTTTGGGCATGCCTCGGTTTCCCTAACGTGCCAAACCGGTGCACGGACGTTCGTGTTAAAATCAATGGGTCATGAACTTACAATTGGTGATTGGTTTTCTGGCTCTGGGTGTGTGCGCAAGTGCAGTCGGTGTTGCTCAGGAATTTGGTTTCGGAGACGGCATGTACATCGTGGGTAAGGATATTCAGGCCGGCACCTACCGCACACGTGGTGGATCGGGTTGCTATTGGGCGAGACTGAGGGGCTTTGGTGGAGAGGGCAAAAATATCATTGCCAATCGTGCGAGCATCAATGGCAGTTCGCAGATTGTGCAGATCGACCCCACAGATCGAGGCTTTCAAACGGAAAATTGTGGCACTTGGACTGCCAGCCTGACCCGCATGACCGAAACCAAAAATCAGTTTGGCGACGGCATGTACATTGTGGGCCTGGACATCGATCCAGGCCTATACGAAACCTCAGGTGGATCGGGTTGCTATTGGGCGAAACTGAGGGGCTTTGGTGGAGAGGGCAAAAATATCATTGCCAATCGTGTCAGCATCAATGGCAGTTCGCAGATCGTGCAGATTGACCCCACGGATCGAGGCTTTCAAACGGAGAATTGTGGCACTTGGTCTGCCAGTTGGTACGCGAGATTGGGACGTCCCAACAAAAGCCAAAACCAGTTTGGCGACGGCACGTACATTGTGGGTAAGGACATCAATCCAGGCGTCTATAAAAACTCAGGTGGATCGGGTTGCTATTGGGCGAGACTGAGGGGCTTTGGTGGAGAGGGCAAAAATATCATTGCCAATCGTTCCAGCATCAATGGCAGTTCGCAGATCGTGCAGATTGACCCCACGGATCAAGGCTTTCAAACGGAGAATTGTGGCACTTGGACGAGGCAGTGAACAAGACCTGCATGCCAAATCTGGATTTCAGTGGCTTCCTGAACCCTTTTGCAACACGTGGGTTTGTGCAATATCGCAAAAGGGAAGTGTGTCCTGCATGGAAATCGCCTGTGGTGGACAAGAGACATCACACGCTCTGCAACCTGTACAGGCGGCTGGATTGAGCCTGAGTTCAAAGGAACCATCGGGCAAGATTTCCCGACCGATGGCCTCTGTTGGGCACACGTTTGTGCATACCGGACACAAAATACAGCTGTCATCGACCTTGGGTGTGGGCCAAAAAACCGGCGTCGATGCGGAGGAAGGCAGTCGGATGCTTTTTAACCGCCACTGCCAGTCGCTGGGGGTTCGGTTTTCAATTTCATTCCAATCGACGAAGGGCAACGGGCGTTCGGGAATCAGGTGGGCTACCATCCGCCTCGCACTCGAAAAAAGCTCCCCAAGTGCACCCCTGCGAGACACCTGCCGAGGTGCCGTGTCGTGTTCCTCTATGGAGATATCGAACCACTGAAATCCATTGCGATGGCGTTGGGTCTGTTCGATCAGGCCGTCCAAAGACGCAGGGACAGACCCAGACCCGACTGCACAGGACGAACAATCGCCGTGCTGTAGGACCAACGTTTTTTCCCAGGCCTGCGAAACCGCCAAAATTCCAGGGGTCAGACGGGCCAAACAGCGCACGGCCGGAGATCCCGTTTGCACTTGAGAACAGCACAGCTTCGCTCGGTTTTCCTGCTGCTTGAGCGCCACCATGCATGCTTCGGTGTCGTACTCGAGTGCGCCAGACGGACACGCCAAAACACACAGGCCGCAACCCGTGCACAACTGCGGATCGAGTCGGACTTCCCCTTGATCCGGTTCGATCTGGACGGCTTCATGTGGACACGCGTCCTGACAGGCTGTGCAACCGTCCACGCTGTAGCGAACGACCAGACACCGTGCGGGTGTAAACCTTGGACGGAGATCGGTTGTTTTTAGGAATGCTTCGAGAATATTGAACATTTACACCATCGCGTCGTGGCCGATGTCTCCGGTCCATCCTCCCAAAATGTGGACGTGGGTATGGTGCACGGTCTGTCCTCCACCGGGCCCGACGTTGATCACCAATCGGTAATCGGCCAGTTGGGATCGGGCAATTTCGGTCGCACGAAAGATCAGTTTGCCCATTTCAGCTTCGTTCATATGATCAAGCCGTTCAGACAATATTTTTGGAATGACCAACCAATGCACGGGCGCAAGGGGCGCAATATCTTGAATGGCGATATAATCGCTGTCTTCGTAAACGATGGTTGCTGGAATTTCACGCGAGATGATGCGTTCGAATATGGTAGGACCCATCAAATCATCATAATTCAATGGCGACCCACAATATGGATATCTATTTTTTGAGTTTCAGACAGTATTTGATCTATAATTGAGCCATGTAAAAACCTCTCCCAACGGGACCGTCCGCTTTCGCCCAAGACAATTTGGGTGATGTGGTGTACACGTCCAAATTCGATCAAGGCGTGCGCCACACCCTTCGGCGCGGGTATGGTCTCAAATGTTCCGCCCAGTGTGTCTGTGATCATGCGCAGACTGTCAATTCTCTGCGCTTCATCTCGCGATGGCGCTTTGGAACGGGAATGCACAACAAAGCATTCGCCCTTGAGCCGCTTGGCCATCTGTATCCCACGGCGCATGAGGGTTATTGCGGAAGGCGCAAGGGTCACTGCGACCAATATCCTCTCCTTGAGTGCGTGTGTGGTCTCAAACACCTCGACTGTATCCGCGACGTTTCTAAGCGCGAGCTCTCGCAAAAGCATAAGGTTTTCCAGCGTGAAGAAGTTGGAAAGGGCCTGTTGGATTTTCTCGGACGGATATATTTTGCCTGTCCTGAGGCGCTCTTGCAGTGTTTGTGGTGTCACATCCACGAACACAATTTCATGGGCCTCTCTTAAAACCTTGTCTGGGATTATTTCTTTAACTTTCACCCCTGTGAGCCTCAAGACCAAATCGTTGAGACTCTCCAAATGCTGGATGTTCACCGTTGAAATCACATCGATACCGGCCTCAAGCAAAGTGTCCACATCTTGATGCCGCTTCGGATATTTCATGCCTGGCGGATTCGAGTGGGCCAATTCGTCGACGAGCACAACATCGGGTTTGCGCTTCAGCAGGCCTTCAAGGTCCAATTCCCGCAACGTCATGCCCTTGTAAGGCCACTCCAATCTCGGAAAGAGTGGAAGGCCCTCAGCCGCCTTGACGGTATCCGTCCGCCCGTGGGTTTCCAACAACCCGATCAGTCCGTCCCGACCTGCAGCACGTTGGGAACGCAAATCTTCGAGTGCCCGCATGGTTTTTCCAACACCGGCAGCCATGCCCACGTAAATTTTGTGGTGGCCCTGTTTTTCGCACTGTATGCTCTGTAGGATTTCTTCTGGCGACATCGAAGGGTTCATTTCAAACGGTCAAGGGCAAGGTTGAGTTCCAGAACATTCACCGTGTCTGGCCCGAGCAGTTCATGGTGGATGTGTTTGTGCACGAGTTCTTGAACGACAACCTCAGACAAACCCCTTGTCTCAGCCACACGCCGTATTTGAAGTAATGCGCCTTCAGGGGTGATGTGTGGATCCAACCCCGATCCACTGGCAGCGAGCAGGTTTGCCGGGATCTGACTGGAAAGCACGCCATTTTCTTTTTGCAGGCGAACACTGTCTTTCTCGACGCGTTCACGCAACGTCGGGTTGCTGGACGCGAGATTTGAACCACTGGCATTGACAGGGTTGTATCCAGAATCGGCAGCACTGGGACGTCCTTGAAAGTACTTCCGTTTTGTAAAATTTTGTCCGATCAAATGTGAACCGACCACATGACCTTCTTGCACAATCAAACTGCCTTTTGCCTGCTCTGGAAATAGAACCTGCCCGAAGAGGGTCGTCACGACAGGGTAGACTGCACCGCACAAAAGCATGCTGACCAGAGAGAAACGAAGCGTTGTCCACATAAAAACCTCAATTCCAGCCCATCAGGGCGAGCACAAGATCGATGAGTTTGATGCCGAGAAAGGGAAGCAAAACCCCACCCAGGCCATAAATCAGCAGGTTTCTCGCCAACAAGCTGTCACTGCTCGCTGGTGTATATTTCACGCCTTTCAACGCAACAGGGATCAGGGCCGGGATGATCAGCGCATTGAAGATGACCGCACTGAGGATGGCGCTCTGGGGTGTGCCAAGACCCATGACGTCCAGCACTTTGAGTTCGGGGATGCTGGTGACGAAAAGGGCAGGGAGGATGGCGAAGTACTTGGCGACATCATTGGCAATTGAAAATGTGGTGAGTGCACCACGGGTGATCAAGAGACCCTTCCCAATCGCGATGATTTCCAACAGTTTGGTGGGATCATTGTCCAAATCGATCATATTGCCGGCTTCTTTTGCTGCAGGGGTTCCAGAGTTCATGGCCAGACCCACATCGGCTTGCGCAAGGGCGGGTGCGTCGTTGGTGCCGTCACCCATCATGGCGACCCTTTTGCCCTGTGCTTGCTCTTCGCGGATCAATTTCAGTTTGTCTTCTGGGGTGGCTTCGGCAATAAAAGCGTCCACTCCGGCTTCTTTAGCAATCGCCTGTGCGGTCAGGGGGTTGTCTCCGGTGACCATCACGGTTCTGAGCCCCATGCGCCTGAGTTCCGCAAAGCGTTCGCGCATGCCGGTTTTGACCACGTCCGACAACGCGACCACACCGAGGATTTCACTGTCCTGTACGACAACCAGAGGCGTTGATCCCATCCGGGCAATGTGTTCCACATGCGTGTGTAGGTCTGTCGGTATGACAATGCCGTGTTCGTGGGCAAACTTGACGATGCGATCGCTGCTGCCTTTGCGGATCTGGCGTCCGTCGGGTAGGTTCACGCCAGACATCCGGGTTTGCGCGGTGAATTCGATGAATTCTGCGCCTTCCATCAGGCGTTCATCGACCTGCATGCCACTGGATCTGGCCAGGGTCACAATGCTCTTTCCTTCTGGGGTTTGGTCAGAAAGACTGGACAGGAGGGCCGCCTCAATCAAGGTTTTCGAATGTTTGTTTTGAACCGCGATAAACTCGGTGGCCCGACGGTTGCCATAGGTGATGGTGCCGGTTTTGTCGAGCAGGAGTGTATCCACATCGCCCGCCACTTCGACTGCCTTACCCGACTTGGCGATCACATTGGCTTTCAGAGCGCGGTCCATACCCGCAATTCCAATGGCAGGCAGCAGACCCCCGATTGTCGTTGGAATCAGACACACCAGGAGCGCGACCAGTGTGGTCACATCGACCTTTACACCCACAAAACCTGCGATGGCAGGCAAGGTCACCACCACCATTAAAAACACGATCGTGAGGGCCGAAAGCAGGATACCCAAGGCAATTTCGTTGGGGGTCTTCTGTCTGGAAGCGCCTTCCACCAGCTGAATCATGCGGTCCAAAAAGGACTCACCCGGATTCGAACCAATGCGCACCACAATGCGGTCCGAGAGAACCCGCGTTCCCCCAGTGACTCCCGAGAAATCGCTGCCCGCTTCGCGGATGACCGGAGCCGACTCTCCCGTGATGGCCGATTCATCCACGCTGGCAATACCCTCAACGACTTCTCCATCACCGGGGATGATGCCACCGGCCTCGATAACCACCAAATCCCCTTTGCGCAAATCCAGACTGGACACCTGTTGCTCCACCTGTCCAGTCAATCGCCTGGCCTGTGTGCCTTCCCTGGCCGACCGGAGGCTTTTCGCTTGCGCTTTGCCTCTGGCTTCAGCAATGCTCTCTGCGACGTTGGCAAACCACACCGTAAAGATCAGGATGAGGGTGACCGACCCTTCGTAGAGGAAAGGTCTACCGGTCGCGGCGTTGGCAAGAGAGATGTACAGGGTGACCAGACTGCCTATCGAAACCACCAGCATCACCGGGTTTTTTGCGAGCAATTTGGGAGCGAATTTCTTGAACCCTCCGTTCAAAGCTTCTTTAAATTGAGCTCCAGAGAGCATGGTTTGGGATTGTTGAGGGTGGCTCATTTCAGTCCTCCAGATGTGAGGGCATCTGCGATGTGTCCGAGGGTAAGGGTTGGCAGAAAATTGAGGAGTTGAAGCAGCACCATCACCGAAACGAGGGTCAATGCAAACACAGGCGTGTCTATTCTCAGGGTACCCGCGGTGGTTGGAGCGGGGGTTTTCTGGGCAAGCAGTCCAGCGACCGCCAGTGGAATCAACATCGGCAAAAAACGTGCCAATATCAGGACAATCGCGCACGTGATATTCCACCAATAGGTGTTGTCTCCGAGACCCTCAAAGCCGGAACCGTTGTTCGCGTACGCACTGTTGAATTCGTACAGCACCTGAGAAATGCCGTGGTATCCGGGATTGCTGGTACCTGCCAAAGAGGGGTTTGACAGTGTCAGGGCCGTGAAACCCAATATCAGAAAAGGTTGCAATAGAACAGCAAGGGAAACCCATTGGATCTCTTTGGCTTCCAATTTGCGACCGAAAAGCTCAGGCGTGCGACCCACCATTAAGCCAGCGATAAACACCGTGAGCATCGCAAAAAGCAGGTAATTGATGAGACCCACGCCAATACCGCCAAAAATGTCATTCAGAAACATGTTGATTTGCGGAATCATTCCAGCCAGAGAGCTTAGGGAGTCCTGCATGGCATTCACGCTGCCGTTGCTGGTCTGGGTGGTAAGGGCCGACCACAATGCGGACGCTTCGATGCCCAGCCGGGTTTCTTTGCCTTCCCAGTTCGCAGTGCTCTGGGCCAGTCCTAAAAAGGCACTGTTGGGCACTTTTTCCAGAAAGTACAGCGGAATGGACCCAGCCAACGACAGGGCAACCATCACACTCAGGGTGATCACGCTGAGTTTTCTCGCCTTTAAAACCTCTCCAAGGCTGAACACCAATGCTGCGGGAATCAAAAACAACGCAATGGTTTCCAGCAAATTCGTGAGCGGTGTGGGGTTTTCAAAAGGATGGGCGCTGTTGGGACCAAACCAACCGCCGCCGTTCGTGCCGAGTTGCTTGATGGCTTCCAGTGCGGCGACGGGTCCCAGTGGAATTACCTGTTTTGCCCCTTCCAAAGTGGTTGCAGTGACAGCACCCGAAAACGCGCTTGGAACGCCTTCCGACACGAGAAAAATCGCAAACAAGAAACACAAAGGCAACAGGATCCGCACAATGGCCCGCGTGACATCCACATGGTAATTTCCCAGGTTTTTCAGACCCTCAATGTCTTCACCCTGCCCACCTTTAAACAGGCGCAGAATCGCAAACAGCAGAGCCAGACCCATTGCAGGGGTAATAAATTGCAGGGAGACGATACCCATCATCTGGGAGAGGTGGCTCAGGCCGTTTTGTCCGGAGTAGTGCTGCTGGTTTGTATTCGTGATGAAACTCGCAGCGGTGTGCAAGGCCAGATCCCAACGCATGCCGGCAATGCCATCTGGGTTGAGGGGCAAAACCCCTTGAAACAGAAAAAGGACGTATGCCATGGCTGCAAGAATCAGGTTGGAAAGCAAAAAGTTTAGGCTGTATGTTTTCCAATTCATTCCCTGACCTGGATTGACACCCATGAGCCTGTACAAACCCCTCTCGATTGCCAGGTGTTTTTCATCCTGCATGGCTTTTGCAATGTACTTGCCAAGCGGATACGCGGCCAGAAGCACAACAAGGTAAACCCCGACAAACAGCATTATGGTTGCACCATCCCTCTTGGAATCAGAAAAAAGCCTGTAACAATTCGCAGCAGCATGTCCATGTTTTTAAGATGCGCCTCTCGAGCCCTTTTATGCAGATGTTATCCAGTTGGCGTTTTTGGCCATATGGCCAATTCAACCTGCCGATTGGCCAGCATGCTTTTGACAACGCGGGGTACACTGGATGGGTGATGCGCTTGTTGAGTATGCTGCTCCTTGCCATAGGTTTTGCCTTAGACGCGGTGACGCACAGCAGTTTGGTGGTCGGTATACTGCTTAATATCCCGCTTGTGCTCTCCGGTCTCACCCTTTCTCGACAGTTTTTGCTCCAAATGACTGCACTGACCTTGCTCGCCAATGTTCTTGCCGGGGTGATCAATGGGATATACGATGGCACTTCTTTTATCACCTTGCTCAATCGCCTTATGGTGCTCATCAGCTTATTTTTGGTTGGCTTCTTGAGTTTGAAGGTTCAAGAGACAACGCTGAAAATGGCTGTCGTTCAGGTCGAGCGCCGAAAGGCAAAACAAGAGGCTCGTCTGAGGTCTTTCCTCAAAGGCTTTACGGCTCCCATGACACAGTTTGAATTCTTAAGTCGGATGGTCCGTGTTTTGCAGAAGGTTATGGCGTCTCGCACCGTGTTGTTGCTTGGCCCCCAAAACCAGGTGATGGTCGGGTTGCCCCCACGGAATTGGACCCTGGAACGCATCGATGTGCTCAAATCCAGTTCGAGCTCTTGGTTGCTGTCCTGGGAAGGCTTTGAGGTCGTTTTTGATTGTCCCACTTCGGATGGATTGGATTTCGTCAAACAGTTGCTGTCTGATCTGTCGCCCCTGTATCAACAGGTTTTGCTCCGCGAAGATCTCGAGCGGGAAAGGGAACAGCTGCAAAACCGAAATGAGGTCATTCGCGATTTGATGTACACGTTTTCCCATGACTTGCGCACCCCCATTTTGGCCAATGTCATGAGCATGAAGTTGGCTCTGTCAGGGGCGTATGGTGAAATGGGAGACACCTACCAGCAAACCTTGAAAAATGGTATTCAGGCCAATCAAGATGTGCTTTCACTCTCAGAACGCCTTTTGCAGGTTGCCCAACTGGAAGTCGAAGGTGAGGCGTTGGTGATGGCTCAGGTCAATGTCTCAGAAGTCCTTTCCGGGGTGTGGATTCAAATCCATCCGTTGTTGCTGGAAAAAGACTTGCGTCTACAGACCCACATGCTTGAAGATGCCTGGATTTTTGCCGACACGGTTCAGATGCGTCGGGTCATTTTGAACCTTTTGGACAATGCCATAAAGTGGAGCCCGAGGGGAAAAACCATCCGTGTGGACATGCGGCGAAAAGGTAATTTTTTGACTTTATCTGTTCTGGACGAAGGACCCGGAGTACCTGAAGCCATACGGAGCCACCTGTTTCAGCGCTTTCGCAAAGCAGGTGCCGGTGCTGGAAGCGGCCTTGGATTGTATCTCGCTTCTAAAATTGTCACGCTGCATCAGGGGAGAATTCTGTACAGGCGTAACGGGGAATGCACCGAGTTTGCACTGACGCTTCCTGAGGTGAAACCATGAGTGCCCAAACATCAATAAAAGTCTTGCTCGTCGAAGACCATACGTTCACCCGAGACGGTTTGCGCGCACTCATCAATGTTCAGCCTGACTTTGAAGTGGTTGCTGAAGCCCGCAGTGGGGAAGAGGCCCTCGAGAAACTCGAAACCCTCTCTGCCGACGTTGTTCTGCTCGATATTGGGCTCCCTGGAATGGATGGTATTGAAACAGCGTTGCGTATCCGAAAGCTCTACCCGCATGTACGTATGGTCATGCTCACAGCCCACTCCTTACCAGAACAAGTGTTTGCATCACTTGCCAGTGGGGCAGATGCCTACTGTCTTAAAACCGGTGAACCTGAGTGGCTCCTCTTGGCGCTCAAAGCCGCATACACTGGCAGTGCCTATTTGGATCCGCAAATCGCACACATGGTTTTGGGACGCAGCCGTCAGTTGCACATGCGTGATTCCGAAACGCATGCCGACCTCACAGAACGTGAACTGGACGTGCTGCGACGCATTTCAGACGGGAAGAACAATAAAGAGATTGCATCTGAGCTTTGCTTGAGCGTCGGAACTGTAAAAAACCATGTTCAGGAAATTCTCGTCAAACTTTCAGCCAGTGATCGAACACAGGCCGCTGTTCGGGCAGTCCGCAGTGGTTTGCTCTAAAGTATAAGATCAGTGAATTTGCTTTTCCATTGAGGAAGGCATTGTTGTGTTAAAAAAGACAACAGATCATTTTTTTACATCTTTTTGGGAGTTTAAGTGGGATATATATGACTTTAAAAGCAAAAAAGAAATTGCAAAAATTGCATCAAATATACTAAAATCTGAATTGCCAGAAAAAACGGATCCCCCATTCGATCGTATTCTGATGTACTGTATGAAGCGTATCGTTCTTCTTACATTCAGCGGGGATATATACGGATATGAGCATAGATTTGGAAATAGCCGCATACAATATAGCTATATCGTTCCCAAATATAATCATTTCTTTACATGAAGAAAGGCCGTCTAAATTTACAGATGCTTTGATGTATAAAATACTCGTTATAGATAAAGGAGGATTTTTCATTGGAAACAAAAAGATTTCCGATGAAATGCCAGATATTGGCATCATGGTTGAGATAATCGAGAAATGGTTTTCTCGTCAGGAATTAAACAAAAAGGAAGAAAGGGTATTATCAATATACCGGAAAACAATTCGTAAAATGAAGATACGCAGTGTTCTAGTAAATTGGAGACGTCAGGGTATTTTAGATATTAAACTGCCTTAAGATTTCCAATGAAACTTAATAAACAAGTTACCCTGATTTATCGGTGTATCCATTTTGTGATCTCGGCCTCCTCTGAATCAACCCATCAAACGACCATCTTCGAGATGCAGTGTTCTTGGGGCCAAGCGTCCGACCTCTGGATCGTGTGTGACGACAATCATCGATGCGCCTTCGTTATTGAGCTTTTCGAGGATTTCCAAAATGGATCTCCCGCCTTCGCGTGAAAGGTTGCCGGTGGGTTCATCGGCCAAAAGAAGGGTCGGCTCTGTCACCAATGCCCGAGCAATCGCCACCCGCTGCTGTTCTCCCCCCGAAAGTTGACCCGGAAGGTGTTTCAATCGGTGTCCCAGTCCAACCTGTTCGAGTTTTTGGATTGCACGTGCTCGCCGGTCCCTTGTGGGAACCTTGCCGTAAATGAGCGGCAATTCGACATTTTCAATTGCGGTGAGTTCGGGCATGAGGTTATAGGACTGAAAAATAAAACCAAAATGTCGGTTGCGAACCTTGGCTTGCAGGTGATCGGGAAGATAGAGGGTGTCTTGCCCTTCCAAGAAACAGTGTCCTTCTGTGGGCGTGTCGAGCAATCCAAGAATTTGCAGCAATGTACTTTTGCCACTGCCAGAAGGTCCCATGATGGAAAGAAATTCACCACGTTCCACACCAAAACTCACATCTTCAAGCGCTGAGACAACCACGTCTCCCACACGGTATCGTTTGCATAATTTTTGTACATTGAGCATCATCTGACCCCTCGCAATTCACCCGAAGCGGGCACATCAATTTCTGGCTTGTCTTTGAACGTTTCGTATCCGGAGGAAACAATGCGATTGCCCTCCTGCAAACCGATCACCTCAATATTGTTTTCACCTTGCATCCCAAATGAAACTTCTCTTCGGTACGCTTTTTCCCCACGAATGACATATACCAGTCGCTCGCCACCTGTGGTTAAATAGGCTGCTCTTGGCAAGGAAAGCACGTTCCGTCGCTCTTTTGTGTGAATCTCAAGCGTGGTTGATGCGCCCGTTTTCACTATGGACGGCTGCTGCACAAAGCGAACACCGATCAGTACGGTTGTACCTTTATCGGACACTTCAGCGCTGGGTGCGATGTGACTGATGCGACCCAAGAATGACCGATCTTCGAGTTGGATATTCACACGCTGTCCAACAGTCAAGTTCTTGGCCAACTGCTCATCGACTTTCGAAACCACCTTGAAACGATCTAGACCCACAATGCGAAACAGTTCCAAGTTGGTGGAGACGGGCATGCCCGATTTGGCCCGGAGGCTGACCACCTGTCCCGAAAGTGGAGCTCGGAGAATCCGACGTGCATGTTTGTCTGAAATGCGTTCGAGCCACAGTTTCTGTGAACGTTCTTTTTGTTTCGCCGCTTTTTCCGCAATATCCCACTGCGCTTTCCCGATCCTGAGCTTTTCTTGAGCCAACAGGTAATCGTTGTATGTATCGGTCTCCAGGCGTTCCGCTTGTCTGAGGTCAGCTCTGGAAACACCACCGGCTTTTTCAAGTTGTCGACTCAAAATCGCGTCTTGTTGTGCCTTTTGCCAGGTGCTGTGTTTTCGCTCCAAGTTCTGTTTCAGTTCAGCCATATTCCCCCGTGCCTCAATGTGTGCCTTGGAAACGGCTTCCACTGCATTGGCATACTCCTGTTGTGCATCGAGGAAATCCTTTTCAAGTGCAGTGGACTCAATTTCTCCCAAGATTTGTCCGGAGCGGACGTGATCACCCTCGGCAATCTTGAGAGAAATGAGCGTTCCGTCCGCATTTGATACAACACTCCGGGTATCCTCCGCCTCAATGGAACCGGAAACCACGACAGTTTCTGTGAGGGTTTTTCTTTGAACGGTTGCCGTCTCAAAACTCCTGAGAACATAGCGCTCTTGGGTCGGTTTGAGCAGATAAAAGGCCAGGCCTCCAATGATGGCCAAAACACCGGCTGTGTAGAAAAAGAGTGGCCACTGCGATTGTCGGGCATCCGCTTTGAGGTGCCTGGATGTTGTCGGATCCAAAATGGGGCTGTTGTGTTTCATTGGATTTCTCTCATGGCCGCAGTGGGGGAGAGTCGTGTGCTCTGTACGGCTGGATACCAACTTGCCAAAAGACTGATGAAAAATAAGCTGATCTGGACAGCAATAAAAACAGAGGGTGATAATTCTAGGCGATCGACGGTGAGTGCGTCTCTGAGTTGTCCATTGATGCCAGGTAGGAGGAGTGATGTCAGCCAAAAGCCAATGACCGCACCTGGAATAGACCAAACCATACTCTCGATCAACCGTTCCCAAACAACAGAACCTTTGGACGCTCCAAGGGTTCTGCGCAATCCGACTTCACGGGTTCGCTCAACCGTGTCCACAAACTGGATCGTAAAAATACCCACAGCGCATGCAAATAAAATAACCGCACAAAAAGAGGCCACCAGAATAAGCAACATTGTGTCTGTTTTGGATAATGCAAACACTTGCATCTCTTCCTGTTTGTCGATGCTTTGCAAATTGAGCGTGCCCTTATTCTTCCTATACGCCGGATGTTC
Source organism: Deinococcaceae bacterium (assembly GCA_046327935.1). GTDB lineage: Bacteria > Deinococcota > Deinococci > Deinococcales > Deinococcaceae > JACMOA01. The sequence goes on from JAXLXL010000001.1 coordinate 1,400,695, forward strand.
TTTGTAGTTGGCCCGTATGGCTGCGAGTATTTCCGATTTTGCGACCGTATTGGCACCGAGTCTGGATCGCACCGCTAAACTGGACAGGGGCTCTTTGAGGCCCTGCAGTCCCAAAAAAAGCTGGGCATCGGATTGGCCACTGGGATTCTCCATCACGCCAACAACCTTGAAGGTTTTTCGGATATTTTGCCGATCTATGACAGTGAATGCCCTTCCAATGGGATGGTTGTTGTCTAAAAGTCGGTCTGCATATTCACTTCCAAAGAGGATTTCTGAAAAGCGTTTTGAGACCACAGCTTCGTCTGGCTCACGAATAAAATTGCCTTGGAGCATGCGGACACCGGCCACGTCTCCGTATCTGGGACCAACATACCGGGTCAAACCCAATTTGTACAATTTTCCACGGTACTCCATGTTTTGGCTCATATCCGATTCAAAAACTTCTGCTGTTGCAACATGGGGAGAGAGTTTCAGAAGTGAGTCAATGTCTGTGGTTTGAAACAAACTGTAAATATCTCCGTTGGGTGAACCCGCGATGACCGAAAACGTTTGTTGGGGCAATAATCTTGGAAACATCACGCCCATGGCCACCGACAGAAATGCTGCGCCCAGGCTCAATTGCAAAACACTGAGGAGTGTACGGACGGGTCGTTTTTTCGCACGAATCCAGGTGAATTTGAGAATATGGAACATCAGGTTGACCTCAACATGTCAGCAGTCGACGTTTTTGCGGCGGAAATGGCTGGATAGAATCCGAACAGGACGCCAACACAGAGCGCCAATCCCATCCCAATCATGGCCTGTGCGGGTTCGAAATAAATCTGAAGCAGAGGGTTGCCGAGTGTATTCAGCGCGGATGTTGCCGCCATTGTCAGCAGTGCAGAAAGTCCAATTCCAACGGTACCACCGATGATTCCAAGAAAGAGTGATTCTGAGAGATAGACCGCAAAGATTTGGCGTTTGCTCGCACCCAAAGCCATCGAGATTCCAATTTGTTCTGAGCGCGAAATCACACGGGCCAACATCAAATTCGTGATGTTGAGTGCTGAAAGCAGAAGACCGCTGGAACCCAATATGGTGATGATGAGTGCAATGGTGCTGAATTTTTGTATAGAACGTGCCCTGGACACATCATTTCGTCGGATGGTGGCACCAGATCCATAGCGTTTCTCGACCACACTCAGAATCTGACTGTACGCCTCATCCGTTTTTCCAACAAAACTGACGAAATTGAGTTGCAAGTCAAGGCGACTCAAGTCCATTGGAAATGTCCCTCCAGCAGAACCCCACGGCAAGAGAATGGAAATACCGCCGAGAAGCTGATCGCTCTTGAAGCTGAAATCTCCAGCTTGTGGCTGAACAACACCGACCACCCGAAAGGCCACCATTTTTCCGATGTAGTCAAACTTGAGGATCTGTCCAATCGGGTTTTTTGTTCCAAAGTGTTTCTTGGCCAGCCATTCCGTGATCAGTGCGACGTTTTTGTGGCTTCTGTACTCCTCGGGTGTGATGAGCGAACCACGAATCAATTTCAAATTCTGAGCCACAATGTAGTCCGGCGTAAACACGGTCGCAATAAAATCGTTGTCTTCCCATTTCTGAATCTCGGGTTTTCCAAATTCTGGCAAGTTGATAATGGGCTGTTGTAAATAGGCATATTGAACGGCTGGTGAAGCTTTTCTGATTGTTTCCAAATCACTCGCGAGGAACTTGGCCCCTTTGTCGCCCACGCGTCCGATTTCGGCTACGGGTTGAAATGTGCCATCTTCGTAAAGGACACGCCAATTGGCTGTTTTGCTTTCCACGGAAATGCCGCGCATGTAAATTGACGCTTTTGTTATATTCAATTGTCTGGATGAATACATCAGGAATGCGAGTGTTGTTGTCACCATGCTGACGCCTATCGCCAACGCCAAAATGATGAAAAAGCTCTCTAACTTGTGTGCAAACACAGACCGAACAGAAAACTTCACCAGATCTCTGACTTTCATGTACCCCTCATAGAAAAGAAGAATAACACAACAACTGTTGTGTTATTCTTCAGTCTGTCTTATGGTTTTCTTCGTCTGGCGTTCGAAATTCTGATTTTTGGTTTTATTTCATATCAGAGGTTTCGTTTTAACTTGGCCTTGATATCCTGCCAGGGAATGGATGTTGACGCTGTGGCTTCAGAGCTTTCGTCGGGAACATCTCGATATTCGAGGATATCGGCTGCATTGTAGCTCTTGCCTGTAATGCTATTCAGTCCCTCGAGAATGGCACCCAGCGTATCGAAACTGATGTTCTGGGAACGCGTATTGCAAAATGCGTTTAGGGTTGCGTAACGCAGCCCTGCAGCTTCAGCCAAGGATTTCTGCTTTATTCCATGATGGTCCATCAAGTCCGGTAAACAGTTCACGATTCTACCCATTGTCACAGTATAACATACGCCAAGAATCGTTGTTTTTGTACTCCTTCACATATGGTACATAAATAATAGAATTTATCCGCTTGATACGGAAAATTTATAAAATTTTTTATAAATTTTCCAACTGCTAGGGCCGAAAGTTCTCGAATGCATCTCTAACAATGCGTAAGGACTATTATGCACCGTTAGGAAATAGAGATGGTATTTGTGGAAATATTCTTGGAAATCTCTATTGGTCCGTAGGTTCAACCTCTGAACCTTTCACAACTGAAGCAAGCAAAGACTGTGTGAGACGCTTGTATCCCCAACTCAATCTTGGAGAGCCTTCTAGACGATTGGAATGCAGAAATTCGCAGCCATCAAAAATGTGCCAGAACACGTTCCAATTGCACACCTCTGGACGCCTTGAACAAAACCACATCACCGGGCTGAAGCTCGGCTTTGAGTCGCATGACCAAATCTTCGATGGAGCGGTGTGGATTTGAGGACAACAGTGGTGCAAATTCCCCAAAACTGTATACAAGATCTGCTTTTTCTGCCGCACACTGACCCACACGCTCGTGTAACGCTTTGGCTTGAGCGCCCAATTCCAACATGTCACCCAAAACAGCAATTTTGCGTCCTGAGAATTTGGAAAGATGATCCAAGGCAGCGTGCATAGACAGTGGATTGGCATTGTACGTGTCATCAATGACCGTGATCTCGCCACCTTGAAATGGACAGGATGACACGCGTGACCGCGAGCCGGGAACCTTGACCTCCATCAGTCGGGCCGCCACCTCTGTCAAAGGCTGTCTGAATTGTTCGGCAATGGCCACAGCGGCAACGGCAGCCGTGGCCACCACGGGATTGCCTGACGGCAAATCAATCACACAATCGCCGTACCAGAGTTGCGTGCGGTCGGTGGTCTGTTCAATACGACTCGGATGGAAGGTCACTCCAGAAAGGCCGTATGAAGGCACGCCTGGATAGTGCACAGAAGCCTGATCGCTGACCAAAGCAAGTTGCCGGGCAGCGAGAATTTTCCCCTTTTCCAGAGCGACGTTTTTCACAGTTCCCAAAGCTTCAAGGTGCGCCTCGCCAATGGAGGTCACCACGCCAACATCAGGGTCCACCAAGTCCATGAGTTCATCCATCTCGCCCGGGCGGTCGATGCCCATTTCGACGACCAACGGCCGAGAACTGCCCGCGTGTTCGAGTAGAAAACAGGCAATGGCATCCAAGGTATTGAGGTTACCCGGTGTATAACTGGCATTCAACGCAACGCCGATATAGGTTTTTGCAGTTGTTTTTCCGGCACTACCCGTCACGCCTACCACAGGATGGAAGTGGGTGTCCCGCTGAGTCCGCGCCCACTGCCTGAGAAACCGTCTGGTGTCGTCCACCCGAACCCCGCGTTCCACCCATTGGTCTGTCAGCACAAAAGGGGCACCCCGATGGAGGGCCTCTTCAATGAAGCGATTTCCGTGGGTTGTCTCGCCAGCGAGTGCGACAAATGCCGTTTCAGAATCGACATTCCTGGAATCAAATGTCAGTTTTCTGGCGACCGCAGCATCGGGGTGACACTGAGTTCCGGACACTGCGTGTGGGTCGATCACGACAGTAGCTCTCTGAACAGGTAAAGGACCAAGGTGGTTCCGTGAATGACCAGAGAAACCATGTCCTGAGTTAAATTTTGCCACCACACACCAAAAAACAACGCTATCAATGACCCGCTAACCAATGTCATCCGAGCACCACCAGGTAGTCGTACAGCTCCGGTCCGCCAACATGGACATCCAATTCCAAGCGAGGAAAACGCTGCGCGATGTTGCTTTTCAAATGCTCTAAATCCGCCTCTGTGACGCTCGGTCCCGAAAACACCGTGCAAATCTCCCGATCAGGTGTCCAAACCCCTTCGATCATTTGAAGCACTGCAGATTCGGCCGTGCCCCCAGTGCAAACGAGTTCATCATCACGAAGGCCGATGATTTGTCCCTCCTGTATGTCAAAGGCGCCTATTTGAACACTTCGGGATGCCCGGGTCACCTCGAGGGTGATCACCGTTTCTATCATCTGTGCCATTTCGGACTGCAAAGATTCGCAGGCAACGTCTGGATCAAATGTCAGTGCTGCGCAAAGCCCCTGACCCAATGTCTTGGTCGGCAAAACCACGGCGCGGTCCCCCACCCACTCCACTGCCTTTTGCGCAGCCATCCAAATGTTTTTGTTGTTGGGAAGGACGATCACCTTTTTGGCGGAAACAGATTGGATCGCACCGACCAGATCTTCGACACTCGGATTTTGGGTTTGGCCGCCCGAAACCACCCGAGCACCCAATTTCCGAAGGAGGCGGATCAAGGCTTCGCCGGTCGCAACAGCCACCAAACCCGTTTCCACAATGTGCTCTGTGGTGGCTCCAGCTGAAGCCAAAATCTCCGTGTGCTGCTCACCCATGTCTTCGACCTTGCTGCGAACCATCGTGCCGTAATGGGCAACAGCGGCCAACAGGCGATCGGGATCGTTCGTGTGGATGTGTCCCTTGACAAAATTCTCAGAGCCGACCACCAACAGGCTGTCTCCGAAAGGCGCAACCAGATCTTGGATTTTCTCGATGGGCAGTGTGCAATCCTTGAGCAAAAATTCGGTGCAATAGCCAAACGCTTCCGTTTCGAATTGCTCGCCCGCATAGGCTGTCACCAGAGGCGCTTTGGGAAGGGCATCCCCGCGAAAGAAAGCCAAAATACCCTCTAGGATGTAAACGTAGCCTTGACCTCCAGAATCGACAACACCCGCTTGCTTGAGAACAGGCAAAAGATCCGGGGTCGTTGCAAGGGCCTTTTTTGCACCCTCAAGCGCCATTTCCAAAACCGACAGAACATCGAGCGCCTTGGATCCCCGAACCGCCTCTGCCGCCCCGCGTGCAACCGTTAAAATGGTGCCCTCGACAGGTTTCATCACAGCGGCGTAGCCCGCGACTTTGGCACGTTCCAGTGCTGCGATGAGACCTTTGCTGTTTAGCTGTGTGTGGTTGCGAAGTTCCTCGGAAAACCCTTTGAGCAGTTGGCTGAGAATCACACCACTGTTGCCCCGAGCACCCAACAGGGCGCCGTAAGAGATGGCACGCGCGACACTGTCCATTCGGGTGGCATCACAATGTTCCAATTCCCGACAAACCCCTTGCAAGGTCAAGTGCATGTTGGTGCCCGTATCTCCGTCTGGCACGGGGTATACATTGAGTGAATTGACCTCTTCTTTGTAGACGCCCAACCAATCTGCTGCGTACTGGATAGCCCGAACCATGCTCTGCGCATCAAAGGTCACAGGCCCATTGGCATCTCTAACCATGGGACACACCGACAACATGAACGGTAATTTGGGTCATTTTGAGGCCAGCAATGGTCTCCATGGCGTTTTCGACACGCTCGACGATGCTTTGCCCAACCTGCGGAATGGAGACCCCGTAGGCAACGATAACGCACAAATCGGCTGTGTAGCCCAACCCATCTTTGCCTCGGGTCAGGACAACACCCTGCCCAGATTCGGTGCGTCCCAAAATTTTCAGGATGCCCTCTCGGATGTTGACGGGAGCCATGCCCACCACGCCTGGCACTTCATGTGCGGCCAAACCCATCAAGGAGATCAAAGCCCCTTCTGAAATTGCAATATTTCCCTTCATATGCTACCCCCCAAAAGGCTCTGTACGCTTGCCCCAAGCATGTTTTGTACCATCCAAGCGCTTCGGTCCAGGAAGCGATTCTACATCACAACACTGACGCATTTTGAGTCTCCAAGAAAAACTTTTTAACGAATGTGGATAAAACCATAGAAATGGGCTTTGTCTATGCACTGTTGATTCAGGAAAGACACGACCTGTTCCGCAAATTCCTCGATTAAAAATGCGAACATGACGTCAAACGTGTCACCCAAGAGTGTAAAAAGGCTAGGAAATTGCCTTTGATCAAAACGCGCACCGTGAAGGAGCAGAAGCAGACCCATCGTTCACCTCGTGTGTTGTATCTCCTCTCTTTTATAGCCGAAACGAAAGACAAATGCCTCATGTGCTCCGCTATACTTCAAGAAGCATGGGTGATCGCATCGTCATACTCTCGACTGGAGGCACAGGTGGGCATATTTATCCTGCCGTCTCCGTGGCCAAAGAACTGCAAAAACACGATTTTGACACAGTGCTGATGGGTCAATTGCAAGGTATGGAAGAGCGCATTGCCTTCGAGTCCGGACTTTCGTTCTGGGGTGTTCAAGCAGGAAAGTTGGATCGTTCTCGACCCAATCCTATGGAATTTATTCGTGCGGGAAAGGGTTTTTTGCAAGCGCGCGCACTTCTTAAACAACGCCGTCCCCTTGCTGTTGTGGGTTTTGGGGGATTTGCCAGTCTGCCGGGAACACTTGCGGCTCAAAGTTTGGGAATTCCAACCGTCCTACACGAACAAAATGCAAAACTTGGATTGGCTCAAAAGATGGCGAAACACTGTGCGGTCAAAATTGCCACAGCATACCCAAAGGTCGAAGGTGTGCGTTCCTCCGTTTGGGTCGGCATGCCAACTCGAGAAGAATGTATTCCTAAACAGCAGGCACTTGCTCAACTGGGCCTCCAAGAAAACCGCCTCACTGCACTCATTATGGGTGGATCTCAAGGCAGCCTCGCACTGAATCGACTTCTTCCACCCCTCCTTGAAAAACAATTTGGGCCAGATGGATGCCTACCCACGGGCCGGAAGATCCAGGTCATCCACGCGACAGGACCTCAGCATTTGGACGGGGTCGTTTCACAAACCCAACACTTGCCTTGGTACCATGCGCACGGTTTTGTCGACGCCGTGGCCGCTTGGAGTTGTGCGGACATTGGCATTACGCGAGGCGGAACAGGAACCCTGAGCGAGGCAGCCTTTCACGGTGTTCCACTCGCGATTGTTCCACTTCCTTCAAGTGCTGAAGGTCATCAGTTTTCCAACGCCCAAGCGGTCCAGACAGCTGGAGCTGGGTACGTGATTGAGCAGAGCAATATCGGAGCATTGACGGATACCATAGATACCATGCTGGACGAGCACAACCACACCGAGATGCAAAAAGCCGCCAAGCGTCTCAGTCCGGAAGGTGCAACACAGCGCCTGGCAGACACCATCATGGCCACCATTTCATGCAAATATGGAACGACACACTAAAGGAGAGATTCATGCATTTTCACCTGATGGGAATCGGCGGGGCAGGCGTCAGTGCGCTGGCCCGTCTTTTGAGGCAACGCGGGTACGATGTCTCAGGTTGCGACGCCCAAAACAGCCCAGAAATTGAAAAACTGATTGCGGAAGGCTTTTTGATCGATATTGGACACCACCCAAATCACATCTCAACAGAGACAGATGCACTCGTGATTTCCACAGCCATTGCACAAAGCCATCCCGAAGTCGTTCAAGCCAAAAATAAAAACATTTCCGTTCGATACAGAATTGAAGTGTTGGGTGATCTGCTGAGGGAAACCGAGGCCTCTATCGGCGTGATCGGTACACACGGAAAAACGACAACATCCAGCATGATTGCCGCGACACTCTTGGCCGCACAACTCGACCCAACCGCACTGATTGGCAGCAATGTGCACGAACTGTCCAACTCCAACATGCGCCTGGGCAGTGGTCCTTTTGTCGCAGAACTCGATGAGTCCGATCCGCGTTTTCAGTGGGCCGTTCCCCGTTTGGCAGTATTGACGAACTTGGAAGCAGATCACATCGGACGTCCCGGGGATCTCAGGCCGAATTTCAGTTGGACGTCCTTTGCCGAATTGAGGGAAGCGGTTCGGGGATTTTTGTCGCGGACGGAAAAGGTCGTCTACTGCGCAGACTGGCCCGGATTGGCATCGCTGTGTGAACAGACCCAGACAGCCATCTCCTATGGAATGTGTGATTCGGCCGATTACTGTGCGCACGATTTTGAAATGGACGGCTTGGGGTCGGCCTTTACAGTTCGGCGTGGAACGGACACCTTAGGCAAAGTGAAACTCAACATTCCTGGAAAATACAACGCCCTCAACGCGCTGGCTGCGATTGCTGTCGCAGATCTCCTGAACGCAGATCTGAACAAGGTTTTTATGGCACTCGAACATTTTCGCGGCGCGAGCCGAAGGTTCGAATTCAAAGGTTCAGCCAATGGCGCATGGGTTGTCGACGATTACGCCCACCATCCCACAGAAATTTCGGCTGTTTTGGAAGCTGCAAAAGCCAGTGGCCGAACGCTCAAGGTTGTCTTCCAACCGCACAGATTCCTCAGAACAGCACAAACCTGGGAAGCCTCCGCGGATGCGCTCATGTCCGCGGATCACGTCTACATCGTCGATATTTACGGTGCGGGAGAACGTCCCATCGAGGGCATTGATGCCCGAAACATTGTGCAGAGAATGATCGAAAACGGCCACCGGTCGTGCCACTACACGGCGGATCTTCCGGGAACCCTTCGGGCCTTGGTTCCGGATCTGTCAGAAAGAGACTTGGTTCTCACCATTGGCGCAGGCGACATCACCCAACTGGGTGGACAGCTCATAGGCGTTTCACAACAGCACGACAGGTTGGCCACGTGAAAATCGAGAGCATTCCCCTGGGACGCTTGACCACCTTGGGCATCGGCGGCGTGTGCGACGTTTGGACCGTAGAAACACCAGAAGACCTCGTCGAAGCAACCCGGGCACCCTACCGAATTTTGGGTGGAGGCTCCAATCTTGTGGTTTCCGACCGAGGCCTTCCAGAACGCATCATTCGGCTCGGTGGGGTCTATGCTCAGACCGATCTGGGCATTCCAACCGAGGCAGGCACACACGTCACAGGTTGGATTGGCGCGGGCCGTCCACTTCCAGGACTCATTCGTCTGGTGCGCACACATGGACTTTCTGGACTGGAAGGTTTGGTCGGCATACCCGCGCAGGTCGGTGGCGCCGTTTGGATGAATGCGGGAACACGATTCGGCGAAATGTTTGATGCCCTGCACGAACTCGAAATTTTTGGTCCGGACGGCTTTCGAACAGCGAAACCGGGTGATCTGCCTCACCGATACCGCAGCAGCGGACTTGTTCCAGGCGAGATTGTCACACGCGTCAAGTTGAAACTGACATCGGCATCCCCAGAAAGCATCCGTGCCCGAGAAATGCAAGCGGATCAGGCACGGAAGGGTCAACCCAAAGCCAAAACTGCAGGGTGTGCCTTTAAAAACCCGACCATTGACGGCACAAAGGTCAGCGCAGGTTTATTGATCGATCGGGCTGGGCTCAAGGGACTTCAGATCGGTGACGCTGTCATTTCCAAAGAACACGGCAACTTTGTGCTCAATTTGGGTCAAGCCACCTGTACAGACGTCAAAATGCTGCTCGGTGAAGTTCAGAACCGACTGGGCATCTCGCTCGATTGGGAGTACGAGCTTTGGGAATGAGACGACCACTTTCTCCAACAATTTGGATTGCGCCACTGGTCGGCCTCGGTTTGTTCGTGGCCTCGCTGTTTTACCCGAGCATTGATCCCAAAAAGATCTCCGTCACGGGCCTAAACCACGTTTCCCAAACAGAGCTTTTGGCAGAAATGAACCTCCAGAAACCCAATCCGTGGCTCTGGTACGGCATACTCCAGAACGCCGCACGGCACCTCGACAACCCTTGGATCCAACGGACTCGAATCACGAAGATTTTCCCAAACCGACTCCGGATCGAAATCACAGAACGTACACCCCGTGCGCGTCTCAAAACCCCGGAGGGCGAAGCTGTGATTGACGAAAATGGTGTTGTTCTGCCCAATGCCAAACCCACGGGACCCCTCATTTCAGGCTGGGGAAAAGATCGCACAGAAGAAGCTTTGGAAGCGATCCAAGCTTTGGAAACACTCAAGCTGAAAATAGACAAAGTCACCTACTCACCTTCAGGCTTGAGAATCTCCACCACACAAGGTAGCCTATGGTGTGAATCACTCGATTCGCTCTACAAATACGCCAGCATCGTCACTCAGCTTAAGGATAATAGGCCCAACCTGCGTACCAGTGAACGAAAAATTAACGTATATCCTTGGGGGGTGAGCGTCACTCAATGAAAGAAAGTCGAATCCTCGTCGGTCTCGACATAGGTACAACCAAAGTTTGCACGGTTATCGGAGAACTTCTCGCAGATGGCTCTTTGGACATTATTGGAGAAGGAACTGTCATCAGTGATGTCATGAAAAAGGGTGCCGTGGTCAATCTCGAGCGGACCACGGCCGTCATACGCCAGAGTATGACACAAGCAGAACGGGTTGCCGGTGTTTCGGTACAAGACGTCTACTTTAGCATCAGCGGTCCACACATCAAAGCACTGACCAGCCACGGACTTGCCGCCATACGCCGAAACCAGGAAATCCGAAAAGAAGATGTCGAGCGTGCAATCGAAAATGCACAAGCGGTCGACTTGGGCTCCAGCGTCGAGATCATTCACACACAACCCCAGGAATTCCGCATCGACGGACAAGAGGGCATCAAAAATCCCGTTGGCATGCAAGGGGTTCGGTTGGAAGTGGATGTACACATTGTGGCCAGTGCGTCGGGTCCTTTGGCGAACCTCAAGCGGTGTGTCTCAGAGGCTGGCGTCAATCCACAGTCGGTCGTTTTGCAGGCGTATGCGTCTGGTTTGGCCGTTCTCGAGGGCCATGAACTCGACACCACCACCATTGTGATCGACATTGGCGGGAGTGGAACCGATGTTGGGGTATTCCGACGCGGAAACCTCTGCCACTCTACAGTTGTACCGATTGGCAGTGACCACATCACCAACGATTTGGCCCAACTGTTTAAAGTGACTTTTGAGGAAGCCACCCGAATCAAAAAACAACACGGCTGTGCAGTACCGGAATTGGCCGATCCAGAAGTGAATTTGGAAATCCATCAGGGATCCAACACCCTCACAATCAGTGCATTCGACCTTTCGCGTGTGATTCGTCCCCGTGTTCTGGAAATTCTCGACCTGGCACGCAAAGACATAGATGACAATCTTGGACCCATGGAATTGCTGGCATCAAGTGTTGTTCTGTCCGGTGGAGGCAGCCTGCTCAGGGGCATGGTTGAACTGGCCCAAGACCGTTTTCGCTTGCCCGTTCGGATCGGATTACCACATGGCCTGGGCGGTCTTCACGATGTGGTTGAAAGCCCTGTTTTTTCTACAGCCGTCGGACTCTTGCGATTTGCGGCGCTGCAGAACCCCATTCACATCCCATCGATAACACAGACAGGCAGAAAACACATGCCAAAAGCACAGGAAATGCCACAATTGATGCAAGAAGTACCTGTACCAGACGATATTCCTGCCGTCCAAACAAAACCCCCAAAAGCGACCAGTGTCAACAATCTGTCCACAAGGGCCGTACAAGACACCCAGCAAAAAGGCTTTATGGAGAAGGTCAAAGAGTTTTTCAAGGATTTTTTCTAGGCTGCTCGGTTCGTCAGACATGAGACCCTGTCTTTTGGGTCTCATTCTTTTCGCTTAGGATAAGCCATGCTTCTGCGACACTTCATTTTGCTCACAGGCCTTTGCATCTATCCCATGGCGCAAGCGGATTCCTACGCCGGGTTGTTTGCACAATACACGACACTGACCCAAGACGATTCGGTCTGGTCTTACGGGCTTCAACTGGGAGAGCGCAACCTTTGGCAGGGTCTGGGCGCTCAGGTATCCAGCTCGATCAATGTTCCACATTCCCTCTTCAGTCTTGACCTCAAGGCCGTGTATGCCTTACCCAAACTTTGGAACGTCAAAAGCCACGTCGGTTTGGGCGGTGGATTGGACTATCTGTTTCAAAGTGTCCCTCCCGCGAACGGTCGCTCAACTGGCTTTGTTTCTGGGTTGTTGTCTTTGGAAATTCCTTTTTTGCGCTTGAATGGCATCGATCTCTTTTTGGAAGGTGTTCCCAGGTGGTTTCCAAGCGACTCAAGTTATGAGGTGGAAATCAAGACCGGACTGCACTTTACCCTGTAGGAAATCGATGCTCCACATGAACTTCATCTGATTTAAAGTAAAATACGTTTTCAGTGTTTAAGGAGATCAGATGCAAGCAGCTAAAATTCGTGTGATTGGACTCGGGGGCGCAGGTAACAACGCGGTAAACCGCATGATCGAGTCTGGACTGGAAGGCGTAGAGTTTATTGCCGGGAACACCGACGCGCAGGTCTTGGTGAAAAGCCACGCTGAAGTGCGGATTCAATTGGGCGATCGACTCACCCGTGGTCTGGGTGCAGGTGCCGATCCCGAAATCGGGGAAAAAGCTGCCCTGGAAGATAAAGATATCGTCAAAGAAGCGCTTGAAAATACAGACATGCTCTTCATCACGGCGGGCATGGGTGGAGGAACGGGAACGGGAAGTGCCCCTGTCATCGCGGACATTGCCCGGGATCTCGGCATTTTGACCGTGGGCATTGTGACACGTCCCTTCAAGTTCGAAGGACCCAAGCGTGCGCGCGTCGCAGAAGAGGGCATCCGGAAACTGTCCGAACGGGTAGATGGAATGATCGTCGTCTCCAACGATCGCCTGCTCAATTCCTTAGACAAAAAAGTCTCCGTTCGGGATGCCTTTTTGATTGCCGACCGGGTTCTGTACTACGGGGTCAAGGGTATTTCCGATGTCATCACTGGAGAAGGCACCATCAATGTGGATTTTGCAGACGTCCGAAAACTGCTCTCCAACGCAGGTCCCGTACTCATGGGAATTGGCTCTGGACGCGGGGACAACCTTGCGGAAGAGGCTGCTCAAAGTGCCATCCACTCTCCCCTACTCGAGCACGGCATCGAGGGCGCACGCTCCATTTTGGTCAATGTGACAGGCGGTTACGACCTCAACATGTCAGACGCGACACAAATTGCGGAAATCATCGGGCGTGCGACAGGTCACGACGAGCCCGATCTGTTCTTTGGCATCAACATCGATCCCGATGCCGGCGATGAAGTGCGGGTCACAGTCATTGCAACGGGTTTTACCGACAACATGCTTCCCTCGGTATCAGCGTCGACAAAATCCAAGAGCATGGTCGATCAGTTCGCCCGAAATGCAAACACAAGCATCATCGGATCATCCAGTGCGACCGACTATGAAATTCCTGCCTTTTTGAGACAACTCGGAAAAGACAGATAACACTCAGCGCATCTGATCGCGAAGGGCTTCAAGGCTATCCTCGAGTCCTTCGCGAAACTGTTGTTCCAGCTCGGGATCACGGACGAGTTCATCCTGTTCGCTGTGTGCACGCGCAACCGCCCACCGAATGCGAATCCAAGAATGTGGCACCGTCACATCTCCCCGACGGCCGACATGAAAGGCTGCGAACCGAACCGCATCGGTGGGATTTGCAGTTGGAGCGACGATCACTTCGTTCTTGAGCTGGCCCCGGTCACTGACCAAATGAACGGCCACCTGAATCCGTTGTCCCGAATAACCGAGAAAAACCTGATCGACCCGCCACATCACACGGGCCCGAATGGGTTGCCAAGCCGCCGATTTTTTGGCTCTTTTTTTGGACATCAGCAACCGATAGACAGACGCTCAGAGAGCACGCAGGCGAGCGCAATGGAATTGTATTTGGCTTCCTCGGAATCGGCCCGACTCGTGAGGACAAAGGGAACGCGCGCACCCATGATCACACCGGCGACCCGCGCCTTCGCAAAGTACACCAGGGTCTTGTAAAAGACATTGCCCACATCGATGTTGTCGACGATCAGAATATCGGCTTGTCCCGCAACCGGGGAATGGATCTTCTTGATTTTTGCCGATGCCTCACTGACGGCATTGTCCAGCGCCAAAGGACCGTCGATCAAGGCGCCTTTGATTTGCCCACGATCGCCCATTTTGGAGATGATCGCATCGTCCACCGCAGTGCTCATGTCAGGGTTGACCACTTCGACCGCGGCCAGCATGGCTACTTTTGGAAGAGCCAAACCCAGACAATGGCCAACTTGGACGGCATTTTCAACGATTGCGATCTTGGCTTTGAGGTCGGGATTGATGTTCATGGCACCGTCCGACATCAAAAACAGACGGCCGTAATCGGCCATCGGAACATCGTAAACGAGAACATGCGAGAGCTGTTTTCCAGTGCGGAGTCCCCAATCCTTATTGAGCACGGCCCTCAGAATAATGGCCGTTTCGAGTTGGCCCTTCATCAAAATGTCGGCACGTCCCTCTGAAACGGCGCGAACGGCCTGTTCCGCGGAGGCTTCATCGCTGGGTTGGTCGATGATTTCGAAGGTCCGTTCGTCAAAACCCAGTTCTTTGCAAATCTGAGCGATCTTTTTGGCGTTGCCGTACAGTTGCGCCAAAATCATGCCGTCCATTTTGGCCTCGTGAAGGGCTTCCAAAACGTGGGGATCCTCAGCTGCTGCAACGGCAATTCGTTTGGGCCCTTTGACTTGAGCCATCAGTTGCGCAAGTGCCACCAATGCCTTCATGTCCCTCACCGGTTCTATGGTTTGAAAATCAATACCGTCCACAACAGTCCTCCAGAAATCCAAGTATAGAATGTCCCCCTTCTGTCGGTTCGCAATCACGTTCCTGGCGTCGCACCCGGAAGGTAAGCAACCTGTCCAACGCGAACTGCACATCCAAAAGCAAAAAGTGTGGCAAGCGGTATCCAGCGCAAACCCTGTCGCTTTTCCATCAAGGTTCCCCGGTACAAAACCTCAATCGCAACAGAACTGAGGACCAAAAATGCCCCGTACATCAGGTGTTCCCACTGCCGACTGGGATCCCAAGGTAGACAATCCAGTGCGCTGGAACGGTTGCACACCACGGACAAATCTGGCCGGGCACCCACTGTCGCTATGGGTACGTGGAGGCCCATGAATGCAAGACCGATGCCGGAAACAGCCAAAATACCGACCAGAAAAAATAAAACGCGGCTCAGGAACATGAACCCACCCACCCACACAGGACGCCACAAAAAAGACAGACTCCAGACCCACTGGACAAAAAACAACATAAAGGGAAGCCCATTCCTCGACCAGTCGTGCAAAAGCTTTAAGAGGTCCATACCCAAAACCTTAGCACAACAGAAAAAGCCCGATCCCAACGATACGTAATCAATCTCGTCTTTATGTTTAAAAACGAATTTTCTTGACCTATTACGTTTTAAAGTGGTAGAATGTAGTGTCTACAGAAGAGCAATCTTCCTCTACAAAACGACACTTTTAAAAGGAAAATCTTGAACGCGAATCCGAGAACACGTTGGATTCGGACTCACAGTCACGTCATTCCAAAGGAGACTTAATGACCAAAATCCACGAAGAGTACAATGCCTCAAGTATTCAATCTCTCGAAGGCTTAGAGGCCGTACGCAAGCGGCCGGGCATGTACATTCAGGGCGGGACAGGAATCGATGGCTACCACCAGCTCCTGACCGAAATCATCGACAACGGCATTGACGAGGGTTTGGCTGGATACGCAAACGAAATTGTCGTGATGATGCACAAAGACAACAGCATCTCTGTCACAGACAACGGTCGGGGCATTCCTGTCGACACCATGTCTTCCACAGGTCTGCCCGCAATCCAAGCAATTTTTTCCGATCTCCACACCGGCGGAAAATTTGGAAACGGCGCCTACAAGGTTTCCGGTGGACTCCACGGGGTCGGAACGAAAGTCGTCAATGCCCTCTCGGTGTTTCTCGACGTGCATGTCAACCGTGCGGGTCGCCTTTACCACATCCGGTTTGAAAGCGGAGAGCTGATCACACCCCTCGAGGAACTCGGTCCCACACCCTCCGATATTGCGTGGAGCACAAAGGTCCATTTTTTGCCTGACCCAAGTATCTTCAGCAGCTTTGAAAACAGATATGACTATGACCGCATTCGCAGGCGTCTGCGCGAACTTGCCTACCTGACTGGCCTCAAAATCGTTGTGCAAGACGAACGGGATGAGCACACCAAGACGGAAACCTTTTTCGATTCAGGTGGCGTTGGGGCGTATGCACGACATTTGGTCAAAGATGACAGTAAATTGCTGTATGAAACACCCATCTTCATCAGGGGAACGCTCGAAGATGTGGAGGTTGAAGTTGCCTTCATCCACTCCAGCAATTATGAATCGACCATCTTGTGCTACGGCAACATGATCACCAACCGGGACGGCGGAACGCACCTCACCGGCTTCAAGACAGCGTACACCCGCGTACTGAACAATTACTCCAAAAGCAAAAACCTCATCAAGCAAGGCAATCCCACCCCAAGTGGTGACGACCTTCTGGAGGGCATTCACTGTGTGATTTCGGTCAAATTGGGCGACCCTCAATTTGAGTCCCAAGCCAAGGTCAAACTGCTCAATACAGAGGCTCAGACGGCCGTTCACAGTATCGTCTACGAAAAGTTGACTTCACTGCTCGACGAACACCCCAAGATTGCCCGAATCATTGTCGAAAAAGCGGCCGAAGCTGCTCGGGCACGTGAAGCCGCCCGAAAAGCCAGGGAATTGGTCCGTCGCTCCAGCCCCCTGGATTCCGATGACCTCCCCGGAAAGTTGGCCGATTGCAGTTCAAATGATCCCGCTGAATCTGAGCTCTTCATCGTGGAAGGTATTTCGGCAGGCGGAAGTGCAAAAGGTGGCCGAGAACGCCGTTTTCAGGCCATTTTGCCGCTTCGTGGAAAGGTGCTCAACGTTGAAAAAGCCGAGTTGACCAAAATTCTCAAAAATGCCGAAATCCGCTCGCTCATCAGTGCCATTGGTGCGGGTGTCGAGGGCACTGGAGACAAGGCCCACTTTGACATCAGCAACCTGCGATACCACAAAATCATCATCATGACCGATGCCGACGTCGACGGCAGCCACATCGCAACCCTCTTGCTGACGTTCTTCTTCAGGTACATGCGACCCCTCATTGAAAACGGCAATCTCTATATCGCTCAACCACCCCTCTATAAATTCAGCACGGGACGAAAAGAAGGGATCTACCTGTACGACGAGGACGGCCTTCGCAAGCACGTATCGGAAGCCCAGGTAGCCGGCAAAAAATTCGAAATCCAGCGGTTTAAAGGTCTCGGAGAAATGAATGCTGAACAGCTCTGGGATACAACCATGAACCCAGAGGTTCGCCAACTCAAGAAGGTGAGCATCGAGGATATCTTGGAAGCCAATGAAGTCTTTGAAAACCTCATGGGTACGGAAGTGCCACCGCGACGGGAATTCATCGAACAAAATGCCAGGTACGCACTCTTAGACGTGTAAATTTCGCAGCTGACATCTTCTGCGTTGCGACGACGCTTTGATCCAACACAAGCCACGGTCTGGTATTTCGAACCGTGGCTTTCTGGAAATCCCTTTGCAAAACGACCATAAAGACAATCTTGAGAACTGGAGTGGCATATGCATGCGAAGATCGGTCTCGGCATTTTTGTCCTTTTGTTTTTTCTTGCTCAAAAGGCGGAGGCACACAGGGACGGTTGTCACCGTTGGCACTCTTGTCCGAGCGACACAGGGTCGTATACATGTGGGGATCTGGGATACTTTACGTATTGCGGCAATACAGAAATCGGCGATGGCAATGCCAAACCTGGAAAAGCCAAAGACAATGTCCATTTGTGGTCAAATCCGTCCGAAAAATCCAAAAGCCTTCAGGTTCTTCGAAAAGAAACACCGTTGACTGTGCTTCTCTGTGATTCGGCGTGGTGTGTCGTCACAGCTGGAGATTCGGTGGGCTTTATGATGCAAAAATACATTCAATTTTTGTAGTGCAATTGAATGTATTTATAAATAAACAAACCTATTTTATGATTTCAGCAACAAGTATAATCTGTTGTCATCATAAGGCTCTTATTCTGAAGCTGAACCTCGTTTTCGGTGTCCAATTCCAAAAAATCAATATTGCCAATGCTTAAAAAATTGTTCATCGTTTACCTCATTGTCTTAAATAGGCCAATCGGCCAAAGGCATCGTAAAGCATAAAGGGCAATTGGGTTAAATGGATTTTCTTAATCTTTTCTGCACAATACCACGAACAAGAAGGCGACACCAATTTGGGATATAATCTGGCAGGCAATTGAGGCTGAAGGAGACTATCGTGAACGATGCAGATCCAAAAACCGGTCGGCTGAGGCTTCTCGGCTTGCCTTTGGACGCCCAAAACCTGACACAGGCAGCAGATCAAATTGAAGGGTGGATTGTGGCCCGCCATCCGCGGACTGTGGTGACGCTCAATCCCGAAATTCTCGTGCAATCAGACACCGATGCCTTACTCAAACAGAGCATCGAAAAAGCCGATTTGGTTACCCCAGATGGTATTGGCATTCTTTGGGCGGCCAAAACCCTTTTGCGCAAGCGTTTGCCTGAACGCGTCTCCGGAATTGACCTCACGGTTCGTCTTTTGGAACGGGGCGGTCGCAATCTGCGCGTGTTCTATTTGGGCGGAAAACCCGGTGTCGCCGACCGGGCTGCCCAGAGAATGCTGGCCCGTTATGGAACGATCAGTGTGGGTACCCAACATGGATACTTCAGCGATACGGAAGCAAAAGCGATCGCGCAAGCCATCCGTTTCTCACAGCCCCACCTGTTGCTGACCGCCCTGGGTGCGGGCCGCCAAGAGTGCTTCAACGAACAGTTCAGGGCAGAAATGCAAGTCCCCGTCAGTATGGGCGTTGGGGGAACCCTGGATGTTCTGGCAGGAATGGTCGCGCGCGCGCCGCAGTGGACATCCCGATTGGGCATGGAGTGGGCTTGGCGAATCCTGACGGGAAAACGTTGGGGACGCTTTCCCAGACTGTTCCGCTTTGTGTCAAAAGTCAGGCGAGCCAAACGCCTCAAGCGGTGAGATTTGATCGATCATCCAGTGTACGATGGAAGAATCCACTGTAGCGTGGTTGACACAAGGATTGGAACATGAGCAGAAGATATTTCGGTACGGATGGCATACGGGCCGTTGCGGGGGTTGCTCCCCTGACAGCGGGTTGGGTTTTGAATTTGGGACGTGCAGCAGCAGAGGTGTTTAAACACAACAGTCTTCACCCGACCGTCGTGATTGGCAAAGATACACGGCACAGTGGAGACATGCTCGAGGCCGCTTTGGCCGCAGGGCTCACCGCACAAGGTGTCCACGTCATGCACCTGGGTGTCATTCCAACACCGGGGGTATCCTACCTGACCCGGACACTGGGCGCAGATGCGGGTGTCGTGATCAGCGCGTCTCACAACCCATATCAAGACAACGGCATCAAATTTTTCGGTTCCAACGGAGAAAAACTCTCTGATGAATTGGAAGCCCAAATCGAATTGCAGTTGGCGCAGGTGGACAGCCTTGCCTTCACCACAGGCATTCACATGGGCAGCGTCACCAACTACACCGATGCCGAACGCATTTACAGCGGCTTTTTGCTCCAACAGGCGCCCACACTCTCGGGTCTCAAAATCGTGCTCGACTGTGCCAACGGCGCAGCTTACCGCATCGCACCCAAAGTATTCCAAAAAATGGGAGCAGACGTGTTTGCCATCTATACCAATCCGGATGGACGAAACATCAACCGGGATTGTGGAAGCACAAGCCTAAGCCACCTCAAACAGATTGTCTCTGAAGGTGAATACCATTTGGGCGTGGCTTTCGATGGAGATGCCGACCGGGTTTTGTTTGTCGACTCCAAAGGGCGGACGTTGAGTGGCGATCACATGCTCTATCTTCTGGCCCGCTCGAGGGGTGAGTCGGCTGTGGTCACCACACTCATGGCCAACATGGGTTTGGAAGTCGCCCTCGGACATTTGGGCATCTCCTTGGAACGAACAGCCGTGGGCGATCGCTACGTGCACGAGCGTCTCATCGAACGGAATCTCTGTTTGGGTGGAGAGCAGAGTGGCCACATCCTCATGACCGATCTCAGCCCAACCGGCGACGGCATTCTCAGTGCGCTTCGGGTTTTGGCGGCATTGTCACAATTGGGAATAACTTTGGATGAACTGTACGACGAACTGCCCATGTTCCCTCAAACCTTGGTCAATGTCTGGACGAGAGACAAACACAACATGGCCCAACATCCAGAGGTGATGCGGGCGATCTCAGAAGCGGAACAGGCGCTCAAAGGGCGTGGACGGATTAACCTTCGTCCCAGTGGAACGGAACCCCTCGTCCGCGTGATGGTCGAGGGCGAAAACGAAGCCGAAATACAACAATGGGCACAGCGCGTTGCCGAAGCCATCCGACGCGTCTCGACAGAAGCCGTCTCACACCCGTAAGGAATTCTCATGTCACTGCAGCACACCGAAGAACAGCTTCACCGTGTCCTATCGACCACCATTCACAACCTCAAAGACCCGCGCATTCCTCTGATTGTGACTGTAGAACGGGTCAGGGTTGCCAAAGACTTCAGCAAAGCCAAAGTCTACATCTCAACACTTGGCGACATCCATGGGTTAATCGAGGCACTGAACCATGCCCGAGGTCACCTGCAACGTGAAGTCTCCAAACACGTGCAATTGCGCCGGACTCCCCTGCTGGAGTTCTTGGACGCCAGCCACCAACCCATTTGAGACAGGGTTTTTACGATATTCAAGTATTTCCCCAATAGACAATGGGAACTGTTACTTCAACAACCCCTGTCGTCTGAGGTATTCAAAGACAAGGCGAGCTGCGGGTGAAACCTTATCTTTTTGGGCATAATCCAAGAAGTCAACGGCTTCGATTTCGCTTTTTGGTACGGGTTTTCCAACAAAATCTCCGGTATAGCAAGTGATTCGAACGGTCACACCTTCTGGCTTTCCATCGGCCGGCGCTTCGAACGTGCCACAGTGCGCAATGGTTTCGGGAATGAGATCGATATCCAATTCCTCTTTGATCTCGCGTACCAAAGCTTGGATGTCCGATTCACCCACTTCGCGCTTTCCACCCGGAATGTACCAGAGGTCTTTTCCGTGGCTCAAGGCCATGAGTATCCTGTGGTTCTCTATGTGCACGTACGCCAATTTGTCGATCTGTGTTGCATCCATATCCAGCCCATTATCGCCCAGATATCCATTCGTGGGATGTGCATAAACCCCCGTTACAATCCCGAAAAAATAGAGTAGACGACTTTTCATGAAGACGTGCATACTGTTCCTGCATTCGGGATGGTGTTTTGTTTCTTTGATGCAAAGAAGATAAAACAAAAACGGCAAGTCTTGAAAAAGTGTTAGATTTACCTTAGCCTGTTGAATACATATGCAAACCATCAACGGGTTAAAAGACCACGTGGAAGACCTTGTTTTCCTCGATCAACTTGCCTCAAAAGAGGGCGCCAACGCGTACTTTCATCGGATCATCGCCAACACGCACCACATGTGCGAAGCCATCGCCGCCTGTGAACAACAGGACATTTCCCGAAACGATATTCTGAATTCTCTGCAAAAAACACGCGCTGTATACCAAAAATCTCCATTTTTACGCCATTTGCACCAGTGGCCCAGGGGCTACGCAGGTGACTTTGAATCCATCGAATACCTTTATGGCAACAAAGAATCCGCGCCCAAATACACAGCAGCCCATGTCATCGAATACCACGCCCTCAATTCAGCCATTGCCCAGCAGCACAGAAACAAAGTGCAAATCCAGGCTCAAGTGGTTGTTGAAGGCGTGACACAGGCCCAAAAACCCCTCTCGGTGTTGTCCGTCGCCTGTGGGAGCAGCCTGGATTTGGCACAAATCCAGTATGTTTTGCAATCCCAAGAGGTTCGTGTTGTGCTGAACGACATCGATCCAGACGCACTGGAACGCTCTCGGGCGAATCTTTCAGGGTTGGATCGATGCACATTCATTCAGGGCAACATCCTGAGCCAACGTGCCCTGATTCAAAATGAGGGACCCTTTGATGTGATCATTTGTGGCGGCCTCTTCGACTACCTGAGCGACAAGCAGGTTCGATTCTTGATCCATCACCTCTACACAAGGTGCCTAAAACCCGGCGGACAACTCTTTTTTACCAATCTCCTGAAGGGAAATCCGTTTCGGGTTTGGATGTCTTATTTGGCCAACTGGGACGTCATCGAACGCTCACAAGACGAAATGCGAGCACTGATAGATCCCGCCGCGTCCTTTTCCATGGGCACGGACCCCACAGGATTGACCCTGTGGGTAAAAATGAACAGGCCTCGCTAAAACCGTTCGGTCACGGTCTTGAGCTGCATAAAATTCATCAAGTAATCGGGGCCGCCCGCTTTGGAATCGGTCCCGCTCATGCCATAACCGCCAAAGGGCTGAACCCCAACCAGCGCGCCTGTGATTTTCCGGTTGAAGTACAAATTGCCGACCTCAAACGACTGGCGGGCCTTTTCCAAGCGGTCACGGCTACGCGAGCAAACGCCTCCCGTCAGACCGTATTCTGTTCCATTTGCAATATCCAGGGCGTGATCGAAGTTTTGTGCCCGAATGACAGCGACAACGGGTCCAAAAATTTCCTCCTGTGCAATCCTGGCATTGGGCGAAACATCCGCAAACAGTGTGGGATAAACGTGATAGCCTTTTTGGTTGTCTGCACTTCCACCCACAACCAATCTGCCTTCCTGAGAGCCAATTTTGATGTACTGCTCGATCTTTTCAAAACTTTCCGCGTTCACAACAGGTGTGACATCGGCATTGCTTTCACCGGAACCCACGCGCAGGGCTTGGGTTTTCTCGGTAACCTTGGCGAGCAGGGCGTCGTAAACGGAATCTACGACAATCAATCGGCTCATGGCGCTGCATTTTTGGCCCGCGAAACCAAACGCACTCTGAACAGCAGACTGTGCAGCAGTATCCAAATCCGCAGTCTCATCGACGATCAAGGCATCTTTTCCACCCATCTCGAGAATGGATCGCTTGAGCCAGCGTTGACCGGGTTGGACCTTGGCCGCATTCTCGTGAATCAAAACGCCAACTGTCCGGCTTCCGGTAAAGTTGATAAACCGCGTCTTTGGGTGCCGCACGAGTGCGTCTCCAACGTCTTCTCCTTCGCCAGGCAAAAAAGACACGACGCCCGGAGGAAGTCCAGCTTCCAAAAGCAAATCGACCGCCCAAGCCGCAACAATGCCACTGTCTTCAGCCGGTTTCGCGATCATGCAGTTGCCGACCACAATGGGCGCAACCAACATGCCCAAATAGATGGCCAGAGGAAAATTCCAAGGTGAAATGGAAACCCCAACACCGAGTGGAATGCTGAACAGCTGATTTTCTTCCCCTGGAAAACTGTGGGTATCAAAGGTGCCAGCATACTTCATCGCTTCCCGTGCGTAATACTCCAAAAAGTCGATCGCCTCAGCCGTCTCAACATCGGCTTCTGCGTAGTTTTTGCCGACTTCCAGTGTGAGCAGTGCGCAAAAATCGAACTTCCTGCGCCGCAACAGGGCTGCAGCCTTAACCAAGATGCGTGCACGGGCAGCCATATCCCAGGTTTTCCACGTCTCAAACGTTTTCCATCCCACTTCAAGGGCATGTTCGACATGGTCTCGGGTCGCTTTGGCGGTTCGGCCGATCTCTTCACTGTGCTGGTCTGGATTGTGACTCGCAATGGATGCATCGGTGACAACTCGCTCATGTCCTATAACGAGCGGACAAACCATAGGCAACATCGCACGCACACGGCTGAGGGCTTCTTCATAGGCTTGTATGTTTTTGGGGTCGGAAAAATCTGTAAAAGGTTCGGTCGCAAAAGGTGGAATCTTCAGCATGTGTCTACTTTAACCCTTGAACAGGCCACGGAGCACAAAACCGATGTTCGCCGGTCGTTCCGCAATTCGCCTCGAGAAATATGCGTACCAGTCACGTCCGTAGGGCACATACGCGCGAACGGTATACCCTTCAAGGACCAACTGCTTTTGCAATTTTGTGCGCACCCCGTAAAGCATTTGAAATTCGAAACGGTCCCAAGCAATGCCTTTTCGGTCTACAAAAAGCTTGATGTCTTCGATGAGCGACTCGTCATGGGTCGCCACACACGTGTAATGTCCAGCGTCCATGTGGGCATAGACCAACCGGCGGTATTGGAGGTCGACGTCGCGTTTGTCCGTGTAGGCAACCTCTTCCGGCTCGAGGTACGCACCTTTGACAATCCTGAGATTTGGGGCCCGCTCTTCCAATATCCTCAGATCGTTTTCCGTTCGATAAAGGTAAGCCTGCAACACCGTCCCAATGTGATTTGGAAATTTCGAGTGTAACTGGGCAAACTGCTGCAACGTCGAATCCACCCGCATGTGGTCTTCCATATCCAGACAGACAAAACCACCCATTTCCGCCGCTTTGGACAAAATGAGCTCAGCTTGGGACTCACTTAAATTTCTTCCATCTGCACAGCGGATATCTTGGCCAATCTGAGACAGCTTGATGGAAATTTGTGGGGAAAGGTTTCTGGCTGAAAGGCCGTCGAGTGCGCGAAGAATTTCCCGGGTAAATGCCTGCGCCTGCTCAGGGGTTGTGACCATCTCTCCCAAAAGGTCCAAGATACCCAAAATACCCTCATCCCGAAGACGCTCGAGGGCATCGAGGGCATCGGCCAAAGTGTTTCCAGCGACAAAACGTTCGGCAATGGATTTTTTGTTCCGAATAATGTGCTCTATAGATGTTTGATGGGCCACCCCAAGCACAACTTTTCGGTAAATCTGATTCAAATCAAACATGGCTCTCCCTCAGTTGGCAGAATACAATACCTTCGGGCCAGACTCAGTGCCAAAAGGCAAGGTTGACCGCCAAATTGAAAAAATACCAAAAAACAGATGCAACATCGATCATTTTTCGCGCACCCAATGGCGTACCAAAATTCCAAGACTTGCAAAGCATGGACCCGTTAGGCGGCGATCCCATGTCAAGGCAAAGAAGCAGATTCTGGACTGAAAATCAAAGTGGACTCAGTCGTGTGGAACAGCGCCAAAGGGCTCAGCACGCACATTCAGGCTGGCCTCAAAATGGATACAAACAACCGAACGGGTGCCGAAGAGGTTCGTGTATACTGATACCTTGGAAAAAGGATTTTCCCTCTTTCTTGAGAGACAAGAAAGGGTTGGAGGTGGTTCGCATCGCGAAAGAACAACATAAGGTAAATGAGCAGATTCGGGTACGTCAGGTTCGTCTGATCGATGACGAGGGTGGTCAGGTGGGCATCATCGACACCCGGGATGCCATGAATATGGCCCGGGAAAAGAACCTGGACCTTGTCATGGTGGGGGCAACCGCTGTACCGCCCGTGTGCAGGCTCATGGATTATGGGCGATTCCGGTATGAGCAACAACAGAACGAAAAAGAGAATCGCCGTCGCGCGCGCCACCAGGAAGTAAAATCCGTCAAGTATCGGGTCAAGATTGACGATCACGATTTCATCACCAAAACCAACCACATCAAACGTTTTTTAGAAGAAGGGCACAAAGTCAAAGTGACCATCATGTTCAGAGGACGGGAACGCACCCATCCCGAACTCGGGGAAAAAATCCTCGTGCGGGTCACTGAAAGTGTACGCGAGTTGGGTCAACCCGAAGGTCCACCCTCTATTGCCGGGATGGATATGAATATGATTGTCGCTCCACACGCAGTCAAGCCCAAGAAAACAGACAAACCTGAATCTGGAGAAGCCGACTCTATTTGAGTTGAGTGGTGGGAGAAGGGAGGCATTGCCCCCTTCTTTTTTGTCTGTCTAACCCTGACAGAGATGTGACTGTTCAGAAAATGTGCGGCAGTTGACCCTTTACAAGTCTACACACACGGGCTATAGTGTCCACATATTAAGTTCGTTTTGATTCGGTTCGCTTTCTTTTGACCCTTTTTTAGTTTCACTCAGCAGTCTTTCTGCTGTTTGGTCTCAGGGTCTATTGCGTTCAGGAGGGTTCAGCTTGGTTTGTGTGGGAGGTTCAACGTGGCATTCAAATATTCTGGAGGATTTCTCTTGTGAGTGAGCTTTTGCATCCCGATGTCCTTCTGGGCAAAACGCTCGTCGAAATCATTGTGAGTCCCCCGCTCTGGGCCAAGTGCATTGACGTTGCCATCCAAGAAGGCCTTGACGCCCTCTCTGAGTTGCGTTCGCAGCTTCAGCAGATTGACGGTCCCGTTGCACGCGCGCGTGAATGCCAAGTCCTTCTATCTCTGGGGTTTGCAAATGAAGCTGGTTCTGTATTGGAGGGCCAAGACCACCCGCTGTGCAAGGCCATGCACTTGGCTGTGGTTATTCATTCCGCAACCTTGTTGGGATATCTTTACATTACCGATCAGCCGGAGATTCTCACCACAGATCGCTCTGATCTTGGTCTGGAATCTCAGATGCGCTGGAATTTCATTCGTGCCCAATCGTTCAGAAAAATTGGCGACAACCCCGAGGCCCTTCGTTTTTACCATTTGGCCCACCAGGCTGCACTCAGTTTTGACGTCAAATCCATTCTCCGTGTCTCTAACTTTCAAATCCAAACCCTCACCCCCTCCTCCTTCGAATCCAAAATCAACCTGCTCTCCCTTCAACTGGAGGAGGCGAAACAGGCCAACGATATTCGCGCAAGAGACCATATTCTCTACAATCTCGGTGTTCTGCACACTCTAGAGGACGATTACGGTTCTCTGCGGAAACGTGCCGCTGAACTTTCAAAAGGTATGATTCAAGACCACATGGTTTTGCTCTCGGATTTTTTCCTAGGAGAAAGACCTTCGATGCCACTCCGCTTCTTGGGCGACTTTCGTTCGGAGCCCTTCTGTGCATTGGCATACATTCTGTGGAAGTTCAAAGAGTACAAGTGGCATGCCTACGCCTTTAAGGACAGAAGAAACCTCAAACACAAGCTCAACCCGGTCTTGAGCCTTGAAGTGCCGGGTACTTTTGATTTTCCCATTCTGGGTTTCATCATGTGGGCCGTAAAAGCGATTGCCTATATCGCAGCAAAAGACCTGGAACAGGCCAAGCATGCCTTCTCACAGATGCAGTGTCTTCATGAAATCTCGGAAAACATGCCCAAATGGTCAAAACATTACATGGCATTGATTGAGGCGTTGTTGGCTCAGGAAAGAACCGGCAAAATGGAACTTATCTTGACAGATGGGCCATTGGACGCTCTTGAAAAAAGCCCTTCTTTTGTTAACTTTGCGGTGGAATGCACTCCAGAAATCATTTTTTGGCTCCATCATTATCAGCGCACCACCATTACCGAAAAACTCATGGGCAAGGTTCTCTGGTTTGAACCCATTTCTGAATACCTCTCTGAGCACCCCGATGTCCCCAAACCAGGCAAAAAGATCACCGAATCTGACATCCTGAAAAGCAAGATCAACATTTTGGAAAACAGACTTGAAGGAGCCAAAAACGAAAACGACATTCGCGCACGGGATTGCAGTCTCTACGGACTCTGCGTTTTGTCCGCTCTGAATGATGATTATCCAGCCTTTATGGAATATGCAAAGGGTTTCACAGAGAGTGCACTCAAAGATCATTTGATCTTGTTTGCGAAGTTTTTTGCAAATGAAAATCCAGGTTATCAGCTTCCGGAATCATTTGGACCGGAAGATCAACCATTTTATTCATTGACGAGGCTGTTGTTGACCTTCAAGCAATACAATTGGCACTATAGAAATTCTCATCACAATCCAGAGTACGACAACATGCGGAATTCGATTCTCAATTGGGAAATACCAGAGACATTGGATGTGCCTTTGACAAATTTGATGTCATTGACATTGAAGATTTTGACATATTTGATGAATTGGGACGTGAAGACACCCAAACCGTTGATGCAGAAAATGAGAGACATCATGAAAACGGTCAAATTGACGGAGACAGAGAGATATTACGTGTGGTTAGCAGAGGGAATGCTTGAATACCAAACGAAGCAGAGAATGAAGCCGCTGTATGTATCGATTATAGAGAAGGGAATAGAAAATCAGAAATCGTTCCAATGGTTTGTGGTGCAAACGCGGGCTGGCCCCTTTGTGGGTGCCGCTTAGCCCAAGACATGTCCACAGATTTTGCTTTATTTGGAAAAGCATGGAAAAAGCAAAGTGGTAAAGAAGTTGGCGAAAGATACGCTGAAACGGTGGGCAGGGCCGTCGGGTCCACGTTGGGCGTGAATTTATCGTTTAAGATACCATTTTAAACACTTAAAAATTTAAAGTTGTATTGAAGACCCTTCAAGTGAAGGGTTTTTTGTTTGCTATTTATTGATTGCAGAAGATTTCATGAAATCTCGGAAAACATGCCCAAATGGTCAAAACATTACACAAAGTTGATTCAGGCAATGTTGCTGTACCACGAAGGTAGAGAAATCACAAGCCATTTGAGGGAAAGCCTTATCAAGGGTTTGGACAAAATGAAATCGTTTCGCCATTTTGCAGTGGATTTTTGCCCGGAACTGGTGTTTTTCTTGAACCAACAGGAGCCCCACGTTGTGCTGGAAGATGTCTTGAGCCGCGTGCTGCTGATTGCCAAAAAGGGATGCTATCTGGGCAAGAATTTGATCAAAGGACTTCCGCAAACAGAGGTTTTGGCGGAAGGAATCGATGCCTGGTACGGAAAAGGGACGATGACCGCGCACCACTACAAATTACTGAGCCGATACAGCGGGTTTCATAATTATTAGGAATTAACAAAGGGCATAAAATGCTTTTTATATCCTTCTATATTTTCAGGAGTTACAGCCTCTACGCATTCTTGAATGATATTTTCTATGTTATCTATTGTTTTACTTGGATATCTTCTTATTCCATTCTTTATTTTCGAAATCGATTCTTCTATTGGATTCAATTCTGGACTATAGGGAGGTATATATAGTATTTCTATTCCATTCTCTTCAAATAAATCTTTTACAGATTTCGTTTTATGTACGCTTAAATTATCCATTACTATTTTTCTAATACCAATCTTTTTGATTTCTTCGCAAAATATCTCTATATATTTTAAAAATACGTCAGTATTCATTGTTCCATCAATTATAAACGTGCACACCATTTTCATATGTAGAATGAGTATTACATTTCTCTTTTTCCTTCTTTTTGATCTATTTATTTTGCAATATAGTCTTTTTTTATGACTCCATCCATAGAGGGTTTCACAATCTATATGTACGCCAAATTCATCTAAAAATCCAATTTCATTTAAATCACTTTTCAAAATCTCTTCAATAAATGCCTCTCTTTTTATTATATTTGATGGTGTTTCTTTTTCAAGTGCGATATAAGTTTTTTTTATACTTTATCCCCGCACGTTGAAACGCTCTATACATTGTCGCTTTTTTCACGGTCACACCATACATTTTCTCCCATTCTTGACACGCTTTTTCTAAGGTAATATCCGGCATACTTTGTACCATTGCTCTTAGATTTTCAAAGTCTGCAATATCTATACGGGGTGGCTTTTTAGTTCCTCTTTTTTTAGGTTCCAATACATTGTTGTCATCAAGCTGCAAGTATCGTCCAACAGCCGAGGAAGAAACATTATATATTTCTGCAACCTCTTTTATTGTGTATCCTTCATAGTATTTTTCAACTATTCTTTTTCTAAGATCTAAACTATAAGTTACTGGCATACATAGATTTTACCACATTACATTCAAAAATAAAATATCCCCAAAATTAATAAACTTGCTGTATGCGGAATATTTGGAGGGTGTGGATTGCAAAAGTGTCGTGGTGATGTGGAAGGTTGGAGAAGAGGAGAGG
The DNA here is from genome assembly GCA_046327935.1 of Deinococcaceae bacterium. Classification (GTDB taxonomy): domain Bacteria; phylum Deinococcota; class Deinococci; order Deinococcales; family Deinococcaceae; genus JACMOA01. The sequence goes on from JAXLXL010000001.1 coordinate 1,430,666, forward strand.
GGGTCAGAAGAGTGATAAAGATCGTGGGAATTCTTGGAGTGACAGTGGTCCTGATGGCCATGGGAAATGTGAAGGCAGAAGACCAAACGACGACAACGGCAATGACGCTCCAACAGATTGCTCTTCCGATTCCGGGAATTCCAGGAGGTGGTGGAACCACAGCGAATGGGGGCGGACCTGGATCTGGATCTGGATCTAATGCTGATACCTGCTCCAACTGTTAGTCGGCCCAATCCATTCTCAAAAAAACCCGTTCTCATAGAACGGGCAAAGACATCCTTGAAACGGATCAATCCAAATGGGCCTCCGCATAGATCGCCATCGCATCGCTCAAAAAGAGGGCCAATCCGGGTGCATGTTGATCGTAAAATGCGGTAAAACGACCGTCTTCGACATACATTTTTCCCAATCCAATGTAGGCCTCTCGGTTTGGCGTCCAAAAGGCCGACACCCAACGGTGGTGACGTGCGACCCAACCTTGAACTTCAGGGTGGCCTGGGTCTTTTTCTGAACGCAGCAGCTGTGCCAAAGCGATGTTGATGGCTTGGGCTTCATCCAAAAGCGCTTGCTCACCTTTGGGATCGAGCACTGCCAAACGTTTCTCGCTTTCCTCGATAACTGCAACGCCAAAAAGGTCGACGGCTTCCTGCCGGTAGGGGTTCTGTGAAAATCCTTTAAACATCTCGTGTGCCATTAGGGGCTCTCCTCTCTGCAACCTCGCCAAAGTGGTTTGAACGGACAAAATTTGCTCGGCCAAACGGCTTTCTTCAAAGCGCAACCATGCCAAGTGCGCCTTCAGGGCAACCTCGACCTCTTGGTTCTCAAGAATTTCGGTAATTGCTGGAAGGCCCAAACCGAGCTCGCGCAAAAGCAAAATACGCGTGAGCTGTACCAAAGCATGTTGATCGTAAAAACGGTAACCATTGTCGCCGACACGGCTGGGCTTGAGTATGCCCACATCATCGTAGTGCCTAAGCGTTCTGGATGTCGTTCCAGCCAAACGTGCGATTTCTTGTATCGACCACTCCATCTGTCCTCCATCCTCGGTGGCGAGGTGATTTCAGGTTAAGGGCTGACGCAGCGTCAAGGTCAAGCCTGGGCATCCAATGTTTGAAACATACGTTCCAATATCGCTTTTGGGTCTCTGCGCACCCCGAGTCGGGTAAACGACATGCACAGCGTTTGGACGTCACGCTCCAAAAGCATTTTCCAATGGGGATTCTTTGCAATCTCCACACTCTGGGGAAAATCGATGGCGTATACGCATTCGTTCCACCACAAGAGGTTGAAGGCCGAATAGTCGCCGTGAACATAACCGAGCTGCAACATTCGGGTCAACTGATCCACACTTTGGTCAAAGGCCCCTTCCGCACCTTCAAAGGGCGAAAGATCTGCCAGACGTGGTGCCGCCCCGGACACATCTCCAAGCCACTCCATCAGTATGGCCTGACCGACATGGATTCTGGGTTTGGGCAGAGAGACACCGTTCGAACACAGCTTTTCCAGGTGATCGTATTCGGATGCAATCCAGCGCATCTGCTTAAGCGGAACCTTTAATTTTCGCCCTTCCTCTTTGAGTTTTTGGGCACGTTGATCGGCAAATGTTCTTCCCTCTTGGTACAGGTCATCGTTTTGAAAGGTTCGAATGCGTGCGTCCTGATAGAGTTTAAGTGCCCACAGACCTTCCTCGTCCTCAACGGCATACACGGTTGCTTCTTTTCCGCTGCGCAGTTCATAGATCAGTTCGAGAGATGGATAGATGTCCAAAAGGGCCAGCCAAGTTGGATGTTCCTCGAGGCCCCGCTCTGCATTGCCAGACAGTGCCCTTGGCTTTGGTTTGGATTTGCGATTCAAGTAACGTTCGTGGGATTCCTGACCCGATGGGTTTCGTTTGGCCATGGGCTTAGGGTACACCCAATACCCAAAATTCAGTGAGGACTATACTGAAAACCATGTCGAACCACGGTTACACAGACGTCCAAGAAGCTGCAGATTTTATTCGAAGTCAATTGAATACATCTCCTCAAATTGCCCTGATTCTGGGCTCAGGTCTCGGTGGATTGGCCCAAGAGCTCGAAGATGCCATCACCCTTCCCTATTCGTCTATTCCACATTTTCCCATTTCAACCGCTCCAGGACATTCCGGAGAGTTGGTCGTCGGAAACCTCTGTGGACAGGCTGTGCTGTGTTACAAAGGCCGCATCCATTTTTACGAAGGCTACGACATGAACCAGGTCATGTTCCCTGTTCGTGTCGCTCACGCTTTGGGGGTGGGCACCTTTATCGTCACGAATGCCTGCGGAGGCCTGCGGGAAGATTGGTCCGCGGGCGATCTGATGCTGCAAAAGGATTTCATCAACTTCACAGGTGTCAATCCATTGCGCGGACCCAATGAAACAGCTTGGGGGGAGCGTTTCACACCGATGTTTGACCCTTTTGACTTCGACTTGCAAGAGACGCTCAAGCGTGCCGCACGTGCACTAGACCTCCAACTCCGCGAGGGTGTGTATGTGGGCATTTCGGGACCAACCTACGCCACACGGGCCGAACTCAAAATGTTCAGAAGTTGGGGAGCCGATGCCATTGGCATGAGCACCGTTCCCGAAATCATGGCGGCCAGACACTTGGGCGCGCGCGTGTTGGGTGTGAGCACAGTGACAGATTTGGCCATCGCAGAACGGCACCACCACACCACAGAACAGGAAGTCATTGCGGTTGCACAAGCTTCAAGCGAGCGCTTTAAGCGACTGCTCAGAGGACTGCTCGAAAGGCTCTAACGGTGTCATTGTCTTCGGTGCGTGATCAAATCTCCCAGGCTGCACGGAATGCTGGCCGGGATCCTACTTCTGTGACGCTTCTGGCAGTGAGCAAAGGGCAAAGTGTCCAAGATATCCAAGGGTGCGTGTTGGCACATGGACGGTATCCTTTGGGCGAAAGCCGTGGGCAAGAGCTTCGCGACAAACGCGTACAGCTGCCGCCAGATACCGAATGGCACTTCATCGGCCCCATTCAGAAAAACAAGATCAAATACCTGAAGGGTGTTCAATTGATTCACACGCTGGAAAATCTTGAGATTGCCACAGAGCTCGCGCGCCACGGCGAACAGTGGGGCGAAGTTCCCCGCGTTCTCATTCAGGTTCACAATGACGAACCCCAAAAACACGGTGTTGCACCAGAACATGTCGGAACGCTGCGAAAGCAGATAGAAACCCTGGGTCTCTGTGTGGCCGGTTTGATGGTCATGGCACCCAAAATGGAACATAAAGAAGACGAAAATCGTATCAAAAAGATTTTTTCTGATACAGCCGAACTTCAGCGCGCTTTGGACCTCCCGATGCTCAGCATGGGAATGAGCGATGATTTTGAGTGTGCCATTGGTTGTGGATCGACATTGGTTAGGATTGGAGGAGCAATTTTTAAATGAAAATGACACCCTTAGACATCATGCATCACGAGTTCACAGGCGCATTCACAGGCTATAGCCGAAGCGAAGTCAAAAGTTTCCAAAAAGATCTCTCAGAGCAATTCGAGCTTCTTTTGCGGGAAAATGCCTCTCTGCGTGAACGGATCGACACCCTCGAAAAGGAAATCCAGGCACTCAAAATGGGAGAAGAGGAACTTCGGCGCGTTGTGGTCTCGGCCGAACGTATTGCCCAAGAGATGAAACAAAATGCAGACAAAGAGGCTGCCCTCATGGTTCGCGAAGCCGAAGCAGAGCGGGATCAAATGCTGCGTCAGGCGCGGGAACAGGTTCAAAAGGCACAGACGGAATATGAACAGGTTCGCAACGAAAAAGCACAATTTTTAAGCCAGTACAAAGGGTTGCTCCAAGGGTTCATGAGCCTTGCAGAGCGCTACAACGAATAGATTAAAACCCGAATATGTTTCTTTATAGTGAATGAAAGCCCAGGTGTACACCTGGACTTTCATTCGGATCGTGTTGTTCAACTTCAAATAAGTTTTTCAGGCTGTGAAGCGACATACAAATAGTCCTCAAGCGTCCCATTGTGCATTCTGACAGAGAGGTACATGGCTTTGCAGAGGTTGTGGGTTTCGCCTTCAATGACTTTTGCGGCCTCTTTGGGTTTGTCCAGAGCAAGAAAAACGTGACACTCCCGTGCGCGGGCAATGGGACCTTCGATCTTCGAGAGTTGAATCTGCAACTCAAAAAGTGCTTTCATTCCATCTTTAACTGCAGTTTCAATGCGCTGTGCCCACCATGTGGGGTTCATAATGACCTCTTCCAAGGGTTTTTTCTGGAGCTCGGATGGCGAAAGCTGTTTGTTCATATATCAAAATCCTCCCAAATACGGAACGCAACCAACATCTGAGACCAAACAGCAGACAAAAGCTGACTGAAACAGAGGCGCGCAAACGTACACGCGAAGTGTAACCTGTACGTTTGGGATTGTGCAAGAGATTGGACTCACTTTTGTTGCACAATCGCAAACGTGACGGTGACCCGACCCAGATGTTTTTTCCAATGGGGTGAGGCTATATTGTGATCTGGAGGTAAGCTGTGACAACTTTGGACCATGCAGTGAGAATTGAAACAGACTCAATGGGTGCTGTGGAAGTTGAGAGCAATCGCTATTGGGGTGCGCAAACACAACGTTCCATACTGAATTTTCCGATCGGTCGGGATCGTTTCGTTTGGGGACGGTCCATGATTCGTGCACTGGGCATTCTCAAAAAATCGGCAGCATTGGCAAACTGCGATTTAAATGAAGTGGATTGCGGGATTTCAGACTTTATTGTGAGGGCAGCCGACGAAGTCATTTCTGGGAAGTTAGACGAGCATTTCCCGTTGGTTGTCTGGCAAACGGGTTCTGGAACACAGTCCAACATGAACGCCAATGAGGTCATCAGCAACCGCGCGATCGAAATGGCGGGAGGCATTCAGGGAAGCAAAACCCCAGTGCATCCCAATGACCATGTCAATCGAGGTCAATCGAGCAATGACACCTTTCCGACAGCCATGCACATTGCCGTTGCAGAAGAATTGCATCGCTGTCTGTACCCAGAGCTGACCCGACTGCGCAATGTTCTGGAAGAAAAATCCAAGCAGTTTGCAGGGATTGTCAAAGTGGGGCGAACCCACCTGCAAGATGCGACCCCGATCACACTGGGGCAAGAAATGGGCGCTTGGGTTGCCCAAATCGACGATGCCCTGGACAATGTCCGCCATGCCGAAAAGGGTGTTTTGGAATTGGCCATTGGTGGTACCGCTGTTGGAACGGGCCTCAACGCACACCCGAAGTTCGGCGACACCTGCGCGCAGTACATTGCAAAAGAGACAGGCTTGGCGTTTTTTTCGGCACACAATAAATTCAAGGCACTCTCGGCACACGACGCACTGGTCAATGTATCTGCTGCACTCAGGACGTTGGCTGGCGCACTGATGAAAATGGCCAACGATGTGCGCTGGCTCGCAAGTGGCCCACGCAATGGCATCGGCGAAATTGTCATTCCAGAAAATGAGCCTGGATCGAGCATCATGCCAGGGAAAGTCAACCCCACGCAGTGCGAAGCACTGACCATGGTGGCCGTTCAGGTTTTTGGAAACGATGCAGCAGTTGCATTTGCAGGTTCACAGGGAAACTTTCAACTCAATGTCTACAAACCCGTGATGGTTCACAATGTGTTGGAATCCATTGTGTTGTTGTCCCAAGCGAGCGCATCTTTTGTCGACCACTGTGCCAGTGGCATCGAGCCGAATTTAGCAAAGATTACAGAAAATCTGAATAACAATCTCATGCAGGTCACGGCACTCAATCGACACATTGGCTACGACAAAGCGGCCAGCATCGCCAAAAAAGCACACAAAGAAGGCACGACCCTGAGAGAAGCCGCACTCGCATCTGGTCTCACGGAAAGCGAATTTGACCGTTGGGTGATACCACTGGAAATGACTTCCAACACAAATTAGGATCGATACGCAAAGAACCAGGCCACCGAAGTGGCCTGATTTCAGATGAACAACCCAAACCAAAACGGATTTGGATTTAGCAGGTAAGTCCACCTTTGTATAAGCAGATTGCTTTGTAGCCGTTGATGAAACCGTAGCCACTGGTGTAGTTATGGGTTGCATTGCTTCCAGCGCCACGCAAGGCTGCGTACAGGTTGACCACTTGGGCTGGAATGAGAGTGGGTACAACCATCTTGGCTGTGGTCGCTGAAATGGCCAAAGCGGCAACGCCCCCCACGTGGGAAACTGCGGCCGAAGTGCCGTGGAAGTTGGGCCAACCGTCACCGTCGGTGTCTGTTCCAAAGAATGTGGTGTTCACGCCGTCTGGTCCCACCATGTCAGGTTTTGGGGGAACAAACGCAGTGGCCTTGCGGCTTCCATCTGCGTTGAACAAAATGGGCGTTCCACCAACTGCCGTCGTGGGTTGTGCGGTAAATGCAAATGTCGTTGGATTCACCGTTGTCCAATCTGCTGCCCCCACAGTAAATGCACTTTCAGAATTTGCTGCTCCGAAGATGGTCGAGCTGTTGGTTTTGTAGTTGTTGATCGAGCCATTTCCGAAAAGGATATACTTGATCCGAGGTGCAGATCCTTTCACTGCTTGAATAGCCAATCCCACTGTTTGGCTTGATCCCGTCAAGTTTTTGTACTGAAGGTTAACCATAGGATCCATACCCGACTCATCCACACCTGTCCCATTGATTACATCTCTAGTCCCATCGGACAACAATTCCTGTGGACCGCCCACAGCTGCACAACTGGCGGTTGATGAAAAGAATGCATCGATGTTATGCGTTGAACCTGTTCCACCAGAAACACTAAAGAAGTTATCATCCCACTGCAATGTAATATCGATGGACTCGCCAGCTGGAATTGTAATCTTCTGGCAGGGATCCGTGGCAGTAGGAGAATCATTAAAATCATGGAAGGTATTCATGCCAAAGGAAACAGGGGAAAAAGCACCGTCATATGACTGAGCTCCGGTGTTCCCAGCTGCGACGAAATAGGCCAAGGCTTTTCCTGTGCCAACGGTTTTTTTACCACTCACAACAGAAGCAACCTTTTGGGCAATGTCGCCATTTTCAAAGAAAGGCTCTGCGAGGAAGGTAATGTCGTCTACAATAACATTGACATTCTTGTCAGCCAACATCTGGATGATAGCCTTGTACACGGATTTATCATTGGGCTGGCCTGCGGCAAACAAAATGGAGGCACCTGGTGCAATATCGCTGATGATCTGCGCCATTGCACGGCCTTCATCTGTCAGCCCAGAACCTTCACCGCCTAAACCTTCTGCAAGGATAGTCGTCCCAGAGGGAAGATCTCTGTAAACCAAGTCCTCTTTATAAGTTGACATGGGCATTGGAAATTCTGGGTCTATGTTGTTGAATGAATCGGAAATGACACCAACCTTTACGGGAGACGCCATGGTCGCACCCGTGGTTTTGTAGTCAGCAATGGCTTTGTCTGTTTTCATCAGAGCGTGGCCTTGCGTCGTGACGCGACCGGAGTTTGTGATGGATTTGGTCTTGCGTGCAAAAGCGAGCTCGTTGAGTTTGCTCATTGCGTCGAGTTGACTTACAGGAAGTGAACCTGCAACCTGTGTGGCTGTCATGACGCCGCCCTGGAAGCCCAAAGCATTCAGTTTGGCGAGCAGGGTTTCCGCAGAAACATCTGGCATGGGTGCGGCCATCATGGGTACCATGGTCTCTTTGCCGAAAAGGCTCATCGTTGCAATGCGAATATCTTCATTTGCCGATGCGCTCAATTGCTGACGCTGTCCGAGAACGGTGCGTGCCATTTCTGGACTCAGCTTTTTGAGGTCGCCTTTCAGGCTCTCGCGGAGCTTGCGAAAATCAAGTTCTGCTGGGGTGAGCGTTGACACAGGAGCGGCCATGATTTGGTCGATGGTTTTGCCACCTTGGCTTTGAACCGAAGAGACGTCTTTTTGTCCACAAGCGGCCAACATGAGTCCCAGTGATAGGGTTAGGGCAGTTAAACGAGTGTATGATTTCATCTGCTATTCCTCCATTTCAAGATCTCCGGCCATTCTAGACGATGCCTCGTAAATGTTCAACTTAAGGCCCTGTTGACATCAAGGCCTTTAAAACCTTAAATTTGTCTTAATATTTAGACTTTTTTACAATACAAAGGTTTAAGAACGTGTCGAACATCCTCTCCTTTGTAATGATTAAGTCAAGCCAGAGATTGATACGCTGTTGTTGTCTTCGAACTTTCCATTGATCAAAACAAGCGTCCTGGTGTTTCAGGTCGTGGCACAATATACACAAGACCAGACCACGCTGGCTTCCATTCAAACGGCCCTTACAACCCCGGAAGGAAGCCATCTCATACAAAAATAAGAACCGTAGAATACACTCAAAGCGACAATGATACGAATTAACATATGAACCGAAGCAAATTTAATGTGCTGTGGCCCTAAAGGCTTTTGGAGGAGGATATGGTGAAACGCAAATGGATCTTACCACTGGCTTTTGGGCTTAATCTATGTTCTGCGCAGGGTTTACCTCAGGTTGGACTTGTTCTGAGTGGGGGTGGTGCCAAAGGCATTGCCCATGTCGGTGTCCTTCGTGCACTCGAAGAAGCGGGGGTTCCCATCGACCAGATTTCCGGAACATCGGCTGGGGCAATTGTGGGCGGGCTCTACGCGTCTGGGTTTACGCCCGACACCCTGGAACAGATTTTCAGCAACCTCAAAACGACGGATGCGGCAACGTTGACCCTCTTCGATGGCGGCTTGCTCAATGCACAGCCACTTGAAATTTTGCTCGATCAATTGCTGGAAAAGCGCCAAGTGGAAGATACCCATATTCCGTTGACCATCACGGCAACGGAACTGGCCAATGGATCTCTGGTGGATTTAAAGCACGTGCCGCTGTCGCGTGCCATTCATGCATCCATGGCCATACAAGGCCTCTTTACGCCCGTTGCCATAGGCAACCAGTACTACTTTGACGGCGGGTTCAAAGGCAATATTCCCGTTGGGCTCACAAAATCCAAGGGTGCGAATTACATTATTGTTTCAGGCTTCGTATCTGAAGCACCCTACAATCCCAGCAACGTTGTGGATAATTTTCTAAGGATAACAGCATTCAGTCAACGCGATCTCAATTTTGAGCAATCCCAAGGCGCAAACCAAATCATTCGCTCAGAAATCACAAACGAGGACTTTTTTTCCTTTTCCGAGACACAGCGCCTCGTGCAACTCGGTTACAGCGCCACCCAAAAGGTCTTGCCTCAAATTTTGGAAGACCTAAAGGCGCGGGGCATTCCTCTGCGGGTCAAAAACAATACGGGAGAAGCCATCAACATCGGCTGGAGAGAGCGCTTCGATCGGGGAAAAGAAATTTGGAAAACTGGACCCAAGCCCTTTGGCGTCGACTTTCATTTGGGTTTTCGGCCAGACACACGCTTTTCCGATCCCACGGTGTATCCCTTTCAAGGCCAGGGGCCGATACGAATCAGCGCACATCTCAGAGACGGATTTTTAGGCAAAGCCACCGTCGATTTGGGCTATCTTGGGAGCCTTGAAAACAACTCTGGGTTCGACGCTGAGTTGGGGTACTCGACAAGTCAAGATACGCAACTGTTCATTCATTGGATTAACCAAAATACCATTTCAACCACCATAGGCGCAAAATGGACACCGGAAATTTTGGACGGACAACTTCAACTGAAAGGACAGTGGTATATTCCCCAAAACAGACCAAATGGACTCGAGTGGGACGCCGAATTCAAGTCAGCGCATTGGAGTCTCAGGGGCAACGTGTACTGGCCACTGGATTTCAAACGGGCCCGAACGTTTGTTGATCTGCGCACCTCACAACCACTGACGCCACAGTTGTCCCTCCATCTGCGTGGCTTGGGTGGCTGGTCAATGGGCGCCGATGAACCCTTTGCGCTTGGATTCAGATCGGGCTTGCGCGGCTACAGCGCCAATGCCTGGAAAGGTTCAGAAATTTACGTCGGAAACGCTGAAATTGAGTGGCAACCTCCCACCAAAATTTCCCTGTTGGGATCGGCCATGCGTCCTGCTCTCCGAACCTTTATCGATATTGGAAAGGTACCCTATATGACCGGGGTGGCTTGGAACGTTGGCGTTGGAGCTGGAATCAACGGCGATCTGATCGGCTTTTTCCCAATCCATCTCGGGGTAAATGTCGGATACGCACCTGTGCACAACAGCTTTCAAACGACCTTGGTAACCGATATTGTCTTCCCTTGACATTTCGGGGTGACACAGGGTGCTGGGCAATGCACCTTCATGCTGTCGTGTTGGCCCCAATCCATTTTGGGATTTTCCTGTTTTGATCGAAGATGTGCTAAAACAAGCTTCATGGACCCTTTGAACACCGCGCAGGTTGGCGATCTATTGTACGGCTATACGGTCATGCGCACGTTTGACCTTCCCAATATTGCGGCCACGTTTTACGAACTTGAACATGTCTCTGGCGCAAAACACATCCATATTGCCCGGAACGACAACAACCACACCTTTTGTGCGATTTTTCCCACAGTGCCCCAGGATTCGACGGGTGTGGCCCATATCTTGGAGCATATGGTCTTGGCCGGATCCGAGCGGTATCCACTTAAAGATCCTTTTTTTGCGATGATTCCACGGAGTTTGGCAACCTTTACCAACGCCTTTACGGGTTCGGATTGGACAGCCTATCCCTTCTCGACGCGCAACCCAAAAGACTATTCCAATATGCTTTCCGTCTATTTAGACGCTGTCTTTTTTCCACTTCTACGCGAGTTTACCTTTAAGCGTGAGGGTCACCGTTTGGAATTCAGCGACCCACAGAGCAGCGCCAGTGAACTCGGGTTTCAAGGCATTGTCTTCAATGAAATGAAGGGCGCAATGGCTTCTGGAGATGAAATCTTGCGCGACATGTTGGGACGCGCACTCTATCCAGACCTGACCTACGCCTGCAATTCCGGCGGGGATCCCAGAGATATTGTGAAACTGACTCAGGAAGATCTTGTCTCGTTTCATCGGCGCCACTACCACCCCAGCAATGCCTATATTTTCACCTATGGATCACTGCCCTTGGAACACCATTTGGAACAGATCGATCGACTGGCACTCCATCGGTTCTCAAAAGATGCCAGCGCACAGGTTCATGTTGACCTTCAAACCCCGTTTACCCAACCTCGCCAAGTGGAGGATCGCTATCCTTCAACGGAAACAGCCCGTCAGGCACAGGTTGCACTGTCTTGGATGGTGTCTCCAACAGTCGATATCGCTCGCGTGATTGAAATGCGATTGATTTCCGATATTTTGCTCAGCCATCCCGCTGCACCTTTGCACAAGGCTTTGCTGGAATCCGAGCTCGGTGATGCCCTGATACGCAGTGCCGGATACGACGACGAATATGTACAGGGAGCATTTTGGGTCGGACTCAAAGCCACCGATATCGAGAACGCCGACGCCATTGAAGCGTTGATCTTGGACACGCTGAAGACCACAGTGGACCGTGGGATTTCCTCCGAACAGATTGAAAGCGCGCTCCATCAGATGGAAATTTCAAGCAGAGAAATTTCGGACTCCGATCACCCGTACAGTCTGAATGTGATGTTTTCCATTATGCAGACGTGGATCCGTGGCGGAGATCCTCTGCAGATGCTGTGCATAGACGACATCCTGACGGGTTTGCGTGAAAAAATCCGTGAGAACCCTCGGTATTTGGAAGGTGTCATTCAAACGCATCTGCTTGACAATCCACATCGGGTTCGCCTGATCTTGAAACCGGATCCGCTTTTGGCCGCCCAGTTGATTGAAGAAGAACAGCATGTGTTGCAATCCATTGCTCAGAATTTGACCGAGCAGGACAGGCAAAAGATTGTCTCCGATTCGCTTGAATTGATCCGATTGCAAGATGAACAAGACAATTCGGATGGGATTTTACCAACCTTAGAGGTGGCCGACATTCAAACGGTCGTGCCCCGTGTCGACTACCAATTCAGGTCGTTGCCCGGTGTTCGGGTTGCCCGCTGTGCCCTGCCCACCAACGGCCTGTGTTACCTCAACGTGCGTGTGCAGTTTTCCCATTTGAGTGACCACCACAAACAGCTGTTGCCCTTGTATGCCTTTGTGCTCACCCGTTCGGGCGCTGGGGATCTGGACGACATGGCGATGACCCATCGGATTGAAGCGCTGACCGGAGGAATTCGTGCACATGTCACGATCAATCCAGTCCCAGACGACATCGATCGGTCGTTCGAGTACCTGGCGATCAGGGGCAAAGCTTTGGAACGCAATGCCGCACACTTGATCGATTTGACCCACCGCTTTCTTGCGGAACCGGTGTTTAACCCAGCACGATTGGGACAGTGGATCAAACAACAGAGAAGTTCGATTCAGGCAGGTGTTGTGTACCAAGGCGACGCCTATGCTCGGAGTTTGGCCCGCGCCCAGTTGAGCCACTCCGCCGCGCACCAGGAACGCATCAATGGACTCAGCTTTCTCAAAGTGCTTCACACATGGGCCGATGCCACCCCAGACCAGTTGGACGCGTTGCTCACAGACTTTAGGGAGATTTCGCACTCGCTCAGAAGGGCGCCTGCAGATATTTGCTGGACAGCATCTGAGACCGAGATGGATCCACAGGGTTTGGATAAACTGGCCGCGTCGTTTGACGCTTCTGAATTTTCGCCCAATGTGGCCCACGCTTCCTTTGCCCGAAAAAGCCAAGCGCGCGTGACCGATGTGCCGGTATCCTACAATGCAAAGTCATTTCGAGCCGTTCCATACACACATCCCGACGCACCCAGTTTGAGGGTTTTGGCCAGTCTTTTGAGCAGCAAGTACACCCTGCGTGAGATCCGCGAAAAGGGCGGTGCCTACGGGGGCTCAGCGAGATACGATGCCCAAATGGGTCTTTTCAGCTTGTCCTCGTACCGCGACCCCCACATTGAGCGAACCTTTGACGTTTTTTCGGCTGTTCTGGATTACATTTCGGCAGGTGTTTCCGAGGCGGAATTGAAAGAGGCTTTGCTCGCGGCAGGGGGCGACCTCGATCCGCTCATTTCTCCTGATATTTTGGGTTACTACCGCGTGTTCAACGATTTTGACGGGTACACACCCGAAGTTCAAGAAACCTTCCGAAGGCGTTTGGTTCAAGTGACCTCCGACGACCTTGTCCGTGTGGCACGAACTTATTTGAGAGATGAAATGTCAGCCATCGCACTGATCTCGAATGCAGATAAGGTTGCCTCTGTCCAAAACCTGCTCAACCTGAACGTGGAAAGGGTTTAGCGTCCGAAAAGCCAGGGACCCAAGGGTGTGCGGTTTAAATAGCGTCCCAGAATGAGGGGAATGGCCATCGCCAAAGCAAACATCAGCGCGTGTCCGCTCAGTCGATTCCACACCGGCCATCCATGGTGGCCGGCCATTTCTAGGCCTTTGATGACCATTGGGTGAATGAGGTAAATTTGCAGAGAATACGTCCCGCACATCTTAAATAGCCTTCTGGAAAAGTGCTTCGTGTGAGTCGGCAGGCGCGTCCAATCGCTGCAGAGACCGAGCAGGTTGAGCGCAGAGAGACCGGAAAAGAACCAATTCGATACGGCAACCCAAAAGGTGTTCACCGGCGTGCCGTGCAAAACGGCCAAAGCCAGCGGAAGGTAAACGGCAACTGTGGCGACCCACAGGACCATCAGTCGCGTTCTGTTCCCTTTCCAAAAGGGCTCCCAACGTTCCATGCGGCTCCCAACCCACATCCCAAGGCCGAATGCCGTGCTGTGCCAAAAGGCGACGCTGCCAATCGATGGAATTCTCAGCCACAGCCGATTGACCCAATAGAACAGCAGTTGAAAGCCGAAGGTGGCCCCGAGCAACGTTTGGGACTTCTTTTCTGTCGCAAAAAAAGGACGGATCCAAGGAAACACAAGGCAATATTGGATCAAAATCACCATGAAGTACAGGTGATAGTAGGCTTTGCCGGTTGCAATCCACAGGAACCACCGTTCGAGACTGAGCAGATCGCCAAACGTCATGGGCGTGGTGATGACGGTAAACAACACATACAGCACCGACCACACAAGGTAAGGGTAAACCACGGATTTCATCCGTTTGCGAAAAAAGATTTTGGGATCAAAGGGTTTCCCCAAAGCTTGAAACGTCATCAGAAGCGCCGTCATAAACAAAAAACATGGAACGGCAAATTGCAACGTTCGGTTGATCACTTCCAAAACCAAAAGGCTCCAAGATTCAAGCCCGGAAATGCGAAGTGCGTGTCCAGTCACATGAATGCCCACAACCGCCCAAATCGCCACACCCCGAAAGAGATCCAGGTGTTCCAAGCGATTTTTCTGGACAGTTGGGTCTGGCACATCGATCAGTGTATCATTCAGCAGCCATTTCGGGTGATCCGTATGTGTCAAAAGAACAACGGAAAAAACGTCAAAGGTTTAGACGAAGCCGATCCACGTGACCCAAAGCAGAATAGAGGCTGTATGAACGTATCTAGGGAGGGAATTTAGGAATAAGGGTATGTGCTAGACGGTGTTTTAGTGTCGCTTGTAAGTCCTATCCATTGGACTTAACAGACATATTCTTGATAAGGGCTCTCAACCACACGATTTCCTTCACTGGCATCTTATCTATCATTGCTTTCGTATTCTCAGACCATCTGCTGAATGGGCGCACATCTCCCAAATTTCAGTCAAAAAGACCCCAAAGGGCCTGGGAGAGACCCTCTCAAAGAACTTACAGCCATCTTGCAAGCCTCTTTCAACGTCTTGAGAAACTGCTTTAAGCCCAAATAAATCCAATAATGCCTACAGCAAGTTTATTAATTTTGGGGATATTTTATTTTTGAATGTAATGTGGTAAAATCTATGTATGCCAGTAACTTATAGTTTAGATCTTAGAAAAAGAATAGTTGAAAAATACTATGAAGGATACACAATAAAAGAGGTTGCAGAAATATATAATGTTTCTTCCTCGGCTGTTGGACGATACTTGCAGCTTGATGACAACAATGTATTGGAACCTAAAAAAAGAGGAACTAAAAAGCCACCCCGTATAGATATTGCAGACTTTGAAAATCTAAGAGCAATGGTACAAAGTATGCCGGATATTACCTTAGAAAAAGCGTGTCAAGAATGGGAGAAAATGTATGGTGTGACCGTGAAAAAAGCGACAATGTATAGAGCGTTTCAACGTGCGGGGATAAAGTATAAAAAAAACTTATATCGCACTTGAAAAAGAAACACCATCAAATATAATAAAAAGAGAGGCATTTATTGAAGAGATTTTGAAAAGTGATTTAAATGAAATTGGATTTTTAGATGAATTTGGCGTACATATAGATTGTGAAACCCTCTATGGATGGAGTCATAAAAAAAGACTATATTGCAAAATAAATAGATCAAAAAGAAGGAAAAAGAGAAATGTAATACTCATTCTACATATGAAAATGGTGTGCACGTTTATAATTGATGGAACAATGAATACTGACGTATTTTTAAAATATATAGAGATATTTTGCGAAGAAATCAAAAAGATTGGTATTAGAAAAATAGTAATGGATAATTTAAGCGTACATAAAACGAAATCTGTAAAAGATTTATTTGAAGAGAATGGAATAGAAATACTATATATACCTCCCTATAGTCCAGAATTGAATCCAATAGAAGAATCGATTTCGAAAATAAAGAATGGAATAAGAAGATATCCAAGTAAAACAATAGATAACATAGAAAATATCATTCAAGAATGCGTAGAGGCTGTAACTCCTGAAAATATAGAAGGATATAAAAAGCATTTTATGTCCTTTGTTAATTCCTAATAATTATGAAACCCGCTGTAATATTTACGGAACTCTACGTACCAACACAAGCCTTGCTTTTTGATACATTAGACGTCTTTCGAAACTGAAATTTAAATAAGTTTAAAATTATAGATACCTGCTATGTCTTGGTCAGAACAGCACCCCCTCGGGCCTGTCCGCCAAATTAAACCTTAATCCAAATCTTTTTCTTCTGTTTCTGTATCTACAACTTATAGTCTTAAATCGCTTTGACCTCCCAATGACATGCTCGATTGCCATCCTTTCGCTTGCCAAACATTGATTCTCCCTCTCCTTTTCTCTACTTAAGCCCTTTCCCTTTTTTGGTAATCTTGAATTATTATGAAGTTTATGTATTCCTTGATACCCTTTATCTGCCCTGACTTCTATTCTTGGATTTATTTTCGTTCTTAATTTCTTAAATATCTCGAAATCATGTTCTCTTCCCTTCGAAAATTGCATACATATTATCCTTTTTATACTCTTATAAATTATAATTTCCGTCTTTATCGTGTGTTTCTTTTTCTTCCCTGAATAATATCTCTTTTGTTTTTTTAGGCCTTTCTATTGTTGTTTCCGTTACATCCACAATTATTAATTCATATTCTATATCGCTCTCTCTTAAAGCTTTCCTTCCGGGTAATGTGAATTCTTTACGCTGGATCAATGTGTCTTCTATCCATTTGATTGTTTTGTAGGCACTGCTTTCACTCACTCCATAACTCTGACTTACGTGAAAATACATTCTGTATTCTATTATGTATTCGAATGCCATCAACAGCTGATCTTCAATACTCAGTTTGTTTTTACGACCTCCTTTTGCCTTTTTTGCCCTCATCTCTGTTGATAGGATTTCTATCATTGTATCAGCGGGCTGGCCACACGGTGCGGTCAAGCCGCATCACGTGCTGTTTTGACCAAGACGTGCCGCTTAGCCCAAGACAATGTAATTCTTTTTATACCGATAAGCCTTCTGAATTTCTCCTCAGACAACATTTTCGCCTGTTCATATCTCATCTTTCCATTCTACTGAGTATCTTACTCATTAATATCTTACTCAGTCTCGAAAGAAGTCTACTCTCTCTTAAGTTGTTACCGGATGATGCATTGTAAAGGTGGGCAGAAAGACCGAGATACAAGGTTTTCTCACCAATTGCCCCACATGATTCATCCTCCCCTGCGCATCACCCTTTTCACTCCGGCCAATACAGCAAGTTTATTAATTTTGGGGATATTTTATTTTTGAATGTAATGTGGTAAAATCTATGTATGCCAGTAACTTATAGTTTAGATCTTAGAAAAAGAATAGTTGAAAAATACTATGAAGGATACACAATAAAAGAGGTTGCAGAAATATATAATGTTTCTTCCTCGGCTGTTGGACGATACTTGCAGCTTGATGACAACAATGTATTGGAACCTAAAAAAAGAGGAACTAAAAAGCCACCCCGTATAGATATTGCAGACTTTGAAAATCTAAGAGCAATGGTACAAAGTATGCCGGATATTACCTTAGAAAAAGCGTGTCAAGAATGGGAGAAAATGTATGGTGTGACCGTGAAAAAAGCGACAATGTATAGAGCGTTTCAACGTGCGGGGATAAAGTATAAAAAAAACTTATATCGCACTTGAAAAAGAAACACCATCAAATATAATAAAAAGAGAGGCATTTATTGAAGAGATTTTGAAAAGTGATTTAAATGAAATTGGATTTTTAGATGAATTTGGCGTACATATAGATTGTGAAACCCTCTATGGATGGAGTCATAAAAAAAGACTATATTGCAAAATAAATAGATCAAAAAGAAGGAAAAAGAGAAATGTAATACTCATTCTACATATGAAAATGGTGTGCACGTTTATAATTGATGGAACAATGAATACTGACGTATTTTTAAAATATATAGAGATATTTTGCGAAGAAATCAAAAAGATTGGTATTAGAAAAATAGTAATGGATAATTTAAGCGTACATAAAACGAAATCTGTAAAAGATTTATTTGAAGAGAATGGAATAGAAATACTATATATACCTCCCTATAGTCCAGAATTGAATCCAATAGAAGAATCGATTTCGAAAATAAAGAATGGAATAAGAAGATATCCAAGTAAAACAATAGATAACATAGAAAATATCATTCAAGAATGCGTAGAGGCTGTAACTCCTGAAAATATAGAAGGATATAAAAAGCATTTTATGTCCTTTGTTAATTCCTAATAATTATGAAACCCGCTGTAAGCAATTATAGAGACTGTCTTAAAAGAGTCTAACCTGTCGAGGAGCCGCTGTAGGATACTCTTTTTTCATGCCTCGCTCCCCTCGACTTTCCACACTGGAAGACCGTTTACACCTAACCCCCAGAACCACGGTCAGACAGGCTAGTGTCAAGACCTCTTGGCCGAAACGACAGGGAATTGGATCTACCTGGGGTTCATCGCAGCTTTGGCCCATCAGGACCTGATGGCCGCTTGATCAACCCCTTTTAAGACACCCTCTTACATCGGGCTTCGAAAATTCGCAGTGGCTGGAAGGACGAAACTTTCTTCCCGTTTTGGGTTGCAGGATTTCTGAGCGCTACAGATTCCACAAGAACATGCTGTAAAACAAAAAAAATGCAAGGTACCGTTTGAAAACCGAAACGATACCTTGTTTGGAGCCAGAGGTCGGAATTGAACCGACGACCTACCGATTACGAATCGGTTGCTCTACCGCTGAGCTACACTGGCATATGACAAAAGGGGAACAATTCCCCTTTTCTGGTGGCAAGAGGCGGATTTGAACCGCCGACCCAACGATTTTCAGTCGTTTGCTCTACCGGCTGAGCTATCTTGCCAGAATCCTCTGATGTTGGCGGTCCGGACGGGATTTGAACCCGCGACCTACTGCGTGACAGGCAGTTATGCTAAACCGCTACACTACCGGACCAACTGCTCAGAGGGCCGTGCTCATTGGCGGGGTTTATGATAGCGGAGCTTCCACATCTTGTCAACTCTCGGTTTGGGTTTTCACCCGTTGCTGCAATAACACCAAAATGCCCGGATCTTCAAGGGTGGACAGATCTCCCGAAATGTCTTGGCCCTGGGCCAGTTGCTTCAAAAATCGCCTCATGATTTTTCCACTGCGCGTTTTGGGAAGTGCCTCGCATATGTAAATTTTTTCCGGGCGTGCCAGGGCCCCGATGTGCTCTGTAACACACTGTTTCAATTCAAGGTCTGTGGCTTTGGCATGAACTTTAAGGGTGACAAAAGCGACAATGTGTTCCCCTTTAATGCTGTCTGGACAACCCACCACGGCCGCCTCTGCCACCGATGGGTGTTCAACCAGTGCGCTCTCGATTTCCATCGTTCCAAGCCGGTGTCCAGACACGTTGATCACGTCGTCGATGCGTCCCATGATGGTGATATAGCCATGAGAATCCTTTGAGGCGCCATCTCCTGTGAGATAGCTCTGAAATTTGCCCCAATAGGCTTTTTTATAGCGTTCCGGGTCTTTGTAGAGTGTTCTGAACATAGAGGGCCAAGGGCGTCGGATGACCAAAAATCCACCTTCATTGGGTCCGGCCATTTCCCCTTGGTCGTTTAGGATCGCTGCGTCAATGCCAAAGAGCGGCACGCCTGCAGATCCCGGCTTCATGGTGTGTATGCCCGGCAACGTGGTGACCATGACAGAACCCGTTTCCGTCTGCCACCATGTATCCACAATGGGGCACTTTTCTTTCCCGACAGCCGTGTGATACCACATCCATGCCTCAGGATTGATGGGTTCTCCCACAGAGCCGAGCAACCGCAAACTGCTGAGGTCCTTGTTGGCCATCCACGTTTCACCCGACCTCATCCACGCCCGAATGGCCGTTGGCGCCGTATAGAGCACGCTGACGTTATGGCGCTCGATCAATTCCCAGACGCGACCGGGATCAGGGTAATTGAGTGCACCCTCATACAAGAACGTTGTCCCACCGCAGAGTAAAGGCCCATAAACGCTGTAGCTGTGACCGGTGATCCATCCGATATCGGCTGTGCACCAAAAGAGATCATCGGACCGAAGGTCAAAAATGGTTTCCATAGAAAGGGCAACCCCCACCATATACCCGCCTGTCGTGTGCAAAACGCCCTTGGGTTTTCCGGTTGAACCGCTGGTATAAAGGATAAACAAGGGATGTTCGCTGTCCAAAGCACGGGCGCTGTGGGTTTCAGAGCCAAGACGCATACATTCATCCCAGTCGATGTGCATTTCTGTTTGCGCGGCTGGCACACCTGTTCGGTTGAGTGTCACAATCCGCTCAACCGATGGACATGCTGAAATGAGCGTGTCGACATGTTCTTTCAGCGGAACGCACTTGCCCTGTCGGTACCCATGGCTGGCTGTGATGACAATTTTGGATTCCGCGTCCTGTATGCGCTCTGCGAGCGATTGGGAACTGAATCCCGCGAACACAACGCTGTGCACCGCCCCAATGCGTGTGCAAGCAAGCATGGCGATGACGGCTTCGGGTATCAGGGGCATGTACAAGGTGATGCGATCACCCGGTTGAACACCGAGCGCCTCCAAGGCACCCGCACACCGATTGACCTTTTGAGACAATTCCGCGTAGGTTAGGCTAGAGACTTCGCCATTTTCACCTTCCCAGACGAGGGCCCGACGCTGTCCATGTTGTTCGAGGTGTCGGTCGACGGCATTGTAACAGAGATTGGTGGTTCCCCCGACAAACCACTGCGCAACCGGAGGATCCTCCACCAAAACACCATTCCACCTGGAAAACCAGTGCAACTTTGAAGCCTGTCGGTCCCAAAATTCCGTCGGACATTCCAAGGATTCTCGGTAAAGTTGGTTGTATTCGTCTTCTGACAACCGAGATCGATCTTTCGCACATTGGGGTTGCTCAAATGTACGGGTTTCCAAAAAGATGTTTTCAATGGCCTCTTTCATGGGTTCTCCTGGGTTGCTTGCTTATCTTAGCAAACCGATAGAAAGAGGTTGTGGGGCGTGGGGATACCCTCCCCTACCTGTGTTCACCCCATAAAAAGAACCGAACGGCACAACCACAAAACGGTGCCGTTCGGAAACGATCGTCTTTAAGTGTAAATCTGAATGGGATAGTACGTTCTGGCCCTGCCTGCCAAAAAATCTCTCGTGGGAACCCAAATCAAAGGATTTCTCTCTTCAATTTCCGGTGGCGGTCCATAGCGAACAAGGTTCATGACTTTGTCAAAAGGCACCCACTCCGCACCCACGACCTCAGGATCTGTCGGTCCGATTTCACCCGAGAATTCTGCGCTGAAACGGGCAAAATTGGCGTAATGGTGGTAGGAGGTTAAGGACAGCATTTCGCCTTCCAAAAAGCTGATAAAGTCCAGGTTCGAGATGTCCAAACCGGTCTCGTCTTTGGTCTGTCGGAGTGCAGCGTCTGCAAGGGACTCACCATCTCGGGCCTTACCTCCGGGAAGTCCCCAAAAGATACTGCCATCGTCCATCTTTTCTGCAACCAAAAGAAGGTGCTCATCACGAACCAAGTAGACATGGGCCGCGCGTTTTAGGGGAATAACTCTTGAGATGGGCATACCCAACCATGATAACTCAAGGTCGGCTGCAGCGAAAGATACACCATGCGACGCAAAACACCAAAGGCCCCAGCGCTTTGTCTGGGACCTCTGCCCTCAACGAAACCTAAACACGAACGGTCACACGGGCACCTTCATCGAGCAAATGAACCGTATCGATCAGGCGGACGACACGGGAATGCAATCCCATGACCAGAGAGTGCGTTCTGGCACCGCCCCCAAAAAGACGCACGCCGTCGAGCAAATCGCCGTCTGTAATGCCAGTCGCGGAAAAGACAATCTGACCGCCACTGGCCAATTCGTCCGTTGTATAGACTTTGTCAGGATCAACCCCCATGGCCAGGCAGCGCGCCCGCTCTTGGTCGGTCTGAGGCAAAAATTGAGCCTGTATTTCCGCACCCAAACAGCGCATTGCCGCAGCTGTGATCACCCCTTCTGGTGCTCCGCCAATGCCCATCAACGCATGGACACCGGTTCCACGAACGGCCACAGCCAAACTGGCCACCACATCCCCTTCCCCGATGAGTTTGACCCGCGCACCCGTTTGCCGGATATCTCGAATCAGCTGTGCGTGACGCTCGCGGTCCAAAACAGCCACCACGAGCTCAGACATTTGCCGATCCAAGCTCTCAGCCAAAGCCGCCAAATTGTGCGCGACTGGAAGCTTCAAGTCTATTTTGCCTGCCGCAGGTGGGCCCACCACCAACTTGTCCATATAGATATCTGGGGCATGCATCAGACCGCCTCGCTCAGACAGTGCAATGACGGCAATGCTGTTGGGAAGGCCTTTTGCGGCGACATTGGTGCCTTCAACGGGATCAACGGCAATGTCAACTTCCAAAGTGTCTTCCAAAGGAAACGCGTAACCCCGACCCAAGGTCTCGCCGATGTATAGCATGGGCGCTTCGTCCATTTCGCCCTCACCGATGACCACACGACCCCGAATGTTCAGTTCCTGCAACACATGCCGCATCGCACCGGTTCCAGCGGCGTCCAAAGCAGGTTTGTCATCCATGCCGACAAAATGACTGGCTGCCAAAGCAGCCTGTTCCGTCAGGCGGGTGGCCTCGAGTACAAGCAAACGCTCGAGACCTTGGGAGGAAAGCAATGCGCTCAATGTTTTCCTTTTGGCGCAGCCTCTTTTACCTTTTGGGGGACAGAAACCGCGAGTTTTTGAAAATTCTCCTCAAAGCGTTTGGCGAGCGTATTGGCCTGAAGGGTGTAGGCGGAAGCATCCGACCAGGCACGCTGAGGATCGAGAATTTCAGAAGGGACACCCGGAACAGCCTTTGGAATGGACAACCCGAAATGGGGCTCCGTGGTCCACAGGTCGCCGTCCAGCGAACCGGAGAAAACCGCATCGATGAGTGCACGCGTGTGGCCAATGGAAATCCGCGACCCCACACCGTATGGACCGCCAATCCACCCCGTGTTGATCAACCAGACTTGCGCGCCATGCCCCTCCAATTTCTTGCCCAAGAGATCGGCGTAAACAGCTGGGGTATGGGTCAAAAAGGGCGCACCAAAGCATGCCTCAAAACTGGCCTGGGGCTCAGTCACGCCCTGTTCCGTTCCAGCCACTTTGGCCGTGTAGCCGCTGAGAAAATAGTACATGGCCTGCTCGGGCGTCAATCGCGCGAGTGGGGGCAAAACCCCAAATGCATCTGCGGCCAGAAAGAAAACGTGCTTCGGGTGCGGGCCGACACTGGGCAAAACGGCATTTTCGATCTTGGAAAGCGGGTAGGCACTGCGGGTGTTTTCGGTGAAACGGTCATCGTCAAAATCCACAGCACGCGTGTCTGCGTCAAAAACGACATTTTCCAAAACGGTGCCAAATTGCTGACTGGCCTTGTAAATTTGCGGCTCAGATTTGGCTGAGAGACGGATCACTTTGGCATAGCAACCGCCCTCAAAGTTGAACACGCCATGGTCTGACCAGCCGTGCTCATCGTCGCCAATGAGCTGTCGCTCTCCGTCTGCAGAAAGTGTGGTTTTTCCAGTCCCAGACATGCCGAAAAAGAGTGCAACGTCGTCACCTTCCCTGTTCGCGGAACAGTGCATGGGAAAAACCCCCACATCGGGCAACATGTGGTTTAAAACGGTAAAGACGCTCTTTTTGATCTCTCCTGCATAACCCGTACCGACAATCAAAACGAGACGCTTGGAAAAACACATGGCAATCTGGGTTTGACTTCTGGCACCGTGCCGCTCTGGAGAAGCCAAAAAGCTCGGCGCGCTGATGACCGTCCAGGCCTTCGCATCTTCAAACGTGTCCCCAGGGGCGCAGGGAATCAGTAGGTTTTGGGCGAAGAGGTTGTGCCAGGCCTGCTCGGTGATGATGCGAACCGGCAACTGGTAACGGGTATCTGCGCCAGCAAACGCTTCCAGCGCAAACATCTCGTGTCCCGTCAGGTGTTCGCACACGTCTCGGTGCAGGGCATCGAAGTGCTCAGGCGAAAGCGGCTTTTGGTAGGGGCTGTCCCACCAAATCTTGCCCTCGACCTGCGGCTCATTGACCACAAACTTGTCCTGCGCGCTGCGCCCGGTGTGCTGTCCGGTGTGGGCAATGAAGGCACCCAAATCAGAGAGCCAACCCTCTTGACGGATGAGTGCTGCCTCTATCAGCTTGCTGGCACAAAAGTTCCAGTAGGTGGGCCCAAGGTCGTGCAGTCCCAATTTTTCCAGAACGTGCGCGCGCAGGGGCTTTTCGGTTGAGGATGTGGAGTCTTGAGAGAACGTCGGCAGATTCATGCACTCTCCTTGGTTGAGTGATCTTGGCTACACTCCAAATTATAGACAAACGTTCGTTCGTTCGAACAGTATGTGCCATGAGAAGCCTTCTGGTATAGACTGGGTGTGAAATTTTATGCCTTTAGAGCCGATTCACATTGAACACGTTTTCCCCGTCCGAAGCCGTCCCGACATTCTCTTCCGCTTGGTGATCGACCCCAAAAGGCGCATCAAGTGGGACAAGAACCTCAAAGATTTTTCCTTTTCCGGTGAAGAAAAGATTCAAAACGGCATCCCATTTAAAATGCGCCTGCCCTTTCGATTCGGCCTGATTCGCATCGATGGCAAATTCAACCACATTCAAGCCCCAACAAAGGCGACGCTGGAAAGCACGCACGTCTCGGGTCTCATTTCCAGCATCACGCAGCAGTGGCAATTCAAAAGCGTTCCGGGTGGAACAGAAGTTCGGGCCATTCTGACCGTGACACCGAGATACGCCTGGGGACGCCGCTTGATCGACCGTCTCACACAAGCATTTTTCGCCGAATGCATCATTGGACTGCAGCGACAGGTCGATACCCAAGCCGCTTCCAAGTTGGAGCAAGCCGCACAGGAGATGGCCAAACAGCAACGCCAGGCCAAACGCGAACGAGGCCGCAAGAAGTGAGCCCAAAACCCTCCATTTTGCGGGCAACCCATTTGGTCAAAGGCTATACAACCGGCACACAGCGTGTCCTCGCGTTGAATGACGTGTCCATCGAGATTGAACAGCAAAATTTCGTGGCCATTATGGGGCCTTCCGGCTCGGGAAAATCGACGCTGCTCCACCTGTTGGGATTGCTCGACACACCCGATGAAGGCGACGTTTGGATCAATGGGATTCACACCCGCGGTCTCAAAGACGACCCACTCACATTTCTGCGAAGAGACCATCTGGGATTTGTCTTCCAGGACTTCGAATTGATTCCGACCCTCAGTGTGCGCGAAAACATTTTGCTGCCCAGCCAACTTTCTGGCCAACTGAAATCCGCTGAAAAACGCCTTCCGGAACTCCTCGACCGTTTGGGCATTCAGAGTCGGCCGAACGCAAAACCCACAGAGTTGTCGGGTGGACAGCAGCAACGTGTGGCGATTGCACGCGCACTCATCCACCAGCCTTGGGTGGTCTTGGCCGATGAACCCACCGGAAACCTGGACTCCAAAAACGGACAAGATGTCTTGGGCATCTTCAAACAGGGTGTCAAGGAATGGGGGCTGACGGTCGTCATGGTGACGCACGACCCCAAAGCGGCACTGCAAGCCGATCAGATCGTCTTTTTGCAAGATGGTCTCTTGGCAGGCAAGGTCGACACACAAACACCCGAAGCCCGAAGACAGATCGAAGCATTTGTGGGCGTTTGATTCCCACCCGCAAAACCGCATCTGACAGCCGTGGTACAATGAGGACCGTACGGTAGCGTTACCGCGCGGTTGTCCATTGTGGAATTGTCGTTGCAAAAAACTTTGCCTTAGATTTGTGAATGTTTTCACAGGAGAAGCCATGAAGATTCTGATTTTGGGAGCTGGATACGCCGGACTGGCTTGCGCAACAAAACTGAGACCCATACCCGATATTGATGTTACACTGATTGAACAAAATCCGTACCACACATTTGAAACACGACTTCACGAAGCTGCAGCGCACAACACGCAGGTCACACTGCCCATTCAACCCCTGCTGCGGGGTACAGGCGTCACACTGAAATTGGGAAAAATCCTGAAGGTCGATTTGGACGCAAAAACGGTGACCAGCACGACAGGAACAGATACCTACGATCGGTTGGTTATTGCGCTCGGCAGCGTCACGAATTTTTACAGGATTCCAGGACTTGCCGACCACGCCAGCGAACTCA
The DNA here is from genome assembly GCA_046327935.1 of Deinococcaceae bacterium. Taxonomy (GTDB): domain Bacteria; phylum Deinococcota; class Deinococci; order Deinococcales; family Deinococcaceae; genus JACMOA01. The sequence goes on from JAXLXL010000001.1 coordinate 1,456,630, forward strand.
AAACTGCAGAAGATGCGGAAGACATCTTCAGTTGGCTCAATCTGGCGCACTCTCCCACCTACACCGGTCCAAGGCGGGTGGTTATCGGTGGTGCAGGCCTAACGGGTGTCGAGCTTGCAACCGAAATCGCACGGCGGACCGAACTCTTGCATTTGACCAAAGGCACAAAACCCCTGGAAATCTATCTGATTGAAGCCGGACCGACCATCTTACCTGCCCTAGACGACCATTTGAGGGAAAAAGTCGAAACACAGCTCAAGCAATACGGCATTGAAATTCGAACGAAACACCGATTGATTCAAGCCAACGCACACAGTGTGGTTTTGCAGACCGAAGGCACTGAACCCACCGAACTTGCAACGGACAAAATTGTGTGGACCGGCGGCATCCAGGCACAGGATATTGTCTTCGGCACACACCTCACGAAAGGCACCTCTGGGCGCATCGACGTCGACACATGTTTGTGCATGACCAACTACCCTGAAGTGTTTGTGATAGGCGACATGGGCTTGGCAAAGGACAAAGATGGAACAGCTGTACCGACAACCGCCCAACACGCCGGACAGCAGGGTCGACTGACTGCGAAAAACCTGATCCGACTGATCCAAAACCACGAACCCAAAGCGTACGAACCCCACATATTGGGAGAATTTGTGAGTCTGGGTGGACTGATGGCTGTGGGATGGATGAAACTCCCCTGGAACCAAAAAATTGCACTGTCCGGGTCCATTGCCCACGTCATGAAGCGCGCGTCCCACTGGCGCTGGCGTGTCTCGGTGGAGTGAGCTCTTTACCACTTCTCTTTCTTGAGTTCAGACCACAGCTCAACAACGTTCTTGACCTTGTGTTCGAGAATCCGATCTTGCGCAGTTCGAAGGCTGTCTATATCTTGGGAACCCAATCCCAACACCAAGGGATCGGTCGAGCCCAGTGTGTCAAGCACCAACTGCGCATCTTGTAGCCGTCCCAATTCTTTGAGCAGAAGTGACAACGCGGGTGGAACTTCCGTGCGAAATTCCAGGATGTGAACGAACCGTTTGAGCCGTTTTCTCCACTCGTGCCAAGCGGGCGAATAACCCGAATCCAGGCTGCGCTTTGCTTTGCGCTTCAGCTTTGCCCACTCCTCATGAAGCATTTCGTCCAGACGCTGTTTTGGCAACTTTTGGACGAGCGATTCTGTATCGAGCGCTGCCGGCTGAGCAGGTAAGACCCAGTATGCATACCTGCGGGAACGCTCGGAACCCCAAGCCTCTTCAAACCTTTCCTGCACGCCAACCGAAGCCGACGTTTTTTTCAGGTGGTCACGAACACACTCCGCGAAGACATCCCAATCGCGAAGGGGCGCAGCCGCACGACGCAAAACCTTCCACGACTGGCGGACCTTTTTGGATGCACCCAAGACGTACAAACCCGCATCCACCCGACGGGATAATTTTCGCACCTCGTGGATGGCAGAAGGATCTCCCTGCTCTAACCAGACCCACAGTTTGTCCAACCCTCGATTTCCCACAACAACACCCTCTCCCAGGCCAGTATCTTTACTGTAGCATTTTGCCATTTTCAATAGTTGCAAACATAAACTATTCTATTATATAAAAGTATTATCTATGAAAGATCCATCTCTAGACACAACCAACGCCCGAATCGAAAAAGCGCTTTGGAAGGCCGCACAAGCCATCAAGCACACCATTGCACCCCAGTTGCAAAAACACCATGGGATCGAGTTTAAACACTTTATGGTATTGGACCACATCGCCAAGGGACTTCAGTATCCAAGAGAATTGTCCCGGTGCATGTCTCTGCTTCCCAGCCAAATGTCCAGAATCCTCGAAGAACTGAGCGATCTCGATTGCGTCGGCCGCTCCATCGACAAGGGTGACTCTCGGAGGATCCAACTCACACTGACCCAGAAAGGTCTGGATATCTTAAAGGCCGCCCAAGAAACCACAAGAAGCATGATCAACACGGCGCTGCAAGGCTTTGAGGACCCCGAAGAATTTGCCCAACTCCTCGAAGTATTCACCGAAGCACTCGAACCTGCATCCATGGGTGCTTCAGATAAGGAACCCTCATGAGTGACCCACAACGTCCCAACCACGGAGACCTCCCACAGCTGGACCGCCAGCAAATCACATTCACTTTGATCGGCCTCCTGGTGGGCATTTTCCTGGCCGCGCTAGATCAAACCATCGTCTCCACAGCCGCACCCATCATCCAAAAAGACCTCAAGATTTCCAACCAGCTGTTTCCCTGGCTCACGACAGCCTATTTGCTCAGCAGCACAGTTTTCGTACCCATTTGGGGCAAATTGAGCGATCTGTACGGACGCCGACGCATTTTCATGACGGGCCTTGTGGTTTTTCTGATTGGATCTGTTCTGTGCGGCATTTCACAGACAGGAATGACTTTGGTTCTTTCGCGGGGCGTCCAAGGACTTGGCTCTGCGGCCCTCTTCACCACAGCATTTGCAACCATTGCCGATATATTTTCACCCGACCAGAGGGCCCGCTTTGGAGGGCTTTTCGGGGCAATGTTCGGTATCTCAAGCATCTTGGGACCCCTACTGGGAGGCTGGCTCACCGACAGCTTTTCTTGGCACTGGGTGTTTTTCGTCAACCTTCCACTGGGGATCATCGCGCTTTACTTTATCCTCTCAAAAATGCCACAGCTCAAACGGCACTGGGGCAATGAACGCCCGAAAGTCGATTGGATCGGTGGCCTTCTGCTGATGGTTGGAACCATTCCCCTTTTGCTTGCGCTTTCACTCGGCCACAATCCAGACACACAAAACCAGACAGGCTATCCTTGGACGTCTTGGCAAATCCTCTCGATGTTTGCTGTGTCCATTGCAGGATTCTTGGCATTCTATGTGGTCGAACAAAAGACGCCAGAACCCTTGATCCATTTCAACATGTTTAAAGACAAAACCTTTGCCCTGGGCAATCTGGCCAACTTCATTGTCGGTGGGGTATTCTTGGCTGCGATTGTCTTTTTGCCCCTCTTTATGGTCAATGTCGTCGGACTTTCGGCAACGCGCGCGGGTCTGACCACACTGCCCTTGACATTCGGACTTCTGATCGCCAATATTTTTTCGGGACAACTGGCTTCCAGGGTCGGCAAAATTCGGCCCATTATCTTGGGTGCGCTGGCCATCTTGAGCATTGGGTTCCTCTTGATGGGATTTACCTTGACCACGACAACGGGTCAATTGGACGTCTCTTGGAAGATGTTTATTGTGGGTATGGGACTCGGTCCTTCGATTCCACTGTTCACGTTGGCCATTCAGAGTACCGTGGAACCTCGATACTTGGGGATTGCAACATCAACCGGGACCTTCTTGAGGCAAATGGGCAGCACAGTCGGTATTGCGATTTTGGGCAGCGTGTTCGCAACCAATCTCACAACGTCGTTTGGAACGCAACTGAAAAGCATTCAAGCAGAATTGCCCAAAGCCGTTCAAGCGCAATTCAGTGCACTCGGTTCCTCGTCAGAGGGAAGCAACTCGAATTTCGACCCAAAAGCCATCAAAGAGAAGGTCTTTACCCAATTGGATGAACAGCAACGCGTTCTTGAATTGGCCCTTCGAGACAGCGATCCCAAAGCCATTGCGTCACTTTTGGCCAACCGCAATGTGCCCGAAAACCTCAAAGGCGTGCTGAGACAAGGCGGAATCTCAAAAAGCATCGCCGACCAATTTACCGTGCAGTACGCAAAAATACAAACGGCCATTCGGTCCGGCTCTCCACAAACCGTGACCCAAATGCTTCAGGATCCGACATTGCCACAAGCCTTGCGTGACAACCTGTCGAGAATTCCCGCGCAGGCCATTCAAACCGAACAAGGCCAAGATCAAGTTCTCCAAAACATCAAAGCGAACCTGGATAGGGCACAGACAGCCGCCACATCTATGGCCGTATCAAAAGCACTTTCTGGAGCCCAAGACAGTTTGGCATCGACGAAAAGGCAAATCTCAGCCGCAATCGATCAGGTTGGAGCGGCATTCAAACAGGCACTCACAGAGAGCATTTCTTTTCTGTACAAGGTGGCCATTTTTATTGTCCTTCTGGCCTTTCTGGTCGCTTTCCTTATGCCCGAAGCACACCTGCGCAAAAACCAACCGCACGCCCCAGCTGCAATGGAGTAAACCTCAGGAAACTAAAAAAGCCTGGTTATCCAGGCTTTTTTTCTTGCACTGCAGTAAAATGCCGAAACATGCGTACGCGAACCCTGACCCTTGAATGCCCCATATGTGCCGAAGACCTCAGTTTTACAGAGGGCGATCTCGAAGAGCTTTGCACCGGTGATATCCTCGTGTGCAATGCCTGTCACGCAGAACTCGAAGTGATTGAATCCGGCGAAGATCTGCAACTGGCGCCCCTTGCGGCTTGGACCGTGTGTCCCCAGTGCACCGAAGAAATAGAACTCGATGACGCGCAGTTGGAACAATTCCAGGCCACCTGTCCACTGTGCCATCACACCTTCGAATTGATCGCAGACGATCCCTAAAATAGACTTCTAGATTATTAAGTGAAACTATTTATCATAAAATTGTAAGCGCTTATGATAAATACATTTCACCATATTCTAATATTTCTTTACAGCGAGACGATTAGATGTGAGGCACATCTATAGTTTTTAGAGTGGATCTACATTCTATGCACTTTGAGTGTTCAAAAATCGAAGACATTGTCTAATAAATTTAGACATTATCATCATTTTGTTTTATAATTCTTGAAATCAGTAGATTTTATTCTTAATTTTGTTTTTAATATGTTATATTTTAGCCTTTGTACACATATATCTTTCGAAATTCCAAGGCGTTTCAACAATAAATAGTAGGCTATCCACTTTAAGCTCTCGGTAACCGAATAGAGAGTTTCGATTTTTTCAGCAATATATTTCTTTTCGCTTTTGTCATAATGGGCAATAGCATTTCGATTATTCACTAAAATCTCAACAAAATTACCAATAGAGCATCCCGATTTGTCTGGCACATCTATCCTTTCTTTAAATATTTCCCAGCAATCTTTAATAATAGGGGCGATTTTATATTTCAATCTTCGACTATCTTTTTTATTTGTAGGATTCGTATATTCACTCAATGATTCAATAATACTAATTATCAATATATATTTTCCTTCTAAGACTACGTCATAATCAAATTCTGCAAAGATGAATGATTGAATGGCTTGAGATAATTTTTCATCTTCAAAAAACGATACCAAAATTTTTTCAAGAGTTTCTCTTATGTCTGAGTAATATGATGACTGCATAGGTTCAACGGACAGCGGTGTCAATGGCCAGTTTTCTCCTTTCCCTCAAGTCAAACATCCACAATCCCAAACTGCCCAGAATGCAAATCCAGAGGGGCCAGTCGCCAAAACGAACGTACAACGTTTCGCCATCCAGCAAGCGGTAAGAGGCATGGAGCGCACCTGTTTCTCGGATAGGCAATTGCTCTTGGGTTCGTCCCAGTGGATCAATGACTGCAGTGACCCCGACGCTTCCATCGCGCAGAATGTAACGCCGCGTTTCGATGGCCCGCACACGCCCCATGTCGAAATGCTGGATCAAGCCTTGTCCTTTTCCAAACCAGCCGTCATTGGAAATGTTGATCAAAACTTGGGCACCCGAGCGCACCATCTCCCGAGCGACCACGGGAAACACACTTTCATAACAAATGTAGACCCCGTAACGAATCCCACGAAGGGTGAGCGGTTCGAACGTTGAACCGGGTTGCGCCGGAATAAATGAGCTGCCGACAACCTGAAACACCCACTGATACAGCGCCGGCCACTCACGATACAGGGGGAAAAACTCGCCAAATGGAACCAAGTAGTGCTTGTCGTGGTGTCCCGTTTCTTGGCCACTGTCCCAGGCAACCGCACGGTTTGCGAACGAGGTCGGGCCCAAGGGCGCGCTGGCACCTAGAATCATCGGCTGAGGCATCGCAGAAGCCCATTCCGGTTTCCAGGGGATGGGATTTTCCTGCAACCTATCCAGATCGAATACTGTCCGGCCGTCCACAACACCCTCGGACCACACAATCAATTCGTCCGGACGTGCCGTTGTTGAGAGCTCCAAATGCTGGCTGATCAACCGAACCGGATCAAGTCCTTGAAATTTATCGAATACATCGTAGTTGGGCTGAACCAAAAGTGCTGTTTGGTTTTTGGGCAATTGGGGCTGACGCTCCATCCATGTGCCGTATCCAAAAGAGAGCACCCACAGACTTCCCACGAACATCAGTGGCCAGTACACCCGCTGTTGCAAGCGAACCAAGGCAGCGGCGAGACCTGTTACCAAAAGCGACAACAAAAACACGCCGCCAAATTCGGCGACCTGTACAACCGGGGTTGGGACAAGGGTGTACCCGAGGGTTCCCCATGGAAAGGCAAACGGACCCAAATGGCGCAAGTATTCGAGAATCACCCATCCGAATGCATACAACCACACGCGGCGTTCGGGCAGAGGTGTCATTCGGTGAACACACTGTGTCAACAGAACCCAAAACAGACCTTCAAGGAACCAAAGACCCACAAATCCAAAAGAAACAGGTCCCAAATAATTCATAAAGCTCAGCGGGAGCCAAATCAAATGTCCAGCGAAATAGGCTGTCCCAGAGAGGATTGCCATCATCGCAACCTCCTTTGGACGCTCAGCCCTTGACCAACACGCCAAAAGTGCAGCCAGGGGAACAACCATAAGGGGACTCCAGACAAAGGGAAGCCCGCACAGGGCCATCATTCCTCCGAGCAGTAAGGGAAGCCAAATCTTCACGGCACCAAGTATACAGCGTAACCCGTGTGCAGGTGGGTCAAAGCCAAATATGTCCTGGAAGAGAATGCGATATGGAGGATACCTAAAACAAAAGACTGAAGGCAGAAATCGCATCTTTCAAAACACGGTGTTCCAATGTTTCCTCGTTCCAAATTAGATCCTTTGGGCCATCAGCCAAGCCCAACCGAGTTTCATTCAGATTTTTCAGGGTTTTTCTTGCATTGAGAACATCATATTTTGGGTAGTGGGATAGGCGTCAAGAAAGTGTTTACGGCAAGCCACTTAAATTTAGGGAATTTTTAGGACCAGTTGAAACAGATTGGCATGGCATTTTGTAAAAATCCAAGAAATTAGGTGAACTTGCCGTAAGAGGGTGTCTTAAAAGGGGTTGATCAAGCGGCCATCACGTCCTGATGGGCCAAAGCTGCGATGAACCCCAGGTAGATCCAATTCCCTGTCGTTTCGGCCAAGAGGTCTTGACACTAGCCTGTCTGACCGTGGCTC